>CAVUVF010000010.1:0-483137 GCA_963744795.1 uncultured Acidobacteriaceae bacterium
AGGGTTACGTCGATCGACGTGATCTGTTCAAGTAGAAGCCTAAATCGGTTGAATCAGAAATGGCACTTGACAGCTTCGGGACCTCGAATTCGATCAGGCGAGCGGATATGATCAGAAGGCAGAATGGGTGCGATGATCTATACGTCCCCGCGAGATCAGCAGGTGGAGTAGTGATTCACTGGTAGTACTCACGCAAATACCGCGACGTTCACGCCCTGATCGGGACAAAGAAGCACACCGAAAATGAAGCCAAAGAATACGATCTGCCTCTGGTTCGACAAAGACGCGCATGAGGCGGCGCAGTTCTACGCCGCCACTTTTCCGGACAGCAAAGTGACCGCTGTTCACAAGGCTCCCGGCGACTTTCCGGGCGGCAAGAAGGGCGATGAACTGACGGTGGAGTTCACGGTCCTGGGCATTCCCTGTCTCGGTCTCAACGGCGGCCCGACGTTCAAGCACAGCGAGGCCTTTTCCTTCCAGATTGCGACGGACAATCAGGAAGAGACGGACCGCTACTGGAATGCGATCGTCGGCAATGGCGGCAAGGAAAGCCAGTGCGGATGGTGCAAGGACCGCTGGGGCCTCTCCTGGCAGATCACCCCGCGCGTGCTCACGGACGCGCTAGCGGCGGCGGCGAGGAGGCCAAAGCGTGCCTTCGCGGCGATGATGACAATGAAGAAGATCGATATCGCCGCAATCGAGGCAGCGCGGCGAGGTTGACGTGAACACCCCGCCACGTCCTTGATGGTCCTGGATTAGGGCCAACCCACGCATTGGCAGTCATCAACGAGTTGAGCTGGCTTTGCTGCTAGGGCGCTTCACGTCAAAGTGCCTGATCCACGGAGCTGCGTTCGTAAATCTTTGGCTACGAGAACGAAGCCAATAGCGCGGCGGCTACAGGCAGTCTCCTGCAGGTGCTATAGTTTTTTCCATCGCTTCACGAGGGATCATGCACACGATGAATCGCAGAATGTTTCTCATGGGAGGGGCTGCTGCTTCGGCTCTCCTCACCGGCACGCGATATCTGTCCGCCGATCCGCTTGGTCTGCCGATCGGCTGCCAGACCTATCCTGTGCGCAAGTCGATCAGTACGGACTTCGCCGGCACCATGAAAGGATTGCGTGCGGCAGGGTTCACTCAGATTGAGCTGTGCTCGCCATACGGCTACGCCGATTTTTCGAGCCTCCAGCAATACAAGCCGCAGGAGTTGCGGCGCATGCTGAGCGACTGGGGACTGGGCTGCATCTCCGCGCACTGGGCGCCGAACGAACTCTTTCAAAAGGCGGACGAGAGCATCGCCTATGCGAAGGAGTTCGGCATGACGCAGATGGCGATCGCCGCGCTGGGACCGTTCCGCCCGAAGAGCACCCAGACAGTCGACGACGTGAAACGTTACGTCGAGCCCTTCAACGCCTTCGCCGAAAAGGCCCATGCCGCGGGGATCGTCGCATTGCTGCACAATGAAGGCTTCGTCTCCGAACACATCGACGGCAAACCGGTCTACGACATGATGATCGCCGAGCTCAATCCCGCCACCACCAAGCTGCAGTTTCAGGTCTCTACCTTGCAGCAGGGCTATGACCCAGTGACCTACTTCCAAAAGTACTCGGGCCGATTTCTCTCCATGCACTGCCAGGACTGGGTGAAGGACCCCTCCACCAAGTCTGGGTTCCGCCAGGTTCCGTTGGGCAAGGGGGTCGTGGATTGGAAGGCCGTCTTCACAGCCGCAAAAACAGGCGGCGTGAAGAACTACTTCGTCGAGCTTGAAGAGGATCCGGCGCTGATGCCGCCGAGCGTGCCTTACCTGAAGTCCCTGAACGTCTGAAGTTTGAGCCGGCGTTCGCTTTTCGGACGTCAGTAAACATCAACCGGCAACCTCCGGGACCGCCTCGTAACATTCCTGTCCATTTTGGTTACTTTTAGCTCGCTCAAGCTATAGCATTTCGCAGCCAATTGAAGGACCTCAATCGCGGCGTATCACTCTTCGATCCCGCTATGGCATCTGTGCACATCCGGTTTGAGCAAACCTCAATGCCCGCATATCTTTTGGCTGCGGAG
The DNA here is from genome assembly GCA_963744795.1 of uncultured Acidobacteriaceae bacterium. Taxonomy (GTDB): domain Bacteria; phylum Acidobacteriota; class Terriglobia; order Bryobacterales; family Bryobacteraceae; genus Bog-105. Next base: position 2,059 of record CAVUVF010000010.1, read on the forward strand.
AGGTATGGCGCGAAGTGCGCCCACTCGTCCTATTCACAAATGGATACGACGGAACCATCAAAGAGATGTAATTCGCCTCGGCGTTGTGCAACGCGGTTTCTGGGTATACGGCGTCGATAACCTGCGGGCTACCTTGCCTCTGCTGAGCATTTCACGATGGAGGGACGCGCCGAACGGATTGATTGCACGACCTTGCTGATGATGGCGAATCTCTGGGTGCATTCGCCCATCGTTCTTCGACGCTCTCCGTGCTGAAAACACTGCTGCGTTTCTCTGCCGGGGACGATGCGGGAGATCACTGCGAAATTGCGAAATCGCGCTCCGCTAAACCGAAGAGTTTTGGACTGGCTGGATGAACAGTTTTCAACGGAAGGCTGAGCGTGCCAGAAAGGGGTATCGCACCCTTTCCGGAAGCTCACCATATTGGCCTTAGGACTTTGCAAATGTCCATGGACCGTCGTTTTTCGGATTTCAGCGTTATCTCCGCTGTTATGGGCGTGTGGGTTGCTCAAGAGAAGACGGCACACACGGGCGAAGGCAACGTCAACCTAGCGCCGTTTGGCGATACATTGCCGCTGCGCTGATCTATTCGAAGCGGAACGATGGTGTTTGAACGCTGCATCATCACGACGAGATGGCTCCCGGTTGGATCAATTGCGAAACTGCGGGGCGTTTCTCCGCCGGAAGGAAAATCTCAACTAGCGAAAGCCTGCCATCGGTCGCGTTGGTTTTAAAGGTAGCGATCGAGTTGTGCCCGCGATTAGACAGATAGACGAAATTCCCGGAGGGATGAACTGCACACTCCGCAGTCAAATTCGTCCCTCGTACTTCTCGGGAACAGTAGCGAACCCAGGACCTTCCTCCAGAGCACCGCGACTGCTGTCGTACTGCAGCATCGTGCATCCGCCTGGATTGATTTCGTTCGCAACATAAACCCAACGCCCATTCGGATGGAGTGCAAGGTGGCGTGGATTCACAGGTTTCTTGAGGCCGATAAATGGCGGGTCATGAGCGACGAAAGCTGCTTTGTCGATGTTCAGCCGATACACAAATATCTTGTTTAATCCCGTGTTCGTGGCCAGCAGAAAACGATTGTCAGGAGTCGTCAGTACAGAGTGGCAGTGACTTGTTTGCGGTCCTGGCACCTCCGGCCCCGAGCGCGAGCCTTCTTGCAAGCTAAATCCAGACACTTCTCCCAGCGCGCCATTCTTCGCGATTGGGAACGAGGCCAGGCTGCCGGAGTACCAATTTGCCACGACGAGCATTTTGCCTGTTTTATCGGTGCCGAGGTGACACGGCTGGCCGCCTCGCGACTGAACACGATTGATCTCCGTCAACTTGCCGCTGTCGGGATCGACGGCAAATGCACTAACTTCGCCCGGCCCGGGCTTGCCATCTGGTTCTATGCGTTCATTTACTGCATACAGGTAAGGCCGGGTTGGATGAAGAGCTAACCAGGATGGATTTGGGCTTTTCGCAGCGAGCTCAGGCGGGGTGAGCTGGCCGGTCTCCGTATCTATGCGCGACAAATAGATGCCTTTACTGGTCCCATTGCCGTGTTGCGCACCGCCCTCCGTATAAGTGGCCCAGTAGACGACGAACGATCTCTTGGCGGAAAAGATGCGGCCAGGGTTCATCCAAAGTGCAGCTGGCGCCAGTACCGTTTGTAAGAGGCTGCGCCGGCTAAACACATGTGAAGGACTGGAGGAGCCGATGGACAACATGATCCCGAAAGTTTACAGGACGCAAAAATAGGGTTGGCGAGCAGCTGAGCGGTTTCAGTCCAGCGCGAATCTGGGGCATTTGGAACGTGCGATTTTGCCCTATCCGACTACGGCACGAAAGGCGCCGATGAGATAAGCACTTCTTTGCCTCCGTCGAGGTGTGTTGTAACCGCAGCGACGCACATCCGATCTCCTGGTAGGTGACTTCCCCCAAAAGAATGCATCTCAGTCTCGCAGAACGCTTCTTGCGTCCAACTGATGTTACTGCTACCGCCGGTGTTTCCGTCGCCCTCTCGCCGATTGGGCGGCTCACCTACGGGCGCGCTAGGCGCCGCCGCACGTTCGGCTGGCGAACCGATTTTACTCAAAATCCGGTCGTGAATCCAGTGTTCGTCCCACCACTCCTTGGGATCGACCTGTACGCCGGCGATCATCATGCTGAAGTGCACATGGTCGCCGAAGGCCATACCTGTTGCACCGCTGACGCCTATCTGTTGTTCTTTTGCCACAGGGTCGCCAACTTTGACGAGAAGCTTACTCATATGTCCGTAAAGGCTCTGGAGCGAATATCCGTGATCGATGATGACGCAGTTACCGTAAAGCCCGAGCCGGTCCGCATAGATCACCTTCCCCGAGTTCGCGGCCTTCACCGGTGAGTTTTGTGTCTGCGCCAGATCATACCCAAGATGCACCTGCTCGTCGACTTTGCGGCCGTTGTAAATGTAGCTCCTCTTGTCGGCGAAGAACGACTCGCGCGTGCCTTTTACAGGAATGAAAGGTCCCGACCACAGAATCCTTTTCTCCGTGGTCGTGCGCAGCTCGTACACCTTTTGCGAATTCTCCTGCCGCATCTGACGATTGAGCTTAACGAATCGATCGACTAGGTTCCCACTTCCGCCTGGATCGAGTTCTCCGACGACTTTGCTCATGTTCTTGTCGCTCAGTGCTATCTTGCTCTCGCGAAACCGCTTCGGGAATACTTTTACCCAAAAACTTCCAGTCACTTCCGTCCCCGCTTCGTTTCTTGCATACGCAACTGGAATCGTGTTGGAAGAGAGATCCCACGGGAAAGGAAACAGAGAGAAGCGATGATTACTCGAATCTTGTTCGCCTGGCATCGGGAACGTGCCCGCAGCGTAATGCCCCGTTCGCACACCGGCATCTGACCAACTGCCGCCTAATTCGAGCGTCACAAGTTCTGCACCACCCTGGTTGATGTAGTGCTGATGACCATCAGGAACGATCGTCGGGGGACGCAAGACCACCTGAACGTCCTGTTCGAAAGTCGAGTTGCGGCCCCGCAAGTCATTCGATTTCGCTTGGAGGATCAGTTTCGCCGCGCCCTCTTTGAGGAAATCAGCCTGTTTTCGTCCAGCGCTGAATTGATATGTTCGCGTCGACTGGGTGGATTTAGTAATGTCTTCGAAGATACGGCGCGTCTGGCCGTTCTGCGAAATCGAAGCGGTGAAGGATTTGATTCCATGCTCACCATTAGCTTGAACACTGAGACTAGTGTTATCGCCGATCGCCTTAACAGGCGAAGTCAGCTTCAGGTCAACTCTCTTGCCGCTGAGTAAGAAGACGGCAAGGATCAATAGGATCACGGCCACGAGGGCAGCAAGTAGTCGGTTCAACATCGAAAGCTGGTCTTAAGTCTTGAGAACACGCCGTCCCTCTACCCGATAGTTGCCTTCGAGAACCCAGGCGATTGCTTCGGAGTAAATACGGTGTTCTTCGGACAGGATACGAAGTGACAGGGTTTCAACTATGTCACTGTCGAAAACGGGGACGGCGGCTTGCAACAGGATGGGTCCGTTGTCCAGAGTTTCGTCGACGAAATGGACCGTACAGCCAGTCATCTTCGCGCCGTGCGAGAGCGCCTGGTGCTGAGCATCCAATCCGGGGAATGCCGGCAGAAGGGAAGGATGAATGTTCACAATGCGTCCGGCAAACTGCGACACGAATGCTCCGCTAAGAAGCCGCATATAACCGGCAAGGCAAACAAGGTCAACGCCGCTGCCGTCCAGGATCTCCGCCACCTTTTCGTCGTAGTGCACGCGATCGGCGCCAGCAGAACTGATGCACGCTGTCGGGAAACCAAGTTCTTTTGCAAGTGCTAAGCCGGGAGCAGCCGGCTTGTTTGAAAACACCATGGAGATGTCAGCCTTCAGTTTGCCGGCGAGAACGTTACGTGCGATCGCCTCGAAATTAGAACCCCGGCCGGACAGAAGAATCCCCAAGCGGGGTTTGCGCTGATCGCTCACAGGTAGAGAACCCTGGGGCCTCGTCTCGACTTCGATCCGGGTACGACGGTCCCGATCTGGTAGAAAGGCTCCCGAAGTCTTTTAAGATGCTGCGCAACTGTTCCAAGCTTCGAGGAGGCGACGATCAGCACCATTCCCACACCTAGATTGAATGTGCGTCGCAGATCCTCGACGGGCGTTTTGCCCAGTTGGTGAAGCACTTCAAAAATTGGCTGTTTGGGCCACGAGTCCAGGTGGACCTCGGCCGCGCATCCGGGAGGGAGAACACGTGGTACATTGTCCGTCAAACCGCCGCCAGTGATATGCGCGGCGGCTTTAAGCAATTTCGTTTCCTGCAGCGCCTGCAAGGGCTTCAGGTAAGAGCGATGGACCTTCAGCAGTTCATCGGCGAGTTGTCCCGAGAGTTCGGGGATTTTGGAACCGGGCTTATATCCTGCCTGCTCGAACAGCAGCTTGCGCGCTAGCGAATAGCCGTTCGTGTGGAGACCGTTGGAAGGCAGGCCGAGCAGGACGTCTCCGGGCTTGACGCTCGATCCCGTCAGAAGTTGCTTGCGCTCCACTGCGCCCACAATGAATCCGGCAAGATCGTATTCTCCCGGAGCATACATGCCGGGCATTTCGGCGGTCTCACCGCCAATGAGCGCGCACCCGTTTTTCTTGCACCCTCGCGCGATCCCGGAGATCACGCTTGAAATGACTGCGGCATCGAGCTTCCCGACTGCGAAGTAGTCAAGGAAAAAGAGCGGCTTCGCACCTTGGACGGCGATGTCGTTGACGCAGTGGTTGACAAGGTCTTCCCCGACCGTGTCATGCCTTCCGGTAGCGAACGCGATCTTGAGTTTTGTCCCAACTCCGTCGGCTGAACTGATCAAAACTGGCTTTCGCCAGCCTTCCAGTGCGTAGCCCGCACCGAAGCTTCCGATCGACGTTAGAACGTTTGAAGTAAAAGTACTCGGCGCACGCCGCTTGATGAAAGAGACGGCCCGATCCGCTTCTTCGATGTTTACTCCGGCGTCGCGATAGGTTGTCTGTGCGCTCACTTCTGAAGGATCAGTGTAGCGCCTTGGCCCTTGATGCTCGCTGGAGACTCCGGCGAGGCTCCAAGTCGAGCGGAGATCTACGGCAGCCGATCGCGCGAACTCACGAGACGATCCTCGTTGGTTGCCATCAACGAACTTGTTCGTGTATGTTCGCGAAAGGTCGAAAGCCGCATTTGCGCACTTCTCGGACGAGAGTTCTAACTTTTACTGCTTTGCTGCCTGCCGCAGAGATCGTAGCGTCTTGCGAGAGCATGGGAATGGTGGTTCGTAGAGATTCCAGATCGGCCGCTCCATCGGGTGCGCGATATTGCGACGGCATTCGGTTGCGGATCTCCTGTGGCGAGTGCTCTCGCATCCACTGCATCGCTTCCTGCACTGCGTGTTCGAGACGTTCCGAAGTCTCGAGTTTGGGGCGCTTGGAGTGGTCGATGAGGCAGCCGTTCGTTTTCTATCGAACTCCCACCAGGCATCGAATGTTTGACCTCGCAAACACAACCGAACTTCCTCGCGTGGAAATCATATCGACTTACGCCGGCGTTGACGGAGCGTTACTCCGGGCAGCCCTGAACTCAGGAAACGTGAGTGGTCTTGTAATCGCCGAGCCCGGCCTCGGCAGCGTTCCAAGCCTATGGTTGGGCGTATTCAGCTGGCTCGTTCACTCAACCTTTTCGTGGTCATTAGCACTCGTGTTCCCACCGGTCGAGTTTTTCCATTGGCGGCTGATGCCGGCGGGGCACTCTCTCCTCAGCGGGATCGGTTGCGTGTTGAGCGACAGTCGGAGTCCCCAAAAAGCGCGCATTCTCCTGATGTCGCGCTAGCTGAGGCGCTTGATACCAAGTCCCTTCAAGAGATCTTCAACTGCTAGGTAATTCGTTATTGATGCCGCGAATGCGAATGCGCTTCTCTGCCATCCACCTTCGATCTAACTCGGCTTGATGGACAACGATGGTTTCGATTTATCATGAAGCTCGATCAGCTTCTTGTTCTCGTTCGGCCATCCTGTTTCTCCCGACGCAAACAAGTCATCACAGATGGGAAGCCGCACACGTTGAAACGGGCTTGGCGTACGACCGAGAGTGTCTCTCACGGGGCAAGTAAAGCTCAAATGCTGGGAGTGTTACTTGCGCATCTTTCGTATAAGCAGAACTCGTTACCTCCCGAGAAATTTTACTCAGGCCGGTGAGTCCCAAGTTGTTGATTATGTTGGTGAGCGCGGTAGGAATCGAACCTACAACCTAGTGATTAAGAGTCACTTGCTCTGCCAATTGAGCTACGCGCCCTTCGGTTGGGGATTGCGGCGGAGATGTCCGTCTTCGTTACTATAACATCCTCGCCGGATCTTTATTCTTGATCCCTGTGAACGGTTTCCGGTGAAAAGGCTGGAGCGCAAATGGCGAAATATTCTGTGCCTTCTGCTTCGGGCGTGCTGTACCGAATCCACTGGCCGCGCGGGCAAATCACGGCTTGACCGGCACGGACCTCGAGAACGCCTTCCCGGTATTCGACACGCAGCATCCCTCGAATGACTACCGTAAACTCGTCAAATTCCGGAGTTTGTCCTGGTTCCTGCCAACCTCCCGGACTTTGCATTTTGGCGATGCTTAGTTGCGAAGTTGATGAATTCACTCGCCCAACAAATTCGTCAATCAATTTAGGCTTGTTGCCAGCGGCTGCGACGCGTGTCGGTTGCGCGATCAGGGTGGGAGTCGTCATGCGAACTCAATATATCCCTGCGGATCGCGGTTCGTTAGAATTGAGCGTTCACAAATGTCGAAAACCGAAGTCGATTCGACGGTTCTTTCCCTTGCTGTGATTGCAGGTGCGGCGGCGCTGCTTCTCATCCCTTCCGGACAGTCGTGGCTTTGCGGCGCGGTAGGACTGATTCTGCTGATCACGTTATTTGCGTACGACATCGAGGGCGTACGGAGCATCCTCCAGAGTTTCGCCTTTTCCGCTGTTTGCGGCTTTACCCTCGCGGTTGCGACCGTGCCAATTGCTCCCACTCTGTTCTCACTCACAGGGCCGGCTGATCCCTTGCTTGGCGGTAAGTGGCTACCATTGGTCTGGCTTGGGAGTACGATCCTGTTTATGGTCATCGACCGAGCGCGCATGAGCGGCCGGATTCCCGCCGACCGCGCGGTTCTGCCCGGCGGGCCGAGCTTACGAATTGCGGCGATACCGAATCCACCGTACGTTCCGCCCCAGGCGCCGGTACAAGCGCCAGTACCGTCGGTCGCCTCTCCTTCGCCACCTCCAGCACCTGCGCCGCGTGCTCCTGAGCCGGTCCTTGTTCGAGAAGAAGCGCCGCCGCCCGTTCCCGCGGCTCCGCCACCTACGCCTACGCCCGCTCCAGTTCCGGTGCCGTCCGGGAAGGAGACTAATATTTACGTCAACCTGACGGGAGAGGGTCTCAACCTGCTGCGCTCGGTGAGGGCGGAGCACATCGGTCGCGATTACTACCGTATCGTTGACGTCATGCCGGAGGACGAAAGATGGGAGTACCCGCCGGGCGCTGTCGTGCGATGCAAGAAGAAAAATCTCTCCAGCGGTAAGGCACTCGTGGCTTTCGAAGAGGCGCCCCGGGCGCAGTAATTGAATGACAATTAAAGATGAGATCGCCGAAGTCTCGACCCGGACGGGGCCGATGCGGACCTATATCTTTCGTCCGGTGGCTGACTTCCGAGCTCCCGCCATCATTCTTTACTCCGAAATCTTCCAGGTGACCGGTCCCATTCGGCGAACCGCTGCCATGTTCGCGGGCCAAGGGTACATAGTGGCAGCCCCGGAGGTTTATCACGAGCTTGAACCAGCGGGAACCGTTCTCGCTTACGACCAAGCGGGTGCGGACGTCGGTAATGCTCATAAGTTCGGCAAGGAGCTTTCGTCTTACGACGAAGATGCACGTGCACTGATCGAATACCTGAAGGGACGTGAAGACTGCTCCGGCCGCATCGGGGCGGTAGGAATTTGTTTAGGTGGTCACCTGGCGTTTCGCGCTGCCATGAACCCGGACGTGCTCGCGACGGCTTGCTTTTACGCGACCGATATTCATTCGGGAAGTCTGGGCAAGGGCAAGCAAGATGATTCGCTGCTTCGGGCAACGGAAATCAAAGGTGAGTTGCTTCACATCTGGGGTCGCCAGGATCCGCACGTGCCGGTCGAGGGCCGAAACAAAATCAAGGCGCGACTGGAAGAAGCCAACCTTAACTTTCAATGGCTGGAGGTGAACGGAGCACACGCGTTTATGCGCGACGAAGGGTACCGGTATGACCCCGAGTTAGCCCATCTCTGTTACGGTCTCGCATTCGATTTGTTCCATCGCAATCTATGCCTAGGTGTCAAATGAAGCTCGGACTTCTTGTAGTGGTACAAGTCCGATGAAACACAACGGTCGTCCCATCAGGTCTTACTAGATGGAGACTAATTAATTATGCTTGCGCGACGATTGGGCACTCTGGTGATGGCCTGTGTGTTTTGTGCTGTTCTTCTGCCTGCACAAAATAATTCCCATACAGATGCCTTCTCCCATGATGGAGCGAGCGATGCTCGCCTGATCAAGGAAGTGCGTCACCAGCTGTTGATGTTGCCGTACTATTCAGTTTTCGATGACCTTGGATTTCGTATTTCCGGCGACACGGTGACGCTTGTGGGCGACGTTACGCGTCCGGTTCTGAAATCCGATGCTGAGAATGTCGTAAAGAGAATCGAAGGTGTAAAGGAAGTCGTAAACCAAATCAACGTGCTTCCGCTTTCGCCAATGGACGACCAGATCCGGATGGCGATGGCTCGGGCAATTTACGGTGATCCTCAGATTGGAACCCGGTACGGATACCGGGCGCTTCCTTCTATCCACATCATCGTCAGCAACGGTCGGGTACGACTGGAAGGTGTAGTTGCGAACGAGGGCGACAAGAACCTGATCAACATCCGGGCAAGAAGCGTACCGAATGTGTTTGCCGTCGATAACCAGCTACAGGTCGAGGGCAAATAAGGCCACCTCGTAATAGCACGCATTTTGAGCCGACTTACAGTTGTACTCACAGCCTTTCTAGCGTGCTCGTATACACTCTTCGCGTCTGACGCGAGCTTTCTGATCCTGTCGGACGTTCACTTTAATCCGCTGGCCGATCAATCGCTTACAAGGCGATTGTCGGCAGCGGATATGCGCAGTTGGGGTTCGATTCTTTCCGAGACACCTTCGCAAACAATAAGTAAGTCGGGCCAGGATACAAATTGGCCGCTGCTCCAATCTGTTCTGAAACGATCCGGCACGCTTCCCGGAAAACCCAAATTTGTCGTCATAACCGGAGATCTTTTCGCGCACCACCTTCGGGAACACTTCGAGATCGATGGTTCGCCTGAACTGGACTTCGCATCCTTTGCCCAAAAAGCAGCTCTGTTTCTCGAGGAGCAATTCAAGACCGCTCTCCCCGGAGTGCCTGTGTTGATAGCGCTCGGCAACAATGATGGGGACTGCAGCGACGGCGACTACTCGATTGAGCCCGGTGGAGTCTTCCTTCAAAAGACGCTTCCGGCCATTGCTGAGGCGGCCGGGCTGCCTGCCGCTGACTTGGATGAGAGCTGGCGTAAGTTCGGCAGCTACGATATCCCTCATCCGACGTTGAAAGACAGCCGCGTCATTGTATTGAATACGACGTTTTTTTCCTGGCGGTACCACAACTCCTGCGGGGAGGAAGGAGACGATCCTGGCGCGCGAATGTTGAGTTGGCTTGAAAACCGCTTGTCGTCCGCGCGGACCCAGAACCAAAAGGTCTGGATGGTGTATCACATTCCGCCCGGCATTGACAGTTATGCAAGCATCCATCAGCGGGCGCCCAATCCAGAAAGGATTGTCACCATGTGGAAGCCAAGCTACCAAGCGTCATTCGAGAGGATTTTATCCGAGTACGGCAGGACAGTGCAGAACCAGTTCGCGGGACACACTCACTTCGACGATTTCCGGCTATTGGGAACGCCTGGAGCTTACTCAGCTTTCGTTTTAGTCAACCCTGGTGTGAGTCCGAATGTGGGACAAAACCCGGCGATCCGGGAGGTGAGGTTCAGGTCGGACGGCACGCTTACAGATGCCGAAACCTGGTATCTGCCACTTGACAGCCCGGGGGAATGGAAGCTCGATTATCGATTTCGCCGTGAATGGAAAGTCAAAGCTGTCGATTTGCCGAGTCTCTCAAAGCTGTATTCCCAAATACGCGAGTCGTCACGAACCAGAACTCAATGGGAGCAAATTTACTCCGTATGGAGCCTGGGCAAGAAGCCTATGACTGAGCGGGATTTTGCCGCGACAGCATGCGCCACCGGAAACGCGCATCCAGAGGACTTTCGAAAATGTTTCTGCAATGCGAATGGCGAAGCAGCGTTTTGCCGTCAAGAGCCCGGAGTGCCAAGGGCAGCGACTAGCGGTCAATCGCGGCCGCACTGATGGCCATGAAGCTATTGATCGGATCGGCCACATCGCCGCCGCCGTTTGTCAATTGCATCATGAATACCCCAGTCAAGTCCTTCTCCGGATCCACCCATTCATACGTGCGGTAGGCGCCGCCTTTTACGTAAGTCCCGAGCGAGCTATACCGGAACATTCCGGCTGGTTCTCGAACTACCTCATACCCATATCCATGACCGACGCCCGGCGCCCAGCCTGCGGGTAGGTCTCCGGTATGCGAGATAGTCATCAAGTGAACTGCCGCGGACGATAATATGCGCTTGTCACCGAGAGTGCCGCCGCGGCGCATCATTTCGTTAAAGCGAAGCATATCGGATGCGGTGCTAACAAGGCCGCCGGCAGGAACAGGGATATGGGTCCGATGCTGGCTTCCCCATTCCGCTTCCGCCGAAGTGAGCTTGCCGTGGTCGTAGGTGTAGAGTGTGGCGAGCCGGCTTTGTTTATCCGCCGGAACGAAGAAAAACGTGTCGTGCATTTGCAACGGATCGAAGATTCGGCTTCTTAGAAAATCTTCGAACGACTGGTGAGACACGATTTCTATGATCCGACCTAAGATGTCGATACCGATGTTACTGTAATTCCACTGAGTGCCCGGCTCGAAGAGTAATTCCGATTTCGCACCTTGAGTAACCAGTTCAGTTAGTGTTTGCGGTTCCGAAGCGCCCCGAGGTCCGCCAGCGGGGAGACCCGAGGTATGTGTCATCAGGTCCTCCACGTTGATGGCGCGCGAGGGCGTGACAGATTGGCAAGCATATCCAGAGCGTGCGGAACAGCTTTTCATCTTGAGACCCGCGTATTCGGGCAGGAACTTCTCAACGGGATCAACAAGCGAGAGTCGGCCTTCGTCCACCAAGACCATGACGGCGGCACAGGTCACCGGTTTGGTCAACGAGGCGATTCGAAACAGGGAGTCCTTGCGCATGGGAGTCTTCTTTTCGAGATCCTGATAACCGACGGCCTCGAAGCTGACAACGTGACCATGACGCGCGAGAATCGTTACCATTCCCGCGGCCTTGTTCGCGTCGACATATTCCTTCATCCGCACTGGGATCAATTCCAGATGTTTGCCGTTCATGCCCGCCGGTTCGGGATCCGGCTTATTCAGATTAAGCGAATCGTCTGCGCCGAAGACGGAACAGGCGACCATCACTAACAGTATCGCGGCGACGTTGCAATGTTTGCGCATAAACCTTTCCAGACTACCCTGCGCGACGGCAACCGCGCATCGCAGGATCTAAATGAAAGCGCCCGCGTGAACTATTTCGCCTCTACCGACTTGCGCCACGTTTGAACAAGCGTCTGCAGCCGGTCCGTAATTTGCGGGAACTCGTGCCGAAGGTTGCGTGATTCGCCGGGATCGTCCTCGACGTTCGAGAGAAACGCCGCATCCTCACCGGTAAGAGGCTTCTCGCCTGTCGGCGAACCGTCGTGAGTGACACCATTGAGCACCAGTTTCCACTGTGCCTGGCGAATTGCAAGTTGGGGGCCCTCCGACCACGCGACATAATCATGAGGCGAACGCGCACCGGCCGTGAGCACCGGCCAGATGTCGCGGCCGTCGTAGGTACGATCGGAGGGCAGGGGAACGCCTGCCAGGCGGCATACGGTGGGAAAGATATCGGCGGTCATCAGGATCTGCCGATTACTTTGACCGGAAGGTATTCGACCCGGCCAGTTGACGAGCGCGGGAACGTGCATTCCGCCGTCGAAGGTACTGAACTTATATCCGCGGAACGGCGTGTTGCGGCCGGCCGTCGCCGGTTGGTTATTCAAGCCGGCACGGCGTTCGGTCGTCGCGCCATTGTCTCCCACAATGAAGATCAGCGTGTTGTCGCGGCGACCGGTGCGATCAAGGGTAGCGAGTATCTCGCCGATGGCATCGTCTGCCGCCGAAAGCATGGCGGCGTACATCTGGCGTTCGCGCGGAAGGTTCGCAAAGCGATTCACGTACTTCGCGGGCGCATGCATCGGGTAATGGACTGCGTTGAAGGCAGTATAAAGAAAGACCGGTTTATCGCGGGGCGCGCGATTCAGAAAACCGCAGGCCTCCTGCCCGATGCGCTCGGTCAGATATTGACCGTCTTCGAAGATCTCCTCGCGGTTGCGCCATAGGTCGTGGAAGTTGGCAACACGCGGTTCGCCCCAGTAGAAACGGTGGGAGAAGTAATCGACACAGCCTTCGTGGAAGCCATAGAAATAGTCGAAGCCATGAGCGTTGGGAACAGTATCGGGAGTGCTGCCCAGATGCCACTTCCCGGTTAATGCGGTGGTGTAGCCTGCTCCTTTCAGCGCAGCCGCCAAGCGTCACTTCCGAAGGCGGCAAAGGCGTTCCATTCTTTTCCACGCCCGCACGGATCGGACAACGCCCGGTCATCAAGGCCGAGCGGGCCGGCGCACAGACCGGCGCATTCGAATACCAGTTGTGACAGACAGTGCCGCCTGCGGCCAAGCGATCGATATTGGGCGTTTTCAGGTCGGACGCGCCCAGGTAGCCGAAGTCGTGAACGCCGAGATCATCGAACAGTATGACGATGACATTCGGCTTTTGCGTGGGCGGCGCTGCTGACTGAAGTGGAAGCTGCGCGGCGGCAACGGTGGCTCCTATCAGAGAGCGCCGGGTCAGAGAGTGGCTCACTGTGTCTTTCCCTTTTCAAAATCGGATGTGAATCGCGAATTGAAGCTTGCGATTATCGTTCGATGTTGCGGTAATCACGCCATTAGTCGTGTTGCCGACCGTTGATCCCGGCGCCGCAAACTGCGGGTGATTGACGGCGTTGAAGCCTTCGGCGCGGAAGGTCAAGACCGTCGCGTGTTCCATGGGTAAACGGAAATCACGCTGGACGCTGATGTCGAGATTATTGAGACCGGGGCCGCGCAGGATATTGCGACCAGCATTACCAAACGTATAAGACGGACCGGCGACGAAGCAGGACGTATCAAACCATCTGGTCAGAGACGGATTCGGAAGGCTCCCGCTGCAAATGGCGTTCGGCCGAGTGACCGTTCCGGCATTCGCCGCGTCGAACGAAAGCGCGGGCGTGAACGGCAGGCCGGTTTGCGCCTGATAAATGGGAACCGCTCGCCAGCCGCCCAGGAGCATGGAGCCGAGCGCGTGAGTTGCTGAGGTAAGGTTTGCCTTTGCCAAACGGAAGCTCGAACGAACCGGCGAGGACGAAACGCAACCGGACATCGTTGTCCGACGATGCGCGATTGGCGTTGCGATTGTAGTTGTCCTGAATCGTACCTCCGCTGCCGCAACCATCACACAGATCGAGGGCCGGATTCTGAAGGTCGATGGCGTGGCCATACGTGAATGTGGACAGGAAGGAAACGCCACTGGCAAAGCGTTTCTCGAGACGCGCCGACATGCCCTGGTAGGAGGTCATGTTCCAGTTGCCGACTTGTTTCACCGAAGCATCAGTAAATGCGATCAGAGGGCGGCGGGAGTTAACGCTGGTAGCAGAAAGAACCATCGGCTGATTTCCTTCGCCGAGTCCCAGAAACTGAACGCCGTGGTTGCCCACGTAATCGATTTCGGCAAGCATGCTCCAGGGTAGAGTCTTTTGCACGCTGAAATTCCATTGCTGGACGTAGGGCGTTTTGGTGTCGGACGGCCAGCTTACAAGTTGCGCAGTGGCAGAAGGCACGAGCACGAACGATGCAGGATTGATGGCAGCCGGGCGCGGAATGGTCACTCCCGAGTTGAGCACGAAAGCCGGTGGCAGGATTGAGCTGGTCACTGCTGATCGTCTGTGAGCCGTACCCATAGAACGGCGGATTACTGGTCATGCGATTCGTAACGCCCGTGCCTTCATCCTGCGCATAGAAGATGCCGTAAGACGAGCGAACGACGAGATCACCGGCACCGGGAACATGCCACGCCAGTCCAACGCGAGGCGCCACGTTGTTGTGGTCGCCCGAAATCAGAGATCTGGGCAAACGTTTGTCTCCGGCGAGGATGAACTGTCCATAAAGGGGATTGCCCGCATCAAGAATCAGGTTCGCCATACGGTTTTGCGTTTCGATGTAAGGCGCTGAGTACTCGTAGCGCACACCGAGATTGATCGTCAGTTGGGAATTGACGGTCCATTGATCCTGGAAATAGCCGCCTCCGAACCAACCGCGTTCAATCGCTTGGGCCGTTGTGCCGGTGGTGAGCGAGTTCGCGTCGCCGAGCAAGAGATCAGCCAAGGCGTTTCCGGAATTGGAGCGGGATTGTGGATTCTGAGTAAATACGCCGGTGAAGCCAAAGGAACTCCGACCGTTGCTGGTGGCAAAGGTGTCCGGACGAATCAACATGAACTCGCCTCCGAATTTGAACACGTGGGCGCCCGAACGACTTCGAGAGATTGTCCGACCAGTCCCAAACACCGGATGATTTACGAAGAGGACTATTGGAGCAGCAACTCGCCTGTGCGCCGTAAGCCAGCGTAATTCGAGATGTTGAAGGTCGGGCGTGCCGCTGTCGACAAGGGGATCGAGACTGCCCGGAATGATTTCATTTCGTGCGACGGTCGCATCCTGGGCCATGGTGATGGTGGTCCAGGTAAAGCGAAGCTCATTGATAAACGTCGGGCTTAGCGTGCGCGTGTAGCCAAGGCCGGCGCTCGTCGAATCGGTTTGACGGCTGATGGGGTCACCGGTGGGGGCAGGCAGCGCGGCATCCGTGTCAAGCGGTCCACTGGTGCGGGAATAGCGGGCGAACACGGAGTCTTTGCTGCTTGACCTGAACATCGCCGCGCACCACGCCATTTTTCGTATTCTGCCGTTGCGCCACATTGGCGATGAAGAGATTCGAGGATCCCGGGACATTCGGCAAAGGGTAACTGTTGGCAATGGCGACGCCGATCGGATTTAACTGACTGGCCGGGATTGTGTTACCCGGAAACTGCGTGCGGATGTAGCCGGAGCCGCTTGGATTAACGCGCGTGGTCGAGGGATCGAAAACAGGCAGTGGTGCCGAAGATGCCGGCTCGCTGAGCGGCCGTAGGGACATTCGACGTAGTCGTGGTTTCACTGCGATTGGCGTAGCCTTCGTACGCCCCAAAAAGCCAGATCCGATCCTTCTTGATCGGCCCACCCAGCGATCCTCCATACTGATTGCGAACCAGCAAGGGGCGAGTCTGGGCGAAGAAGTTGATCGCGTCCAGGCGTCCGTTCCGAATGAATTCGTAGGCAGAACCATGGATTTCGTTGGTGCCGTTCTTCGTGATGGCATTGACGACACCTCCGGCAGCGGCTCCGAATTCTGCTGAGTAGTTGCTGGTCTGGACCGTGAACTCGTTGAGAGCATCCACCGGCGGGCGGACCATGTCGCGCGTGCGATTGTCCAGACCACGCAGATAGTTCTCGTTACGGGCGCCATCGAGAAGAAAGGCATTCTGCAGTCCCGGTATTGCCGTAAGCGGAAAAGGTCTGGTCGCGGCTGCCGCTGGATGGGATGGCGCCGGCGGTCAGATTGGCCACGGCGAGATAGTTGCGGCCGTTCAGTGGCAACTCAATGAGCTGGCGGGATGTGATGACTTGGGCCAAAGTGGCCGACTTGTCTTCGACCAAGGGCGCCTGGCCAACGACCGTAATTTCCTGATTAGAGCTGCCGGTCTCGAGCGTGATTTGAACGTTCTGAACGGAACCGACCGCCACCGGGATGCTACGACGCAACGTGGTCTTAAAGCCGGGAGAGGTCACCGAGATGTCGTAGTCACCGGGCGGGATCAGCGGTGCGTTGGCGAGGCCGCGATCGTTGCTCGAGAGAGTGCGAAGGACGTTGCCGGTTTGGGATCCGGTGACCGTGACGGCGGCGTTCGGAACGACTGCACCGGTCGCGTCGAGAACCGTCACTGAAAGTTCCCCGGTTGACGTTTGGGCCCACGAGAGCGTGGGGGCGGCGCCCGCAAAGAAGAAAAGAGCGACCGAAAAAAGAAAGGCCAGAAGCTTACGAAAATTCATTTTGGTGAGTGAAGCGGATTGGTCAAAGCAATTTGAACGCTTACAGAAAACCACGCAACTTGGCGCACAAGATTGTGGCGTCCCGAGCTGAACGGGCGATAGTGACAAACAGTATATCTGCCGCCCTTGAATGCAGGCGGTATGAACGAGTAGAAGCCTACACTGAACTCTGTGGCTATACAGAACGAGTTGGCTGGTTTATTCCGGCGAGATCTCCGCAGATTGGTTCAAGAAATCGAGGCGTTTGAGGATGAGTCCGGGCTATGGAAAAAGGCCGAGGGCATCAGCAACTCGGCTGGCAATCTCTCGCTGCACCTCGAAGGGAATCTCCGCGAGTATATCGGCCGGCAACTCGGAAAGGTCCCTTACGACCGACGGCGAGATGAGGAGTTCTCCGGTTCCGGGGTTTCACGTGACGATCTCGTAAGACGGCTGGGCGAGGTAAACGAGATTGTGGTCCAGACCATATCGACGCTTAGTGACGAACGGTTAAGCGCATCCTTCCCAGAACGCGTGTCGGGAACGGATTGGTCAACCCAGCAGTTTCTCTTTCATTTACTCACTCATCTTAACTACCATCTTGGGCAGATAGACTATCTTCGCCGGTTTCTGACGAAGAAGGGTGCGATTAGTCTGGTTAGTTTGTAATGGTGCTCACTTATGCATCGGCTCCCAGCAACGCTGCGTGACTAGTTAGAATTGCAAACATGCGGGGCTTACTGAACGAGACGACCGAGATCGCTGCGCGGTATCTGGAGAGTCTCGAGGAAAGGAACGTGGCGCCATCAGCGGAGGCGTTGGCGCGCCTCAAAGAGCTAGATGAGCCGATGCCAGATGTTCCGACCGACGCATCACGTGTGCTCGAACGTCTGGATGAAATCGGCTCGCCAGCAACGATGGCCATGGCTGGGCCCAGGTTCTTTGGATTCGTGATTGGTGGTTGCCTGCCGGCGGCATTGGCCGCTAATTGGCTTGCCGGTGCCTGGGATCAGTGCCCCGGATTGTTTGCGGCTTCGCCGATCGGGACTGTACTCGAAGAAGTTTCTCTGAAGTGGTTGCTGGATGTTCTGCGCTTGCCGGCCGGATCAGGCGGAGCGTTTGTAACAGGCGCAACTGTCGCAAACTTTACAGCACTGGCAGCGGCACGGCATTCCTGCTTGGCGCGCGCAGGATGGGATGTCGAATCCGACGGATTGTTCGGCGCACCACCTATTACCGTGGCGATCGGAGACGAAGCGCATCCGTCATTGATCAAGGCGCTTGGAATGCTCGGACTCGGACGCTCGCGGGTTGTTCGCGTACCAGTCGACGGCCAAGGCCGCATGATCGCGAGCAGGATACCGCAGCTGAACGGACCGTCCATCATCTGCATTCAGGCGGGCAACGTCAATACGGGCGCGTTCGATCCGGCAGGGGAGATCTGCGAACGTGCACGCGAATCAGAAGCATGGGTCCACGTGGACGGTGCATTCGGATTATGGGCCGCTGCTAGCCCGAAGTACCTGCACTTAGCGGACGGTTTCGCACGCGCCGATTCCTGGGCAACTGACGCTCACAAGTGGTTGAACGTTCCCTATGACAGCGGATTGGCATTTGTCAGGGATGCGGCCGCGCTGAAGGGTGCTATGTCCCTAACCGCGGCGTATCTGCCGCAAGGCGCGCACCGGGAACCTTCGCAGTACACACCGGAACTGTCGCGACGAGCACGCGGCGTTGAAGTCTGGGCGGCCCTCAGCTCTCTGGGGCGCTCAGGACTCGCAGAGATGATTGAGCGTAACTGCCGGATGGCACGCCGGTTCGCGCAATCACTCGAGGAGGGCGGCTGCGAAATTTTGAACGAGGTGGTGCTGAACCAAGTGTTGGTTTCCTTCGGTGACGGTGCGCGCACAAAGCTCGTGATCGAGCGCGTGCAGCGAGACGGCACATGCTGGTGTGGCCCGACGGAATGGCAGGGGCGAATAGCGATGCGGATCAGCGTTTCGTCTTGGGCAACTAGGGACAAGGATGTCGAAAGGAGCGTTGCCGCAATCTTAGCCGCGGCCGCGCAAAGCTGAGCAGGGCATAATCTTGTCAGTGAGTCTTGCGCGGCAAGTTAGTCAGTCAGCTACACTCGCCAGTAATCTGGACGCCAGTTCTGGATGGCGGTCTTGATCGCCTTGCCGTCCAGTTTCTCTTTCACCGCCCGTTTAGCCAGAGCGGGCACCTCTTCGTCCGATGCGAATCGGAGCGCAATGAGTTGAGGTTCAGAGAGTGCATGAATGGTCGAGGCATAGTCCGTACCCATGAGAGCGGAGAGTCGTAGCTGCTCTTCCAGGCGGATCACGCGATCCTGTACTTTCAAGGCGTAAGTCCGAGTCAACAATCCGAGCGTTCCGACGACAAGGATGAGCAAAACCTGGGTAGCGGAGGACAGCCCGGGATGGCGTATGGCGCCGTAAACGGAAGCTAGCAACAACAAAATGACCGCGGGCGAAAAGAAGAAGTGGAACAGTGGATGGAACCGGACGTGATTGGCTCGCGTTTGCAGCCGAGGATCTGCCATGAAGTGATCGTAGCTCTCGTCAAAAAAAGATAATCTGACGGGTGAGATGCAGATGAACTTGTCCGTTCGGCGCGCCGTGCTTGTATATTACGCTCTTCTCCTGGCGTGCGAGAGTGCGTGCGGACAAAACAGCGCCCGCGTGCATCCCGTAACAGGGCGCGTCATAGCTCAGACCATGAGCGTGGACGGTGCAGACTGGCTGGATCGCCCTGAACGAGAACGAGAAGAACATCCCGAGAAGGCGATTGCAGCGATGCATCTGGCGCCGGGCATGAATGTCGGCGAGATCGGAGCTGGAACCGGCTATTACGCATTGCGAATTGCCAAACAGATCTTACCCGGCGGGACTTACTATGCGAACGACATACAGGCCGGGATGTTGACGCGACTGCAGGCGAACGCCGCTGCGCAGAAGGTGACGAACATAAGAACGATTCTTGGGACTCAAGAAGAAACCGGTCTGCCGTCCCGTAGTCTTGACTATGTGCTGATGGTAGATGTGTACCACGAGCTTTCTGAGCCGCAGGTGGTGCTTCGCAGCGTTGCCAAAGCGTTGAAGCCTGAGGGACAGCTTGTACTGCTTGAATTTCGCAAAGAGGATCCGAAGGTTCCGATTGTCCCGCAGCATAAGATGTCGACGAAAGAAGCTGTCGCTGAGCTATCGGCAGAGCACTACACGCTCGACCATAAGGTGGAAACTCTGCCGTGGCAACATATTCTGTTTTTCCGGATGTCGCAGTGAAATTGCGGTGCTAAAGACCCTGCTTTCCCCAGCAAAGGAAGATGATCCCCGAACCCAAGCTGTTACTACGTTTTGGTTTTACTTGGAGATGCAATCTTGCCTAACCCGTCGTCGTTCAGCCGAAGCCTAACTGTTTCACGGCGTCACCCGCCCCGGCGAGATTAGCTAACTTCATCTCAGAGTACTTACGAGAAAGGATGACTCCGTCTGCCCCGCCTTTGAAGGCTGCGAGAACTGCGTCGCGAACTCCTGCCGGTTTAGATTTGCTATGAGTCGCTGCAGTCGGGACATCAAGGTCGATGCCAGGCCATAATTGGGTTTTTGTCCCCACCAGGCCTTCTCGTGCTCGTTTTGTTTCGCGGAAGACATAATCTGACGAAAGCCCTGTGACGGGAATCTTGTCCATAGTGCCTTCGTTCTTGTAATTCAAGACGTCGTAGTGGAACCGAAGGAGATCCTCTTTCGGCACATCCCCGTATTGGGTTTCGCCAACGCTATCAATGTAAGTGGCGAGCCGCTCTCCTGCCACGTTGTCGTATATGACGATCTTCAAAAAGTCGGAAACAGGTGCGATTTTTTGCAGGTCTTGTTCGGCGCGATAGATGGGACTGAAGGAGTTCGTGTGCCAGATGTGCCAGCCGATACCCATATTGGCTTTGACGGACTTCACTTTGGCATGCATCGCCGCGTAAGTGTCGCGTAAGCTGTCATGCCACAGGTTCTCCCAGGCGAGTAACTCCGGGTAGCGGAGCATCAACCGCCACAGAGTGACATAGTAGCCGTCGACAGGCCGTTTATGCTCGCGGGCGGCGCGAACGAACTTTTCGAGTTCGCCGAAGCCTTCCTGGACTCGGCGGAAATCAATACCGCGATCCTTCCCTTTCTTTTGGCAGTACTGGCAGAAGCAGGTGACTGTGCCGGGATCTTTACTGCGGCCACCGGCTGCCGAACCCAACGCATTCGCGAAGGCACCCTGACGTTCGGAGCCCCACATGATGCCGTCAAGATCCCAAGACTTTGCGTAGTCTTCGCATAAATCGAGCAAAAAGTTGTGATAGCCGGGATTGTTGAAGCAGAGCGTAGTGGCATTGCGGCCGTGCAGATCTTTTTCTTCACAATCTTTGACGCCAGGAATGTCGTTGCGGAAAACGTCTTCAAACCAGGCAATGTTTTTCATGCCGCGCTTACGAGACGCGGGCAGGACGGTTTGGAACACGTCAAAGGAGCCAAGATCAGGCGCACGAAAATCTTTTAACGGCGTATTGCTGTAGTACTGAGGGTGAACGGCCGCGTAGCTGCCACCGCGGAATGTGGCAGTGTCGTACTCCTGTTTACCGTGATCCGGCAGCGGCTGGTTCGGAACTTGCCGGCCGGCGATACCGCGCCCATAGGTGAATGCTGCGATGAAGAGCGTGTTAACACGACCTTTGTTCTGTAAGATGTCGAGAACCGGTTCAACCCCTTCATCGACAAAGGACACGGCACCAATCTGGATCCCGATCATCTTTTTCTGATTGGTCGTTTGAGCGGCTAGAGCCGGAGCTCCAAGGGCTGAGATAGCCGCCGCTGTTTCCAGGAATTCTCGTCGATTGCTATTTGACAACTGCTGCTCCCTCGCTTGTATGCTCACTTGCCTTAGCCTTCGTGGTGACGTTGCGCTGTTGATTGTAGAAACGCGAAGCCCACTTACTCCCGGGCTTTATTTTGGTCGGAAGCATATCACAGGATATGCGGACCTGGCGACGAAGCCAGACGGAAGCGCTATGAATGTTGACGTCCGGAAAACAAGGCCTGCGAGGGTGTCCCGCCACGTGGGATTGTGATTTCTAAGAACGGAATGAATCGACGCCGTGTCTGTCGATTCGATGTTGCGGGGCACCGTTCAGTCGGGCCGAAATGAGCCCGGAGATTGGCGAAACCAGCTCTAGCATCAACAGCCACCCGATTTTCTTTTCGTGCTTGCTCGGCAAGTGTGTGGTCAGAAGCTCCGGACAGCAGCCACAGCGTGTTGTCGAGAATGACCCATACGCATAATCCTGGCGCCCTTAAGGCCTGCATCGCGGTGTCGTCGGCCGGGGGACGGTTCCGCTCTCTCCGGTTCTCCGCTTGGGGTGATTCGCGCTCCTGATCAGAAAAGTCTGAGGCACTGACGGACCCGTAACGCTTTTCGTTCTCTACGTTTGGCCGTTACCTGGCGTAAGAAAGGCGAAATCAATAAGTTGCAGAGAATTCTTCAACAAAGGCCTTGCAAATGCAAGATGCCCATGCGAGTATTTTTCCAGTGGACTGAATAGGACCAAAGTGGTCAAAAGTGGTGTCAAGTCGGCGGGGAAGTGGCGATAGTAGAGGGACAAAACGGGGCTGTGGTCGAAGCACCCCGTGGAACGCTGAGCGGTCGCGTTGATGAAAAGGGTCGGTTGAAGCTGCCTGCGGCGCTTGCGCAATACCTCGAAGGCATTGGAGAGCGAAAGCTTTTCGTCACAACTCTAAACATAACGACAGCACTAATCTATCCGATTTCCACTTGGCGTGAGGCGGAGAAGTTGTTAGCAGAGCCGGGCGAAGATGCCGAAGATCGTGCGGATGTTGCGATGGTGGCCAACCACTATGGCGAAGAAGCAGAGATCGACGGGCAGGGAAGAGTCCTAATACCGACCACCCTGCGGCGTGAATTGGGGTTTGAGAAGGACGATGTGCATCTCCTCTGTTACAAGGGGCGCATCGAGGTGTTTGGAAGTAAGGTTTACGAGCAGCGGCTGAATAAAGCGAAGGCTAACCTCGCGGAGAAATACAGCGCGCTCGAGAAGAAGGGTTTGCGGTAGAGCCATGTATGGACTCTCTAGGAGAAGGCGGAAGTCCTCAGCACTATTCGGTGTTGCTGAACGAATCGCTCGAGTACCTGGCGATTCGTCCGGACGGGCTTTACGTGGACTTGACGGCGGGTCTTGGGGGGCACACCAGGGCTATAGCGGAGCGGCTCGGTAACGGGCTGGTGATTGCGTGCGACCGAGACGCCGAGTCGCTGGAATTAGCGCGCAAAGCAACTGCGAGCGTCGCCTCGCGAGTTCGATTTTTTCACGGATCTTTTTCGGAAATGCCGAAGGCGTTGGAGCAGTTTGGCGTCACGGCCGTAGACGGAGTGTTGGCTGACCTCGGTGTCAGCCGTTTCCAATTGAATACTCGCGAGCGGGGGTTCTCTCTGATGGAGGACGGGCCGCTTGACATGCGCATGGATCGCCGGGGGGACGTAACCGCGGCTGATCTTGTGAATGAAATGGATGAAAAGGCTCTCGCCGATTTGATTTACCAGCTCGGCGAAGAAAGGAGGTCGCGAAGAATCTCCAGAGCAATCGTTCGCGCGCGGCCCATTCTGACAACGGGTCGTTTGGCCAGGGTCATCGAGGAGGTCGTGCCGCGAACGGGGAGATTACATCCGGCAACGCAGACGTTTATGGCGCTGCGATTGACCGTAAACAGCGAGTTGGAGGAGTTGGAGGCGCTGCTTCGGTTGGCACCGGAGCGCTTGCGACAGAACGGACGGTTTGTCGTGCTGACGTTTATGTCGCTTGAAGATCGAATCGTGAAAGGCGCTTTTCAGTCGTTAGCCCGTGCCGGTTCGGCGCGGATCCTGACGAAGCATGTTGTTAAGCCGGCGCGTGAAGAAGTTTTGAAGAATCCGGCGTCCCGCAGTGCGAAGCTCCGGGCGCTTGAGCGAATTTGAAGGAATTGAAATGGCATCACTGGCAACTTTTGTAAATCGTTTCGTGGGGGTGAGGGACCTTGCCGCTGCGCCGCCGGCAGTTTGGACACGGACGGAAACACCGCGTCTGCGTCCCATCGCAAATGAGGACGTTTATTTATTCGTCAAGCGAATTGATAACAGCACAGTCGTGCGCGCGGCAGACCCGGCTGCAAAGCGGGCCCGAAGCCGTACGGTAGCAACGGGGTTTATCGCTGCCTCGCTGGTGATTGCGGGACTCGTTCCGGCTGCCTACAACATCATGGCTGGTTTCACACTGCAATCGCTCGAAGGTGAGAAGACGAAGCTGCAGCACCAGAAAGCGCAGCTCGAATTTGCCGAAGCCAAGCTCCTCAATTACGAGCATCTGGAACACCTCTCGAAGTCTTTGAAGATGGTGGAGCCCGACCCACAACAGGTTCAGTTCCTGGAAGGTAAGACGAAGACGGAAGCTCGCAACATGCTTCCCTTCGATGCCATGGAGCCGACGGCTCACTAGCGTCTTTCTCTCCCTCGAGCATCACCCCTTCGCACCATGTTTCGAGACGCTTTCGGAATGGGAGACGGCAGGCGGTCCCGCCCTCGTCAAGCCCAATCCGACGAGCGGCTTGTGATCTTAGGGTTTGTCCTGCTGGTTTGGGCCCTGCGTTGTTGCAGGACGGCTCTTCGGACTTCAGGTTCTCCACCACGACGTTTACCGTAATCTGGCCGAGTCGCAACAGGACAGGCTGGAAAAGATCGAGGCCCGCCGTGGGTCCATCTTCGATCACAACGGCAACTATCTCGCACTTAGTTCGGCATCGAAGTTTGTTGTTGTAAATCCGAAGCGGATTCCAGACCGCGGGATTGCGGCGGCACTACTGGCGCGTGTTCTCGATCTCGACGCAAGCAAGCTCGAGAACGGATCTGGATGCGGCTGCGTCATCGAGAAATCATCGTGGTTACTTCGTGGTGGATCCGCGCGTCACGGACGAAAAAGCAGATGCGATCCAGGCGATGAAGCTGGACTGGGTGGAGATCCGCCAGGGTAGTCTGCGTAGTTATCCGAACGGGCAGCTCGCGGCGCACGTGATCGGGAATGTGAATGCTGAAGGAAAAGGCGCGAGCGGCGTTGAACTGAAGCTTGATAAGGAACTGGCCGGCACACCGGGATTGGCGCATTTGCAGGTTGACGTGAAACAGCGCGCTTATGCGGAGGACGTGACGCAGGACTCCGGTTCCGGGCAAGAACATCGGCCTCTCGATCGATAGCGAACTGCAGCACGTGGCTGAGGACGCATTGAAAACGTCCGTGATCACGAATCACGCGGACCATGGAAGCCTGGTGGCGATGGACCCGTATACGGGCGAAATTCGCGCACTGGCAAACTATCCTACTTTCGATTTGAACGAACGGCTCCATGCGGGCGAGAAACCGCATGGGCGCGAGAATCTTGCGGTTGTCGCGCCGTTTGAGCCTGGCTCGGTCTTTAAGGTCGTGACGATTTCGGCCGCGATGGAGACCACCAACCTGCAGCCGAGCACGATCATCAACTGTGGAAACGGCGTGATGACGCTCTTCAGCCGCGTGATTCACGATTCACACCCGTATCCCGCGCTCCCGGTCGAAGATGTGCTTGCGAAATCGAGCAACATAGGAGCGATTCGGATCGGCATGCAGGTGGGCAACAAGAATCTGTATGAGTACATCCGGCGCTTCGGCTTCGGCCGCCGTACCGGTATCGAGCTGCCGGCGGAAGCGCCGGGCATGCTGCGGACCGTCTGAAGCGGTGGCAGCCGACATCGATCGGATCCGTGCCGATGGGGCATGAGATCAGCGTGACCTCAATTCAACTTGCGCAACTGGGAGCCGTGATTGCGAATGGCGGATACCTGATTCATCCGCACATCGTGGCGTGGAAACAGACGCCGGGAAGCAAAGTGGAGAAGACGCAGTTGCCTGCCGCCCGTTCAGGTGCTTGCGGCCCGAAACGGTCGTGACGATGCGGAACATGATGCACAAGGTCACGATGCCGGGCGGCACTGCGCAGCGCACTGCATGTTCCGGGCTATACGTTCGCCGGGAAGACCGGGACGGCGCAGATCTACGACTACGCGCATCACGTTTACACGCACAGAGTACAACGCCTCGTTCCTTGGCTTTGCTCCCTATACGAATCCGCGTGTCGTGATCATCGTGACGATCTCGGGTACGACGGGTATTGCGGGATTCGGCGGCGCGGCAGCCGGTCCGGTGTTCGAGGCTGCAATTGGAACCGCCCTTCGACACGAGAGCATTCCGCGCGACGTGCCGGAAGAGATCGAGGAAATGGAAGAGAAGGCGGCGCATCGCTGGTGGCCAAGACGAAGAAGGGTTCCGCGGATAAAGCTGTCGAAATGGATACGGCGGAACTGGCGACACCATTCACGGAAGAAGAGCTGAAGGAAGCCGGCCGGCGACGACCCGTGTAAACGGCAAAGTGGTGGTGGCGGAAGTTGATTCGAACGCTCCGAAGGTGCCGGATTTCGTTGGCAAGACTGTGCGCGACGTCGCGCAGGAAGCTGCAGCAACCGGACTGGACGTCGATCTGTACGGTGAAGGCTTGGCGCGGGCTCAGAATCCCGCGGCGGGCGCTCTGTTGCAGCCCGGCGCTCATGTCGCCGTAAGGTTTGCCAGGTGAAACTGGAACAGGTTCTCGACCGTGTTCCTCTCCTCCAACCTCTTCCAGCTGCATTGTCACTCCGCCGAAGTGACAGGGCTTGCGTACGACAGCCGCAAGGTAGAGCCGGGATTTCTGTTTTTTGCTTTTCCGGGAGCGAAAGCGGACGGAACGCAATTTGCAAAGGCTGCCGGCGAGCGCGGAGCAATCGCGGTCGTCAGCGAGAGGCCGGCTCCGGCGGTCACTGCGAGATTCCGTGGTTGCAGCGTTTCGCACGGACGCCAGGCACTTGCGACGGCGGCGAAAAATTTTTTCGAGCAGCCCGGACGAACGGCTGCGAGTGACTGCCGTAACGGGCACGAACGGCAAGACGACCAGCACGCTTTTGATCGACTCCATCCTGCGCGCTTCGGGGGCCATCACCGGGCTGGTGGGCACGGTGGAATATCATCTGGCAGGCCGAGTGTTGCCGGCGGTGAACACGACGCCGGAATCGCTCGACCTGTTCCGGATGATGAGCGAACTGGAAGGGGCCGGCGGTACGCATTTCACGCTCGAAGCTTCGTCCCATGCCCTCGATCTTGGGCGGTTCCACGGTGTTGCCGTGCACACGGCAGGATTCACCAATTTCACGCGCGACCATCTCGATTATCACGGGACGATGGAGGCGTACTTCGACGCCAAGCAATTGCTGTTTCTGCCGCGCAGCGGCCCTCCGCCCCGGTTCGCCGTTTTGAATACGGACGACGAAGCTTCCGGCGCGGCTTCAGATTGCGCGCGAAACTCAGGTTTATTGGTACGGCACCGCCAAGCCCCGCCGGCTGTGGGGCACCGACGACGTCTGGGTGAGACCCAAAGACGTGCAGTCGTCGTTTGAGGGATTGCAGTTCGACGATTCAGGCGGGAGACAGGAGCTGTTCGCGGTGGAATCCGCGCTTGTGGGACACATCAACGTCTCGAACATTCTGCTTGCCGCGGGCGTTGGCCTGACGCTCAGGCATCAGCGAAGAAGACATCATGATTGGATCTGAAAGAACCTGCGAAACGTCAACGGCCGTTTCGAGAGAGTGGAAGAAGGACAGCCGTTTCTGGTGGTAGTAGATTACGCGCATACGGATGATGCTCTCCGCAACACCTTTCCGTGGCGCGCGGACTGAGGCCGAAGCGCATCATTACTTTGTTCGGTTGCGGCGGTGATCGAGACCGGTCCAAACGGCCGCTGATGGGAATGGCAGCGGCGCAGAATTGAGCGATTACGTCGTGCTGACGTCGGACAATCCGCGCAGCGAAGATCCGCTCGCGATCATGAACGATGCCATGGTGGGACTGAGCCGAAGCGATACGCCGCATGCAGCCGAGCCCGATCGCGAGCGCGCCATCCGGAAAGCAATCGAAGCGGCGGAACCCGGTGATATCGTGATCCTAGCGGGCAAGGGACACGAAACGTACCAGATCCTGAAAGACGGTCCCATTCCCTTCGACGATCGTGAAGTTGCTCGCCGTGTACTGCGATCGTTCGGATATGCAAAACGTGGTTCAAACGGGGACGCGAAAACTTCTTCCTCGTAGGTTCGTCAAGGACCTCGTCCGCTTCTCGAATTCATGCTGTATTGGCTGCTCTATCAGGTCCTGCACGAGTACATACCCGCGTTTCGGGTATTCGGATACATCACGACTCGAACGGCGCTGGCTAGCCTGACGGCGCTCGGTTTGGCGCTGGCTCTTGGGTCCGTGGATGATTCAGAAAGCTGCAGGACCTCAGCTTTGGGCAGCATATCCGCGAAGAAGGGCCGCAAGTCGCACAAGAAGAAAGCCGGCACGCCCACCATGGGAGGCCTGCTGATTGTGACCTCCATCGTCGTGCCGACGCTTCTTTGGGCCGATCTGCGGAATCAGTATGTCTGGATCGCCATGCTGGGGCTGGTCGCGTTCGGAGCCATCGGTTTTGTTGACGATTACGCCAAGGTGGCGAAGAAGCGCAATCTCGGCTTAACGGCGCGTCAGAAATTCTGGGCGCAGGTGGCTTGCGCCATGCTGGTTGGCTTCCTGCTTGTTGCTCCTGCACGCGAACCAGGCGTATTCAACGGTGATCAACGTTCCGTTCTTCAAGCAGCTCAAGCCCGATTTGCTGATCAACTCGTTCAAGCCGAAACTTCTGGACGTATCCGCTCGCTTTCATTCCGTTTTACCTCTTTATTGTTTTCGTCATGGTGGGCTCGTCGAATGCCGTGAATCTGACGGACGGACTGGACGGCCTTGCGATCGGATTGATGATCATTGCGACCGGGCGCCATGACAATTCTGACCTACGTCACGAGCAATGCCTATTCTGCTGACTACCTGGATCTGGCGCACTTGCCCCGCTCGCAAGAGCTGACGATCTTCTCGGCTTGTATGTTCGGAGCCAGCCTGGGATTTCTCTTCTACAACTCGCATCCTGCGCAGGTGTTCATGGGAGACGTGGGCTCGCTTTCTCTGGGAGGCGGATTAGGGATCTTAGCTGTGCTAATCAAGCAGGAAGTTCTGCTGATCTTCATCGGTGGAATCTTCGTGATTGAGGCCTTATCCGTGATTCTTCAGGTGGGCAGCTACCGGCTTCGGAACGGAAAGCGAATTTTCAAGATGGCGCCCATTCATCATCATTTCGAGGCGCTTGGATGGCCTGAATCGAAGGTGGTGGTCCGGTTCTGGATTGCCGGACTGGTGATGGCGCTTTTCGCGTTGACAACGTTGAAGCTGAGGTAACGGCCGGCTAGTGGAATTTCAAGGCAAGCACGTCGTGGTGATCGGGACGAAGCGCTCCGGAATTGCGGCCATCGAGCTTCTCATGAAAGAAGGCGCGCACGTGATCGGCGATGGACGCGGACCCGCAGCCGATTCCCGGGATTGAGACATTCCCGTGGTCGCGCAGAAGCCGGAACTTCTCGGCAATGCCGACCTGATTGTGTTGTCCCCGGCCGTACCGACGGATCTTGCCGATGTTGAACGAAGCCCGGATGGAAGGCGTTCCGGTGATCGGGGAAGTAGAACTGGCTTCTTACTTCCTGCGAGGACCGGTGATCGGCATCACCGGCTCGAATGGAAAGACGACCACAACAGCGCTCACCGGGTCATTTGCTCAGGGAGTGCGGAATTCCGTGCCAGGTCGGCGGGAATATCGGAACGGCGGTCACTTCCTTGATAGCTTCCTCGAGAGAAGATCAGTGGAATGTTCTGGAGTTGTCGAGCTTCCAGCTCGAGACGGCATTCCAATTTCAGGCGAAGCTGGGCGCCTGCCTGAACGTCACACCGGATCATCTGGACCGGCATCATACATTCGAAGGATATGCCGCGGCAAAACGACGTTTGTTCGATACGCAGGCACCGGACGGCGCGGCAGTGTTGAATTTTGACGATCCTGTTTGCCGGTCTTTCGCCGAGAAGGCCAAATCGAAGGTGCATTGGTTCAGCGCGACTCAGCCCGTCAGTCCTGGTATGAGTCTAGTGGGCGAAGAGCTGGTTTGGAACGGGCTCGCCGGTATTGCAGCGTTCTGACATCCAGCTTCGCGGGCATTCATAATGTCGAAAACGTGCTTGCAGCCGACGCTGCTTGCACTGCTGGCGGGAGCGGATCCGCACAGAATTCCGGCTGCGGTTCGATCGTTTCCGGGCGTCGAGCACCGGCTCGAGTTCGTGCGCTCGCTCGATGGGGTAGAGTATTTCAACGATTCCAAGGCGACGAACGTTGACGCGACGCTGAAGGCGGTTGAAGCGTTCAATGGGAATCTGTGGATCATTCTTGGCGGCAAGGACAAGGGAAGCGACTATACGCCGTTGCGAGAGCCCGCTGATGCAGAAAGGCAAAGGGAGTGCTCCTGATCGGGGCGGAACCGCCTTACCCTCATGCAGCGGCCCCGATCATCGAACGTGAACTGGCGGGCGCGGCCAAACTGATCCGGTGCGGTACTTTGGCCGCGGCCGTCGAGTATGCGCGCGGGCATGCGGCGAAGGGCGACACTGTGCTGTTGGCGCCAGCCTGCGCAAGTTTCGATCAGTTTCAGAACTTCGAAGAGCGGGGAACCGCCTTCAAACATTTAGTGGCAGAATTGTTTTAACTCAAGTGGCACAGCGTCTCAAAACAGATTGGCTGCTCTTTTCTGACCGTCATGGGCCTGGTCTGTTTCGGCCTGGTGATGGTCTACAGCGCGTCGGCGATTGTGGCCGAACTTAAGTTTCACGTATCGGGAACGTACTTCTTCTTACGGCAACTCGGGTGGGCCATCTTCTCCGTGTTGGCGCTTCTCTACTGTATGAAGCGCGATTACCGGCAATGGAACAATCCGCGCGTAGCTTTTGCGGGGCTCGGCATCGTGCTCCTGCTGTCTGCTGGCGGTCTACATCACGGATTCATCAAGCCACCGGTGGTTAAAGGCCGGCCCATTCTCCATGCAGCCGTCGGAGTTGGCGAAACCCGCGCTGTCGCTCTTTCTCGCGTTCTTCCTGTGCCGGCGCGTGGGCGCTGTGAACAGCCGCCATACGCTGGGGCCGCTGGCTGTTTCGATCTCCTTTATTGCTTTGGCGGTAGCGGTTGCGGATTTGGGAACTGCTGTGGTTCTCGTCGCGACGACCGTGGCGGTGATCTTTGTGGCGGGCGTGGCGTATCGGTACCTTGCTGTTTGCGCCGTTCTAGGTCTCGTTCTGGGACTGGGCTTTGTGGTCATGAAGCCATACCGGCTGGCGCGAGCGATCGACTTTCTTGATAAAGATCACACGATGCTCGCGCGCATCGATCCGAGCGGCCGGATTCTCCGGTATGCGCACAAAACAGCATCGACGAGCGATCCCGGATATCAGCAGCGCCAAGCCAAGATCGCGGTTGGTGCAGGTGGATTCACGGGTGTCGGGCTGATGCAGAGCAAACAGAAGATGCTGTATCTGCCCGAAGCGCAAACCGATTTCATCTACGGGATCGTCGGCGAGGAGACCGGATTCCTAGGGACGTTCGTGTTGCTGGCCGGGTTTGTCATCGTGCTTTGGCGTGGTTTGCGGACCTACTTTCTTGCCACGGACAACTTCGGCCGCTACCTGGCTCTGAGTGTTACGGTGTGTGTCGTGGTCCAGGCGCTCATCAACATGAGCGTTGTGCTCGACCTGGTGCCTAACAAGGGCATTCCGCTGCCCTTCGTCAGCTACGGAGGAAGTTCTCTTCTCAGCACGCTTCTCCTGATGGGCATGCTTTTGAGCGTGAACGAACATACCGCGTGAATTGATGGCGTATTCGTTCGTTCTGACCGGTGGAGGAACAGGAGGGCACGTTTTCCCGGCGCTCGCCGTGGGGCGCGAATTGCGCGAGCGTGGGCACTCGGTCTTGTTTATCGGCAGCCGGGAGAAGATGGAAGCGCGGCTGGTGCCGGAAGCCGGGTTCGAGATGCGCTTCGTTCGAACCGGCGCGTTGAATCGAGTTGACTTCGCGACTCGGATCCGAAGCGCGTTCCGGATCCCCGCGGGTGTTCTGGATGCGTGGCGGATACTCGGGAACTTTCGGCCGCAAGCGGTTTTCAGCACCGGCGGCTATGTAGCGGGACCGGTCATGTTGGCGGCCATTCTGCGACGCATTCCGCTCGTGATCTTAGAGCCGAACGCAACGCCCGGGCTGGCGAATCGCATGGTGAGGCGATTTGTGTATCGCGCCCTGCTTGGGTTCGAGTCAACGCGAAATTGGTTTGGCACATCACGATCGGAGGTCGTGGGTTTGCCGGTACGATCGGAATTTTTTCGGATTGAACCCAAGACGCACGAACGGTTTACCATTTTGATTACGGGCGGCAGTTTGGGAGCTCGCACGCTGAACCGTGCATCGCGAGAAAGCTGGAGTCTGTTTCGGGAGGTACGCGACCGCAATCCGGATCATTCATCAATCCGGTCCGCGAGAGCATCAGGCACTTCAAGAAGAGTTTCGGGAAAAGCGAGCTAGAGGGCGAAGTTGTTCCTTTCATTCCAGATATGCCATCGGCGTTTGCCGAAGCCGACCTGGTGGTGGCGCGGGCGGGAGCGGGAAGCGTGAATGAGATTGCGGCGGGAGGGATGGCTTCCGTGCTGGTCCCGCTGCCCTTTGCGGCTGACGATCATCAACGGCGTAATGCCGAGGCGTTCGTTCAGGCGGGAGCGGCAGTCATGGTTCTTGATGCCGAACTTACCGGACAACGGCTGTTCGAAGAGGTCGAGCGTCTGCGGCAGGATCCCGCTGGCGGTGGAGCGAATGAGAACGGAGGCGAAAAAGTTCGCAAAGCCGGATGCGGCCTCGCGCGCAGCCGATATTCTGGAATCAGCAGTTCGGCGGAGTACCGATTGATCAGGACTGAACAACGAAACGAAATCTCGGACGGAAGTACAAAACTTTGTTTTCGTCGATTGACACGGATTCTCAAAGCCGAAACAATACCTTTGTGTAATGTTTTTTAAGCCCCAGCACGTACACTTTGTCGGAATTGGGGGAATCGGGATGAGCGGAATCGCCGAAGTTCTGCTCACGCTCGGTTACGAGGTGTCCGGGTCGGATTTGAAACTCGAGTCCGATCACGGATCGGTTGGGCGCGCTGGGCGCCAGAGATCTACGTCGGACACGAGGGCCAGAATGTCACGGGCGCGAAGGCAGTCGTTGTCACGTCGGCTCTTGAATCGAACAATCCGGAAATTCTAGAAGCACGGCGGCTACAGATTCCCGTGATCCCGCGCGGTGAACTGCTGGCGGAGTTGATGCGTCTGAAGTTCGGAATCGCGATCGCAGGCAGTCATGGAAAGACGACAACGACGTCTATGGTGGCTTCCATTCTGAACGCGGCCAACCTGGATCCTACCGTCGTCGTGGGCGGTCGAGTGGCCGGACTGCATGGCTCGAATGCGCGTGTGGGAAAAAGTTCGCTGCTCGTTGTGGAGTCGGACGAAAGCGATGGCTCATTCCTGAAGCTGGCTCCCATTATCGCGGTGGTGACGAACATCGATCGCGAGCATCTGGACCATTACTCATCGCTCGAAGAGATTCAAGCAGCATTCGCCGACTTCGTGAACAAAGTGCCGTTCTATGGTGCGGCTGTCCTTTGCATGGAGGATGCCAACATCCAGGCGATCTTCCCGAGCATTCGACGCCGGACGATCACCTACGGACGTTCGCCGCAGGTGGACCTTGAGATTCAGGATGTCAGGCTGGCGGCGAATGGCAGTGACTTCAAAGTACGGAGGGCGGGCGCTGAACTGGGCCAATTCCGTCTGAATGTTCCGGGTCTGCACAACGTACTGAATGCGACGGCGGCGCTTGGAGTCGGGTTGGAACTGGAGGTCTCGACGCAGCACCTGCGGCAGGGACTGGAGGCGTTCTCCGGAGTGGATCGACGCTTTCGGTGCGGGGCTGCGAGGGCGGAGTCACGGTGGTGGATGATTATGGCCACCATCCGACCGAGGTGAAAGCAACGCTGGCCGCGGCCAGATTCGGACCGTTTCGACGCATACTGGTGCTGTTCCAGCCGCACCGTTTCTCGCGAACGAAACACCTTCTCGAGGAGTTCGGGACAGCTTTTCATCAAGCGGACGAAGTGTATCTGCTCGACATCTACGCGGCTTCGGAGCAGGCCATCGCCGGCGTGAGTGCGAAGGTCTTGCTCGAAAAGCTGCAGGCGTACGGCCACCGGTCGGCGCATTACCTCCCGAGCATGGACGAGAGCATGGAAGCGATCGCCAAGGCTGCAGGGCGAGGTGACCTCATCATTACGCTCGGCGCCGGCAATGTCTCGTCGGCAGCGGAGAAGATTCTTTCACGGTTACGCGCGGAGGCCGCCGCCTGATGGCTGAAGAAGGCCTGCAGTGGATTCTTCGAAGCATACGGTGGGGGCGCTTTACGCGTCTGGCTGGTAGCTGGAATTCTCCTGATGGTCACGACGCTCTATGCGTGGCACAGCACGGAACAGTTCCTCATCAAGGATGAGCGGTTTCCGCGTCGG
Organism: uncultured Acidobacteriaceae bacterium; assembly: GCA_963744795.1. GTDB lineage: Bacteria > Acidobacteriota > Terriglobia > Bryobacterales > Bryobacteraceae > Bog-105. The sequence goes on from CAVUVF010000010.1 coordinate 36,132, forward strand.
CGATGGGGATGAATACACAGGGCAGAGCCCGAACCTGATTTTGGAGGGAGTACATTATGCGTCAGCTTCCCAAATCCGTAACGTTTTTAAAGAGGACTTTGGCCGCAGCCTATATCTCGTGCCGATACAGGAACGCCGTGAACAATTATTGGCGATCGACTGGATTCAGGCTGCATCGGTCTCGAAAATTTGGCCGAAAACGTTGAAGGTTCACGTTGAGGAGCGCGTGCCTGTGGCGTTTCTTCATCTTCGGCCTGCGACGAGGGGCGGCATCTCGCGGTTCGTTCTGATCGATAGCGAAGGTTTCATTCTCCGCCCGAAGGTGGCCGCGAAGTTCACCTTGCCGGTGCTGACGGGAATCAGCGAAACCGAGTCGATCGAGAACCGGCGTGCCCGCGTTCGCCGCGTGCTGGAGATGTTGAAGGAAATCGGGCCGCTGGGGAAAGATGTTTCGGAAGTCGACGTGGCAGATCCGAACAACCTGATTGTTTCGGAGCACGTTGAGGGAACGGTTGTGAAGCTGATGCTGGGTGACGAAAACTACGCGGAGAGAATGCAGAACTTTCTGGCGAATTATGGCGAGATCCGGGCGAAGCGGCCGGATGCGACAACGCTGGACCTGCGAGTGGACGGCGTGATTACGGCAAGCGGAGAGGGCAGACGTGGCGAGTAAGGCGAAGCTGGCTGTTGGCCTTGATCTTGGCAGCAGCAACACGCGCGTGGTCATCTGCGCGATTGAGAACGAGTCGTTACGATTTCTGGGTTATGGCGAAGCTCCTTCGCAGGCATGGAACCGGGGCCGATTAAGCGATCAGGGTGCACTGACGCAAAGTATCCGATTTGCGCTGCACGAAGCCGAATCGCGGGCGCAAGCGTCGCCGGAGTCGGCGGTGATCGGGCTCGGCGGATCGGTTGCCGGCGTCAACAGCCGCGGTCTGTATGAGTTTGGAAGGCGGCGGGATGTTGAGCCGGACGATCTGCGGTACGCGGTGGAACTCGGTGCGCGCGTACGGCTGGAAGAAGACCGGCAGGTTCTGCAGATCTGCCCGCAGGACTTCACGCTCGACGGGCGGGCGGGTTACCGGAATCCGAAGGGCATGGCGTGTGCGCGGCTCGAGGCGAACGTGCACGTCGTGACGGCATCTTCGCAGGACCACGACGGATTGATCGCCGCGGTCCACCAGGGGCATCTGGCGGTGGAGGAATCGATCTTCGAAGGCGACCGCAGCGGCGTACGCCGCCGTTCTTCCGGAGGACCGGGCTCGCGGAGTGGCTGTCATTGACATCGGGGCGCAGACAACTCACCTGGCCGTTTACGATGGCGACGCGCTGTTGCTGGCAACGGCGTTGACCGTTGCCGGAGATCATCTTGACGCGCGACGTCTCGTGGTTGTTGAAGGTGAACTACGAAGATGCGGAAAACCTGAAGCGGGAGTATGGTTGTGCCATCACGGGCACGGAATCAGATCGAAGCTTGATCGAGATTCCGTCGAACGAAGGACGCGCTCCTCGGGAGGCTCCGCGAATCCAGTTGAATGAAATCCTGGAAGCGCGCGCTGAGGAGATCTTCGATCGAATCTATTCGGAGATTCTTCGTGTCGGTATGGAGCAATCGCTGCTCGAAGGCGCCATTCTCACTGGTGGCGGCGCGATGCTGCCCGGCATGTGCGACATGGCGGAACGAATTTTAAATTGTCAGGCTCGTCTTGGACTGGCGGTTGGGATTGAGGGCTGGCCGCCCGAACTCGACAACCCGGCCTGGACCGTTCCCGCGGGACTGGCGATGTACTCAGGAAGGCTCAGGCTGAAGCGTGAGTGGAAACGCGCTTCGCCCGGGATTGCCGGACTCGTACTGCGATAACTGCTGAATCGAAATACTCAGGAAGAAGTCAATGACAGAAGATCTGAAGTACCTGATCGAAGACGAGTCCCAATTGGGAACCCGCATCAAAGTGGTCGGCGTGGGCGGGGGAGGATCGAACGCGGTTGCTCGCATGCTCCAGGAAGGGTTAGCGGGAATCGAGTTCTACATTTTGAATACGGACAAGCAGGCGCTGGCTGCTTCGCCCGTGCCGAACAGGATTGCTATCGGCAAGAAGTTGACGAGTGGACTCGGTGCGGGCGCCGATCCCTCGGTCGGGCGGCAAGCTGCGCTCGAAGACACGGAAAGCGTCATAGAAATCCTGGAAGGCGCCGATATGGTCTTTGTCACAGCGGGGCTGGGAGGAGGCACTGGTACCGGTGCTGCCCCGGTTGTGGCGTCCTTGGCGAAGGAGCTTGGCGCTCTTACCGTGGCTGTTGTCACCAAGCCCTTCGCTTTTGAGGGACCTCGTCGCATGAAGCAGGCCGAGCGCGGCCTTGCCGAACTTGCAGGCAGTTGCGATACGGTCATCAGCATCCCCAACGAGAAACTCTTGTCGCTGGCGCCGAAAGGCACGAGCTTCTTCGATTCCTTCCGGCTTGCCGATGATGTGTTGCGGCAGGCGGTACAGGGGATCGGCGATATCATCACGACGCCGGGATTAATCAATCGCGATTTCTCCGATATTCGTACCATCATGGCCGGCATGGGCTACGCAATGATGGGCACGGCGGTTGCGACTGGCGATAATGCCGTTGTCGACGCGGCACGGCAGGCGATTAACAGCCCCCTCATGGAAGAAGGCGGAGTGCATGGCGCGCGGGGCGTTCTGATCAACATTACGGCTTCGAGCCAACTCGGTATCCACGAAGTCCACGAAGCTTGCACCCTGATCCGGACGGCCACCCAGAACGACGACGTACAGATCAATTTCGGCGTCGTGCTCGAGGAGAAGATGGGGGCGAGCGTCAAGGTTACGGTGATCGCGACCGGATTTCATCGCGACAGTTTGCCCGAGATTGAACGCCGCAACCCGCATTTTCCGTTTACGGTCACGACGTCGCCCGAACCCGCACAGCACGAGGTTCCGCCCGCACCCTCGCAGGAGCCTGAGATCGTTGTGCAGACTTCATCGGCGACTGAGCCCGAAGAACAGGCGCCCGTGGATGATTACGACACGCCAGCCTTCTTACGGCGGCAACGGCGGATGGTGCAGTAGCGCTTTTCCCCTCAATCACACAAGACTGGGCTGCCTCGGCGGCCCAGTCGGAGCCTCGGGCGACACAGGCGCAGAGTAGCGCGATCAGTGGTAAGCGAGCCACTCGAACTGCATGTGGTCGTTGTTCAGCGGCGATACGGTCGAAAGCGGGCTGGAAGCATTGAACATAGTGATTTGCTCGCTAGTGACCTCGTCGCCGCCGGAATAACCGTACCAACGACTGTCTGCCCGGTGAGCCCATGGGTTCCAAAGTACCGCAGCGGAGTAGTTTGCGAGATCGGTCATGCTATTGCCGACGGTCGGCCGTTCCATAATCCATTCCGCCGAGTTGCCGAGAAAAGCGCCGCTCGCGAAAGGGGTGGAAACGTACGCATAGTGACCGGTCGTCACATTTTCGAACCAGAACCACGCGACGTTTCCATAGGCATTGACGTTGCCCGCCGAATCTCCCATCCAGACGTAGGAATCAATCTCGTCGCCTGGATTGACCGTGAAGTTCGAGAACCGGACTTCTGGTTCCTGGCAGCAGATTTCCTTCCAGCCATAGTAGCTACGCAAGGTCCAGATAGTACTTTCGGAAACAAACGAGAAAACGTCCTGGCCGGTTCCATCCTGGACCACGTTATTGGACCCATTCCCATCCAGCCCAATCCACAAGGCGGAGTAAACAGTCGTTCCAAATTCGCTTCCGTACGTAACAGGTACGTTCCAATTCCCCGAAATGAAATCGAACGGACTTGACGTTCCGACGAGCGCGTACCCGCTCCAGTTTGAAGATCCCGCCGGCCCGTTTTCGATTTTCAACGGTCCGTGGTAGCGGCTCGGCATCTTCACCAGCTTCGGTGTGACATGGGTGGCGGGTTTAGTAACCGCCCTCAGCCAAGCTGCGTAGGCGTCCGGTGACTTCTCGGGATCGGGACGGACCGGATAACCTCGGTCCATCAGCTCCTGATTGGAAAGAGCCATTGGATTTCCGCTTAGTGCGGGTCGAACGTGCTGACCGCTCCTAGCCTGAACGGCTGATGGATGCGAGGTCGGCTTCGTACCTGCTACCGCCTCTATCTCGAGCGTCTGCAGTCGGTTCAGAAGAACATGAGGCGGCGAGCTTCACGGTGTCGCCCGCTCGCGAAGACGCTTCGACATAGAAGGTCGCGGTTCCGCTGTCGTCCGCGAACACCGATAGAGCTTCGCCGGATGCTTTGGACTTCTGGGCTCTGATCAGGCACTGAGCGTCTGCAGCGGTATGGAACGACACGGCCGATGATGCTCCGGGCGGAACCTTGAAACTCAATGGGGCGAGGCCAGCGGTCGGATTTATTTGACCCGCGGAGCACAACCCTAATGAGAGCAGCACTCCCGCGACGCGACACCCTGGACCCAAAAGAAAAGGCGAAGGTATCTCGGCACATTGGCGAGACTTGCTATGCATCCCCCGAGGATACTCCGAATCCGTTAAAGCTAGGGACAGAGACAGCGCCCGTCGCGGATTCTTGACCCGCGTGTTACAGGGGACCTGGGGCAGTGCACCGCAGTTGTGCTCCTACCTTTAGCTTCCCCGTGCGCTATCCCGAGTGGAGAAGCCTGCACCCGTCACTGCCGGACCGAGAAGTTCCCGAAGTTACAGGCCTCTGGCGATCATCCAGATGCCGACGCCGACTTCCGCGACGCAAGCGGCCCTGGTAAGTGCAGGGCGTTCGGCAAAAGCCTCCAGCGTATTACGCACGACGGGTGGACCGGCTTCCAGGAAGCGCAGATAACGACCAGGCCAGATCAGGCCCGCCACGCCGTCGCCGATCAGTAACACTCCTCCCCAAACACATGAACGCTTCATGACGCTCCTCTCTGGGAAGACGGATGCCTTCGTCTCTTGAAACAGATTTTATCTATTGGCTAACGCAGAGCCAAGCCGGCCTCGATTCACTGAAGAATCCCTGAACATCCACAGGCCGGTGACTTTCGCTAGGATGAAACAAAAGTCCTGATGCACATCGTGCTCATCGAAGATGACGACCGGCTGTCTGCGTTATTGCGGGACGGACTGGAAGAAGAGGGTCATCGAGTGATTTGTGCCCGTGATGGTGTTAGCGGGCTAACGACCGCGTCGCATCCCGGATTCGATGTGATTATCCTCGACGTGACGCTGCCGCGAATGGATGGCTTCGCCGTAGCAAAGCGGCTTCGGGCAGATGGAAATAAGACGCCAATCCTGATGCTGACCGCGCGTGACAGTGTTCCGGACATGGTGAAGGGACTGGATGGGGGTGCCGACGATTATTTAACGAAGCCCTTCGCGTTCGAAGTGCTCCTTGCAAGATTGCGTGCAGTGAGCAGACGCGGGCCGATTCCAACCTCCGTTCTCTTGAAGGTGGGCGATCTTCAGATGGACACAGCGACCCGGGATGTTCGGCGTGCCGGTCGTCCGATTGGATTGACGCCTCGCGAATATAGCCTCCTTGAATTGCTGATGCGCAACGCCGGACGCCCTTTAAGCCGTTGTACGATTCTCGAACGCGTCTGGGGTTTTGATTCCGACGTGGAAGAGAACACCCTTGAGGCCTTCATCAAGCTCCTGCGGCAGAAGGTGGAAGTTGGGCTTGAGGCAAAGCTGATTCACACCGTGCGCGGTGTGGGCTACTGTTTGCGGACGCCTGAGGGCTGAGATCGATGCATTCGATCCGCACGCGTCTGGCGCTTTGGTATGCGTCTGCTCTGGCCGTCGGACTTATTCTATTTGCGGCGGCAATCTGGATTTCCACATGGCATAGCCTGCATAGGGAAGTCGACCGGAGCTTGCAGGCTGAGCACGGACGCCTCGCGCAGTTCGTGCGGGAGCAGATCAAAGATGCGCGAGTAAACTTGCACGACGAACTGGCGGAGTTTGCCCAGGCTCTACCTGACGGCACGGGAATGGAAGCCCGCACGCTCGATGGCGAGCCGATCTACTCAGATATCCGCGACTTTCCGTGGGCGAGGACTCGTAACCACCAGGATGGTTCGCTCGATCTGCTCACCTGGCGAGGTGAAGACTACCGGTACCTTCAAAGCCGAATCACCGTGGAAGATATTCAGTTCAACGTGGTGTTTGCCATCTCGCTGGCGAGGGTGGATTCGACACTGAGCCGGCTTCTCTGGCTGATGATCGGGTTAATACCGGCCGTCGTATTCATTTCGTGCTTAGGGGGCATCTGGCTCAGCCGGCGTGCCCTGAAACCGGTGGACGAAATTACGAGTGCCGCGAAAACGATCGGGATCGAGGATCTGTCGCAACGCTTAGCAGTCCCCAAAACCGGCGACGAACTCGAGCGACTCTCGCGAACCTGGAACGAAATGCTGGCTCGTTTGGAGGATGCGTTTGCGAGACTTTCGCGCTTTACGGCTGATGCCTCCCACGAGTTGCGGACCCCGCTCGCGGTGATCCGTAGTACGGCCGAGATCGCGGGCCGGCGTTCGCGCACTGAAGAGGCGTATCGCTCCGCATTGAAGGCAATCGCGAGTGAGTCAGAACGGATGACGGCCCTGATCGAAGATCTTTTGTTTCTTGCGCGATGTGACGCGAATAATCTCGACCTGCCAATGGGGCCTGTTGCAATCGATGAAGTACTACAGGATGCGGCAGCAATGTTAAGCCCGGCGGCGGTCTCTCGCGGAATTCAGTTGCGCGTTGCCGGTGATGAGAGGGGCCGAACGGTGTGGGGCAATGGAGCCGCGATCCGCCGCCTGGTGTTGATTCTCGGTGACAACGCCATCAAGTATTCGCATGAGGGTGGATCGGTCGATCTGACGACGGAACTCCGGGGAGACGAGGTGTATTTGCGGGTACAAGACCAGGGCATCGGAATTCCTCGTGCTGAATTGCCGTTCGTTTTCCAGCGGTTTTATCGGGGGTCGGGGGCGCGTGAGGGTGGGAACAACGGATTCGGGCTTGGGCTTGCGCTGGCGAGCGGGATTGCTGAGCGACACCGCTCGGCTGTGCGAGTGACCAGCACACCGGAACGCGGATCATCATTTGAGGTGGCATTGCCGCGATCGCCCGCCGCGATGCAGCAAAACTGATCACCCCCGGCATCTGAGCGCGCTGCTCCGGAGAGCGACGGGTAACGGAAAACGTGACCCGTTGTGTGTCGACCATAGCGCTGACAGATCAGGTTTCCGGATCCACAACAATCGTTGAATCAGGACCCGCGTTACGTCGGAACATTGGAACCGCTCTGGAATATATTTGATTTCACACGCGAGGGTCGTCCCATGAGTTGGAACGAGCAGATAGTTTACGCGTGCTGCTGCCCGCAGTAAGACGAGAAGAACGCTTCTGCATAGCCGAAGCATCAGGTATAAGGCGGAGTAAATCGGATTCACATGCTTTACATCTGTACCCTCAATTCAACTCAACGTAAAGCTGTTTCCCAGGTTGTAAGTTGACTCCACGCTACATTTTGTAAACCGAGAATAATTGCTGTCGTTTGTGGTCCGCTGATGTTCTGAACTATACCCTTACGGATACATTCCCGTCGCAGGGGCCAACCAGCTAGCCAGCGCACCCGAGAATCACTTACGCTCAGTTGGACCCTTCCGGCTCAGTCCTCCCGCCCTCCGTACCGGGTGGGGCTATCGCCGGTCACGCGGGCCATGACACGGTCGAGTCCATCTGTAATGGCAGTGAACAGGCCTTCGCGCTCCAGGAATTCACGAAGTTGCTCATTCAAGCCGCCTTTGGTAGCATGGCTCTCCGCAATGTCAGCAAAAGATTCTGCCGAATGATCGGCGGCATGGACGATGCCCGCGAGCAAAGCGTTCACGTAATCCCGGGCTGCCTGGCCCTCAAGGCCATGGGCGCGAAGCCACGAAGCTGTTGTTTGCGCAAGCGCTGCGAAGGAAGCTACAACTGACGTCGCGGTACTCATCGCGCTGAACTGCGATTCATCCGCGACCGGGAGAGCCGATCCAAGCTGGTCGAACAGTATGTTCACATCCGCCTCGCTTGGGTAGAGCACGGTCACGCCGCGCCTCTCTGCAACCGTCGGCAGTGGGATCGATTTCACAACGACTCGCGCAGGAGCGACAAGCGAGAGCAGGCGCTCGCGGGACAGTGCTGCGACCGCGCTCACGATGCGATGGTCGGGCCGGAATGACAATTCAGAGATGATAGTTTCCGCTGTTTGCGGCCGGAGAGTGAGAAAAACGAGGTCACTGTTCTCGAGTACATCCTGGTTCGAAAGCCCGATGACGACGCCGGGGAATTCTGCTGTGAGTTGGCCGCCAATTTCGGCGTTTCTCGGCGACAGCCGGATCGATCCTGCAAAGGAAGGAGCCGCCATCAGTCCTCTCACAATGGCAGACGCAATCTTGCCCGTTCCTACAATTCCTAACCTCGTCACGGTCCAAGGGTCGCACACACTTTCAGACCCAGCAGGATCGCCTGCGAGCGAGCGGACTGCCGGCTCCAGCGCCGTATACTAACCGATTGCCCGCTCTCACGCGCTCATCTACTTTACGGTCCCGATCCGCAACCGTGCTTGTGCCAGAAGTCCTCGCAGTTGCTGTCGTCGCGCTTGGGGCCATCGCTGTGGCGACGACACTCTTCATCGTCGTCCATACATACAGCCCGGTGTTGTTTTGGGATCACTGGAATCTGATCCATACGCTCATGGAGAGCCACGGACATCCCAGGGTTCGCGATTTCTGGGCCCAGCACAACGAACACCGCATGGTGACAGGACGAATGTTCGGGTTTGCCGATCTCTACTGGTTCGGCGGGCGAAACGTGAGCCTCTACACCGAGATCATCGCGCTCCAGCTTTTTCATCTTGTTCTCTTCCTGCTCGTGTTTCGCCGCTTGGGATCGTTGCCCCGGACAACATTTCTTACTCTTGCTGGATTCTGCACGTACTGTTTGTTTTCTCCCATCCAGATGGAGAATTTCATCTGGGCGTTCCAGACGGTTTTCATTCTGACCAGTCTGGCTGCTACGGCCTGTTGTTTTGCGGTTCTCTACCATGCACGCCGAGTGGAGAACGTAGACGGAAGCAAGTCACTCGGCTTCCTTCTCCTTGCGGTGGGCTGGGCATTCATTGCCGAGATCACGGAGGCTCATGGCCTGGTCACCTGGCCCGTCCTGCTCTTTCTTGCGTTTGCTCTGCGGCTCCCCAAGCGCGATAAGGCCATCATCTCCGTTACCGCCAGCTTTGCGATTGCGGCTTACGGCATCGGCTATCGATCTCCCCCTGGGTCGAAGCCCATGATGGATGCCCTTCAGCACCCAACGAGACTGTTTCACTTCATCGTTACGTATCTCGGGAGGAGCTGGGATGCGCAACTTCCGAACGGATCGGCCTGGCCGTCAGTCTCGGAGTCGCTGACCGGGTTGATCATCGGAGCAACGCTCGTCTGCGCATTGAATTGCATCAGGAAGCCGCTGACTTTCTCGCCACTTCAGATTGCGCTCGTTGGGAATCTGCTGTTCGGCTTGGGCACAGCCGGCATGACTGCTCTCGGACGTTTGCAACTCGGTGGTCTCCAGGGAGCAACGGCCATTCGGTACGAAACGCCGGCCCTGGTCTTCTGGGTGTCGCTCGCCGCCCTCATCGCCGTGTCGGTGGATTGGAATCGACCGTGGCGGCTGCCCATTGCGCAAGGGACGCTGCTCATCCTGATGATCGCCGGCGGTGGCCGCTGGTTTGAGATGGGCTCCTTTGCCGAAGCTCGTCAATACGGGCAGGAGATCGCCTGGAACGCCATGGTCGAGGGGCGTTTCGAGGATCCGGCATTGGGTCACATCTCCTTCGAACCGGGCGCGCTGAAGAAATACTTCCCCTATATGCGCGAGCACCACTGGGGTCCGGCCGGACTGATCACATACTTCGCACGGCTTCAGCCGATTAGCTCGCCTCTGCGGATTGAAGGGTATCAACTGCAGCCGACGTGTGTCGGGCATTGGGATGAGGGCCGCCGTTCCGGATTGGTTGGTGTCTTGATCGGGGGCTGGGCGATGAGCCAAGTTGCCGGCGAAGTTCCCAGGCGCGTGGCGTTCGTGTCCAACTCGGGCAAGATTCTGCCGGTATGCGGATTTAGAGAAGGTACGGCCAGACGTCGCCGCCCGGTACCCCAATGCGCAGAACGTCAAGACGGGATGGGAAGCCAACCTGAATGTACCGGGCGAGGATCTCTATCACGTATTTTTGCTCTTCGACGAAAGCCGCACCGCGTGCTCTGTGCCCGGTGAACTCCAGATCCGGCATTTCCCTGTTTTCTGAGACTCGCGAAACGCGCGAGTTACTCGCCCATCAGGTGCAGAACGATGTGCCGCTCGTGCGGAACGGAGCGGTGCTCGAATACGTAGAGGCCCTGCCAGGTACCGAGCGACAGGCGGCCTGACACGAACGGAACGGTGAGACTGGTTTGAGTCAGCGCAGAGCGAATGTGCGAGGTCATGTCGTCCGGTCCTTCCGCCATGTGACGAAAGTCGATTGCGTCTTCGGGAACGAGATGCTCGAAGAAATCGCGCATGTCGAGCGTCACATCGGGATCCGCGTTCTCCTGTATCACAAGAGAACAGGACGTGTGTTGGACGAAGGCTGTGAACAGGCCACTTCTCGCTCCTGTTTTGGAGGCCCAATCGGCGGCGGCCTTTGTGAATGGGTAAAGGCCTTTGCCTCGAGTCGAAACGGTCAGGATGTGGTTGAGGATCACGACGTACCTGGTACGTGAGAGATCCTCAACACTTGCGACGTTACTCGACGGTTACGCTCTTGGCGAGATTTCTCGGTTGGTCGACATCACAGCCGCGACGCACGGCAATGTGATAGGCGAGCAACTGCATCGGGATCATTTCGAGCAATGGCAGCAGGAGTTCGCGCGTGACCGGGATGGTGATGAGGTAATCCGCCATTTTGGCAACTTCTTCATCGCCCTCGCAGGCGATGGCCACAACGACGCCACTGCGTGCCTTCACCTCCTGGATGTTCGACAGCGTCTTTTCGTAATGGACCTGGCTCTCTTCCGAGAGCGGATCCCTGGTTGCGAGCACGACAACCGGCAGATTCTCATCGATGAGGGCGTTCGGCCCGTGCTTCATCTCGCCCGCCGGATAACCTTCGGCGTGAATATATGAGATCTCTTTGAGCTTCAACGCGCCTTCGAGCGCGATAGGGAAGTGGACACCGCGGCCGAGATAGAGAAAATCCTGTGCCTTCGACAGGTGCTTCGCCATCTCCTCGTAGATCTCGGAAGTTGCGAGCACCTGCTCCAGTTTGCCGGGGATCTGTGCCAATTCCTGCACAAGAGTGCAGGAGGCCTTGGAATCAAGAGTACCCCTGACTTGTCCCATGTACATGCCGAGGACCACGAGAGCGGTGATCTGCGACGTGAACGCTTTGGTAGAGGCAACCCCGATCTCAGGGCCTGCATGCGTCAGCAATGTTCCGCCAGCCTCGCGCGTGATCATGGAGCCCACGACGTTGCAGATGGCAAGCGTTTTGGAGCCTTTGGCCTTGGCTTCGCGAAGCGCTGCTAGCGTATCCGCTGTTTCGCCGGATTGTGAAATGACAATGGTGAGCGTATTGGGCGGGATGATGGGATCACGGTAACGAAATTCGCTGCCGTAATCGACTTCAACTGGAAGACGCGCCAAGCGCTCGATGATGAACTTACCGGTAAGCCCGGCGTGCCAGCTCGTTCCGCACGCGACGATCTTGACCTGCTGGAACTGGCGGAAATCCGCTTCGGCGATATCGACTTCGTCGAGGAAAACACGTCCGCTTTCCTGCCCGATACGGCCTATCAGTGTGTCCTTGATCGCGCGCGGCTGCTCAAAAATTTCTTTGAGCATGAAATGCTTGTAGCCGCCCTTTTCCGCAGAGATCGGATCCCAGAGAATGTGGGAGAGCGCTCGCTGAACTTTGCGCCCATCGAAATCCGTGAGAGTGATCCCTTCGGGCGTCAGAATGGCGACGTCGCCATCATTCAGAAAGATCATGTCCCGCGTATGGTTCAGGATGGCGGGCACGTCGGACGCGACAAAGAATTCGTTCTTGCCCAATCCCACGACAACTGGAGGCCCGGAACGGGCGGCAACGATCTTGCTGGGATCAGACGTGGCAATCACGCTGATAGCGAAAACGCCCGAAATATCCTTTAGAGCTTTTCGAACCGCCTCTTCGAGAGTGCTGCCAGCCAGATACTTCTCGACCAGATGCGCGAGGACCTCTGTGTCTGTCTCGGTTTTGAAGGTGTGGCCCTCAGCGGTCAGTTGTTTCCGGAGCTGGAGATAGTTCTCGACAATGCCGTTGTGAACAACAACGATTTGGCCGGTACAGTCACGGTGCGGGTGAGCGTTCTCTTCGGTAGGCCGCCCGTGGGTGGCCCATCGGGTGTGTCCAATGCCATAGAGCCCCGAGAGCGGATTGCCGCGGATGACTTCTTCGAGGTTGCAAAGTTTGCCGGAAGCGCGACGGACTTCGAGGCGCTTCGAATCAGAGAAAACGGCTACTCCTGCCGAATCGTAACCTCTGTACTCGAGCCGCCGGAGACCATCCACGATCACGGGAACTGCTTCCCGATTGCCAATGTAGCCGACTATTCCGCACATATATTAGTTGAGTGATTACTGATCCGATCTGTCTAAAACTTCGACGCGGTAATCTTCGATCACCCCGTTGGACAGAACGTCGCGAGCTATTTCCTCAAGATCCTTAACGGCTACTTGGCCGGAAATCTGATCGTCAAATTCCAGTTCGAAGTACTTGCCCTGCCGTACGGATAGTACCTGTCGATGACCGAGACTATTCAGCGCCGAGCGGATCGTCTGGCCCTGAGGGTCCAAAACGGACGGCTTCAGCGTCACGTAAACGCGGGCTTTCATGTGTAGTTTCTATTGTAGGTGGTCAGCCGACCACCTCAAACTGGCCAGGAGGTCCGAAACATTTTGGCCCTAAATGTATTAACTTCGGTCGGACTCTGTTATAACGTTACAGAGCAGGCACTTCGGGTCTAGCCAGGCGGAGAATACCATCGTAAAAATCTGCATATTGGCGAGCAGCAGTGCGGGGAACTCGACCTTCGTGGCGAGTGAGCGAACCAGGATCCTGGTCGATGCGGGCCTGAGCCGGCGCGAGATCGCAAAACGCTTGGCAGCGATAGGCGAAAGCGTGGACGATCTGGACGCAATTCTGGTGACCCACGAGCATTGCGACCACATCACGGGACTGGCGGCTCTGGCACGAAAAGCAGCGCGGTCGCTTCCTGCGTACATGACGGACGGCACGGCCGAATCGATCGATTGGGATAGCAAACGACCTCCCATCGAGGTGTTTGGGGCTGGACGCTCGTTCACGGTCGGGGATTTCGACGTGGCTAGTTTTACCATCCCGCACGATGCGACAGACCCCGTTGGATACACACTCTGTTGCTGTGGTGTAAAAATCGCAATCGCGACCGATCTCGGTTACATCACGGATTCTCTTCGCATTCACCTGCGCGGGACGGATGTGGTGATCCTCGAATCGAACCACGATCTCGAGATGCTGCGCGTAGGGCCTTATCCCTGGTCCGTGAAGCAGCGTGTGATGAGCCGGCGCGGCCACCTGTCGAACGAAGTGGCGGCTGACTTTATCGCGCGCGACCTCGATGCCTCGGTGTCGACGCTGGTTTTGGGCCATATCAGTGAGCACAACAACCATCCTGAGCTGGTCCGGGACCTTGGAAGCAAAGCGCTGTATGGGCGGACCTTGTTCACCCGGTTAGTTGTGGCGGAGCCGGGCATCCAATCCGAAGTCTTCTGCTATTGAGCGCTCTCTTCACCGGTCCTTCACAATGGATGGTGAATGATTCCGCGTTATACCCGGCCCGAAATGGGCCGCATCTGGAGTGACCAGCATAAATATGAGTGTTGGCTAGCCGTTGAACTCGCTGCTTCTGAAGCATTGGCCGAAATGGGAGAGGTTCCCACGGAAGCGGCCCAGGCCCTGCGTGCTCATGCCCGGATCGATCCGAAGCGGATCGAAGCCATCGAGCGGGAAGTCCGGCACGATGTGATCGCATTTACAACGGCGGTTGCCGAGTCCATGGCTGTGGCCGGAGTTTCGGAAGCTGCCCGCTGGTTCCACTACGGCATGACGTCGAACGACGTCGTCGATACGGCGCAAGCCCTTCAGATTAAAGACGCTTCCACGGTCATACGCAAGAGCATCGGAGAACTGTCCGAAGCGCTGAAAAAGCGTGCATTCGAGCACAAGGGCACGGTCCAGATCGGCCGCACCCACGGCATCCACGCGGAGCCGATTACGTTCGGGCTCAAACTGGCTCTATGGTGGGACGAAATCGAGCGACATCGAAAGCGGTTCGACCTGGCGGCCGAAGAGATACGCGTCGGGAAGTTGTCCGGAGCAGTCGGAACATTCGCCCATCTTGACCCGACTGCTGAAGATCGCATTTGTGCGCGCCTGGGGCTTCGTCCGGCGCCGATTACTTCGCAGGTAATCTCGCGCGATTTGCACGCCAATTACGTCGCCATTCTGGCCGGAATGGGCTCGTCGTTAGACAAAATTGCGACCGAAATCCGGCACCTGCAGCGCACGGAAGTTCGGGAAGCGGAAGAGCCGTTTGCCCACGGCCAGAAGGGCTCGTCCGCGATGCCCCATAAGCGCAATCCCATCGTTTGCGAGCAGATCTCCGGCCTCGCGCGAGTGCTGCGTTCGAATGCCCAGGCGGCTTTCGAAAACGTTCCGCTCTGGCACGAGCGGGACATCTCACACTCGTCAGTCGAGCGGGTCATCCTGCCGGATTCCACCATCCTGGTTGACTATCTTCTGTCCAAAACGACATGGCTGATCGCCGGTTTACGGGTCAATACCGAGCGCATGCGGAGGAATGTCGACCTGACGCGCGGGCTGATTTTCTCAGGACAGGTTCTTCTCGACCTGACCTCTGCGGGTATGTCGCGAGAAGAAGCTTATCGACTGGTACAGTCGCACGCTATGCAGGCTTGGGAAACAGATGGGGATTTCCGAGCGGCCATCGAGAGCGACTCCCGCGTTACCGAGCACCTGAGCGGCGACACGCTTGACCGTGCGTTTTCCTGGGAACGTCAGATAAAGCACGTTGATTTTATCTTTTCCCGTGTTTTTCCTAACTGATAGGTGACAAAAACACTATTGGGATTTTCGAGTAGTTCGTTTACACTTGAACCCAGCTAAATGGGAATCCTTCGATGAAGGGCAAGTACCGCAAGCCCCCCGGAAAATCTCTCGAACTTGCTCGCGTCCTGCTTGTGGACGACGACGCGACTTCTCGCCTGACCTTGCAAGCTGTTTTGAGAGCGGGAGGATACTCCGTGGATGCGGCAGCCTCGACAGCGGAGGCTCTCGGTAAGTTAAACGAGCGTCAGTATGAGCTGGTTTTGAGCGATCTCGGCATGGAATCGCAAGAAGCCGGGCTCGAAGTGATCGCTCACGCCAAGCTCATGGATTATCAACCTGCTGTCGCGGTTGTGACAAGCTACCGAAAGGCCGGAGGCGACGGCTCTGAATCGACTTTGATCGAACCAGAAGACCTGCCTGGCCTGCTTGGCCGGGTGGCCGATTTAATCAGCCAGCGCGCTGCCCGCATGGTGCAAGGACAGCTCCGGCAAGCATAACGCCGCTCAAAGCTTACGCTTGAATCGACGGAAGCGGGAGGCAGTTGATCTTCTCGATTGAGGCCTCAAATTCGTCCAGGCGGCCTTTGAAAAAGTGATCCTCCGCCTGGATCCACTCCAGGTATTTCGGCTCGGGGAGCGCATGGTAGAAGGCGGAGAACTGTTCGTGCGGCCCGAAAGCGTCTTCGGTACTTTGGACGAAATACTTTGGTATCTTCACTCTGTCGACGTAGCTGTGTTCCGGGATCGTGGTAGGGAATCCGACGGCAATCACCCGTTCGAGTTCCCGTTCTTCCCCTGCCAGACGCAGAGCGATGCGTGATCCAAATGAAAAGCCGGCGAGAAGTACCGGCAGAGAAGGGTAGCGGTCTCGCAGCATCGCGAGAGCAACTCGGGCGTCTTCCGTCTCGCCGCGCCCGGCATCGTAGGTGCCCTCACTCAAGTTAACGCCACGATAGTTGAACCGCAGCACCACACAGCCAGTTCGGCGAAGGCCTCGCGCAATGCGATACACCACTTTGTTATGCATGGTTCCCCCTCCTTTCGGATGGGGGTGGCAGACCAGCGCGGCTTTCACTGGCTCGCCGGTTTCGGGCTCCTCCAGCAGTGCTTCGAGGCGACCGGCCGGTCCGGGCAGAAACAGCGTTTCAATTCGGCGAGGCACGCAGTTGCTTCTTCACTTACCAATCTTCAATTGGTTCGGAAATTGATGAACTGCATATCGATACCGAAGTCTTTTCCACGCAGGAGCGCAATTGCCTGTTGCAAGGTGTCGCGGTCCTTGCCGCTCACTCGCACAACGTCACCCTGAATGGACGCCTGCACCTTCAGCTTGCTGTCTTTCAGGAGCTTAACGACGTCTTTTGCCTTCTCCGTGGAAATGCCCTGCTGGAGCTTAATCTCCTGTTTGGCGCTCCCCCCGCTGGCAGAGGTGATTTCGCCGTATTCGAGCCCTTTCAGTGGCACGTTGCGTTTGACAAGTTTCTGGCCAAGGATCTCGGTGACCGCTTTCAATTTGAACTCGTCGGAGCTGGCGAGTAGAATCTTGTGCTCTTTCTCGTTCAGTTCGACTGAGGATTTGCTGTCCTTCAGGTCATAGCGGGTCCCAATCTCCTTCGAGGCCTGCTGCACTGCGTTCAACACTTCGTTCAGATCGATCTTGGAGGCGACGTCAAAGGAATTGTCCGGCATAGCTTGTTCAAGTCCATAGTAAGACGAGACGGGAATTCGGCCGTGACAAGATATCGGCGTAGATCTCCCCGGCCGATATCCCGGATTCCTAATACTCGGACCCGATCGTCCCGGTGCGCCTACTGAACTAACTGTCAGGCGTTGTCCTTCGCAGCTCGTTCCAGGTTTCGATTTCACCGAAGCTGAAACAGACCTGAGGTGGGCGGACATACCGCTTGCTCATTGTACGGAGCGCGTGCGCGGCCAGTTTAACTTCGATGGCTCAAGACAAGCATGACGCGTTCGGTTAATTCGTCGATCAAACTCGGCATAGCGGAATCCAGCGCCAAGGTGACCGCGGCGCGAATGCTCGCTCGATCGAGCCCTGATTTGTCTTTCGCGGCGGCTGCTTTGCGTTCCGACAAGCCGTCAGCTAACTTCTGGACCGCGCTTAGCAGGGCCGACGCTTCGAACGGCTTCCGCAGAATGGCATCGGCGCCGGCGTTTTTGGCATCCTGCTCGTCGAATTCGTCCGCTGGTGCAGCTGCAAAGACGATACCGATATGCCGGTGCTGCGGCTGAGAGCGGAGTGAACGAGCCAGCTCGAAGGCATTCTTGCCCGGCAGGTAAACGTCGGTGATCAGGATGTCGGGATCGACATCCGGCAAGCGGCGCAGCGCCACCGCACCATCCGTGACGCTGACCACTTCAAATCCTTCACGAGTGAGGATCTGTTCGCCCAATCGGAGGGCTTGCGGACTGTCGTCCGCGAGCAGAATGCGACTCACGCGACTGCCTTACGGCCGTCCTGTCGGATTCGTCGGATTGCTACCGGGAGGCTGGCTTACGGAATTCGGGGTACCGGCGGGCGTTTGTGCACCCTGAGAAGACTGGCTCTGAGCCGGGGCGCTGGCCGGTTGCGTCGTTCCGGAGTCTTCGGTCTTCTTCTTCTTCTTATCCAGCTTGGCCTGCTTCTTCGCTTGTTTATCCCGGAGCTTCTTCAGTTCGGCGTCGCGATTTGTGGGCAGCGGCTGTTGTTGCGCAGCGGCGTCTTGCGCCGGGGGTTTCGCCGCAGCCGGGTCCGTAGCGGCCGCGCCATTCGCCGCGCGGGCATCCGGTTTCTCGTCGAGAGCGCTATTTCCGGAAATTTGTTGCGCGGACACGTCCATCGTGCCGGTACCGCCACCACCCGCAGCCACTTCCGCCCCGTTGTTTACGACCGGAATACTGGCGGGGATCGTGGGCTTCGGATTCGTCATGGTGGGCTGTCCGAATTGCGCAGCGTTAGTGACGTCAGGACCACCCTTCAGGAGCCCCATCGAACGAGACATCATGCCCGGCCGGTGATGACTCGCCTGTTCGCGTTTGGCACGGTCGAGCGCTGCCTGGTCAACCTGAGGAACGGGTACTTCCAGTTCTTCCAGGCGCTTCTTAGCGTCTTCTGTGCGCTCACTTAGCGGGTAATCCCGCACGACCTTAGCGAATTCATCGCCGGCTTGCCTTCGAAACCGTGGACCCATCTTCGAGTAGGCGTCACCCGCTTCGAACAACGATTCGCCGGCCTTGCTGTAGAGAGGATATTGGTCGACCAGTGCTGTCAGCCGATTGGCGGCCGCCGGGTTCATTTCGCGCTTCCAATAGAAATTGCCGACGACGAATTCATGCTCAGCGAGACTCTCCTGGATATTTCGCAGCTTCTGGAGCGTCGGAGGCACGAACTTGCTGTTGGGAAACTGCGTGATCAGCTGACGGCATTCCGTTTCGGCGCGTAACGTTTGGCTCCAATCCCGGTCGCTCTTGTCCATCTGCTTGTAGTGGATGTCGCAGACGCGTGCCTGTGCTTCCGCAGCTTCCTCCATGGTCGGGTAGAAGAGGATGAAGTCCTTGTATTCGGCTTCGGCTTGTGCGAGCCCGTTCGGGCCTGCTTCCCGGAACCAGGAATCGGCAATGGCGAGCTTGGCCTTCGCCAGGAACTCGCTCGACTCGTAAGTGTTCATCAGAGTCTGCAGCGAAATCCTGGCCACCTCATAGCGGCCGTGCTCGATGTCTTTGATGGCCTGATCGAACAGCACCTTATCGGGCTGCTGCGTGTTCTTCGTGATCGGAGTTTCGTATTTCTTGTGGATACAAGATGAAAGTAGACCGACTGCGAGCGCCAAGAGGATGGCCCGCTTGTGGATGAAGTAACAAGAATCCATGTACACCTAAACCTTGACTGAATACCCTTCCTGAGCGACCCGCTGCAAGTCCCGAACAGTTTTCGCGGGGTCAGGAGTCCCGAACACCGAGGAGCCGGCCACCACCCAATCTACGCCCGCCTTCGCGACATCCGCAATATTGTCCCGTCCTACTCCACCGTCGATTTCGATTTCGAAGTCGAAACCTCTTTGTTCGCGGATGCGACAGAGATTGCGTACTTTGTCGAGCGAGCGGGGGATGAACTTCTGGCCACCGTATCCCGGATTAACGCTCATGACCAGAACATAGTCGACGAAATCGAGAACGTTCTCGAGCAGAGCGACGGGCGTCGCCGGGTTGATGACGACACCTGCTTTTGCCCCAGCATCCTGGATCATGTGCAGGGTCCGATCCAGGTTCCGACAGACTTCATAGTGAACGCTGACGCAATCGGCGCCCGCTTTGATGAAGATCGGTGCGTATGTGTCCGGATCTTCGATCATCAGATGGTGATCAAGCTTCAATCCGGTGAACTTCCGCAGGGACTCTGTGATGGGAGTGCCCATCGTGAAGTTGGGAACGAAATGGCCGTCCATGATGTCGACATGGATCATGCCGACGCCAGCCTGCTCGACGGCGCGCACTTCCTCGCCGAGGCGAGTGAAGTCTGCGGCGAAGATGGAAGGAACTATTTGCAGCACTAAACCAGTCTCCCAATCTCAATCAAGTCGTTTCGCCGCGGGTCCACATAAGGACCTTACAGCCGTGACTCGGCCTTTGTTTTCGGGGCTTTGGGAGTGATTTGATGGTAACACGATGTCGCCTCACCGGGTGGCACCGCTGTCCTCCGCCCACGAGAAGAGCGCACCATAAAAACCATCCCCCTCGTCCCGGCCCGGAATCCGCCAGACCTCCCGCTCCAGTTTGACCTTGGGCTCGGCCATGCAGAACCGGCGGATGACGTCCTCGTTCTCCTCCGGCTCGAGAGAGCAGGTCGCATACAGGAGCTTGCCCCCGGGAGCCAAAAGCCCCATAGCTTGCGCCAGCAGCTCGAACTGGTCCTGCCCGAACCGCGCAAAGTCGGTGGATTGGACGCGCCACTTGATTTCCGGGTTCCGCCCAATCGTTCCTGTACCGGAGCATGGCGCATCAATAAAGATGCGGTCGAATCGGGCGGAGAAGGGAAGGGGCCGTCGCCCGTCCAGGACCACGCGGGGACACTCGAGTTGCGAGGCGCGGAGACGCCGGTAGCTGATATCACACGCCACGGCGAGCGTTAACGGTGTCTCGAGGGCCTGCCTGGTCTTATTCCCGGGGGCGGAGCAGAGATCGAGATAGGTCTGCCCGGGCCGCAAGTCAAGGAGGGGAAGAATCGACTGCGAGCCTATATCGTGGAGCGCCAGACCGGGGTCGGGCGGAGAGCAAAGGCGGTAGCAGCCGGGGATATCCGTCGGTTCGACCGTGAGATTCGCAGGCACGGGACTGCCGGGCGGGATTCGTATGAAAGGTTGCGGCGTTCTCAGTGCGGCGGCGGCGATTCCTTTGCCGAGAGCATCTCCAAAGTGCTTGGTCCAGCGGTCGAGCAACCAACCGGGGCAGGAGAGTTCCGTTTCGAGATCGGGCCAGACGACTGTTTCGCGGTTGACCTTTCGCAGAACGGCGTTGGCGAAGCCCGCCGCAGACCGTTTCGTCGCCTTGACGAGTTCTACCGCCTCATGGACCACGGCATGGGGCGGAAGACGTTCCAGGTATCTCAACTGGAATAGGGCTGTTCGAAGAGCTTCCCGAACCTCTGCGTCAAGCTTGCGAACGGGCTTGCCGGAGTAGTGTTCGAGCAGGTAATCGAGCTGCAGGCGAAACCGTAATGTGCCGAATACAATCTGACTTGCTAGAGCGGCGTCTCGGGCCTCCAGCTTCTGCGCGCGAACGCGCAGAGTGTCCGCCGCATATGCGCCTTCTCCGACCTCCAAAAGGGCTTCAAAGGCGACGGAACGGCCGGGAGAGACGTGCTTGAAAGAACGGGCTATCACAATGGTGGGAGAATTTACGCCAGCCTTTAAAAACAACGGATTAAGGACCGTTAAAATGTTTACGTATCGCTCCGCTTCATGCTACTATTCGAATAGCCTCCGGCGGATGAGCGACTTCACCTCTGAGGTGCCTCGCAACTTCCCTCACGGAGCATAAACACACTTTACTAATGAGCTTTACCGTTTTCCTCGGAAATCTCCCCACCTGGGTGACCAAGGACGATATCAAATCGTGGCTTGCGTCCGAAAACCTCGTTTCTGATGATGTAAAAGTCATTCGCAACCCTGAGACTCAAGAGTCCAAGGGCTTCGCCTTTATCGAATCACCAAACCAAGAAGAGATGAACTCCATCATCCGACGGTTTGATCGTGCCCCTCTCGAAGATCGTTTGCTTCGCGCCAATCCTGCACAGCCTCCGAAATCCGGCAAAGGTGCCGTCAAGGGTGGTGCGCCAGGAATGGACCGCTCCAGACGCCCTGCCATGGCTGGCGCTTCCGGCGCTGCGCCTAACAATCAAGCACGCAGGGGTGCCCCGAATGCAGGACGGCCGACCCGAACAGGTCAAACCCGGCAAAGCGCGTTCGCCGAAGAACTCGCCAAAGCGCTTTAGTCTTATCAGCTTTCCCTTCTTGCCTGCGGAGGTTCATTGCCGCAGAGTTGTACCTTCCTTTATCTCTCCGTACCAGTTCTTTTCCATAGCTCATAGGTTCCCTGATTGCGTGGGCCGAATCTTCGCGCCGTTGCGGCTTCGGTCCACCTCTCAATCGTTTGAGGTCTCTCCTTGAGCCTTAAGGCGCGAGGATCCTGGACTTGGCGCAGCGCGTTCGCCCTCAGTGTCATCGGATCGTCTCTCCTCCTTCGGCCGTATGGCCTCCCTCTTTCTCATTCTGTTCTCGTCGCAGCACTTCTTGTCGTCGTCTGTCTCGTTCTCGAACGGAGATTACAGCGCGCTGAGATTCGCTCCGCTCCTGGCGGGAACCCTCAGCCTCGCCCTGGGGCTGTGCCTGGGTATTCTGATGTCTGGGGTGCTCTCGCCCGCCATTCCACCCAGCGTGCAACCCTTCTTCCGTCTGGCGTTGCCCTTATCCACGGGATTTCTCGCCTTATCCGTCGGTATCACACATGCCAGCGTGTTGGCTCTGCCTGGGCTTCGCCTCCTCGACAAGAATGCGCCCTCGATAGGAAATACGATCCGCTGCATCGATACGAGCGCTTTGATCGATGGACGAATTGCTGAACTTGCTGAAGCGGGCTTTCTCGACGGTCCAATGCTGATTCCCCAATTCGTTTTGAATGAGCTGCAAACCGTCGCCGACACTGCCGATAATATTAGGCGCACCAGAGGACGTCGCGGGCTGGACGTAGTTGCCCGACTGCAAAAGGTCTCGACCATTACGTGTCGAGATCTCTCCTGTCGATTACGGCGACGTCCGAGAGGTCGATTTGAAATTGATCGAATCGGCAAAAGCACGTAACGCGCAGATTGTCACGACCGACTTCAATCTCAGCAAACTTGCGCAGGTGCAGGGCATTCGCGTCTTGAACGTGAATGAACTCGCGACCGCTCTTCGCCCCGTGGTGCTTCAGGGGGAAACGATGCGGGTGTTCATCGCTAAAGAAGGCAAAGAATCCAATCAAGGCGTCGCTTACCTCGATGACGGAACGATGGTTGTTGTGGAGAACGCGCGCCGCCAGGTTGCTAAGACGGTCGACGTCATCGTGACCGGTATCGTCCAGAGTGCGGCGGGTAAGATGATCTTCGCCCGATTCGAGGACGGCCGATCGCGCGGTCTTGCTACCGATATATCGGAAGGCCCAACGTTCCAGGCAAGATAACCGGCGACCTGCTTTGTCGTTTCTTCCCCGGTTACTCTCCTTTGACACTCCCGCAGTCCGAGGGTCATCGAACGAGGGACCGTAATGAACGATTCCGTGTCTCTTTTTTCTCCTCTTAAGCTTCGCGATCTCGAACTGCCGAATCGCATTGTCGTCTCTCCCATGTGCCAATACTCAAGCGTCGATGGTTTTGCGAACGACTGGCACATGGTTCATCTCGGAAGCCGGGCAGTGGGTGGAGCTGGCCTGATCATTGTCGAAGCGACGGCTGTCTCTCCGGAAGGCCGAATCACACCGGCCGATATAGGTTTGTGGAAAGACGAACACATCCCGAAACTGCGCGAAATCGTGAGCTTTATCCACGACCAGGGCGCCCGCGTAGGCATACAGCTCGCTCACGCCGGGCGTAAGGCAAGCATGGACGTTCCCTGGAGGCCCGAACGCGTCGTCCCTGTAGAAGATGGCGGCTGGCCCGATGTCGTTGCTCCGAGCCCGTTAGCGTTCAGCGAACGATATCCTAAGCCAATCGCGCTCGACAAGGCGGGAATCAGAAGGCTGATTGATTCTTTTCGTTCCGCGACGGACCGAGCTCTCGAGGCCGGCTTTGATGTCATTGAGATTCACTCGGCGCACGGTTATCTCTTCCACGAATTTCTCTCCCCTCTGAGCAACCAGCGCACTGACGAGTACGGCGGTGCTTTCGAGAACCGGATCCGCTTCCTTGTCGAGGCGATAGACGCTGTTCGCGAGCGCTTGCCCCAAAGTAAGCCGCTGTTCGTCAGGATCTCAGCGACGGACTGGGTCGAGAGCGGCGGCTGGGATCTGGTCCAATCCGTTCAGCTTTCTAAAGAACTGAAGAACTACGGAGTCGATCTGATCGATGTGTCTTCGGGCGGGCTCGTGCCCTATGCCAAAATCCAGGTCGGGCCAGCATACCAGACGCCTTTTGCGGAGCAGATTCGTAAAGAGGCGAGCCTTCCCACTGGAGCGGTGGGAATGATCACGGAAGCTGCTCAAGCCGTCGACATCGTTCGAAACGGTCAAGCGGATCTCGTTTTGTTAGCGCGAGAGTTTCTTCGGGACCCGTACTGGCCATTACACGCTGCGGCAAGCCTTGGAGCTACCACGAGCTGGCCCGTGCAGTACCTCCGCGCCGCCCACCGCGGCAGCATTCCGCGCGAACCGATTGCCGAGGACTAAGGGCGAAAACGAAAGAGCTCCGGTTCGGGAGAACCGGAGCTCTTTTTATTTGTTCGGACTTTGTCGAACGCCTAAGCCGGTTGCGGGCTTTCGCCACCAACCAGACCCGGTAACGAAGGTCCACTCGGGTGGGGAGCAATCACCGCGCCGCCGTCCGGTGGCACGGTCGGTTTGGGCCCGGTTGCGATCTTCCGGAGTGGTTTGCCGTTGATCAGGTCGAGAACCTCGGCGCCATCCAGAACCTCACGCTCAAGCAAAGCATCGGCGATGCGAACCATAGCTTCCTTCCGCTCCTCGATGATCGCCTTAGCCCGGTTATACGCCGTTTCCACCAGCTTCCGGACCTGCTCGTCGATCTTGATGGCGGTAGCTTCGCTGTAATCGCGATGTTGGGCGATCTCGCGGCCCAGGAAGATCTGCTCGTCCTTCTTGCCGAAGCTGAGCGGACCGAGTTCGCTCATGCCCCATTCGCAGACCATCTTGTGAGCCATTTCGGTCGCTCGCTCTATATCGTTGCCCGCACCAGTTGTCATCTGGTTCAGGAAGATTTCTTCAGCGATTCGACCGCCCATCAGAATGGCAAGACGGGCTTCGAGATACAGCTTGTCATGGGACAGTTTGTCGTCAATCGGAAGCTGCATGGTCAGACCGAGCGCCATGCCGCGCGGAATGATGGTGACTTTATGGAGCGGATCCGCATGTTCCATCAACACAGCGACAATGGCATGGCCGGCTTCGTGATAAGCCGTCATTTTCTTTTCCTTGTCGCTGATGATCAAGCTCTTGCGCTCGACACCCATCACGACTTTGTCTTTGGCCAGCTCAAAATCGTACTGAGTAACGACCTTACGGTTCTGCCGGGCCGCAATCAGGGCCGCTTCATTCACCAGGTTGGCGAGATCAGCTCCAGCAAACCCCGGTGTTCCTCGCGCAATGACGGATAAATCGATGTCGTCGGCGAGCGGCGTTTTCTTGGTATGAACCTTCAGGATGTTTTCCCGACCGCGCACATCCGGCCGATCGACAACCACGCGGCGGTCAAACCGCCCGGGCCGTAGAAGCGCCGGGTCAAGAACGTCGGGCCGGTTCGTCGCGGCAACGAGAATGACACCCTCATTCGATTCGAAGCCGTCCATCTCCACCAGGAGCTGGTTCAATGTTTGTTCGCGCTCGTCGTGACCGCCGCCGAGCCCGGCTCCGCGGTGACGTCCTACGGCGTCGATTTCGTCGATGAAAATGATGCAAGGCGCATTCTTTTTGCCTTGCTCGAATAGATCCCGCACGCGGCTTGCGCCCACGCCGACGAACATCTCAACAAAGTCCGAACCGGAGATGGAGAAGAACGGAACATTAGCTTCGCCCGCGATCGCGCGTGCGAGCAGCGTCTTTCCGGTCCCGGGAGGCCCGATCAGCAGCACCCCTTTGGGAATGCGGCCGCCCAGTTTCTGGAACTTCTGGGGCTCACGGAGAAACTCGATGATCTCCTGAAGCTCTTCTTTCGCTTCTTCGACTCCTGCGACGTCTTTGAATGTGACCTTCTTCTGTTGGGAAGAATGCAAGCGAGCGCGACTCTTGCCGAAGCTGAGGGCTTTATTCCCACCGCTCTGCATCTGGCGCATCATGAAAATCCAGAGGCCAAGCAGGATCAGCACGGGAACGGCATTAAACAGGAGGCCAACCCACCCGTTGCCGGTCGAGTCCTTCCAACTGTACTTAACCCCCTTTTCCTGCATGACTTTGTAGATCTCAGGGTAATTCGGGGGAATGACCGTATGGAACGGCCGATTCTCCGAGATCAAATAGCCCTGAACGTCTGTCCCGATGATCTTGGCTTCTTTGACCTTGCCGTCCTGGACGAAGGTCACGAAATCAGAGACGGATAGCTCTTGTGGCGCTGTCCCACGACCACTCTTAACCGCAAGGTAGACCAGTACCACCGCGCAAACGATGACTACCCAGAACACTGCGGTCTTTACATTTGAACTCATCAATTCACCTTTTTGCTGGCCGAGGGGCGGCTAGCGCTGGTTCGAGCAGAAAGGCCCAGACCTATATATGAAAGACGTTGAATTGCATGCTTTCGATTCACCGACATTCACCCTCAATCTCCAGCTTCGAAACAGACACGAACGCGCGCGAGGCTATTGTCGGATGCCGCAAATTGCCGGGCTGCGCCAAATCCTCGAACCCACACAATCTCCTTGCCGGCAACAATGACGGGCCAATGTCTTCGACGCCAGAGTACTACCTTATGTTCCTGAAAGAGGGTTTTGACTTTGACGGCGAGCCCCTGTCCAACTTGCTGCAACTTATCGCCAGGTTGCCAGTTCCGCACTGCTAGATCGCCGGTCGAAGCAGCCAGGCAGACGGCGTCTGGATCCAGGAACGCCTCTTCATTCTCGCAGCGGGGGCCATCTTCGACGGTAGCATAAAAAGGACGATTCATTCTCCTGAATAGTGAGCGATAGCGTCCCTATGCCAAACGGGAGATGGAAGGGGATGCCGAGCTGCAGCCGAACAAGATAATCGCGCCCCTGTTTCAGTACCTCGGGAGCGGCCAACAGCAGATAATCGAACGATCGTACAGCGTCGATGCCCGGTATGTTCAAACGATCGTGGCCGTGCTCGCTTTCAACAATTCCGAGGAGACCCTCCACATGGCGGCGATCAATGGACCGCAGTGATCCTTTTGCCTGGAGGATTGCGTGGCGTATGATTCGGCGTTTCACCGCGAGGTGGAAGTCCGCCAAAGGCTTTACGTTTAGAACCGGACCGCGAGGGGTCGACGTGGCGATCCGCCGGTAGAGGCGTCTGACTTTTACTGCCCAATACTCCTCCTCGGCGCGCGAGAGTTCCGCAATCCCGGCAAGCGCTTCCTCCACCTGCGGATTGTAGTCGCGTGCCAGGGCGGGCAAGGTTGTCAGCCTGAGCCGGTTCCGGGCAAAACGTTGGTTCTGATTGGAAGCATCTTCTCTCCATGGCAGCCCCCACTCGCTCATAGCGCTCACGGATCTCAGCCCGGCTGAGGTCAAGTAAGGGCCGAACTGTCCCGTGCCGGTTAGGAGCGATGGCAGCCAATCCGCACAGGCCGGATCCGCGAATGAAACGGAAAAGAACTGTTTCCGCCTGATCCGTCCGCGTGTGGCCCAGGGCGATCTTGTTCAACCCGAGCTCCTTTTTCTGTTCTTGGAGCAGCCTGCGGCGAATGTTTCGTGCTTCCTGCTCCAGATTCCCCTCTCCGGGAGGACCGGCCGAAGACGCGAACGGGAGGTTCAATTGCCGGGCCAACTCGCGCACGAACTGTTCGTCACGCTCGGATTCCTCCCCCCGTAACTTGTGATTGACGTGCAGGACGGATAGGGATATTCCGCGTGCAGGAGCGATAGCCAGAAGTGCATGCAAGAGGAACACCGAATCGGCGCCGCCCGACACAGCGACACCCATCCGATCCCCGTCGTCGAGCATGCTATAACGATTGATGGTTTGAACAACCCGATCGAGCAGATCGCCTCTCACTCCGACATTCTAGGCGGTTGCGCCGGGCTCTCCAAAACCCCTCATGCAAATCAACCCGCCCTTAAACGAACAAGAACTCCATACCCTGGCTGCTGATGTCAAGATTTTGCTGATGGACGTCGACGGTGTATTGACCGACGGCCGGCTCTACTTTCTTCCTGGTCCCGACGGCAAGATGGTTGAGACTAAAGGATTTGATTCACAGGATGGAATTGCCCTTCGCTGGCTTTCCTGGTATGACGTGAAAACCGGCGTGATCAGCGGACGCGATTCTCCAGCCACCCTGGAGCGTGCTCAACAGGTCAATATGACCTGGGTGTTTCAGGGCCATATCGAGAAGATCCCGTTGCTCGAGAAGGTTATCGCAGAGTCCAAGGTTTCCTCACGCCAGATCGCATACGTGGGAGACGATCTGACGGACATCGTCATCATGCGCAGAGTCGGTTTATCGTTTGCGACGGCGAATGCAAGGGCGGAAGTGAAGAGTGCCGCCCATGCGGTAACGGAGGCGCCGGGCGGGTCCGGAGCCATTCGCGAGGTGATTGAGGTTTTGCTGAAGGCGCGTGGTGTGTGGGACGAACTGCTGAAGAAGTACGAGGTAAAGCTCTGAAGGATGAGCCGGGAGAACGGGTCGGATTACTGGTAGCGGCCGAGAACGCGCTCGGCGTTCTTCATGAGCTAACGGGCGTGATTGCACGGCACCTGGGGGATATCCGTTCCGTTTCGATCATCGAAGAGTTACCGACGGAAACGCGCATTTACTTCGAATTAGACTTGCCCGGACCTCGCGAAGACTTGCTGCGCGATCTGCGGGCGCTCAAAGTGGTTAGGACGGCTGAACTGGTGCAGTCCCTGCAAAGGATTTATGGGAAGCGCATCATCATCATGGGCGGCGGCGCGCAGGTAGGTCAGGTTGCTCTCGGCGCCATTTCCGAAGCCGACCGCCATAATATCCGCGGCGAGCATATTTCGATCGACACGATACCGCTCGTTGGCGAAAAATCGCTGGCTGCCGCGGTCCGGGCCGTGCGTCGCCTCAGCCGAGTGAAGGCCTTAGTGCTGGCGGGTTCTTTGATGGGCGGAGACATCGAGGCCGCTGTGCGGGAGGTTCGCAAAGACGGCCTGCTGGTGATTAGCTTAAATATGGCCGGCAGCGTTCCTGACGCTTCGGATCTGGTAGTTACCGATCCGTTACAGGCCGGGGTTATGGCGGTCATGGCTGTGGCCGAAACCGCCCAGTTTACGCTCGAGCGTCTAAAAAGACGCGTTTTCTAGCTGTTACTCAACTGCGAACGAGAATTCGCGGAGAAGATTGCCCTCGGTCGCGGACGTCTGACCGGCGGCATACAGGCGAACGAGATAGTTGCCCTTCTCATGAAATTTCGGAAGCTTGGCGTCAACTGTGGCGTTATGAACCGAGCTGTTGCCCTTCCAGACTTCATTTCCATCTGCACTGACAACCTGGACTGCCACTTTCTCTTCGCGGCAGATCCTTCGCATTCAGATGAAGAAGCAGGGGACGGTCTGCAGGAATGGCTGTGACTTCGGAGCCCATTACTGCGTTTACGCTTCGTTCCACTGTGGTGAACTGGGGAACGATTGCCAAAGCGATCGCAACAGCGGCGCCAGCGCCGGCCAATGACAAGGTCGGCAGCTTCAGCCACGCCCAACGCGGGGTCTTTGCTGCTGCGGCGTAATTCTTCTCTACTGTTTCCTGGTGGAAGTCGGCCAACGCAATTTTGGTGGCTTCAAGCTGGATTTCCATCGTTTCCAGGCGCGCGACGCAGGAGTCGCATGCAAGGATGTGAGTCTCGGTGGTTTCGAGTTCTTCGTCCTGCATCCGGTGCAGGAGGAAGTTTTCGAGAGTTTCTTCCGTCGGGTGTGATTGTGGCTGTTGCATTTCTAGTTACGGAGTTCAATCCCGTGCTCCTCATATAAGCAAGTGTTATGAGCTGACTTGGGTTCTCAATAGAACTGAGAAAATTCCGCTGCTCGTCAGCTTTTTCCGGCCAATTTCCCCAAATTTCGCTTTGGCGCGTGACTTCAAGAGGCGAAACTGGGTCTCGGTCAGGGACATTTCCTCGCAGATCTGTTCCTGGGGTTGTTCTTTCAGGTAAAAACGTACGAGAATGTCGCGATCCCGCTGCGAGAGAGCCTGGAGTGAACTTTTCATCAGTTCCGCCTTCTCGCGAATGATAGCTTCCTGTTCGGGGTTGTGCTTACGATCGGCTACAGTGGCGCCGCACTCGAGATCGGCCTGATCGCGCCGGGTATGAACAGCGTTTTCAATGTATCCCGCAACTTGCCTTCTTACGACGGTGCGAACGAAGCCCATAAGCCGCTCGGGTTCCCGAAGGTCCCCTCGCTTTATAGCATTGACAACGATCAGGAACGTGTCATGAACTTTGTCTTCCAACTCCTGCGGGCCAAGCTGCCGGCAAAGATAATAGCGAATACCACGACTGAACAGCTTATACAGCTGTTCCATCCCGGCGTCCTCGCCCGCCTTAATCTGGCTGACAAGGGTGCCCCACTCGGACGGACTCAGATTGGTCCTCGCGTTGGGGTCTCGCGTGTGCTCGGGCTGTGTCGCGGTCTCCGCCGCTGAATCGGGCAATGTTTGGCTCGCCGTCATTACGGTAAGTCACTCCTTCGAAACAATGGAATAGGCAGCCCAAAAGGTTGGTGCTCGCTTGGCGACATCGCTGTCTTGCTGCATGTCAAGTTGTGTCTGCTCGAGCGCTATCGCTGCTCTTTGAGCGATAGAGCCTGAAGCTTGCTTATAGTGGGCGTAAAAATTCGAGAAAAACTGGCGCGAGCCGTCGGGCGTAGGCCACGAGCTGACAACAACAGCGGAAGCTCCCGCCAATAGCCATGCCCGGCTGAGACCGACCAGACCAGCACCGGGTATGATGCGGCCCTGCTGGGTGGAACATCCGCTGAGGACGACCAGGCTGCCGGGAACACGGTACGTCGCAACCGATTCGGTGGTCAATAGTTCCGGAACGCCGTTCTCATCGATGCTCAAGGCGAGTGCGGCCTCGCCGGGTTCTCCTTCCGGGCTGACAACATGAACTGCGAAATGGAGAATCTCCGGTGTGATCGCAACCGCTTTACGAACCTCAACTGCGGATGCGCTCGCACCTTTCAGTAGTTCTGTTTGCGGTTGGCCGCTTGCCTGCGCGGAATCGGTGACCTCTCTATCGCTGGCAACAAGCCGGCCCAAAACATTGGCTTTGACGATGCGTTTTTTCGGTGCGGTGCTCGGTCGAGTACTTCTGGAATCGGCGAAGTTATAGATCGGATCGCCGACTCCGATGAAACGCGGGGCCGGACGGGAGGGCTTCGGAGTTAAAAGGAGAAGTTCGCTCGGCAGGAAGCGCAAAGTCCGATCGGCGATGAGAGGCTGTTTGCCGCCATTCTGGGAAGTGATTCGCAAAGCGGGAAAAGGCACGCTGTCGAGCAGCGGGCCATCCGGCGTGATCAGCCAGCTGTGCTTATACCAGATCTTCGCGTTCAGTTTGCCGAATAGCGTACGAGCAAACCACTCGAGGACGGCAGGATTCTCAGCCATTCGGAGTGCCGAATTTGCTCCGGCAACATGGGCCGGAATATGGCTGTTGATTGTCCTTTCGTCAGGTAGTTCGTACAACTTCAAGTCGTCCCTCGTAACGGCCCAAAGGAATGATCGGCGCTCGCCCAGGCTGAAGCTCAACAAAGCCTCGTCGGCACCTAACCTCGTTTGGATATCTCTAAGTGAATTCCTGTGAAGAGTTTTCTCGGAAAATGTGTAGAGATTCTGGGACTCAATTCCGATTCTGTTTTCAATGTCATTCAGTTCGCTGCGGATGCGAACGAGGCTTTCCTGAGCCTTTTGGGTCGGCGCCGAGCGTGGCGCGGGCTTGCGCTTCCTGCAGCTTGGAAAGGAGGGGAAAGTATTCAGGGGATTGTACGAGTCGTTGGCTGTAAGCTCTTGTCAGTTGTTCGCGGAGGCTGGCGGCGCGATTTCGGGCCAGCACGTCAAGTGCTTCGCGAGCGAGCGCCTGGTCGCCTCGCTTGATCGACTGTTCGGCTGCGAAATCGGCGAAGTCGTGGTAGGTCTCGTTCAGAATTTGAACGGTTTTGGTGCCGGTGGCGTCGCCAGGGAGAGCGCTTTGACGCCAGCGATCAGCGGCATCAACGGCTTGGCGGAACGCGGCTAACGCTTCTCCGGCTTTATCAAGGTCGCGAAGGATTCGGCCACGTATGTGAAGGGGATAGTAGGTAGGTCCGATTTTGAAGCTGACGCTGGGAGTGGCAAACGCCTTATCGACGTACTGCAAAGCAAGGGGAAGGAAGGCTTTTCCCTTTTTTGATTCCAACTCGGCCAGATGTTCGTAAGAAACGGCAAGTCCGTCTACGTCATTCAGCCGCTGACGGATGCGAAAGCTTTCCATCAGCAGGGCTTCTGCCTGCTTCAAGTCACCTTTCAAGACAAGCCAGATGCCAAAATGATCCGCAATGTCTGCGACCAACGCGTCATTTTTAGCTTCTTTCGCCACCGCGAGCGCTCTTTCGCAGTGAACGTTCAGCTGATTTGTCCTGATCAAGTCCGAATTCGATCTCGCCCCTAGCAGTGAGGGACATCGCAAAATATTCCCGTCGAGGCGAGTTCTGGAGATACTTCGCGGCTTCTTCGGCGGTTGCTCTGGCGCCTTCAAAGTCTCCTAATTGGCTGTAAATAGTGGAAATATTAACGTCAGCTCTACCGGCAGTGGTAAGATCTCCGGCCTGGAGGGCTGATTCTTTAGCCCTCTGCGACGTTTTGAAACCGGCCGAATAGCGATGGAGCCGTATTTGACAACCGCCAACCGCTACGAGTGCTTCTGCCTCTTGTTCCCGATATCCTGATCTCTTTGCCACTCCGGCTGCGCTTTCAAAGGCGCGAATTGCTTCGGTGAGTTTGCCGGCCGTGCGAAGGCGTCTGCCTTCGTCCATCGACTTCTTATATATAGGAGATACGGGAGCGCCAGTTTCGGGCAATGCCCAACTAACTTTGCATGCGTGCACGTAACAGAACACGCTCGCGAAAACTAAGAAGATAAATCGCGTCGAAGATCGCGCTTGGTTTCTTCTTTTAAATGACAACTGTTTTGTCCAAATTCGCTAATTAGCTTTGGACAATAATTTACCACTATGTCGAAATTGCCGAACTAATTCCCAGCTATAACTTGAAAAAATTTCACAACGGCGTCGAGGATAATTGGAATGTGCATGGCTGGTTCCTTAACCGATTAAGCTATTCAGAATGAATGAGATGGCGTCGAGAATGATTGGAATGTGCATTGGTGTAAAACCCTTTCGCCCATAACAATACCCAGCGCAAATCACCGGCCAGGAAAAAATTACCTTGTAAGTTTTTCAAAACACAATGGAAAGATTTTTATGCGATTTCGTGAACGCTTCTTGCGGTGTTTCGGAAAGGGATTTCCGTTCCGTTTTGGGTTCCGTGATGGGTACCTGAGCCCTTACTGACAAGCCCCGCCAATTTCCGCTATACTCGTCGGTAGTCAGTCGGTTTCCTGCCCAAGCAGAAGTGTGTTCGCATTCGTCCTCCTGGCTTAGCCCTGAATCCCAGTCATGTTCGAGAATCTGTCCGATAAGTTGCAGCGGGTTTTTAAGAACCTGCGTGGCGAAGGAAAGCTCACCGCCGAAAACATGGAGGAAGCGCTCCGCGAAATCCGCGTCGCTCTTCTCGAGGCAGACGTTCACTTCAAAGTCGTTAAACAGTTCATCGAGCAGGTAAAAGAGAAGGCGATGGGCGAAGAAGTGCTTTCCGCGCTTTCGCCCGGCCAGCAAGTGATCAAGATCGTTCGCGATGAGTTGACCAAAATGCTCGGCGGACACCAATCCCGGCTTCGGTTCGCCAATGAGCCGCCGACGGTGCTGTTGATCGTGGGGCTGCAGGGTTCGGGAAAGACGACCAGTGCCGCAAAATTGGCGCGCTTCCTCACGAAAGAAGGCAATAAGCCCGAGCTGGTCTCGGTTGACGTCTACCGTCCCGCGGCGCGTCATCAACTCAGCATCCTGGCGAAGAACGTCGGAACTCCGATCTACGAAGGGACTACCGGAGGAGACAAAGCCGATCGACTTGGCGCGTTCCGCCCGCCGCGATGCGGTACAGACCGGACGTGACGTTCTCCTGGTCGATACGGCCGGTCGGCAGCATATCGACGAGCAGCTCATGACGGAGCTACGGGAACTCAAGGAATTGCTGTCCCCGACCGAAATCCTGTTCGTTGCCGACGCGATGACTGGACAGGATGCGGTGCGCTCGGCGGACGAGTTCCACAAGCAACTGGGTATTACCGGCGTCATTCTGACGAAAATGGACGGCGACGCTCGCGGCGGCGCTGCGCTGTCCATCCGCACCATCACCGGGCAGCCTCTTAAGTTTGTCGGCGTCGGCGAAAAGACAGACGCTCTCGAGGCGTTCCATCCGGATCGGATTGCGTCCCGCATCTTGGGCATGGGCGACGTGTTGTCGCTGATCGACAAGGTTCAGGAAACAATCGACCAGAAGACAGCCGAGAAGATGCAGGAGAAGCTTCTCGGGGATGATTTCACGCTTGAGGATTTCCGGGATCAGATCAAGCAGATCCGCAAGCTTGGTTCTCTTGGCGGACTTCTCGACATGATGCCTCAGATCGGGCCGCTGAAAGAGCTTAAAAACGCGAAAATCGACGAGAGCGAGGTGGGCCGGGTGGTGGCCATCATCGACTCCATGACTCGCGCACGAACGGCGGAACTACATGATTATCAACGGGTCCCGACGTCGGCGGATTGCAAAAGGCAGTGGAACAAGCGTTCAGGACGTGAACAATCTGCTAAAGCAATACGCGCAAGCGCGTAAAATGATGAAGAGCTTTATAGGCCAGGCCGGAATGCTGGGCAAGAAGATGGGAAAGATGAAAATCCCGGGCATGCCGAGCTTTCCCGGGTTTTAGCACGGCTCGTTCCGAGTCGTAAGCTACGCCTGGAAATCTGTAAGAATAAAGAAGAAAAGGTTACGATGTTAGCAATTCGCCTGGCCCGTTTCGGTGCCAAGAAGAAACCCACATATCGAGTGGTTGTGATTGATAAAGAGCGGGCGCGCAACAGCCGTTCGGTTGAGGTTGTCGGACATTACAATCCGGTCGCGCAACCGGCGCAGATCTCGCTTGACCGTGAGCGTATCGAGTATTGGATGAAGAATGGTGCGCAACCGTCGGACACTGTGTCCCGGCTTTTAAAGAGTAGCCCTGCAGAAGCGCCGGCTGTCGTAGCCTAACGCGCGTTCGCGCTGCGCGTCGTGGCAGCGCCGCGTTTCCTCACTTCCATCCGGTAAGGTTTGACATGAACGAAAGTAATGGCGTGAAGGCGCTTGTGGAAGAGATTGCCAGGGCCCTCGTCGATTCGCCGGCGGGGGTGATCGTGAACGAGGTCTCTGGTGAGCATGCCACAGTTTTTGAACTGAGAGTTGCGGAAGGCGATCTCGGTAAGGTCATCGGCAAGCAAGGTAGAACTGCGCGATCCATCCGGACCCTTCTTGGTGCAGTCGGCACTAAGCTGAACCGTCGCTTCTCGTTGGAAATCCTGGAGTAGCTGCGAGTCCTGCCGCCATATGCCCGCCGAAGAAGATGACGAGCGAGTAGTAGTCGCCGAAATTCTGCGTGAGCGCGGAAACGTGGGCGAGGTTTTGGCGCGGTCCGTGTCGGATGTTCCGGGGCGGATGGAGTCCCTCCGTGAAGCTCAACTGCGGATGCCGGATGGGAGCGACGAAGCTCTAACGGTCGAATCGGCTTGGTGCCACAAGGAAAACTGGGTCCTCAAGTTCGCAGGCATCGATTCGATCGACGCCGCCAAACGGCTTCGGGGAGCCGATCTGTGGGTGCCGAGAACAGAACGCGGATCTCTTCCGGATGGCCAATATTTTCAATCAGACTTGGTTGGATGTAGGGTTCTGGATGGGAAAGATGACCGGGTTCTGGGAGTTGTCGAGGGATTTGAGCAGTACGGGGGACCATTGCTGCTCGCAGTAAGGCGAGAGGCCGGAGAGGTGTTAATTCCTTTCGTTCCGGCTATTTGTGTCGGTGTGGATTTGGCGAATCGGTCGATTTCAGTCGATCTGCCGGAAGGCCTTTTAGATCTTTAGTTGGCGCAGCGAAGCTGCTGGAAGATGAATTTCCATATCGTTACGATCTTCCCCGAGTTTTTCGTCGGCCCGTTCCAGCATGGGGTTGTGGCGAGAGCGCAAGCGGCTGCTCTCCTTAGCATCAAGGTGCACGATTTGCGACACTGGACTAAAGATCGTCATCGGACTGTGGACGACCGTCCGTTCGGCGGAGGCGAGGGTATGCTGCTGAAGCCTCAGCCGTTGTTTGATGCGGTTGAAGAGATTCTTCCGGCGCGTGGGCCAAGACAGCGAGTTGTCCTGTTGTCGGCTGGAGGGCGGAGATTCGATCAGGCTCTCGCTCGAGAGTGGTCGGGCTTAGATGATCTGGTTGTGTTGTGTGGGCGTTACGAGGGTGTGGACGAGCGCGTAGCCGAGCATCTCTCGGACGAGGAAGTCTCGATCGGGGATTTCGTGCTCAGCGGTGGTGAGCTTGGTGCGGCGTTGATTGTGGACGCTGTGGGACGGCTGCTGCCCGGCGTTTTAGGGAATGAGCAATCCTCCCGGAACGAAAGTTTCGCCGAGGAAAACCAAGGTTTGTTGGATTGTCCGCAATATACTCGCCCGGCCGAGTTTCGGGGCTGGAAGGTTCCGGGTGTATTGTTGGGAGGCAATCACGAAGAGATCAAGCGATGGCGGCATTTGGCCTCTCGCGATAAAACAGAAAGGTTGCGCCCTGACCTGATGGTCGAGCGTGATACAAGGCAGAACTAGATATGCAGAACGCTCTTGTCAGCAAGTTTATTAGCAAGCACGTCCGTGCTAAAGCTCATCCGGAGTTCCGGCCGGGCGACACCATTCGGGTCCACGTTCGCATCAGGGAAGGTGACAAAGAGCGGCTCCAGGCCTTCGAAGGCACAGTGATTGCTCGGAACAACACCGGGCTGGGCGAGACCATTACGGTGCGCAAGGTCAGCTTCGGCCAGGGCGTCGAGCGAATATTCCCGATCCATGCGCCTGTTATCGATCACATCGACCTGGTCCGAACCGGCAGGGTGCGTCGCGCGAAGCTTTATTATTTGAGAGAGCTCAAAGGCAAAGCTGCTCGCCTGCGGGAACGCGAATAGCCCTATCGCCTCACGGCTTTCTGTGGCCAAAGAAGTTAGCGCTGTTCAGCAGCTTTCCCCAAGCCGTAACAAGACTAACGTCAAGTCGCATTCCAGAACGATTCGGTGCGTGAGCTCTTACGAGACCCGTGCACGCGAACTCGGATTCACGTGTATTGCCGGCGTTGACGAGGTGGGCCGCGGCTGCCTCTTCGGGCCTGTAATCGCAGCTGCCGTTATTCTGGATCCTTTGAAGCCCATCAAGGGCCTCTGTGACAGCAAAATCATAGACGCGGCCGCTCGTGAAAAACTTGCCCGGCATATTCGATCCCGTTCTCTCGGCTGGGCGGTGGGTGCGGCAGATGTGTTTGAGATCGATCAGATCAATATCTACCAAGCTTCGAAGTTAGCTATGCATCGCGCCGTGCAAGCTCTCCCACGCGACCCGATTACCTCTTGATTGACGCGATGAAACTCGATTTCCCTATCGAGCAACTTGCCCTTATCGACGGCGACGCCCGATGCCGCGCGATCGCAGCCGCATCTATCGTCGCGAAAGTTCATCGGGATGATTGCTTGCGTCAATGGCACGAACTCTTCCCTCAATACAATCTGGCTTCGAACAAGGGCTATTCGACGCCTGACCACCGCAAGGCTTTACGCGAACACGGGCCGACTCTCCTACACCGTTGGAGCTTCGAGCCGGTTCGTGCAGGAAGCTCTTCAATGCACTGGACGGGCTACATCAATAGCGACTCCGGCACGAACTGACGCAGCGGACGATAGACAATTGGACCTGGTGCTATCGGCGGAGACTGACGCGTGAGCACATCACCCTCACTGCCGCAGGCTCCTCCCGGCCTTGATCGAACACGGAAGCTGATTCGGTGGCATCGTCGAGTTCTCAACTTCTGCCTTGTAATCTTTGCGTTCGAACTTGGCGCGTTTCTGGTGGTTTTCCCTTGGCTGGGTAATTGGGATATCAGTTGGGTTCCGATCCACTCTCCACGTTTTGGCAATCTCTGGATGAGCCCTTACTTTCGCGGAGCGCTTAGCTGGGCTTGGATTGCTTGACCTCTGGGTCGCAGTCGTTGAATTCGTTCGGCAGCTCAAAGCTATCTTCGGCAGCAGTGGCAGAAGTGAGATGCTGCTTTCCAACTCACTTCGGCTTTGCAATCTCTCCGGTCGTTCCGTTCACCGCGGCGATGTAGTCCGCCGGATGCAATAGAATTTGCGTCCCTCGCACGCCCGCTGAAATCGAAATCACGTCGAACAGAATGGCCGTTTCGTCAACATAGACCGGAAATTGCTTCTTTGCGGCAAGCGCGGTTACGCCGCCTCGAACATAGCCCGTCACCGGTTGCACGTCTTTTAGCGGAACCATTTCAACCCGCCGGTCTCCGCTCAATTTGGCTAAAGATTTGAGATCCAATTCCGCGTTGCCCGGAACCACGGCCATCAACACGCCGTTTCGATCTCCCCTGGCAACAAGGGTTTTAAAAACCTGATCCGGCGGCAAACCGATTTTCTCTGCGACCGATTCGGCGCTCAAATCATTCGGATCCACTTCGTAATCCCGGAGTTCATAGGCCACTTTGAGCTCGTCCAGCAGCCTGACCGCATTGCTCTTTGCCATCTCAGCTATCCGTAATCAATCTTCAGCTACTTGTATCTAACCCATATGCCGGCAACTGTTTGGAAAGGTTACCTCAGCTTCGGTCTCGTGTCGTTCCCAATCAGGCTCTCTGCGGCCGCCCGGGGCGAAACAGTGCACTTCCATCTCTTACACAAGAAAGATCTGTCGCGAGTGAAAGAGGTTATGTATTGCGCAGCCGAAGACAAACCGCTCGAGCGCGCCGAACTCGTGAAGGGCTTCGAGTACAGAAGGGCGAATACATCGTGATCGAGCCTGAAGAGCTGGAAAAAGTGGCGCCGCCTACAGCGACGACGATGCAAATCCTTCAGTTTGTCCGGATCGAAGACGTTGACCCGATCTTCCTGGAGAAGTCGTATTACGTCGCTCCGGAAGAGGCCGTGAGTCGCCCGTATTCGCTGCTGCTCGAAGCTATGACGGAGACCGGCTACGACGCGATTGCCAAAGTGGCGATGCACGGCCGCGAACACGTCGTGATTCTGCGGCCCACGCCGGACGGAATGGTTCTCCACACGATGTACTTCGTCGATGAGTTGCATCGCGAGAAGGAATGGGGCAAACCGGCTGAGAAGAAATTTGATAAGCGAGAGATGGACATGGCGAGAAAGCTGGTCGAAACTCTCGCGGGCCCGTTTCAAGCCGGAACAGTACCACGACGAGTATCGTGAGAACGTCGAGAAGCTGATCGAAGCGAAGCGAAAAGGAAAGAAAGTCACTCCTATCAATCAGCCCAAACCCGCACCGGTGATTGACCTGATGCAGGCTCTTCAGAAGAGCTTGGCCATGGGCAAGTCCGCGCCAGCGGCCAAGAAAACTCCAGCCGCGAAGGGTTCAGGACGAAGAAAGCTGCCAAGAAACGCACGACGAAAGTGGCTTAACCTTTGAGCCAGTAATGGCCAAAAGCGCGGTCTTGACGGGTCAGAGCGGCATCTTCCCGTCTAGCCCACTCGGCAGCCTCTGGTTGCGTTTTCAACGTTGATCCTTTGGACCCTATTCCTCTGAAGTACCCATCGAATCACGGTCAGATTTCGATTGGGAACTTCACTGTTGCGGGCGCCAAAATTCCTCCGGCTCGGAAGGAGCTGAGAGCTGAGTACCTTATAACTCTCAGCAGCGGCTTGACTTCCCGGCGATCCACTGATACGATCCTCGGAAGAAAAGGCGCAATTCTTGTTTCGTAATGTGCAACATCCTGCCGAGGTCGCCTCAGATCCTCCTCGTCGGAGTGTCAATACGGACTGGTAGTGCGAAAGTGTAACAATGACCGTCCTGGAACATACCTCGAACGTATTGCCCAATTTCATCGCTGGCGAGTGGAGTAAAAGCAACTCCTCAGAGATCGTCGACGTTTTCAATCCCGCAAATGCAGAAGTGCTTGCCCGAGTTCCCCTGGCGCAGGCGGACGATGTCGATGCTGCGGTCAAAGCCGCTGCTGCCGCGTTTCCCGGCTGGCGCCGAACGCCACCGCAAGAGCGAATCCAGTACCTCTTTAAGTTCAAG
Organism: uncultured Acidobacteriaceae bacterium; assembly: GCA_963744795.1. GTDB lineage: Bacteria > Acidobacteriota > Terriglobia > Bryobacterales > Bryobacteraceae > Bog-105. Next base: position 76,162 of record CAVUVF010000010.1, read on the forward strand.
CGGCTGCTGGAAGAGCACGGGGATGAGATTGCGAGGCTGACCACCCAGGAAAACGGAAAGACGTTCGTCGAGGCCCGGGCGGAATTGCAGCGCGGTATCGAGAACGTCGAGGTGGCCTGCGGCATTCCAACCCTGATGCAGGGCTACAACCTGGAGGACGTCGCCAGCGGTATCGACGAAATCATGATCCGCCAGCCGCTCGGGGTCACGGCGGCGATCACGCCGTTCAATTTCCCGTCGATGATCCCGCTGTGGTTTCTTCCCTACGCGATTGCCTGCGGCAATACCTTCATCCTGAAGCCGTCAGAGCGCGTGCCGCTGACGGCGCGTCGCCTGATCGAACTGCTGCGATGCAACCGGTCTGCCGAAGGGCGTGGTCAGCCTGGTCGTTGGCGGAAAAGCCGACCGTTGATGCTCTGCTTCATCATCCGGACGTGAGAGCGATCAGCTTCGTCGGCTCCACGCCGGTCGCGAAGTACATCTACGCCGAGGGTTCTGCGCACGGCAAGCGCGTGCAATGCCAGGGCGGGGCGAAAAACTACGTCGTGGTCATGCCGGACGCAGATCTCGACATGAGCGCGAAAATCGTCAGCGACAGCGCGTTTGGATGCGCCGGCCAGCGTTGCCTGGCGGTTTCGGCTGCGATCACGGTCGGCGATGCTGCGAAGCCGTTCACGGACAAGATTGTCGATATCGCGTCCGAATCTGAAAGTCGGAAACGGGCTCGATCAAGGTATTCAGATGGGACCGGTGATTTCGCCGGCCAGCAAGTCCCGCATTGAAGGCTTGATCGATCAAGGGCCTGAATGCCGGCGGAAAGGCTATCCTCGACGGCCGCAACGCCGAAGATAGCGAACGGCGAAAAGGGCGCATTTCTGAAGCCGACGATCCTCACCGACATCGACCAGGGCAATGCACTCACCGGCACAGAAGTCTTCGGGCCCGTGCTTGCGTTGCAATCGGCGAACGATCTCGATAGCGCCATCGAGATCCTTTCGAAAAGTGCGTACGGCAACTCCTCCGCCATCTTCACATCGAGCGGCGTCCATGCCCGCAAGTTCCGTTATGAGGCGCCTACGGGCAACATCGGCGTAAACATCGGAGTCGCAGCGCCCATGGCCTATTTCCCGTTCAGCGGTTGGAAAGACAGCTTCCTGGGTGTTCTTCACGGCCAGGGCCGGGACGGAGTCGAGTTCTATACCGACAAAAAGGTCGTGATCGAGCGTTGGCCGAAGGAATGGTCTCGTAAATTCTAGGGGACAACGTCAGCATGAATCGACGAGTGTTCGCCAGCACGCTAGGGCTCGCTGCCGGTGCTGCCGCGTCCCATCTGGACGCAGCACCTTCCACGAGGAAACTGAAAGCCGGTCATACGGGCATCACTTGGGACAACAATGTTCCGCAGGCGCTTGAAGACTGCGGCAAACTCGGGCTTCCACGGGTTTGAAACCTTTGGCCAGGTTCTGGAAGCGTGGGACGCGAACGGGGGCATGGAACGGGTTCTGGATCCGAATCATGTCCCTCTCGTCTCAGCCTATTGCACATTCAATATGGTTGACCCTTCGAAGCGGCAGGATGAGCTGGCGAAGATGACCCGGTGGGGGCAGCTGCGTTAAGAAGCACAATGGCAAGGTCATCGTGATGGGGCCGAATCCGGTAACCCGCGATAGCTACGTTTTCGCCGATCATAAAGCGAACATCGTGGCGAGCCTCAACGAGGTTGCAAAAGCAATCACCGACATCGGACTCACTCCCGTACTGCATCAGCACACGGGAACTTGCGTCATGACGCGCGAGGAAACATATGGTGTTCTGGAGGCGGTTGACACCAAATACGTGAAATTCGGACCTGACGTGGGGCAGCTTGCGAAGGGTGGAAATGATCCGGTCAAGGTGGTTTCGGATTTCATTTCCATCATTCGGCACGTTCACCTCAAAGATTTCGACGGCGGCAACGCTTTCCTTGGCTATTGCCCTCTCGGCCAAGGTAAAGTCGAGCTGCCGAAGGTTTTGGACCTTCTGGAGCAATCAGGGAACGATCTGATGATCATGGCGGAACTCGATTCCGGCCCATACATGCCGATCAGTGCGACGAAAGCGGCCACGATTAATCGCGATTATTTTCGCAAAATGGGTTACAGCTCCTGAGGGCTTTGCTGATTGGCAGCGACAGTGGTTTTGAAGTACAGGATTGATTAGGAATACACAATGGCAAAACGCACGACGGTAGGAGTTGCGCACAGCGACGCCGACCTGGGCCGACCGGCCGAGCACTCCAGGGAGCAACTGGACCTGGTAAAAGGAATGATTCGCGACATCGCCGACCAGACGATGGGCGGAATGAAGAACATCGTCAAGGCTGGCGACAAGGTGCTGATCAAGATCAACACCGTGATTCCCGTGCCTGCCGATGCGGGATTCACAACCGATCCGCGAATGCTCGAGGCGTTGATCGAGCTGGTTGCGGAGCAGAATCCTTCGCGAATTCAGATCGGCGAGCGCTGCGCGATGGGCGGCGATACCGCTAATGCCATGGAAGTTTGCGGCATTGGCGCGGTGGCCCGGCGCACGGGCGCGGAGCTTTGCCCCTTCGACAACGTGCCGTTCGATATGTACAAGATCGACCGGCCGATCGCGTTCAACGAGTTTCCGGTGCCGCGTCCGGTGGTCGAAGCGGACTGCTACATCGGGCTGCCAAAGATGAAGGTTCATCTTCACACGACCTTCACGGGCGCGATGAAGCTGCAGTTCGGCAATCTGCCGGATTACGACTGGATGGTCCGCTGCCATCGCGACGACATCTATCAGAAGATCGTGAATCTCACGCGGGCCGCGAATCCGAAGTGGTTCGTGATGGACTCGCTTGTATGCCTGCCAGGGAAATGGTCCGTTCAGCGCATTCAGCGACGACCTGATCAAGGACTTCAATACCATCTGCGGCGGTCCCGATCCGGTTGCGGTGGATACCATCTGCGAAGCCTTGATGGATTGGCAGGATCCGGGCACCAATGTTGCTTCGACGGTGCTGGGCGCGGCCGAAGGGCTCGGCACGAATCGTATGGACGAGATCGAACTCGCGGGCGTGCCGATCGACAAGGTCAAGCGCCGCTTCCGGCGGCAGAATACGGTTCTCACGGGTCAGTTCCCGAACGTTAACGTCACCATGGGCAACACCTGCGAAGCAGGATGCAAGGCGATCGTTCGCATTCAGCTTGATCAGTTGCATGCCGACGGAACGCTGGACAAACTCAAGCGGCCGCTGCATGTCTTCACCGGACTGCAGTTCCACGACATCAAAGAAGTGGACGGCGACGTGATCGTGGTCGGCGACTGCGCGAAAGGAATGCTCGAACGCTTCCCGAACGCGCAGTATTGGGGCAGCTCCGAGCACTATCCAAATTGCACGCCGATCTGGGCCAATCTGCCCGACCAGGGCATTGCGCATTATGTCCGGCAGTTGCAGCAAGTTCAGGAGGGAGCGGCCAAGGCGCAGCTATGAGCACCAGTGCCGTAGATCTTCCGGGTCTCACGGTCCACGACTTGCTTGCTCCCGAAGACTACCTCCTTCGGAAAGCGGTCATTAAGCTTCTCGCAAGTCAAGGACTCTGACGTTCGCATCTGCGACGTGGAGCAAAGCCGCGACGCCGTGGACAAGGGTCTGCATTCGGGCGGCGCCTTTTCCGCTGTCGTTCCGCTGACAACGCTCTTTTACGGCGGCTTTATCAATCTCGATATCGCTGATCCGACCCGGCGCGGGCAGGACATGTTCACGCTCAGCAAGGGGCATGCCGTCGCAACGCTGGCCTCGATCTATGCGGACCTGGGTTACTTCGGCAAAGAAGTGCTCAAGAACTCCCGCTCGTTCATCGAGCATTCTCAATGGCCATCCCGGGCCTGTCCTGCCGGGCGTTCAAATTGCGACCGGACCCATGGGGCAGGGCTTCTCGGTTGCGCAGGGATTTGCCATCGCGGGACGCACCAGCCCTCAGTTTGACTCCTACGCCATGGTGGGCGACGGAGAGTTGCAGGAAGGCAAGATCTGGGAAGGCGTGATGTTCGCCGGAACGAAACACCTCGACAACCTTTGCGTGCTCGTCGATCAAAACAACGGCCAGCTCGATATCGCGACGCAAGACGATCTTTCCGATGCCCCACCTCGAGACTGTCTTCGAGTCGTTCGGATGGCAGACCTACAGCGTTGACGCTACGCAGTACGACGGCGTTTACGCTGCGCTCGAGAAGTTCCGATACAGTCCTCGCAACGGCAAGCCGACCGCAATCGTCTGCCACAGCACGAAAGGCTACGGCGGGTTTTCGGACTTCCTCAATAAGCACAAAGTCTCTGTTGCGGATAGCCTGATCGATCAGGAACTGGCGATGCATCGCGAGCTTCGCCGGGCGCGAGTGGAAGAAGTCAATCAATTCTTCCAAAGCCTGGATCATCATCCGAAGGGGAAAGCAATCCAGAGTGCAATCCTCGAACTCGCGCGAAGAATGCACCTGACTCCCGGGCGCAACACTCCAGGCGACCTTGAGCCCTCGATGGGGCCGGTATTGACCACGCGTGTTCCGCCGCGAGACAAGAAGATCCGTTACGAAGCTTCTCAGCTCCCCAAGATTGACCGGAACAAGGAATATGCGGCGAGCGATATCGTAACCGGCGCCATGAAAGTGTTCGCGAAGGACTCGAACGTAGTCTCGATCGACGCGGACCTGGCGAGCACCAGCGGATTAGAAGCCGGAATCGCGTTCGTTGATCAAAAACGGGCTCTGAACGTTGGCGTGGCGGAAGCCAACATGATGTGCGTTGGCGAGGCGTTCGCCGCCCTTGGCTACAACACCTGGATCAGCACCTTCTGCCCGTTCTTCCATTGGGAGGTTCTCCGGAGAATCGCAGTGGGTGCGCAGGAGAGAATCGAAGCGATCGAGTCGCCGACCGGGTGGTTAAGCGAGGGGCACGGTCTCGATCTGACGCTTCTTGCTACCGGGCCGAACTTCGAGACTCGCACCAACGGCGCTACCCACATGGGCAACGACGACATCACCATCTTCGATGGCGTCGCGCAACTGAAAATCATCGATGTCTCCTGCCCTCAGCAGTTGCTCGCGATCATGAAGTGGATCATGGACGGCAATCGCGGGCTGCTCTACCTTCGGGTCATGCGTGCGCCATCGGCCGTCATTTACGGTCCCGACTACGTCTTCGAATTCGGCAAGGGCCATGTTCTGAAGGAGAGTGCCGAGCGACAAGGCCGTCATCATCTCGACGAGCCGCGGCGTTCATGAAGCCCTCGTCGCCTCCGCGAAAGCGGCAGAACAGGGACTCAGCATCGGCGTGGTCGACATGCCTTCCATCGATGAGGATCTGCTCTTGACGCTCTACAACTCCGGGAAGCTGCTCTGTTTCGCCGAGCAGAACAACGGGTATCTCCTGCAGAACTTTCTTAAGATCCTCTACCGGCGGAAGGTGGCTTGCGACTGGGATCGCGTGATGGCGGTCAATGCTCTGGACGCGAACGGGAAGCCGCAGTACATCCATTCCGGCACATATGAAGAGCTGATCGAAGCTTTCAAGTTGACGCCGGCGCATCTTGTGGATGCGATCAGCAACTGGACGAGAGAGCACCAATCATGAGCGTACGCATCAATCACGAAGATGATGTCGAAGAACTAGATCTGCCCGGACGGCGCTTGCGGTGGCTGGTGAACTCTGAACTCCTGAGTTCGCAGTACATGTCGATTTGCATGATCCGGGTCGCTCCTGGCGAGAAGGTTCGCCCGGCGCATTCTCATCCCAAGGGAGAGGAAGCGATTCACATTATCACCGGTTCTGGCCGGGTGATGGTGAACGGGGAAGTGTCGCCGGTTCAAGCGGGCTCGACGATACTGTTTCCGCAGGGCGAAGTTCATATGCTGCAGAACACAGGAAGCGAAGAGATGAAGGTGATCTGCTTCTTTGCTCCCGGCACCGATCTCGATAACTACAAATTCTACGAAGGCGTCGATTTTCCGAACTAAATTTCCGTGTCCGATAATCCTGTTCTGAATTTTGAAATCGATAAGTCTGCCCTGAAATACATTGGGCAAGATCTGCAGCGCCCCGAGTGCATTCTGGCCGAGCGCGACGGTACATTGTGGAGCGCTGACGCGCGCGGCGGTGTGGTTCAACTGAAGCCCGATGGATCACAAAAGATCGTAATCCAGGGCATGTCCGGGTTCTTCTCGAATGCCGGCAGCGAAGCAGACGCGGTACCTGGAAGGCACTTTGCCGAACGGTCTTGCGTTCGCGAAGAACGGCGACTTCCTGATCTCGAACTTCGGCACTGACCGTCTGGAAGTGATGACGCGCGACTGGCGAATCTCGCGTGCTCGCGGATAGCGTGGATGGCCAGCCCGTCGGGAAAGTGAACTTCGTCCTGCGTGACTCGAAGGACCGCATCTGGATCACCGTCTCGACCAAGATCAAGAACTGGATGCACGCGCTTCGGACCGATCTCAAAGACGGCTACATCGCCCGATACGAAAACGGCACCTTCCGGATTGTTGCCGATGGCTTCGGTTTCACCAATGAGATCCGATTCGATGCGAAAGAGGAATTTCTCTACATCGTCGAAACAACGGGCGGCTGTGTCACCCGGATGCGATGCGATGAAAACGGCAACTTGAGCGGGCGCGAGGTCTTCGGTCCTTCTAAGCTAGGCAAAGGCGCGTGGCCCGATGGCATCGCCTTCGACAGCTACGGCAACCTGTGGGGCACAACAGTCTATTCCGACAAGCTGTTCGTGCTGACGCCGGAAGGCGATTGCCGTTATCTCCTCGACGAAGGCGATCCGCAAAAGGTCGATGCACTGGAGCAGGCTTTCTTCCGAAACAACGTGACAGAGGATGTTCTGTTTGCAACGGGGCAGGGAATTGCGCCCTGGATGGCAAGCGTCACATTTGGCGGCCCTGATCTCGGAACGATCTATATCGGATCGTTAAAGGGTAAGCGCATCCCCTATTTCAAAGCGCCGGTTCCAGGGCTGCCGATGGTGCACTGGAACGATCGCTACGTCTGAGCTTCAGATTAAACTTCGATCACTTTGTTCGCGATCAGCGCCATCACAGCTTCGTGAATGGCTTCCGTTGAACGGTAGCGGGGCTGATAGCCAAGGAGACGTCGCGCCTTTTCAATGCTGCAATTCGAAGAGCGCGCAATATGTCCCCACGTTACCTGCGCTTCTTTCTCCGTCACCGATTGCTTCCACTCCTCCCAGGGAACGAAACGCAGCTTTGCGTCGACTCCGAACCAGGATGCGACCGCACGCGCGTACCCGTATAGCGTCAACGCTGCCGGCGAAACAACGTGAAAGCTCTCGCCGACCGCTGACCGACCAGTTCCCCAGTGCCTTGACGAAACACTGGGCGACATCGTCCGCATGGACGTGGTGAACGCATTCCCGCCCCAGATTTGGCATCGCAACTTCGCGGCCTTTCGCCAGGTCGACGAACACTGAAGGATTGAAGTTGCCGACCGGATTAAGCGGCATCCATCCGCGTCCCACCAGATGCCCGGGATGCAGAATCGTTGCGGGAAATCCATCCCGTCTGGCCGCCGTAAGCAGATATCGCTCGATCGCCTCTTTCCGGATTCCGTACTCGCCGAACGGCTCGCGCTTTGCGTCTTCGGTGATTGGCACTTCTGTGCTTACGCCGTGTACCCAGATCGTGCCGCAATGGAGAAAGTGGCCGATCTGTCCGCGCAAGGCTTCGACCAGGTGCTGTGCGCTCTCGAGGCGTATAGCAGGTGAGGTCGATGACCGCATCCGGTTTTGCCCCGAGAATCAGCCTGCCGAATGAGCCGGCCTCTTCCTCGGCGCTCCGATCTGCCGTGAGTTGTTCTACCTCGGACCACGCAGGATGCGCGCTGTACGGGCTGCGCTTTGCCCGGCTGACGTTGACCACGGCATGACCCGGCCTCGACCAGCCGAGGCGTCAAGATAGGTTCCGATATGGCCGGAGCCGCCGATGACCAGTACACGCATGTCGGTGCCCGGATTAGTCCTCTTGGTTCTGGTAATTCAGGAGGCTCGAGATCTCCTCGGCCACTTTGACAACCTGCCTGCCCGAAACTTCATATCGACTTTCCGGGAATCGGGCCAAGGGAGCTGAGATGCCGATTGCTCCAATTACCTGGCCGTCTTCAGCGCGAATCGGAGCCGCAACACACCGAATGCCTTCAACATACTCTTCATTGTCCGTGGCGTAGCCGCGTCTTTTTGGTCTCTCTGCACATAGCCGCGAGCTGCTTCAGAGAAGTGACGGTCTTCTTTGTGAATCCCTCAAGCGGCTGGTTGCTGAACAGCAGCTTCGAGCTCGGCGGCATCGTAATCGCCAATCAGAGCCTTTCCATGCGCTGTGCAGTGAAGCGGGGTCAACTCACCGAGTCTGTCCCGATATCGTGATGACCTGGTTCGAAACCGCGGAATCGATGAAAACAGCGTGATTACCTTCGCGCACGGCAAGCTGGGCAGTCTCTTGGGTCTCCTGGGCCAGATCTTTCAATAGCTCATGGGAAACCTTGATCAGCATGTTGCCCCAGTTGTACTTGTGCGAAAGACGCCACAGAGAAGGCCCGAGAATAAAATCTTTTCTCCCGGCAGGGTAGGCGAGAAAACCTCTGCGTTTGAGAGTACTGGCAAGCCGGAACACGCTGCTTCGGTCAATGTCTAACAGATCGGTCAGCTCTCCGAGAGAGACCGGATTGCTGGAGCGTGCAACGGCTTCGAGAATCGTCAATCCACGGTCAAGGCTCTGAATAGAAGGTGTTTGTTTCGCACGTGTGCCGTTTGTTTTCCGTTCCATTAATTCGGTAGCTGCCGATGCCTGATACTAAGCATCAGCGTAACCAAGCAGGTTGTTCGCATTATCGCGCGCCTGATCAGCCGGTCTGGGCCAACCACTGAAGACAATGGCGAATTTGTGGCATGAACCTGGCGCAAAAGCATTTGACTCGAAGCGAAGACGTTCATAAGGTCTCTAACATAACTGTTTGCTCAATGCGCAACACTCGTTGTCGGTTAGGGCCGGGACAACGGCGGCGGCAGTCCGGTCCAGACCGGATGCTGCTACGAGTTGACACCGGACGCCAGATAGCCTCCATCAACCGCCAGGCAATGCCCCGTGATGAAACTGGCGCCATCGGAAGCAAGTAGAACGGCGGCTCCCACCACTTCGTCAGCTTCCCCGAACCTCGCCATCGGAGTGCGAAGAAGGATCTCTTCTCCGCGCTTCGTGCCGCGAAGCAGGTGTGAATTCAATTCGGTTGGAAACACACCCGGCGCAATCGCGTTGACGCAGATTCCATCTTTCGCCCATTCACAAGCCAGACTCTTGGTCAACGAAAGGACGCCTGCTTTCGTCGCAGAGTACGTCGCGACCTGATAAAAGGCCAGGTAAGAGCTGAGCGACGCGATGTTGATGATGCGTCCCGCTCCGCTCTCTTTCAAAGGCTGGTAAAACTCCTGGCACGCATGAAGCAGGCCGGTGAGATTGACGCGGAACAGTCCTTCCCATTCCTCGTCCCTTACATCGACCGTCGGCTTCTTTAACGTCGTTCCTGCCGCGTTCACAAGGATGTCGACGCGCCCAAGCTCCTGAGAACCTTGATCCCTGAATTGCGCGATTGACGATCGGTCCGTGACATCTACGGTTTGGCTGAATCGTGCGGCGGCCGAGCGCTTCGATCTCCCCGCACGTACGCGTCAAGCAAGTCTGCTCGCCTTCCCCCGGGAACGACATCGGCTCCGTGCTCTGCCAATCCAATGGCAATGCTTTTTCCAAGCCCGGATGTGCCTCCAAAAACAACGGCAACCCGGCCCGTCAAATCAAGACAGCTTCTCTTACCACAGTTGTCTATTGTCCGAGCTTTCCTCCGACGAAGTGATCGCCGGTCCATGCTTTTATTGGCTGGCCGCCACCCACGCTGACGAACGTCTTATTTCGCGCGTCGGCCACATCCACGCTGAAGTGTACCGGCTTCTTCTCTCCACGCCGTAGATGGATCCGCTCGAAACCGCGCAGGAACGGCTCTTTGCCCGTCCGGGCCGCTCAAGATAGAGCTGAACGACCTCGTCGCCGTCGTACTTGGAGTTGTTCTTGACCGTCGCGCTCACTTCATATTTGGAGGACGGCAGCTTTCACGGAGAGGTCCGAGTAGCCAAAATCGGAGTAACTCAATCCATAGCCGAACGGATAGAGAGGCGTGCCCGGTGAAGAAACGATAGGTTCGTCCCTTCATCGAGTAATCGTCAAAGGCCGGCAGTTGATCAACGGATTCGTAGAACGTTACCGGCAGACGCCCGGCCAGGGTTGTTGATGCCGATCAGAGTATTGGCAATTGCCGTGCCGCCCTCTTGGCCGGGATACCAGGCTTCGAGGACCGCGGCGGCGCGATCTTTAGCAGTTTTGACCGCCAAGGCACTGCCGTTCACAAGAACGACGACCGTTGGCTTACCGGTATCGAGCACGGCTTTCAGAAGCTTCTCCTGCGAAGCGGGAAGATTGATGTCCGTGCGATCCCCTCCGCTGAATCCAGGCACCTGTACTTTCGACTCTTCGCCCTCGAGATGGGCGTTCAATCCGATGCAAACGATCGCTGCGTCTGCCTGCTTTGCTGCGTCGACGGCATCGGCCAGAGCTGCTTCAGCGGGTGGTTTCCAGACAAGCTGAACACCACCGCCGCCGTCCTTTAGATTTGTATTCCACCCGGATCGCATGCGGCTTGCCAGGTTCCAGGTGTATCGTTGCGGTTTTCGGATACATCTGGTCGCGAGCCTGTGCTTTGTCCTCGACCTGCATCTGATCGTCGATGTAGAGCGTTGCTGAATCGACGCGTCCGCAACTGTGACACTCTGCGCGGAGCACGCCAAACTCGTAGTCGCCGGGCTGATTCACCTCGACCGTACCGCTCCAGCGCACCGAGAACGCCTGCCGGGGAACGGATTTCACGATCGCCGGCTCCTGCATGTCCCAGAGAAAGTAGCCGCGGTTCTCGGTGCGAGACAGAACCGGGGTGCCCGAAAGGCTATCGTCCGCGAAGTACTCGGCCGTCAGTCCATGCTGATTCGCACCGGCCTTCGGCCGCAGCACATTTTGCGGAACGAGGGCCGTTGCGGAGTCGACATAGGTCGCGCCGAGTGCGAAGCGGATGTCCGCTTTCTTTCCTAAACTCTGCTGGATACCTTCGAGCGGAGTGATGATGTGCGCCGGGATGCCATTGTAGTTGGCGAGCAGTGCGTCCGGATCATCTGCGCTGGGGCCCAAAACGGCGATGCGTTTCGGGACTTTGCGGAAGGGCAGCAAGCCACCGTCATTCTTCAGAAGCGTGATGGATTTTTCTGCAGCTTCGAGCGAGAGCTTCTGGTGAGCCGATGATTGCACCTCGCTCATCGGAGATGTTGGAGAAAGGCACGCGTTCCGGAGGATCGAACATTCCAAGCCGAATACCGGGCCACAAATAGTCGCTGCACGGATTCGTCGATCTGCTTCTCACTGATGAGGCCGCCGCGAACGGCTTCGGGAAGCGTGCGGTACGTCCTGCCGCAATCGAGGTCGGTGCCCGCCTTGACGGCCAAGGCAGATGCTTCGGCCGCCGAAGACGCCGTGTGGTGACCTCGATAGATATCGTCGATCGGCACCACAGTCGCTCACGACGTAGCCTTTGAACTTCCAGGCGCTGCGCAGCTTGTCTTTCAGGAGCAAGTCGCTGGAACATGCGGGCGACCCGTTCACGCGGTTGTAGGCGCACATCACTGAATCCGCTCCGCCTTCGATGATCGTGGCCTTAAAAGCGTACAGGTACGTGTTGTCCAGGTCGTCCTCGCTGACTTGGGCATCAAAGTGGTGGCGAGTGGTTTCAGGACCACTATGAACGGCGTAGTGTTTCGAGGTCGCGATCGTCTTGAAGTAGTGCGGATCGTTCCCCTGCATCGCCTCTGATGAAGGCGATCGCCATACGGGACGTTAGGTACGGATCTTCGCCGTAGGTCTCCTGCCCGCGGCCCCAACGCGGGTCCCGAAAGATGTTGATATTCGGCGACCAGAACGTCAGCCCGTAATAGCGTGCGTGGTTATCGTGTTTTTGCGCGTCGTTGTATTTGGCTCTCGCTTCTGTCGAGATCGCATCGGCGACACGCGATTCGAGATCGGTATCCCAAGTTGCTGCAAGTCCAATCGCCTGCGGGAACACGGTCGCCAGACCAGCCCGAGCGACACCGTGCAACGCCTCGTTCCACCAGTCGTAGGCGGGAATCCCGAGGCGCGGAATGGCGGGCGCAGCGTTTTGCATTTGCGCCGCCTTCTCCTCCAGAGTCATTTGCGCGACCAGGTCTGCGGCCCGCTCTTCCGGAGAAAGAGCCGTATCTTTGTATCTCGTGCTTGATCTGCTGCGCTGTCGCGACCTGAAGGCCGCTGCCAGATAGAACGAAGGCAAGTAAACTCGAGCGCAATTTAGCTTGCAGCATTATGGAACCTCTGTTGTTCACTGGTCGTTGCCAGCGGAACTTGTGGAACGGGAACAGACGTCTTGAAATAACGGCTGGCGAACTCAATGAACGTGGGCCAGTTCGGTCCGGGAGTGTGCCCGCCGCTGTGTTGCCGGAACGCGATGTCACCATCCATCAAGCCCGTTTCGATGGGCGGGAATTCGGAGGTCGGCAAACCTTTCTTGCCCAGCAGGTCGGTAAACAGGCCCGGCCTCCACGCCAGCCATAAACATCCCCTTCGCATCTACCCAGCCGTCGCCGGCGTCCAGCAGCGCCTGCACTAATAAAGACCGGACGAGGCGCACACAAGGCGATCAGTTCGTGCGAGTCAACCGGCAGGTCCTGCCATTTCAGAGGCCCCGCGTATTTCAGGAAGTTGCCCGCCATCCAGTGGTATTCATTCACAGCGGCGACGTTCTCGACAAGCTCACCCCAGTTTCGCCGATGGAGCTTAACTCCGCCCTCTCCCGAGGAACTGACGAACGCAACGGCGAAGCGAGGATCATACGCCATGGCAACCGCCGTCGCCTTACCGTAACGGGAATGTCCTTCGAGCGCGACATGTTTCGCATCGACCGCCTTATCCGTCTCGAAGTAATCGAGAGCCCGGCTCGCGCCCCACGCCCAGGCGCGCAGCGCACCCCAGTCGTCCAGCTTGCGTGGCTGTCCTTTATTGACCAGCCCAATGATGCCTTTCGTCAGCCCAGCGCCGTTGTCAGCTTGCACGGTGGTGGGATAAATGGTCGCGTAGCCCCAGCCCTTTGCGAGCACCTGCTGTTGCCACGTTGGTCCGGGAGGTGGGGCCATTTGGGGCGGCCGCGGAGCACCCGGTCGGAACAGAATACCGAATTCCATGACAACCGGAACGGGCCCCGTGGCATTCGCGGGCGTGGACAGGTTCATCTGGATGTCGACAGTAACAGGCGGGTAGGACGAGTTATCAACGTGCCCCAGCAGTTGCTTCGTGATCACCTCGACACCGCCGTTTGTTTCTCTCGCCGTGCTTGTTACTTCCCAGTTCACTTTGGGCGTGTTCTTCGGCATTCGACCGTAGATTTCGCGGTCGAAGTCCTCGACAATCTCCGGCCGGCGCTTCGTCCACCAATCCTTTGCCGTCTTCACTTTCTTGCCGTTCTTGAGAGTAAGAGCGTCGGGAAGCGTAGGAATCGGATTCGCTTTCGATTCGTCATAATTGGCTGCATTGTCCGCTTGCGGATTGCGTCCGTCCGCTCCTCGTCGAAGCGGAGTCCTTGATGCCCAGGAGTTCCATCGTCCGGGCATGGTCTTGCTCAGAGGTGAGTTCGACAGGAGGAGGGTACGCGCCGTTCGCGGGCTGCGAGGGAGTTTGTGCAGGAGTTAATACTGCTCGGCTGCACAGGAGGAAGGCTGCGAAGGCGGAGGCCCAATTTCGGCCCGTGGAGATACGCACGGAAGTGGTTCGCTCCTATCCTGCACTATTGAATCAGAATCGAAAGGGCAAAGCGCATAATTGGTGCATGACAGTTGCCGAGTTGATCACCATGCTTCAGAAGCTCGACCCTGAAGCAGTCGTGGTTGCGCCTTTTTCTCCGAATCCGAGCGACATCAATGTCGAAGAAGTCGGGGGTGCTTTCAAGCGGAAGGACTCACCGTACACGAACGGGATCGAGCTTGCTCGAGTGTACGATCGCAGGGCGGAATTCAAGGCGCCTTCCGATGCGGGCCGTGTTTCGAAGGAAGAGATCGACACCATACGTCTCGCCGATACCGACGCGCCAGTCTAGGCCTTCTGCTCCGATGAACGGGTCTCCATCATTTTACCGGCACGCCTCGGATCGAGCAGGTAACCGTCATTCCGGTTGCCGGCGCGGATAGCATGCTTCTCAATCTGAGCGGAGCACACGGTCCTTTCTTCACCCGCAATATTTTGATCTTGAAAGACAGCGCGGGACATATAGGCGTAGGCGAGGTGCCCGGAGGTGAACGCATCCGGGCCACGCTCGAAGATGCAAAGCCGCTTCTTGTCGGGCAGAGCATTGGCCGGTATAACGAGGTACTTCGCGCCGTTCGCGGCGCGTTTGCAGATCGGGACGCCGGCGGGCGCGGTTTGCAAACATTCGATCTGCGGATCACGATTCACGCTTGTACCGCGATCGAATCGGCGTTCTTGGATCTCCTGGGGCAGCATCTCGAAGTTCCCGTTGCGTCTCTGCTCGGAGAAGGTCAGCAGCGCGACGAAGTGGAGATGCTCGGATATCTCTTCTATGTGGGCGATCGAAGAAAGACCGATCTCCCTTACGTCAGCGAAGAAGATGCGACTGACGATTGGTTTCGCATCCGCCGCGAAGAAGCCCTGACACCCGGACGCGATTGTCAGGCTGGGCGAAGCAGCGTACAAGCGATACGGTTTCCACGACTTTAAGCTAAAGGGCGGCGTGTTTTCAGGTGACGAAGAGATGGAAGCCATTGCCGCATTGGCCAACCGTTTCCCGGACGCCCGGATCACGCTAGATCCCAATGGCGCGTGGTCGCTGGCGGAAGCAATCCGGCTTTGCACCGATCGCCACAACATCCTGGCTTATGCCGAAGATCCTTGCGGCGCCGAGAACGGCTATTCAGGCCGTGAGATCATGGCCGAATTCCGAAGGGCAACAGGTCTACCCACGGCGACCAACATGATCGCGACGGACTGGCGCGAAATGGGCCATGCCGTTCAGCTCCATGCGGTCGACATTCCGTTGGCTGATCCGCACTTCTGGACCATGCGGGGCGCGGTTCGTGTAGCCCAGATGTGTCACGAATGGGGCCTGACGTGGGGCTCCCATTCGAATAACCACTTCGATATCTCGCTGGCGATGATCACGCATACAGCTGCGGCCGCACCGGGCAAAATCACCGCCATTGACACACACTGGATCTGGCAGGATGGACAGCGGCTTACGAAGGAGCCCTTCCGGATTGTCGACGGGAAGGTGCGTGTTCCAGACCGGCCCGGACTAGGCGTCGAGATCGATTTCGAGCAGCTTGAGGCGGCTCATCAGCTTTATCAGCAACATGGGCTGGGCGCCCGGAATGACGCAGCCGCAATGCAATACCTGATCTCGGGGTGGGCGTTCCATAACAAGCGCCCCTGCATGGTTCGCGTCTAGCGGTGAATGAACGGCCTGCCAGATAAGCAGGATGGTAATGCCCATCACGCCCATGATGATCTTCATCACGGTCCAACTACGGAGCGTTTGACTGACGCTCATGCCCATGTATTCCTTGACCAGCCAGAAGCCTGCGTCATTGATGTGCGAAACCATCGTTCCTCCGCAGCAAACGGAAAGTACGAGCATCTCGGGGCTATAGCCCGGCACCTGCTTCAGCAGCGGGGCCAGCAAACCGGCCGCTGTGACGATTGCAACGGTGGCCGAACCCAGGGTCGCGCGGAGAACCGTAGAAGTCACAAAACAGACAAGAAGCGGCGAAAGCGGACTGGCGGCCAGTACCTTACCCAAATACGGTCCGATACCGGAATCGACAAGGATCTGCTTCAGTGCGCCGCCCCCACCGATGATGAGGAGGAGCGTAGCCAGGGGCGCCATCGATTCCGCAACAAGCTTGGTGACGCGATCGGCTGGCAGCCCCTTCCGACGGCCAAGAAAGTACATAGCCGCCAGCGCGGCGATGAGCAGCGCTGTGAATGGGTGGCCGAGGAACTTCAAGAATTTCGCTCCGGATACATGGGCGAAGTCAGTCAGCGTTCCCAGGAAGATCAACGCAACGGGCAGGAGCAGGATCGAAATCGTCAGCAGTAGCGAAGGCGGCTCTGCCGCTGTTTCCGCTTTCAGGTCTTTGTTTCCCGCCAGGTCAGGAATTGCGGGGGAGATGCGTCGCGAGATCCAGCCGCCATAAAAGATTCCGCTGACAATCACCAGCGGAATGGAAAGTAGCGCTCCGAATAGAACCGTTCGTCCCACATCGGCGCCCATGAGTTGCGCGGCCACAGCGGGCGCCGGATGGGGAGGAACAATGGCATGCGTCATGGTGAGCGCAGCGGCTATGGGAAGACCAAACACGAGTAGCGATCGTTTGGATTCGCGAGCCAGACTCCAGGCAAGCGGCGCAAGAATGATGAAGCCAACTTCAAAGAAAACTGGAAGACCGATCAGGAAGGCTGTCGTCAACACAGCCCATTGCGCGTGACGAGGACCCGTTTTTGCCAGGAGCCAATCGGCGAGTACCCGACCGCCTCCCGAAAATTGCAGGAAACGGCCGATGATAGCCCCCAGTCCGACCACGATTGCAATGAAACTGAGAGCGTCTCCGAATCCGGCCTGAATCGAGCTGATGATTTTGGCCGGCTGCATCCCGGCACTCAACCCAAGCGCGATGCTGACGATCAGCAACGCCAGAAACGCGTGCAGCCGCGCCACCAGAACGAGAAGGAGCAAAAGTCCGATCGCCGCAGCGGTGATCAGGACAAAGTAGAGGCCGTGGTTCAAACGGATGAGTATACAACTAAGCGTCAGACCTAAGCTGTAACAGCTTGAATTAGACGTAATGACAGCGGCAGGAATTCACTTGTCGCACACCGTCGCGCATAGCCGGCAGCATTGTGGAAGATCTGCAGGATATTCTGTCCTCAGCGGCGCTCCGGTCATCTACATCGGTTCTACGCTCAGGAGCGATTCCGTTCTTCACAGCGGCAGCGACCGAATCCGCTTACCTGTGGCAGCAAATATGGCGTTTAGCAGTGCGGGCGCAATCGGCGACACGCCGGGCTCACCCACGCCTCCAGGCTCGTCAGCCCCTTCGATGATCGAAACCGTGATTTTCGGCGTTTGGGGTAGACGCATCATCCGATAGTTGTCGAAGTTGCTCTGCGCCACTCTCCCGTGCTTGATTGTGATTTGGCCGTAAATTGCAGCGGTGAGGCCGTCCATGATGCTGCCCTCGAGTTGAGCAGTGATGGTATCGGGATTGATCGCTATTCCACAATCTACAGCACAGTCAACGCGGTGAATACGGAGTTTGTTCTCTTCGGTCGAGATCTGCACGACGTGCGCTACCACCGTGCCCACCATTGCATGCATGGCGATGCCGCGGACATGACCGGCCGGAAGCGAATCGCCCCACGCTGCCATGGCCGCTACCTTCTCCAGCACCGCTCGATGACGCGGTTTGTCCGTAAGCAGACTACGAGCGAAAAACATAAGGATCTTGCGCTGACGCATGGGCTAACTCGTCCAGAAAACCCTCAACGAAGAATCCATTGCTGCTGTTGGCAATGGAACGCCACGCTCCGTAGGGCACACCTAAATCTTTGGAGACGCACTCGAGGCGGCTGTTTTCGGGGGCGTATGGAGAAGCCTTAAGGACCGTCGCCGATATATGCGGGAGGGCCGAGCGAGACGAGCTTTATGTCCCAACCGGTCAGTTTCCTGCTGGAATCAAGGCCGGCGCGGAACCGAGCAGCCGAAGCAGGGCGATAGAAGTCATGTTGCATGTCTTCCTCACGCGACCAAACGAGCTTCACAGGCTGCTCTACTGCTTTTGAAATCAGAGCTGCCTGAACGACAAAATCCGACTTTGCTCGGCGCCCGAACCCGCCCCCAAGATATGTGGTGTGAATCTTTACCTGCTCTGGTTTGAACTCAAGTATTTTTGCTAAAGCCGCTTGTGCGTAACCCGGCGCCTGGGTCGGCGCCCAGATCTCGCATCCGCTTGCTGTTACATGCGCGGTCGCATTCATCGGCTCCATCGTGGCGTGAGCTAAGAAGGGAACGCTATATTCCGCTTCGACTTTCTTCGCCGCGTTCATAATAGCGGTTTCGGCGTCACCGTGCTTCTCGGTAAGCGTGCCCTTTTCGGAAAAGCCCTCCAGGAGTGCCGTCGCGACACTATCGCTGCTCAGGGCAGCGTTAGGGCCGTGGTTCCACCGGGGTTTGAGCGCGGCCAGTCCTTTCCTAGCCTGCCAATAGCTGTCCGCGACTACTGCGATTGAGTTTGGCGGGTTTCGTTCTTCACCTTGCGTTTGCGGCGTGTTGAGTCTCACCACCAACTGCACGCCCTTGATCGCGACCGCGGCAGTATCGTCAACGTAGAGGAAAGTGAGGCTAGAACTGGGCACTGGGCGATAGCCCGTACCAGCATCCCCGAGAGTCGACGACGATGCCGAAAAAGCGGAGTAGATATAAGAGGGTGTGTGGAGAAGGGAGGATGAGCTAAAAGATGACTAAACACTCGCTACGCGGTAACAATCGGACCGAGAAAACAAACTGGCAGCGCTGCCGCTACAGCAGCAAGGGATCCGAAAGTCTCTTTCTGGCAAGTCCGTGCATCAACCGGGGCACAACGTCAACTTTCGCGGCTCTTACTCAGGCTGTTTGCTTGGATGCAGCTGCTGCGTATCGCGCCTTCGTTTCTTCGTTCGGTGGGTAGAGCCCGGGAAGCGGCACACCCTTCTGTACCTCGCTCATAATCCAGGTTTCCAACTTCTCCTGCTCGCTGGCGGTCGCGACCACCTCTTCGAGGAACGCTGCCGGAATCACAACCGCGCCGTCCGAATCGACCACGATTGTGTCGTCCGGGAACACCGCGACACCGCCGCAGCCGATCGGCTCTTGCCAGTTCACAAAGGTCAAACCAGCCACGGAAGGCGGTGCAGCCGCACCCTGACACCACACCGGCAAACCCGTTTCGAGAACGCCGGAGACGTCACGCACGACCCCGTCTGTAACCAGAGCTGCCACGCCTCGCTTCTGCATGCGGGCGCAGAGAATGTCGCCGAAGATGCCGGCATCTGTGATGCCCATTGCGTCGATCACCGCGATGCAGCCGGCCGGCATGTCTTCAATGGCCGCCCGAGTCGAACGCGGAGAGGCCCAGGATGCCGGCGTAGCCAGATCTTCGCGTGCAGGCACGAAGCGCATCGTGAACGCAGGGCCAACTAAACGCGGTTGATCCGGACGAAGCGGACGTGTGCCGCGCATCCAGATATTTCGCAGGCCCTTCTTCAGCAGAACGGTTGTGATCGTCGCGGTCGAAATGGCGGAGAGTGCCTGAATATGTTTAGTGTTCATTCTTTTTGCCGATCGTAAGGGTGGTTTTAAGCGAAGCCGTATAGCTTCGCCGGGTTTTCAACAAGAATGCGGTGGCGCTCCGTTGCATCGGGCGCCCATTGAGACAGGAGATCGAACAACACGGCGTCGTCAGGCTTGTCTTGGCCGTCGGGTGGGGCCAGTCGGATCCCCAAACAAGGCGGTTCGGAGCCTCTTCGATGTACGCTCTTGCTGTCGGAACGCTTTCGGGATACCTGGGCCGCCGACTTCACTGTCGATGTACGCTCCCGAGAGCTTCAGCCAGCGCTTTATTGGTTCGCAACAACTTGACGATCACCGCAAATGCCGGATCTTCGCGGCCCCGGACCGTCGTATGACCAAAATGATCGAATACGACAGGGCAGGGTAAGCGCCTTCGATAGCAGATCGGGCTCCTACGATCTGCTCGGACGAGACGTTCATCTGTACGTGCCATCCGAGCGGAGTGATGCGATTTGCAAGTGAGGCCAGCATTTCGAGCGCTTGTTGCCCCCGCCTGCTGAAGATTGAACCTGATCCCACGCACGCCCGCCTTGTCCAGTTCTTTCAACTCCGCATCCGTCACGCTGGTGTTAACCACCGCGATCCCGCGCGTATCTTTCGTTCCAAATTGCCGGAGCGAATCGAGAAGGCAGCGATTGTCGACTCCATACGTCGAGGGCTGCACGACGATGTTTCGCGTCGTGCCGATTCGCTTCTGCAGCAGTCGGTAATCGGCAACCGTTGCCGGAGCCGGTTTCAGAACCGCTTTCGGATCTGGCGGGAACCGCGCATCGTAGATGTGGTGGTGACAATCGGTGGCGTGGAGCGGCGCCTTCAGTTTCGGCGGCTCCGTTCCAGCAGACCATGGCACTTTAACGGCCTCGCCCGACTCGTTTCGCCTTGCTGTGCGTCCAATACGCTTCCTATCGTGAGCCCGGAAATAATTCGGAGGATCGAGCGGCGAGTCGGACCACTACCGTGCGGCATTCTTCTCCTCCCGAGAGGATTCTTCACCAGGAAGTCGAAATCGCATCCCTCGTCGGCTTGCAACACGCTATCCAGAAAGAGCTTAGCGTAGCCTCGAGACGCATCCCAATCCGGGATGAAGCGGAGCGGTTCTCTCGCCGGCGCGCGATTTCAACTCGGCATCTTCCACGAGAAGGTCGATGCGGCGATTCGCTACGTCTAAACGGATGAGGTCACCCGTGCGCACCAGTGCAAGTGGACCCCCCGCCGCCGCTTCCGGCGCAATATGCAACACGATCGTCCCGAACGCCGTTCCGCTCATGCGCGCGTCCGAGATGCGGACCATATCTTTCACGCCCGTGCGGGAAAGCTTCTTCGGAATCGGGATGTAGCCGGCCTCTGGCATGCCGGGAGCCCCTTTCGGGCCCGCATTCCGAAGTACGAGAACACTCTCGGGTGTTACGTCCAGGTCTTCGTCGTCCAATTGCTTCGTCATATCCTCGACGGAATCGAACACCACGGCGCGGCCGGTGTGTTGGAGCAGAGACTCGGTCGCGGCGGATTGCTTGATCAATGCCCCATGCGGAGCCAGGTTACCCCGGAGCACCGCAAGCGTGCCTTCGGTCTTCAACGGCTTGTCACGCGACCTGATGACGTCCTGCCCAGGCACCTCTTCGGCGCCCGCAATCGAGTCCGCTACGGTTCCGCCGCCGACCGTTCGAGCATCCAGCGCAAGCAGGTCCGAAAGCTCTTTCATCACTCGCGGAATGCCGCCGGCTTCGTGAAGGTGTTCCATGTAGTGCTGGCCGGTGGGCTTGAGATCGACCAGAACGGGCACCTTCCGGCCCAGAGCGATCAAATTCATCGAGATCGATGCGAATCCCGATTCGGCCCGCAATGGCGGTCAGGTGAATCAGTCCATTCGTCGAGCCGCCAATCGCCTGAAGAACAACGAGCGCATTGCGGATGCTCTTCTCGTTTAAGATCTCGGAAGGTCTCGGACCACCCGCCACCGCCATCTCGGCAGCGCGCTTTCCGCTCGCTTCTGCTAAGCGGCGGCGTTCGGCATGAACGGCCGGTATCGTCGCACTCGTCGGAAGCGAAAGCCCAAGCGCCTCGGTGACACAAGCCATCGTACTCGCCGTACCCATGACCATGCATGTCCCGACAGATGGGGCGAGCCGCGCATTGACGACGTTGATCTCGGCCGCATCCATTTGCCCGGCGCGAAACTTCGCCCAAAGCCGGCGGCAGTCCGTGCATGCCCCGAGAACTTCACCCTTGTAGTGCCCAACGATCATCGGCCCTGTTGGCAGCACGATGGCCGGTAAATCCGCGCTTGCTGCCGCCATGATCTGCGCGGGCAGGTTCTTGTCGCACCCGCCAATCAGAACCACGGCATCCATCGGTTGACAGCGGATCATCTCCTCCGTCTCCATCGCCATCAGGTTGCGCAGATACATGGCCGTCGGATGGACGAAGCTCTCGTGCATCGTCATGGTCGGAAACACCATGGGCAAGCCGCCGGCCAGCATGACGCCGCGCTTCACGGATTCGATCAGGTCCGGAACATTGCCGTGGCACGGGTTGTAGTCGCTATAGGTGTTCGTGATTCCGACGATGGGCCGTTCCAGGGCGTCGTCCGAGTAACCCATCGCCTTGATGAATGCGCTGCGGAGGAAGAGCGAGAACTCATCGTCTCCATAGCTGGTTAAGCCCTTACGTAATCCGCGTGCCATGTTGTTCTCCTATCCGGTGACAAGTAATCAGCATATCGACGGCTGCTATAAAGGTCGGTGGAGAGCGTACCCGCAACAGCGAAATGGAACTTGGTCTAAAAGGAAAAACGGCGTTAGTTCTTGGTGGTGGAAGCGGCTTAGGGAAAGGGAATCGCGCTCAGTCTCGCCCGGGAGGGCGCACGAGTTGCCATTGCCGGCAGGACGCAGGCCACTCTGGACGCCACCGTCAAGGAGATTGAAAGCTTCGGGTTCGGAAGGATTGGCGCTCGGCTGGGACATCACGGACCTGACGATCATCGAGACACAGTTTGGCGCGATCGAGAAACGCTTCGGAACCGTCGATATCCTGCTGAACAATACGGGCGGCCCGCCGCCCACTCCCGCTGCCGGTCAGGATCCGGAACTTTGGAACAAGAACTTCCGGTCCATGATTCTTCCCGTATTCGCGATTACCGACCGTGCACTTCCCGGCATGCGTAAGAAGAAATGGGGTCGGATTATTACGAGCGCATCGTCCGGCGTCATCGCGCCCATTCCAAACCTTGCCATCTCCAATTCGCTGCGCATGTCGCTGCTCGGCTGGTCCAAGACACTTTCAACCGAGGTCGCGAAAGACGGCATCACCGTTAACATGATCCTGCCCGGCCGGATCGCGACCGATCGACTGCGTTTTCTGGACGAGAACAAGGCAAAGCGCGAGGGTCGACCTGTCGAAGAAGTTCAGAAAGAAAGCATGGCGTCCATACCGGTCGGACGGTACGGCGACATCAAGGAGTACGGAGATACTGTGGCGTTCCTGGCGAGCGAGCTTGCGGCCTACATCACTGGAACGGTAGTGCGGGTCGACGGCGGAGCTGCTCCTTGCATTTGAACTTGCGTTCTCGCATATGCCGTTAACGGACCAGGCCCGCGGCGTCTTCGCCATCACGGTGACGCCCTTCCATCCCGATGGCCGGCTCGATAGCGAGTCAGTCGATCGCATGGTCGATTTCTATCTCGGATGCGGCGTCACGGGGCTTACGATTCTCGGGATCATGGGCGAAGCGCCCAAGCTCGAGATGAGCGAATCCCTAGCGTTCATCAAACAAGTGGTGGCGCGCGCCGGACAAACTTCCGGTGGTTGTGGGCGTGTCTTCGCCCGGTTTTGCGGGGATGCGATTTCTTGCACGCGGCGCTATGGACCTCGGTGCGGCCGGTGTAATGATTGCGCCGCAACCAAGCCTGCGCACAGATGACCAGATCATCACGTACTTCGGACAGGCTGTTGAGGCCATCGGGTCGGATATTCCGTGGGTGCTGCAAGATTATCCGCTGACCCTCGGGGTAATCATGACGCCAAAGGTGATCCGCCAAATCGTCGTGAATCACCCCTCGTGTGTGATGTTGAAGCACGAGGACTGGCCCGGTCTCGAGAAGATTACCGCAATGCGTGGCTTCGAAGCGGACGGTTCGATGCGGCACATCTCGATCCTGTGCGGAAACGGCGCTTTGTTCTTAGACTTCGAAGTTGCTCGAGGCGCGGATGGCGCCATGACCGGTTATGCATTTCCGGACATGCTGGTCGATCTCGTCGAGTTGAGCCATGCCGGTAAAATGGACGAAGCGCATGATCTGTTCGATGCTCATTTGCCTCTGATCCGCTATGAGCAGCAGCAGGGCGTCGGCCTTGCCGTTCGGAAGTACGTGCTCCAAAAACGCGGTGCAATCCTTTCTGATGCTCAGCGCAAGCCGGCAAGTACGCTGACGGCAAAAGCCCGGGCTGAAGTAGATCTTTTGCTGAAGCGCTTGTCGAAACACGATAGCAGAGCAATGATTTCGTGAACAGAAGCCCGTATGTCCCGCTAGCGTCCGTCGCCGAGCAGAATGGCACGGTGTGGCCGGCATTACCTCGCGTCGTCGCCAAAAACCGCTGATGCCCTAGACTCATGCACAACCTTCACCATGTGCGTGTACGGCGCATCGACTATCGATGCACTGCCGCGGACCGTTACGGTCGCCTGTAACGGGTACTTTCGGCTTGCCAGATACATCTGCACGCGAAGGCTGAGATCAAAAAGAGCGTTAGCTGCATCTGATTTGCATCAAGCATTTTGCTAGGCTTTCGCCGCTGGCCCTGGCGATGTCAGAATCGAAGATGGAACCCGGTGCGAAACGCCTCGCTGTAACGTTGCGCGAGTGGAACAGCCAGTGTATCCAGGATCGCGTTGAGCGCATTCATGCAGCCGATCGGACCGCAATACTACTCCGCGTCGGCACCAGGCAAGCGGGTGCGCCTCGGCGAGAGCCAGCACTTCCCGGAACGCATGATGCGCGTGATTCATCGTCGCTCATTTCAGGTCAACGGCAACGATTTCGCAGTGGCGATTTTGCGCTAGTTTGGACGGTTTACTTCAATTCGTCAGGTCGACGCGATGTGTTACGCAAGGACTGTGGCTCGGGCGATGAATAACAGCCCTGCCACGATGGCAAACGTTCCCGTTCCTTGCGCAACGCGCTCGCCGGCGGGTGCGAGTCGTTCGGCGGTGATGGCGGCGGTGACGAGTGCCATCGCTCTCAGGTCCATGACCCCCACCGCTAAGAGAATCGCGGTCAAATTGGCACAACTGAGGCTGCAACGAAATCCAAAGCGCATACCCTGTCGCCATGCACTTCCCGCATCACCCAACAGTGTGCAGCCTTGCCCAGGCGCCTCACGGCAGCGGGCCAGGTGATGTGCCTTCCATGGCGTGAGCTGGACCGCACCGGCAATAGGAATGACCAACCGACGGCAACCGGAACAGCACGTGCCAGTACCGGTTGTTGCATCTCGGTCATTGCCAACACGAGGCCTAGCGGAAACACGGCCAATCCGAAAAAGGTCCAAACGGCGAAATACCCGAGACTTGCAAGGAGGGTGAGACGTCCGGGACGCCCCTCGCCTTTCGCGCGAAGCGACTGACGATAGCCCCAAAGCAGTGGAGCGTGGGATGGCAGCATCATCGCTGCCATCATCACAACCCACATACCAAGGAACGAGGTAGTGGCTTCAATCCATGTCTGCCCGGGCATCCGCATCCACATCATGGACATAGTCCAACCGCCCGGCATCGGCATGCCTCGCATCCCGGACATCGATGCGCACCAGACAATTGTCAGCGCTGCGCTTGCTGCGAAGATGGATGCGCAGATGCCGACAAAGGCACGGCGGGAGGTTCTCTCCGAAGTCATCCTGAGGTCCGTGCTGCGGTAGCTACGAGACTCGAGATTGCTGGCTAGGAAGGTTACGTCCGTCATGCTGTCTCCTTTTCCAATAGCGCTTGCAAATTCAGGCGCTGCCGGTTCCCAAGTCGTCCCAATGCTCTGCTTCCAAGCAGGGCTACGCGTCCTGCTTTCGGAAAGCGGCTTCGCCCAGCATCGGACACCTGGACCCACTTCGGGTCCGGCGAGGCTTCGGCATCGTAGTTGTCGTGCCAGTTCCACCACTTGTACGGCGGGGTCTGCGGGTAACCCTCCGGCGAGTCCTCCCAAGTCTCCTGACGGCCGAGCGGCGTGATGTCGAGGTAGCTCCACGTGGTCCCCATCGCCTCGTCGCCGCGGCTGTTGATGAAGTAGGTGCGGAACACGCGCTCGCCATCGCGGAAGAACACGTTGTGGCCGTGCCATTCATCGACGCCGAAGTCCGTGTCGAAACTGTCGGTGATGGTGTACCAGGGCATCTCCCAACCCATCCGCGCCTTCAGGCGCGCGATGTCGGCCTGCGGCGCGCGAGAGGCGTAGGCGAGCGTAGTGTCGCGAGCGTTCAGATGGGCCAGGTGCGCGACCTGATCGGCGCCCAGGGAGCATCCGCGGCAGGCGTGCTCGGGCCAGCCGAACACTCCGGGCTCGAAGAAGGCGCGATAGAGCGACCAATTGCCGGCGGCCCTCGAACAGATCGAGCAGGCTTACCTTGCCCTTGGGTCCGTCGAACTCGTATTTCTTCTCCACGGCCATCCAAGGCATCCGCCGGCGTTCGGCGGCCAGCGCGTCACGGGAGCGGGTAAAGGCCTTCTCCTTCACGAGGAGCTGCTGGCGCGCAGCCTCCCACTCCTGCTGCGACACGATCGGGGGCGTTTTCATCGCGAGATGTCTCTTTTCTTGTGCCTTGTCTCTCTCTTGTCGTGCCATCTTATTTCTCCTTTATCTTCTGCAGCTGATCGGGATGTACGTCTTAAAATTTCTCGACTTGCCGATCACCGCCAGAATTCTCGTGATCCGGCTCCGCAACCATTACTGCCGTGCCTGCGATGCATACTGGGCACATATTCCCTCCTCGAATTCGATTCTCCGCGCCTGTGTACCGCTTCGTTGTCATCATCAGGCTCTTTGATACTCTGATGCGCATGTATATATACTGATGCAGGTATCGAACGCGGGAGTGACAAGTGTGGCGGGATTCCGATGGATTCGCTGATCACAGCTGCAGCACGTGCGCTCGCTCAGGGCGATCCTCTCGGCGCGTTGAAACGGGTCGCGTTGCGCGACGATGCGCCTGCGCTCGCGCTTCGAGGGATCGCGATGGCGCAGCTCGGCGATTTCGACGCGCGCAAGGAGCTGCTGCGTCGGCCGCAGCGCGCCTTCAGTCCGAAAGAATCCGTGGCACGCGCGCGGTGCGTGGTCGCCGAAGCCGAGATCGCGCTCGCCTCGCGCGATCTTGGCTGGCCTGCGAAAGCTCTCAATGCAGCACGAGCGACCCTCGAAGAACATGGCGACAGGTTGAACGCCGCGCACGCCCGATACCTGGAGGTCCGGCGCCTTGCTCCTCATCGGGCGCCTGGACGAGGCGGAGCACATGCTTGCTGACTTCGACCCGACGCCGCTTCCCGCCAGCGTCGACGCGCCGCCCACGAACTCGTAGTTGCGGGGATCGCGATGCGCCGCCTGCAGACGAAAGCGGCGCGCGCTGCGCTCGCTCGGGCCGAACGCGCCGCGCGGCAAGCAGGTATCCCTGCTTTGATGGCTGAGGTGGAAAATGCATCGCGCGTCCTGAACACGCCGGCAGCGCGTCTGATTGCAAGCGGCAAGGAGCGGCCGCTGCTGTTGCAGGACGTCGAAGCGTTGTTGGCTTCAAAAGCGCTCGTCGTAGATGCATGCCGGAATGTCGTGCGCGATGCACGTGCAGTGGTTTCGCTCGTCACCCGTCCTGTGTTGTTCGCGCTCGCACGTGCGCTGGCCGAGGCGTGGCCCGGCGACGTTCCCAGGGAGCAACTTCTTGCTCGAGCATTCGGAGCGAGATTCGTCGATGAATCTCATCGCATGCGGCTGCGGGTCGAAATCGGACGGCTTCGCAAGATGCTTCGGCCACTGGCCGATGTCAGCGCGACAAAGCGAGGGTTTGTACTTGGTGCCTCGGTCGCGCGCGCGAGGTGGTCGTGCTGGCGCAGCCCGTCGAAGATGAGAATGGCGCTGTTCTCGCTTTCCTCGCCGACGGCGAGTCGTGGTCGAGTTCAGCCCTGGCGATTGCGCTTGGGACAAGCCAGCGTACGGTGCAGAGAGCGCTCGATTCACTCGCGGCCGCAGGAAAGGTGCAGTCGTTCGGCCGCGCCCGGGCTCGCCGTTGGGTGACTCCACCCGTGCCGGGATTCACGACGACTTTGTTACTCCCCGCTCCGCTGCCGATTGGTTAAGGTGGAAATATGAAACGATCAACTGCAGAAATCGTTCGCGAGTACGGTCCTTTTCCCGGCGCCGATCGCGTGCATGGAGTTACCTATGACGGTGAGCACGTCTGGTTTGCCTCCGGAGACAGGTTGAATGTCTTTCGATCCCGGCGAGCGGCAACGCTGTGCGCTCGATCGAGGTTGCCGCGCACGCAGGAACAGCTTTCGACGGCCAGCACTCTTTCAGATCGCCGAGGATCGCATCCAGAAGATAGATCCGAAGAGTGGCCGGGTGCTCGCCACCATTCCAGCGCCCGGGCGGCGGCGGTGACTCAGGGCTCGCGTGGGCCGAAGGGTCGCTCTGGGTGGGTCATTACCGGGACCGCAAGATCCATCAGATCGATCCGGAGACGGGTGCGATCCTTCGCACTATCGAGTCCAACCGCTTCGTCACCGGGGTTACCTGGGTCGAGGGAGAACTTTGGCACGCCACCTCGGAGGGCGACGAGAGCGATTTGAGGCACATCGATCCGCGGACGGGAGAGGTTCTTGAAAAACTGGATATGCCTCACGGAGTCCACGTGTCAGGGCTCGAGTCCGACGGCCGCGATCAGTTTTTCTGCGGCGGAGGAGCAAGCGGGAAGGTCAGGGCAGTCCGTCGGCCCGGGTGTTCGTCGTAGCGCGTTCAGACGCGTGCCCGCCAGAAAGAGCGGATCGGCGACCCTAAATCCGGAGTTATTCACCGCACACTTATGCTTCCTGGCCGCAGATTGAAATGGAAGGTTGATATATATATATACTTCGGGCCGACTTCTTGAACCGTCGGACTCGGAAGTGCCTTCATTGGAACCCTCTAATCCGGAGTTGATGCTGCTCGTTGAAGCTTCGAGCGCACTTCTCGCTTCACCCCAGACGAGCGACGTTCTTCGCACCATCATCGAATTAGCGCACCGCTTCGGCTCGGCTGATGCTTATGCAGTTTGGCGGAAGCTGAACGAACAGGGTGAATGGAAGCTTGTATCCTCGGCCGGCTTATCTCAGAAATTCACTCAGACCGGTGTCACTGACGGGATGCGTAGCTTCCCGCTGCCTGGATCGCCCCTCGCTGTCGAGGACGTCATGCAGGAATCCTTTCTTGCACTTCGCCATGCCGCGCTGGATGCTGAGGGCATTCGCGCAATGCTGGTCGTTCCCCTACATATCCACGGCGAGGCCTCCGGTACTGTCGTGCTTTACTGGAAAGCCGCTCATAAGTTTTCGGAATCCGAGATCCGCATTGCGTCAGCACTGGGCAATATGGCGGCGGCTGCACTCGGGACTTCGGAACTCTACGAACGAGAGAAAGAACTCCGGAATCAGGCGCAATTGTCAGAACAGCGTGCAGCATTTCTGGCCGAGGCTGGAGCTGTGTTAGCATCTTCGCTCGATTACGAAATCACACTCAGGAGTGTTGCCAGATTGGCAGTCGCCGCTTTTGCGGATTGGTGTGCAGTCGATGTCTCTCGTGATGGCCATTTGGAAAGAGTAACGATCGAACATCTGGATCCCGCCAAAATTCAGTTTGCCCGAACTTACCGAGAGAAGTATCCCGTAAGTGAGGACGAATCGAGTCAGGTAGCGTTCCGAACGGGCAAATCATTCCTTATGGAAGCTATCCCCAAGGAACTCATCAGTGCAGCGCACCCGAGATCCTGAGCAGCTTCAGATGATCCTTGCAATGGGTCTCGAATCATTGATGGTTGTCCCGATGATTCACCGCGAGCGCTCACTTGGCGTGATCACGTTTGTGAGCTCAAGTCCGGACAGAAGGTACAGCCGTGCTGACCTCGCGCTCGCGGAAGAACTGGCCAGGCGTGCGGCCATAGCAATTGATAACGCGATCTTATTCACAGAATCTGAAGCCGCACGGGCATCGCTACGTAGAGTGAACGGGGAACTTCAGAGAGCCAATGAAGACCTCAACCAATTCGCGTACTCGGTTTCGCATGACCTTCAAGAGCCCATCCGGATGATCAGCGCCTATCTCCAGTTACTCCAGAAGCGGTATCGGAGCAAATTGGACGATGACGCAGACCGGTATATCAACTTTGCCGTTACCGGAGCGCAACGGATGGAGGCGCTTCTTCGCGACATTCTCGCTTACACACAATCCATTGACAGTGAGTCTCAGGAACACGGGCCGGTCAGCCTCGAGGAGATTATGCGTGCCGTGGTCTCGAACCTGGAGCAGGCAATCGAGCGTGCCGGTGCCACAGTCAAGATTCATCCTCTGCCCGAAGTAGCCGCGGCGGAAGTTCACATGCTGCAGCTCTTCCAGAATCTTGTCGGCAATGCGATTAAGTACGTGGGCAAAACTCCGCCGCAGGTTCACGTAAGTGCTACACGCCAGGAAGATGCCTGGCTGTTTTCTGTACGCGATAATGGCATCGGCATCGATCCGCAATATAAGGAACAGATTTTTGGTCTCTTCAGGCGTCTCCATCGCAACGATGAATATGACGGCACCGGCGTTGGCCTGGCGATCTGTCAGAAAATCGTGGAGCGCTATGGCGGCCGCATCTGGGTCGAATCCGAGCTCGGGCAAGGTGCCGATTTTCGATTCACACTACCGGATCGCATCGGACACCCGGCGGGCTGAAGCTGCTGCTCCGTCGATCTTTCTAGTCGAGGACAACCGGGCCGGTGTGTTGTCCGCATTGCGGGTCTGATCACGTCACCTATCTGGAAAGGCTCATATCCGGAAATGCTACTCGGCGCATGATCTCGCGAATCAGTTTAAAGACGGCACCAACTTTGGAGGATTCCCCCATCGTTCTTGATAAGTGGCTGACCGCTGTTTGGCTCATTGTGAACCGCAAAAGCGGCATCAGTTCTTATGAGGTTCACCGCGCTCTCGGGATCACTCAAAAGTCGGCATGGTTCATGGTTCACCGGATTCGATTCACTCTGCATTCGGGATCTTTCGAGAAGCTGTTGTCCGGTGAATGCGAACCGGACGAAACCTTCATCAGCGGCAAGGCTCGCAACACGCACAAGGGCAAACGAGTGGAGCGCATTACTAGAACTGGAACCAAAGACAAAGCCGCGGGTTGGGAATCTTACTTGGGATGCTCTCACTGGCAAGGAATCGTACGAACGAACGAGTATTTACTAAGAAGGAGCGCAAACGGCAGGGGCGCGGAAAACGAAGTTCTAACGGTCCAATGTGCCGTCTATGCGGCCAACTACGCGCCATCAATATTGTCGAGCAACGAATTCACGGTGTCTCTAATGATCGGGCGGACCTCATCTCGGTTCATGATTTTTCCATACCCCACGCCGTGGCCGGAATGCAAGATCGGCTTACACCATTCAGCCTTCTTGGAGTTGGGGTTTGACCAGATCTGCGCGAGTGCAAAAGCGAAATAGTCGGAAATATCGGTCCTGATAGTGCTCCCTTTGGGAACAAAACTCCAATTCGCTAGCTTGGATATTCCATCACTAGTTCGCGGGGCTGTCGCGGTAGCAACCGTGAGAATACGTTTTGCATAAGGTTCATACTCCCCCTGCTTTTCAAAAACGATCTCTAACCGTTCATCGCCCGGTATCGCACGAAGAACTTGGATCACGAGCACATGAAGGCATGCGAGATAGGCTTTCAGTTCCTTCTTGTAAGGCTTATCGGACAGCAGGTCCTCGTAATCCTCATAACGGACCCCTGCCATGACAGGGTCTAGGTTACATTCCTGCGGTATAGGTCCTAAGCGAGCCAAAAGCCGTCGCGTACTATCTTTGTTCCACCGCAGGTCCGCCATGTGAAGAGATCGTCTGTGCGAGCCGAGCGCTTGCTTCCACTTACCATCAAAGTCGCGCCATCGCTCTTCGTTGCCGAGGAATCCCGCCAGGAACGTCCACCCCCGCTTCAGCTCATGTCCGCTTTCGTCTATATAAGCCGTAAACATTAAAAACCATTTTGGCGGACGATCATGCGGGATGCGACGATATCCGTCTCGGAATAGCCAAGCATCGTTTGGTAAGGGAAGTAAGATCTCACCCAAATTAGGGCTGGCACGTTGCTGAGTCACTGCGCTGTCGGGCCCAACGATACGATAGCC
This sequence comes from uncultured Acidobacteriaceae bacterium, assembly GCA_963744795.1. Classification (GTDB taxonomy): domain Bacteria; phylum Acidobacteriota; class Terriglobia; order Bryobacterales; family Bryobacteraceae; genus Bog-105. The sequence continues at coordinate 108,146 of CAVUVF010000010.1, forward strand.
ACGAGCATGAAGACTGCCCTTGGTGTTTCTGCGTTACTCATAGTTGCCGCTTTCGGGAACGCGGCGGATGACGGACATTGGATAGGAACCTGGGGCGCAAGTCCGGCGCCTCAGCTCTCAAGTCCGGCCCTGATGCTGTCGAACCACCTCCTCTTTGCGAACCAGACCGTTCGCGAGATCGTTCATACTAGCGTCGCGGGAAAATCTGTTCGCGTCCGTTTGTCTAATGCATACGGCACCGAACCGGTCACCATCGGTGCGGCACACATTGCGCTTCGGCAAAGTGAGTCCACGATTGCCACTGGATCGGACCATTCGCTCACCTTTGGCGGGCGAACCTCGGTATTCATTCCGACGAACGCAACGGTTCTGAGCGATCCGGTCGAGATGGAAATACCTGCCTTAGGCGACGTGGCGATCAGCCTGTTTCTTCCAAAAGCAACGACCGGCGCGGGCATCCACTATGCGGCACAACAGACGTCGTACGTGGGTTCGGGAGATCTGACGGCTGCTCGGGAAATCTCAGAGCCCGTGAAGATTACATCGTGGGTGTTTTTGACCGGCGTTGATGTGTCTGCCTCCGGGTCCGGAGCAACCGTCGTGGCGTTCGGGGACTCCATCACCGACGGCGCTCGATCGACCGTCGATGCGAATCGCCGCTGGCCGAATATCCTTGCGAATCGACTGGTTGCCCAGAAATCCGCTGTCCCGATCGGAGTCTTAGACGAGGGTATCGGGGGAAACAGGCTTCTGCACGATCCCGCCGTCGATATCCGTTTTGGCGTGAATGCGCTGGCGCGATTCACTCGTGACGTCCTCGCGCAGCCGGGTGTGCGCTACGTCATCGTGCTCGAAGGCATCAACGATATCGGACATCCGGGACAATCGGCTCCTCTCGATCAGGTAGTCACGGCTGAGGATATGATCGCAGCGTACAAACAGATGATCGAGAGGGCTCACGAAGCCGGGTTGAAGATCATTCGGTGCTACGCTGACGCCTTTTGCCGGAACAACGATTCCAGGCTACTTTACTCCGGAGAAAGAGCTAAAGCGCAAAGCGGTGAATGAATGGATCCGCACCAGCCACGCTTTCGATGGCATTATCGATTTCGATAAAGCTGTGCGAGATCCGCAGAATCCCGACCGTATGCTTTCGCGATACGATGGCGGCGATCTTCTGCATCCCGGTGATGCCGGTTACGAGGCGATGGGCGCGGCCATCGATCTCGGTCTGTTTCGATAGCAGTCTACGGCCTGCGGGGAAGCAGAGCAGATAGCTGAGCGGCGATGGCAAGCAGTTGCGTCCGGCGCGGCTCCTCAAACAGCTCCGCAGCCACATGGCAGTCAGCAAGCGTGGACTCGAGCTTCCAGCCCGCCGGGCCTTCGGTCGCCACAGCTTCCGCTAGTTCGCTGAGCCTTCTCCACTTCGCCCGCATCAAACGCCGCCGCAAGCAACGTCGGTTTTAGCCACTCGTCGTCTGAACGGCGGAGTTTGGCTCGTTCGCAAGCGGTGAGCGTGACCGCCGCCGAGATGCGAGCCTTGTGCTTCGTCGCCTTTGCGTTTCCGGGTTCGGTACAAACGCGCGAGATTCGAGGACGGGTAATATTCGTTGAGATCCAGCTTCATCCCAGCTTCGTATTCCGCGATCGCACGATCCAGATCGATCGGGTTCTTGCCGGCCATCCATTTCTGCTTATAGCGCCCTCCCAACAAACCCCGGCGCTCGGCAGTGTCTCCATGATTGGCGATCAGCTCACGAATTGCGCCAATCGCTACGTCATGATCGCCCGCCTTCGACTGAGCGAGCGCCCGCTGTTCTTTCACAATGGGCGAATGGCGGAGTTCGCCTGGCAAACTCTCAATGAACTCGAGTGTCGTCGCCCAATCGGCGCAATCTCGCAGGGTAAACAGCAGTTCCAGGGCAACAACTTTCTGGATCGGCCCGCCCGTGTGGTATTTCTTCCGAAGCTCAAGCGCTCGTGATCTGCATTCATCGCCACTAGCCGAGCGTGCGGCGATGATTTCCGCCTGAAAGCGGGAAAGCTCCTCGATGCTCTTCCTGAAGGCTGTACTTCGCTTAGTCTCGAACTCCGGGTACTTTGGGAAGACCTGATAGAACGGCGAGTCGCCGGAGCTCATGACGGGAATGGCGGACTGAACAATCTGGCTAATCTGTGCCGCAACTTCGTCCGAGACCGTCTGGTTGGGCAGCGGGTAACGGATCTGCCGCATCTGGTCGATATCGAAGAGCGGCTTTGCCCAGTTCGCGGCAGTCATGATGCACCCACGGCGCTGCGCCGCGTGCCGGATACCGACTTCGTAGTAAACGTTCCCGTTCGGGATCGACACGTCCGCCAACACCAGATCGGAGATCGCAAGGCGCTCGATCATCTCGGTGATAATGAGCGCGCCGACATCTTCGTTTGCCCGGACGGGATCGTAACCTGCGTTTCTGATCGCCGGGCGAATCGCCGCTTCCCACAACCGATCGAAATCCACCCGATCTGGCGCTTCACTGCCTGCGGCGGCAGACGTCGACTTCGTGCCGTACGGCATGATCATGAAGCAGATAGGGCGTGGCATAGGCGGTTGGTTTCGCCCAGGACATTACCTTACCGTCCGAACAAGCCGGAACCGGCCTCAACCGGAAGTGATTGGAATTAAAGGGTAGGACCTATTTTCCAAGGCACGAACTCATGGTGACCCAGAATCTCCGCCTTCGTTCTTTCGCCCGATGCGATGCGGAGCAAGGCCTCGAAGATTTCCTGCCCAACCTCCTCCACCGTGCTGGACCCATCAGCAATCGGACCGGCATTGATGTCCATGTTGTCGGGCATTCTCCTGAAGGTATCGGAGTTGCTGCTGATCTTGAGCGTTGGGATCGTAGGAAAGCCGATCGCGCTGCCGCTGCCCGTCGTGAATGCGATCAGATTAGCGCCTCCCGCCGCCAATCCAGCCAGCGATGCCGGATCGTAGCCGGGCGTGTTCATGAATACAAGGCCATGGCTGCGGATTCGCTCGGCGTAATCCACGACATCGTTGAGCGGTGACGTTCCTGCCTTGGCGATTGCGCCTAGCGACTTCTCGACGATATTCGTCAAGCCGCCCTTCTTATTGCCGGGCGACGGATTGTCGTTGAAGCTGCCTCCAAACTGGCGCAGGTATGCCTTGTACGACTCCACGCAATCGAGCAGCTTCCTAGCTGTTGCTTTGTCTTTCGCGCGCCGGGCAAGGATGTGTTCGGCGCCGAAGATTTCGGTAGTTTCCGCGAGTACGACCGTTCCGCCCTCGCGCACGATGCAGATCGCAGCAGTAGCCCAGCGCGGGATTGGCCGTAATACCCGAGAACGAATCAGAACCGCCGCAGTTCAGGCCCAGGTTCAGGTGGGATGCCGAAACTTCGGTTCTCGTCATTGCTGAAGTTCTGGCCATCAGACTCTTGGATGTGAGCGCGGGCTTGGGCAACAGAACGGGAAGTGCCGCCCGATCTCCTGCAACGTGAATCCAATCAGGCTTTTGGCCCGGCCGTTGTCTGCTCTCCCCCAGGTAGTGATCGATCTGATTGACCTCGCAACCCAACCCGATGATGATCGCCGCCGGCGACGTTCGGATGGTCAAGAACACCCTCGAGCGTCCGCTGAAGTTGTTGGGTGTCGGGCCCGATCGTCGAGGCGCAGCCGTCGCCATGTGGGAACGCGACGACTCCGTCTACATTGGCTGGAAGGCTCTCATTGGCAAAGCTGCGCTCCACCAGGTCCGCGGTATGAGCCGCACAATTGCTGGCCGCAACCACGGCAATATAGTTCCTGGTTCCTACTCGCCCATCCTCGCGGACGAACCCACGAAACGTTCGCGTGGGCTTTTGAGGAAAGGGCGCCGGAGCGTCCGCGTCGAAATCGTGATCGACGGCTCGGAACGCTAGATTGTGCTCATGCACGTGGGTTCCGGCAGGGATGGCGACGCGAGCGAAACCAATTACCTCACCGTAACGGAAAACGGGATCGCCGGCTTCGATGTCATCGATTGCAACCTTGTGGCCGGGCTGGATAGTCTCGGATGCCGTCACGCTTCTGTCGCCGACCTGGATCTTCTGACCCGGCGATAGAAGAACTCGCGCCACTGCGATGTTGTCCCGCGCATTCAGCAGGATCGCGGCATTCTCGTCTGTAGCCGGAAGGACTGATCTGAAAAAGCATAAGCGTGAAACTGTTCGGGTAGAGAATCACAAACCCGATATCTTAATTGTCACCCCAAGACGAAGAACTGACACTGACGCTATTGAGTAGCCTGGAAATCCACTACTTTCTGCTTGTACTGCCGTGCTCGTTCCGTCAGTTCGTCGTAATTGCTCGGCGCTGATGAGTTTGGCGTCCACCAGTTCCGATCCGACGCCTACGGCACAGCACCCGGCCGCCAGGAAATCGGAGACGGTGTCGAGATTCACACCGCCTGTCGGAACGAATTCGATATCCGGGAACGGACCTTTCAGCGCCCGTATGTATTTCGCACCTCCAAGAGCGCTGCACGGAAATACCTTAATGCCATCGGCGCCCGCTTGCCAGGCCGCGACTACCTCGGTTGGAGTCAAAGCTCCGGGAAAAATCGGCTTAGAGTAGCGTTTGGCGAGCGCAATCGTGTCGCGGTTCAGGGCAGGGGTGACGAAAAAGTTCGCGCCCGCCAACATACATGCCCGGGCGGTCTCGGGGTCCAGGACTGTACCGGCTCCCAGGAGAATCTTGTCTCCGAAGCGGTCGGCGACTTGTTCCAGCGCCCGGATAGCGCCCTTCACGGTCATCGTGATTTCGGCACATGCAATTCCGCCATTACTGATCGCCTCCACCGCTCGAACGGCCGAATCGGCAGTTATTTGTTCGGACTACCGGGACGATGGCTATTTCTCTGATCTTCTGAAGGATTTCAAAGCTCTTCATAACGAATTCGTTTGGAGACGCACTGTGAAGGTCAGTGCGAACCCTGTCAAATCGTACCCTACCCGACCCGGAATGCGGCGGCCGGGCAACTCAGGGCAAAGAAGAGGGAGGTTCCGGCGGCTTTTCCTTTATTGGATTCGAGCGCTGTTGCTCGGTTCCAATCTCCGCAGGAGGTGCAACTGCTTCGGTCTCGTCCAGCTTAACGTCCGCCTCGGGTTCGGCCTGATCCCAGCCGGTTTCGGGAAGCAAAGCCGGCTTGGTAGGCAGTGTCCATCCGAGGTCGCGAAAGATAGAGGTTACGTAATTCTGCGTTTCCGGAATGTCCGGGATTCCTTCGATGCGATCGACAATCTGAGGTCCGGCGTTGTACGCGCTGAGTGCGAGCGAAGCGTCTCCAGCGTATCTCTGCATCAACTGGCGCAGGTAGGCCGCTCCCCCAAGAATGTTTTGCTGCGGGTCGAAGGGATCGCTGACGTTGAAGGCCGCTGCGGTCGCAGGCATCAACTGCATCAGACCTTGTGCGCCCTTTTCAGAGACGGCACAGGGCCGAAAAGCCGATTCCTGACGTATAACAGCGCGCAACAGCTCCGCTGAAACAGATTGCCTCCTTGCTGCGGTCGCAATAAGCCTCTCCGTCTCGCGAGGAGCCAGCCTGTCGCAGTCCAGATATTGGACTTCATTTCGAAGCGGCTCGAGAAAGGCCGTCTGTTTCGACATGCGGTGAGTTGACACTTCTTGTTTCGCCACCGATAGTCGTTGCGTTTCGACAGATCGAGTCTGCTGCTGAATGGAAGCTAGCTGGGCATCGATACCGCTGATCTCATTACGAGGCGCGAGTTTCTGGGCTTCGAGAAAGCTCGAGCTCACTAGCAGGGCCGAGATGGTGAGTTTACAAAAGGTCACTACGGTTAGTGCTTCTTCGGAGCCTCGGCTTTAGCGTCGTGGCTTGCTGCGGATCCGTCGTGGGCAACTGTGCTTTGCGCTGGATTCAGTCGCCTCTGGTCCTTTGCCTCTTCGTCGGCCTCGTTCATGGCTGCCTGCGGCCTTGCCGCCTTCCGCGTGAGAGCTTTCTGAGCTTGGATTCTTTCTTACCGTCTCCCGCGCTTCCCGCCTTCTTTGCCGCCTTTCACATTCTGGTCGGTTGCGGCGGGCGGGTGGTACTGGACGATAATCGAGACCCGCCGATTCGATGGATCTTCTGGCTTGCTCGGCACCCGGAGTTGTTGGTCCGCAAAACCGCGCACCTGACTAACCTGTCCCGTTTTCAACCCGGAGCTCTGCATAATCCGGCGAGCTGCGTTGGCGCGGTCTGCCGAAAGCTCCCAATTCGTGTATTCGTCGGCTCCGTACGACTGTGAATCCGTATGTCCTTCGAGAGCGACAGGTCCGTTGATTTTCCCAAGCTCCTGCGCCAGCTTCACCAGGAGATCTTTACCCGTTCCGGTAGGGCGATGGCTGGCCGCTTTCGAAGAACAGTCCTTTTTCCGATTCCACTAACTCGATGCGCAAGCCTTCTCCGGTGACCGTCATCTCTACATTGTTCTTGAGCTTGTCGAACTCAGGGTTTTGCTGAATTGCCTTCTGCAGCTTCTCCTTCAACTGTTCGATGTTCTTTTTGTCCAGAGTCATTCCAGCTCCGGTTCCGGCAACGTTCGTTCCCGTTTTGGAAGCCGTGCCGCTCGGATCCTTGAAGTACCCGCCGACTGCTTTCTGCACTTCCGGACTTGCATGCATAAGCCAAAGAACAATGAAGAGTGCCATCATTGCGGTGACGAAGTCGGCATAGGCTACTTTCCATGCGCCGCCATGATGGCCACCGTGCCCGCCCTTCTTCTTGATAACGATAATTGGCTGAACGGGAGAAGTTGACATACTTAAGCGGCCTTCTCACCTCGGCACGCGGCTTCCATCTCTTTGAAGCTCGGCCGCACGTCAGACAGGTATTGCGCGCCGCGAGAATTCCACGGCAAGAATCGGCGCAGCACCCCGGACGAAAGCAATCATGCCGGTCCGCAGGCAGTGATAGTATTGCGACTCGGCTTCGTTCATGTGAGTCATGCTAGACGCAAGAGGGGCCAGAAATCCGTAGCACAGCAGAATGCCGAGGAAGGTGCCCACGAGGGCGGCCGCGACTTTGTGGCCAATTTCTTCGGGAGGTCCGCCTAACGATCCCATCGTAATCACAACGCCCAAAACGGCGGCGACGATACCCAGGCCGGGGAGAGAATCAGCAACCGTGGTCAACGCACCGACGGGCTTGGCAACTTCTTTGTGATGAACTTCCAGGTCGACGTCGATCATCTGATCGAGATCGAAGTGAGATACGGTCCCACTAAGCGCCATACGCAGCGTGTCGCAGATGAAAACGAGCGCATGGTGGTCTTTATGAAGGAACTCGTGTTTTTTGAAGAGATCGCTCTTATCCGGCTCCTCCACGTGAGGCTCCAGGCTTACCATTCCGCCTTTTTTGCCCTGTGTGAACAAGTCATTCAACATCTTCAGCGTGTTCAGGTAGAGATTCTTGTTGTATTTGCCGGAGCCGAGGATTCCCAGGATCCCTTTAATAATCTTGATAATGACCGGAAGCGGATTACCGATCAGCAGAGTCCCGATCGCGGCCCCGCCGATGATAACCAGCTCAGCGGGCTGCATTAAGACCGCGAGCTTCCCATGCTCCATCAGATATCCTCCGATGACAGCTCCGATGACAACTACAATTCCAATGATTGAAAACATGCGCTTTCCGAATTCTCTTCGCGGCTTTTGGGCAAGACTAATCTTGCAAGCCTAGTCATAAGAGAGTCGAGAGGCACCGGTAAGCCTCTCAAGCGTTTCTGTCTCCAAAGTCCTCTAAAACCCGGTGACTTACGTCGATATTGTTTGTGAGGACAATAGGTTGAACGACCAGAACTTCTACACCATGTATGCCCAGTCGAGTTTGCTCGAGGCAAGCCCGTTGCAACTGGTGATCGCTCTTTATGAAGGCGCTATCAGCGCGACCGACCAGGCGAAAGCTGCCCTGCGGTCGGGTGAGGATCTGGTCCGCTCGCGAGCGATCACGAAAGCTGTGAGTATTCTGGGCGAATTGATGTGTTCTCTCGATCACGAGAAGGGCGGGGAAATCAGCGCCAACCTCAAAAGGCTCTACAGCTATATGCAGCAGCGTTTGCTGCTCGCTCATGCTACGAAGGCCGCCGAACCGATGGACGAGGTGGTGGGACTGCTCTCTCCTCTGCTGGAATCGTGGCGGCAGGTCTCTAGTAATCAGCCGGCTGTTTCGGCCGACCAAACTACGCGATTCAAAGCCGCGGCCGTTTCGGCGCCCGAAGCGGAAACTGGATTCTCCTACGGAGGCTACTTCCTTGAGTCCGGAGAAGCAATGGGCCGAGAGGTTTATTCTTTCTGAACGCCAGGGTGGCGGGAGACGCTCTGTTCGACTATGTGTGGGCGGCAGGCCGCGCTTTTCGCCAGGGCAATGGCGGATCAGGAACCGCTTTGTCGGCAGACACCAACATTTCGCCGCAGTACTAGCATCGCGATTCCCGGGCCGGAGCAGGGGTTGGATTTCGGTGGGGAGGCTACTTCCGGAATCCGGAGAAACGATGAAGGGAGAAGTCTATTCTTTCTGAACGCCAGCTTGACGGGAAACGCTCTGTTCGATCATGTGCGTGAGCCCCAAGCCGCCGCTTTTCGCCAGCGCATTGGCGAATTGGGATTCGGCCATTCCGGAGAAGGTGTCCTGACCGGGATCCGAATCTTCGTCCGAGAGTCCCCAGGAACCGCTTTCCCGGGCGGATTTCAGCATCTCGCCGATCATGAGAGCTTCGAACTGTTGAGCGGCATCATGAATCTTCGAGGATTTCGAGCTTCCGCTCGCAGCGCCGCTGACGGACGTAACGCTTGAAAGGGTGGGAGAGATATTCATTTCTAGATAACGTCCAACTCGGCATCGAGGGCGCCGGCAGCCCGTAAATTCTGAAGGATTGCGATCACGTCACGAGTAGTGGACCCGATTGACGCCAATGACTTCACAAGTTCTTCCACGGTGGCTCCATCTTTAAGAACGACGTTGCGGGCTTTCTCGTCCTTCGCCGCCACCGTGGTCTGGGGGACAACGACGGGAGGAGTGGAAGAGAACGGGGCCGGTTCAGTCGCTGTGTAAGTCGTTTGAATCTCAACCGTTAGATTGCCGTGCATGATGGCGACCGGAGCGATCCGGACGTCTTTTCCGAGCACCACTGTTCCGGTTCTTTCATTCACAACAACACGAGCAACCCGATCCGGTTCAACGGAAAGACGTTCGATCTCAGAAATGAATTCGATGGACCGCGCTGAGTATTGAGGAGGTACTGCGACCGATACCAGAGCCGAGTTCTCGGGATGTGCGAGGGCGGCAGCGCTCGGGAAAGTGCCGATTCACAACCTCCGCTACCCGGGCTGCTGTCGTGAAGTCCGCTTCCCGCAACTGCAGCCGGACTGTGTCTCCGATTGCCACCGAGGGTGCTAAGCGCTCAACAGAAACGCCGTTTGGGATACGCCCGACGGTGGGATGGTTGACGGTTGCCGAGTTTGCCGTTCGTCCGGCAACGAAACCTCCGGTCACAACCGGTCCTTGTGCTGTCCCATAGATCTGACCATTGACGCCCTTGAGAGTCGTCAAAATGAGCAATCCTCCTTGCAGATTGCTGGCATCGCCGATAGCCGCGACCGTCGCGTCGAGTGTAGTCCCTGGTTGTGCAAAGGCCGGAAGTGTCGCCGTGACCAAAACGGAGGCCGTGTTTTTGACTGTGATTGCTGCCGGATTGACGCTGACGCCCATGCGCTGCAGGAGATTGGTGAGACTCTGAACCGAGAATACGGTCTGCTGTCTATCTCCCGTGCCATTCAAACCCACTACAAGGCCGTAGCCAAGGAGCTGGTTGGTCCTGACGCCTTCAATCGTTACCAGGTCTTTCAGCCGAACACCATGAGTATCTGCGGGCTCCACTGCCGAAAGAAACGGAGCAAAGAGAAGAAAAAAACAAAGGACGGATTTCATGTTCGTTAGAAAGGTAGGATGCCGAGCAGCAAGCGGTACAGGAAATTAGGTCTGCGAACGGCATCGTTCACGACACCTTTACCATTGATTTTGAGTTCCATCTGGCCAACGTTCCCGGATTGCACAGTGTTTGCTACTGTAAGGTCGGTTGGACGGACGACACCTCGGAGCGTGACCACTTGATTCTCTGAATTGACGAGAACTGTTTTGTTGCCTTGGACCACCAGGTATCCATTGGGAAGAACATCAACCACGCGAGCAGTGATGGTGGTTGTAAGAGTTGTCGTACGAGACGTCGTTCCGGTACCATCCAGACTCGTTTTGCCGGAGGTTGTCAGGATATTCCCCAGTCTGGCGGGAACCGCAAACTTACCGGCCGCTGAGCTCAGTGAAGCCGATGCATCCGAGTTTCTGGCGGTCTTTGTCGCACCGGTCGAAACGGCTGACGCAGTCTCGTTGACGACGATCGTAACGATATCGTCTACTCGCCGGGCTCGCAGGTCGCTCGAGATGTCGATGAGCGTTGCCGACCCGGACCACAAAGAGCCGGGGCTCTCGCTGGGTGCTGCTTCTGCAGCCCTGTGAGCCTGCTGCACGTATTCATCTAAGGCGGATACCGCCTCTTTGTCGCGCTTCTTATCGGCCTTCCCAGCAAACGCCGAAACGACGGACAAAGCAATGACCGCGACTACTTCTAAAGACCTTCTCATCGTGATTTCAAATCCTCATCCGTTACCAGACCCGCGGGCCCTTCCGGAACGACAATGACTTTGCCTTTCTCCTGCACCTTGGCCCGGAATTTGCGGCCGCTCTTCGCGTTGCGAACACTGATCAGTGAACCGGACGCGCCGCTTTCTTCGGCAACGGCCTGTGCCTCAATGCGTGTCCGCTCGCTCTGAACCGTTACCTGCACCAGATCGCCGCGCTCTACTTGTTTCCTCTCGCGCACCATGGTGTCCAGCAGAGATACTTCTGGGTTCACTGTGCTTCGCGGTGTCATCCCGACAACCTCGGCAGTCGAAGCAAAGTAGTGCTCCCGGGTCAATGGACCCTGGTAATCGACCAGTTTCAACTGGTCTGCCCGGATCTCATCGCCCGGGATGTAAAAGCTCTGTCGCTGCGACGTGACGTTCTCGAACACTGATCCGAACGCGAGCCCAGGTAAGGAGCGTACGCCCGTTTCCGTAGATCATCGATCCCCGCCAGACGACCGGTCCGTCGGACGTGCCGCTCAAGCCTGATAACGGAAAGCTCAGCTTTCCATGCGGCAGTGGAGCATTGCTCTGATCAACAATTTCGATCGCTGCACTACGCTTCGCCAGCGTCTCGTTCATTGCAGCCAGAACGTCGGCTCGTGTGGGTACTGTCAGTTCCCACGTAAAGCAGACCGGCCGCGTGAAAGTGCCTTCAATGTGATGGATGCGTGCAATGCCGGCCAGTTCTTCTGGTCGAAACGTACGCTGTTGACCGGGAACAGGAGAAAGCCCTACCTCTATGTCCGGCCGAAGCGCTTGAAATGCGGGTTCGACTGCCGCCAGATCGCGTCCAAAGATGCGATCGTGGTCGATCGTGTGGCATGTTAAAGCTGCCTGGATCGATGCGGCAATTAGAAGGCCGGCGATCATTGAGTGACTTGATTGATCTGCTGATACATCTCGTCAGCAGCTTTGATTACTTTCGAGTTGGCTTCGTAAGCGCGTTGGCTCTGGATCATGTTGACGAACTCTTCGACAACATTAACGTTCGATTGCTCGCTGTAGCCTTGCAGTACTGTTCCCAGACCTTCGGCGCCGCCGGGTGTTCCGACCTGTGCATCTCCGGAGGCATCTGTCGGGCTGAATAAAGAGTTGCCGAGGCTGTTCAGGCCGGCGGGGTTCTGGAAGTTTGCGAGCTGAATCTGTCCTGCCCGCTGCGCTGCATTTTGTCCGGGCATCGTGTAGCTCACCGTCCCGTCATGCGCGATTGTTACGGTTTGAGCATTCGTGGGAATCGTAATTTGCGGTTCCAGCGGATCGCCTTCCGCCGTCACCATGGCCCCGTTTCGATCGAGCTGGAATAATCCTGCGCGCGTGTAGGCGAGTTCGCCCGTTGGACGGCGAATCTGGAAGAAGCCTTTGCCCTGGATGGCTAGATCGAGGTTATTGTCCGTTTCCGTGATGTTGCCTTGGGAGAAGACGATTTCGTTAGAAACGGTACGCGTTCCCAAGCCAATCTGCAGGCCGACCGGAGTGGTTGTCTGCTGGCCGGAGGATGCGCCGGGTTGAACCATACTCTGATAGATCAGGTCCTGAAATTGTGCTCTGCGCTCTTTGAAACCGGCTGTGCTGGAGTTCGCCAGGTTGTGCGCGATGCTGTCCAGGTTAATCTGTTGCGCCGTCATTCCGCTGGCGGCCGTATTCAATGCTCTTATCATTTCTTTAGTCCTGCTCTGTCCTGATCTTGAATTGCTATGGTTAGCCGTTGACCCGTGCAACTTCTTCAACTGCGTGCCGGTTCATTTCAGTGCCGATCTTGATCGCATGCTGCAGCATTTCGAAACTTCGCAGCAGAGTCACCATTCTTGCCGCGGATTCTGCCGGTGCCGAGTTCGATGTTTCCGATGACCCCTGGTAAACTTCCGCCGTCACTGTGCCATCCGGCACGAGCTTTGGGTCTGAAGTTGAGAAATAAGTGGACCCGGCTTTCAGAAGTTGATGCGGATCTTTGAAGGCAACGACGGCAAGTTGACCGATGACGTTTCCGCCCTGCGAAACCTGCCCGTCCTTTCCGACGACGATCGATTCGCCGGGTTGCGTCTGAACGATCTGACCTGTTGACAAGCGGACTGGATAGCCTTCCGTTGTGGTCAGGACGCCCTGAGAGGACAACTGGAAGTTTCCGTTTCGCGTATAGAGAGTGCCGTTAGGTCCGTTCACTGCAAAAAAGCCGTTGCCTGACAAAGCGAGATCGGTCTCATTCCCGGACTTGACCAGGTTGCCTTGCGAGAAGTCGGTCCAGTGCTGCTGAAGCATCGGTGTCTCGCCCACGATGGGATTGCCTTCGGTCGCCAGGTCCGGCGAGCCAGATACGTGGTGTAGAACTCCCTGTCCGCCTTGAATCCGCTGCTCGAGCTATTCGCGAGGTTGTTGGCGAGCATATCCAGTGCTTCCATTCGCGACTGGATACCGCCGGCGGCAGAGGTGGTTAAGGCGTCCATACGTACTCCTGTGGGAAATCGTTTTCCACAAAGAATTGGTCGGAGGAGCGCAGAAAGATTCTACAAATTGATCAACATTTTCGATTGGAAGGGAGAGAGCTGCTTTCAGGCGTCGAAATTTTGTCGCTCGACAACGGCGATTGCTCAGAATTTTGACACTCGCGCCGTGTTCTCGCTCGTAAGTCGTTGAACATCCGTGCACGCCGAGTCTGGCAAGGGACGTGCATAACGCCAAGACTCATGACCGCCGGCCTCAACGCTGTCCCTGGTTTCAATCTCGCATCCGCCCGTGACACGCCGGAATTCACTTCGGGCAACTCGAGAAATCTCCGCTCGAACGGAAACCGGGATAGCTTCTCGCAGATGCTCCGCCGAAGTGCAGACGACCAGAGATCGTCCTCAGCGATCGAAGCCGCGAGTCCGAAAGAAAAGACAAGAAGTCCGCCAAGAAGGATGACGACGCAAATACGACAACTACGGGCCGTCACCGACGGCAAGACTTCCCAAGAAAAATCGACTCTGCCCATCACCTTCCTGTTTGGATTACCTACCGAGCCAATCGAGAGCTTCGATACACAGTGAAGGCAGCAATTCATCCCTCACGCAAATTGGAGGGAAGGCCGGAGATTCGAATCAGGTGCTACAAGCGAAGCTCGGTGCCTGGTTGCGCGGAACGGCCGATGGAAACGGAGACCCGATGCTCATGATGGGGCAATCTCCAGACCTCACGAACGGAACATTGCCGCACGACGAAAGCGCGCCAAACATCTGATGCATCGGCCAAGACGGCGGAAGGACCTCAGATCATCGGCATTGGGGAGAACGGCAACAACGTCAAAGGCGCAGCAGGTTCGTTGAGCGCGAATACGCTGGCGTTTGCCATGCGGCTCGGCAGCGGACAGACCGTCAGTGCGTCAAAGGCGGCCGGTTCTGCCGAGGCTGTGGCTCCGGTTGTGAGCGACAGCATCCAGACAAATTCGGCGGCCACAACATCCATGGCGGTCCAGGCGGCCTCAGGTTCAGCACTCGAAGAAAACACTCACGAGCACGACGAATCCGCGCAGGCTCAGAACCTTGTCGACCTCTCCGCAGTCCGCAGTTCAGAACCGTTCGACACAACGAAGATAGCCGAGGAGAATGCGACCGCTCCCGCGGCCCAGGTTCCGGCGGACCCGTCCGCAACGGCCTCGGCGGAGCCCGTTCGTAACGTGCATATGCAGTTGGTCAGCGATGACAATCGTCGCGTTGACGTGCGCCTGATCGACAGAGGCGGCGAACTGCACGTCAGCGTTAAATCGGCTGATACCGCACTCACACAAAATCTTCAGGATCATCTTCCTGATTTGACGGCTCGTCTCGACAAGCAGCATATGCAGACCGAAGTCTGGGTCCCGAAAGCTGCAGAGCCAACCAAGGCCGACGGTGGAAACACGAACGGCTCCCTTTCAGATCCCAACGCCCGATCCTATTCGAGTAATTCCGAAGGCAGAAAAGAAGGACGACAGCAGCGGAAGCCTGATTGGGTCGACGCGCTGGAAAACTACTCCTAATAACAAGAAAGATTTAATCGTATGTCTCAGATCACAAGTACTTCATCGGCGACTTCCACCGCGAACAGCAGCACGGCCGCTGCAGCCGCGGCATTGAGCGGCAATAGTGCCCTCGCGAATGAGGACACTTTTCTCAAGCTGCTGGTCGCCCAGCTGCAGAACCAGGATCCTCTGCAGCCTCAGGACGGCACGCAGTTCGTCTCTCAATTGGCGCAATTCTCGGGTCTTGAGCAGAACCTCGCGATGCGCAGTGATCTGGATGCAATCAAGACCCAAGTCGTTGGCACGTCGAGCACAACGACAGACTACGGAGCGACAACAGCAGCGTAGCCGTCGCCGTCTCGGAACCTAACTGATCTCGTCAACGAAGGAAAATCATGTCAAGCGCATTCTCTATAGCACTCTCTTCCCTCAGGGCCCAATCCGAGGCCATCAACGCAACAGGTAACAACCTGGCGAACATCAACACGACCGGATTCAAAAGCAGCGATGTTGATTTCCGCGACCTGGTTGCCTCCAATCTGGGATGGTCTAACTCGGCCGGCATGGGTGTTGCCCGGCCCACGACCCAGCAGATCTTCTCGCAGGGAACCATCATCAGCAGCGACTCTCCATGGGCGGCTGCGATTCAGGGCAACGGATTCTTCATGCTCAAGAACACTGCCGGACAGTCGCTGTATACCCGCGACGGAAACTTCACACTCAGCTCCGACGGTACATTGTCGACCCAGACCGGAGAAAAAGTGCAGGGCTGGATGACGTCCGCGAGCGGCTTGAATACGGGCGTTACTCCGACGGATATCGCTGATCCCAACCGGCCAGAATCTGCCGGCGCAGGCCACGACAAGCTTTTCCTTCACGGCCAACCTGAATGCAGCCGGCACGTGCGGCCGCTTCCACCGATCAATTGAACGTGGCGGTGCCGGTCGTCGACTCCCTTGGAAATAGCCATACGCTGACGATCACAATGACCAAGAGCTCAAGCACCGCAAACACCTGGAACTACGACGTAACGATCCCCGGCGAGGAGCTTGCCGGCGGAACGGCCGGAACGCAGACTTCCATTCTGTCGACCCCGGGAACACTCACGTTCAACACAGACGGAACTCTGGCAAGCGGTTCCCCAACCTCCATCCCTCTGATCGATCAGCGGATTGGCGGACGGCGCATCGAACATGAGCATGAATTGGAGTCTGCTCAACAGCGGCGGGGCATCCCGATCATCACGCAATACGCCGAGACGTCCGGGTCTGATGGCCTGATCCAGGATGGTATGGCTGCAGGCCAGTTGAGCAAAGTTGCTATCTCGGACAGCGGCCAGATCATGGCCTCCTTCACGAATGGTCAGCAGAAAGTGCTCGGCCAACTCGCTCTGGCCACCTTCCGAAATACCGATTCGCTTCAAGGCGTAGGCAATAACAATTCGTCAGCGACCGCAACCACCGCTCCGCCTTCGATCGGAACGGCGCAGTCGGGCGACAGGGGACAGATCGTAAGCGGCTCGCTCGAGAACTCAAACGTCGATATCGCCACCCAGTTTACGAATCTGATCACGTTCCAGCGAGGCTACCAGGCAAGTTCCCGTGTCATCACGACCGAGGACAACATGCTCCAGGACCTGCTCCAGACGATTCGGTAGGCTGACGGATAAATCTGAGACGTTTTAGTCCGTACCCTAACCAAGTTTCTTCATAGGCTCGGTCCGGCCCCTCAGGCCGGGTCGGGCCAAAGAGAGTAACTTGGAAACCTTCAGTCAATCTATCGCGGCGTTTCTGGTTCTCCTGCTGCTAGTCGCCTTTCTTTGGGCGATGCGGCGGCGGGGGCTGGCGAGCTTTAATCTTCGCCCTGACGAAAAGCCTGGCCAAACAGAAAGCCATGCAAGTCGTTGAGCGACTTCCGCTTACGGCTCATCATTCCCTTCATCTGGTTCGGATTCAAGACCGGGTCATCCTCATCGGGGTGTCTCCTTCGAGCTGTACTCAGATCGATGCTTTTGCCGCCTCGGCATTTCTTAGCGAAAGCGGAGAAAAGCATGAAGTGGCTTCGTCCCGCAGCATTAGGTCTGTTTTTCAGTGTTCTTGGCGCGGCCCAATCGGCCGCGGGAAACTCAACCTTGAGTTCTCTGGGTGTGTCGACGGCCGCCAACGGACGCGGGCTGACGCTCAGCGCTCCTATGCAGATCGCCCTCGGTCTGACGCTGTTGACTCTTCTTCCGGCGGCGATCATGTGCATAACGCCGTTTCTCCGGATCACGGTCGTCCTGCACTTCCTTCGCCAGGCTTTAGGAACACAAACAGCGCCCTCGAACCAGGTACTGCTTGGACTTGCTTTGTTCCTGTCCATGCTGGTCGTGCAGCCGATGTTTTCGGATATCTATACCAAGGCCTGGCAGCCTCTGGAACAAGGCAAAATTACCACCGACCAGGCGATGACAGAGGGTGCGGCTCCGCTGAAGCAGTTCCTTCTGCGGTTTGCCCGTGAGCGCGACATCCATCTGTTCGTCAACATCTCACGCGAGCCCGCTCCTCATAAACCGTCCGAAGTCAGCCTGAAGGTGCTCATTCCGGCTTACATCCTTTCCGAACTGAAGGCCGGCTTCCAGATCGGCGCGGTACTCTTTCTGCCCTTTCTCGTGATCGACATCGTGGTCGCCTCGGTCACGCTTTCGATCGGGATGATGCAGTTGCCGCCCGGCCATGATTTCGGCGCCATTCAAGATCCTTCTCTTTGTGCTTGTAGATGGCTGGAATCTGGTGATCGGTTCGTTGATGAAGAGCTTCCTCCAGTAGAAATATGACTTCTCAGTTTGTCATTCACTTGGTCGGACAGGCGCTGATGGCAGCGTTCTGGATCTGTGCTCCGTTGCTGGTCATCTCCTTCGTCCTGAGCGTAGTGATCAATCTGATCCAGATTGCGACGTCCATGCAGGATTCGGTGTTCAGCACGGTACCGCGTCTGGTGGCCTGTCTGGGCGGATTTCTTCTCCTGATGCCCTGGATGTTCCACCGCGCTGTGGCATTATGCCGCCTCCATCTTCGGGGACCTCGCGCGTTATGCACAATGACCTGACTTTGTCAGCGTCCACTCTCATCGGCTTTGCGCTTGTGCTCTCCCGGATGGCGGGAGTGTTCATTTTTATCCCTTTGCCGGCCCAGGATGCCGGGCCCGGGTGTTGCCCGAATCGCCATCGCGCTGGCCTGCACTCTTTCGCTGTTTCCGCGCTGGCCTGCGGTGGATGCCGCAAACACCGGCATCGCCCTCATGGCGCTCTGGATGCTCTCGGAAATCGCGCTTGGGACCGCTATCGGCCTCATGGTGAGCTTCATCTCGGAATCACTTACCTTCGGTGCACAAATGCTTGGATTACAGGCGGGTTACGGGTACGCGTCGGTTGTGGATCCCACTACGCAGGCAGACTCCAACGTTCTTCCCGTGCTCGTTCAGTTAACGGCCGGGTTGCTCTTCTTTACCACCGGTCTTTATCGCTATGTCATTGCCGCTTTCGTGACCAGCCTGGATGCGTATCCGCCGGGGAGTTTCATCCTGAACCGGCAGTTCGCAACTACGGTTGTTCAGCTTGGTTCGAACGTATTTTCCGTCGGTCTCCGCTTAGCCCTGCCGGTCGTTGCACTTCTTCTAATGACCGATCTGGCGCTCGCGGTGATCGGCCGCATCAGCTCCCAACTCCAGATGGGGAACAATGCTTTCCCGCTCAAGATGTTGCTGACGCTCTTCACTCTGGCCACGACCCTTGCGGTCGCACCTTCGCTGTACGAGAGCTTTTCGGCGAAAGTCTTCGAAACCATCCAGAAAGTTTTGAGGCCGTAGCAATGGCTGGGCAAGACGGGAACAAAAGTGAAAAACCTACTCTTCAGCGCCTGAAAAAGGCGCGTGAACAAGGTCAGTTTCTCTCCGCCCGGGGTATGGTCACGGCCGTAGAGTTCGTGGCCGCGCTTGTCCTGATCGGCAAATTCCTGCCGCCCTGGATGACTAAACTGCAGGGCATCACGGTCGGCCTGCTGCAATCGGCGATGACTGGCGACATGGCTGATTCGCAGTGGATAAAGGTTCTCAGCGACCTGTTTCGCCAGGCAGTCGTGCCTGTCTCTTACTTCGGCGTCATCCTTATCGCGATTGTTGGCGCAGGCAATCTCGCCATCACTCAGTTCGGTTTCAGCCTGCAGAAACTCGTTCCGCAATTCAACCGCTTGAATCCAGCCTCACGTCTGAAAGATCTTCCGGGACAGAACCTGAAGTCGGTGGTCGAGGCCATGGTGCTTATTGGTGTTCTAGGTCTTTCGATTACAACGATTTACCGCGACAATATCGCTGCTTTGATGCGTTTGCCGTTCGAGGCTCCGTCTAGCGGTGCTCCCAAAGTGGCCGACATGATTCAGAGTCTTCTTTGGAAAGCTGCCGGTATCTTCATTCTGTTCGGCTCCGTCGACTTCTTCCGGCAATACCGGAAGCATATGTCCTCGCTCAAGATGAGCAAGGAAGAGATCAAGCAGGAAAACAAGCAGAATGAAGGCGATCCGCACATTAAGGGCAAGATCAAGCGCCTCCGCCGAGATCTGTTGCGCCGCCAGATGATGCGCGAAGTCCCGAACAGCAACCGCCGATCATCGTAAACCCGACGCACTATGCCGTCGCGATCAAGTACGACATGGATACCATGGCTTGCCCGGTGGTCGTCGCCAAGGGTAAGAACTGGCTCGCCTTACGCATGCGCCAGATTGCGGTGCAGAACGAGGTTCCAATTATCGAGAATCCTCCGCTCGCCCGCGCACTTTATAGCGCAATCGATGTTGGTCGCGCGATTCCACCCGAGTTCTACCGGGCCATGGCGGAAATCCTGGCTTACATCTACAAACTGATGGATCGAAAGTTACCTGCTTAGCTCCTAAGCCATTCGAATGTCAGCGCAGCCACAAGCAATACCTCTATCCAAAGCCAATTCCGGTCGCACTTTCGGGCTTGCGAATATGGGGCAGCTCGGCGTACCCATTGCGGTTCTTGCCATCGTTATCGCCTTAATCACACCACTGCCTTCGTTCATTCTCGACATCCTGATCGTCATCGACATCATGATGTCGGTGATCGTGCTCATGGTGGCGATGCATATCCTTCGGCCCGTGGACTTTAGCGTTTTTCCCACCACGCTGTTGCTCCTGACGCTGTTCCGGCTCTCTCTAAACGTCAGCTCGGCTCGGCTGATCCTGCTGAACGGAAACAGCGGAACGTCGGCGGCCGGCAGCGTCATTGAGGCGTTTGGAAGCTTTGTCGTCGGCGGGAATTACATCATTGGCGCGGTCATATTTCTCGTCCTGATCGCTATTCAGTACATCGTCATCAACCATGGCGCCGTCCGCATCTCGGAGGTGTCGGCCCGGTTCACCTTGGACGCCCTTCCCGGCAAGCAGATGTCCATCGACGCCGAGATGAACGCCGGCTTGATCGACGAGGTTGAGGCTCGTCGACGCCGCAAACAGGTTTCGGCCGAAGCCGAATTCTACGGTGCCATGGACGGTGCCTCGCGGTTCACCCAACGCGACGCGATCGCCAGCATCATGATCACGGCCATCAACATCATCGCCGGATTTCTGATCGGTGTGTTCCAGCACGGGATGGAGTTCAAGCGCGCTCTTCAGACCTACACCGTGCTGACCATCGGCGACGGCCTGGTGACTGTCGTGCCGGCCCTGATGATTTCCGTTTCCGGCGGTTTGATCGTTACGCGCGCCGCATCGGAATCGCGCGTCAGCGAGGATTTTCAACGGCAGTTGTTCGGGAAGGCTGAGCCTCTGATGCTCGCTAGCGGTGTTCTTGTGGCACTCGCCGCTTTTCCCGGACTTACCCACTATTCCTTTTCTTCTCCTTGGCGGCGGTTTAGGCACCGCAGCCTGGAAGATGCGCAAGAAAGCGCAGATCACCAGCAAAAAAGAGGTCGTCATGCCGCCCGGCCGCGACGACAGACAATCTCGAAAGCTCTGCTCAAAGTCGAGCCGGTTGCGATCGAAGTCGGTCTGGGGCTGGTGAACCTGGTTGCGGGCGGCGCTACATCGCCCTTGCTTAAGAAAATCGCCGGTATTCGCCGCCAGTTCGCCTCGAACCTGGGTTATCTGCTGCCGCCCGTACGCGTGACCGACAACCTGTCGCTTCGCTCGCGCGAATACGTCGTTCTGCTGAAGGGCAGCGAAATCGGGCGTTACGAGCTGCTCCCCGGAAGCGAATTGGCACTGCCGACCGCGAAAGCCGACAAGAGCTTCCCCGGACAGCAGACCCGAGAACCTGCTTTTGGGCTTCCGGCCCTTTGGATTCCAGCAGATAAGGTCGATGCGGCCAGGGCTGCCGGCCACACCGTGGTCGACGCCGTAAACGTCATCGGAACCCACTTTTCAGAGTTGCTGCGCCAGTATTCGAGCGAAATGTTCGGCCGCCAGGACGCGAAAATGTTCTGCGACCGGATTTCCCAGGACAACCCGAAAGTGGTCGAGGACCTGGTGCCCAAACTGCTTGCTTTGGCCTCCGTTCAACGGGTGCTTCAGAACCTCCTTCGGGAACGGGTTTCCATTCGAGACGGGGTTTCCATCCTCGAAGCGCTGGGCGAGGCGGCCGGGACTACGAAAAATCCGGTACTCCTTACAGAATTTGTCCGACAATCTTTGCGACGAACGGTCGTGAAACCCTACTTGAATCAAAAGGGCGAATTACCGGCATACATCATGGACAACTCCACAGAGCAGGCAGTTGAGTCTGCCGTTCAGCACACCGAAGCGAACAGCATCTGCATACTTTCGCCTCAGATCGTGCGGGACATCGTGGTCCGATTTGAGCGTAAGTTCGAGCGGAGAGAAATTCCCGCCGTTGTACTTACCAGTGTAGGAGCCCGATATTTCTTACGTCAGATGACCGAACCCTCTTTGAGCAACGTATTTTTCATATCCCACAACGAAGTTCCCGCCGGCGTGAAGGTCCAGTCATTAGGAGTGATCTAGCCTCATGAGATTGAAATCTTACTTCGCACAATCGATCGGAGACGCGATCGAGAGCGCTCGCCAGGAACTGGGCCCGACGCCATGTTGCTGAATTCCCGGAAGACCAGTCCGGAGCAGAGTTACCTGGGCGAGTACGAAGTCGTTTTCGGGATTAGCCGGAAATGCTCCAGCCCAGAAGAAAGTCGGCTGCGGCAGAGCGAGCCGTTTCGAGCAAGCTCTCGAGCGCAAAGCGAATCTTCCCGGAACTCGTATAGTGCGACAGCGCAGGAAGCTTGTCGAGCCCGAAGAGGCCGTAATCGTTCCGACAAACTCGGTGGGAACAAAGAGGATCTTCCCCGAGTTAGACAGGCGAACCTCAGCCGGTCGAAAGCTGAAGCTTCCGGCCCCTGAGAAGCCGTCGGCGTTCGAGCCGCCGAGATGGCGCGCAATGCTGACCGAAATCGCAGCTGTCGAGCCGGAGACTGTCGTGGCCGTCGAAGCAGAGCACCCGCTTGCTACCAAACCACTATTCCCGAAATCAAGTACGCCTGCTCCAGCACCGGTTGCGCCGTTGGAAAGCTCAATCCCGAGCTGCTGACGAAACCGGTGGCCCCGGAAGTTCCAGTTCCCGCAGCCGCAGCGTCCAGAGAAGCAGCCCGAAATTGCGTCATCGCAAGAGATCGCCCACGAACTGGCCGAGCTGCGCAAACAGCTTCAGGCCGTTAGCCAATCCATAGCCGAAGGGCTTGAGAGCCGTTGGAATACACCACGAAAAGGATCCGTTGTGGACCATCTGTTTTCGCGGCTTTTGGCCTTCGACTTCTCCGAAGAATTTTCACGCGACCTGATCGGATCAGCGGCTCAGTCGAAGATGTCGGAGTACGAGTCGATCCTGCGCAACGTGAACAGTACGACTCCGTCCGCGCCCGCTCCGTCTTCGAAATCCATACTGACCCAAGTCAAATCCCGATTTGCTGTCGATCCCGGAAGTCGGAAAAGCTGGAGGCTCAACCGAAAGGTGGTCATGTTTGTCGGGCCGCCCGGAGCCGGTAAGACAACCTCAATCGTGAAACTCGCGGTGCAGCTGGGTCTCGAGCAGGACTTGCCCATCCACCTGCTCTCTTTAGATACGTTGCGGGTGGCCGGGTCCGAGCAACTCAGCGCCTTCGGAAGAATTCTCGGCGTCGGCTTCACGGCATTGCACACGCCCGAAGCCTTGGCCGAAGCTCTCGAAGCAGCATCGGGACAAGAAACTGATCTTGATCGATACGCCGGGTTATGCGGCGGCCGACAAAGAAGAAATGGAGAGAACGGCAGCAGTTCTTCCGCAATCACGAAGAGATCGAAGTGCAACTGGTTCTTCCTGCGACTTTGCGCACTTCGGCCATGCGGAAATTCGTCGGACGTTTCTCCGCATTCCAGCCCGCGAAGATGGTCTACACTCACCTGGACGAAGTTGACACTCTCGGGCCGGTGGTCGAAAACACTATCGCGGCGGGGCTGCCAATCTCGTTCCTGGCAGACGGCCAGTCAATTCCACAAGATCTGCACGAAGCAACAAAAGACCGGCTTCTTGAAGGCTTATTCGCCAACGCTCGGGCCGCTGCCGTTTCTGCGGCCTAGCTACTTGCCCTGACCCATGTACGCAGCAACGCCAGAAACTTTATCGGCGAAAGAGCGCGAAGAACTCACGCTCGAGCACCTTCCCCAGGTGACATGGATTGCTTCGCGTATTCACGAAAAGCTACCGTCCAACGTCCAGCTTGACGACTTGATCTCGGCCGGCATTGTCGGGCTGTTGGCCGCCATCGACAAGTACGATCCGAGCCACAACGCGTCTCTGAAGACTTATGCCGAATACAAGATCCGCGGCGCCATTCTGGATAGCATCCGCGGACTGGACGGGATTCCGTCTCACCGGCGCAAGCACGTCAAACAGGTACAACAGGCAATCAAGGTCGCGGAACAGCGGTTGCAGCGCACTCCCACAGAGGATGAGATTGCGGCCGAACTGCGACATCAGCGTAGCCGAATATCAGCAGTGGATGGTCGATCTTCGCGGCCGTTTCACTGGGAAGCCTGGATGTCATTGAGGACAGTGAAGAGGTAGGGCTTCTCAAATTTATTGCTGATGATTCGGAGTCTTCGCCCGAACATGTCCTGCAACGAGCGGAACTGGAGAAAGTGCTTGCCGCCGGTATCGACAAGATGCCTGCAAACGAGCGCACCGTCCTTAGCCTCTATTACAAAGAAGAGCTGAACCTGCGAGAGATCGCTTCCATCATGGGATTACACATCACGCGGATCTCGCAGTTACGAGCGCAGGGTGTTCTACGGCTCCGCAGTTACATGGAGCTTAAATGGCCGAGCGAGCGCGGGATCTACTAAGGATGAACGCGCCTATGAACAAAAGCCGAAAAGTTTCTCCGATCGGTGTTGCTGGCGGTGTTCTTTCCCTCGCCGGCGTTTGCCTTGGCATTGTCTCTTTGGGAAAGAAGACTGAACGGAGCACCTCTCCTGTACAGCCTCCAACTACGCCCAGACCTGCGGGAGAGCAAATAGTCGCCGAAAGTTCCGAAGTCTCGGAAGCGCAGTGCGAGTTCGTCGAAGTCGCCGAAGCACTTCAGTCGCAGGCTCTGCTGTCCTGTGTCTCGCAGCCTTGCCCTGCCGACGAAGACGCCAGGACGAATACCGAATTACCCGTGGCCGAAGAGCACGAGGAGCAATCCCGCTTTTCAGAGGAATCCGACTCGGAGCAGATGAAACCTGAAGATCCGATTCGGGAAGCCCGGCCGCCGCAGCAAGCCATAACGGATTTGGCGCGCAACGGGGCGTCACCGCTCGCGATAGCCCAGATGCTTGGGATATCGGTTGGAGAAGTAGAACTAACGCTGAAACTGCAGCAGCGAATCTCGACCTCTGCCGGTCGCTTGCGTTAGAGGGCTAAGCACAATGCGTTGCACCGAAAAAGCGAGAAAATATTCTTCTCCTAGCCTCTAGTCCGGGCTCGAGATGATCGATACATCAGTAGGAAAGATTCCAGTGGAGATGAAAAGATGAGCATGCGGATTGGAAATCCAGGGGAGGGAAGCTTCGTCGATAGCGCTCGTGTCGAGCACGACCAAAGCAACCGGCCTGGACTCTAAAAGTGCTACCGAATCCAGTGCCGCGTTTGGCACTGACCTAGTCAACCTCTCGAACGCCAGCTCGCTGATTTCATTAGCGAAAGGCTCTACGTCCGACTGACCGGGCCACAAAGCTCGCGTCGCTTGCCGCCCAAGTCTCTTCCGGCACTTATCGTGCAGATGCATCGGAGGTCGGGAAGGCTCTCATCACCGGCTACACGAAAGCCCGTTAGAGATGGGTTTGCGTATGAGCCCGAAAGAGGTGTTGCAATTTGCGGGTCTCGAGCTTGACCGTTTGACTCAGCAACTGATTGCGTCCGACTCGGCAGCCGCTCAGCCGCTGGCGACGATCGATGCTCTCACCGAACAGATTGTTTCTCTTCGTCAGGGCCTATCTTGGGAAGCGCGTACCGAGCTGATGGACGCGTTCGAAAATGTCTTGACTAAGGCCAAACGCGTTCAGGCGCTTGTTGGAGGCCGGCACTGTGTTCCATTGCCAAGCCATCTTCGGACGAGCGGAAACACCTGACACTTACGGCTTCGACGGAACGTTCAGCACGAACCACGATTCGCGCATGATTTTCGAAGGATAGGAGGTCGGAACATGTCAACGTTATTTGGAACGCTTCAGAGCGCCGCAGACAGCCTAAGCGTCTTTGAAAAGGCTATCGGTGTCGTCCAAAGCAATGTCTCGAACTCATCCACTCCTGGCTATGCTGCCCATAACGTCAACCTTGTTGATACTGTGCTCGGCGGAGTCGCGTCCGGTCCTATAGGAGATTCGAGAAGCTACGCGGCCGAGCAGTCCGTATGGAATCAGAACGCGCCTCTCGGGGCCGCGACTGCACAAGCGTCCAACTTGGCCAGCATTCAATCGGAATTCGATGTAACAGGTCAGTCTGGCATTCCTTCAGCGCTCAGCCAGCTTTACTCGAGTTTCTCGTCGTTCAGCACGAACCCTTCCGACGCGACTGTCAGGAATAACGTTCTTACTGCCGCTCAACAGGTTGTACAAACGTTCAATCAACTCGCATCGAAACTTCAGTCATCAGTTCAGCAGGTCAACCAGCAACTCGGTTCATCGGTCTCGCAGATTAACCAACTCACTTCTAAGATCGTAGCCATCAACGTCCAGATCCGAACGGGCGGTGGTGACGCATCAGGATTGCAGACGCAGCTCTACAACGCGCTCCAGCAGCTTTCGAATTACACGACGGTCAGCGTGCACATGGAAACGAACGGAACTGCAACCGTTCTGATGAACGGACAGGTGCCGCTCGTCATCGGCGACACCCAAACGCAGTTGCAGGTTGCCTATCCGTCGTCGACCAGTCCTGCTATCGCGGGCGGCATGCCAACTGCCCACATCGAGACCGCGAGGGGTCAAGACGTGACGAGCCTCTCGAGCGGTGGTCAGCTGGGTGGATTATTGCAGGTCCGTAACTCTACTCTGCCGTCTCTCCTCGGAGACGAGAATCAACAAGGCAGCATCAATCAATTGGCGCAAGGTCTGGCCGACCGGGTGAACTCCATACTTACGGCCGGCCAAGTGTCAGCGGGTCCGCCGGCCGTCGCCGGGTCTCCGATGTTTAGCTACGACGCGAACAACCCGAGCGCCATCGCCTCGACCATTGAGCCCTCGATCCGAACATCACGGCTTCTGGTCTTGCGGCGATCCAGCCTGGGCCGCCGGCCGTTGCGAACGGTACCGCCAGCCAACTAGCCGGTCTGCAGAACCCGAGTTCGTCCGCCGACATGATCAATGGCTTGAGTTATAGCGGGTTTTACAGCAGCATCGCTACGAACATAGGAACACAGGCTTCGAATGCTTCCGATGCGCAGAGCACGCAAACAGATCTTTTGAATCAAGCTGAAAGCTTTGCGAACTCAGGTTTCCGGCGTGTCGTTGGATGAACAGGCAGCTCAACTTCTGCAATTCCAACAGGCATACCAAGCTTCCTCAAAGATGATTTCCGTTGTGAACGACATGATGCAAACGCTCATGAACATGGTTCAGTAGGAGCTGTATGTTAAAAGGCATTGGAGGGCAGAACCCGATCTTCCTCACCGATCTGTCTCGAATTCAGAGCCGGATCGCAACTGCGAACAAGCAGATTACGTCGGGTTACCGGGTTAACCAAGCCTCGGACGATCCGCAGTCGATCAATTCGATCATCACCCTGCAGGGCCAGATTGATCATTTGACTCAGACGCAGACCAACCTGCAATCGCAAAGGCGCAGAATCAGACTGCCGACAGCGCCCTGCAATCAGCAACCACGATCATCGACCAGTTGACTTCGCTTGCATCGCAAGGGGCCACCGATACAACCACATCGGATACCCGAACGCTGCTGGCCGACCAGGTAAAGCAATTCGCAGGACAACTCGTCGGAATCGCGAATACATCCGCAAACGGCCAATACATCTTCGGAGCGGACGAGCCCCACGTGGCGCCGTACACGTTTGATTGGGCGGCGGGAACGAATGGAGTCGTCAGCAACGCCACGGGAGCTTCGACCAGCTTGCTGGATGACGGAAACGGATCCACGATCAGCGCGGGCATGAGTGCGAGCAGTATCTTCGATTCGGGCACGAATAGCATCTTTGCTGCGGTTTACAGCCTTGGCCAGGCTCTGGCAACTAACAACGTGGCGGGCGTGCAAACTGCACTTAGCTCTCTGAAAACGGCCGGGACGTATCTGTCTCAAGTCTCGGCGTCATACGGGAATCGGGAGAATTGGATTGCACAGGCCAGCGATACCGCCAGCAGCCAATTAAGTACCTTGCAGACATCCCTGGCCTCGGTCCGTGAAACGGATCTGCCTTCGGCGATCACTCAGATGACCACGGACCAAACTGCACTGCAGGCGGCAATCTCAGCGCACGCTAACTTGTCAACGAAATCGTCTATTCGATTATCTCGGATAGAGCGCTCGCTCATTCCAACAATAGAGTCTAATCCGTGTCGCGCTTCTGCGATATGAGACACAGAGAGGCTATTGGAAATGAGTACAGCGCTACATGCTCAGCGGATCCTGGACGCTTGGGATCATTTCAACTACACTCAGTTTGAAGCGGAACTGGACTCTGCCCTGAGGACCTGCAAAACTTCCGGCTCTGCTTCGGAACTGGAAAACGAGGAACGAACCGTGCTTGAAACCGTGGTGCGACAGTTCCAGGCTTTCCCGCTCGACAACGGTCGACGACGCCTCTACCGGCTAGGGGCAGGGGTTCTCCTCCTCAGGCATCTGCAGACGCGGTGATGTCCGCCTGTGAGCCCGACAGAAAACTCCAGGACTTCTTCAAGCCCCTTCTCCCATACTGCTGATTCCCTAAGAACTTCAGCACTTTTCTCCCACACCATTACGTAAGAGCAATCTTACGGGTACATGATTTACCTGACACGTTTGAACCAGGTTCCGCTGGTTATCAATTCAGACCTGATTGAGCACATTGAAGTGACACCGGACACCGTCGTAGTGCTTACGTCGGGTGAGAAGTACCTTGTGCTCGAGTCGGCGGATGAAGTAATCGAACGGGTCATTAAGTTTCGCCGTGCCGTATTTACCCGTCAGCCCTTCTGTAAAAGCGCAGAACTCAACGACATCCGAGGCGCCTGCTTCCACTGCTTCGTGCCGAAGAGTTTATTCATGGCTAATTCCGGCAGAAAAAATACAGAAGCGTCAGATCGATCGCGCCAGCTGTTGCGGGTCTCGCCGTCGCCCTTGTGCGGCATCATCGGAGGTCTCATTCTTGAGGGTGGACGGGTCGGTGATATCACCCAACTCACCGCGGCAATGATTGTGCTCGGCGGCACGTTCGGGGCGGTCATGGTGACAACGCCAATGACGGTGCTCACCGCGGCGCGTCGAAAAGCCTGCCATCCGTGTTCTGGTATCCCGAGGCTTCCAGTGAGCAGTTACTGCAAGACATCCTCCGGCTTGCTGCCAAGGCGCGCCGTACGGGCATCATTTCTCTTGAGGATGACGCAGAAGAGGTTTCGGACCCATTCTTCCGAAAAGCGCTTCGGCTAGCAATCGATGGCACGGATCTGAAAGTCGTCCAACACATCATGGAGCTTGAGATCGAAGCCGCAGAAATCAAAGGCGAGGCCGAAGCTAAGGTCTTTGAAGCGGCAGGAGGCTACGCTCCAACCGTCGGGATCATCGGCGCAGTGCTCGGGCTCATCCAGGTGATGAAACATCTGGAGGACATCAAGGCCGTCGGCCACGGCATAGCTGTAGCATTTGTTGCGACTGTCTACGGCGTGTTTGTTGCAAATATCTTCTTTCTGCCGATGGCAAG
Source organism: uncultured Acidobacteriaceae bacterium (assembly GCA_963744795.1). Taxonomy (GTDB): domain Bacteria; phylum Acidobacteriota; class Terriglobia; order Bryobacterales; family Bryobacteraceae; genus Bog-105. The sequence goes on from CAVUVF010000010.1 coordinate 137,271, forward strand.
CAAGCTGAAAGCTCGCTTACAGCAGTCCATTCACATGAGGGAGATGGCGCTCGAAGGCGTGATCGCCATCGCCGCCGGCTTAAATCCGAAATTGATCGAGAGCCAGCTTGAACGCTTCCAGGATGGCCCGCGCCGGATCGCGAGCAAAGCCTACCGAGAAAGCGGCAGACCCGTGGACGTGTTGCTGCCTGAGCGGGCCAGGCGTATGAGAAAAAAGCGGCGTTCACAACCCGAAAATCATGAGCGTTGGCTCGTCTCCTATGCCGACTTCATAACACTCCTGTTTGCATTCTTTGTCGTGATGTTTGCCTCTACCAACTCCGACAAAGCTCGGGCGCGAGGCGGTGTCGGAAGCAATTGTGGATGCGCTGAAGAACGGGACTATGAGTCCGGCCGTCTCCACGATCACTAAGAATCCACCCAAAGACAGGAAGCAGCCGGAACCGATAAAAAACAACCCATGAAGCAGATGAAGCTCTGCCCCCCGTCACCCAGGTGGAAGAGCTCTCGAGACCTCTCGAGATATTGAAATCGACATTACAGAAAGAAGTTGGAGCTGGATCCGTACGGTTGGCGCTGGAACATCGTGGGCTTGTGATCGAACTCGAGGCAGGAGCTTTCTTTCCCTCGGGAGGAGCAACCCTCGGCGGCAGCGCTTATAGCACCGTGAAGAAAGTCGCCGCGGTTTTGAATACTCTTCCTAACGCTTTGCGGCTAGAAGGGCACACAGACTCTCTACCGATCAATAACAGCAGATTTCAAAGTAATTGGGAACTTTCGGCCGCAAGAAGCATAGCGATGCTTCGCTTCCTGAATGAGGAATTCGGGGTGGCAACGGAAAGAATGGCGATCGTGGGTTATGCAGATACCGAAGCTATCGACTCCAATGAGACAGAGGTCGGGCGCGAACGCAACCGCCGCGTAGACATCGTCATTGTGAGCAGCAACGGTATGCAAAGCGAGCCCCCGCGGCCGCAAAGTTCCAAATCGAGTGTAGGAACCACGCCAGTCAAAACAGACTTCAAATAAAAGTCTACTTTTGATCGGGGTTCTTCGACAAGTGCAGTGTAAGCGGAAAACGCCAATAGGCAAAACCGAACAAATAAGAAAACAGGATTAAAAATGATCTCCCTTCGTACCAACGTCGATTCCTTGAACGCTCAGACAAGCTTGAAAACCAACTCAAGCTTTCAGAGCAAAACCATTCAGCAGTTAACCTCCGGTTACCGCATCAACAGCAGCGGTGATGACGCGGCCGGACTTGCGGTTGCGAACTCTTATCGCAGCACGGTTACGGAACTTACCCAAGGTGTGAGCAACGGCAATGACGGCATCAGCCAGTTGCAGATCGTCGACGGCGGGTTGAACAACATCTCGAGCATCCTCGATCGTATGAAGACTCTGGCTACTCAGTCTGCATCCGGAACGTTCACCGGTAATCGTGGGACCTTGAATCAGGAATATCAACAGCTGGTCACTGAAGTCACGCGTCAAGCCACCAACATCAACCTGAACAGCGGTGGATCGTTGAACAACCTTCTGAATGTTTACATCGGCGGCGGAGCGAGCAGCTCGTCGGCTAACGTTTCGGTCGATCTGAGCGGCAACAGCAACGCTGTGGACGCGACCAGCCTCGGCATTTCCACCAGCAACGTTCTAGGCGGCGGCGTCGGCATCAGCGGTAACACTCTCCGCATGGATGCACCTGGCGCAACGTTCCTGTCGGCGAACTCCCAATCCTTCACCTTCAACGTGTACACCAGCGCGGGCGCTACCACGCAGACTGTTTCCGTTGGCGGTTCCGGTGCCATGACCAAAGATCAGGTACTCGATTCGCTGAACAGCAGCCTCAGCTCCTTGGGAGTCTCGGCAGGCCTCGACAGCAACGGAGCTCTTCAGTTCTCCGGCGGCGCTGCTTTCACCGTGAGCGCTGGTGCACCTGGCGGTGCTGATGACATCGTCAGCGGTACCGGTACGGCCGACAACACAGCTAACTACGTGAAGAACGGCGCAGACGACGTATGCTGGTGTGGCTCAGACGCTGAGCTTCCAGACGTCAAACGGCTCGGCTTCGGTTGCCCTTCTGGCCACCGACAACCTCGATTCCGCAATCGGCAAGATCAACGCCCAGACAGCGAGCTCCGGCGTGTATGCAGTCAAGAACTCTGCCGGAACCGGTATCTCGTTCCAGAGCTCGAACAGCTTCTCCGTGTACGCAAGCGCCGCTTCCGGTGTATTCGCAGCCGTCCGGAAACAACGTTGCAACTGCTCCCACCACTGCTACCAGCAGCAACGCAACCGCAGCAATCTCGGCCATAGACAACGCAATTAAGTCATTAGGTCTTGTACAAGGTAAGGTCGGCGCCGGCGAAAACAAGCTGCAATACGCGATCACACTCGCTCAGTCACAGATCTCGAGCTTCTCGTCCGCCGAAAGCCAAATCCGTGACGCAGACGTAGCTGCCCAGGCCGCCAACCTGACGAAGGCTCAAGTTCTGCAGCAGACCTCCATCGCTGCTATGGCCCAGGCCAACGCAGAACCCCAGTCTGTTCTGAAGCTCCTCCAATAATTGGCTGAGCTTTTATTCCCGGGCCGTCACTTAAACGTGACGGCCCTTTCTTTGGGAGGTAAGTTTGGCTTCATCTACCAGTTCCTAGCTACCTTTACCGGCTCCAGTTCCTATTCTGCCGATCTGCAATCCGCCATCGCGCGCGCAATTGGCCTGGCCTCTTTGCCTCTTCAGGTTCTGCAGAATCAGCAAAACAGTCTCACGAGCCAGCAATCGGAGATCGTCAACGATCACGTCGAAGTTCTCTTCGCTCCAAACAGCCCTCGACAATATCAATTCCTCCGTCAGTACGGGATCCTTCTCGGCAAGCACGCACCACGACGGGCATAGCGACAGCTTATGCCGGCAGTGGCGTACGTTCGGGCTCGTACAGCTTGACCGTGCTCGGCACCGGATCCCACACAAACACGATGAGCCAAGACGGTCTGACGAAGGTTTCCGATCCGTCTTCGACGAGCATCAGTTCCTCTTCAACCCTCACCCTTGTCGGTCGATGGAACGGACTACCAGATCTCGAACTCCGGGAGCCTCAATAGTCTTGCGGATGCAATCAACGCAAGCTCGGCGAATGTTCAGGCAACCATGGTCAACGTGGGTAGCTCGTCTGCACCCGATTACCGGCTGTCCCTTCAGGGCAAGAAGTATGCCGGCTACGTCCATCCAATTGAGCGATGGTTCAACGACCACTGCTGAATACGCTCACCACAGGCTCGAACGTTACGTATCAATTGAATGGTCAAAGCAACGTGATTTCGAGCGATTCACGCAGCTTAACGCTCTCCACCGGCTTGACCGTGAACGTATTGCAGGCCGGGTCGACGGATATCAACGTTACCCAAGGCTCGACTCAGACGTCAAATGCCCTGAGCGCCTTCGCAACTGCTTATAACAACATCGTTGATGAACTGGCGAAGTCGCGCGGCCAGAACGGTGGTGCATTGACGGGACAAAGCATCGTTTACACGCTTTCTTCGAGCCTCCATAGCATTCTCGATACCACGAGCCAGTCCGGCAACATCAAGCTCTTTGAGCGATCTCGGGTTAAGCTTCGACGATAACGGCCACCTCAATTTCGATTCCTCCGCCTTCAGCGCGGCCGCATCGTCGTCCTTGTCGAATGTTCTAGGCTTTCTTAGGCAGCGAATCAACGGGCGGATTCCTGAAGACCGCGAACGCCGCCCTGTCCAGCGTGACGGATTCAAGCAACGGTATTCTGGCAAGCACGAACACGCTCGCTCAGCAACTCGCTTTCCAACCTCGCGAGATAAGATTTCGGATAAGACCGATCAGATCAGTACTTTACAAACGAATCTGACAGCAAAGATGAGTGCTGCGGACGCAACGATCGCGAGTCTGCAACAGCAGGTCTCGTACTTCACCGACCTGTTTACAACAATGAGGCAGAACAACAGTGGTAAACTAAGGATCTCGCTTCGCAAATAGAAGATGCTCTCGGTTCGGGCGAATTCGAGCTGGCGCAGTTTCTGTTCTCGCAGTATACGCGCCTGCTCGACGAACAGCTCGACGAAGCGCATTCCTCTTCGGAAGCACAAATCATTACGGATGCGCTTCAAATGTTGAAGCGCTGGCTTAACATTGCACGTGTGGTGCGCGCTCACATCTCGGAAGAGCTTAGACTTGCTTCGTGTGAACACTCGTACTCGATCGACGGCTCGGCGACTCCTATCCTCGAGCTGGTAGGCTAACCTCTCGAGCGCTCCGAGCCGGGCGCGAATGAATCCGGACAGCGCTTCGAGTTCGATCGGCGACTCGGAAAAATCTGATAGTCAGCCCGCTAAGTAGCTGAAACAGGGAAATCTTCGAGAAACGAGACAGCGGATCGGGCACCAATAAGTGTGCTGGATCCAGTCAGTCAGAATCTCGAGAAGTACATGAGCCTTTTGAGCACGCGTCAAAAGGTAGTCGCGTCCAACATCGCCAACGCTGATACACCCGGTTACAAAACACAGGACATCGACTTCCAGTCGGCGCTCAATTCAGCGGCGCAGGGTCTCGCAGGCCTACTCCGACCGAAGTTGCCGGATTGCGCGTCAAGAACGACGGGAACAACGTAAGCCTCGACCGCGAATCCAGACTGCTCTCCGAGAACGCGATGCGGTTCAGCATCGCCTCGAATCTCCTGAAATCACAACTCAAAGTCGTACGTTTAGCCATCGAAGGAGGTAACGCTTCCGCATGAGTCTCCTATCGAGCATCTCCGTTAGCGCGTCAGGCATGTCAGCAGAGCGCGAACGCGCCGAAGTGCTGGTTGAGAATATCGCAAACGCGGATACCACGCGTACTGCGGAGGGCGGACCTTATCGCCGCCGGGACGTGGTCTTCCAGAGCGACTCCGTTTCTTCGCCTTTCTCTTCGGTCTTTCAGAATCAACTGGATTCCCAGGCTAGAGGTGTTTCCGTCAGCGACATCATCGTAGACAACTCGGAGCCGGAGCGGCGGTACATGCCGGGCCATCCCGACGCCGACCAGAACGGTTATGTCGCGATGCCGCGGGTCAATCCCGCCCAGGACATGGTTGACCTCCTGGGAGCATCACGCTCCTATCAGGCGAATGTGTCGGCCATTTCCGCGGTCAAAGACATGGTTCAGAAGTCGATTGATCTCTTCCGCTAGGTCTCGCTATGTCAATCTCGTCAATCGCTTCGCTCGCGTCCACTCTTAGCGCCATTTCACCGGCTACAGCCGCTTCCTCGCCCGTCGAAGGGCGGAGACTTCAGCAGCATCCTGAAGTCGGCAATCAACGAGGTTGAGAACTCTCACGCTTCCGCCGACACTTCTATTCGTAATTTCCTGTCCGGAGAAAACGGAGAAATCCACTCAACAGTTCTGGCCACCCAGAAAGCTGAACTCCAGTTCGAACTGTTCATGCAGGCTCGAAACAAAGCCGTATCGGCTTATCAGGAAATCATGAAAATGCAGCTGTGAGGCGCGTTCGTTAAGCAAAGTCGATGGACCAACTAAAAAAGTTGTTCGGGTCCCTTTCCCGGCAGCAACTCATTACAATCGCGGTTGTTGTCACGCTGGTGGGCGCGGGCCTCACCGCATTTCTTCACTGGAACAAGGAACGGGGATTCAAGCCGCTGTTCACGGGAATGTCCTCCGAAGATGCGAGCGCGATCGTTCAAAAACTGAAAGAAAGCGGTACCGAGTTTCGCCTGGCGGCAAACGGAGCTTCCGTTTTGGTTCCGGAGGCCAGGGTAGACGAACTCCGGCTGGAGATGTCCGGTGCGGGACTTCCCAAAACCGGCCGCGTCGGCTTCGAATTATTCGACAAGACCAACCTCGGCATCACTGATTTTACGGAACATGTGAACTACCGGCGCGCTCTTGAAGGCGAGCTGGAGCGCTCGATCAAGACAGTCAATTCAATCGAGCAGGCCCGAGTTCATCTGACTTTCCCCAAAGAATCGGTTTTTCTCGACTTTCGTGAGCCCGCGAAAGCCAGTGTATTGATCAGCACGCGTCCGGGAGCTCATTTGAGCGGGCAGAACGTTCAGGCTATTTCAAATCTTGTAGCGAGCGCGGTCGAGGGTCTTGCGCCAGATGCCGTCTCGATTCTGGATATGCAGGGCAACCTGCTCAGTCGTCCGCGTAAGCACTCGGCCGACGGGAATGAACCTTCTGAGGCCTCTCTCGATTACAAGCATCAGATAGAAAAAGACCTGGTCGCCAAGGTCGAATCCACTCTCGAACCGCTATTGGGAGAAGGCCACTTCCGAGTCGGCGTTTCCGCCGATTGTGACTTCTCGACCAGCGAGCAGAGCGACGAAGTGCTGGATCCGACTAAGTCGGTCATGGTTACTTCCCAGAAATCCGAGGACGTTGCGGGATCCTCTCAATCGACCGGAGTGCCTGGGACACCTTCCAATCTTCCGCGGGCTCTGCCTCGCGGACCCGGCTTCCGGCACGAACTCGTCTCGCCGAACCGAAAGCACATCCTTCGAAACATCGAAATCGATACGGCACGTCAAAACGCCGCAAGGTGTTGTGAAGCGCATTTCTGCCTCCCTCTTGCTCGACCAGGATGTTCGATGGGAGGGTAGCGGGAAAGAACATGAAGCGCGTTCTGGTGCCGCCGACTCCCGAAAGACTCAAAGCAATCAACGATGTCGTCGCAGGAGTTCTAGGACTGCAAACCGACCGCGGGGATCACTTGGTGATCGAAAGCCTGCCGTTTGAGCAGACTTTGCTGGCCGAGAATACTTCGTCGCCGCAGGCGCAAGACAAAAAGCCAGCGAACAATCCGAAGGACCAGCTCAACAACCTGATGCATGACAAGCGCGTCCTGATAGGGGCTGGGGTCGGCGGAGCGGTCGTTATTGCGGGGCTGGTGTTCCTGTTCCTTCGTAGCAGGAAGAAGAAAGCTCAAGCTGCGGAAGCTCTCCTACAGGCACAAATAGAGGCTGCTCAAGCGAGGAGACGGTTCGAAACCGGCAGCACTGACAGAGAGCGGTGAAAACGTACTCGTCCCGGCATCGGAGTTGGATGGCGTCAGATGACTCCGCGTTCCCGAAACTCCAGATACCGGCAAAAAGCCGGAGATTTGAGGAACTTCGAAGCCACATCAGGGAGAGTGTTAACAAAGAACCTCAATTGGCGGCAGACGTCTTACGCGATTGGTTATCCGAAACCAGATAGCCTGAACCCGCTGCGTCCGAGGATGTCAGCCGCCGCTACTCTCAGAAGGCAAGCCGAGTAATATGCGCTGTAGAGTCGCAGACCCCTCACAGAAAGTCGAAGCCATCCGGTGGCGACCGGGGGCGGGAAACCCAGCCAGTTCATACACTTCGGAAGCACGAGGCGAGAACGGGCAGAGTGCGCAGGAAGTCGCGGAGCTTAGGGTTCGTTTCGAAGCAAACGAACAGCGCTTTCAGGCCCAACTAGCGCAAGTTCGCCAGGAGGCCTTTGCCGAGGGTTTACGCCAGGCGCGCGAAGAAGCCGGTTCGCACGTCAAAGCGCTTCAGGACAGTGTGGGGCAGACGCTCGCGTCTTTAGCTCAAACCAAGCGCAAATTGAGGCAGGAAGGCGAAGTTGAGCTCCTTAAGCTCTCTCTTGCCATTGCCCGCCGCGTTCTTCACCGCGAGATCTCAATCGACGCCGAGGCTCTCCACGGATTAGTCCATGCGGCCATGCAGAAGCTCCAGAACCGAGAAATCTCCCGAGTTCGTGTCAATCCGGCTGGCGCCGATGCCGTACGTACCGCCCTGGAGAGGATCGGCGCAGCTCCAGCCATCGAGATCTCCCCAGATCCGACTCTGAAGAGCGGAGACATCATCTTCGAAACGCAATTTGGAGAACTCGACGCCTCCATCGATTCTCAGCTAGCAGAAATACAGCGCGGTTTTGCCGACAGACTCTCTCTACGATGATCGCCGAAAGCTTTCACACCAGCTCCTACATCCAGCAGCTTCCTCAATTTGACTTGCTCCGTTGGAGAGGCACAATCACTGACGTTACCGGACAGGTCATTGAGTCGCAAGGACCGGCTTCGAAGATCGGCGGTTTCTGCGAAATTCATGCATCCTCCGGGCGGATCATCCGGAGTCAGGTCATTGGATTTCGGAACAACCGGATCCTTTCCATGCCGCTCGAAGAGATCGACGGGCTCGAGCCCGGCGATCCTGTCTACGCGCGCTCAGACGACGCCCAATTGGCAGTGGGACCTGGTCTGCTGGGACGAATTCTCGATGGTTTCGGCCGTCCTATCGATGGTGGTCCTCCGATCGAAGCACACGACAAACGGGATCTGTATGCCGCTCCTCCGGGACCGCTCGACCGGGAGCACATCAACACCCAGCTTGTTACCGGAGTCCGTGCGATCGATGGCATGCTGCCCTGCGGTCTGGGACAGCGAATTGGATTATTTGGCGGCAGCGGAGTCGGAAAAAGCACGTTGCTCGGCGCTATGTCGAGACAGAATTCGGCTGACGTAACGGTGATTGCTCTTATCGGTGAGCGTAATCGCGAAGTCCGAGGCTTTCTCGAACACGAGTTGGGTCCGGAAGGACAGAAGCGCTCCGTAGTGGTGGTCGCAACTTCCGATCGTCCGGCTCCTCTTCGTATCCGAGCCTGCTACGTTGCTCTCGCGGCTGCTGAATATTTCCGCGATCAAGGTGCGAACGTGCTCCTCGTCATGGATTCCGTTACGCGTCTCGCGATGGCTCAACGGGAGATTGGTCTTGCGGCCGGCGAACCGCCCAGTCAAAAGGGATATACGCCGTCCGTGTTCAGCATGCTTCCCAAAATCTTCGAGCGGGCGGGCGCGTTTCATAAAGGTACGATCACCGGCTTCTTCACCGTACTTGTGGAAGGCGACGATTTCAACGAGCCGATCGCGGACGCAGTGCGCGGTATCCTCGACGGCCACATCATCTTGTCGCGCCATCTTGGCGCGGCGGGTCATTACCCTGCGATCGATGTGCTTTCTTCTATCTCTCGTGTGGCCTCCGCCGTGGCCAGCCCAGACCATATGGCTGCATCGCGAAAGGTACGTGAAGCGATGGCGCTGTTATCAAAATTCCGAAGATCTGATCCAACTCGGCGCTTATGTTGCCGGCAGCAATCCAAAGCTGGATCGAAGCATCCGGACGCCGGGAAAACGTGTTGAACTTCCTCCGTCAGAACGCGAACGAGAAAGCCAAATTGCCCGATACGCTGAATTCGTTGTCTTCCATTGCGGCCGCGGTGGCTTCCTAAGCCGATAGACGCTTATGAAGAAATTTGAATTCCGGCTCGATTCGGCCCTCCGCTGGCGCGATACCCAGCTTCAGATCGAAAGAGGCAAACTCAGCGCTCTGCTGGCGGAAGAGGCTAAATTGAAAGGCAGCCTCGAAACCTTGGGCAGTGAGCGCCGTTCTGCACTTCAGTGTCTGGCGCAAGAGCAGTTGTTCTCTCTCGACCTCCGTTCTTTGTCCTCTTACCTGGTGGGTGCCGAAACTCGAGCAACTCTCCTGCAAAACCAGATCCGAAAGCGCCGCCAACTAGTGGTGGAGCAACAGAGAGCGCGTCGTCCATGCAGAGAGGAACGTGAAGCTTCTTCTCAAATTGCGCCAAAAGCGCCAACTCGAATGGAAGGCCGGACTCGAGCGAGAAATCGAGGCCAACGCCGAAGAAGCGTGGCTGGCCGTAAATTTCCGACGATAGGATCGTTATTCGGAGCAGGCGGACAAACAGCTTCGAAGAGGAATTGGGCCTGTGCCGCACCTACTAATTAGCAAAGTGACTGGATCCAAACCGATCGATTGCTGGTACGGCAAAACCGACGACGGACGGCGAAACAGTTCCTGCCTGGCGCCGTTCCCTGATTGGCGAGAGTGCGGCCATGCGGCAGCTTTGCGAAGTCATTAAGCTGATCGCCGCCAAGCGTGTCACGGTCCTGATCAGCGGAGAGACCGGAACAGGCAAGGAAGTGGTCGCCCGTGCCATCCATGCCGCCAGTAACCGCGTCCTCTCAACCGATGGTGGCGGTGAATTGCACTGCACTCCCCTCTAGTCTCGTCGAAAGCGAACTCTTCGGGCACGCCAAAGGCGCGTTCACGGGCGCACATAGCGATCGGGTCGGCCGCTTTGAGCAGGCACACCGCGGGACGATTTTTCTGGACGAGATAGGCGATCTGCCGCTTGAAGCACAGGCAAAACTTCTGCGTGTTCTGCAAGAGCAGGAATTTGAGCGCGTCGGCAGTTCAGAAACGATGCGCGTCGACGTTAGAGTCATCGCGGCATCGAACGTTGAACTCGACAAGGCGGTAGGAGAACGGCGCTTTCGTGAGGACCTGTTCTATCGGCTGAACGTCGTGCCCCTCCATATCCCGGCTCTCCGGGAGCGCCGTGAGGACATTCCACTACTGGTTGAATGTTTTCTCGAGAGGACAAGCCTCGCCGAGTCGGCCGTCCCTAAAGAGAGTCAGCGACGAAGCGCTAGAGTTCCTGATGAGGCAAGATTGGCCAGGTAACGTGCGGCAACTGGAGCATGCAGTTCAAATGGCGTTTGTCTTGAGCGGAGATCGCTCCGTGCTTGGGCCGCAGGATTTCGTTCTGCCCGGACGAGAACAGTCCAGACTGCGATTTTCCTTCGTCAGTAACGAGCTTCCCACTCCGACGGTTGGTCCGGAAGGTTTGGACTTCGATCTGGCTGTTGGAATGTTTGAGCGTTCTTTGCTGAACCAGGCGCTTGCTCTTTCAGGTGGCAACAAGGCTCGAGCTGCGGATCTGCTGCGCATCAAGCGCACCACGCTGCTGGCAAAGATGAAAGTCTTCGACGAGCGCGAAGCCGTCCATCGCTTAGGTCGAGGCCGTAAGCGCAATTTTGCGCTTTGACGAAGCGTCTATCCTGATAGCTTCGCGTGCTCAAATCGATTGGCCTCCGTTCGGTCCTGACATTCCTTCTCATTTCATCTATCGCAAACTGCCAAACTCCGGGCGCCAGGATTCCACCAACAAGCAACAAGTTGTCGTGACCGGCACCTGGCAGCCCGTACCGCTCGAAGAATCCGATCGATCGGTGCAGACATACTCGCTTTCTCAATCGGCATTGCTGTTCGCGAGTCCAGCAGATGTGTTCTCGCTGGACTCGTCCGTACAGGTTCAGGGACGGGCTCCGAACGGCGTGCAGGGCGACTTGTCCATTCGGGGCGGCTCCTTCGCGCAGACCCTTGTGTTGCTTAACGGCATACGGCTCAGCGATGCTCAATCGGCTCATCACAATCTGGATCTCCCCGTGCCTCTCGACGCGATCACCAATATCGAGGTGCTGCGCGGCTCCGGATCTACGCTCTACGGCTCCGATGCGGTCGCCGGCGTTGTGAACGTGGTTACCAGACCCGTGGATCCGGAGACGCCGATCGAAATGCGCTTGCGGGCGGCATATGGCAGCTTCGGAACGGACGAGGAAAGCGGCTTTCTCGCGCTGAAACAAGGGCCGGTATCCCAGCAAGTTCTCGTTCGAGCGGGAACGCTCGCTCGGTTTTCGAGACGATCGCGATTACCGGAATCTTGCACTCGCTTCGGAAACCTGGGTCAAGACAAAGCTCGGGCTCACCCGCGTGTTCTTATCGCTACTCGATCGTCCCTTTGGTGCGGATCAGTTTTATGGGAACTACAACTCCTGGGAGCGGACAAAGACCTGGCTTGCCACGCTTCGTCAGGATCTCGGGTCGAAGACGTCGGTATCGTTCGCCTATCGGCGGCACACCGACTTATACGTTCTTCTTCGAGATAACCCGAGCTACTACACGAACCGGCATGCGGACGAAACCTGGGACCTGACTTTACGACGCCACGATTCGATTTCGAAGAGCGCTCAACTGTTTTACGGCGGAGAAGGCATTGCCGATGAAGTGAACAGCACCAATCTGGGTCTCCACACGCGGAAGCGCGGTGCACTTTACGCAGATCTCGACCTGCGATCGTTTCGGACGGTTCTCTTTTAATGTCGGTCTGCGGGAGGAGTTCTACGGAGCGGCGACAGACGGTCGCGCTGCCATCCGTAAGCGGCGGATACTGGCTGTCGTCCAAGTTGAAGCTTCGGGGATCAGTAAACCGAGCCTTCCGCCTTCCCAATTACACCGACCTCTACTACCACGATCCGGCGAACATCGGAAATCCGAATCTACGGCCGGAGCGCGCCTGGAACTCGGAAGGCGGCATTGATCTTCATCTTGCCGAATCATTGGCGGGGATCGTTTACCTTCTTCTCGCGGCACGAGACCGACAACATCGACTACCTACGTGCTGAATTCGGCCGCCATCTGGCAGGCAACGAACTTTGGGAAGCTAACGTTCAATGGCGTGGGAAGGATCGCTGGCCTGGTCCCGCAATGGGCAGAATGTCGAGCTTGAATACACGGCAGTACACGGCATTCAGGCTGCCCTCGGCGGTTACCAATCGAAATACGTTTTTAACTATCCGTCACAGCAGGGAGTGGTTAGCTGGCAGCGCACATCCAGCCGCGGCCTTCAGACGCGAATTCGCCTTGGCGTTACGAACCAGGAGGCGACGGCCAGCGTACGCTATTGTCGATGCCTACGCAGCTTACACGCGTTCGCCTCTTCATCCTTACCTGCGCTTGACGAATCTCACGGACGCCAGTTACCAGCCGGTGCTTGGGCGTGGTTATGCCGGGCCGGGCGTTTCTTGCCGGGGTTGAGTGGTGTGTGCTCTGCCGGTCGCGGCGCTAGCGCTTCACTTTGCATTCATCACGAAGCTGTACAGCGTGTCGCCAACTCCGACCGTAACGTATTGAGATCCGTCCAGTTCGTAAGTGATCGGTGCGTTGGTCATGGAGGCGCCCAAGATTCGCGTGCCAGAGCGGTTCGCCGGTCGTGGCATTCAAAGCGATCAGATTATTCGAAGGATCACCGGCAAACAGCAGATTTCCGGCCGTGCTAAGAAGGCCCGAACGTCCGCCCGTCCCTTCCCATTTATGACTCCAACGAATTTTCCCGGTTTTGTAGTCGATGGCCTGTAACATCGCCTCCGCCCAGCCGCCGCGGTCATTGCCGCCCCAACCCTCCGGCTTCTCGCTTTCGTCGTAGATATAGTATTCGCTGAAAGCGCGGCTGGCGTTCACGTAGAAAAGCCCGGTTGCCGGGCTAAAGCTCGGAGGAGGCCAATTGACGGCTCCGGCCTGGTTCGGTGATACCAGCGCTCCATCGGTCTGCGGCTCCTTCGCCCGATTCGGAATCGGCTGTCCCTTGGCATCCACGCCTTTCGCCCAATTCGTTTTCACGAACTCACTGGTAACAAGATTTTTCCCGTTCGTCCGATCGAGAACAAAGAAGAATCCGTTACGGCTTGCTTGCGCCAGCATCTTGGTCGGTTTGCCATTGAATTCGCCGTCGAAGAGCACCGGCGTTTGAACAGCGTCCCAATCGTGAGTGTCATGCGGAGAAGGCTGAAAGTGCCAGACACGCTTGCCGGTGTCGAGATTGAGAGCGACGATCGACTCGGTGTAGAGGTTGTCTCCCATCCGGCCTTTGCCCGCGATCACCGGTTGCGGATTTCCCGTTCCCACGTACAGCATATTCAGTTCGGGATCGTACGTGCTCGGAACCCATGTCATGCCGCCTCCATGCGCCATCGCATCGGCGTTGGGCCACGTCTCCGAACCCGGTTCTCCGGGCTTCGGAACGACAGAAAAGTGCCATTGCAGCTCGCCCGTCTCCGGGTTGCGCGATTCAAGATAGCCAGGGATGTCCAGATCGTCGCCGCTGACGCCGACAATGACATGATTCTTGATCACGATAGGCGCAACGCTTGCGTAATACATCTGGTCGAGATCACAAATCTGCTGATGCCAACGCTCCGTCCCGTTCTTTATGTTCAAGGCGACCAGGTTGCAATCGGGTGTCTCGAAGTAGAGCAAGTTCCCGTAAACGCCAACTCCCCGGTTGCCCAGGTGAATGCCTCCTTTCGAAGACCAGACGTAATGCCACAGTTGTTTTCCCGTCCTTGCATCCACGGCCCAGGCATGATCGGGAAGCGAAAAGTAGAGAACGCCGTTGATCAGCAGCGGCGTGGAATTGACGGAGCCAGCCATAGTGCTGTTGCCCGGGTCCAGGCGGTATACCCATGCCAAGCTCAAAGAACCGATATTTCCGGTGTTGATTTTGGAAAGCGTACTGAAGCGCCGCCCTGAGTAATCTCCGTTATAAGTCGGCCAGCTGTCAGTTGGCGGCTGGCCCAACTTCGCTGGATTCAATTCCTGTGAGAACATGCTGACGGCGAGCGCCACCATGCCCAAAGCAGTTACGCCAAACTTCATTTCAGAGTCTCCAGATAAGCAACGATGTCGTGGATGTCTTTGTCCGTATACACGTCAAGAAGCTCAATGTGTGCGGCGTACGGATCATGCTTCTCCACTTTGAGCTCCGGTGTTCTTTTCCAGGAATGGTATTCGCCGGAACTGTCGCGCAGAGAAACGCTGAAGTCATCGATCTTTTCGAGCACTCCCGAAACCGAACCATTAGCGTCTGTTACGGTGACGCTCACCGGTTTCGTCGCTGCCATTTGCCCGCGGCTGAAGTTGGCAGTCCGGGGAAACAGGAACCGCTGCTGCAATGTCGGCGGGTCGTACTTCGAGGCTATGCCCGCCAAGTCGCCAGTAGGCGAGTGACACGTATTGCACTTTCCCTGTCCGTTGAAGTAAGCCTGACCGGCCTTGGCGTCTCCTGTCAAAACGTTCAAGTACTTTCGAGAACGGTCCGCTTCGCAAGGTGTCATTCACCTGCTGATGAAGGAAGTTTGAAAGATCGCTTACTTGCGCGGATGTCAAACTGTTGCTGGCCCCTCCGCTTTGCATCGGGTGACCTTTCTGAAGAAACGGTCCTATGGTGTTCCCATAGCGATCGTGAAGAACCGTCAGAGAGCGAACCAGATCCGTTCCGTCGCCTTTGCCCCGCGCTCTTGGTCCATGGCAGGTGATGCATTCGGCTATGTAGACCGATTTGCCCCGCTCGGCCGATTGGGGATTCACGACCTGTTTGTCGTTTGGACCCTGCGTCAGTCCGCCAGCTCGTCGCGGAGGAGCTGTTCCGGGCGCCGCCTGCTTTGGCCCCAGATTGTTCGTCAGGTAATCCAAAACCTGCGCAAACTCCGTGGAGGTCCCTTTGGCTCCTTTCGCCACCATGTTGGCGATGACTTCGCTCCACTCCTCGCGAGAGGAGTTGCGTCCCAGAACCATGGAAGCGGAGTGGCAAGTCCCACAAATCTTTTGTACGGTCTCTTTGCCCGGGGCGTCGGGTAAATCCCGTGGGGCTCCGGCTCTCGGCGGAGGCGAAGGTGGATTGTTCTGCCCGTGCAATGGAGTCGTCACCGTAGCTACCAGCAAGCTCACCGTGCAGAACCATTCTGCGGTTGTCACTCCGCTAGTGTTTCACATGGTTCCCGAGATTCTTCAAGCCGAGAGTCATCTAGAAAAGCTACTAGGTGCTGTAGGAAATGGAGCAGGGGTCTACCCAAGAGAGCCATGGGACGTGCAATCGCGCTTTTGAAAGATTCGTATAACAAGTGGAGCGAACACCAGGCGCCACGACTAGGAGCTGCTGTCGCCTTCTACAGCGTCTTGTCATTTGCCCCTCTGCTGGTATTGATTACTGCGGTCATTGCGCTCGTGTTCGGCCAGGAGAGCGCACAACATGAACTCGTTCACGTGGCGAGGCAGTGGATCGGCGACAAAGGTGCGGAGACCGTCGAGTCTCTGCTGAAAAATGCGCAAAAACCAGCCTCCGGCATCTTCGCTACCCTGGTTGCCTTTGCTCACACTCCTTTTCGGTGCTTCGGGAGTCTTTTCAGAACTGCACGACGCGTTAAACGTGATCTGGGAAGTTCCGCCGAAGACGGATGCTGGAGTTTTCGCGCTCATCAAGGACAAGCTCTTTTCATTCGGGATGGTGCTTTCCGTGGGCTTCCTCCTGCTTATCTCGCTGGTGTTAAGCGCTGCATTGGCATACATTGGCCGCTACTTCGGTCAACTCGTTCCCCTGCCGCCGCCGGCTCTGGAGGCGATCAATTTCCTCCTCTCCTTCGCGGTGATTACCGGCCTTTTCGCACTTATGTTCAAATACGTGCCCAATGCGGAAGTCTCCTGGAGAGATGTGGCCGTCGGTGCCGTGGGAACTGCGCTTCTTTTTACCGTTGGCAAGTTCTTGCTCGGGATGTATCTGGGAAAGGCGAGTGTAGGCTCGCCTTACGGCGCGGCCGGGTCTCTGGTGGCCGTGGTCGTCTGGATTTACTACTCTGCGCAGATTTTCTTTTTCGGTGCTGAGTTCACGCATGCGTATGCCGGAGCGCACGCATCCAAGGTGAAGGCAAACACAGCCCGCGAAAACCGAATCGACGACTCAGGCGGCCCCGCAATCTGAGAAGCCCGCTCACGGCCGCCGCAGCGGTCGGCGGATCGCCTGTGCACAGTGCTCCGGCGAACGCAACACCCGCCGCCGAAATCGTCTGCGCCCGAACTAGACAGACCGGTCCACGTCATCAGCCAGGAACTGAAGCGGCACGAGGCACGAACGGCACGCGCCGGTACCCGTTCGAGCTACGCAGCGGCGCACGCGAAGCCCAAGCCGCAATTGTTGATGGCAGTCGGCCTGGGGTTCGTACTCGGCCGGGCCTTTGACTTCGTGAACGGCAGAAGCGATCACGGCACCAGAAGTGGCAAGACACAGACATCGGACATCGATTCATGAACTACTTGTTAACGTCAGGCCGTTGATGCGTTCAGTCTGAGCCGACGTGAAGCGGCTGTCCGGTCAATCGCAAAAAACGGCCAACCCGTTCGATTTCGGCCTCGAACTCCTGTCGAAACTCCTTTTCGGATGGCTCGGCTTTCGCAAAACCGCGGTCGACGTGCAATCCACCTTTTTCGTTCGTCGAGATGTTCACCCATCCGACGACGTCATCCCGCCATAGTAAAGGCATCGCATAATAACCGAGCTTGCGTTTCGCAACCGGCGTATAGGCTTCAAACCGGTATGTCCAGCCCCAAAAGTGTTCAAATCGGCGGCGATCCCAGACGAGAGGGTCGAATGGAGCGAGCACCCGGACGGCGGGGCACGGTGCCTTCCGTACCAGGGGTCCAGATGGCCACAGATACCTGAGTCCCTGCACATCACGACTTGCAAGTTCGCCTGAGTTTATGAGCCCGGTAAGAACAGAATGTCTTCCTTCGAGTGCGGGTGCTGCGTGCGCGAGATGCTGGAGAGCCGCACGTAAACTCCGTTCCGGTACTGGGGCCAGAATCCTGGCAATCAGCAGGATCAGTTGTTTCAGCCTGTCTTGCGGATCCGTGATCTCGGAGTCGCCACTTGCCTTCGGCATGACCTGGTAAACGCGAATGCCGTTCTCGCGACCGGCTACCCGCAACAGACCGCGGTAATGCAGCGAATGCAGGATTCTGGTCGTCGCCTTCGAGTATCCGCCCCATGCATTAATCTCGCGCGCCCTGCCGAGGTGCTCTTCCAGCTCCCGAGGATGCAAACGTTTCTTTTGCCCAACCAGTTGCAGAACACGTTTCTCCTGAACTGTCAGCCTTTTCTCCATGCGCGGATGGAGCAGCCGCCACGTTGATTGCGGCATGAAGCCGTACGCGTACAGGAAATCTTCCTCGATGCCTAGTCTTGGATATCTGGCCTCGAGATCGCCAGCGCGATAGTCTTTGACGCGCTGACGAAGAATCAGGTCTTGTGCCCGGGCAGGAGAGCGAATGGGATCCGCCTGCACAAATCCGAGACGCTCGATCGCCCTCTTCAGAGTAGTAGGCGCAAATAGCGAGGTGGCCACGGCGTGACGCCGAAGGGCCTGAATGTTTGTCGTGGACCTATTCACAAGCCGGATTGGATTTGGCGAAACTCGATTCTTAGATTAACTTTTCGTTCAACGTATTAGACTGACGAGCATGCGGAAATTTCTTCTCGCGGTCAGCGTTGTGACTCCCCTTGCGCTGGGCACTGTCGCTCAGAGCGCTTCCAATCCATTTGTAGGTCGATGGGATTTCGATGTGCAAACTTCTTCGGGCGAGAAAGCCAATTGGATTGGGGTTTCCGAAAAGGCCGGAAAGCTCGACGTGTGGTTTCAACCGACCGGCGGTCACGTGCACGAGGTTCCCGACGCTCGGATTGAGGGCAATCACCTCGCCTTTACCGCCGCTCCTGCCACCGCGAAGAAACCGGCAATGACTTGGGATTTGACAGCAGCCGGAGGTAAACTGACCGGCACACAGAAACAAGGCTCCGAATCGATTCCGCTTACCGGTGTGCGCGCACCCGAATTGAAGCACAACCCACCGGCCAGCTGGGGCAAGCCTCAGCCTCTCTTCAACGGGAAGAATCTGGATGGCTGGGAGCCGATCGGCGATACGGCCAATAATCATTGGGTGGTGAAAGACGGCGCCCTGTTGAATGAGGCGCACGGTGCAAATCTGAAATCCACCCGGTCGTTTGAAGATTTCAAGGTGCATTTTGAAGTCAACTGCCCCGATAAGGCCAACAGCGGATTCTATCTTCGGGGCAGGTACGAGATGCAGTTGGAGTACGAGCCTCAACAGACCGAGCCGATAGAACGCTCCATGGGAGCTATCTATGGCCGCATCCCTCCGGCGAAAGAAGTTCCCCCCACTCCAAACAAATGGGAATCCTTCGACATAACGCTCGTCGGACGGACCGTCACGATCGTTCGCAACGGTATCACCATCATCGATGCGAAAGAGATTGAAGGGATCACGGGAGGCGCTCTTGACGCCGACGAAGGTAAGCCCGGCCCGTTTTACATCCAAGGCGATCACACCGGCGGATTGCAAGTTCCGCAACATCACCGTTGCGGAGCCGAAGAAGTAGAGCGTTGACAGTCGGCCTGATCTCCGACACCCATGGCTTTCTGGACGAAGCCCTGCTGGAGCAGTTGAAAGATTGCGACGAGCTATGGCACGCGGGTGATCTAGGCCCCGGGGAGAGCGGCGCGTGCGGCCTGCTAGACCGGCTCAGAAGTTTGAAGCCGGTGCGGGCCGTTTACGGGAACGTCGATGGGGCAGAGATTCGGGCTGACCTGCCGGCCGATCTTTACTGGGAATCTGAAGGTGTTCGCGTCTTTATGACGCACATTGGCGGGTATCCAGGAAATTACGACCGGCGCGCGAAGAAGGAGCTGCTTCACCATCGGCCTGATTTGTTTATCTGCGGCCATTCGCACATACTTCGCGTCATGCGTGACTCCGATCTGCAATTGCTCCATATGAACCCGGGCGCCTGTGGCCACAACGGATGGCACAAGATGCGGACGGCGTTGCGCTTCACTCTAAAGCAGGGGAAAGTCGCTGACGTTGTCGCGATCGAATTGGGGCCGAGAGGGCGATCGCGACACCAGAAACCGTGACATAATCCGGAGAAAATGGATCGCCGAAGCTTTCTTCGAACTGGCGCGTGCGCTACAGCGGGCCTGCTTGCGAACGTACGTCAGTCCTTTGCTGCCGACGCCGATATAAAGATCGACATCTCGGAAAGCGCTCCCGAGATCAGCCGTCACATCTACGGTCAGTTCATTGAACATCTCGGTGGCGTCATCTACGACGGTATCTGGGTAGGCCCTGACTCCAAAATCCGAAATGTAGGCGGAATTCGTAAGCGCTTCATCGATGATATGAAGCGCATCGGTGTTCCCAACTTCCGTTGGCCGGGCGGCTGCTTTGCCGATGGTTACCACTGGCGCGGCGGCATCGGTGATCGCGCAAAGCGGCCTCGTACCTACAACTATTGGCAGGCTCAAATGCCGGCGGGCGCCGACGCTACCGAAACGAACCAGTTCGGTATTCACGAATTCATCCGGCTCTGCCGGTTGACCGGTGCCGAGCCTTATCTGGCAGCGAATATGAACTCGGGCTCACCCGAAGAGTTCCACGATTGGGTGCTGTACTGTAATGCCCCGGCAAATACTGTGTCGCTTGCAAAGGAGCGCGGCTGCAAATGGCGACCAAACACCGTTTGGAGTGCGGTGGTGGGGTGTTGGCAACGAATCTTGGGGATGCGGCGGAGATATGACACCGCAGGAGTATGCGACGCTATTCCGGAGATTCGTGACTCAATTCCCAGCGTATGAACCCAAGCCGTTCCTTGTGGCTGTCGGTCCGCGCGGGCATTCTAAAGATCTTGACCTGGGATGGACGAATGGCTTCTTCGCCGCCATGGGCGATGGACACCGCTCCCGAGTGGATGGCCTTTCAGTTCATTACTATTCTGACTTCAGGAATACGCCGGAGCGTGTCTCGTCCTTCGAACCAAGCGGCTGGTACGACGTGGTTCATAAGGGTTTCGCAACGGAAGACGTTATTGAGCAGCATTGGACGGCTATGGGCAAGTACGATCACGAGCACCGCATTAAATTCGTGGTTGACGAGTGGGGCGTCTGGTACAAGCCGGGCGAAGAGATCACTCCTGCTTATCTGCTGAGCCAGCCCGTCACTCTTCGGGATGCGGTGCATACTGCCGTTACTTTTGACGTCTTTAACAGGCATGCGGACAAGATTGCGATGGCGAATGTAGCTCAGACGATCAACTGCATTCATTCGCTGTTCCTCGCTCAAGGTGATCGTTATACGCGCACTCCCCCGTATTACGTGTTTGAGATGTACCGAAACCACATGGGGGCCAGGCTTGCGCCTATCAAGTTGAACGTGCCGGATTTGACGGTGCCAAGTCGCGAAGGAACCGTCAAAATGCCTGGTCTGTCGGGGTCAGCATCCGTGAAAAGCAAAGTGCTGAGCGTCACGTTGACGAACCCGTCGTTAGATTCGTCCGTCGCCGCCAACATCGGCATGACGACCGGTAGTTTTAAAGAGGGCCGCGGTACGGTATTGACCCACACCGAAATGACGGCTCGAAATACGTTCGAAGAGCCCGAGAACGTAAAGCCCAAACCTCATCCCGTTTCCGTTCGAGGGAACGAGTGTGCAGATCTCCATCCCTCCTCATGCAGTGGTCCTGCTCGAGATGCAGTTGGCTTAGGGCTGCGTTCGCTACGCTGGTTCGGCCGGAACTGCGACGAAACGGTAGCCCATACCGCGAACTGTCAGGAGGTGGCGTGGTTTGGTGGGATCGTCCTCGATGTATCTGCCGGAGCCGCACGATGAAATTGTCGATGGGGCGAGTATCGATGTTTTCCTGAACACCCCAGACGTTCTCAAGCATTGCCTTTCGGGACACCGGTTTGCCTTCGTGTTCAATCAGGTAGCGCAAAACGTTCGCCTCCATCATGGTCAGGGTTAGCGTCTGGTCGCGAACTCGCAACTCCATAGAGTCGAAATCGAAGGACTTGTCTTTCTTTTCGCCGAAACAGAAGTCCTTGGTTTCTGGTTTGCGGAGGCGACGTGGAATTGTTGGTCGTGTGTTGCGCCCAATTCCGGCGGCGCAGAAGGCCGCGTATGCGGGCGATGAGAATGGCGAGTTCGAATGGCTTCGTCAGGTAGTCATCGGCGCCTGCGGCGAAACCGCGAAGCACATCTTCAGCGCGTCCCCGAGCCGTTAGCATCAACGTGGGAACATATTGCCCGGCTTGTCGAACCTCAGACATGACCGTGAAGCCGTCTTTGCCGGGGAGCATGACGTCCAACACGACAACGTCGATCTCGTTCGGGTTGAGCAACTGCTCCAAGGCTTTCTCGCCCGTTTCGACGACCTGGACTTGATAGCCTTCCGCTTCGAGGTTGAAGCGCAAACCGTTTGCCAGGTGGGCTTCGTCCTCGACCACCAGGATGAGACTCATTGCAGAAGCGGAAGCTGGAGAGAGAACGTGCTCCCCAAGCCGGATCCTTCACTTTCCGCCCAGGCCCGGCCTCCGTGCCGCTTTGCCACAGACCTTACGATGTACAGCCCCAGTCCTGTTCCGGTGACACGGACAGATTTCGATTCAGAGATCCGGTAGAAGCGCTTGAAAATCCGCTTCAGCTCACCTTTTGGAATTCCAATGCCGCGATCCCGAACGGTTAACACCGCGAAACGGCCTTCAGCTCGGGAGAGTTCTGCTGCGATGTTTACGTTCGCTCCCGAATATTTCACCGCGTTATCGATGAGATTGGAAAACGGCTGCTCTCAGCTCCTCTACATCGCCCAATACGGTGAGCTTGTCGGGAGCTTTGTATTGGAGCGCTTCGGACGAAAGTCCGTGAAGCGTGCGCGCGCGAGCGACACATTCTGTCAGAAGCTCGCTCAAGATCGACCGGAGACGAATTGACGAGGCGGTTCGAGGGGCCGACGCGTCCCGTCCGCAGTACCTGCTCGATGGTGGACAGCAGC
The DNA here is from genome assembly GCA_963744795.1 of uncultured Acidobacteriaceae bacterium. Lineage (GTDB taxonomy): Bacteria > Acidobacteriota > Terriglobia > Bryobacterales > Bryobacteraceae > Bog-105. Next base: position 159,641 of record CAVUVF010000010.1, read on the forward strand.
CGATCGCTATCTTCGAGCATAATGCGGTAAAACTCGGCGCGCTTTCTGCTCTTCCACAGGACGAGTCAGCAGTGTTTCAAGGTATAGCCGGATGGATGCGACCGGCGTTTTGAGCTCATGCGTGACGGCATTGATGAATGCGTCGTGCTGCTCATTCCGGCGGATTTCCCGGACAAGAAAAATCGTGTTCAGAACTACGCCGCCAATGATAAAGGCGAGCAGAACGATCCCGAAGAAAAGGAGGATTCCTGCTCGCCAGTCGAGTAAAACCCAACCGACGTATAGAAGAAGTGTGAATACAATGAGGCCGGCGCCGAGAGCGATGAAAAACGCAATCGATTTCTTCCGGCCCGCTACTACCATCTCTTCCGATTATCAACTGCCCCGTGTTGGGCAGCAAATCGGAAGCTCAGGCTGCTTCGCGTTCTTGCTGCTCGGTCGGTATGGCTGCAACCTGGATTGATTTTGCGATTCCAAGGGCTTTGAGAACCTTCAGTTGCAGCCACGAAGGATCGAATTCGTACCAGGCGAGGCCATGGCGCGCTGACGTTGGGTGAGCGTGGTGATTATTGTGCCAGCCTTCTCCAAAGGTGAGAAGCGCGACCCACCAGTTGTTGCGGGAATCGTCGCGGGTAGTGAACCGCCTGGAGCCCCACATATGGGTAGCCGAATTCACCAGCCACGTCGCATGTAAGTCCAACAACAACACGAACACAGCTTCCCCAAAGAAGCAAAGACCAGCCTCCAATCGCGAAGAGGATCGCACTGGTGACTACCAGGGGAAGCCAATGATAGTTGTTCAAGGCAACGTAGAACCGGTCTCTTCCGAGATCGGGCGCATATTTCGTCAGGAGCCGCGTATTGTATTGAGCGGACTCGTCCAAACAGGAGCCATCCCGCATGGGCCCACCAGGCACCGTCACGCGGCGAATGAGGATCGCCCTCGTGATCCGAGAGTTGATGATGAAGCCGATGAGTCGCCACCCAAGAGATTGGGCCGCCTTCCAGCGTCATCGCTCCGCAAAAGGCCAGGAAATATTCAATGGGCTTTGCAATCCTGTAAGAGCGGTGAGTATGCAGGCGGTGGTAACCCAGGCTGATGCCAAGACCGATCGTCAGCCAATAAAGAAAGGCAGCGACCAAAACAGAGCGCCAGGTGGTGAAAAACAGCGCCGCAATGGCGCCCGTATGCAGAATTGCAAGCGCTATCGAGGTCGCCCAATTGACCGGCTGACCATCATAAATACTCGGGATTCGAAGTTGCTTCGGAGCCTTCTCCATGCTTATACACTTCGAAAGTAGCAAGAAAAGGCGCTTTGGATTGTAAGACTTGTGTAAGACTTGACGGCTCGGGCTAGCCCAAGCCGTACGATCTTGACCTGCTCTTTCAGGAACTTGATGCCCTCAAACGCAATAGCGCCCGAAGTAGGTGCGAGATCTCGCCAGATCGACGCAGCCGACGAGAGGGCGCCTAAAGAGAAACCAAAACCCTCGATCGTAAGCCATCCTTCATACTGAAGGTCGCGCAAAGCCGGGAACACGGAAGCCCAGTCCACATGGCCGCTGCCTGGAATGCCGCGGTCGTTTTCGCACGTGTGGACATGAACCAGTTGTGGTCCGCTCTGCCGGATGGCGTCGCCGACGTGCTTCTCTTCGATATTTGCGTGATAGGTGTCGAAGAGCATCCGAACCTTGGGATGGTCGATCTCGCTGCAGAGCGATACGGTATCGGCGGCAGTGTTGAGGAAATATGTCTCGTAGCGATTCAGCGGCTCAATCGCGATCGTGACGTCGTAGTCGCTTAAGGTCGGCCCCAACTCCGTGAAACACTCGACAGCCCAGCGCCATTCGTCAGCCGTCCTGCGCCGGCCGGCAAAATACCCGACCGGCGAGTAAAGCGGGCCGCAGAGGATCTTGCCTCCCATCTCGGCCGCAGTACGGATCGTGTCGATCCAATACTGTTTCGATCTGGCCCGTACGCCGCTATCGTCACTGATCGTATTGAGACCGGACGGAAGAATAGTGCAGAACGTACACTCGAGCCCATTCTGTTCGAGCCCTCGCCGGATTTCAATATTGGGCCGGGGATTCGGGGTGAACAGTGGAAATTCGATCCCGTCAAATCCGGCATCCTTTATTGGCTCGAAGAGTTTGACATGGCTCGAGTCAAACCCTTCCGACCAGATCAGCGTATTGACGCCAAGTTTCATGTTCTGTTTTCGCTAAAGGATCAGCTTAACAGCGAAACCTGAACGTTGTTAGTGAATGTTGATCTGCAACACGGCGTCCGAATGCGAGTGCCGCCAATTCCAGTAGTCCTGCCGCTGGCGTTCCGAAGCGCGATCCCAATCGACGTAATCGTGATGATGCTGCTGCCAGTACATACGCCACGCGCGATCTTCGTGTTCGTCGAAGTCGTGATAGTCCTTGTGGTGCTTATCGTAGACGTGATGACGGTTGTCTTGATGATCATCATGATCGCGTCCGTGATCCCGATCCTGGGCAAACAGACTGGTTGAGAGAAGCAACGCTCCGCTCATCGGTAATATCAGAAGTAGCTTTTTCATAAAATCAGCTCTCTACTCTTTAGACCCGTGTACCTCGCGTGAGTTACAGCATCGAACATTAAGTTCCTGCAATCCGGGTCTTACTACGCCTCGTAGACTCACAGTACTTGCAGCGCACAAAGGTCTGACGTCGCGGCAACTTCTAAACTCCTTCGCGAAAAGGGTAGGACGAAGGACCTGATTTAATACAGAAATGTCTTCCCTCAGTCGTCGCGCGTTTGGCCTAGCGTTTGCGGGGTCAGTTCTCGGCACTCGTTATCTCGAAGCCCGCGAAGATCTGCAGGCGGAGAAAGGCCGCTTCAAGATCACGGATCTTGAACTGACAGAGTTCGAGGGGCACTACGAAGGCGAAGCAGGAGTGAACCGCCAACCGCAAGTAAATCCTTTGGACGTGTATGACGACTTGCGGCCGGCGCCCTATCATGACAAGCCGGGCGGCCAAAGGAAGGTTCCCTACAAAGCGATCTACCTGCGTATCAAGACCAACAAGGACCTGTTCGGATTGTACGGCCCGTTTGAAAAAGAAGCCGCGATTGTAGTCGGCGAAGAATTGCGTCGGTTTCTTATCGGTAAGGACCCGCTGGCGGGTGAAACATTGTGGGACGAGATGTATCGCTCGAACCGTCACTCGCGCGAAGGCATCTTTCTGATGGCGATCAGCGCTGTCGATAACACGCTCTGGGACTTGCGCGGCCGCCATTACGGGGTTCCGGTGTATCGGTTGCTGGGCGGTCCGACAAGAGAGTCGGTCGAGTGCTATGCGAGCTGCCTTGGGTTCTCGCTGGAGCCCGATGCCGTGCGGACACGCTCAAAGGCGCTGCAAGAGGAAGGATATCGATTTCAGAAGTGGTTCATGGCTTACGGGCCGGGATCAGGACCGGAAGGCATGAGGAAGAACGTGCAACTGGTGCAGATCTTGCGCGAGACGTTGGGCGACAGCACTGAACTGATGTTCGATGCCTTCAGTGGCTGGGATTCGAGCTACGCTCTCGAATGGGCGCACCAGGTGGAGAAATATCGGCCTCGCTGGATCGAAGAAGCCACGCATCCCGAGAAAATAGATGGCTTCGTACGCCTGCGGCAAGGTACGACGATCCCGATTGCCTCAGGAGAGCACTTCTATGGACGGTGGGAAGTAGAACGCTATCTTCAGGCCGGGGCAATATCGGTTGTGCAGGCGGATCCGGAGTGGTGCGGCGGGATCTCGGAATTGCTCAGGATCGGAACCGTAGCGTCGCTTCATGACGTACCTGTCATTCCGCATGGGCATAGCCTTCATGCGGCTATACACCTGATTGCCAGCCAATCACCCATGACGTTCCCTCTCGCTGAAAACCTGATCAACAAAATGCGAACGTATTATCACTTTGAGAAGAATCCGCCGAAACCGGTGAATGGACGGTTCAAGCTGCCGGAAGGCCCAGGTTTCGGTATCGAGTTGGATCCGGCGAAGATCGAGAAACAAACGGTGCTGAAGCTGGGCTTAGCCGTACACCGCGCGTCTGGTTGGTTGGAGAATGGCAAAAGCCGCCCGGATTTCTCGATGGCGGTTCCCACGACTTTGGAGGGTTAGGGCCCGATGACATCAGTGAGATCGCTACCGTCAGCGTTTCTGTTCGGCCTTCTGCTGGCAGCGCCGTTTGCGCATGCTCAGTCGAGAAGTTCCGCGTTGCCTGCGGACGTTGTTGCTCGCCGCAATGCGGTCGAGAAAGAACTGGAGACTCTCGCGATCGTTGACCGCAAAGTCATGGTCCCGATGAGCGACGGAAAGCGGATGGCAACCGACATCTATCGCCCAAAAGATCCGTCGAAAAAGTATCCCGTCATCTTTGTGCGTACACCATACAACTTCAATTACTGGGATGTGCAGAACGGCGTGCCGCGGGATATGTCGGCTGAACTCGAGGCCGTTAAACACGGGTACGCTTACGTCGAGATGAACGAGCGCGGCCACTTCTTTTCCGAAGGAAACTACGACATTCTGGGCGCTCCTTTATCCGACGGATCAGACGCAATCTCGTGGGTGTCGTCTCAGTCCTGGTCTAGCGGGAAGGTGGGCACCATTGGATGTTCTTCCACCGCGGAATGGCAACTGGGCGTGGCCGCACTTGGAAATCCTGCATTCACGACCATGATTCCGCAAGGGTTCGGAGCCGGGGTGGGGCGCGTCGCTCCGTATTACGAGCAAGGAAACTGGTATCGCGGCGGTGCCGTTCAAATGCTGTTCATTGCCTGGCTTTACGGAGAACAGAACCAGGTTCGGCCCATGTTCCCGCCGAACACTTCGCAACAAGACCTGATTCGAGTGTCGAAGTCGTTCGACCTTGCACAGCAACTACCGCCAGTCGATTGGGCCAAGGCGCTCCGCCATCTTCCGGAGATGGACATCATCAAAGCGGTTGATGGCCCGAAAGGTATTTTCGCCGATCCCATGTCGGTGCCGACGGAAGGAGCGATGATCGAGCGCAGTCCTAATCACCCCGCCTGGTATCGGGGCGGTCTCTGGCATGACGATAAGCCGATCAACATACCAGGGCTATGGTTCATGTCCTGGTACGACGTTTCGATCGGGCCGAACCTGGCGGCGTACAACTTTGTCCGGAAGACAGCCAGACCAGAAATCGCGAACGAGCAGTATGCGGTCATCGCTCCGACTCTGCACTGCAGCTACAAGCGGGCTTCGGAACACACGTTCGTGGGTGAGCGAGACATGGGCGACGCGCGACTCGATTATGACGCTCTCACCTACGGCTGGTTCGATCACTTCCTAAAAGGCGACGACAACAAAGTTCTGGAGAAGACGCCTAAGGTTCGGTACTACACGATGGGCCTGAACAAGTGGCAAACGTCAGATACGTGGCCGCCTGAAGGAGCTCAACCTATGACGCTTTATCTTGTCGAGCGGCGGGAAAGCAAATACGGTCTACGGAGATGGCTTACTCACAACGAACGCGCCGACGGCAGATAAACCGGACACCTTTGTTTATGATCCGATGAATCCGGTGCCTTCGTTTGGCGGTAACGTTTGCTGCACCGGCAACGCTGTCACTGGTGGTGCATTCGATCAGCGGACGATGGAAAGCCGCAACGACATCCTCGTCTACACGTCGGAGCCCCTGAAAGAAGCAATGGAAGTAAGCGGGCCCGTCGAGCCGACTCTTTACGTATCGTCGGACGCGAAAGACACCGACATCACGATCAAGTTCATCGACGTGCTGCCGGATGGTACTGCTTATAACCTGGACGAGACGATCCAGCGGCTCCGCTACCGCGAAGGGTACGACAAACCGCCGGTCTGGATGGAAAAAGGGAAAGTCTATCCTGTCACTCTTCAACCCTTGACCACGAGCAACTTCTTTCCAGCGGGTCATCGCATCAGGATCGAGGTCTCAAGCAGTAACTTCCCGCGCTTTGATCGCAACATGAATACCGGCGGCAAGAACTACGACGAAAGCGCAGGTGTCGTGGCACACAATTCAATCCATCATTCCCAACAGGCTGCTTCAAAGATCGTGCTGACCGTTATAAAACGGCCACCTGCCACGAACGCTAACGTGGCCGGGATTGATTCGTCGGCCCGTTAGGGTACCAGCGTTTCATAAGTGCGTTGAGCGCATCCAGGTTCTGGCCCGTGCCGCGTGCTGTCGACGTAATATTGCGATCGCGTGTCCAGCGGTCCCGATACCAGCTGCACGCTTCAAATGTATCGTTCTGCTGCTTCCGCCAGTTCTGTGACATCTGGCGATAGTGCCTGAGCCGCGAATCGCTCGATCTATCGTTCGCAAGGTCACGCATCTGGTACGGATCAGAACGGTTGTGAAAGAGCAGTTCGCGTCCGTCGCGATGGTAAATCGCGTAAGTGTATTCGTGATCGCGGAGCGCGCGCCATTCCGTACCGTCCGTCCAGGCGGCCGTTGCCCCCATGCCTTGCATGTGGGCGGCTTCGGGCGATGTTCCCGATCGCCCAAGAGCATGGTGGCTGAGGTCAATGCCTTCTACCGACTTCGGGATCGGGAGGTTCAGCAAAGCCAAGATCGTCGGCATGATATCGGGTGTGCCGAGGAGTGCGTCTGAGACCTGCTTAGCAGGGATATGGTTTGGCCAACGAATCAGGAACGGGATTCGCGCCGATTCCTCATAGAAGATGTATTTCGCGCGCCGGCCGTGTGCTCCGAACATTTCGCCGTGATCCGATGTGAACACCAGAATCGTGTTCTCCGCCAGGCCATGCTTCTCGAGAGCGCTCATGATTCGTCCGACACATCGGTCAATACCCGCACTTTGCGCATAGTATGTACGTTGAAACTGATCGATCTGTTTTGGATATTCAGGCGTGATGTGTGCCCAGTTGTCGGCGTAAGGATCGGGTTTCTCGGAGTAGTTGGGGCGCTTCGGCAGGGTGATGTTTTTGTACAGCTTCAAGATCGTCCGGTCGCACATTGCCCTGGTCCCACGGATCGTGTGGCGGACCCCAGGATACGAAGAGCGCGAATGGCTCGTTTATTCTCCCAGCGTCTTCCAGGAACTCGATGGCCACGTCCGTTTGTCCGTCGGGTTCATACTGTTTGCGAATGTGACGGGTCGTGTCGTTCTCGAAATAGGGTGAGTTGTAGTATTCGTGATTGAAGTTGTAGGCTTGCCAGAGGCCATCGAACCCGAGCCGATACGGACCGGGCGGCACGAATCCATTCCGTGTCAGCTCATGGTGTCCGAGTTCGTTTGCCCAAAGATGCCACTTGCCGATGTACGCGGTTCGATAATTGTTTCGCGTGAGTACATGTCCAAAGCATTCATGTTCAGGGCTAAGCCGCAGCTCGTTTATCACCATCCCGGTGCTGGATTGATACTTCCCTGTGAACAAAGACGCGCGATAGGGCGCGCAAACCGGCGTCGAGGAGACAGCCTGGTGAAAGTTACAGCCCTGTGCCGCAAGTCGATCGATGTTGGGGGTGCGCGCGTACTCGTCTCCGGCATATCCGCAAGAGAAGTAGCGAAGTTGGTCGGCGAAGATATAGACGAGGTTAGGCCGCCTGCTCGCCGTCGACTGGCCGGTTCTTGTATCCTGCGCCGAGGCTAACCGGGCCAGGGCAGCCGTTTGCCCGAGAAATGCTCTTCGATTTTGATCTGCCACTGAGTCGTTGTCCCTAACTCAGAACTTTAGCTTGAAAGCGGGTTTGTTCAGGAGCAGGACACGGTATCTATGCTATTCCGATCCGCCCGAATTGAGCGTCCAACGATTCAGGCGTGTCGAACGACGGCAATCTAGAATGCGTGCCGGAATAGCCAGTAGAAGCCCTCCGGCGAGAAGGATCGAGCACGGCAGCGTCAGAACCCAAGCGGCTATAAGGGCGCGTATGGTGTTCCATTGCAGACCTCCCCCGTTTTCGGCCATAGTGCCGGCAACGCCCGAAGTCAATACATGGGTTGTACTGACAGGAAGTCCGAATCGGTCGGCGGCAAGGATTGTACCCATTGCCACGAGCTCTGCCGACGCGCCTTGCGCATACGTAAGATGCTGCTTGCCGATTCGTTCACCAACGGTCACAACGATGCGCTTCCAACCCACCATCGTTCCCAAGCCGAGTGCCAGAGCAACGGCTACTTTTACCCAATCAGGAATGAACTTCGTGGCATGGTCCAACTGCTTCTTGTAATTTGCAAGCGCTGCTGCGTCCTGTGCCGAGAAGTTCGGAGTCTTCAGTCTTCTCCATCACGCGCAGTGTCTCGCTCGCGACATACATCTGGTTCCGCACGTTCCGGCTCTGGGCGGGCGGTATCGCTGCCAGCGTCCGGTAGCCCGCGACCTGATCCTTGACCGTCTCGATCAGGCGGCTGAGTTGGACAGGCGTTTCCTCGCCCACTTTCCGCTCCGAGATGGCTCTCTCGAGAGGCAACTGCTCTGGTGGCACCCAGTCGTTCTGTTTGGCTTGAGGTGGAATGGCAGCAGGCGACGGAGTCTTGCCCATTTGTCCGGCGTATTTCTCGAGCGTCCGTTCCGCCTTCTCCGACACGGCGATGAAGTTCTGAACCTCCTGGTAAGCCACGGCGTGGTTCAGCGCGTACGCGGTGGGTACCGTGCCGATCAGGATGAGCATAATCAGACCCATGCCCTTCTGGCCGTCATTAGAGCCATGCGCGAAGCTCACACCCGTACAGGTGAAGAACAGGAGCGCGCGAATCCAGAACGGAGGCGGTTCCGTACCTTCCGGTTCTTTGTAGAGCTTGCGGTTTTGAACCACTCGCTTCATGACAAACAGGAGCAGCGCCGAAAAGACGAAACCGACAAGGGGCGAGACCAGCAGGCTCTTGCCAACGTTAAGCGCCTGGCTCCAATCAACGCCCGAAACGCCGCTTTTCGCTTCCATGATCTGATTCATCAAGCCGACGCCGATAATGGAGCCGATCAGAGTATGCGAACTTGAGTTCGGAATGCCGAAATACCAGGTTGCGAGATTCCAGATGATAGCGGCGACCAGCAGAGCAAATATCATGGCGAATCCGGCGCCGCTGCCCACCCTCAGGATCAATTCAACCGGCAGAAGGGAAACCACGCCAAAGGCCACCGCCCCCGTGGATGTAAGCACGCCAAGGAAGTTCCAGGTGCCCGACCAAACTACAGCAAGATGGGGCTCGAGAGTATGTGTATAAATCACGGTCGCCACGGCGTTCGCGGTGTCGTGAAAGCCATTTACGAATTCAAATCCCAGAGCGATCAGCAAGGCAACACCCAGCAACACGTAAGGGAGCACCGATGCTGTGTGCACCTGCCCAAGGTCGGAAAGTAGCTGTGAACCGGAGTAGATCAGACCGCCGAGCAGTGCAACCCCAAAAACAGCCGCACCTAATTTCCCTGGCGTCTTTTTTATCTTTGAATCGAGGAGCGAACCTGAAGGAGCGGCGATGTGGGGACTCGCAGACACTGGAGCAGCAGCCATAGGCGAAAACGACCTTTCGTGCCGAGTAGGATAGCTGCCGAGTGTTACAGCCTCATTACGCGCGTCATGCAGTAATCAGAAGTTTTTTAGGCGAATGTTTTTCACTTCCATCTTCATGGAAGCATTGGGCAGAAGGTGCAATTGAATGCCGATCTCACCCTTCATCTTTCTCCCGGCGGTATCATCGTCGATCAACATGCTCATCACGTGACCGTTGATGAGCTGCACGAGAGTGTTGCCCCGGGCGATGATATGGATGTCGTTCCAGTCGTCATTCTTTATGAACGACTTGAGTTGGTCGCTATCGCCGACTTGTCCGACTGATCCCGGCTTCTTGCCGGTTGAGACATACGAAATCTGGCCTCGCATCGCGAGAAACCCGCGGGCACGTTCTTCATATATCTGGCCCGTGAACATTTGATGAAGGTCGATATCGGCCTGGTAGCCTTGCATGACCCACTTGGCGACATCGGGCTTCTCGATGCTGCGGTACTGAATGCCGCTGTTTCCGTTCGTGCCGGTCAACCGATACTGTGCCTTGAATTCGAAGTCGGCCGGCTCGCCGCCTTTCCAGATACAGAAAATATTCTGTTTGGGTTGATGATCTGGCTTCGTTTCGCCAGTCATTGCTCCGCTTTCCACACGCCAGAAATCGGGATCGCAGTCCCAACCCTCGAGACTGCGGCCATTGAAGATCGATTTGAAGCCGCTTTCTTCGAGCGGCTTTACGCCTGCTTTCTGTATGAAGTCGCGAGCCATTCGCGCTTCGGCCTCGCTTGGGGCGCTCTTTTGCCCGAATAGGCCGCTGGCCGGCAGTATGCACGCGAGCCCCACCGTAACAAGCTTGATTCGTTTCCCTGATCGCGCAACCACGTGGTTTCTCCTTTGCGATGGCTAGCGCTCTCTGATGGTTTCCCATCTTCGATTGCCGGCAGACTTCAACACTGCGTCGGTAACGTCGTCCGTCAACAAAGCCTCGCGGAAGGTAGGCGAAGCACTTTTCCCTTCGCCAACGGCGGTCAGGAAATCAGCAGCTTGATGGATGAATGTGTGCTCGTAGCCAATCTGCAGACCCGGCACCCACCAGTTCTTCATGTACGGATGATCCCCGTCGGTGATGTGAATGCTTCTCCACCCTCGGAGGGGGCCTTCATCGCGGTAATCATAGTATTCGAGCCGGTGCAGATCATGAAGGTTCCAGCGCAACGAAGCTGACTCTCCATTGATTTCGAGCGTGTATAAGGCTTTGTGCCCGCGGGCATAGCGTGTGGCCTCGAAAGTGGCGATAGATCCGTTCCGAAACCGGGCCAGAAAGGCGCTCGCATCATCAATGCCGACTGGCTCTTCTTTTCCCGTGAGGTTATGTTTCCGAGCCTTGATGAAGGTTTCGGTCATTGCGCTCACTTCGCGGATGGGTCCATTCAGCCACAAGGCCGTGTCGATGTTGTGGGCAAGTAAGTCGCCGGTAACGCCGCTGCCCGCCACGTTGACATCCAAACGCCAAAGAGCCTCACCACCCTGCGGTAAGTCTGCCGAGATCGTCCAGTCCTGGAGAAACACGGTCCGGTAATGGAAGATTCTGCCGAGTTTCCCAGCGTCGATCAGATTCTTCGCAAGAACGACGGCAGGGGCGCGGCGATAGTTGTACCAGACCATGTTGGCCACTTTGGCGTCTTCAACCGCGCGAACCATGGATTCCGATTCGCCGGGATTTCGACCAAGTGGTTTTTCACACATCACCATCTTGCCGGCCTTCGCCGCTGCAATCGCGATTTCGGCGTGCGTGTCATTCGGCGTCGCGATATCAACGAGGTCGATCTCGGGAGAGTCGACGATGGCGCGCCAATCCGTTTCGAAGCCTTCGTAACCCCAATTGGAAGCGAAGGTCCGTGCGCGTTCGGCGTTACGAGCACAAACCCTCTTCAGTACCGGCCGGTAAGGAAGCTGGAAGAACTTCGGTGCTTGCCCAAACGCGTTCGAATGGGTGCGGCCCATAAAGCCGCAGCCGATCAGCCCGATCCTCAGATCTCTATTCATCAGTTCCACCCGTGTGCTTCGCGGACTGCAACCATCACGCCGAGAATATCGTTCCAGGTCTCCTGCTTCTCGCATAACAGAGTTCGGAAACATACAACCGTCCCAGCAGATGTGCTGGAACGCACGCGTTATATTACCGTTGTCGTCGCGCATCCACGCGCCAGAGTCTCGCACGACGTCAAGTCTGCCGTTCGGATCGAAGGGCAGGCAGTGCTTACCAGTTTTATCGTGTGAGCCCGAGCCTTTCACCGTTCCATCGTTCTGCGCGACATGGAAATCGATGGTCCAGGGCCGCAGAGCGCTTGCAACTTTTTTATAAGCCGCCGCAAGTTCCTCGTGGTTCGACCAATCGAAGTTCTCGGGCAGAAGCCGGTCCTCGGGCGCGTTATAGCCCATAGTGAAGAGCATCGTATGAGCCATGTCAGCCTGAAAACCCAGCGTTTTTGGCCGATCAACCATCTCAAGCAGTTCCAGGTTGCGCCGCCAGCTATGCATGCCCGCCCAGCAGATTTCGCCCTCTGCAGCCAATCGCTCACCAGAATCTGCGGCGATATCACAGGCTTCTCGGAAGGTCTCCGCGATACGCTTTGTGTTCTCTTCCGGATTTTTGGCCCATTCGCCGGGACCGGTTGCCGAATCGATCCGGATAACGCCGTACTGCCGCACTCCCAGGTCACGCAGCTTGCGACCAATGCGGCAGGACTTCTTCACCTGTTCGAGAAAACGGCCGCGCTCGGCTTCGTCTCCCATTGCGGAACCGCCAGTGGGCGGCCAAACCGGTGCGACAAGCGAGCCTGCTCGCAGTCCTTTCGATCGAAGATTATCGGCCAGACGTTTCAGGTCATCATCGGAGGAATCGATATCGGTGTGGGGAAGCGACAGGAACAGGTCAACGCCGTCAAACTTCACGCCGTTCACTTCAGCTTGCGCGGTAAGCTCCAGCATCGTTTGCAAGGTCAATGGGCGGTTCAGCATCGCCGCCCTTTCCTACTAATCCGGGCCACATCGCGTTGTGCAGGAAGGGAAATCGGTTACTCATTGGAAGATCTCATCGTGGAGTTGGCTTGAAACGTCTCAACCCCCGAAGCGTATCCTACATCAATCGATATCAGGTTTGAAAAGCACGGCCGGCATCTAACCTGTAAATCATCGTATTGACTTAACTTCGAAGAGTCCCTACAATCGCCTCAAGTATTGTAACGTTTCAAACGGGTCTGGTTTTCACGAAAATTTGGGAAGGGAGGTCTCTCATGTCAGAGGCTTTATTGCGCCGTGTAGGCGCCTTCATTTCGAGCAACTGTAAGTTCCTGGGGCTGAGCCTCGTGGGGCTGGTTTTAGCACTTGCACTTCTGCCTTCTACCGCGTCAGCTCAGGAGTTCCGCGCGACCGTAACAGGGGCAGTCGCCGATCCGTCCGGAGCCAAGATTGCGGGCGCAAGGGTCGAGATTAAGAATCAGGGCACTGGCGTAACCGTAAGCACCGTCACCACAGGCGAAGGTACTTACACGACTCCGTTCCTTGAGCCCGGCCGGTATTCTGTAACCGCCACGGTCTCCGGCTTCAAGACCCAGACTAAGACGAACGTCGAACTGAATGTCAGCGATCGGCAACAGATCGACTTCACAATGCAGGTCGGCGGCGTTTCCGAGCAGATCACTGTGGAAGCTTCGGGCCAGCAAATCGAAAGCGCAAATGCGGATCTCGGGCAGACCATAGGCGCCGCCGCCACTGCTGAGCTCCCGCTGCTCGGTCGTAATCCATTTCAACTCACAACGTTGGCCTCGGGCGTCCAGCACAATGTCGGCGCTCAGCCAGCCGGTCCGATCGTCCGTTCGACAACGGCGGCATGGATTCCTACAACATAAACGGCAGCCGTGCTCAGACGAATGAGTTCTTCTTGGACGGCACTCCCAACACCTCGAGCGAGGGCTTTGGCTCGCCCAATAATCTGACTTTTGCTCCTCCTCCGGATGCCGTCTCCGAATCGAAAGTGCAGACCAGCACCTATGATGCGCAGTACGGACGAACGGGCGGCGGCACCGTTAACGTTGGCCTGAAGAGCGGCACGAATAAGTTTCACGCCAACTTATACGATTACTGGCGCAATACTGTTCTCAATGCCAACACGTTCGACGGCAATCTCTCGGGCCAAGGCAAGGTTCCGTTCCATTGGAATGAGCCGGGAGTCGAAGTCGAAGGGCCCCTTCTACATTCCTAAGCTCTATGACGGCCGGAATCGCACGTTCTTCATGTACAACTGGGAGGACATCCGCGATAGCGTTCCGTACGCGCAGACTTATACGGTCGGCGACGGCAGCGGAGCGCAATGGCGATTTCTCGGACCTTCTAAACTCCACCGGCCAGCGAGTCACGATTTACGATCCGCTAAGTACCGTCGCGACAACAGTCAACGGCGTTACTACCTATTCGAGAACACCGTTCGCCGGCAATATCATCCCGCAAAATCGCATCAGCCGGGTGTCTCGCAATATGCTTGCGTATCTGCCGCTTCCGAATGTGATTGGTAACGGATTCGGCCAGAATAACTTCAGCGATCCCAGTAACACGCGAAGCGACAAGTACGACATTCATAGTTTCCGTTTCGATCACGCGTTCAATGAGCAAAACAAGTTCTTCGCGGACGTGCTCCGCAGCAATCGGCACGAGGTGAACGATAACGCCGGATTCGTTGGAGCTGCATCACCACTCTATCTGCACTGGCGAACTAACACCGGCGTGATCGCCGATCTTACGTCGATCCTTTCGCCGACAACCGTTCTGGACTCGCCGCGTATCCTTCAATCGCCACGTTTTTGCTATCGCGCGACATGCAGTCGGTTTTGATCCTACCCAACTCGGATTTCCGGCCTCATTCGCCAGCCAATTGGCAACTCCCTCGTTCCCTTATATGAACGTCGGGTCTTATTACTCGAACGGCAATTTCGCGGGATTCGGTTACACCGGCAGCAACTATACGTACTACCAACACGATCTCCTGGTCTGAGACTCTTTCCAAAACACTAAACGCCCATTCGCTAAGGGTCGGCTTCAATTTCCGGAATATTCGGAACAATGTGAACAGTCCGACATCCTCAGCAGGTACTTTCGTGTTCAACAACGGGTATACGCAGGCGAATCCTGTGCAGCCAAGTAATACTTCTGGCGACGCATTTGCCTCATTTCTGCTTGGAGCGCCGGCAAGCGGTAGCGTACCCATCAATTCTTCTTTCGCGTATCAAAGCCTCTATTATGCGGGGTTCTTCCAGGATGACTGGCGTGTGAACAGCCGATTGACGCTTAACCTCGGGGTGCGTTGGGATTATGAGTCCCCGATGTCAGAAAGGCTAAACCGGCAAAACGCCGGCTTCGATATGAACGCTCTGAGTCCGTTGCAGATTCCCGGATTCCGTCCTCTTTACGGCGGGCTTCTGTTTACGGGGAACAGCGCGAGCAATCGACTTCCGTTCCGGCGGGATCTCAATAACTGGCAGCCTCGTTTCGGCCTCGCCTACAAAATCACGTCCAGCACCGTATTCCGCGGCGGCTATGGCATCACTTATCTGCCAACGATCGATATAGGACAGAACAACGGATTCAGCACTACCACGAGCTTTGTCTCTTCGGTCAACAATGCCGGACTGGTTCCTCTTAATTATCTCGACAATCCCTATCCGTCCGGAATTCTTCAGCCAGTCGGCAGTTCCCAAGGGCTCGCGACTCTTCTGGGCCAAAGTTTGACCTACAGCAACCCCAACCGCAAGATACCATATGTCCATCAGTTCTCCGCGCAGATTCAGCAGCAGTTCCCATGGCAGATGCTGTTCAGCGTGGGATACGCCGGCAGCCGCTCAGAGGATCTGCAGGTTGCGAAGCAAATCAACGTAGTACCGGCGTCCGCTCTTTCGCTAGGAAACGGACTTCTTGCATCAGTGCCGAATCCCTTTTTCGGCCGCCTCTCCGGAACTTTAAATACTCAGAACACTACGGTTCAGCAACTCCTGCTCCCGTTCCCGCAGTTCCTGAATATCACGGGACTTAAACAACTCGTTTGGGTACTTCCTCCTACGATTCGCTGCAAGTCAACCTCGACAAGCGTTTCTCTAAAGGCTTGTATTTCATCGGAAGTTACACCTATTCGAAGGCGTTGGAAGCCACGACTTATCTCAACAACCAGGATCCATTCAGCAGTCCTGCGCGGCGGCTCAGCAACTTCGATGCTCCTCACCGTTTCACCATTGCCGGAGGATATTCACTGCCATTCTTCAAAGACAAAGGTTTCGCGAACATCTTCCTGGGCGGATGGCAAGTGAACGCCATGGCGTATTTCCAATCCGGATTCCCGATGCCGGCTCCGACCAGCGGAGGAGGGACGATAACCGGAACACCTAATTCGACGTCAGCCACAACGTTTGCAGGTGGCGCCATCTCAACGGGCATCAATCCGTCGATCGATACGACAGATCGTTTCAGCCCGCAATTCAATACGTGTACGATCACGCTGACCGGCGCTCGCCAAAATTGCAGCAGCCCGTCGCAACCGGCGGCCTGGCTAGTCCAGAGTCCTTACCAGCTAGCAACGTTGAGCCCGTTCTTGCCTGGAATTCGCGTTCCTCGGCCGCATCAGGTGAATGCGTCTCTCTTCAAGACGTTTAGCCTGACAGAGGCCGTTCGCCTACAGTTCCGCGCCGAGGCGTTCAACCTTACGAACACACCTTGGTTCGGCACGCCTACTACGTCGATCAATTCGGGGGCGTTCGGTCAGGTCGCGAAGACCCAGACAGAACGATGCGCGCAGCCTGCAACTCGCACTTCGGCTAAGCTTCTGATTAGCCAGTCCGGGAGGAGGAGGGGAACTTTCTCCTCCTCTGAGCTGAACCGCAGAGTGAGATGACCCTTTTTCGCAATCTTCCAGCAGCGCAAATCGAAAACGATCAAGTTCGAGTTACCGTCTCGATGCAAGGCGGTCACATCGCCGAAATCCGGCACAAAAAGACTGGTGTGAATCCGCTTTGGGAGCCGCCTTGGCCCTCCATCGATGTAAATCAGTACACGCCGGAAAAGTATCCCGAATACGGCAATGATGCTGAAAGCAAGCTGCTGGCGGGAATCATGGGGCACAATCTTTGCCTCGATCTGTTTGGCCCACCCTCGGAAGAAGAGGCTCGTGCCGGGTTGGTCGTACACGGCGAAGCCGCACTCGTGAACTTCGACGTTTCCGCCGAAGGCCAGGAACTTACTGCCGTGCCACGCTCCCGGTAGCTCAGCTCTTTTTTGAACGTCGGATCAGGCTGGACGGGAAAAGGATCAACATCGCGGAAACGGTCGAGAACTTGTCCATCTTGGACCGTCCCATCGCGTGGACCCAGCATGCGACGCTCGGAGCGCCGTTTATCGAGCGCGGGACGACCGAGATTCGAACAACAGGGACGCGATCGCGCACGTTGAGCGGCATTGAGTTCGACTGGCCATGGCTGCCCGAAGCGAGCGGCGGAAAGAGGGATCTCCAGACTTTCAACAGCGCCCGGTCATCCGGCGGTTACACGGCTCACCTGCTGAATCGTGAATCGCCCGAAGCCTGGTTCTTCGCGTACTCGCCGCGTACTCAAGTCGTAATTGGATATGTCTGGAAAACCGCCGATTTTCCATGGCTTGGGATCTGGGAGGAGAACGAGAGCCGGGCAGGTAAGCCCTGGAACAACCGTACAACGACACTGGGCATGGAGTTCGGGGTCTCGCCTATACCCGAAAGCCGCAAGGAGATGATCGATCGGTCCAAGCTGTTCGGTGTTCCTTGTTATCGCTGGATTCCGGCGAAGAGCAAGGTCTCAATCGAATATCATTGTGCAATCGGGCAAGCTTCGGCCATTCCCGAATCTCTCAAGGAATTTGAGGGAGCGACTTCTTGAAGTTGCCTCTCCATCAAACGAAACGCAAAACCTGTCATGTCTAAAAACAAACTTGCTTCCGAAGCACTAAAGGCGGGCGACGGCATCGTCCGGCTTGCGCCTTGCTGGGTTCCCCGATCCTTTCTTGATGCCGGGCGGCCGCTTGAAACTCGATCCGCGAGATCTTTATGCGTTGGGCGCGCACCGGGGCGGCATCGACGAGCGGTGGTTCTCTTCCACTACCAAGGCTGCGAACGGTCCGCTGACAGCGGAAGATGAAGGGCTGAGCTACATCGAGTTCAACGGCCAGAAGGTTCTGCTCAAAGAGGCCGTCGAGACAAATGGCGATCAATACCTTGGCTCTGACGTGATGTCGAAGCATGGCGGCTTCAATCTTCTGTGCAAGTTTTTCGACAATCTCGGCCCTATCCCGCATCACCTCCATCAAAACGATGAATTCGCGGCGAGGGTAAAGCAGAAAGGTAAGCCTGAGGCTTACTATTTCCCGCCTCAGTACAACTTCAAGGGCAATAACTTCCCGTATACTTTCATGGGCTTGAATCCGGGCACTAAGAAGGATGATCTTCGACGCTGCCTGGAACGCTGGAACGAAGGCGACAACGAAATTCTTTATCTTTCTCGCGCCTATAAGTTGAAGCCCGGGAGCGGGTGGCAGGTGGATCCGGGAATCCTTCACGCACCCGGCTCACTTGTGACCTACGAGCCTCAGGTCAACTCGGACGTGTTCGCCATGTATCAGTCGATGGTAGAAGGACGCCACGTGCCATGGGATCTTCTGGTCAAAGATGTTCCCGAGGAACATGGGCACGACCTCGATTACCTGATCGAAATGCTGGATTGGGAGGCGAACGTGGATCCGAACTTCTCGGCCAATCGTCTGTTCGATCCTCATCCCGTTAGACCGAAAGAAGAGATGGCACAGGCCGGCTACTCGGAAAGCTGGGTAGTCTACTCAACGCCTCATTATTCAGCGAAAGAACTGACGGTATTCCCGGGGAAATCAGTGAAGATCCAAGACTCGGCTGCTCACGGAGTCATCGTAGTTCAGGGCTATGGCACGTTCGGCAAGCATGAAACCGAGACACCTACGCTTATCCGTTTCGGCGAGATGACGAAGGACGAATTCTTCGTCAGTGCCGATCGGGCGAAGGAAGGCGTTGTCATCACGAACAAGAGCGACCGCGAAAACCTGGTCATGTTGAAGCACTTTGGGCCGGAGAATCCGGACGCTCCGATTGGCCGGCCTGCGGCGGCCTAAGCGAGAAAAGCTCGGTTACCCTCGTTCGATCAAGTCGATGAGCTCGCGGGGGTAACCGGACTTCAAGTGTGGGTACTCCTCCGCAAGCCGGATCAAATCCAACTCATCCTTCTTACGTTTGCTCAGTCGTCCTGCGTAGGATAGTCCGGGTGCCACTCGTTACTTAGCGACCGGTTTCCAGGTACTTCCCGAACGCCCAGAGCGTGTTATCCGTCGTAGTGAAATAGATCCGGCCATTGGCTATCGACATGCCAGTGAGAGTGCCCGGCACTTTGACCTCTTTAGCGGTGGAGTACATCTCTTTACCCGTGAGGGCGTCGAGTGCGTAGAGCGTCGCGTGGTCGGTCCCGTTCTTTTTCGCTTTGCGTCCGGCTTCTCCATTCGATACAGCAAACACTACGCCTTGAGCGATCACGGGCGGCGCCGGGAAACTCATGTCTCGTGAAACCCAGGCGAGCGTCAAACTCGGCTTTCCATCAACTTCTTCCAACTTGAACGCGAGCGATCGCGCCCGCCTTCACTTCGCCATTATCAGCCGGGGCTTTCAACTCCGCGTTCAATTCACCCCAGACAGGCGCGAGCAACGTAACGGGTACCATTAGCTTCCTCCCAGGTCGAGAGCGCGCCCCAGACCCCTCCCGCTTCCAGCGCGGAATCCGTCTTTGCCAAAGGCGCTGTGCGGAAGAGCGGCGTGCCGCTTTCCGTGCCGCTCAGAGAAAAAGAAGATGGAGTTCAGAACGTAAAGACGCCCATCTTTGGCGGCGGTCACAATTAACTCTTTGCCCTTATAAGAAAAGACAATCGGGCTCGTGCCGTTTAATTCGGGATTGCTCCTCCCGGACTGAGTACGCGGCAAGGGGAAGTATCCTTTAAGCTTCAGTTCCTTTGCGCTAAGCGCCAAAACAGCGCTGCCGTACTTATTCGCCGAAGGATCAAAATCGGCATCTCCCGTTTGCACGTACACAGTGCCGTCCGTCCCGAGTACGGGGCCGCCGATCCCGGTGAAATCGGCGCCGTTCAGCGCGAAGGAAGTGGCGGTATTCGGCGCAGGCTTGCTAAGGTCAATCGCCCAAACCGCGTTGGGAACTCCTCCGCAGTTCTGCGTGGTGGTCGTATAAACTACCGTGTCGGCAATGTTGAGGCTATGAGCGTTCGCGTTCGGCGGCAGCAACGTCAGTGGCGCCAGCATTTCAGCGCCGTCGTCCACGTTTAATTTGTGCAACGAGCCGCTGCCTGTCAGTACGTAGATCGGCTTGGGTGCAAACAGCCGCGCGAGACCCGGCGGTATAGCGGGCCCGGGGAGGCCCTGCGATCTTGCAGCCGGGGCACCTGGACCGCTGGCAGGCCCGGCGTTAGCGCCTCCAGGCCTGGGTGTGCCTCCGGGGCTTTGCGTGCTATTCGCGTCCCGAATAGGACTGGTCGACGCGGGAGTTGTTGGCCCGCTTGGGGGCGCGGCCGGTGCGGGGGCAGGCGCGCCGAATCGGAAAACGAAGGGAGCGGCAAGCGTCGGTGTGGCCGTCAGTCCACCGGTACAGGTGGAGGAAGTAGCCTTACTTCCTTTAGCCGCCGGCGAATCAAGGTCTTTCTCCCAATACATGCGGGCAAGATCGGCGTCTATGCTTGCCAGGTGGCCGGAACTGCTGGCGACAAAAGCCAATTCTTTGAATCCGCGTGAACCGATCAGATTGCCAACGATGACGGGTGGCATCAAAGTGCGGGGGCCGGTCGCGTTGTTCGCAATCTTCATCTTCCATAGCAAACGGAAATTCGGCACATCCGCTTTGGTGAACTTCTGGTCTGTCTTTTCCCAACCGGACCGCTGTGCGTCACCCGCGTAAGACCACCAGTCGCTGGTTTGCCCAAGCTGAGCGTGCAGCACAGAAGCGCTTGCGAGAAATGAGACTGCTGCTGCCAGAGGAGCCTTGTGACGGAAATACTTCGAACGCGATAGATTCATCTACTTCCCCGGCAATCCAAATGAATAGAGAACGCTGTCGTAGGTTCCCAGATACACGCGGCCATTCGCAATTGAGAGTCCGCTGAAATGGGCAAAAGAAGTTATCTGGTCTCCGCTCGACCACAGTTCCTTTCCCGTTTTCGCATCCAGCGCGTAAATGATTGCGTGACCCGAGGCTTTCACTCGATTCGCCGAGGTGTTGTATCCAAGCCCGAGCTCAGGAGTCACCTGCATATTGTTTTCGCCGCTGCCATACGCAAACACAACGCCGTTCGCTACCACTGGCGGTTCGCCCATAGGCATGTCGCGAGAGATCCAGACGGGCGTCAGTCCAGGCTTGCCATTCTTATCTTCTACTTTGAAGGCGGCCACCCCCCCATGCTCAACAGGTCCGTACGATGAATCGCGGTTTAAACGTGGATGCAGCGGGTCCCCAGAAAGGAACCAGTACCCAGACCGTGCCGTCCGCGTCCTCCCAACTCGCGAGACTGCCCCAAACGCCCGCAGCTGCGAAATTCACCTCTTCATTGCAGACCAGAGGCGTGCGGTCAAGCGGCGTGCGGTGATCGGCGCCGCCGAGGGACTTCGAATCGAGAAGGAAGACACGGCATTCCTTGCTCGAGGTCGCCAGCAACTCCTGACCTTTGTAGTTCAAGATCGCCGGCGTGACTTGCATGTCCAGATCGCGCTTCCATAGAAAGGCCGAATTAATCGGCGAGAAATAGTCTTTGAGCTTCAGTTCTTTCGGCGTGACCGCGACGATAGACTCGCTGAGAATGTGCTTCTCCGGATCGAAAGGCCCGTCTCCGGTCGGAGCATAAACGGTCCCGTCGGATCCGATCGACGCTCCTGAACGTCCCCAAAGTCCGCCTCGCCCGCCAGGATCGAAACGCGTCACTTTCTTGTCAGGGCTTCCGAGATCAAGGGCCCAGAATTCGTTGGGATTGCCTCCGCAGCTCTGGGCCGTCGTGCTGTAGAGAACGTTGTCCCAGAGATTCAGCGAATAGGCTTTGGCGTTGGGCGGCAGAAAGTTAGTCGGTGGGGCAAGGTCCTCGCCATCGGCGACATTCATCGTGTGCAGCATGCCGTCGCTCGAGGCGGCGTAAATCGGTCGCTTGCCGGAAGCGTCGGCAGGACCAATCGTCGGCGTGGCAACAAGGCCGCCAGGGCACAGGGGGCCACGTCCACCTAATTGCGGCACATTCGACGAGTACGCGAAGTGCTTCTGCCAAAGTATCGTGCCGGATGCGACATCGATGGCGTAGATGTTGTCGGACGAGCCGGCTTCGATCGCGACCTGTCTGGTTCCGTTCGGGGTCGCGATTCCTTCCACGATCAGCGGGGGGAACAGCGAATGCATTTCTCGCGGCTCATTGTCCAGCTTGACCTTCCAGACTAATTTCAGATCCTTGACGTTCGCGGGAGTCAGGATCTTCTCGTCCTTTTGCCAGCCGTTTCGCTTTGGACTGCCGCCGTCCGTCGGCCATTCCGCCCCTTGCGAAACGCAACAGAGAAGGGACGCAACTGCACAATATTTAACAATCGTTGCGGAGCGGGTTAGTGAACGGCTGATTCGGGAATGTTGAGTGATGGGCGAGATTTTGTATCGTTTCAACCGGTACTTGTATATCACAGCGAATTCGGCATTCCGAACGCTTCGAACGGGTGTTGCTGAAGATAAAATGAAGCCGGAAGGTAATGGCCGTCCAAGGAGATTCTGCAACGATGTCGCGAGCCGAAGGAATCACCGCTACTGCGGGTTTTTCGGATACTTGGCGGACCGCTGGCATTGCTCAGCCTGCTGAGTGGGAATGCTTTAGCGGCTCAACAGCAATCGTTTCCCGACGGACAGGGCAAAGACACGTTTCTCCGAATCTGCAGCGTGTGCCATGGTCCGCAGATTGTGCTCGGGCGCGGTAATACGGAGGATGGCTGGACTCAAGTCGTACTGAACATGGTTCAGCGCGGCGCTCAAGGCTCAGAACAAGAGTTCGGCGAGGTTGTGCAGTACCTGGCCAAGAACTTTCCGCCTAAAGCGGAAGGTTCAGTCATGACCGTCAACGTCAACAAAGCATCCGCCGAAGAAATCAAAACGGCTCTCGATGTTGCTCTTAAAGATGCTCAGGCGATTGTTGCTTACCGCGAACACAACGGAGCTTTCAAGACTGTTGAGCAAGTGGAAAAAGTTCCAGGCGTAGACTCAGCCAAAATCGAGAGCAA
Organism: uncultured Acidobacteriaceae bacterium; assembly: GCA_963744795.1. GTDB lineage: Bacteria > Acidobacteriota > Terriglobia > Bryobacterales > Bryobacteraceae > Bog-105. Next base: position 182,521 of record CAVUVF010000010.1, read on the forward strand.
AAAAGACCGTATTACGTTCTAGTCGGCTCTAAATCGGAATATTAGGATCGGCGGATCGCAACAGGAAGTACTCATTGATCGGCCGATCATCAGCGATAGGCGGGACCGAGGGCTTCCGGGTGATGAATTCTCCCAGCGTTTCCGGATCGCTCAGCATGTTATCGAACATGTCCGTAGCGCTTGACTCCGGGTTCCATTCGAGTAGGTCCTTTACTGCAGAAGCAGGCATTCTTCGAGCCAGTTCTTCAGGAGACGGCACCGGGATAGGCTGCATGCTGGCGAGAAAGTGAACGCCCCACCCTTCGATGCCCAAAAAGCCGCGAACATACGGGAAGGCATCTCGCAGTGATTTGGCGATTGATGCCATCGTGGCGTCGTCTCCCCCCGGACACCAGACTTGAACAATGCCGCCCGGTTTCAAATGCGGCTTCAGAATTGAGTAAAACTCCTCGGAATACAGCAAGCTCGACGCGGGCGCGCCAATCGGTGGCGGCGGATCGGCAGCAATTACATCGAACTGCTCATTTGACCGCTCGAGATATCGGCGGCCATCATCAATGATGACGTGCGCTCGTGGCAATTTCATCAGCGCGGGCCCATCAGGGTGGAAGTATCCGAACAACTTGGGAACGCTCGGCACAAGCTCAACGACAGTTACATCGATACCCCAGGAGAGCATCGAGCGGAATGTCGTTCCCATTCCGAAACAGATGACGAGGGCGTTCTTTGCCGGCCTGTCCAGAAATGCCAGAGGCATGTGAGCCATCAGCTTCGTGATCGGAGTTAGTTTCGTCATCCCAGTCCCGTTCACGAGCAATCTCTTGTGCATGCCCTGTCCAGCGGCGATTACCGTTGCTGTGTGATCCCGGAGTTCAACTCGTTGGGGATATTTTGTTGCGTAGTCTCGTGTGACGAGGGGGAGCAGGACCGCGGCAGCGGCCGTGCCCGCGAACAGGCGCACAGGGCGCAAGTTCAACATCCGCAAACCCGAACGGGAAGCGCGGTTCGCGCTCGCAAACCCGACTGCGAAGAGAGGCAACGACATGAGCACGAGACCCCAACGCTCGCCGGCAAAGGGCAAAATCCAGAAACCCGCGACGAGGGGTCCGAGAACCGAGCCGACAACATTGATGCCATAGGCTTTGCCCGCCAGTTCCGGATTTCCGCCCGACCAACGATCAACGAGCATGGGCGTGAGAAAGCCGACCAAGCCACTGAAACCGGCAATACCAAAAGCAGCACGGATTGCACCATATGCCAGGCTTTGGGCTGTGCTTTCGATAGCCTCAGGGATCGGTAGCCGCGGGTCGGCAAAAAGGAGCGGAAGCAGAGCAATCAAGCCCAACGGCAGCCACGCCAAGCCGAGGCTGGTCGTTTCGTGTGAGCGAACCCGGCGCCGGTAGACGTAAGATCCTACGAAGGTTGCGGCGAGATAAAGAGCAAGGATTGTTGCAAAGGCATAGACAACGTTTCCGAGGTACACAGTGTATTCGCGTACCCAGACGACTTCCATAGCCATACTGCACAAGCCCGTCGTGAACAGAAGGACCAATGCTCCTGATTCCCGAGAGGATTGCGCGAGCGGTTGCGAAACGTCGGCCGCAGATCTGACACCGGCAGATTTCGCCAGGGACGATGAACTCAAGGCGAATACCCCGATGGCGAGCAAAGCATTCAGGGTACTCGCAATGTACAGCGTCCCGCGAAATCCGAAGAGTTCAATCAGAACGAACGCCGGAATCAGAGTGCCCAGGATCGCGCCCAGAACGTTCGCGAGATACAGATAGCTGAACGAATGCTCCGACGTATCCGGGTGAAGTCTGCGGATCGCAGCCATGGCGAAAGGGAACGTCGCTCCCATACAAGTGGTCCAAGGCAGCAGTGCAATCAGGATCCAGGTCCCGGACAGAAGGTAATAAACCGACGAACCCCAGGCCAAACTCCGACCGGTATCGCGAAGCAGGTGGTAGCCAAATATGATGAGTGCCGGTGCGATAAAACCGGAGCATCCGATAATCAGCTCCAGTACTCCGTATAGCCGAAGCGGCACGGCAGGCGAAGAGCGCTCAAAGCGCCGGATCAGGATGCCGCCCAGCCAGGAGCCCAAACCGAGCCCTGTCATGAAAACGGACAGCACTATCGAGACCATCGGAGTAGTGACTCCGAAGTTGGCCATGCTGAGCCGAAGCCAGACCACCTCGTAGATCAGACTGCAAAAACCGGATATGAAGAAGAACGCGTAAAACCACCGCGTCCTCAAGCCCGACCTCCCCGGGCGCTTGTTACGTTTCTGTGTCCGAGCATGTCTTCCGGCTTCATGGTAGCTCAGCTTCTCTTCCGCGGATGGTACAACTTCGGAAGGCGAACTTCGTGACCGGACAGGCTATTTCCGACACCTTGGCGACAGCTACCGATGTCGTTCTCGAGGCTCGGGACATCACTAAGTCCTTCGGGGGAATCCGCGCTCTGAAAGGCGTTTCGCTTCAACTTTTACCGGGCGAAGTCCACGCTTTGGTCGGGGAGAACGGGGCGGGTAAATCAACACTGATCAAGGTATTGACCGGTGCCATACAGCCGGATTCGGGAGAGATTTGGCTTCGTGGCGAACGGCTCGAAAACACATCCCCTGCGGTGACGCGCGCCCTTGGGATCAGCGTCGTTTACCAGGAGCCCGCGCTCTTTCCGGATCTCACGGTAGCGGAGAACCTGGCGCTTGGCAAAGAGAGGCGTCGTCCCTGGCACAAGATTGGTTGGAAGGCGCGAGGGAAGTCCGCAGCGGAGTTGCTGAGCCGAGTCGGAGCCCGCATTCACCCGAACCGTCTCGCCGGCGAGTTAGGTATGCCCGAGCAGCAACTCGTCGAAATTGCCAAAGCTCTCGATGCAAACACGGCGGTGCTGATTCTTGATGAGCCAACGGCATCACTTGGCGAACAGGATGCGGAAAACCTGTTCCGGATCATCGCCGAGGTGCGCGCGACGGGAACTGCTGTGGTTTACATCTCTCACCGCTTCGAAGAACTTTTCCGGCTTGCGCATCGCGTGACGGTGCTGCGTGACGGAAACAGTATAGAAACGCGTCCGATGGCAGGAACCAACACCGATGATCTGATCCGGTTGATGGTCGGCCGCGAGATGGATGCGACGTTTCCGCCCAGCCAATTCAAAGACGGCGCGATTGCTCTCGAATTGAGCGGTGTCAGCTCCGCCGCGCTTGGCGTCAAGAGCGTTAGTCTCACCGTAAAGCACGGAGAAGTGTTGAGTTTGGCCGGTTTAGTTGGATCGGGTAGAACTCAACTGGCGGAACTGATCTTCGGGCTGGCTCCCATCGACGAAGGCGAGATTCTCATCGACGGGGAGAAGACGAAAATCCAGTCAGCCTCCGATGCCGTACGCTCCGGCATCGCCTACGTTCCCGAGGACCGGCGCAGGCACGGTGTCATTCTCGGGATGTCGGTAGCGATCAACACTACACTTGCGAGTTTGCGCCAGGTCTCCCGGTACGGCTTCCTGCGCTTTGAGACCGAAGATTCAGCCGCTCGGGAGTTTGCGGAAAGACTTAGAATCAAAACTTCTTCTACCGATGCGCCAGTTCGAAGCTTGTCGGGAGGGAATCAGCAGAAAGTTGCTCTCGCCCGCTGGTTGATGACACGGCCCAGGATTCTGATTCTCGACGAGCCCACTCAAGGTATCGACGTTGGGGCGAAAGCTGAAATTTATCGTCTTATGCGGGAGCTTGCAAACGGAGGCATGGCGATCCTGATGATCTCGTCCGAGACCACGGAAGTGCTCGGCATGAGTGACCGGGTCGCTGTCATGTCCGGCGGGAAGATCGCAGGCATTCTCGACCGAACCGAAGCCACTCCATATGCGATCCTGGCGCTTGCACTTGGACATCCGCTTACGGAAGTGAAAAGGCAGGAGCAATAAACGTGCGCTTCCGCCGCGAGTGGCCAAGCCTGATCGCTCTTGTTTTCCTGTATATTTTCCTGGCGCTCGCAGCGCCGCAGTTCTTTAGCCTCGAGAATCTGCGCGATCTGGCTCTCACCAACGTCCCTGTATTGCTGATAGCCGCCGGGATGACTCTCGTGATCGTTGTTGCCGAAATCGACATTTCCGTGGGTTCGCTGTTCGCCGTCGCCAGCGTCTGCTGCGGGTTCCTGGCGAAAGGTGGTGTGCCGATTCCGCTGCTACCGTTAGCGGCTGTGGTTATCGGCTCTGCCTTGGGTGCCTGTAACGGGGCTCTCGTTTCCTTCCTTCAGATTCCTTCGATTGTCGTCACGCTGGCGACGATGGTAGCGTGGCGCGAAGCTTTGCGGTGGACTACCGGCGGGGCTTGGGTGGAAGGACTGCCTGCCAACTTTCAATGGGCTGGTCTGGGGCAGGGGGCCGGACAGATCGTGATCGTCCTTGGTGCGCTGGCCATATTTGGCGCATTGTGGTGGGGGTCGGAGAATCTCTCCGCAGGCCGCATGATCTTCGCGACAGGCTCCAATAAGGAGGCGGCGCGGCTTGCCGGGCTCCCAACAATCGAAACGACCTTCGCCGTTTTCATGCTCCTCGGCGCGCTCACGGGGCTTGCTTCTTTTCTAAATGCCATTCGCTTTTCTGATGTTCCTGCGAATAGCGGCAATGGGCTCGAGTTAAAGGCGATTGCCGCTGTGGTTGTTGGGGGAACGTCCATCACGGGCGGTCGCGGCAGCCTACCGGGTACGTTCATCGGTGTGGTTCTGCTTGGAAGCATCGGGCCTGCGCTGACGTATCTGGGAACTAACCCGTTTTGGGAAAAAGCGATCCAAGGCGCCATCATCCTTCTGACCGTCTTGTTTGATGCTGCACTTCGTCAACGCAATAAGAGACTCACTCCGGCTTAGCAACCCGGAACTGTACTCCACTCTCGCGTGCCCGGACTCACCGATTGTTCACCCGCCTGTCATCCAACTGTAGTCATCAGCCAGTAGCCTCGTTCACGGAGGTTCTACTTTCAATTGCGAAGACTATTAGGAGCTTCGGCGCTCTGCCTGTTCATGGGTGTCCTGGGCTCCGCCGCGACTCTGATCACGGGCACGCCAGCTTCGAGCGATAATTCTACCGGAACGCCCACGGGCTTGTCTCCGACTTTCGGAACATTGGTAAATTTCGACGGGCTGATCCCAAATTCTGCCGCTTAATCCTTCGAACTACAGCGGTTTGGGCATTTCTTCGATCACGGCCGTTAATGGAACAACCGCTCTCGCCGCCGTACCGTACAGCGGTCAATCTCAACCGAATTACATCGGGCCTCTCGATTTCTCAAACGTAGATATCTTGATCACGCTGACTCAGCCGACAAGCGAAATCGGTTTGGGTTTACTCGCCGGTTCGTCTAATACGTTCACTCTGCGAGCGCTCGGTGCTTCCAATAATCTGGTGGCGAGCTACTCGGTGACCGTCCCGAGCGACGGTTTATCCGCTTTCAACGCCTATTACGCGATTCAGGACACAAGCGCCACGATCAAGTCTCTCGAGATTGTCGGCAATGGCGGGATCGACGACCTGCAGTTTCTTTCCGCGAGTGCTTCCGCACCGGAGCCTGCAAGCTTCGCACTCCTCGGCGCTGGACTCCTTGGTGTCGGTTTCCTTTCGATGAGAAGGAGGAAGAAAAACTAATGCAGCGAACTCTTGCGCTTTCGCTCTGTGGGCTGGTGACGTTGGCGACGATTCAACCCGACATCGCACAGGCCCAAACTCCGGGCACGGCAGCCACGCCGATCCAGCACCTGGTTGTTATCTTCGGCGAGAATGAGTCGTTCGACCACTACTTTGGAACCTATCCAAATGCACTCAATCCGCCGGGTGAGCCAAGGTTCACCGCGCTTCCTGGAACTCCTGCGGTAAACGGTTTGACTCCGGCTTTGCTCAATAGCAATCCGAACCTGAACCCTGCAAATGGCGCTGGTGCAGCCAATCCGTTTCGCCTGGACCGATCGCAAGCATTGACCGCCGACCAGGGTCACGGATACACGCCAGAGCAATCGTCGTTCGACAATTTCGCCATGGATCTTTTCCCATTGCAGACCGGAAAGGCGGGTGCTCCTCCCAAAGGTTATCCATCTGTGGTGTCCACGAAAGGACTGGTGATGGGCTACTACGACGGCAACACTGTGACGGCTATTTGGAACTACGCTCAGCACTACGCCATCAACGACAATTCATTCGGAACCGTCTTTGGTCCGTCTACGCCGGGCGCTATCAATTTGATCTCAGGGCAGACCAACGGCGTCTCCGCCACCAATGGAGTCACGAGCAGTAATCTGATCAGCGATCTGAATGGCGACATGAGCATGATCGGCGACACAGATCCTTTGAACGACGTTTGCTCGTCTCCCACAACAACACAGAACTTGATGAAGGGAAAAAATGTCGGCGATCTTCTGAATGCCGTCAACATCTCGTGGGGCTGGTTCAACGGCGGCTTCAATCTTGTCAGTTCCAATACCGAATGGAACAACCGGTTGCAACCGAAGCACGACCTCGCCGTTTGTGGGGGTTACTGCTAAGGACTACGTTCCACATCACCAGCCGTTCCAATACTACTTATCTACCGCCAACCCCCGCCATACGCCGCCAGCATCCGTCACAGAGGTCGGTTTCAATGGCGTGGCAAACCACCAATACGACACTGACGATTGGTATCGCGCGGTCGACGCGGGCAGACTTCCCGCTGTGTCGTTCCTGAAGGCGCCCTCGTATCAGGACGCGTCATCCGGGCAACTCGAACCCGCTCGACGAACAGCAATTTATCGCGCATGTGGTGAATTACCTGCAGCAGCACAATGCCTGGGCAAATACCGCCGTGGTCGTTGCATATGACGATTCGGACGGCTGGTACGATCACGTCGTCCCAACCATCGTCAATGGTTCGGCCACAGCTTCCGACACGTTGAACGGTCGCTAATCTCTGCGGTAACGGGGTACCTTCGCTTCCAGGCGTCAGCGGTGGAGTCGCACACGGACGCTGTGGTTACGGCGTGCGCATGCCGCTCGTCGTGATCTCGCCTTGGGCCCGGCACAATTACGTCGATCACACGCTCACGGACCAGAGTTCGATTCTTCGCTTCATCGAAGACAACTGGCTGGGAGGTCAACGAATCGGGCAGGGATCTTTCGACGCGATTGCAGGGTCCATCAACGGAATGTTCGACTTCACGCAATCACCGAACATGACTCCGTACATCTTGTCGGAAACCACCGGGCAACCTGTCCGTAGGGTTCGGACCGAGCCGTCTAGATTAGAAGTAGAGCGGAAAAGCTTCGGCTCTTCCGCTCTATTTGTTTTTACAGCCAGCGCATTCGGCGTTGGCTCCAGGAGAATCCAATCAAAAGACGTGAATTTTTTCTCGCCGCCGCGGCGGGAACAAAGGTACTCGCAGCGCACCATCATTACCAACCTGGTGTGCCGTCTCGAAAAGCGCCCGCCATTATCGATGTCGAGAAACTGGCAAAGTTCGTTGATCCGCTACCTCGATCCCGCTTGCAAAGCCGATCGGTATGCGACCGAATCCGGATAAGCCCAAAGAGAATCTGCCCTACTATCGCGTTCCAATGCGTGCAGGTTCAGTCAAGGTTCATCGCGACTTGCCGGAGACGCACATGTGGGGCTACGGCGGCAGCGTGCCGGGTCCGACAATCGAGGTGCGAAAAGGCCAGGAAATTCTCGTCGATTGGCCCAACGAACTTCCGGCGAAACACATGTTCGCCATCGATCACAATCTGATGGGAGCCGAGGCGGACAAACCGGAAGTGCGAACCGTAGTTCATCTTCACGGAGCAAAGGCGCCGCCCGTGAGCGACGGATACCCGAGAACTGGTATGCATCCGGTACGTTCAGTTACGTATCGCTATCCGAACGGTCAGGATGCCTCTCTGCTCTGGTATCACGACCACGCCATGGGCATCAATCGTCTGAACATGATGGCTGGATTATTCGGCCTCTACATCATCCGAGACGCGGATGAGGACGCGTTAGATCTGCCGCGCGGGAAATACGAAGTTCCGTTGGTGCTTTTCGACCGCATCATTCACCAAAGACGGGCAACTGTATTATCCGGTTGCTGACCCGAGGATGCCCCTTGGTTGCCCGAGTTCTTCGGAAACGCGTATCTCGTGAATGGCAAAATCCTTCCTTACCTGGACGTGGAACCGCGACCGTACCGCTTTCGCATCGTCAACGTTTCGAACGGGCGATTCTACAATCTTTCGCTCGCGAACGGCCGCGAGTTTTCTCAGATCGCGAACTGACGGAGGACTATTGCCCGCGCCCGTCACAGCGAAAACAGTTTTCCTCGCACCTGCGGAGCGGGCAGACATCGTCGTCGATTTCTCGCAGTACAGGGGCGATCAGATTGTGCTTCAGAACGGCGTGGTCGAAGTGATGCAGTTCCGCGTGGCGAGAACAGTCAACGCATGTCCCAGCGAGGCCGCTGCCGGCCAAGTTGAGGGATGTCCCGAAGATTCCCGAATCGCAAGCGATCCGTACCCGTTATCTGACTCTGGAAGAAAACGTGGACGTACTTGCCGCGCCGATGATTCATCTCCTGAACGGGGCGCAGGTGGCACGAACCCGTCACCGAGAAACCCTGTGCTCGGTACGACGGAGATCTGGGCTTTCGTAAACCTGACGGAAGATTCTCACCCCATCCACCTTCATCTCGTTCGCTTCCAGATTTTGGACCGGCGCCCTTTCGACGACACGGAGTACCAGACCCACCAGAAGTTGCGCTACACCGGGGACGCGGTGCCACCTCTCCCGGTGAGGGCGGGTGGAAGGACACCGTGCAGGCTCATCCGAAAATGGTCACGCGCATCATCGTTCCCTTCGAGGGCTTCGCGGGCCGCTACGTCTGGCATTGCCACATTCTCGAGCACGAAGACAACGAGATGATGCGTCCTTATGACGTCCTGAACCCAAGCGAGAAGCCTTAGCCGCTCTCGAATCGGCCGGTGTGGTAGTTTGGCAACGCGGATTGCCATGGCCGAACTGATGCAACCGTGCTGCCCAAACTCTTCTTTGCGGCACAAACGTGAAAAGTAACAGCAAACAAGAACTGATCCTGGTTGCGGTGATCGTACTCGAGATCGCCTTTTTCAGCGTCACCGGTCAAAACTTCTTCTCGCTTCCGAATTTCTTCGAGTGCATACGATTGGGCGTTGAGATCGGATTACTCGCCCTCGCTCTGACTCCTGTGATCGTGACTGGCGGCATCGACTTGTCGGTCGGCTCGATGATGGGGCTTTGTGCGGTGACGTTCGGCGCGCTGTCGCAGGATGCTCATTGGCCCGCCCTTGCGGCTGCTCTCATCACGTTGATCGTCAGTCTCATCGGCGGAGGGGTGAACGCCTTCCTGATCTCACGCCTTCGAGTGTCTCCCCTGATTGTGACGCTCGGAACATACTCTCTTTTCCGCGGCCTGGCAGAGGCGGTCACGAAGGGCGCACGGAATTATTCCGATTTTCCGGCAAGTTTTCTTTACTCTAGGGCAGGGTTACATCGGCGGGTTCCTGCCTACGCAAGCGGTCATAGCTCTGATTTTTGCCGTGCGGCTTTTTTCTTCTGCTTCACCGGACTGTGATCGGCCGCGGCATCTACGCCATTGGCCACTCATTCGAAGCGGCGCGTTACGCTGCAATCCCAGTCGTAAAACGGCTCACGTTGGTCTACCTGCTCTCGGGATTCTCTGCCGGAGTCGCCGGGCTCGTGTATGTGGCTCACCTTGGTCAGGCGAAGTCCGACGCGGGAAATGGGTATGAACTGATTGCGATCACGGCGGTTGTGCTCGGCGGGACGTCGATCTTCGGCGGTTCGGGAACGGTCGGAGGCACCCTTCTTGGTCTCGCCGCAACGGTGATTCTACAGAACGGATTGCGACTTTCGGGATGGCCGGCAGAAGTAGCTGGAATCGCGACCGGCATCCTCCTCGTATTGACAATTGCTTTCGACCATTACGCTCACCGGCAGCGTGTCAAAGCGGCCGACAGTCTGGAACCAGGCAAGGGACGCCGCCTTGGGGCGATAGCGGCAGCAGCATTGGCAGTCCTGCTGATTGGCACGTTCGCGGCTTACCGGCACGTACACACCGGAGCCTCAGGGAAGAATGGGCGGCGAGTGCTCATTGGTGTGATGCCGAAAGCGAAAGGGGATCCCTACTTCATCAGTTGTCGCGTCGGGGCTGAAGAAGCTGCGAAAAAGTTGGATGTTGACCTCATCTGGGATGGCCCCACAGGTTTGGATGCGGCAAAACAAAATGAAGTAATCGAGGGTTGGATCACGCGAGGAGTCGATGCAATTTCAGTCAGCGTCGAGAACGCACCGGGTATTTCCACGGTTCTGCGGAAAGCGCGCGGACGCGGTATCAAGGTCATGACGTGGGACGCGGATGCGGAGCCGGATGCGCGGGACTACTTCATCAACCAGGCAACACCCGAAGACATCGGGAACACCCTCGTGGACGAAGCGGCGCGCCTGACCGGCGACTGCGGGACAGGTTGCCATCATCACTGGAGCGTTAAGCGCCGCAAACCAGAACCTTTGGATCTCGTTCATGCGGCAACGTATCGCCAAGGAGCATCCCAATTTGCAACTCGTTACCGTTCGGCCGAGTGACGACGATCGCGATAAGGCGTTTTCAGAAACGCAAACTTTGTTGAAAGTTTATCCGCGCATCAAGGCCGTGATCGGGATTTCAGCGCCCGCGGTTCCCGGCATGGGCGAAGCGATCAAGCAGTCTGGGAGATCGGACGTAAAAGTTTTGGGATTGTCGCTGCCAAATCTGTGCAAACCCTACGTTCACGGCGGATACATTCAGGCGGTCGTCTTATGGGATACGAAGAACCTGGGCTATCTGGCGGTCGCTGCGCCGGCCGCTTTGGTGCGCAAAACTCTCCGACCGGGTCAAGCCGTACTGCAGGTGCCAGAACTGGGAACGCTCACCATCAAAGGAAGCGACATCATCCTGGGCAAACCAGTCGTCTTTCGGAAGGACAACATAGACAGGTATAATTTCTAGACTCGACGCGTTATGTCCACTATCAAAGAGGTAGCTGAACTGGCCGGAGTGTCGATCGGCACTGTATCGCACGTGATCGGTGGTTCGGTTCCCGTCAGCGTGGGGCTTCGCGAGAAGGTTCTCGAGGCGATCAGTCAACTTGATTACCACCCCAATCACATCGCCAGAAGCCTGAAAACTCGAACGACTCGAACGCTTGGCATTGTGGTTCCGGACATGACAATTCCCTTCTACCCCCAAGTGATTCGGAGCGCCGAAGCGGCAGCACGCGCGCTCGGCTATTCAGTGATCGCCGTGAATTCAGACGACAGTACGACCCGGCAGAAAGAGGTGTTGTCACTGCTACGGTCGCAAAGGGTGGATGGTGTGTTGCTGGTGATCGCTTCCGGCCAGGGTTCGGAGGGACAGGTCCGAAAGTTGATTGCGTCTCATATACCGGTCGTCTGCTTGGATCGCCTGCCCGACGGGATCGAGGTCGATTCGGTCTGTGTGGAAGATTCAGCTGCTGCCGAAATGGCTGTCTCTCACCTGATTTCACGCGGCCATCGAAGAATCGCCATCGTTACTGGCCCGCTGACGTTGCGGAATGAGAGAGAGCGCCTCTCGGGCTACAAAGGGGCGTTGAAACGGGCTGGTATTCAACCTGTCGGTTCACTGATCTGGGAAACAAAGCTGCATCGCGGACGATGTAAAGGCTGCATGTGAGCACAACATACTGCGCGCTCCCGGGCGTCCGACTGCGCTCTTCTGTACCAACGGTGTTACTGGAATCGGCGCTCTGCGGTGCATCGTAGCTTGCTGGTTTGAGTACGCCCGAAGATATCGCGTTCGTCACCTTTGACGAACTAAGTGCCGATGACGTTTTCCGGCCGGGCATCACGTCCGTTGTTCAACCTGCGCAGGAGATCGGTTCCCAGGCTGCACAAATCCTGATTGATCGCATAAAGAACGGCTTAGGGGCGCGCCCCCGAGTTGCCATTCGACTTCCAGCCACCCTCAAGATTCGGGAATCTTCAGCAGCACCCAAGAAGAGAAGATCGTCCAATCTGATTTCATCCGTTGGTTAACGCCAGGACAGGTTCAGTCAGAGCACGATTCGTGCGGAAGGTGATGGAAAATTGCGATGCCTTTCGCTCCAATCTGTTGCGATCTCGACAGGCGCCGGCCATCGCTCTCCGGCGAAATGCATATAATTGTCCCGAGTTCTCCTCACAAGAAAGGATCATCATGCGTCTTCTTCGGGGTTCGCTGTTTGCAATTTCGTTGGTAGCTGTGTCTCCGCTTACCGTATGTGCTCAGGCACAATCAGAAACTTCTCGTGCCGTCACTGGGGGCGGTGTTTCGGCTCCTGGCTGGACCGGAAAAATCGACGCCAATGAGGAGAAAAACGGGGCGAAACTCGCGGACGCCAAGTTGACGGAAGAGGGCGGCGGGCTTCATGTCACGACCGGTCCTGCCGTGACCTATTGGAATCCGGCAAACAAAGCCTCCGGTAACTACACGGTAAAGGCGACTTTCAACGAACCGAAGTACATGAATCTCAACAGCCATCCCCATCCCTATGGCATCTTCATTGCCGGGAATGACTTGGGCGGCGACTCACAGAGTTATCTGTACTGCGCGGCCTATGGCAACGGAAACTTCATCGTCCGTGGATTCGGTCCCGAGCCTTTCCAGATGAACGGACGGCGTGGTGAGGCGAATCCCGCGGTGCACAAAGCGGCAGCTCAGGGAGAGCCGGTAACTCAGGAAATTGCGATGTCGGTGAAGGGCGACAAAGTATCGTGCTCGATCAACGGCACAGAGGTTGCGAGCTACGACAAATCAGCACTGGTTACGGCGGGCAAGCTGAAATCAACCGACGGTGTCTACGGAATTCGATTCGCCCACAATACCGACGCCACCGTGACCGGACTCTCAGTGCAAAAAGGTCAGTGAATCGGCGGAATCCGAATGCTTGATGCCCGGCAGTCGCGAGGCGCCGGGCACGTCATCGCTTGCAAATTCTTCGTCAAGCAGATTTCGACCGCTTGCAGATAATTGCTCGCGCAATTGATCATCATTTCGGAATCGTTCAGTTGCGGATTCGCCTGCTCGAATGCCTGCTTCACCTGGCGGGGCGATAACGTTTGCTGCGTCTTCGCTGACGTCAGTTGCGTGGGTTGTTTGACCGTCGCGAACGCCTTACGGATCAGTCCGAAATATTGATCGGCGGTGAGCCCGGAGCAGGTGCCGTGCGTCGTCCATTCGTGCTGTATCAAACCGAGGTCAGGCATGATGTCGAGCATGCTGGCGGGATTCGACAAGCCCGGCTGTGTGCCGCAGTTCTGTGGCCCGCTGCCCGTCTTGTATTCCGGCCATAACCCGTGGACGACAAAACCGAAGTGTTTATCGGAAGAGCATTGCGTGCTGCTGGTGTGGCTGTGGCAATACTCGGGCGACCACGATAGCGCCAGCAGATAATGATCGAATTTTGGTGCTTGCGCTGAGGCGGGCAGGGAAGCCGCCACCAGGAAAAGCAGGGAAAGTAGCGGCTTCATTCGTTATCTAGGCGCGTAAACGTATCGATGAACTTCTCTATCCGATCAAGGCCGCGTTCCAGTTCTGTCATCGAAGTGGCGTAAGAGATTCGCACGTGCTCATTCGTGCCGAACGCCTCGCCCGGTACAACCGCCACGTACGATTTGGCCAACAATTCGCTCGCGAAATCCATCGCGCTCTTCACCCGGCCGCTTCCGAACGCCACGCTGATGTTGGGATACGCGTAGAAAGCGCCTTTGGGCATGGTTATCTTCACGCCCGGGATCTTTTGCAGCCGCGCAACCACGAAGTCTCTGCGCTTGCGATACTCTGCCAGCATCTCCCCGACTGAGTCCTGTGGGCCGATCATCGCTTCGATAGCAGCTTTCTGAGCAATGGACGTTGGATTCGAAGTGCTGTGACTCTGAAGCTTCATCATGGCGCCGATGATTTCCTGTGGAGCAAGGGCAAATCCAATACGCCATCCGGTCATGGCATACGTCTTCGACAGCGACCCGGCAACCACGACCTTGTCTTTTGCTCCCTGTGCGGACGCGATCGAGAATGGTTTGCCTTCGTACACAAATTGGCAGTAGCATTCGTCGGTCATGAGATACACTTCGCGCCTCGATGTGACTTCGAAGATTCTCTTGAACTCTGCGTCGTCGATCACCGAACCGCTCGGATTGTTGGGCGAGTTGATGATGACGAGCTTGGTGCGCTCGGTCAGGTGCCGTTCGATCATGTCGGCGGTCACCTCGAAGCCATTTGCCTCGTCCGTGTCGACGAATACGCAGATTCCGCCGGCATAGTTAACGACGTCTTTATAAGTCACCCAGTACGGCGCAGGAATGATGACTTCGTCACCGGGATCGACAAGAGCCTGAATCAGGTTGAAAATCGCGTGCTTGCCGCCCACCGTCACTAAACACTCGGAGGCTGTGTAATTGGTCCCGAAGTCTTGTTTGTGGCGTTCGCAAATCGCGGCGCGGAGCTCCGGCGTGCCTCCGGCGTTCGTGTATTTGGTGAAATTAGAAGAGATCGCGTCTACTGCGGCTTGTTTGATGTTTTGCGGCGTGGGAAAGTCCGGCTCGCCCGCTCCGAAGTCGACAACGTCTGCGCCCTCACGCCGCAGGCGGTCCGCGTCGGCCGAAACCTTCAGCGTGGAGGAGACGCTAATGCTCGATATTCGCTCGGCGATCTCTGATGTTGCTTGCATATGTTGCTTCCTATCAATCTAACGCGTCGACGCGAGTTTTGGTGCGGAGGCGGGCGGTCACATTGGGAGGAACAAAGCTCGTTACATCTCCACCAAGCTGAAAGATCTCCCGGATCATGCGTGAGCTGACGAATGAATATTCCTCGCTTGCCATCAGGAAAACGGTCTCTAATTCGGGCCGCATCCGCCGATTCAGCAGCGCCATTTGCAATTCGTTCTCATAATCGGAAATGGCTCGAATGCCCCGAATGATGACGGTTGCGTGTTTTTGCGCAGCGTAGTCAACCAGCAGACCTTCGAAGCCCTCGACCTCGACATTGGGCAGGTTGGCTGTAGCGTCTCTTATGATTTCAAGCCGCTCGGCCACGGTAAAGAGAGGCGTGGCTTTTTGAGTATTGGTGAGGACAGCGACGATCAGCCGATCACCAGCTTGCTGCCGCGCGCGATAACATCCAGGTGACCATTGGTCAGCGGGTCGAAGGATCCCGGATAAATGGCGACCTTGCCTGGTTTTGAGTGGCTTTCGGAAGCTTGTCCAGGCATGTGGGAGAGTGATTCAAGTGTACCGAAAGCAAGCTGATTTCGAAATGAACGTGAAAGACCTTTTCGACTCGGGAAATCCGGCCATTTTCGAAGTTCGCACGCACGCTCCCGGCCCGGCGGGCTCGCTCCCGATCACGCCGGAGATGCTGGTCCAGGAACCTTCGGGGAATCTGTTCGGGTGGACCCAGAATGCCGGAATGGGATGGGCTCCCGAAGCGCTTGGCGGCAAGCAGGTTCTCATTCTTTCGACCCATGGCGGCGTGCGCGCCGAGAATGGCACGCCCATCGCTCTCGGCTATCACACCGGCCATTGGGAAGTGGGACTGCTGGTCGCCGAAGCCGCGCGCGAGCTAAAGGCAAACAGGACAATCCCGTTTGCGGGCGCCTGCACCGATCCTTGTGACGGCCGGTCGCAAGGCACGACAGGAATGTTCGACTCGCTTCCGTACCGGAACGACGCGGCCATTGTTTTCCGGAGACTCATCCGTTCACTGCCGACTCGAAACGCCGTCGTGGGCGTGGCTACCTGCGATAAGGGTTTGCCGGCGATGATGATGGCGCTGGCCGGAACGCCCGACTTGCCTTGCGTGCTGGTTCCCGGCGGCGTCACGCTGATGCCCGAAGCGAGCGAAGATGCGGGCAAGGTGCAGTCCATTGGAGCGCGATTTGCTCATGGCATGGTATCGCTGCAGGAGGCCGCGGAAGCCGGCTGCCGGGCTTGCGCTTCACCGGGCGGCGGTTGCCAGTTTCTCGGAACGGCAGCCACTTCGCAGGTCGTCGCAGAAGCACTTGGCTTAACCTTGCCGCATTCCGCTCTGGCCCCATCGGGAGAACCGGTTTGGCTCGACATGGCGCGCCGATCGGCCCGGGCTGCGCTTCGAATGATCGAGCTGAACCTGGCGACTCGCGACATCGTTACTCTCGGTGCAGTCGAGAACGCCATGGTTGTGTACGCCGCGTTTGGCGGATCGACAAATCTGCTGCTCCATATACCCGCAATTGCGCATGCAGCCGGCATTCGGCGTCCGAGCGTTGCCGACTGGAGCCGTATTAACTGCAGCGTTCCTCGCGTCGTGGATGCCTTGCCGAATGGGCCACGAAATCACCCCACTGTCCAGGTTTTTCTGGCGGGAGGCGTTCCGGAGGTGATGCTGCATTTGCGCGAGGCCGGGCTTCTCAATACGAAGGCGCGTACCGTTTCCGGGCGAAACGCTGGATACGGTGCTCGACTGGTGGAAGGATTCGGAACGCCGCCGGCAGTTCCGTTCGGAACTGACGAAACTCGACGGGGTCAATCCGGACGACGTGATCATGTCTCCGAAAATCGCGAAGACGCGCGGCCTGACCTCTACCGTTTGCTTCCCGCACGGAAATCTTGCGCCCGAGGGTTCGGTAGTGAAGAGTACGTCTATCGATCCCGAGCGTGGTTGATAGCGATGGCGTTTATCGGAAACGCGGGCCCGCCCGGATCTTCCTGACCGAGCACGACACCATCGAAGCAATCAAGAAGAAGATCGTCTGTGAAGGTGACGTGATCGTGCTCATTTGCCGCGGGCCGCTTGGTTCGGGCATGGAGGAGACGTATCAGATTACGTCGGCGCTCAAGCATCTGCCTTTCGGCAAACACGTGGCCGTCATTACGGACGCCCGATTCAGCGGTGTCTCGACGGGTGCCTGCATCGGGCATGTTTCACCTGAAGCCCTGGCCGGCGGTCCGGTCGGTAAGTTGCGCGATGGCGATCTGATCGAAATCATCATCGACCGGAACACCCTGGAGGGGCATGTGAACTTCATCGGTGAGAGCGGCGAAACCTTCGACGCGGAAGAAGGGCATCGGCGGCTAATGCTGCGTCCCGCACGTCCCGATCTGCAGGCCCGATCCGGCGCTCCCGAACGATACGCGTCTCTGGGCCGCGTTGCAGCAGGCAAGCGGCGGGATTTGGGGTGGGTGCGTCTTCGACGTCGAATCGATCGTCAGCAAGTTGAGCCGCTAATTATCCTTGGGCCGGGATGGCGTCCAACGCCTCGTCGACTCCGGGAGGCTCTTGCGCAACAATGGTCAGACAAATAGGAGACGATCCATGAAACGACGAGATTTTCTTGCCTCCTCGGCCTACGCGAGCTTATTAGCCGGTGCTCTGGGCGCCAAGGACTCGGAAAAGGTTCCTTATACTCCGCCCGAATACAACAAGCCGGTTTTTGATCTGCACAAGTTCTTTCCTCAGCCCGTCAAGATTCAATCGATCGAACTCCTGCAGGGAAAGAAAAAGTACTTTGTTCGCACTCGTTCGACCGATGGGGCCGTCGGCATCGCCGAGACGAAGAACATGGAGTATTACGTGCCGATGCTCCTCGGTGCCGTGATCCCGTACTTCATCGGCAAGGACGCTCGTGATCTGGAACATCTTGTTGATGGTGTTTACGAGCAAGGGATGAACTACAAGATGGCCGGACAGGCATTTTGGGCTCCCGTCGCTTACGTCGAGCACAGCATCTTCGACTTACTGGGCCGGATCGCCAATAAACCCGCGGGTGAATTGATGGGAGGCGTTCTCAAGAAAGAGGTTCCTGTCTACCTGTCCGGGTCCGAGCGGGACACAACCGCCGAAGATGAGGTGGAAGTCTACGTCCAGGGGGTGGAAGTCACTGGCGCGAAAGCCGTCAAGTTCAAGATTGGCGGCCGCATGAGCGAGAACGGCGATCCTTACCCGGGCCGGACGGAAAAGATGGTGGCACTCGCTCAAAAGAAACTTGGCGGCAAAGTGCTCCTCTACTCCGATGCGAACGGTTCTTACACCGCACCGAAGGCGATCGAAGTGGGCAAGATGCTCGAGGCAAATGGGTTCGTCTGGTACGAAGAGCCTTGTCCCTGGGAGGAACTCAGCGAAACGAAGAAGGTGACCGATGCTCTTGATTTGAAGGTCGCCTACGGCGAGCAGAACTCCACCTTGTGGCAATTTCAGTGGCTGATCGATAACCACGTGATGGACGTCGTGCAACTGGATCTGAACTATTGCGGCGGATTCACGCGCGCAGCGCGCGTAGCGAGAATGGCACGTAAGGCGAACCTGTGGATCGTTCCGCACAATACGCAAACAGGCTCAGCTTCAGTCAACATTCTGCAATTTGCATCGAGTACGAAGGGAACCGGCCCCTACATGGAATATGTATGGCGCAAGCCTCAGAAGCCGGAATCGTGGTACTCACCGCAATTCATCATCAAGAACGGTGCCATTCCGGTTCCGACCGGACCCGGATTAGGGATTGACTTCGATCCGGAATTTATCAAGGGCCTGACCGTCGTAAAGGCGTGAGTCTTCTCGCGATTGCGCTTCTTGCATCGTTTTCCATTTCGTCCGTGCTGTCCGGAACAATCCGGGCGGAATGGGCTGCCCCTGGCGCAAACAGATTAGAGAAACGCTCTTTGTTGCCGATCCGCCTCTGCCTGCGGCGTCAAGACATACGTCGTTTCGAGCCTGAGCCCGGCATGATTGTCGAACGGCTGACTCACTAGGAAGCGTACGGCCAGTTAGTGCCAGGCCATCCTTTACCGACCCAAGACAGCGAAGGGTGAAGTTCCGGGTCTTGTCGCTGTGTACGGCTTACAAATCGATCAGCTGCGTGGAGATCCCGCCGTCCTGTAGCTCTTCAGGCCGATCACTCTACGACGTTGGTTGTGCACCCGACTGAGCAGGTGTTCGATTCCGCGACATTCGTCCGTTTGTCGCAAAACGCGTAGTCGTTGCGCCTCTTCTTGCTCAAAACGTACACTGTCGTCCCATAACCGAGCACTCGCTTTGTTATTCTTTATGGCATTAGCTTCAGAGATCTTACAGCCCCAAGTCGCGCTGCTTTAGTTCCCGCTTCTTGAAAGGAGTTCTTATGCTTCAGCGGCGCAAGCTCGCAGGTGTGTTTCTCTCGCTTTGTAGTTTCAGGGTCTTTTACGGGTCGCTTTTGGTTCTTGCTATTGTCAGCGCTCCTTCCGTGATATGGAGTCAAGCGACTTCTTCTGCGACGGTAACGGGACAAGCTTCCGACCAGCAAGGGGCTGCGCTTCCCGGCACTGAAATCAAACTCATCGACAACTCCACTAACCAAACGCAAACAACAAGGACCAACGACGTGGGTCGGTATGTTTTCGCCAATGTATCGCCCGGAAACTACACAGTCACCTTCACTAAGGAAGGTTTCCAGGCGTATCGCATTCCTTCCCAACAGGTACAGATCGGTACCACGGTGACTCTTAACGCGAGTCTTCAGGTGGGCTCGACCTCGACAACGGTCGAGGTGCAGGCGCAGGCCGCCGCAGAGCTACAGACCACCAATGCCGCCGTCGGGACGACCATGTCGGCAAAAGATATCGAAGGTCTGCCGAACCTTGGCCGCGACGTCGCCACGCTTGCTGTCCTCCAGCCCGGAGTCACAATGGGTGGCTATACCGCCGGAGCAGTGCAAGATCAAAATACTTACACCATTGATGGCGGCCAGAACACGGACGACATGTCCGGCAACAGTACTTCTTATACGACGAATTTCACCGGTCTCGGCGGTACTCAGACCGGTGGCTCCTCGGCCGGTGTCGTTCCAACTCCCGTCGAGAGCATCGAAGAGTTTAAGGTCAATTCGTTCAATCAGACCGCCGACGTAAATAACGGCCTGGGAAGCCAGATCCAGATGGTCACGAAGCGCGGCCAATCCAACTTTCACGGTTCGGCCTACGGCTATTACTTCGCGAGTAACTTGGGCGCGGCAAATACCTGGGTAAACAATCACACGCCTTCGAATGGACCCAACGGCACGACTCTGCCCTATACTCCGCTGCCCTCGAATCATCGCGATCGCTTTGGCGGAGCTTTGGGCGGGCCAATCACGAACAAGAGCTTTCTCGGTGGAAAGTGGTTCTTCTTCTTCAATTACGAGGGTTTCCGATTTCCCAACGTCACTCACTTACGAACGGCCTGTTCCGTCCGATCTGTTGAAAGCCGGTGTGATCCAAATCGCTGACGCAAGCGGCGCAACGCGCGCGTACAACTTGAATCCTGTCGCCGTCACGGTAGGCGGAACAACCTATCAACCGGCTGTTTGTGGAACGGGCTCTTGCGATCCACGCGGCATCGGGATCAACCCCGTTGTCAGGCAAATCTGGAACACACAGATGCCGAAGGGAAACGATCCCACGTACGCGACCGGCGGAGCAGACGGCCTGAACGTACTCGGGTACGTGTCCACGCCTTCGAACTCCGTTGACCACTGATACTTACGTCGGGCGCATCGATCATGACTTCGGCGACAAATGGAAGTTCATGGGCAGCTACCGTTCCATGAAGCTGGTTAACCTGACCAACAATCAGGTTGATATTGGCGGAGCGCTTGCCGGGCGATGTGCTGGGCCAGCCCACGGCCATCGCTCCTCGTGACCAGGTTCCATCCATGTACGTGGCAGGTCTGACGACCGTGCTGTCTCCTTCTGCGACAAATACCTTTACATGGAGCTATACCCGAAACTTCTGGCAATGGGGAAGCGTGAATGCTCCTCCGCAATTGGCCGGATTAGGGGGAGCTGTTGAGATCGCGCCTGGCGCGAGTTCCACATCATCGGAGAGCACCAGCGCGCTGATTCCGTACAACATCAACACACAAAGTGTGCGTCAGCGCTTCTGGGACGGACAGGACCACATGCTGAAGGACGACCTGACCATGATCAAGGGCAGCCACATCATCCAGTTCGGAGGTCTGTATCAACGAAATTACGACTTCCACATGCGGACGGACAACGGCAATGGCGTGAACAATGCGATCGTTTACCAGGTCGGCAGCAACGGACTGAGCTTCAACGGCTATAACTACCCCTCTGCCGTGCCGTCCAGTCAATACAGCAATTACCAGAATCTGGCGTCGGAAGTCTTTGGAATCGTCAGCCAGCCACAGGTAAACTACACGCGATCGGGAGCAAATCTGCAATTGCAACCGGTTGGCAGTGTGGCATATGAACGAAGCGTCATTCCAACTTACAACCTCTATATCAGCGACTCATGGCACCTGAAGCCGTCGCTCACTCTGACCTATGGTCTCTCCTATGCGTTAGAGATGCCGCCTTACGAACTCAATGGCAACCAGGTCATGCTGGTGGATCAAAGCGGCGCCGTCGTGGACCAGGCAAGCTATCTTGCCAAGCGCAAAGCTGCGGCTCTCGCCGGACAGGTCTACAATCCGACCCTCGGCTATGAAACCATCAGAAACACTGGCCGTAAGTATCCGTTTAATCCCGTTTGGAATCAATGGAGCCCGCGAGCGGCTTTGGCTTGGAATCCCAAATACAGCAGCGGCATGCTGGGTAAGCTGTTTGGGGACGGCAAAACCGTTATCCGTGGCGGTTACGGCAGAATCTATGGACGTTTGAACGGGGTCAACCTTGTACTCGTGCCGCTTCTCGGGCCGGGACTCCTTCAGGCGGTCAGTTGCCTCGGTGCATCAAGCAACGGCCAGTGTCTCGGAAGCGGGAATGTGACTCCGAACACGGCGTTCCGTATCGGTACGGACGGCAACACCGCGCCGCTTCCGGCCGCCACTCAGACTCTCGCGCAGCCATTCTTCCCAGGCGTGAACGGAGCTTACGCTCAAGATCCAAGCTCGCTTGATCCAAACGTCCGGCCCGAGAAAACAGACAATTTCACCTTCTCGATCCAGAGAGCAATCGGTACCCATAACACGCTTGAGGTCGGCTATATCGGACGCATCATCAAGAACGAGATGGGTGAAGTGAACCTTGACTCTGTGCCTTACATGACCACGTTGGGCGGTCAGACGTTCGCGCAGGCGTACGCGGCGACTTACTTTGCACTCTCTGCCAATAACTTCGCGGCCAACGCTGCTGTTCCCGTTCAACCTTTCTTTGAGGCGGCTCTGGGCGGTGCCAACTCAAGCTACTGCCGGGGTTCTGCCAGTTGTACCGCGAAGCTGGTGTCTGTCGCGGCTTCCAATTTTAAGAACACTCAAGTCTCAAACCTTTGGAAGACGATGAACGCCGCGCCCGTCATGGGCTCTGGGCAACACCATGATCGATACGAATCAGATGTCATCGACCGGGCTGATCACCAGCAACGGATATGGTAACTACAACGCTTTGTTTGTGACCTGGCGTGCACGAGATTACCACGGAGCCAGCATCGTTTCGAATCTCACCTGGGGTCGCGCACTCGGCACAACCGCGGTAACACAGGCAAGTTCTTCATTCACTCAACTTGACGCTTTCAACGTAGGCGCGAACTACGGACCGAATAGCTTTGATATCAGGCTCATTCATAATCTGGCAATTACGTATCAACCTCCCTTCTTCAAGACGCAGAAAGGTGTGCTCGGCCACCTGCTCGGGGGATGGACCATATCTCCGTTGTTCACTGCTCAGAGCGGTCCGCCGAGAGGCATCACTTATACCGAAGGCGGGTTATGCACAAACGCGTGCCAGGCGTTCGGGGAATCGAGTTCGAGCGGCATCAGCTCCTATGGCGAGTACGCCGTTTCTACGGGACAATACTACAGCGGTGGCACCAGCGCTCACTACAATGTGAAAGGCTCCAATGGAGTCGGTACCAATAATTCAACCGGTGTCAACCTTTTTGCCGATCCGGCCAATGTCGCCAGCCTGTTCCGGCCATGCGTTCTCGGTTACGACACAAGCTGTGGCGGCTACGGCAACATAAGAGGACAGGGTACCTGGAATCTGGATGGCCAGGCTCTCAAGAACATCGGAATCTGGAAAGAAGGCCGAGTCGGCGCGACGTTAAGCTTCCAGATCACGAATGTGCTCAATCACGTGCAGTTGGGTGATCCCGTTGGTACATCAACGAACAGCACTACCAACCTGAGCATCAATAATCTCACGAACTTCGGTAAGATCACAACGCAAGCCAATACGCCTCGCAACATGGAGTTTGGGCTTCGAGTGTTCTTCTAAACCGGCCCCGAAAGCCCGCCATGGAGGAGGTCGTCGCGGGCCTTCTCCTTCGGCGGACATTACCTCCTGACACTCGGTAGCATTCCCCATACTCCCAGTACGCAGGTTAACGGCGCATCTCTCCCGCCCAAGCGGCATAATGTAGCAGAGCGGCGGGGATCTTTTCGTACAACGTTCAAGGGTCAGATTGGGCTGGGCCGAAGTTGCTTCGAACGAGTAACGGGCTACACAATGTGTCCCCGCTTCGGAGCCGAATTGATCAACGACCTTTGGTATAAGAACGCCATCGTCTATTGCCTTTCTGTATCGACTTACATGGATGCGGATGGCGACGGCATAGGCGATTTCAAAGGATTGATGCGACGCCTGGACTATCTGCACGGTCTGGGCATCACTGCCGTCTGGCTGATGCCGTTCCAGCCTTCGCCGGGCGCGACGGCGGATACGATGTCAGCGATTATTATGGCGTCAATCCCGCCTACGGAACGCTGGGCGATTTCGTCGAGTTTACTCACGGATGCCAGCAGCGCGGTATACGCGTGCTGATTGACCTGGTAGTAAACCACACGTCTGATCAACATCCCTGGTTTCTCGATGCATGGCGGAGCCCGGATTCCAAGTATCGCGATTGGTATGTCTGGTCCAAGAAGAAGCCAAAGGATGCCGCCGAAAGGTGTCGTGTTTCCGGGAGTTCAGAAGTCAACCTGGACCTACAGACGCCGAGGCTAAAGCTTACTACTTCCATCGTTTTTACGAATTCCAGCCGGACCTGAATACCTCTCATCCGGAAGTACAGGCCGAGATCCTGAAGATCATGGGCTTCTGGATCCAGTTAGGTGTCTCGGGATTTCGCATGGACGCTGTTCCGTTCGTAATCGCGGAGAAGGGGCCGACGCTCGAGAATCCCAAGGAGCAGTACGAGATGCTCCGCTCTCTTCGTGAGTTTGTTACTTGGCGACAGGGTGACGCCATCATCCTCGCGGAGGCAAATGTTCTTCCCGAAACCGACATGGAGTACTTCGGCAAAGATGGCGAACGTTTGCAGATGATGTTCAACTTCCAGGTGAACCAGAATCTCTTTTACGCGCTCGCGTCCAGTGACACCCGTCCTTTGATCAAGGCGCTGAAAGCCACCAAGCCGCGGCCCGGCACGGCGCAATGGGGCCAGTTCCTCAGGAATCACGATGAACTCGACCTGGGGCGCCTGACCGACGAACAGCGTCAACAGACGTTCGCCGCCTTTGCTCCCGACGGCGACATGCAACTCTACGATCGCGGCATTCGCCGCCGTCTGGCGCCCATGCTGCAGGGTGATCGTCGCCGATTGGAACTGGCCTACAGCCTGATGATGACTCTGCCCGGAACGCCTGTGATCCGTTACGGCGACGAGATCGGGATGGGGGACGATCTTAGACTTCCCGAGCGAACTTGCGCGCGCACGCCGATGCAATGGTCAACTGAACCGCACGGCGGATTTACCAAAGCGGAGAAACCCGCTGTGCCGGTGATCAGCGGTGGCGCTTATGGTTACCAGCACGTGAATGTTGCCGACCAGCGACGTGATCCTGACTCACTGATGAACTGGATGGAGCGAATTATTCGCATGCGGAAGGAGGTGCCCGAGATCGGCTGGGGTGATTTCGTCGTACTCAAGACGGCGCCCGATATCCTTGCACTCCGCTACGACTGGCGTAACAATTCCGTTGTACTTCCTCCATAATTTCAGTGCTGTGCCGCGCGAGGTACGGTTGGACGTCGGTTTAGAAGGAACAGATAGCAAACGATTGATCAATCTGCTCTCCGCCGAGCACAGTACGGCCGACGACTCAGGCAAGCATTGCATCCTGATCGAAGCCTATGGGTATCGATGGTTTCGAGCCGGCGGGCTTGCCTATCTGCTGAACCGTACGGATGTCTGATATCCGGCCCCACCGCCTCCGATGCACCCACGCGGTTTAATGCAAGAAGGTGAATATCAGACTCGGTTTATTCGGTTCCCTTTCTCGCTGCCTGTCTTGCGATCGCTCAAACTACCGTGATCCACGCAGGGCCCTCTTCTGGACGGAAGAGGTGGCGAGGCGAAGGATAAGCTCATCACAATCTCCGGCGGCAGGATCCAGAGTGTCGCTGACGGCGGCGCGGACCTGCCGACATCGAATTAGGAAGGCTGACCGTCGCTGCCCGGCTGGATCGATACGCACGTCCATCTGGATTGGCATTTTGGAAAGGACGGCAAACTTGCCAAGCCCGGTACGGACAAGCCCGAAGAAGTCGTCCTGTTCGATGCCGAAAATGCCTGGCTCACTTTGCAAGGCGGCTTCACGACCGTCCAGAGCGTGGGCTCTCGCGCCGATGGGCCTGTTCGTGACCGCATCGCAATCTGGTGATCTTCCGGGTCCACGCATCCTCACTTCATTGCGGCAGATCAATAAGGACTCCGGCGATCCCGAAGCTCTGCGAGCTTTGGTACGCCAGACGAAGGCGGAAGGGGCCGACTTAATTAAGCTTTTCGCTACGTCCGGCCTCGGAGTCGGGCGGCGCTCAGACAATGACGGATGAACAGATTCAAGCGACTTGTGGTGAAGCCAAGGCGCAAGGGTTGCGCACTCTCGTTCACGCCATCAGCGACCAGGGAGTACGCGCATCGGTTCTGGCAGGCTGCACTTCCATCGAACACGGCGAACTTCACAACGGATGAAACCCTCGCGCTGATGGCGCAACGTGGCACGTATTTCGATCCTAATTTTCTGGTGCTTACACAACTATCTCGAACGCCTGCCGAAGTTCAATTTCACGCCTGCCACCGCGGCAACGCTCGAGAAGGGACTTGCCCCGACCGCTGACGTTCTTCGCCGCGCTCGCAAACTGAACGTGAAGATTGTTCTTGGCACGGATGCGGTCGCGGGCGCTCACGGGCGCAATGCGGAAGAGTTTATCTATCGGGTAAAGGATGGCGGCGAAACGCCCGCGAATGCGCTGTTGAGCGGAACTTCTGTGGCGGCAGAGTCGCTAGGTTTAGGCAAAAGTATCGGCACCATTGCTCCCGGCTTCGACGCGGACATCATTGCCGTTGAAGGGAACCCGCTCGAGGACATTTCGGCCGTTCGCCATGTCGCTTTCGTCATGAAGGCCGGCGAGAATATATAAGAAGCCGTAGGAGTTCTACCGCGTCCCGAAGAACTCGGGCGAATAGGTGACTCCCTTCGTAAGCTCGCCGAAGAAACTGCGGATCGAGGGCGGGGTCGGGGGCGCCGGATGATACTCCATCACGGCGCCTTGCTCCACGAGTTTCTGCGTCAGTTGCTTCGTGTCGACGTCCTGAACCGGGCGATTCGCGCGGATGCTCATGGCGGCGGCGACGCCTGCCGCTTGTCCGATGATCATGTACTGCGGTTCCATTCGCCCGGACGAGTAAGCGACGTGGCTCGCTGAAAAACAGACGGGTACCAGAAGATTTGTCGCTTCGTTGCGCTTCGGAATCAAAACACGATAAGGGATCTGGTAGGGCTTAACAGCCACCTGCATGTCGCCTTCGTTCTGAACGTTACCGTTTTCGTCGATGATGCGCTGTACGTTGTGAGAGTCGCTGTTATACGAACCCATGCCGATGGGATCAGGCTTCGTGAGGTCCGTCTGAACATCTTTTTGAGACATGACGAAATCGCTGACCATTCGGCGCGCCTCGCGAATGTAGAGCTGATGAGGCCAACCGTTCGAATCCGTATATTCGTCTTTCGCTAAGCCCCACGCGTTTGTTTCGTCCCGCAGTTCTTTGTTCACGCTCGCGTCATGTGCCAGGAAGTAGAAAAAGCCTTTGGTGTAGTTGATGTGGTCGTCCCAAATCTGCTTTGCGTTTGGCGTAGGAGGCGTTCGGGTAATCCCAGCTTTTGCCGATGTAGTCGGTCGAAAATGGTCCGTTGTTGTTGAAGTCGGCTTTGCCGTTCGGGATTCGGGCAATCAGCGAGACTTCGCGCAGCATCGGGTGCGCGGCCGAGTTTCTTCGTATTCGCGGCCAACAGGCGGGACAGGAGCTCATACCGGTGCGGGTCGTAGTCCGGCGGCTTGGGAAAGGCAATCCGATTTGCCGGTACGTCCGTCAGGATCATGCGGAAGTTATAGGCCTGTACCTTCTTGTCTGCCGAGCCGGTGGGTCCCTTGGGCTCCGTCGACACTTCGGGAAGAACGCGGCCGTTGCTGTCTTTCGCGCTGATCGGCACCAGAAACTGATGGAACGGTGTACGATCGCGAACGCCGGCAAGACTCTCGCCATATTGCGAACTGGACTCGCGTCCCCACGTGTAGGTCACCTTCGCTTGAGCCATCAGGTCGCCTTCATAGGAACAATCGGCAAAGATCTTCGCCTGATAGGTGGTGCCATCTTCGGTCGCGATCGAGACGACCTTGTCGCCGGATTTGACGACACCGTTCGATTCACGGAGCCTGTGGTTGAAAAGGACCTCCACTTTGGCTTCGCGGAGCATGTCGGTGAATACCTGCTCCCCAAGGCGTGGTTCGTAATACCAGGCCAAGCCCTTGGGCGAATCGCGCCATGTCGTATTTCGCACCGACACGGAAATAGAATTCCTCCGCGTAGCCGCCGATCACCTCTTTCTTCCCGAAATCGGTGCGCGAGAGCCCGCCCGTCGCCATGCCGCCCAGGTGGCGTCCAGGTTCAAGGAGGATCACTTTGAGTCCTTCGCGGGCCGCGGAGACGGCGGTAATTACGCCTCCCGCAGTTCCGCCGTAGACCAGCAGATCAGTGCTCGATTGTGCCGAAACCGGCATGGCGGCTAAGGCAAAGAAGGTGCAGAGAAAGGAAAGTTGTCCGCATGCGAAACCATCATCTTCGATGTTCAGACCGGACGGAGAAAGTTACTGCACGTTTCCTCGCGGCTTGTTACGGCCTCTTCTCATAGGGATGGAGCGCAACCGGCCAGAAACGGACAAGACCCCGGCCGCCCATCTCCGAATCCACAACCACTTCAAAAATTCGGGAGATCCCTTCTGCCTCCACATGTTTCCAAAAGTTCCAAGCCATGGGTGCTTGTCAGAAAGGAGACCAGTGCGGACGTATGACGCGAAGCCAGGATCAGCAATCTGGTGTTGGCGGAGGAGCCCGGAAGAAAGGCCACCACGCCCGGCCAGATGCTGCGGTCCGGAGATTCCGTGACACCGGAGATGCGAGCTGCTTCGCCAGGGTTTGGATGCCGATTCACAACGTAGTTTTCGTGAGGTCCGAGCTCGAAATTCATACGCTGCAGGTAGGGTTTAAGCGGCGTCAACGTGCCCCAGGTGCCGAGGGCGATTACATTTTCGCTATCGAGCGCTTCGAGCGGAGCGTCGGCACTACTTGTAATCGAAGTGCCCACTCCTGCCCGGTCCAGGTAGCGCACGAGTTCGACCGATGCGAACGTGTCTGAAGTAACGGTGTAGCTTTCCGAGAGATTCGGTTCACCCAACTGACCATGCACGAGTCGATAGGCGGAAGATAAAGGGCCCTGAGAGAACTCGTTTACCTCCGTGTCGCGGAACATCACGGTGGCATCGGGATTCTGGTCGGAACGCTTAAAAGAGAAGAAGACCGGTGTGGGCAGAATCATGCGAGTCCGGCGGCCATTGCTGAAGAATCGCTTCCATACCCATCCGC
Organism: uncultured Acidobacteriaceae bacterium; assembly: GCA_963744795.1. GTDB lineage: Bacteria > Acidobacteriota > Terriglobia > Bryobacterales > Bryobacteraceae > Bog-105. The sequence goes on from CAVUVF010000010.1 coordinate 211,446, forward strand.
AGAGTTCCCTGCGGCTTGGCGGCCGCTGTCGCGCTGGTGCGCGTAGAGCATGGTCGCTTCAATAAGACAAAGCATCAGAAGCAGGGCAGAAAAGCCGGGCAGCCAGCGCCGCCACCGTGCGCCGCCGCTCGGATCAACCGACAGTTGTGCCGGCAAAGGAGTACGGCCGGTTCAAGTTCCTGATGCGACCGCCGAAGGTAAGACTCCAACTCGACTCGATGTGAGCCCAGTGGGATGATCAGGCGTTCGGGAGAATTGCGGCCCTCTTCCTCGTAAAACTTCTCGAGACGCTGGCGAAGACGGGATATCTGGACACGAACGGTCGCATCGATACGGGGATCAAACGAAGGCGATCGTCCAAGGGCTTCGGTAGCGATCGCGTACTCGCTGATCGCGAAATCCCTCTGACGCCACAGATACTCGAGCAACGTTCGCAGTGCCGGTGTTTTCCCGAACGTTTTACTAGCGAGCACCAGACCGACGCTCAGCAGGAACGGCCTCTGCGCTCGACGTTGATGGCTGCGATAGCAGCGAAACTTCCTTCATGGATGGAACGGACTCATCTTATATCCGAATGGCTGCAGACGCCGGGCAAGGCCGCAAGCAGTTGATTCTTCTGCGTAACAACGGTAACAAACACGCAGAAACTTGCCGGAAGAGCCGGCCGAAGCCATTGAAGATTGACCCCAGATCGTCTTTCCGAGGAGCATCAACGTGGCACGCCATCTCATTCGCTTGGCCGTATCTATTCTGCCCAGCTTTGTCCTGGTCGACTTTGCTTGGTTTCGCATGTGGGATTCTGAACGCACAATCGTTCAACGCCCAGATTTCTGGGACCGTGAAAGATCCTTCTGGTGCCGTGGTTCCCGGAGTACGATTGACCGCCACGAACCTGTCGACCAAAACGTCCTACTCGACGACCAGTAACGACGAGGGCATCTATCGATTTCCCACTCTGCCGCCGGCGCCGTACCAGGTCAGTTGCTCGGTTCCGGGTTTCAAGCGATTCTCTCAAGGGCCGATCACGCTGCAGGTGGCCCAGAGTTTCGAATTGAACATCGAGCTGATGTCGGGACAAGTGAACGAAGAGATCACAATCACCTCCGCTCCCCCGCCTCTCGAGACCGAATCGGCCACCATCGGCCAGGTGGTCACAACGCGTAGCATCGAGAATCTCCCGCTGAATATTCGAGATCCGCTGGCCTTGGTCGCCCTGACGCCGGGCGTGATCCTCGGTTCGAACTTCGGTAATGCAGGCGGAAACGATGTCGGAAGAAACTTCTTCAAATCCGATTTCAACGTTGGAGGCGGCCGGTCCGGTTCACAAGAGATCCTGATTGACGGTGCACCGGATATTACTCCCGACATCAATCGCGTCATTATCAATCCGCCAGTCGATTCAGTTCAGGAATTCAAGGTCCAGGCGCAAAGCTTCGATGCCCAGTTCGGACGTACTTCCGGCGGCATCGTGAATCTGGTCACCAAGTCGGGCACGAGCGACTACCACGGTGTGGCATACGATTTTGAACGTCACAGCGTGCTCGACGCCAACAATTGGTTCAACAACCGAAGCGGTCGCCCCCTTCCGTCGTTCCAGCGTCATCAATTCGGAGGAAATGTCGGAGGCCCGATCATCAAAACCAAGTGGTTCGCCTTCGGCGATTTCGAAGGTCTGCGACAAGGTTATCCACAGACCTCAATCTCCAGCGTCCCTACGGCGCTGCAGAGGGTCGGGAACTTCTCGCAGACTACAACAGGCAACGGAACGCCGATCACGATCTACGATCCTTCCACCCTGGTGAACCTGCCCAACGGCACACGGCAACGTTCGCCCTTTGCCGGGAACGTGATCCCGACCAACCGGCTTAACGCTGTTTCTCTGAATGTGTTGCGATATTATCCGCTTGCGAATTTGCCGGGTGACCCGGGCACGGGCCAGAACAATTATTTTTTCTCAGACAACTCCACCCTAAACAGCAATAAGTACGACGTTCGCACAGACGCGAATTTCACGGACAACACGTCGAATGTTCGTGCGGTTCTCGCGCCAGGAGGATGTACGTCAGGTTCCCGGTACGCTTCCCTTACCTGCCGGCGGCGGGCGCAATACGACGGATCACTACACGCAGGCGGTGGCCGATCTGACGCACGTGTTCTCGCCAACGCTGGTTGGTGATGTACAGACCTCATTCAGCAGAGCACTGGCGTATCAGTACGGCCGTTCGCAGGGATTCGATCTGACGAATTTAGGGCTTCCCGCGTCGCTCGCGTCTCTCGGAACATATTTCCCCGTATTCAACATCGGCGACATCACCGGAACCTCGAACGGCGGCGACTCGTTTCTGCAGTTCCAACCCCGCAACGTATGGGCGACTCTCGGCAGCGTCAGTTGGCAGCATGGCAAGCACAGTTTGAAATTCGGCGGCGACTGGCGTGTCCTCGACTTCAACGAAGGGCAGAATCCCTCGGTAACAGGCACATACGGATTTACACGCGCCTATACGCAAGGTCCCAATGCCGTCCAATCGAGCACAACCAGCGGATATGGCCTTGCGTCGTTTCTTCTGGGTGATGTCACGACCGGAAGCATCAACGCAATCAATCCGATTTCGACCCAAGGCCTCTACTATGCCGCCTACGTGCAGGACGACTGGAAAGCGACCGATAAGCTGACCATCAACTTGGGGCTCCGATGGGAACTGGGAGTAGGCGATCGCGAGAAGTACAACCGGCTTGCTTATTTCGATCCGGCTGCCACGAATCCTCTGTATGCTGCCGCCGGGCTTCCCCAGGTCACTGGTGCTTTGCAATGGATCGGGCAGGGAAATCCTGCGAATCAACAGGCCACCGATTATCTGAATTTCGGGCCGCGTGTGGGATTGGCTTATAGCTGGGATAAGAAAACCGTCATTCGAGGCGGGTACGGCATCTTTTTCCTTCCCAGAAACATTCAAGGCAATGGAAACGGCGCTGTGGAAGCTGTCCGCACCACCACCATGGTGACATCGCTCGACGGGAACATCACTCCGTTCAACACGATCAGCAATCCTTTCCCTACCGGAATCCTGCCTGCGCTGAACGATCGCGATCCGCTGGCGAACGTCGGATCCAGTATTGCGGCGCCCGACCTATGCGTTTCGCAATGGATACTCTCAGACCTGGAGTCTTTGGCGTTCAACGGGAGCTGTTGTGGGGCGTCATTCTGGATGCACACTACTGGGGCAGCAAGAGCACCCGGCTTCCGGTGAGTTGGAATATCAACCAACTGCCCGATCAATACCTCGCTTTGGGCTCGCGCCTGAACGATTCCTTGCCCAATCCGTTTTTCGGCCTGATCAACAACGGCACAACACTCGCTGCGCGCACAACCACCAGACAGCAGCTTCTACTGCCGATTCCCGCAGTACACCGCCATTTCGCAGGTCTTTGTTCCGGCAGGGAATTCGACCTATGAGGCGGGAACGATTTCGCTGGAGCGGCGGCTTTCGAGTTCGCTTACGTTCCAAATGAACTATACACGAGCAAAAGCCATTGACGACGTTCGCACCCCCAACGATTTCTACAACAGGCGATTAGAGAAGAGCCTGTCTGCATTCGATGCGCCCAATCAATTCCGATTCAACGGCGTTTGGAATATTCCGTTCGGACACGACCGCGCTTACGGCAAGTCAACGAATCCGGTCGTGAACTTCGTCCTGGGCGGATGGAATTTAAACGGGATCATCACGATACAGAGCGGCTTCCCCATAGCGATCAGCCGCACGGCGGTAAACAACGGAACGAGTGCAGCCTTGAGTAATCCGACAATCGCTCAATGGTTCGACACAAGCAAATTCACAGTAGCGCCTACGTATACCTATGGAACGGTAGGCCCGTTCCTTCCGGACGTGCGCACCGACCCGACGAAGAACGTCGACGCTGTACTTGCAAAGATTTTTTCGACGAGCATCCGTGACCACAGGATCACTACTCAATTCCGGTCTGAGTTTTACAACCTGTTCAATCATCCGCAGTTTGCCGCGCCAAACGGAACCATCACTTCACAGTCGTTTGGAGTTGTCACTGCCATGGCGAACAGCTCGCGTGATCTGCAGTTTGGTCTCAAAGTCAACTTCTGATCTCGAGCGACTCGAAGCTCTGCTACTCGTAACGAAGAGCCTCGGACGGTTCGACACCGGTGGCTCGTTTGGCAGGAACGGTACAGGCGAGCGTTCCGATCGTCAGGATGAGCAGGATGACCGTCATCATGGTCAGCGGGTCATGCGGCTGCACACCCCATAGCTGATTCGCGATCAGCCGATTGAGAAACAGGCTTGCAATCAGACCGACAGCGACACCAATCGCGATCAGGGTTCCGCCCGCCCGAAGCACCATCCAAAAGACGCTTGGCTACCGCGGCGCCGAGCGCCATGCGAATGCCAATCTCATGGGTCTGTTGAGAGACGGTGTAGGACAGGATGCTGTACGTCCCGATGGCGACGAGGATCAAGCCGATGCCGGCGAAGATCGACAGGATGGTCAGGGCAAACTGCGGTCCCGAGTACGAAAACGATTTCAGATAGCCTTTCAGCGTTCCCGTGAGTGTCAGCGCCACGCCGCGGTCGATCGCCCAGATTTCCCGGCGTACCGCATTTTGCAGCAGGAGCGGATCGGAAGAGGTTCGTACGAGAATGCCGCGTTCGTAGGATCCGGTCAGCGTGTAGGGAATGAAGACTTCCGGGAGAACCGGGTCCTGGAGACCCTGATTCTTGGCGTCGCTGATAACCCCGACGATCGTAAAGGAAGGATCTTTGACGGGGTCGGTAGCTTTCGCGAGGTCCTTCAGCGTGACTGCGCGGCCGATTGGGTCTTCTTTCCCGAAGAAGTTTTTCACCAGGGTCTGGTTGACGACGGCAACGTGGCGACGATCGGATACCTCCTCCTCCGTCAGTACTCTGCCTCGCAGCAGTTTCAAGCCGACCGTCGGGAAGTACCCTTCGCTGCAGAGCTGATAAATGGCCCGCCATTTCTCGGCGTGTGTTTTTCCGGGCACGTCCGCTTCGCTTCCGATGCCGCCATAGGGTGGAAGTGTGCTCGTTTCCGATGCGGCGACGACGCCCGGCACAGTTCTTCAGCCGCCGCAGAAGCTGATTGTAGAAGTGCTGAATCTGAACTGCGGTCTTGTAATGTGCTTTGGGAAGCGGGAGCCGAATGACGAGGATGTTGTCTGGGTTGAGACCGAGATCGACCGTTTGCAGCGCCACCAGGGTTCGCATGAGAAGGCCGGCTCCGGCGAGCAGAATCAAAGACAACGCAATCTCGCCGACGACCAGAAGCTTGCGAAGTCCGGCATGGCGAAAGCCGCCGCTGACGCCTTTGCCGGAATCCTTCAAGGGTTCGGCAAGCTGCTTGCGGGCGGCACGGGCGGCGGGGACCAGGCCCGCGAGGATCGTGGTCAGCGCCGCGACGCCGAGACTGAACAACAGAACGCGCCAGTTCAGAGTGATAACGGCTTCCGAGGGGATCGTGTTGTCGCGGGATCATCCTGACGAGGGCTTTCACTCCGGCATAGGCGAGAACGCAGCCGAGGACAAGCCCGCCGCTGGTCAAGAAGTGCGCTTTCGACCAGCATCTGGCGTGCGATGCGCCAACGCGTGGCGCCTAAGGCGGAACGGACGGCGATCTCTTTTTCGCGCGAAGTGGCGCGAGCGAGCAGCATGTTCGCCACATTGGTGCAGCCAATGAACAGAAGCAGCGCCACTGCCGCAAGGAGCGTCAGCAGAGTGTTTCGGAAGCGGCCAACAACCATGTCCGTCAGGTTCTGAACTGTAGATGTTGAACTTCTCGGGATAGCGATCGGGGTAGGTTTTCGCGAGCCGGTGCGCGACGATTTCAAACTCGTGTTCGACGTCGCGAAGAGTCGCGCCAGGCTTTCCGGCGGCCTTGAAGAAAGAAGAAGCTACGATCCGCATCGGGCTCGGCAAGGTCGGGATCGTGCGGATACCAGATGTCGCCGCCGAAATAAGTAAACCGCGGCGGCATGATGCCGATCAACGTGCGCTGTTCGTTATTGAAGAGAAATGTTTTACCGAGTACTTGCGGATCCTGATTGCAGTACTTGACCCACATCTTGTAGCTCATGACGAAAACGGGCAGAGCGCCGCTCTTGCCGTCTTCCGGAAGGAGCGCGCGCCCTCGCATGGGAGGGATGCCGAGGAAATTGAAGGTATTGGACGTGACTCGGACGCCTTGCAAACGCTCCGTGCCTTCGCGTGTTGTGTAGAGAACGTCCAGCGTTATTAATGCCTACGATGTCATCAAGAGTTTGCGTGTGGCGACGAAGCTCGACGAATTCCGGCGTGGTGTATGCGCCGCGTCCGCCCGGCTGACTGCGTTTCACGTCGTGGATTTGCACCGTGAGGATGCGGTCGGCCTGACGATAGGGAAACGGCTCGAGCAGCACGTTCTCGACGACGCTGAAGATGGCGGTTGCGGATCCTATGCCGAGACCCAAGGCGCGAGGATAGCCATTGCGACGAAGCCAGGCTGTTTCCGAAAACCGCGAAGACAGTAGCGGACATCCTGTCTCACGCTGATCATGATCGATCGAGACGAGATTTCACCGCCAGAAGTTCCGTCCAACGCGCGCTGGGAGGCGTTTTCCTTGTCAGTCGGGGATGTGTGGGCTTGAAGTCGCTGAGGATAGCGGAGACTACCGTCCCCGGCGCTCTTCTTCTTCTTTTTTCTTCCGTTCGTCTTCCGTCTTCGATTCTCCGCCTTTAAACGTCAGGTACACCGTAACGTTATGGCTTGACGGGTCGGACGAGTAGTCGGATTTGGTTTCGGCCAGGTTGTCCAGGATGCCTTGCTCTTTCACACGCTTAAGGAAGAACTCCGGATAGTCCGGATTGAATGGCGTTCCGGGCTTTTCTCCCCATAGCTTCGCGATCGCAGGTTCAGTGTTGATGTCCAGGCCACGAATGTCGAGCTTCTGAAAGTTGTAAACAGCTCCGGGCGTGACGTTGTAAACCACGTTCACCGCGCGTTTGGTGTCGTCCGGTTCTGTTTCTGCCGTGATGTTTGCATCCAGCAAGCCACGGCGCTTCATGCGATGGATCAGATCGATGCGAAAGTTCTCGACCCGCTCACCGTTGAAGGTCTGGCCGGGCTTGAACGGGATGTTGGATCGGATTTCTTCCTGGTCCATTCCGTTCCCGCGGAACCGGATGCTCCCGAATTTGAAGAGCGGGCCTTCTTTGATTTCCACTTTGACGACAACTCCTAAGTTGGAGGTCGACGGTTCAGTCTCGATCTTCGGAAAAGTAACTGCCGCGTAGCCTTTTGCCGCGTAGAGCGGCTTGATCGCCTTGTCGAGAATCATCTGCAAGCGCGCGTCCGAAAGGGGAACACCCACGGCCACCAGGTTTACCGCTCGCAGGATGGTTCCCGAATCCACCGCCTGATTGCCGCTGACCTGAACCTGTGAGATGGTCGGTGCGGGACGCATTCGTCGTGAAAAGTACGGTGAGTCCGTTCGGGTCATCGTTCGAGACTTGAGCCTTGACCTTAGTGGCGGGGTTGGTCTTGGCGACGAGTTCCTGCGATTGCTGCCGAGTACCTGTTCAACACACCCTGCGTGCCCGGAATCCGGTCGGAGTACAACGGCACGTGCTCTTGCAGATATTGCCGGATGGTCTCCGGAGGAACGCCTAAACGCTCAAATCGCATGGGGAACAGTTGTTCGTTCTCCGTCACCTCGAATGTCACATCGTAAGCGGGTGGAGTGCCGCTGCTGAATTTGTATTCGTCCGAGACGTTGTTGAATAACTCGGTCCCGAGCAGCTTCGTTCGCGCCGCCTCGATGGTGGCCGCGGTCGCCCGTTCGCCCGGTTTCAAGCCGGTTTCCCGAATGATGCCGGACGCCGGATAGAGGTGATTTCCTTTGACCGTGATGGTGTGGATGACGCCTGGAGGCGGCTCTTTTTTCGCAGATTTTGCGGGACCGGCATTCTGAGCGGCGCTCCCGAAGGCGCCGAGCAAAATCAGCGCCGCGGCGGAAACTGAACGCATAGCTCTTACCCATGATACGTACCGGCTGAGCCGCTACGTTTCTCTCGGGCTGGCGTGCTTGCGCTGCATCTCTCATGCCTTTGGAAACCGATGAAAAATAAGGCCCGAATGTTAAACTGAAAGAGAAAATGACATACGACGTCGTGGTGATTGGAAGCGGTCCGGGCGGCTATTCGGCGGCGGTTCGGGCCGGTCAGTATGGTTTGAAAACAGCGATGATCGAGAAACAGCCGAGATTGGGCGGCACCTGCCTCCTGGTCGGCTGTATTCCGACGAAAGCGCTCCTTCACACGGCGGACGTCTGGGACTACTTCAAGAATCCCGGCGCGCAGGGCATTCAGTGTAAAGACCCACAGCTTGAATTTCCGAAGGTAATGGATCGGAAGAACAAGATTGTGACCAAGCACTCGAAGGGCATCGAGTTCCTGATGCGCAAGAACAAGGTCGATGTCATCAAAGGGCTTTGCGCGTCTGCAGGGCGGCGGAAAGATAGAGGTTCAAACCGACAAAGGGCCGCAAACCGTCGAAGCGAAGAACATCATTCTTGCAACGGGTTCCGAAGCGCGCATGCTTCCCGGATTACAGCCCGATGCGAATCAGATTCTGACGAATATCGAGATCCTGGATCTGCCGGCGATTCCAAAGAGCCTCGGCATCATCGGAGCGGGCGCGGTCGGAGTGGAATTCGCCTCCATCTTCAACCGTTTCGGCACAAAAGTAACCATTCTCGAGATGTTGCCGCGGCTGGTGCCTGTGGAAGATGAGGAGATCTCGAAAGAACTCGAGAAGCATTTCAAGAAGACCGGTATCCGCATCGAGACCGGTGCGAAAGCCGAAAACATCCGCAAGGATTCGAACGGCGTGTCGCTTACAGCGACGCTGGCGAACGGCAATAAAGAAGAGATGCAGTTCGAGAAGCTGCTGGTTGCCGTGGGGCGCAAGCCGATCACGGACAACATCGGTCTCGAGAATACGAAAGCTCAGTTGGATCGGGGCTTTGTCGTGGTGGACGGCCAGCAGCGAACGGCTGAGCCCGGGCTTATATGCGATCGGCGATATCGTCGCCGGAACGCCGCAACTTGCTCACGTCGCAACCGCAGAGGGCATGGTAGCCGTGGCCAACATCGCTGGAAAGCCGATCCGGCCGATCAACCGCAACCGCATTCCGGGCGCGACGTACACGGATCCCGGCATCGGAAGTGTCGGGTTGTCGGAGGCGCAGGCCAAAGCGCAAGGGTTCAAGGTCAAGGTCGGCAAGTTTCCGTTCGTCGGCAATAGCAAAGCGACCATTCTGGACAAACATGAAGGCTTCGTGAAGGTGATCGCCGACGAGACCTTCGGCGAGATTCTGGGCGTCCACATCATCGGGCCGGAAGCATTCGAATTGATTGCGGAAGCGGTGACCGCTATGGAAGCCGAAGCGACGGTGGAATCGATGATGCAGACGATCCACGCGCACCCGACGATCTACGAGGCAATCGGCGAAGCGTTCAACAACGTTTACGGTCTGGCGATCAATATCTAAAGCTCAGAAATCAAACTGCATGAGTTACGGCGAGCGATCTCTCGAAGCCGTTGACCTGGGGCGCATGCGTTACGCAGACGCCCTGCGGATTCAGGAGAGATTGGTGGAGGAACGGAAGCGGGGCGAGGGACAGGACACCCTTCTTTTCGTCGAACACCCTCACGTGATTACGATGGGCCGGAATGGAAATGAGCACATCTGCTCGCCAGCTCAGATGTTCTCGCGCGAACCGGAATCGAGTTTTTTGAAACCAATCGGGGCGGGGATGTGACTTATCATGGGCCCGGTCAGTTGGTCGGCTATCCGATCTTTGATCTGCGAGAATGGAGGCGCGATGTACACGCCTTTTTCCGGGGTGTCGAAGAAGCTCTTATTCAAGCGCTTTCAACGCCTGGGAGTCGAGGCGGAGCGGCTGCCGCAAAAGGGATACGAAGGAGTATGGGTTCAAGGCGCGAAGATTGCCGCAATTGGAATCCACATCAGCCGCTGGATCACGTCGCACGGCTTCGCGCTGAATGTCGACACCGATCTGAGCTATTTCAAGTATATTGTTCCGTGTGGTTTAACAAAGCCGGTGTGTTCGCTGCGCAGCCTTGGTTCAAAGGCAACGCCGTGAGGACACGATGAACGCTGTGACTGAAGCGTTTGCGAAGACTTTCGGCTACCGAGTGCGGTTTGCCCAGGAGAGTTTCGAGGAGATTGCATGACTGATGTCGTAATGCCCCAGATGGGGGAAAGCATTGTTGAGGGTACGCTGACTCGTTGGCTGAAGAAGCCGGGCGAGCAGGTAGAGCGGGACGAACCTTTGTTCGAGATCTCTACGGACAAGGTAGACACAGAGATCCCATCACCTTCTGCAGGTGTTCTGAGCGAGATCCTGGTTCAGGAAGGGACAACGGTCGCCATCAACTCTGTTGTGGCGCGAATCGGGGAAGCGAATGGAGCGGCTCCGGCGGCCGCGCCCGCTGCACAGCAGTCCGCACCGCCACCGTCCGCCTCCACAACCGGCCGCACCGCCGCCCCTCCACCTCCGACACCAGCTCAGTCGCCGGCCGATGTGGGACCTTCGGCACGCGCCGGGGGCGCTTCACAAGCCGCGCCGCCACCGTCCTCCTGCGGCGAGCGGCGCGGGTCCGTATCCAAGTACGCCGTCACCTCAGCCGCCGCCCGCACCAAGCGACCAGGCCGATGGAAGCGAAGACGGAGGTCCGCTATCGCCACTAGTCCGGAAGATGGCGCGCGAATACAACATCGACCTTTCGCAGATCCGAGGCACGGGAGTTGGCGGGCGGATCACCAAACATGATGTAGAAGCTCATATGTCGTCGCAGGCCGCGAAGACCTACGCTGCGCCGCCTCCGGAGCCAAGGGCCACGAGTGCCGGTCCGTATCCGGTGGAACCGCCGCCGCAGGCTCCCGCCCAGCAACAGCCGCCTTCGCCGATGCCGGTTGCTGAATCGGCGAAAACGCGTACGGAGCCGATGAGCACCATGCGCCAGAAGATCGCGGAGCACATGATCATGAGCAAGCGCACTTCTGCTCATGTCACGACTGTTCACCGCGTCGACATGACGAAGGTCGCGAAGCTCCGCGAGAAATCGAAGGCAGAGTTCCAGGCTCGGAATGGTTTTTCGCTCACGTTCCTGCCGTTCGTCGCTGCCGCGACGGCCGAAGCGCTTCGAGCATTCCCGATCTTCAACGCTTCGATCGACGGCAAGAACATCGTCTACTACCGCGACATCAATCTCGGAATCGCTGTGGCGCTCGAAGGCGGTCTGATCGTTCCCGGTCATCCGGAACGCCGACGAAAAGAACGTAGCCGGATTGCAGAGGTCGATTGTCGATCTCGCGACGCGTGCACGCTCACGTCAACTGAAGCCGGATGAAGTGGCGGGCGGAACGTTCTCGATCACAAACTTCGGGAGCTTCGGCAGCATCTTCGCCACGCCCGTTATCAATCAACCGCAAGTTGCGATCCTCGGTGTCGGCGCGGTCGAGAAGGTACCGGCGGTCATTGACGGCGATGCAATCGCGATTCGCTCCCAGGCCCACCTGGCTCTGACGTTCGATCACCGGCTGATCGACGGTGCTCTGGCGGATCAGTTCTGCCAGAAAGTGAAGTCGATCCTCGAAGGCTGGTCCGCTAATATCCTCTAAAACGGTTCGAGGCGAGCGACGAATGTTCCTCGCCTCCATCCCGAGTACTAATTATTCCCACCGGATGCGGCCGATACGTTGGTCGCGGGTGCGTTCTTGACGTACATGTCGAACCATCGTGACTTTTCCCAAAGGATGTGTTCGATGGTTTCTTTCCCTCTGTAGCCATGGGCTTCGTCAGGTAGGAAGACAAGCCGAACCGTGGCGCCATTTCCCCGAAGAGCCTGATACATCCGGTCACTCTGGATGGGAAATGTTCCCGAGTTGTCGTCCGCTTCCCCATGAATCAGCAGGATCGGATCTTTGATCTGGTTGGCAAAGACGAACGGTGACATGTTCAGGTAAGTATCCTTTGCTTCCCAGAAAGACCGGCGCTCGGTCTGAAACCCAAATGGTGTAAGGGTTCGGTTGTACGCTCCGCTCTCGGCAATCCCGGCTTTGAATAACCGGCAGTGGGCCAGCAGGTTTGCGGTCATGAATGCTCCATAGCTATGGCCACCCACGCCGACGCGGTTCGGATCGACGACGCCCATCTCCGCAGCCTTATCGATGGCCGCTTTCGCGTCTGCAACGATCTGTTCGACGTAGGTGTTGTTGACCACGTCGATGGTTCCCACAACCGGCATGGCGGCGTTCTCGAGAACGGCATAGCCATCGAGCAAGAAAAACAGTTCCGAGTAGCCCGTGATGGTAGTAAAGCGTTTTGTCGAGCCTTGGACTTGGCCTGCCGTGGCGGCGTCGTTGTATTCGCGAGGATAGGCCCACATGACAGCCGGCAGTTTCGTTCCGGGCTTGTAGTCGGGAGGCAGGTAGAGTTCCATCGAGAGCGGCACGCCGTCCGCCCGTTTGTACGTGACCAGCTGTTTCTGGATCTTACGAAGTTGCGGCGCCGGATCTTTGAATGCGGTGAGAGCTTTCACCGTTGTGCCGTCGTGCAGATAAAAGTTCGGCGGCTCGGAAGGGCTTTCCCGGCGCGTAATGAACCTGCTGCCGTCGTTGCTCACGACAGCCTCGACGGTTTCGTAAACGTCATCCGGACATTGAAAGACGCGCTCTGATTTGCCGGTGGCGAGGTCGAAGCGATCCAGGAACGGGTGGTCGCCTTTGGCCGAAGCACCGGCTCCATTCAGGAAAATGAAGTTCCCTGATTCCAGAAGCTCTCCTCCTCTTCCGCTCGAGCGTTCGGACGCAGGCGCGCCGGGGAATGGCGAGGCGTTCACGGTACCCTTGCTCGTCACCGGCCGGCCCGGATCTTTATAACGATCCTGACTGTTTCGGCTCCAGATCAGCTTTGCGTCACCGCCGTCCTGTTTCGTGGGGTCGATCTTGAAGGTCCGGACAATTCGCGAGATACGAGCGGTGTCCTCAATCAACGCGAAGTTTTTGCCGAACTGTATACCCGAATAGCGCTCCTCGGTTTTGAATACCTCAACCGGTTCGCCACTGAACGGAGCTTTCAAGGCAACGACCCGATCCCGATGCGGCACCTTCTCTTTCGGATTGCCGCCATCCAACGCTTCCACCCACATTACGGCGGCGGATTCCGTCGGAATCCAGCGGAATTGACGGGGACCGGGCTGCACACCACCCAGCGGTACGCGCTCCGGTAAAGGTACGCTCGCCACTTTGTGCATCATCTTGCCCGTCGCGTCCCAAATCTCAACTTCTTTCGGAAATTCGCGCGCCGGGTGCAAATAGGAGAAGGGCCTGTGCTCCCGAGTGACAAGGAGATCTTTGCCATCCGGTGAAATGTCGACGTCCTCCAGAATGCCCGGCTTTCCGAGCTTGCGTGACTTTGCCGGTTGCGGTGTCTACCGAAACCAGTTGAGAGGTGGCGTAGTATTCGTAAAGATCTTCGTCGTGCGGATTTTGTAGCAGGTCCTCATACGTGGCAACGCCCATAGCGTGTCCAGCGCTCTCCTGGACATGGGGGCCGAGCGGCACTTTCGGTTCTTCGGGTGCCGGACCTCGTCCCAGGAGGAACCGCCCTGACCAGGATCGTCCGGTTATCGGGCATCCAATCGATGGGATCACCCAAGACTGCGTTCACGGCCACACCCGAGACCTTATGCGCCTTGCCGGTCGAGGGATCGCCAAGCCAAAGTTCGATCCCGTGGGCGGTTGTGTTCGTGAACGCAAAATGATCGCCGTTATCGGACCAGCGCAGTTCGCTTACGAGTGCGCCGGGTGGGAGCGCAAGCTCCTGTTGTGAGCCCTCCGGAAGCTTCACGAGTTTGACGGATTGGCTATGCGGCGCCAAATGGAGCCCGTTCGTGCGCGGATCGATCCGCATGCCGGCAATCCTGAGCATCGGTTCGGATACCTCGGCTATAGAGGGATACCGGACCAGCTGCGAGAGCGAGGCATAGGTCCTTGTCTGGTTCACCGCCAAAACGGGAGGCGCCGGGGCGTTCAGGATGTCGAGGATCTCTTTTGACGGCTTCTGGTACTTAAGTTGATCCGCAATCAGCGAAGCCGCGCAGAATAGGATTAGGTACAATTTTCGCAATGGTCGACTCTCCTTGAGCGAATTTGGCGAGCGCGACGAGGCGTCGGGTCAATTGGCACTTTAGCAGTAAAGATAGTACCTCGGCTATTCGGGTGTAATGGTGGCAATAGCACCTGAAAGGAGTGGCACGCGCCGGGAGACTATCCGAAATGCGGCTGGTTAGTAACTCTGGGACATACACTCCCCATCGGTGGGTGGAACTGCCTTTTTTACTTGACTAGCACCTTCATATGGGTTTAACATTCGACCTGTACCAAGTCAGTCTTACTTCAAATCGAAAGAGGTCCTCGCATGACCTTTCAAGTGGGCGAAAAAGTGGTTTATCCGAACCACGGCGTGGGAACGATTGAGAATATCAGCCTGCGCTCTTTTGGCAGTCAACAGGAGCAGTTCTACCTGTTAAGGCTGTCGCCGAGTAGCATGACCGTGATGGTGCCCTTTTCACACGTCCAGGACGTGGGATTGCGAAAGGTGACGAAGTGCAGCGAGATTAGCCGGGTACTCAATTACCTTGCTGCGGTTCGTCCCACCTATGCCCAGGATTGGAAAGATCGGTTTAAGGAAAACTGCGAAAAGATGAAGGGCGGAAGCCTTCTGGAAATCGCGGAAGTCTTCAAGGGCTTGATTATGATTCAAACCGAAAAGCCGTTGTCATTTCGTGAAAAGAAGATGTTGGAACGCGCGCGTAGCATGCTGGTGCTTGAAACGTCGGTTGCGAAGTCGCTTCCGGAATCGGAAGCTTTGCTTCTGATCGGAAGGGCGCTCGGCAAATGCGGCCTGCCCCTCCCGGTAGCGCTTTAGCGCTTTTCAATTCAGCGCCCCGGCTCCAAGCCGGAACCGAAAGAGGGCGACGGTTATACTGAATCCTAGATCCTCTGTGGCGCTATCGTCTAACGGTTAGGACGGAGCCCTCTCAAGGCTTAAATAGGGGTTCGATTCCCCTTAGCGCTACCAATACTTTCCGTTATTGTCGTCAGCCTTTTCCCTGCAACGCGGCGTACGTCACCCAGACAGGTTTAACTCGTAAGCTTAACGCCGCAGCGGGGATGTGTAGCCAGCTAGGCGACAAAGCATTGAGGCCGCGTATCGCTTGTCCAGCCGCTGCCAAACCTAATCACGGGCGCCGGACGCTACCAGTAATGGCGCTTCAGCGAACCGTCAGCGTTGATTTTGGAAAAGCAGACCGAACCACCGCCTCGCCGAACAGGGATGCCGACGAACCTGGCTTCTCGAAGCGTACGAACGAATTCGACTCTCTCGGACCCAGCTTTTGTACGAACATCCAAACGATAACGATAGCCATATTCAAGAGCAAGCACATTGAGTCGCGACTCCAATATGAACTCCTGGTCTTTCGGCGGCCGTCGGGGAGATTGCTGGTGTTGGTACGCAAGAATTAACGACATGCAAGTGCGTGGAAAATTTAGGGTCGATCGATATATCGTCCGAATTCCGGAATTCTGGAGCTTCTGTCTTTCTATAAGCGTAATTGATGTCCGGAAATTTCGTGGATGTATTTAAATAGCGAGTAGGTAAGTAGCAAGAAATCCGGATCTAAGGAAGGCTCGTGTCTTTACGCACTGAATCATCAAGCGGCGAAAGAACTGCGTATCAGGTGTACTTTTCCAGGTTACGATTTCCCTTATTGGGCATGGATAGACGTTGTTCGCCTGTGACATTTCGCCCACGTGCGCCGCGCTTGATTTCGTTCGTGCTCTTCTTGGCAGCCATCCTCTGCGGGATACCTGCCCAAGCAGCGGGAAGATTCATCGTCCGGGTTTCCAACGGGTCGGTGATTCAGCTCGTCAGTTTGCTCACGGGGTTCAACGTCGCCGGCGCACTAGATGGATCGGTAGGACAGCTTTTCTTGATTACGACGCCAGACGCGCTCGACCCGGTAATCGGGCTCAGCATTCTCACCAACACCTTCGGTGTCCTCGGAGTGGAGCCTGACTTGGTTGCCCATACCGCAGATAGCGCTCCCGCGATACCGGCTGCGCTTCAAGATACTACTCCGACGCCGTATTACGGAGCAACCGTTCCTCATGGCTATGTGGATCAGCCCGCAACTGAGAAGATCCGATTGGCGGACTTGAGGGCAACGTACCCTTCGGCGACCGGGGCTGGTGTCGTTGCTGTAATCGACACCGGCGTTGATCCTAACCATCCAGTGCTAAAACCGGTCCTTCTCTCCGGATACGACTTTACGCGGAATCGTACAGGTGCCGATGAGACGCTCGATGTTTCGCTCTCCAGCCAGCCTTTCGTGGATGGCGTGCAGCCAATCTGGATGAACAGCCAATCCGGCGCTGTGGACCAGTCGACCGCTGCGGTTGTCGATCAATCGACTGCAGCGGTTGTGGACGGGCAACACGCACCCGACTTCGGTCACGGCACAATGGTGGCAGGGATCATCCATTTGGTGGCGCCCACCGCCAAGATCCTCCCGATCAAGGTCTTCAACGCCGATGGCACCGGATACACGTCCGACATTCTCCGCGGCATCTATTATGCGATTTCGATGCACGCCAACGTACTGAACATGAGTTTTCACCTTGCCTCTTACTCACCAGAAGTGGCCAGAGCGCTCGTCGCTCGCAAACCGACCGGGACCGTTTCCGTCGCAGCGGCCGGCAACGACGGCCGACAATGCCTCACCTATCCCGCTGCTCTCGGTACGGTGATGGGCGTAGCTTCGACCACGAATGACGACCAGATCTCGACCTTCTCTAACTATGGGCCGCAACTTGTCTGGGTAGCGGCGCCTGGCGAAGGGGTGGTCACGACTTATCCGTTCTCCACTTATGCAGCGGCTTGGGGTACATCGTTCAGTACCCCCTTTATCTCCGGCCTCGCAGCCGCAATGCGCAGTGTTGATCCACTTTCGAATCAATCCAGAAGCGCCGGAGCAGCAGCACACGCACAGCCAATCAATTCAAATGTCGGGAATGGTCGGGTGGATGTGCTTCAGGCTCTAACGGCCGCATTGCCGCCGGGCCTGTTCTGAGTACCGTAAGCAGGCCGAGGATGAGTGACGCTACTCGACGTTCGTGACCTGACGTGTTCGGTACCGCTCATCACTGGCACCTGCCGTAAGGGGCGTCGCGTTCGCGCTGACGCCCGGTGAAAGCCTCGGGATCTTTGGGAAATCCGGGTCAGGCAAAACGACGCTTGCCCGTGCTCTTCTCGGGCTCGGTAGTCGGGATGACCGGGTGATTTCGGGTTCCATTCGATTCCGGGACGTCGAGATCGTCGGCCTAAGCGGTTCGCGTCTGCAAAAACTTCGTGGCCGGCATATAGCGCTCATAGGTCAAGAGCCGGAACTAGCGTTGAATCCAGTTCTGACGGTCGGTCGGCAAATCGTAGAAGTCCTTCGGACGCATGTTCCCGGAGATGTCCCTTCTCAGCGGCAAGCAGGCTGAATCGATGCTCGCCAGAGTGGGTCTCGATCCGTCCGAGTTCTTTCAACGCGTATCCGCATCAACTGAGCGGCGGCCAGAGACAACGCGTGATCATCGCACAAGCCCTTGCCTGCAAGCCCGCCCTGCTGATCGCTGACGAACCAACGAGCGCCTTAGACGTAAGGACCCAAAGTGAAATACTGGGCGCTTCTGCAGACGCTAAAAGACGATCTGCAGCTCTCGCTGATTCTCATCTCTCATAATCTGCAACTGCTTGGGCGGGCAACCGATCGCCTTGCCTCTATGAACGAAGGAGTCCTCGCTGAGACTCCGGTTCGCCGCTCCGCCGTAGCTGACCCGTCCACTTCTGTTGCACACAACATTGGATCAGCTGATCTTCCCGCGTCAAAGCCTTCTCCGAAGGTTCGACTCCGGAGATGGCACCGGTACTTGAGGCCCGGGGAATGTTCAAAACGTATGCGCGCGGGCAGTACTTCTCTGGCGGGCGTTCTCACGTCGCTGCCCTCGCGGGAGTGGATTTTCGGCTTCCACGTGGGCAGACCGTTGCAATTATCGGCGAATCTGGTTCCGGCAAGACAACGTTGGCCCGATGTTTGGCCCGACTGGAAGATCCTGATTCAGGCGAGATCCGTTTTGAAGGTAGAGACGTGACGCATCTGCCTAAACCGCAACTCGCGTGCGTCCGCCGCCGTATTCAGCTCGTCTTTCAACACTCAGCGACGGCAATGAATCCGCAGTATTCAGCCGAGGAGATCGTTGGTGAGCCGCTGCTGATTCGGGGCGGTGTTTCGAAGCGCGAACGTCGCGAGATCGTCCTGACCTACATGGAGCAGGTGGGGCTGTGTCCCGAATGGGCAAAGCGTCGCGCATGGCAGTTCAGTGGCGGCCAGCGTCAGCGGCTGGCGATAGCGCGAGCGATGATTCTCAATCCGGATGTGATGATCTTCGACGAAGCTTTGGCGGGACTCGATGCGGCGACGAGCGCGGGGATCCTGGAGCTCCTTTTGCGTTATCAAGCATCTGGATCGAAGTCGTATGTGTTCATCACTCACGACTTGCAGATCGCCAGACAGCTGACACGGTCCGTTGTGGACATGCAGAATGGCAAGATAACGGAATCGAGCATTTTCTCCATTCCGTCGTTCCCTGGACCGGGGATCGGCCAAAGCACATCCAGTTCTCACGCCTGAGCTCCGAAGGGCGGATGCTTTGCTTCCGCGACTAGGGGCGTTCCTTTTGCGGCGTGTCATTCACGCGGCTCTGATTTTATTCCTTGCGTCTTTGCTCGCCTTCACGCTCGCCAGTATCGCGCCAGGCGATTATTTCGAAGAGATGCGGGTAAGCTCCGCGATTTCACCTCAAACCCTAACGAGATTACGAGCGCAATACGGACTCGATCGTCCGGCTCCCGAACGATATCTTCAGTGGGTCGCGTCCATTCCAAAAGGACAATGGGGCTTCTCATTTGCCTATAACAGCCCAGCCGCTCCTATCCTCCTCTCGCGGTGCGCAAACACACTGTTGCTGACCTGTCTTGCTACGACTCTGGCCTGGTTGACCGCGCTCGTTTGGGGCGGATGGGCAGCAATGAAGGAACACGGCTTATTAGATTTGCTTCTGACCGGGGTCAATGCACTGCTGCTTGCTATTCCGGAAGTGGTGCTTGCCCTGTGCCTCTTGCTGTTTGCGGTTCGTACCGGGTATTTCCCCGTCGGAGGACTTACATCGGACCAAGTGGCCATCTCGGGAATTTGGGGGCACATCGAGGACCTTGCGAAGCATTTGACTCTGCCTACGATTGCGCTAGCAGCCGGTTCCCTCCCTTTGTTGATTTCACACGTGCGCAACGCTGTTGCTGAAGTACTCCGGTCGCCGTTCATCGAGGCTGCGGTTGGACTTGGGATTCCACCCGTTCGAATACTGTTCGTTTACGCGTTTCCGGCAGCGGCGAATCCCTTGATCACTCTGTTCGGGACTTCAATCGGCATGCTGATCAGCTCTTCGCTGCTAACCGAAGCAGTGTTTGGCTGGCCGGGCTTGGGTCAGTTGATGCTCGAAGCGGTTGAAGCGCGCGATTTCTTCCTGGTGGTGGGTTCTGCCATGCTTTCAACGGCTTTCTTCCTGCTGGGGACTCTGACAGCGGATATCCTGCTTTACTTAACCGACCCTCGCATCCGGGCAGAGTAGCGTGCGATTCAATAGATTATCTTCGCTCGCTCCTGTCGTTCTTCTTGTCTGTTATCTCTCGGCCGTCTGGGCTGGCTTCATCTCTCCGTACAGTTTTGAAACTCAGAACCGTGACCTCAACTACTTGCCGCCAACTCGGATTCACTTCTTCGATGCCAGCGGCCGAATTCATCTACGTCCCTTTGTTTATCGATCGATAGCACGACCGGATGCCTTCGCTGAGTATGAGGAAGATAAAACCTCTACCTATCCCGTGCGCCTCCTGGTTCCAGGTGACCAGTACAGCGTGCTCGGGCTTCTGCATTCCCGGCTCCACCTGTTCGGAGTCGAGGGTCCGGCGCACATCTTTCCATTGGGAACAGATGTCTTCGGTCGAGACGTGTTGTCCCGGCTCCTCTATGGGGGGCAAGTATCTCTACTTTCGTCTTTAGCAGCCGCACTAATCTCCGTCTTCTTGGGAGCGGTTCTGGGAGGAGTCTCCGGTTACTACGCCCGTTGGATGGACGCAATTGTCATGCGGCTTAGCGATGTGTTCCTTGCAATGCCATGGCTCTATCTACTGCTTGCAGCTCGTGCAGCCTTGCCGCTCCACATGGATCCCCGGCAGAGCTATCTTCTTCTGGCCGTGTTGATGGGGCTGGTCGGGTGGGCGCGCCCGGCCAGGTTGGCGCGCGGCATCGTTTTAAGTATCAAAGAAGCAGAGTACGTGACCGCAGCTCGGAGCTTCGGCGCGTCCGACGTTTATCTGTTCCGAAAGCACCTCCTACCCTCACTCCGGGGTGTTCTGCTCACCCAACTTTCAATTTACATTCCGCAATACGTACTGGCTGAAGTTACTCTTTCGTTTCTGGGTTTAGGTGTGAGTGAACCCGAGGCGAGCTGGGGCAATATGCTCGCTAACCTTCAGTTATTCGTTTCAGACCCTCATTGGTGGCTCTTTGCGCCTGCGTTCGCCCTTTTTGGGGTTTTGCTGGCGTATCATGGGCTATTCACATACATTAAAAGGCGAACTCTTTAGCTTTACTCTGTTTTTACGGCGCAATGCGAACTGTATTGGGTCATAAGGTCTCTCTTTACTGCCGCATGAACCAAGCTCTCCAGACTGCCATCCGACGCGCGGCGGTCCTCGTACCCATCGTGATCCGATTGAGTTTAGGAGTTCGACCCGGAGGGCGTAGTTGCCAAACCGTCAGCTGGCAACTGCATCAATGCGACGGAAAGCGCCGAATTCCTCAAGACATCGGGACAGCCAGGGGTTTGTGGTGGTCGGCTCGTGGTTAGTCAACGGTCCGAGCCAAAGACCTTCAACCCGGTGACCGCAGGAGACTTGAACTCCCGGAAGATCATCGACCTCCTCAATGCGGACCTGCTTCACATCAACCGCAGCGATTTCCGAGTGGAACCTGCTCTCGCGAAGTCCTGGACCGTGTCAGCGGACGGACGTACGTACACCTTAGTCCTGCGCCGAGGTGTTCGTTTTTCTGATGGCTCTCCACTCGATGCCGACGATGTCGTGTTCAGTTTCGAATCATATCTCGACGAAGCCTTTGCATTCGCCGCAAAGAGACTTGTTGGTTATTTCCGGTCTGCCCCTCAGAATCCGTAAAGTGAACGCTTACACGGTTGCGTTCGTGCTTCCATCCCGGTACGCAGCGGGAGAGAGGATTTTCGACGGCATCGCCATTCTTCCGCGGCACGTCCTCGCGAAGAAGGCGAAATCGGGCGAATTAGGAACCGCTTGGGGCGTGCGCACAGATCCCAGGCAGGTGGTGGGACTCGGGCCCTTTCGATTGAAGGAGTTTGTGCCAGGTCAGAGAGTTGTGCTCGAGCGAAATCCGTTTTACTGGAAAGAAGATTCCGCAGGACAGAAGCTTCCTTACCTGGACGAGGTTGTGTCCGAAGTTGTCCCGAACAGCGAAGCGGAAACACTGCGGTTCTTATCTGGAGAAACTGATGTGGTCAGTCGCCTGACCGCGGCAAATTTTGCCGCACTCAAGCCGAAGGAGCAAAAACGAGAGTTCCACGTCTATGACCTGGGAGCAGGGTTTGAGTACATGTTCTTGTTCTTCAATCTGAATTCTCTGTCCGATCCAGCAACGGCCGGATTGTTGCAAAAGCAAAAATGGTTTGAACAGACAGAATTCCGGCAGGCTGTTGCTGCAGCAATTGACAGAGACAGTATTGTGCGGCTTGTGTATCGCGGACATGCGACTCCGTTATCGGTCCCGATGTCTTCTTCGAATAGCGTGTGGGCAAGCAGTAGCCTTCCTCGTCCCGCTCGTTCTATTCAGGAAGCGAGAGAATTGCTACGAAAAGGACGGTTCTCATGGTCCCGGAACGGTTCGCTCCAGGATGCTGAAGGTAAACGCGTTGAGTTTTCACTTCTCGTGCACACCGCCAATCCTCAGCAGCAAGAGATTGGCGTACTCCTGCAACAAGACTTGAAAGATCTGGGGATTCAGGTCACGTTAAGCACTCTCGAATACAGGAGCTATCTGCACCGAATCTTTTCGAGCTTCGACTACGATGCGGCGATACTAACGCTCGCCGATACCGATGCAGACCCTAACACGGAGTTGAACGTCCTCCTTTCGACGGGAACTAACCACGTCTGGAGCCTCAAGTCAAAACAAACGCCGGCCTGGCAGGTTGAGATCGACGCGCTGATGCAGAAACAATTGATCGCTCGCACTGTGGCCGAGCGAAAACGATCGTTCGACCAGGTCCAGGCGATTCTGTGGAAATATAAACCCGTTGTCTTTCTTATCAGCCCGAACATACTCGTGGGTGCCAGGAACGAAGTCGGAAATTTCCAACCAGCCAAACTTCCCGACTACACTCTTTGGAACGCTGATCAGCTTTTCAAGAGTGGCGAGCAGAGGATGGCCGGGCGCTGATGAACTTCGAGCGCCCCGATGCATTCTCTGCGCAAGGTGAGCATGAAGATGAAGTGCTCGTGCGCGAATGCCTGAAGGGCAACAAATCCGCGTGGTCCGCGCTGATAGACAAGTACAAGGGCCTCATATTCTCTATACCGATAAAACGGGGCTTTTCACGAGAGGACGCAAACGAAATCTTCCAAGGGGTATGTTTAACTCTGTTGAATGAGATTTCGAATCTCCGAGAGCCGAGGGCACTTGCAGCATGGCTCATGCGCTCCACCTCTCATCAGTGTCTAGGGTTGAGACGGAAGCAGCGCCGGTTTGTGAATGACGAAATTGACGAGAATAAACAAACAGACGATCCAGACAGACTGCCGGACAAGCTCATCCAGGAGCTTGAGCGCGAGCAGATGTTGAGACAGGTCATAAGCGAGCAATCATCGGAATGTAGACGGTTGATAGAGCTTCTTTTCTTCGAAAACCCACCTGTGCCATATGCCGAGGCTGCTCGCGTTCTGGGATTGGCGACGGGCTCAATGGGTGCTACTCGCGGCCGCTGTCTGGACAAATTGCGCCAATCTCTCGATCGGAGAAATTTCCGCTGATCGGGTGTCTAATGCAGCCGGAAATTCGTGAGCTTTGTCTGCGCCTCGGCCAATTGAAAAGTAAAGATGACCAAAGAGCTTTCCTCCGGAACCATCCCGAACTGCTGAACGTAAGTACCGTCGAGGCTCTGGCCGAGGCCGTTCGCACGACGGTTCGAGTAGACGTTCCTCAAGCGGTGGCACTTTCGGAAGCCGCCCTGGCGATTGCTACCGAGCTAAAAGACGATGCCGCGCTTGCTCGCGCTCTGCGCGCAAAGGCGAATGCCATGTGGGTGATGGGCGATTGTAGGACCGCAACTGAGCTATTCACGCGAGCTGCCGCTCTATTCGAGCTGGCAGGGAAGACCGACGAAGTCGGCCGTACCTTAAGCAGCTCTATTCAAGCGCTTGCGTTGCTTGGGGAATACGAATCGGCCTTCGCAGCAGGGAACAGGGCACGAGGAGATTTTCGCGGAACTTGGCGAAACACTTCGCTTGGCTCGCCTTGAAATCAACGTTGCCAACGTGTATCACCGTCAGAATCGCTTTGCTGAAGCGTTGACGGCCTACGAACGGGCCTACGAGGAGTTGCTGCCGCACAGGGATTCGGAGGCCATCGGCGTCGCCCTGCATAACATGGCGGTCTGCTTGATTGCACTTGACGACTTTCCGCGCGCGCTGAAGGTGTACGAGCGCGTTCGCAGTTTCTGCGAGCAAAACGACATGCCGCTGTTAACGGCGCAGGCCGATTACAATGCGGCGTATCTCTACTACCTTCGTGGAGACTACACGAGAGCGCTCGAGCTCTTGAGCTTTGTTCGTGAAGCATGTTCGAGAAACGGTGACGCTTACCACCTCGGCTTGTGCGACCTGGACCAGTCTGAAATTTACCTTGAACTCAGACTGGTTTCGGAAGCAGCCGAGATGGCGGAGAACAGCTACCGTCGTTTCCAACAACTCGGCATGAACTTTGAATCGGCCCGGTCGCTTGGCAAATCTCGCCATAGCTTTGAGCTTGGGAGGAAATCTGACGAGGGCACTCGCCCTTTTCGGTCAGGCAAGAGACGTTCTGCGGAACGAAAACAACCAGGTCTGGGCCTATCTTCTCGACGTGTATCGGGCGGTTGTCCTCCTGGACCAGAATGAACCGTTACTAGCACAGGAATTCGCATCGGTGGCGGAGCGGTTCTTCCGTTCTGCGCACTTGCCCAGTAAACAAGTCCATTGCCTGTTGCTGCTGGGCAGGATATCGCTTCGGAATGGTGATTTGAGCTGCTGCGACCACCTATTGCCACGAAGCACTGGACGTTCTCGAAACGTTGGATATGCCGAACCTGGTTCATCAGGCGCGCTTCCTCCAGGGCCAGGTCTTTGAAGCATCATCAAACCGAAGCGGCCGCTTACGAGTCCTACCAGGTTGCGCGCAGTGCGTTAGAGGCATTGCGAAGCAGTCTCGCGAAGGAGGAGTTGAAGATCGGGTTCATGCGCAACAGAACCGATGTCTACTCCCGTATGACGAAGCTATGCCTGGATCGCATGGACGACGAAGGCTCGGCGGAAGAAGCATTCTCGCATGTCGAAGCAGCGAAATCTCGTACCTTGCGCGATCTGATCATGAGCGGGCCATCACCGGTTGGACTGCAATCGTCTAACGGCAAGACGGACCGACGTGCCCATGAACTGCGGGCTGAGCTGAACTGGTATTACAACCGGCTGGAACGCGAGCAACTCTCACGGGACGGACTTGCTGCGGATGAACAAAGCCGCTTGAGCTTCGAAGCAAAGCAGCGCGAACGACAGCTCGTAAACTTACTACTCGAAGCTCCTCCTTCGGCCAATCTCGGAGCTGCCTTGCGTAACTCGAGCGCCGCGACGCTCGAAGAGATCCGGACATCACTCGGCCCGGAAACGGCCCTGGTTGAATACTTCGCTCTCGAAGGGACGATTCACGCGGCGGTAGTAACCCATGACACTCTGGACTTCGTCCGTCTCGCCCCTGCGGGCGAGATCTTCCAAAGCCTAAGACTGCTCAAGTTTCAACTTTCAAAAGCTCATCTCAACGAGAACTATCGCGCACGATTTGGAAACGCTCTTTTGCACTCCGTGCACAGCCATCTTGAAGCACTGTACAAGAATCTGATCGCGCCTTTGGAGAGCGCTCTTACGGGACGGGCCCTCGTCATTGTTCCGTTCGGGCCTTTGCATTCTCTGCCCTTCCATGCTCTTTACGACGGGAAAGGATACCTGCTCGATCGTTTCGGGATCTGCTACGCGCCAAGTGCGACCATCTTTGCGTACGACCTGCGCCATCGCATTGAAGAAGGAAGCCCTTCATTGATATTCGGGATCAGTGATTCTCGCACGCCTTCCATCCGGGAAGAAGTGGAAAAAGTCGCGCAAGTGGTTCCTCAATCCAAAGTGCTCTTCGGCGCGGAAGCGACGGGACAGAGGCTATTGGAAGAAGGTCCTTCTTGCAGATTCATCCACATAGCTAGCCATGGCCGGTTCCGGCCCGACAGCCCCTTGTTCTCCGCTATTGAACTCGGGGATGGTCCGTTGAATCTTTACGATCTCTACCGAATGAATTTACGCGTAGAATTGCTTACGCTTAGCGGGTGTGTCACAGGTATGAACGCGGTCGAAGAGGGTGATGAACTCCTCGGCCTTACGCGCGGTCTCTTATATGCCGGCGCCAGTTCGCTATTGCTGTCCTTATGGGATGTCGATGACCGGAGCACTGCTTACTTCATGCAGGAGTTCTACCGCGAATTGCAGAACCACCGAAAAATTAACGCATTCCAGCTCGCAACGAAGAAGGTTCGCCAGCAATATCCTCATCCCTATCACTGGGCTTCTTTCAAGTTCATCGCCAGAGCTTCCAGCCTCTGACAATCAGATCTTTTTTTGTATTTTTCGGAACGTGTAGCGCCCTTTCCGTATGAATCGGAATTTCCGAAGCACTGGCAAGCCGACATGAGCCACTTCTCAGCCATCGAATGGGTGGACTTCGCCCGAGGATTGATATCGCCGGAGAAAGCTAATGAAATGCAAGCTTCCATCGAGACTTGTGATGAGTGTAAGTTCTCGTCCGCATTCTGGGGCCAGATATACGACATTCTGAACCGCGAAAGAGAGTACGAGCCTTCGCCGCCGGTTCTTCAAGCGATGAAAGATGCCTTCCCCGAGGAGGAGCCGTTTGGGTGGATCACTAAAATGACGGATTTCGCCACTGTTGTTTTCGACAGCTTCCTGCAGCCGGCACTCGCCGGAGTGCGGTCGTCTGGCAGATCGAGCCGGCAGATTACCGTGGAGTCGGGCGCCTTTGTTGTCGACCTTCAGCTTGAATCCGGCATGGTTCAGCATAAGTACTCGCTCACCGGGCAGATTCTCGGGGGCACGCATTCAGCCGTCCAGATCGATGGCGCAGAGGTTGTCCTGTTAAGTCCCGATCGGATCGTACAAAAGACCCGTGCAAACGAACTCGGAGAGTTCTGGCTGGACTTCAGCTATGGGGAAAATCTCCGACTTTTCATCGACATCAAGGGTGAGCGCGGGGTCGGTATTGTCCTGCCGAGGCTGGACGATCCGCCAACGGAGTCGATGCAATGAAATCGAAACGCAAGCGAATCGGCGCGTGTTTATCAAACGTCTCGTCGGAGGCTCTGACCGAAGAGTTGCTGAATCGGCTATACGCCCGGCGGCTCGAAATAGCTAATCTGCTGCGGTCTCTACAATCAGGGGGCGAGCAATCATCTCAGCCCGCCTTCCAGAATTGGCTGAGCCGATACAAGTTGGCAGGAGAGGTGAGTCACGCTATCGATGAACAGCAGTTCGTCATCTATTACCAACCGCAAGTCTCTCTCCGTTCTCGAAAACTTGTAGGCTTTGAGGCGCTCGTGCGATGGCGACATCCGAAGCGCGGTCTGATCGCGCCAGGTGAGTTTGTGTCCGTTGCTGAAGAAACCGGTTTGATCATTCCCCTCGGTGATTGGGTGTTGGAACAGGCTTGTCAACAGCTCTCAGCGTGGCGCGAAGCCATTCCGGGCGCCGATGAGTTAACCATGCACGTTAACATCGCAAGTGCACAGATCGGCAGGGAAGATACTCCCGCGCGGGTGACCGACTGTTTGCTGCGGCACGGTTTACCGTCGGAAGCGCTGCATCTGGAGATAACAGAAACGTCCGTGATCGAAAAGCCAGATCTGACTGCTCGTGTACTCGAAAAGCTCAGACGCAGTAATGTACAAGTCTGGCTTGACGATTTCGGCACTGGCTATTCATCTCTCAGCAGTTTGCATCAATTTGCGTTGAGCGGATTGAAGATCGACCGCTCCTTTGTAGGGCAAATGGAGCAACACAATAGCGGCCTCATCACAAAGGCGATCCTTTCGCTGGCGCACAACCTTGGGCTTCAGGTAACGGCGGAAGGGATCGAAACCGCCCGGCAAGCGGACGAACTTGAGCGATGGGATTGCGAGTACGGGCAAGGTTATTTCTTCTCTAGGCCCGTGCCCGCTAGCACTGCTACGAAGTACATCCTGGCTGAAATTCGGGGTTGCTCAGAGCACAAAAAACGCGCGCAGATCGAAACTGCTAACTTGTCGGGTTGCTCACCGTTGATGCTTGTTTAATCGGCGGCGGAGGATCTAAACGAGGCATCATCTCGGCGCGAGTCGCGGTGTTGTACACAAACCAAGTCATGATCGCGGAAGCTTGCATCAGATCGCCCGGCTGAACACGATCGTACAGATCCATGTTCGAATGATGTGTCCGCGTCTGGTATTCCATCGGGTCCTGGATGAATCCGAAGCCTGGTAACCCGATCCAGGTAAAGGAAGTGTGATCGGTGCCGCCCGGTTGTTTCGTAGGAG
This sequence comes from uncultured Acidobacteriaceae bacterium, assembly GCA_963744795.1. Classification (GTDB taxonomy): domain Bacteria; phylum Acidobacteriota; class Terriglobia; order Bryobacterales; family Bryobacteraceae; genus Bog-105. The sequence goes on from CAVUVF010000010.1 coordinate 239,632, forward strand.
GAGCGGTCGCGCCAGCAACGGTCGTTGCTTCCAAATCGCGCAAAGGCGCAAGCCAGGCCTCGAAGATGGGTTTCGCCATAACGTTACCGCCTACACTGATTCCCCGAAATCGGCCGGTGCCGGTATCATCGTTGTAGTAGGCGTCCAGCTTGTCGTATTCGGGCTTTCGTTCCATCGTGTCTCTGACCGGCAAAGTGATTTTGAACGTAAGCTTTCGAACCCAGGAGGCCTTCTTCTTCGCCGCTCCACAGAGCGATTCGTACAGTTCGGTCCAGTTTGAGGTGAAGCTGAGTCAAGATGCGCATTGCCTCTATTGCGACCGATGAACCGGTAGCGTTGTCAGTCGCGCCAGTGCCTCCATGCCAGGAGTCGAGGTGCGCCCCAAGCATGACGATTTCCTCTTTCTTGCTGCCGCCCGGAATTTCGCCGACAACATTGAAAGAATCGGTGTCAGTCTTCAGGAACTCCGTTTGAATATCGAATTCAAGCTTTGTCGGAATCTTCCGTTCTGCCAGCCTTGCGATGCGGTTGTAGTGTTCGGGCGTGAGCGCGACAACCGGCGGGGGCACCGGATCTTTGGGGTCACGCGATCCTGCAGCCGAGGCAAAAACTGTCCCGCCATCGCCGTTGTACCCGTATTCCAAAACGACTAAGACCCCTTCATCCTTCAAGAATCGATAGTCGGCGGTTTTGAATTTCGCTGCTGCCTGACGGTCCACCGCCGGACTAGCAGCAACTGCGGCCGCAGGTCCCGCTGGACCCATACGGGCTGGATCTGCAACGGTCGCGCGTGCGAGAAGTTCTTCGGAGGTTAATCTCTTGGCCAAAGGCTGCGTGATCATCGCGATCGCCTTCGGCTCCATCGTTAAAACTACTTTGCCCTTTAGTTTGCCTTTATATTTCGCCCAATCCGCTTCGCTATGAAGTGACACCAGCACGGGTTCACCGCTCACAACCCCTTGGGTCCCGGGCGTCCAGGCAAGAGGGAATCCAATGAGGGGTGCATACTGCGGATCGATGAGGTGTGCAGAGAAGTGCTTTAGCCGCCAGCTCTGACCGAATGAGCCCCATTTCTCCAATCTGACATTCTGCACCCCATAACTCTCCAGCCGCTTGGCAACCCAATCTGCCGCTGCGCGATGGCCCGGGGAGTTGGTCAACCGGGGTCCATACACATCCGTCAGATAGAAAAGATGGTCCATAGCTTGTGAGTTCTCAAAGGCCTCGGCCTTGATGTTGCTAAGAACCTTCAGATCCACATGCTCTTGCGCGCAAAGGCTAACAGCGGCGAAGGCCGCAACGAGGGCCAGGTTTCTGGGCATCGGGAAGATCCACTCCTTGTCGAAAGATTGTTTGCCGTATCCAGCGGCTCGGCCGGGGAGTCTTGCGTGCACCGAACGTGGTGAATGTGTGCGTGAGGATAGCACAGGGCTGTCATTCTTTCGAGTGAGATCGTCTGGATTGGCGAGACATCTGGGAGAGAGGAGGCATGAACCCTTCTCCTGACGAACGGATGTTGCTTCTGGCGTCGCGTTGCCGAATTGTCATCAGCCGTCTCGTTCTTCTCTGCTCACTGCTCTCGGCGACGGTCAGTTGTGGCAGCTTGCCGCGCGATCCGGAGCGAACTACGGATCGCGTCCGGAAGCAACATCAAATCCGCGTAGGGCTGGTTGAGAAACTCGCCCTGGGTCACTCGTGCGGATGGCCAGCCCGCCGGTGTGGAAGTGGCGCTCGTGCGAAGTTTCGCTGCTGACCTCGGAGCAGAGATCAGATGGTTCTGGGGCAGCGAGCAAAGACACATGGAGGCACTCGAGCAATTTGAGTTGGACTTGCTGGTATCGGGTCTGGACCAGACAACCCCATGGTCGAAGCACGTCGGTTTGACTCGACCCTATTACGAGGAAGAGTTTCTCCTAGGCATGCCTCCTGGATCCCGAGTTCCCGAGAGCCTGCGCGGGATCGAGGCCGGTGTCCGCGAAGGAGATGTCGCCGCAGCCTACCTGCGAAAGGCAGGTGCGGTACCCGTTCGGCGAGAAGACCTGTTCAAGCCAGTTGAACCCGTTGCAGCACCGGCTTGGCTGTTGGAGCAAAGAGGATACACCCGGACAAAGTTCGTTCTGTTCCAGAAGAAACATGTCATGGCGGTGGCGCCAGGAGAAAACGGCTGGTTGAAACTGCTGGGCGACTATCTGGAGAAGCAGAAATCCAGCCTTCCGAATCTTATCCGGGCGCGAGGCTCGGCCGTGAACGCAATTGGCGCGACTTACGAGCTACCTGCGGAAAAGAAGCAAACGCTGCGACGAGCGAAACGCCTCGAGTGGACCTTCCTTGCGTTCCTCTTCTCAATCATCGTCGTTATGGCCCTCGTCATGGGTTCTTCGCAGACGATGAAAGCCATGTGGATCGAGGACACCTTAAGTGTTGTGCCGTCATGTTCTTTCCTGATCGGCATTTACTTTCGAAGTAAAGAACCGGACGAGACCTTCCCATACGGATACCGCCGTGCGGTGTTGGTGGGATTCATGTGTGGAGCCGTTACGTTGCTGGGGTTCGGCTTATACATTTTCGGGGATTCCATCGTAAAACTAATAAAGGCCGAGCACCCGATCGTGCAAACGATTCACCTGTTCGGAAGGCAGATTTGGTTGGGCTGGCTCATGATAGCCGCACTTATCTACAGTGTGATTCCGCCCATGATCTTGGGGCGGATGAAGCTGCCGCTTGCCGCCGAGTTGAATGACAAAACACTCCACGTCTCTGCCGAGTTAAATAAGGGAGATTGGCTCTCAGGAATTGCGGGTGTTGTTGGAATTATGGGAATCGCGTTTGGGTTTTGGTGGGCGGATGCCGCGGCTGCGGGCTTCATCTCAGTTGAAATCATCAAAGACGGATACGTAAACCTGCGCAACAGTTTGTCCCAATTGATGAACAGACGGCCTTCGACAATCGAAGACCAGGAAGAAGACCCCGCCATCGATCGGCTTCAGAAAGCGCTGGAGCAGCTTCCTTGGGTTGCTAAAGCGAGAGTGCGCCTCAGGGAAGATGGCGACGTGCTGACGGGCGAGGCATTCATCGAGCCTCGCGATGACCGTGAACTACTGGAGCGAATGGCCCAGGCGCGGGCTATCGTTGGCGATGTCGACTGGAGACTCCATGACATCAGCATGGTGCCGGTTCGCTCCGTTGATTGAAGGCATGCAAAGCTGCCCGCGACAGCCGCCGAACGTCCGAATCTGCGACATTTCCCACCCTAGCCGCATCAGAACGGTAAGTGCCTGTTTCCATCGCCGAGTCCATTTCTGAGGACTTGGAGTCACCGCGAATCAAGCGTCACAAGAAAAGCAGCGGTTTAGGCCCCGCAGGAGCAGTTGTTGCGGTTTTCCTGTGCGGCACGTTCGCTTTTCTCGAACTTTACTGCACCCAGCCGCTCCTTCCGCTGCTCTCCCGGGTTTTCCAGGCATCCGAAAGCAGTGTCGGAGTGACAATCAGTGCTTCGACCCTGGGCGTCGCTGTTGCTGCCGCGCTTTTGGCCATGTTTGGCGAGCGTCTCGATCGCAAACGCACCATTGTTACTGCCATGGCGGGGCTCGCGGGTGCGGTAGCGCTCACCTCCACTGCCCATGGTTTGGTCGAACTCGCACTCTGGCGGTTTCTTCAGGGTTTGTTGACACCCGGCATCTTCATCATCACGATTGCCTATATCACGGAAGAGTGGCAACCGCTCCTTGTGCCGCGAGTAATGAGCATCTACGTGGCGGGAACCGTGTTTGGCGGGTTCATCGGGCGAGTTTCAGGCGGCGTTCTCGCAGCGCACTTTGGCTGGCGAGTCATGTTCCTGATTCTGGCGATCTGCGGGGCAGGCGGAGCGCTCATTACGAGTCGTCTGCTGAAGCCCGGAACACGTAAGGTCAACGGAGGATTACGCACTTCTGTCTTTGCCCCCATGATCCGCAACCTCCGCAATTCGCGTCTTCTCGCGACATACGGAATCGGCTTCTGCATGCTGTTCACGCTGGTCTCCAGCTTCAGCTACGTCACGTTTTACCTTGCCGATGTTCCTTTCCAACTCTCGACCAGCGCTCTGAGTTATCTTTTTTCCGTTTACCTCGTCGGATTGATGGCGACCTTAGCGGTTGGGACTGTGTTGGCTCGAGTCGGGCTACGGCATGGAATGTTGGGAGCCATTGCGCTCTCCTCTGATGGGGGTCTTGATCACGCTGATTCCTTCTCTGGTTGCCGTCGCTATCGGATTGTCGATCGCAAGCGCCGGAGTCTTTATCGCGCAGACTTGTGCAAACAGCTTCTTGCGTGATGCAGCGCCCGGCGGTGCTCGAGTATCGGCGGCCGGACTCTACATCTGCAGTTACTACGTAGGCGGCACAGTGGGTGGTGTGCTTCCGGGTTTGTTCTGGAAAGCGGCTGGATGGCCTGGATGCGTTGCAGTTATCTGCGCAATGCTTCTCATAGCTGGCCCCTTGGCGTTTTTCGGATGGCGATCAGGACCGGCCACGGACGAACCCATTCCCCTCTAACATTCCGAGACATGCTCGCCAAGCGAGCCCTGTGTTGCGTTTGCGCTTCGAAGCTATACTGAGGCTGAAAAACGTCGTCAGTTGGTATGAAGATCGCAGATATCCGCGCTTATACGGTGACCGTTCCTTTGCATGCAGCACTCCGCCACGGTAACGGCTGCCATTGGGGACGCTTTGTTCGAACCATCGTGGAAGTCGAGACCGACAACGGCTACGTAGGTCTCGGTGAGATGGGCGGCGGCGGCGAATCTGCAGAGGCCGCAATACGCTCCCTGAAAGCCTACCTTCTGGGCCACGACCCTGTGCGCCTGGAAGAGATGCGGTTTCGCATTGCGAATCCCACAGCTTCTCTCTACAACAATCGAACACAGTTGCTCGCGGCTCTGGAGTTCGCGTGCCTCGACATCATGGGGCAAGCCTGGGGAGTGCCGGTCCATGCCATTCTCGGGGGAAAGGTGCGCGATCGAGTACCCTTTGCTTCCTACTGTTTCTGGCGCTACCCGACTGAATTCGGCGAAGGAGAAGTTCGTACACCGGATCAACTCGTTGCTTACGCCCGGCAGTTGAAAGAGAAATACGGTTTTACCAGCCACAAGCTTAAGGCCGGTGTCTTTCCACCCGACTACGAAGTGGAGGCTTTCCGCGCATTAGCGAACGCGTTTCCCGCAAGACGGCGTCCGGATCGATCCAAACGGAGCATGGTCCACGGAGCAGGCGATTCGCGTCGGTCAGGCTATCGAGGATCTTCGGAACGATTACCTCGAAGACCCGGTGTACGGTCTGAATGGGTTGCGGCGAGTCCGGCAAATGGTGCGGATTCCACTCGCGACGAACACGGTGGTGGTCAACTTCGAACAGCTTTCGGCAAATATCCTCGATACCGCCGTCGATGTGGTGCTCTTGGATACGACCTTTTGGGGAGGAATTCGCCCTTGCATCAAAGCCGGAGGAATCTGCGAGACCTTTCAAATCGGTGTAGCCGTTCATTCCTCGGGCGAACTTGGAATTCAACTAGCCACCATGCTGCACATGGGCGCGGTCATCCCCAATCTTTCCTTTGCGGGTGATGCTCACTATCACCACTTGGCCGACGACATCATCGAGGGCGGTTTGATGAAGTACGAGGGCGGCTCCATCGCGGTTCCGGATACTCCCGGTCTCGGTATCAAGCTGGACCGCGAAAAACTACGGCAATACCAGGAACTCTACAAGGAATGCGGCGGATACCCGTACGATCAGGATCCTCTACGGCCCGGTTGGGCGCCGATCATCCCGAACGATCGTTGGGCCGACCCTCGCGATGACCGGCGGCCCAAGCTGAGATAGCAACGAAAAGGCAGAGATAAGATCTAATCACCTGCCATGAACCGGATGATGTTCCTCGCGGCAGTGTTGTTCCTGCCGCGTTCCGTTCTCTACGGTGAGACCGGGTACGACGCCTGGCTCCGCTACGTGTCGATTGACGATCCTTCGGTGCGTCAGATGTACGCGGGACTTCCCGCAACCGTCGTTACTGTCGAATACTTCGCCGGTACTCACCAGCGCGGAGCTCGGAGCTGAGCCGCGGCATATCTCGGAATGCTGGGGCGTCATCTGCGGCAAGCAACGCAGATCCCCGGAAACGAAGGATGCATCCTGCTCGGCACTCTCGACTCCATCAGACCTCTGGTTTCAGACCCTTCGCTTCCGCAATCGATGGCTGCCGACGGTTACTTGCTGAAAACGTCAGCGATTCACGGCCATCCTGCTTTGCTGATCGCCGGATCGAACGATCGCGGTGTCCTGTTTGGAACCTTCGCGCTGCTTCGGAAGCTGCAGCTTCATCAGGAAATTGCCTACCTCGACGAACAACAGGCCCCCTATGCCGCAATCCGCTGGACGAACGAATGGGACAACCTGGACGGCAGCATCGAACGCGGCTATGCAGGCCGCTCCATCTTTTTCGAGGGTGGAAACGTCCGGCCGGATCTTGGTCGCGCGGCCGACTACGCGCGATTGCTCGCATCCATCGGGATTAACGGTTGTACGGTCAACAACGTCAATGCCAACCCCAAGGCGATTTCCACTGAGTTTCTGCCCGAACTCGCCCGGATCGCAGGTGCGTTTCGCCCATGGGGAGTGAGACTCTCTGTTTCGGTCGACTTTAGTAGTCCGAAGATACTTGGCCATCTGGATACGTTCGATCCTGTTGATCCGAAGGTGGAGGAATGGTGGAAGGGCAAAGTGGATGAAATCTACAAAGCCATTCCCGACCTGGGCGGCATCGTTCTGAAGGCCGACTCGGAAGGCCGCGTCGGTCCGTCCACCTACGGCCGTACTCATGCGGATGCTGCAAACGTCATCGCTCGCGCTCTCCAACCACATGGCGGCGTGCTGGTTTACCGCGGGTTCGTCTATAACCACCACATGGACTGGCGCAATCTAAAGAATGATCGCGCCCGAGCCGCGTACGACAACTTCGCCCAACTCGACGGGAAGTTCGACGATAACGTCCTGGTGCAGATTAAGGAAGGTCCGATCGACTTCCAGGTGCGCGAGCCGGTTTCGCCTCTGATCGGTGCGCTCAAGCACACGAACGAGACGCTCGAGTTCCAGGTAACGCAGGAGTACACCGGCCAGCAACACCAGCTCTGCTTTCTCCTTCCGATGTGGAAAGAGGTTCTCGACACCGACCTTCATGCCGACGGGCGCACGACGCCGGTGAAAGATATCGTATCGGGCAAAACGTTCGGCCGTCCCAGGGGTGGCCTGGTTGCAGTGACAAACGTCGGTCTGGACCAGAACTGGCTGGGTTTCGATCTGGCCATGGCGAACCTCTACGGATTCGGTCGTATCGCCTGGAATCCGGATCTGACATCAAGGAAATCGTAGACGAATGGACGCGCATGACGTTCAGCCATGATGCGCACGTTGTGGACACGACGGACGATCTTGAGCTTCGGTCCTGGCGCGTGTATGAAAACTACACCGGCCCGCTTGGCGCTGGAGGGCTGACTGACATCATCGGTGTCCACTATGGCCCGGGGATCGAGTCCTCGGAACGAAACGGGTGGGGACAATGGCACCGCGCGGACGAGAAGGGGATTGGCATGGATCGTACGGTTGCTACGGGCACCGGTTACATCGGCCAATATTCGCCGCCACTCGCGCAGGTGTACGAGTCGCTCGCGACCTGCCCGGATAACCTGCTGTTGTTCATGCATCACGTTCCTTATACGCACGTACTGCATTCGGGGAAAACCGTGATCCAACATATCTACGATTCGCATTACGAGGGAGCGGCGGAGGCTCAGCAATTCCCTGAAAAGTGGCGTCTACTCCACGGGCTCGTTGATGAAGAGCGATGGACTGCAGTGTTGAAGAAACTGCAGTATCAAGCAGCTTATGCCGAGGTCTGGCGCGACGATGTGAATGACTGGTTTCACAAAACGTCCGGAATACCGGACGCGCATGGACGAGTCGGACACCATCCCGGACGGTGGGAAGCAGAATCCATGTCTCTGGAGGGCTACGCGGTCGAGGCGATCACACCGTGGGAGGGCGCCTCGGGCGGCAAAGCGGTTGCGTGTCCAACTCAGAAGTGTTCAGCCACGACCCGTTTCGACGGGCAGCCGGGTTCATATGACGTCGGCGTTCAATACTTCGACCAGAACAACGGTGTTGCCCATTTCCAGATTTTCGTCGGCGATCAGATGTTAGATCAATGGACGGCCGACGACAACCTGCCTACCCCGAAAGCCAACGCGCACACCAGCACGCGCCGCACGGTCGAGGGTGTTGCGCTGCGCCCTGGCGATCAAATTCGAATTATCGGATTTCCAGACGGGGGCGAGCGAGCTCTAGTCGACTACCTCGAAATAAAACCTTCTCGTCGTGTAAGCTTCTAACTGTTTGTCCGAGAATCCCTATGACCGCCATCCCGAAAGAAAAGCAAACCGCCCTCGTTGACCGGCTCACCCAAGCCTGCGGAGGCGGCTATTCGCCGGAAGTTCGGCGCCGCTACTTCATCACCGGACCGCAATGGGCGCCTTCTTACGAAGGACAAGCTGTATTTCACGCGCCGGTGAGGAGCCCGCTGACATTCGAAACCGTGATCGAAGAATACAGCAAAGTCGGGGTCGGTTATTGGTGTACCCACGACACCGATGTCATCCCGACAGACGCTCTCTTCACCCCGCGTCAGGACGAAATCGTTGAGCGAATCAAACAGAGTCTCGCAAAGCATGACGTGAAATGCTCGATGGTGACGACCGAGACTTTCCATCACGCGGTCTGGGCTGCGGGTCCCGCCGCGGAGGCGCCTGAGGTGCGGGAATACGCCAAGCGGAGGTTGTCGAACACGGTAACTATCGGTCACGAACTGGGAGCACAATATTGCGTTTACTGGCCCGGTTCGCTCGGCTACTACATCGCCGGCGTAGTGGAGGAGACGGAAACGCTGCGCTGGTTCGCCGACGGCCTGAACGCCGCTTGCGAAACCGATATCGAGGTGGCGAAGAAAAAGAATCGGCCCACACTGAAGCACTGCATGGAGGCCAAACCGTTTGAGCCCCAAGGTGAGATCCTGCTGCCTACCTCCGATGCGATGCTGGCCTTTATCTCGTCGGGACTTCTCAAGTATCCGGACATGGTCGGTTTGAATCCCGAATACCTGCACGAGTTGATGTGGGGCGCTTCCGTGCGCGCCGCGCTTGCTCGCGCGCTGGTATGCGGAAAACTGTTCCACTTCGATATCAACGACGGTTATCGTTTGAAGCACGACGTCGATATCGCGATCGGCCTTGTCAATCCGCTCGATTGGCTCAACGTCCTGGTTCTCCTGCGATCGCACAACTATAACGGGCCTTTCAATCTCGACTACAAGCCGCCGCGTACCACCAGCAATCACGGCGTATGGGCTGTCAGCGTTCCGACCATGGTTGACCGATTTATCACACTTTGGGAGATGGCGGGCGAAGTGATATCCGATCCCATCATCAAAGAAGCCACCGATGCTCTGAAAGCCGGTGGAGGCGGTGATCCGAAAGACGTCAACTCCGTTGTCAGCGCGAATCGGGAACTGCTCTCGCTTCACGAATTGATCGCGCATCGCTTATTCCAGATCCTGATCGGCGCGAACAGGGGAAGAACGTACAGCCTCTAGCTCTCCCAAGTTTTGTCCCATGCGAACACCGCAAAGGATTCTCTTCGGTCTAGGAACTCTGCTGCTTGCATCGGCCGCGCTGTCGGCAGCAGATTTTCGCCCTCCGGCTGTGCCTCTGGTTGTCCATGATCCTTACTTCAGCGTTTGGTCCATGGCCGACAAACTGACTGATCAGCGTACGAAGCACTGGACCGGATCGGTGCAATCACTCTGTAGCCTGGTCAGGATTGATGGCGCCACGTATCGGATTATGGGTGCCGATCCCCGTACGATTCAGTCGCTTCCTCAGACAAAGCTCGAGGTGCAGCCGACCCACACCCGGTACGAATTCGAGGGTGCGGGAATCGGTCTTTCGCTGGTATTCCTGAATCCATCTCTGCCGGACAGCTTGGAGATGGTGTCGCGACCGGTAACGTATCTGACCTGGAGCGCTCACGCGCTCGACGGAAAGAATCACAACGTACAGGTTTATTTCGATGCTTCGTACGAACTTGCGGTGAACACACCCGAGCAGCCGGTTACCTGGGGTAGATACCATTACGCGGATCTCCAGGTGCTTCGCCTGGGGAGTCAGGAACAGCCGATCCTGCAGAAATCTGGCGACAATCTTCGTATCGATTGGGGCTACCTCTACGTCGTGGCTCCACCGGGCAGCAACTCGTCCGAAGCCGTAACGGGCCGATCCGAAGCTGTTCGCCAGTTCTCGTCCGCTGGCCGTCTACCGGGATCCGATGAACTCGCCCTGTTTCGGCCTTACGCGCAGCCCCTCCCAGTGCTGGCGGAGACATTCGATCTAGGTGTGGTCGGTTCGTCGGCCGGTGTCGCGCCACCTGATCCTGGCTTACGACGACTATCTTTGGAATCGACTACTTCTACCGTCATCTCGTTCCCTATTGGCGTCACGGTGGCACGCAGGTTGGGGAACTTCTTACTGCCGCTCTCAAGGACTACGACTCGATCGAGAAGCGGTCGACTGATTTCGATCGCCAACTCATGGCGGACCTGACGAAAGTGGGTGGTCAGGAATATGCGCAACTCTGCGCGCTCGCTTTTCCTCAGACCCTCGCAGCTCACAAACTTGTCATCGATCTCGATGGAAGCCCTCTCTATTTCTCAAAGGAGAATTTCAGCAACGGGTCGATCGACACTGTTGATGTCACTTATCCCAGCTCGCCGTTTTTCCTTCTCTTCAACCCGCGGCTGCTGGAAGCGCAACTCAAGCCGGTTCTCGATTACGCCAGCCTTCCGCGCTGGAAATTTCCGTTTGCGCCTCATGATCTCGGCCGTTATCCGCTGGCAAACGGCCAGCAGTATGGAGGAGGCGAGAAGACGGAGGAGGACCAGATGCCGGTAGAGGAAAGCGGCAATATGCTGCTGATGATTGCTGGCCTTGCCCAGGTGAACGGCAACGCCAACTTTGCAAAGGACTATTGGCCCTTGCTGTATAAGTGGGCAGAATTCTTGCGGGCGAAAGGCCTCGATCCGGAAAACCAGCTTTCGACTGACGACTTCGCCGGCCATCTCGCGCATAATGCCAATCTCTCGATTAAGGCCATTCTGGCGATGGGCGCGTTCGGCAAGCTTGCTGGCCAACTTGGGCACGCGGATCTTCAAAAGCAATACATGGGGTTGGCCCGCGACTATACCCAGCGTTGGGAGAAGATGGGACTTGAAGGTGACCACTTTCGGCTTGCGTTCGATCAGCCGGGCACCTGGAGCCAGAAATACAACCTGGTCTGGGATAAGCTCCTTGGTCTGAACCTTTTTCCGAAGTCAGTTGCCGAGCGCGAGCTTGCCTTCTACAAGTCGCACACCAACCAATATGGGCTTCCGCTCGACAACCGGGCTGACTACACGAAGATCGATTGGCTTGCCTGGACCGCCAGCCTGTCTGGTTCGCCTTCTGCTTTCGCCAGCATCTTCGCTCCGGCCTACCGCTTCGCTCAGGAATCACCCTCGCGCGTTCCGCTTGACCGACTGGTACGACACGAAGACCGGCAAAGCAATCGGGCTTCCAGGCGCGTTCTGTCGTGGGGGGCATCTTCATTCAAATGCTGACCGATCCGGAAATCTGGAAGCGGTACTCGCAGTCTCAAAAGAACTAATGCAGGAATATCGCTCGTCCCGGTTTTCAATACGGTAGCCTAGAAAAAATTGGCGTCGAGCCTTCTCTCGAGCCCGTATCCACGATGATCAGCTTTTCTTTCTTACGCCTCAGTCTCGCGATTAGCTTCGCCGCGCCCGTTGGCTCTTCTTGGTCAAAGCGCCGGTACTCCGCCTCAAACGACGAACCCTGGTGTACAGACGCCCAGTGTTCCGAGACAGGCTTCCAAGTCTGCTACGGCGGCCGCCAGCCCCGAGACGTACCCGCCGGAACTCGTCAAGAATGGGCAAGCCTTTTTGGACAGAACTGCGGGTTTTGCCATGGAAAAGATGCCGGCGGCGGAGAGAGCGGCCCCGATCTGACCAGGTCTCAGCTTGTGTGCCAGGACGTGAAGGGGGACAAGATTGGCGACGTGGTACGCAATGGCCGTCCCGAAAAGGGAATGCCGCGCTTCAATCTTCCCGAGATGGATATGGCAGCGGTTGTGGCCTTTATTCATGACCAGAAAACCAAAGCAGAGAGCAAGAAGGGTGGGCGCAAAGGCGTCGACGTTGCGGATCTGCAAACGGGCAATCTGGAAGCGGGACAAGAAATACTTCGCCGCGAATTGTGCCTCCTGCCACTCCCCGACCGGCGATTTGGCTGGCATCGCATACAAAGCTTCAAGGACTCAAACTCGAACAGCGATTTCTCTACCCGAGAGATGCCGCGGGTACAGCGACCGTAACGCTGCCGTCCGGGAAGCAGTTTACGGGCAAACTGGCGTATAAGGACGAATTTGTGATCGGGCTGAAAGACAGCTACGGCTGGTATCAATCATGGCCGATTTCGAGTGTGAAGTTCACGATCGACGATCCCGCCGAAGCACACCACACGCTGCTGACGAAATACACCGACAACGACATCCATGACGTGATGGCGTATCTGCAGACACTTAAGTAAAGGGATCCATACTTCCATGAACTTCTCCCGATTCCTCGTTTTGCTCACGACGGGATTTGCGCTGACGACCTCAATCTTCCCTCAGGGCATGGATCCTGCTCATCTTCTGAATCCCACCAAGGATTCGTGGCCCGGCTACAACGGCGATTACTCCGGGATGCGCCATAGCCCGCTCGCGCAGGTCACGCGCGAGAACGTGGCTCAACTGAGTCTGGCGTGGGCATTTCAGACCGGTCTGGTGACGAACCTCAAGAGCACGCCTATTCTCGTGAACGGCATCCTGTACTTCACGAGCCCGGATAACGTTTGGGCTGTTGACGCGCGCTCGGGACACCAAGCTTTGGCATTATTCCTATCCCGACCAATAAGGGATTCCATATCGGTCATCGCGGGATATCGATGTACGGCGATTGGCTGTTCTACACGACTCCGGACGCGAACATGGTCTCGCTGAACGCAAAGGACGGGACGGTTCGCTGGAAAGTGCCCCTGGCTGATTCGACTAAAGGCTACTGGTCTACCATGTCGCCACTGGTTGTGGGTAATCACGTGCTCGTGGGTGTTTCGGGCGACTTCGATAACCTCAGCGGCTTCCTGCGCTCCCTTGATCCCGAGACCGGGAAAACGCAGTGGCAATGGGACAGCACTCCTCCGGTCGGTACGCCGAATTCCACGACCGGCGGGATGACCTGGATGACCGGTACGTATGATCCGGACTTGAAGCTTCTGTATTGGGGCACGGGAAATCCGACGCCGGTACTCACCGGCAAAACCCGCCCTGGCGACAATGCCTACACCTGCAGCATCGTCGCACTCAATCCCGATACCGGAAAACTCGTATGGTCGTTCCAACCCTCGCCTCACGATACCCACGATTGGGATGCAGTCGAGACTCCTGTTCTCTACGACGGCGAATTCGGAGGGCAGCCGCGAAAGCTGCTGATGCAGGCTTCACGCAACGGCTACTTCTTTGTGCTCGACCGGACCACGGGCAAGAATCTTCTGACCAAACCCTTCGGCCCTGTGAACTGGTCGAAGGGAGTCGATAAGGATGGCCGTCCGATACCGAATCCGGATAAAGAACCAACGCCCGACGGCCGCCTGATCGCGCCGGACGAAGGCGGCATGACGAACTATCGCGCACCGAGCTTTGATCCGAAAACCGGACTGTTCGTGGTCAGCGCAAAGCCGAGTTACTCCATCTATTTCTCGAAGCCGGCGGACGGCGCGTATGGATGGTCCGGCGCCGATTACAGCGTCTGGAGCAAAGCTATTCTGGAGGCGATCGATTACAAAACCGGCGATATCCGTTGGGAACATGAGCTTGGTCCCGGGGGCGCCGGAGCAGGTGTGCTGACGACGGAGTCAGGCATTACATTCACGGGTGACGCACACGGTAATGCGCTTGCGATCGATACCGCGAACGGAAAAACTCTGTGGCATGCCGGCACCGGCTCTCCCATCCAAAGCTCTCCGATGACGTATGAGCTGGATGGACGTCAATACGTGCTGATCGGAAGTGGCGGCGTTCTCTTCGCCTGGAGCCTTCCTGAGAACGCCGTGCCAAAGACGTCGGCCACCGACCAGTAGTCATTTACTTGCCTGGCGGCGGGGCCATCTGGAGTATATCGGCCCGGGTGCTGACCTTATCTGCCGTCGGAAAATCCGCCGGCACTTTCTGCGTTACCTTACCCGTTGCGACCCACTCGGTCCCACGCTGCAGGGTAGCGATAAAGTCGACGGATGCCATTGCTGCAACGTCGTGGCCCATAGCGGTGTGAAAGATGCGGCCGCTTCCGTAGTGCAGAGCCATCAACATCGGCTCGTCGAAGCCGGTTCCTTTGTTTGCAGGATCCGAGAACGCCGTCGCGAGAACGTCCATGTTCTGTCCGGGTCCTTTCAGCGTGTTATACAGTTCATCTCCCGCGTGCATCCACGTCTGGGGCAGCCCTTTTGTGATCGGGTGGTTCGGATCTCGGATAACCAGCAGGAACGGGAGACGCTGGCCATGTCGTCCCGCGGGCCCGGGATTTGTGTCGCTTGTGAGCTTGCCGTCTTTGTAATACCAGTGGGGCCCCGCGGTTTCCGTCCGGTTGCGCCAGCCTCCGATGCCAATCATCTGGTTATAAGCGGGCCATCCCGGAAAGGCATTGTCTGCGGCGTGGTACACCACAAGGCCGCCGCCGCTCTTCACGTATTGCTCAAACGCAGATTTCGTTTCTTCTGTCCACTCGCCGTCTGGCGCGTCGAGATTGGAGAGGACCACCTTGTAGTCACTGAACTTGGGATGGAAGCTGCTGAAATCTCCACCATGGGGAGGTGCCGTGACGACCTCTACCTGAAACAGCTGCGTGTCTTCGAGGATCTTTTTCAGCACGGGCGTTGTCGCCTTCCAGTTGTGATAGGGACCGCCGCTTTCGCCGTCCAGGATCATGACCCGGATGCCGGAAGCTGCATAGCTCGCCGGTCCGAGAGCCGAGAAGCGCTACGCCTACGAGGGCGTAGTGGAGAAAACTCTTCATGCGTTCTATTAGAACGCGTTCGCTTTCGGCGTAGGCCGAAATCTAGTTCGCTATTCGCAGAATCTGCGAGGCGATTGCATCGAAGGCATTCGAGAGTTGTGCAGCTGTGGGCGCGTAGTAGTAGCGGCCGATTGGCTGGGAAGGATTGTAGATGTTGCTGGCCGGATCATTCGCCATGCGACGTAATAAGGTATTGTCGACCCCGCCATTGCTGCCTAAGCCGATGGTATAGATCATCGTTCCATCGTTGCGGATAACGTTGGCTGCATAATCAGCTGTGTTTGTTGCTGCGGCATCAACGTTCTGTCCAGTCACTGCAATATGGTTTTGACCATCGCTCCCCAGGACCCTTGTTACTGTCTGATAGCCGCTCAGATAAGCTGAATTGCCATTTGTATCGACGTCAGGAATGTACGCTATGTCGTTGTGTGACTTTGCCCGTCCTGGTGTATTCGCAATTAGAATTGGAACACGTGCTGTCGAGGTCGTGTCGATCGCTAACTGGAGCGGGGTCATAGACACCAAGCGCCGAGCTTCCCGACGCGTAGAGAAACCCTTTGATCTGTGATCCGTATCCGCCGGCACACGAGCTTCCCTGAGCGACAGGGAATCCGGTTGAGCCGGTGGCAGTGGAGGCCGCCGCAGATGAGAATACCGTGGGCTGCCCATCCGTAAAGAACACGATCACGTTCAGTGCACCGGGAAGGTTAACCTTTCGGACCTCCTGGCGGGCAAGTGACAGAGCATCTGCGGACGCGGTGTTTCCTCCGCAGCGTAACTCGCCGAGTTTGGTTTTCAGACTTGGTGTTTGGGTCTTGAATTCCCGAGTGGAGGGATAGTCCGTGTTAGCGGAAGCCATAAAGGTGATAAGCCCCACCATGTCGCGTCCGTTCGAGAACTTGTCGGCGAAGCTCTGAGCGTTACCGATCAGAGTAGAACAGACTCCGCTCATGGAGCCGGATCGATCCAGCACGATCATGACATTCACGTCTCGCCGGGAAGTTTGCGCCGATGCGGTAATCAAAGACTGTGACCGGTTCAAAATCGGCATGAAGTAGAGATTTACGCTAGCTTTCGCACTCACCGTTACGGTACGGGTGTGGTCGCCGGTCTCTGCGGCTGTGGCCGTTACCGAGACGTCGGTCGTGTTGAGTAGCCCCGGCGGGAAGTTCGCATAGAAGTAATTCCGTGCGGTAGCCTCGGCGTTTTGCTTTTGGCTTGCGAGATCGAGTCCCAGGTTGAGTGACCTTCCGCCGGCGAGGGATGCCGCATCGACAGCAGAGGCAAGGCGTGCCTGGGAGAAGTATGTGATTCCGGCGTCAATTGCCAGTCCCACCATCGGCAGCACGAGAGTCGCCAACATGAGCGTAAATAGAATCAGAGCTGCGCCCCGTTCGCGAGTTCTCCGTTGCGATACCTGTCTCATCTTAGAAAATCGATCTGGCACTTGAGCCCGTGTTGCTGAAAGTCGCTCCACTGTAGCGACTGAGTGTTCGCGAATACTTCAGACACATAGGCATATTGGCCGGACACATCTGGAACGAAGCTTAGGAGCTTTCCGAAACCGTCCGCACGGTAGGCTGTGTTGTTCAGATAATCAGCGGGTTGAATAACGTATCCAGACGCGAACTTGCCCAGGCTAAGACTCCCGAGTGTGGTGCGAGCGTAAATGGTATTGCCAACGACCGCCAAGCTTTTGAACACGTACTTGCCGCGATTAGCGCAGGAATCCGAAAAGCCACCCGCTGCACAATCCACATCGGTGACCAGAGTGATGACGGATAGAACAATCGCGCCCTTACCGTCCGATGAGGTGAGATTCAATCCGGAACTAAGTTGCCCGAGGAGAGCTTTGTTTTGTGCGCTTGTGAAGTCGACTCCCTGACTCAGCATGTGCCCTGAGTCCCGACTGAGTTGACTGACTTTCATCGCTTGAATAAGGTTGATTCCGAAAACGGCCGTGCCCAGCAGCAGGGGCACCCAAATCAAAGAGCAGAATGCAAATTCGACTGCGGAACCGCCTCGCTCGTCATCGGAAGTTCGAACAGATCGCCTCATTTAAATCAGCGCGTGGGCGCAATGCCGCCTGGAGAACTTTCCATCACATCGGAGGAGTTCGCACTTAACCACACGGTAGTCAACTTATCCATGTAGATTGGAGCGAGGGCGTTGAATCCGACACCATCGATGGAGACCTTCACCACGTTTCCGCCTGCATTGCTTCCTGAACCGGTCAGGACCTTCGAAAGATTCGCGGGGTTGTAATAAGAAATTGAAATCTTGTTGAGATCCCGCGGTGCCATTCAGAAATCCCATGGAACTCTTCTGAACTACCGCTTTGATCGCGGCGTCCTGACCTCCTGGCGCCGTTTTGCTCGTAACGGCAAATCGCACGCCCTGTTGTGCGGCCCATTGCAGACTAGCCTGCTCGAAGATCAACCAGCTGACGTCCACGATAAGAAAAACGGCGCATAACAGGACCATGAGGACCAGGCTGAACTCAACGAGTTCCGAGCCATCTTCCTCGTGCAGGGGTGCTTTAGGGAGCATCTGGTGCATTAAAAATCAGAATTGAAGACGAGGGCCGGGCGAGGCTCGGTTCGAGCCGTCGCCTCCCTGATTCAAGATGGGCTCCGTCCGACAGAGCTTTAACCGGAGAGATCGGGCTTACTGCTCCAGCTTGCGTTTGCGGCGGCGTTTGACATAAAGCAGCAGGGTTCCGGCCGCTGCCATCCAAAGCACGCTTTGCAGTGTTACGTTGTCCATAGTTCTCCTTTTCTTTGAACAGTGAAGCTCACCTGTAAGTGCTGTTTCGGGTGAAAAAGTCGCTCTCCGAAGATCCTCAATCTCGTGAATTTCGCGAATCTAGAGGCTGCCCATCGTTGGAAGCAAGTTCTTAAACAGCTGAAGCAGGCCGGGTCCTGCCACTAGAATCATTAACGCCGGCATGCAGAAGAAGAAGATGGGAAAAATCAGCTTGACCCCGACTTTCCCGGCTCGCTCTTCAGCATCCTGCCGGCGCTTGGTCCGCATAAACTCAGACTGGGTTCGAAGTGCGTCGGCAACGCTCGTCCCGAAGCGATCTGTTTGGATCAGGATCGCGACAAGCTTCTTGACTTCATCCTCGCCAGTTCGCCGCGCAAAGTTTCGCAGCGCCTCGACTCTGCTGCTTCCCGCAAGCATCTCCATATTGATCAGGGCCAATTCCTGGCTGATTGCCGGATGAAAAGTCTTGAACTCTCGACTGACGTTGAGAATAGCTTTATCCAGGGCGCAGCCTGCTTCGGTCGAGATTACCAAGTAGATCCAAAGCATCTGGGAGCGCCAGTCGGATCTGTTCCTGTCTCCTCTTGATTAACCGGTCAAGCACGAAGCCTGGACCCATATAGCCAATCCCACTTGCCGCAAACAGAATGGCTAGCCGTCCAACGGGACTGTCTGTCAGGCTGGCTCGGAACATCAGCGCCAAAACGAGGAGTACTGCACAGGCAAGGAGCTTGATTCCGAGGTAAATGTAAACCGCATTCGGTTGTGCGAAACCAGCGGCCGTAAGCTCTGACCCGGTTACTTTGTTCTCCTGGGGAGAACTTGGTAGAAACCGGCCCACTTGGACGAGGAGGTTTGAGAATCCTTCGGACGAAGTGCTTCTCTCCAGGTCATCGGGACGTTCTGGTTCGACGAGCTGAGTGGACGTCTTAAGCTGCTGAAGCAACTGCCCCGGCTTCACGAAGTGCGCGTACCCATAGATCGTGATGGCCGAGGCGAGAATGAGGAACAATCCGAAACAGATGACCAGTGGCATTTCTAGACCTTAATCTTCACGAGTTTCTTGATAGACAAGTACCCTAAGTATTTGCCCGATCATGGCCGCGTATAGGAGCTTCCGTCCATCAGGGTCGCGGAACAGCACAAGCACGTAAGCCGGTGAAGTCACGAGCATAATTGCGCCCACAACGATCGGCATGAGCGATAGAACAAGACCCGTCACCTTTCCGTGCGCGCTTACTGCTTTCACTTTCCCTTTAACCTGAAACCGTTCGCGAATGATTCTGGCCATAGAGTTCAACACTTCGCTGAGGTTTCCGCCTGTGCCTTGTTGAAGGATGACGGAGGAAACGAAGAAGCGGACGTCGATCAGCGGGATTTCATATGCTAACCGTGCTAAGGCCGCATCAAGGCTAGATCCGAGTTGGACATCATTAAGCACCTCTCGAAAGGCCGATTGAAGCGGTTGTGGTGAGTCCGCGACTAGCATCTCAAGACTGATAGAGAAGGCGTGCCCTGCCCGCATGGAGCGAGAAAGGAAGTCCAGAGCCTCAGGAAATTGCTCCTCGAACTGCGCTAACTTTTTCCTGCGTTTCCGGGCCACGAACAGATAGGGAGCGGAGGCCGATGCCAACGAAACGAAAACCGTGATGATACGGGGCAGAGCCGAGGGTAACATCGCCGATCCGATAGCGAAGCCGGCAATCGCCATAGCCGCACTGATTGCAATGAGCTTAGACACGCTCCACTCAAGCCCGGACTGCTCGAGGAATCTCCCCGTACGACGGAAAAGCTCTAACCCGTTCAGGAAGTCGTCAACTGGATTCAGTTCATCTTCGGGCCGCAAGAGATCGGCCTGTGACTTTCCCGCCGGAAGCGGCCCGTCGCAGCATTTTGCGAATCTGTTGCTTTTGCTGAGACTTGAGAAACGCAAGTCCGAATCCTACTGAAGCAAGCGTCAGCGCGAACAGCGGCACGAAGACAATCAGGTATAAGATCATGCAGTCCTCTAGCGCACTTCGACCGAACTCTGAAAAAGGCTGGACGGTAGATCGAACCCTGCAGCTTTCAACCGTTCACTGAACTTCGGGCGTACTCCGGATCCGCGGAATCGCCCTGTGACTTTGCCGTCCTTCGAAAGACCCGTTTTCTCGAACACAAACAGGTCCTGCGTCGTTACTTGCTCGCCTTCCATCCCGACGCACTCGGTCATATGGGTTACCCGGCGCGAACCGTCGCTCATTCGTGAAATCTGAACAAAGAGGTCGATCGCGGATGCGACTTGCTGCCTGACCGAACGTACGCTGATGTTCCCGTTCGACATACTGATCATGACTTCCAGGCGGCTTATCGCGTCTCTGGGTGCGTTGGCGTGAATGGTTGTGAGCGATCCATCGTGGCCGGTGTTCATCGCCTGTAGCATGTCGAGCGCTTCCTCACCGCGCACCTCGCCAACAATGATGCGATCGGGACGCATACGAAGTGAATTGATCAGAAGCTGACGCTGCGCAATCGCGCCCTTGCCTTCCAGGTTTGCGGGGCGCGTTTCCAGCCTCGCCACATGGGGTTGACGCAGTTGCAGCTCGGCCGCGTCTTCAATGGTGACAATGCGCTCATGGGCCGGAATGAAGCCGGAGAGCATGTTCAAGAAGGTTGTCTTACCTGCGCCTGTTCCGCCCGAGATGATGATGTTCAACCGCGCCTTCACGCAATTCTTCATCAGCTCGAGCATTTCTTCTGTGATTGACAGGTTTCTGAGAAGATCTACGGGCTGTAACGGCGAGCCGCCGAACCGGCGAATCGAAAGCAGTGGACCATCGACTGCAAGCGGCGCGATAACGGCGTTCACGCGCGATCCATCTGGAAGGCGCGCGTCCACCATGGGGGAAGACTCATCAATTCGGCGTCCCACGCGAGACACAACGCGCTCGATAATTCTCAGCAGATGGGCGTCATCCTTGAACTCGATAGACGTTCGCTCCAGCCGACCTGCCCGCTCGACGTAAACCATTCGCGGCGTTGTCACGAGAATGTCGGACACGGTCTTGTCCCGCAAGAGGGGCTCCAGGGGGCCCAACCCGAAGATTTCGTCGATGATTTCATCGATCAACTGCTCCTTCTCGGCGGAGCTCAGCGGTGTTTTCTCTTCGCCAATCAGCCGCCCTATCGAAGGACGGATCTCTTGCTTCGCCTGATCGCCGGAGCGGGCGTTTAGCGCTTCGAGATTGATGCGATCCAGAAGTTTGCGATGGATCGCAAACTTCAGTTCCTGATATTGCGAGGGCGAAGCGTCACGGACGATGTGAGCGGGCGGTGGAGGGCCGTCCGCCGGACGAGGCTGCAGACGCTGAAATTCCATGCTGGGTTCTATTTAAAAAGGCTGAATTTCTTCTTCGGCTTGTCCACTTTTACGCCGGCAATCCGTGCGGTCAAGCTGGAGAAATGCTGTGCCAGGCGATTTGTGGGCGGAAGCAATGTGCCTGTCGAGTAAGCCTGATACAAGCTCGGATAATCATTGGGGAGCATGGCGAATAGACTACGTCCAAGAACTTTCTCCAGTTCGTCGCTTGTGATGTCCATCATCTTCGGCGTGCGATTGAGCACCAATTGCAATTTGTCGAGGTCTTCGCCGCGATCCTTCAGCTTCTGGACGATCGACTTGACGCCGTGTAGAGCTGATACTTCGAGAACCGAAACAAGGAGTAGCTGGTCAAGATCCTGATAGACCGAGGACGCTACCTCGTTGAAGCTGCGCCCCAGATCGAGGACAACCCAGTCATACTGCGTGCGCAGGAATCGGATCACTTTTCGCAGACTTTCAGCCGTTGGGGCGAGCTCGTGCGAGAAGTCTTCCGGACTGGCGAGAACTGACACGCCGGGCTTCCAGGTAGTCGCCATCGCGTTCCAAAGGTTCTGGTCCAATCGAGACAAGCTCGAGACCGCATCCAGGATGGAGTAGGGGCTTGCGATCTTCATCAGAAAGCCGACCATGCCGGAGGTCAGATCCAGATCGGTCAACAGCACACTCTGATCTGTTTGCCGCTTCAAATCAGCGGCAATATGACACGCGAGTGTTGTTGCTCCGCAACCGCCTTTGGCGGAGAGGAACCCAACCACTTTGCCCAGATTCTCTGACCGATTTTCCTCAAGGCTCGCCGCTGTCACACGCTGGAGCGCAGGCAGCAGCGTCTCTTCGAGCGGCGGATAGATAAATTCGTTCGCACCCGCCTGCATTGCCTTCAGAATGCTGTCCGGATCGTTTCCGGAGTGAACGGCGATGACCTTCGTGCGTGGTGAAGCTTTTCGAATAGTTCTGATGGAAGACGCCAGCTCCTTCTGAGCGGGCGACATCTCCATAACGACGACGTCAGGCTGATTCTGGTCTAGTTTGTCTAGAACGTTCACCCAGTCGTTGGCGTTCTGCTCTTGATAGGTGCACGTGCCCTCCAGTTGTTTCAGGAGATAGATCAAATCCTGATTCAACGTCTGGTTTTCAAGGGCAATCAGGAGATTAGGACGTTTCATCGGTTTAGCGCTTGGTGGGTATCGTCGGAGACGAACCAGTTATGGGCGAGAACTGCGAAGGATTCGCAGTTGTTCCCGGGTTAAGACTGAATAACGGCTTCACACCGGCGGCTGGATCTTTGGTGCCGACTGACGTGTCAGCCGATGGGTCCGACGGAACGAAGCCCGGGGTCAGTTCGACCGGAATTCTATCCGACTTCGGTAAATGGGCTGCAGGATCTGACATGGGCACCGCCGGCTGTTGCAGCGGAACTGTCGCGGCATCTTTCAACGGCGCTTTGGGCATCGCCAATTCAGGGCCTTTCCCGCCGGCTTCCGTTGGTCGAACGAGGACTGGCGTAACTACCACCAGAAGTTCGCTGTTGTTCTTCTGCAGTTGGCGGGACTCAAAGAGCTTACCCAACACCGGAATGTCTCCGATGCCGGGAATTTTATTCAGGGCTGTCGTAACCCGGTTGTCGAGTAATCCTGCGATCGCGAAGCTTTGCCCGTTCTCGAGTTCGACCTCCGTTTGAACCCGCCTCGTGGCGAGTCCCGGGATGGTGTACCCGGTCACGGTAAGTCCATTCGCGTAATCAAGTGAGCTAACTTCGGGTGTAACTGAAAGCCGAATGGTTCCTCGTGGAGTAACAACGGGCAGGAAATTGACTCGCACGCCGAATTCACGAAACTGGATGGTAATTTGACCGACGCCAGCTCCGCCACCCTGTAGAGTGGGGAAGGGAAATTCTCCACCAGCCAGGAAGCTCGCTGGTTTGCCGCTCAATGTGAGCAGGTTCGGTTCCGCAAGGATTTGCACCAGGTTCTTAGCCTGCAACGCCTGGATGGTCCCACCCAGGTTCAGGTCTTTGCGGAAGAAGAAGATATTCAGAAGGTCGTTGAACGTGTACTGGTTAGGGTTCTGCGTGAAGTCGAACGTGGGCTGCTGCCCGAACTGGCCGGTCGAAACCGCACCGATCGTGTTCGTGGCACCGGTGCTCACTAAGTTCAAGCCGAGCTTCGAGAGAGCGGAGCGTTCCACGTTTGCGAAACGAACCTTCAACAGGATCTGCGGGTCGGCATCCGCTACTTTTACGTTCAGAAGATTGACTACTTTCCCGAGCGTTGACGCAATAGCCGCCGCGCGGTCCGCTGCAATGGCATCGTTCACTGTTCCTCGTAGGAACACGTTCTTCCCATTGACAGTAAAAGAGACATCCTGCCCGGGCAGTTCCTTTTGCAGTTCGCGCCGGGTATCCTCGCCGGAGGTGTTCGCCTGGCCGAGAACGTGGACATCGAACATTGTTCGCTTACCGGTAAGGTCCCAAACCAAGAGCGTTGTGTCACCGGAGGCTTTCCCGTTCACGATCAGTTCGGTCTTGCTGACGGCGACTGCTTCCGCTATTTCGGGGTTTGTGATCGCGAGGCGCTTCACACCAGAAGAATTCTCGAGAACGATTGATTTGTTGACAGCGACGTTCAGGTCGGAAGCTTGTCGGATTGTCCCGGGCAGTCTCCGCGCTGCGCGGAATAAACCAGCTGAGCCGAGGACAAGAGCCAAGCTGACACTGAAAAGGGAAGATCTCATATTGTTCTCGGCTCTCGCTATCGAGAAAGGGTCTGCTCGCTCCGCTTGATTCCGTTGAAAACTTCTACCGTTGGATCCGGTTCTCGTTTGATAGGAGCCTCAGCTCGCTTCAAAGCGACGGGACGCACTGGGGCTGGCGGAGGCGCAACAGATTGGCCAAACAGCGCTGCTACGGACGTTCCATGTGTCACTTGTTCTTTGGTGTCGAGTGGATTGCGAAGTACTAATTGAACCTTAGTTTCACTACTGGCAAGGCTGAGGATTTCAGCCTCATCGGGCGTGACAAGGAGGTTCACAACTTCTGCGGTTTCCGGTTTACCGCTGCCCGACTTCTCAATCTTCTGTCCGGCGGAAAGAACTTCGATGTTTTGCAGGACAGTTCGCGAAAGAATGTTCCGCCCCAGGTCCGGATTGCCGTTGCCCGCAATGAGCACATCAACTCTCATGCCCGGAACAACGAAGCCGGCCAAGCCGACTACTTCGTTCACCTTGAGCGCGACGGCGCGCTTTCCGACAGGAATCATCGACGCAAGCCCGGCGCCAGCGCCTTTGTCCGCTAACCTCGCTGCTGTTAGCGGTTCGTTTTCGTAGATGGTCGCAATGACTCCTCGCCCTATCGCCTCGCTCTCGACCGTAAGTGCCTGTGCTGGGAGCGCACCTGCAGACTCAGCCCATCGAACGTCGAGCGACTGGATAAGCGTACCTACTTCCAATTGGTGGGATGCAACCAAAACTTTGTGCGTTTTGACGTTCTGCCCTGGGCGTTGGAAGGTAGCGAGAATGAAGTGATAGACCAGAACGCTCGCTGTTGCCGAGACCACCAAGGCAAATGCGAGCACAGTCAAAAACCGGCGATTCATTGGATCCTTTTCGTATAAAAAAGCGGGGCGCTCCTGGTGAACGATCCCCCGCTCCAGAGCTAGTTGACGGAGTTCAGCTTGGTTTGTATCTTGGTGAAAACCCCGGTTATGCTGGTTTTGAGTGCAGGTAACGCGGCAGCTGCGGCCAGAGCGATGAATCCCAACAGGAGTGAGTATTCCACCAGATCCTGTCCGTCTTCTTCCTTAACAAACTTGCTAACAAACGAGTGAATCATTTAGATCGTCCTTTCTGCGATTTATATATGCCCCTAGAGCGATAATCCGTTGGCCGAATCTATACGACTGGGGACGCATATACTGAGTGTTCTCTGCGGAGGATCCTCTTTGTCCAACTGCGGATTGCCCGATTCGGAAAATTCTTAGTGGCGAGGATCAGAAAGGATAGGGTAGGAGCGTTCAGGTAAGCGGAAGAGCTTAGAACGAAGGCCGCTGCGCAGCCGATAGCAATTGTGACTCCGTGAGGCATGCGGAGGGCACGCTCGTCGCGGATGTCGAGTTGCGCATTCGACCGGTAAGGAGGGCGGAAGTGCAGCAAGTCCTGGACAATGCACAGAACGTTCCAGCAGGTTTCGGCCAGGCGTTTCTTCAACAACGCGAACAAAACCGCAGCAACTCCACCGAGCAATGCTGTGGCGATGAAGATTTGGAACCAGTGGGACGGGCCGACAAGCGAGCCTATGGCTGCCATCAATTTGACATCGCCCGCACCCATGCCCTTTATAAGGTACAGACCGAAGTACACGGCGAAGGCTAACAGGAGGCCTTCCCCGGCGGAGATAAGTCCTTGCCTGCCTTGGAACAGGGTATTCAGTCCGAAGCCAAGGATCACGCCGCAGAGATTGAGCCAATTCGGAATTTTCCGATACCTGAAATCATAAGTGGCGGCTGCGGCGACAACCATTAGCAACGCTATCTTCAGGGCGATTGGCAGGGTACTCATTCCGACCGGAGCGCACTTTCTTCGTTACGTTCCATCCGCAGCCGATCACCTACCTGCGTTCCGGATTTCGCGACGCGTGCCGGCCGCGAGTTCCAGGACGGAGCGCGCGGTGAAGGAAAAGGAAATCCGGCCCCGTTTGAGATTCGGTCGAATTTTCTTCACCCGAGCCTTGCGATCAAGAAACAGCACGTCGATAGGGATGCTCATGCCGAAGGTGTGAACGGCCTCGCACGGAACGATCCACAATCCCGAGTTTTCGTCCAGGTATTTTACGCCAAGCAGTCCTTTGCGCCGCGTTCTGCTCGTCGAAGCAAGCCGAACCCGGGTCGCAATGACGCAGTTACGGCTCTCGTTCGTGACGGTGTATTCGGGATCAATTCCGGGCATCGCAACGCACTTTCCGGGCGCCTTACCTCAATAAGAAGTGTGTCAGGCCCGGATACTTCTCAGAATTAGCTGAGCACTAGCTCCGGAGTTCCTTGAACGCTTCTTCGATCTCATCGCGAGACTCGGGGGAGGGAGGGACAAAGGGAAGGCGAGGCGGGCCACCGTAGTATCCGTTCAGATCCATCGCGTGTTTCAGGCCCGGGATGCCGTGCTTCGTGCCAATCAGCTTTGCGGGCACGGCAATACGGTCCTGCCAGTCCCTGCCGGCCAGATGCTGGCGGGTCCGGAATGCCTCCCAGACCGTCACGCATGCATAGGGAATAGCGTTCGCTACGCCCAGGATCGCTCCTGACTCCGCCCATTTCCAGTGCGTCCCAGAAGCTTGCTCCAGAGCCGGTCAGCACCTGAAATCCCGGCTTCACCAAGGCCAGGGTCTCGCGCAGCTTTTCGAGATTTCCGGAGCTGTCTTTAATGCCGGCAATGTTCGGATGATGCGAGAGTTCGGCGATCGTTTCCGGCGGCAGGTGATATCCGGTAACTTGCGGAATGTTGTAAAGAAGAACAGGGAGTTTCGATTGGTCAGCGACGGAACGGAAGATACAGGGCCTGCGTGTCGGGCCGGTGCATCTGCACTTTGTAGTAGAAGGGACCAAGAGCCAGAGCGAAATGATATCCGATTTCGGCAGCGCGATTGGCGAGCTTCACGGTTTCCCGCACGCTCTCTGCGCCAACTCCGGCGATCAGGATTTTGCTCTCGGCGCTCGCTTCACGCACCCACTCCATCAACTGAATCCGTTCATCTAGCCCGAGCAGTGGCGTTTCTCCCGTAGAGCCGCAGACCGTATGGCCGGCCAAGGCTACTGCATCGAGCTTCTGGATATTGTGGAAGACTTTCGCCTTGTAGAGATTTCCTGCGAAGTCGAACGGAGTTGCAAAGGCTGTGAAGATTCCGTTGAGTTTCAATGACCCTCCTTAAACGCAAAGAAGCCTGCTGACGCCGGAGCATCAGCAGGCTTCATAAGAACACTTGTGCTTATCGTGCGATGAACGTGATAACGAGCGTGTAGAGCGCCAGAGATTCGATCAGCACGAGACCGAGAATCAGGGCGACGCGGATAGCCGCAACAGCTCCCGGATTGCGCGCCATGGCTTCAGCAGCGGAAGCGGTTGCGCGTCCCTGGCCAAGGCCGCAGAGTCCGGCGGCGATACCCATGGCGATGTAGGCCGCAGCCCGACGGTTTGCGTCGGCTGCTCCGGCGTTATTCGCCTCTTGAGCAAAAATCGGGCTTGCGAGGACCATCAAGGTCACGACAAGCATCATCAGTTTATTCTTCATTGTTTCTCCTTGTGTAAGTTGCTACCAGGAGGTGGTTCGACACCGTACGTTGGGACGCCGGGCGCTCACACTGGAAGCGGGTAAGAGCTCTTAGTGCTCGTGCGAAACGGCCCCACCTACGTAGACCATCGCGAGCAGCATGAAAATGTAAGCCTGCAGGAACGCCACGAACATGTGCAGCGCGATAAACGCGACCGGCACAAGCAGCTTCGTGAGCATGAGGAAAGTAAGGTAAACCTTTTCGCCCGCAAACATGTTTGCGTAAAGACGAATGGTAAGAGAAAGCGGACGCGCAAAGTGGCTGATGATCTCGATCGGAATCATCAACGGCGCGAGCGCAAGCATAGGACCAAGAAACTGTTTGAAATATCCGGCGCCATTCACGCGCAAACCTGTGCCGTGATAGAAGAAGAACGTCACCACAGCCAGGCCAAGCGGCACCATTGTGTACGCGGTCGGAGATTCGAAGCCCGGCACCAGCCCGAGCAGGTTCATCAGCAGGATGAAAACGAAGAGCGTTCCGAAGAAGGCAACGTAACGCGGGCCTTCATGGCCCACCACTTCTTCTGCCGAAGCATGTACAAACTCGTACGTCAGTTCCATGACGTGCTGCAGCTTGCCGGGCCGATCAACTGAAAGCCGGCTACGAAGCAGACCGAACAAAGCGACGATAAACAGCACGACGACGATTTCGCAGACCATCCAATCTGTCCATGGATTTGCATGGTCTTGAGCTGGGAAATGTACGGCGTCGAGAACAGCGTTCGCCGGCCCGGACAGCGCTCGATTGAATAGATTGGTGATCCAGAGTTCGTGCATGCTGACTTATGGACGATTCCTTCCGGAGAAGCTTCCGAATAACTCGAGGACTGATGACAGTAGGACCGCCGCAGTGCTGGCGAAGAGGCCGAAGACTACCGGTAAAGGACTAACGTCCAAAGCCCTGACTATAACATAGCCGGCAGCGAAGAAGATCAGATAGCGAGCCGGCGAACGCTCCGGCCTGCCAGGGCTTTTCGGGCCTTTTCGCCCGGTTCAATGCCACGTGGCCAAGCGGTTGAAAAGCCAAAGGTTCAGGAAGGAAGTGGCGGATCCGAGAGCAAACGCCAGGGCAGGGCGGAAGCCGCCATAGATGGAATAAACAACCGTTCCGGCCAGCCCGATCAAAATCGTTAGCCGATAAAGCTGGGCGACGGTGATCGACCTGCCGCTGAACATCATGAGCCATCCTTCGAGCGCCGCTCGTCGCGAGAGAGTTCCCGGATGATCTGAATCATGCCGGCTGCCATCCCCAACAGGATTCCCACCGCCCGCAGGATCGGCAGATGGAGCCAGTGATCGGCGACCGCTCCCAGGATGTAGCCAGCGACCACGGAAGCAGGTAGGGTCAATGCCAGCGAGAGATATTTACTCAGCCAGATCAGCGATTTGTTGTTATCCGGCGGCATGGCGGTCCCTACGAGCCCGCCTAACAGCGTCGAGAAGCAGCAATTAGAGATGCGGGTTGCTCTTATTCAAAGGTAATACGGTCTTTCTTCGACTCGAGGTAGGCGAAGTCGATGCCGGGTATGTTCTTTAAATCATCGATCGATTTGAACGGACCGTGCTTCGATCGATACGCAACGAGCGCGGCCGCTTGTGAGCGCCTCAAGGTGAGACCAGCCTCCAGCTCAATCGGCCGCGCACTGTTGATGCGCACTTTGGGTATCTCCTCGGCAGGGAAGCTCTTCGAGAGGTAGTTCAGGATGTTCTCGAAGTCTTCGGGCGAACCTTTCGCGCCGAGCGAGATCATCTTCTCCATTTCGGTTTGCCAGCCCGCCCGGTCGAGGTGCAGCGACGTCGCTCGCGTCACCTCATGACAGCCGCTACAGACCTTCATTGTTTCCGCTTTGCCCGGTGCGTCCGGCAGGTTCTGTGCCAAAGCACTTGCGCTCGGGAAGGCACAGAGCCGCAACCGAGAAGAGTAAACGCCGGACGGCAGAGCCAAAAGCGATGTGGGGGAACGAACATAGTCTTGGACCTAGCTATACGATGCATGCTATTGCCGTTCAATCCAGGAGCCGAATGCGTAGAACGTACCGTCATCCGTTCCAAGATAGAGTTGACTGCCACCGGCTGACAGATGTCCGTGGTGAGCGGACGAAGCAATTGCTTTTCCGCTATTCCAAAGCTCTTTACCGCCAGAACCGTCGAAAGCGTAAATCACTGCGGGCGAGGAGCGACGCGAGGCTTTTGCACTTGCCTCTTCATCTCCATTGGAAACAGCGAAGATTACGCCGTTCACAATCATGGGAACGGACGGTCCAGCGAGGTCACGCGAAATCCAACCCGGCACGAGCGATAAAGTTCCGTTTGCGTCGCTCACCTGCCACGCTGCGATGGCGCCCTTCGTCACGGGGCCGTTTGCCGCCGTAAATTTCGCTTCCGTCCCTACTGCCCCGGAAATCGGCGCCAGAATCCAGCGGCGGCCGCCTACGTCCTGAAATGTTGCGAGCGCTCCCGGGATGATCTTCGCTTTCCCCTCCATGCCGGGTGTCGTTGCCAGCGGAGTCTGATGGTCATCGCCGCCCAAAGATCTGGTATCCAGCAGCTGGAGGCTCCCATCCTTCGCTGCGGCAACAGCCAACACTCTTTGCCGGAATTGGAAAACGGCGGGTGAAGTGATGAACGGCTGTTTCGCCGTGTACTTCTCCTTTACCTCTAGCGTTTTGCCGTCGAGTGCGAGCATCTCACCACCCGAGGTTGTCACAAACAACGTGCCATCGGGGCCAAAGGCGGGGCCTTCGGAGCCGGCGATCTCGGTTGTCGCATCCCACTTCGCAAGCTGTTTGGATGTCAGATCGAGGGCCCGGACTCCGCCAGCGCCTCCGCCGCAACCGTTAACCGCAGCGTAAGCCGTATTGTTCACGACGATGAACCCTCGCGCTGCACTATCAGGCGGTAAGAACTCCATTGGCGGCTCCGCCTCGATGCCGTTCGAGACATACATGGTGTGCACCATGCCGTCCGCGCCCACCACGTGCATAGTGATCGGCGGACGCTTCGGGGCAGGCGCAACACCGCCCGATCCCGGCTCACCAGGCGCATTGCTGCCAACCAACGCCGCTGGGCCGCGTGATGCAGCGGCAGGAGGCGGCGCGGGTTGTGGCCGGGGGACACGTGGTGGTTGCGCCAGGGTGACTGCGCCTTGATCCGGTTCGCCAACTGCGCTGTGCGCCGGGCCGCCCCGTCCAGGTCCGGCTGCTATCATTCCGGACGGAAAGGATGCCACCGTGGGACGCGCTAATCCCGCCGTCAAATCGCCGGCGCAACTTCCAACTCCTTGCGCTTTCAGCGGCGCGGTCCACTCAATGCGCCCCAGATCAACATCAATCCCATACACTTTGTCTTTGTTGCTCTCGACCAGCGCCAGATCTCGGAACCCCCGGTAGCCGATATATTTGGTCAGCAACACCGCGGGCGTGAGCGAATTGACCTGCGGGCTGTCCCCAAGCTTTAGCTTCCAGAGAAAACGGAAGTCAGGCTTCGCAACGCCTTCTTTCGAGATCTTCGAATCCGTTCGTACCCAGGATGAGCGTTGAGCATCTGCCCCAGTGGTTGCCCAGGTGGAGTCTCCACGGCCGAATTGCGCGTGGCAGACGGTGACACACACCAGCAGCACAAGCGCCGAACAGCAGGGAACGGCCACTCAGTTTTCTCATTGCTAAGCTCCTTCGAATTCGAACATCACTGGATTCATTTTTCCTGGGCCAAAGCCTTGCTGATCGCATCTTCGGCCAGAGGCGCCATCACGCGATAGCCGGCCTCATTGGGATGAAGCCCATCGCTCGTCAATTCTTTCTTGAAATCCCGGCCGCTTGCTAAGGCTGAATAGTAATCGAGGTAAACGGAGCCGCTCGCCGCGGCGTAACGCTTGATCGATCCATTGAGGCCGATGATTTTCCCCTGAGGACGCCGCCCGGTCTGGTGGGTGTAACAGTCGCAAACCGGGGTTACGGAGGCAAGGACAACACGGATTCCGTTAGCTTTCGCTATCTCCGTCATCGACTTCATATTCTGCCCGATTGTCACTTCCGTCGCAGGGCCCGTCAGTCCTGCGAGATCGTTCGAGCCTCCCTGAATGACCACGACCTTGGCGTGAAGATCGACCACATCCTGCTGAAAGCGGACCAACATCTGAGGCGTCGTTTGCCTCTCGATGCCGCGATTGATGTACGGTTTGCCCGGGAAGAAAGGGCCTTCCCACTTCTCCGTGATGTCGTCGCCCAGAAACACCACGCGATTTTCGCCCGGCTTTGGAGGCGGGATCTCCGTGTCGTCACTGCCATACCGCGTCAGACCAGCCCAATCCATCAGCCGATGGCGTGCTGCCTCGACTTCTCGTTCAAGTGCCTGAACCCTGTCGCTGTTGTCCGGGAGTCTGTGCGGCGAGCAGCGGACCCAGAAGCGCCAGGCCGGCCAACGTGGTGCCTACCCGGTTCATTTGCCGATCCTGCTATTTCTTCAGCCCGTAACAGTAGAGATTGCTATCGAACGTTCCGATGTAGACACGGCCGTTAGCAATCGAAAGCCCGCTCCAGTGATTCCAGGAAGTGATCTCGTTTCCGCTCGACCATAGCTCCTTGCCGGTCATCGCGTCCAGAGCGTACAGAACGGCGTGCGTGGATCCCGGAATGCGGCGCTCCGCCACATCGTCCAGACCTACGTCCGGATAGGCTTGATCGGTGTCTTCGCCGCTGCCATATGCATAAACCACACCGTTTGCAATGACGGGCGGTTCGGCTCGGTTCATGTCGCGCGAAATCCAGGCGGGAGTCAATTGGAACTTGCCGCTCTTTTCTTCTACCTTGAACGCCGCAATCGCGCCGTTCTTCACCGGGCCGTTTTCGATGGGCGCAGAGAACTTCGAATGCTTCGCACCCCAGAACGGAGTCAGTACCCAACGCGTGCCTTTCGAGTCTTCCCAACTCGCCATGGCGCCCCAGATGCCGGCGGAGGCGAAGTTCACATCTTCATTGCAGATCAACGGCGTTGTGAACAGCGGATGACGATGGTCGTCGCCTCCGATGGAGGCTGTATCCATCAGGAAGACGCGGCACTCTTTACTCGCATCAGCCATCAGTTCTTTGCCTTTGAAGTCGAAGATGGCGGGCGTGACCTGCATGTCGAGGTCGCGAGAGTACAGCCACTCGGCATTCGTTGGAGCGAAGTAATCGTCCAAGTCGAGGGCCTTGGTTTCGGGGTTCTGCTTCAGTCCGACCATGCCGTCGCCAAAGGTTCCGTTCTCGGGATCCCAGCGGCCGTCGCCCGGTCCCGTGTACATCGTTCCGTCTTTGCTGAGCGCCGGACCGGTACGGCCCCACATGCCGCCGCCCGCAGGTCCCCAGGTGCCTACCTTCTTCGTCGCCATGTCGTACGCATACGCCACGTTCGGGTTGCCTCCGCAACCTTGTGCCGTGTGCGTGTAGATGACACCGTCCCGGTAGTTGAGCGCGTATGGCTTTCCGTTCGGTGGAACGAATTTCGAGGGAACGGCTACCTCTTCGCCGTCAGCGACGTTTACCTGATGCAGCCGGCCGTCCCAGGAAATTGCCAGGATCGTGTATTTGCCGGGCGTATCCGCTGGAATGATGACGGGCGTGGCGGTCAAGTCCACCAGGGCACAGAATGCCACCGCCGCGAACGGGCGTGGCCGGAGGTGTCCAGGTGTTTTCGAAGTGCTTATTCCAGATCACCTGCCCGGTTTCGACATCAATCGCGTAGAGGTTGTCGGAAACGCCGGCATCGATGGCGATCTCTTTGACGCCCGTTGGGCGTGTTCACCTTGCCAACGATCAGCGGCGGAAACAGGGAGTGCATCTGCCTGGGCTGGTTGTCGAGATGGATCTTCCACAGGAGCTTCATGTCTTTGACATTGCTCTTCGAGAGAATCTTCTCGTCCTTTTGCCAGGCCGTTCGCTGCTGGTTTCCGCCGTCCGTCATCCAATCTGCCGCCTGGCTTAATCCGCAAACGACGAAAAGAGTCGCCAGCCCGACAAGTCTTCCGTGAAAATCCATCAATCGAATCTCCTGAATAGCACTAACGTGGCACCCGGTCTTCAGGCTCCGGCGTGCGTACTGCTTTTGTCCCGACCAGCATTGTAACGTTTCAATGTTCAGACCTGTACATCGGCTCCGAGGCAGGAAGACAGAGGCGCGGTTTGCGCCCCTTAGCTCATCGGTACTGTTGCGAGTTCGTACAGGAAATCGACGTGAGAACGAACCGCGCCATCGAGCCCCTTGATCTTTGGGTTGGCTGACTCAATGACGTAGTATTCGTTCGGTGCATGGGCGCCGTTGCCCAGCCCGAGCCCGAAGTGGCCGGCCGGTAACTTCACCGGATCGTCTGTAAAGACATAGCCGGGCCAGGAACCGGCAAGCCGCGGCCAAAGGATCGGATCATAGCCGGAGCGCTTGTAGACGGCCTGTTCCGCGCGAATCAATGCTGAATCCGCTGCGGTGGAAGTGGGATTGTAGCCGCCACTCATATTGACTTCGATATCGCCAAAGCCATGTTTCGCCAGATGCGCTTTCAAGGCGGCGAGTGCACCTTCCGCCGTCAAATTGGGGACCAGGCGCATGTCGATCTTCGCAACAGCCTTGTGGGGAAGGATCGTTTTCCCGCCCGGACCCGTGTACCCGCCGACCAGACCTTCGATGTTGATGGTTGGTTTCGAGACCAGGAGTTCCTGGGATTCGAGGAAGTCCACGTTATGGACCCAGTGCTGGACGCCTTGCTGCTTCATGATCATCGACTCGTTCATACGCTTCGTGGCCTCCCGGATCATGGTCTTTTCCTCCGGAGTGAGTGGGCGGGCTTTGTCCAGAAAGCCTTCAACGGCCGGCGTATGTCCATCGGGTCCGACAAGCGTGGCAAGAGCTTCGATCAGGTGCCACGCGGGGCTGTCGACGCGAGCCTCGTTGCTCGAGTGAAGATCTTCTTTCGGACCGCGTCCCCATTTCTCCGCGCTCGAAACCAGTTCGAGTTCCACCACGCCTTTTGCGCCCAGATTGATGGTCACGCCACCATCAAGAGCCTGTCCGGCCATGGGCATGAATACGCCCATGCATTTCCGAAGAGCTGCCAGCGTTTCCGGGCGACGAACAATCTGCGGGAAGTGCGGTGATCCAATCTCCTCTTCGCCTTCCGCAACGAACACCAGGTTCACCGGCAGTTTACGGCCGGCGCTCTTGAACGCATGCAGCGCCGCCAGGAATGTTCCTTGCGGTCCTTTTGTGTTTACGGCTCCGCGCCCGACCAGCACTTTTCCAAGCCCGGGTTTATCGACCAAAGCAGCGTCCCAGGGCGGGGAAGACCACTCGGACGGATCCACCTGCTTCACGTCGTACATGAAGTAAATGCCGACCGTACGCGGTGCGCCCGCATCGAGCGTCGCGAACACTCCCGGATGACCTTCCGTCGGCACCTTTGTGACGGTGTCGAATCCGGCATCGCGAAGCAGTCGCATCGTGAGGTCGCAGCCCTCAGTCATCCCGCGGTTCTCGGCCGCGATGGACGGCTGACGAATCCACTCTTGTATTCGCCGAACGTTCTCGTCGTGGCCCTTCTCAATCTCTCGCTGAAGAGCACTTAGCGTCGGGTGTCTCGCCGCCGCAGACCAGCCCCCGAGATCAGTGCGGCACCTGCTGTCGCGGTTCCACGCATAAACCTACGCCGATTGATCATGTTCATCCATTTTCGCCCTAAGATCAGGGACTTTAGCAGATCTTCTAAGGGGCAATCAAAATATTTATCTGACTGATTTCGAGGACTCGAAACGATGGACACGCCTGCCCGATCACGCTAGACTCGTGATAATCAGGGTCGAATTTTCTTGAGTCAGGTCAGGGCGCTATTTTGCCTCGTCCGCACCCCTCCTACTCCTTCGCGGACTCGTCCGCGCCACGCTGAATTAAACGAAAGGCTTGAATTTGCGAAGAGTACTCCTATCTCTACTTCTACTTACTGGATGCGTGTTCGCACAGACACCGACCGCGACAATGTCCGGGGCCGTGAAAGATCCGACAGGTGCAGTTGTTGCCGGGGCTAAAGTTTCCATTCGAAACACAGGCACAAACATCCTCCACGATGTGATGACTAACAAGGATGGAGAGTATAACGTGCCGCTTCTTGACGTCGGACAATACGACGTCAGTGTTGAAGCTACGCGGATTTAAAAAGCAAGTCCAAACAGGACTGACCTTACAGGTCGGACAGACTGCTCGTGTGGACTTCACGTTGACTCTGGGCCAGGTCTCCGATGTCATGGAAGTAACTGCGGAGGCGCCGGTCACTCAGACCGATTCGGCCTCGGTGGGAACGGTCGTCGATAACCAGCATGTAACTGAGATACCCGTCAACGGACGTCAATTCTATTCCCTCGCGATTCTCGTGCCCGGTGTTACTCCCCCGGCCCAGAACTCTACTCTGAGTTTCCGCGGCGGTTTCAATGTTGCTGGTTCGAGCGAAGTCGCCAATAACTTCACCTTGAACGGCTTCAACAACAACAACCAGGACGTTAGCGCTCCGGTGTTCCGGCCTTCCATCGATGCGATCCAGGAATTTAAGGTTCTTAACGGGTGTGTATGCGGCTGAATTCGGCTACGGCTCCGGTGGGCAGGTGCAGGTTCAGATTCGTTCCGGCAGTAACCAGTTCCATGGCTCCGCATTTGAGTACCTTCGCAATGCGGATGTCGATGCCCGTAACTTCTTCCTGAGTCCTAATACTCCGACACCGCCTTTCAAGAGAAACCAGTTCGGCGCGACGATCGGCGGTCCCATCAAGAAGAACAAGACGTTCTTTTTTGCCAGTTATGAGGGATTCCGGTTACGTCAGGACATTGTCACGCAAGCGACCGTCCCCAGCCTCGCCATGCGAAACGGTGACTTCAGCGGTTTGAGCACACCGATTTATCGGCCCGGAACCCGAACTCCTTACGCCGGCAACGTTATCCCGCAAAGTGAGATTGATCCTGCTGGTCGTGCTCTCCTGGGCTATTATCCAACTCCCACGCTTCCGACTGCATTCGGCGCTGCGCCGTCCAATAACTACGTGTTCAGCGAAATCAAGCGCGAGCAGATGGACGAAGGCAGCCTGCGGTTCGATCACACGTTCACCGAAAAAGACACGCTGCGCGTGACCGCGAATTACTTCAACGATCCCTCGTTCGAGCCCAGTAACACACTTTGCGGTGCACGGAAATTGCCTGGATTCGGCTGCTACACCAACCAGATTTCCCATCTGTATGGATTGACTGAAACGCACGTCTTTGCGCCGACTCTGGTCAACGAGTTTCGGATTGGGTTAAATCGATTGATTCAACCCCGAATCGTAGAGAACCCCGGCATTCCGTTCAACCAGACGTACAACATCCCGGCTAGTGCCGGTGGACCTTATGACAGCGGTGTTCCGGCCGTCACGGTTACAAGCTACGAAACCTTGGGCAACGCAACAAATCTTCCGCAGAAACGCTGGGATAACACCTTCATTCTCGGTGATTCAATGGTTTGGTCCCATGGCAAGCACAGCTTCAAATTCGGTGTAGACGCTTCCCAGTTCCGTTCTTCTCAATACTACGTGCAGTACGGAATCGGCTCCTACTCGTTTACGAGCAACGCGACTACTTATCCCTCATCCGGCTACGCTCTGGCTGATGTTCTCCTGGGCCGGCCCGCAACCTCCCAGCGTTCGCTCACTTATCCTGCAAACTGGTATCAGCAGACAACCTCGGTCGGTTTATTTGCTCAAGACGATTACAAGATCACCAGCAATCTGACCCTGAACCTGGGATTGCGCTGGGAAGTGTTCACGCCAACGACCGAAAAGTACAACAACATCTCGTCTTTCGACCCTGTTACTCGGGGCATGGTGAAAGCCGGCCAAAATGGCTTGGGTAGCGATCTTTGGAGTACCCAATACCACAACTTCGCACCAAGGCTCGGGTTTGCATGGCAACCGTTTGGCAATGCCAGGACGGTCATCCGTGGCGGGGCGGGCATCTTCTATAACGCGCATACGTCCGGGAACGGAATCCTCGCAATCTTCTACAACCCGCCAATGCGCAACCCCCAGACATACACCTCGACCAACGTAAACCCGATCGTGGGCTTTGCGAATGCCTACCCTGCGGCCAACGCCGGCACATCTTCCGCTCCGTTCGGCATTGCGCAGAACTTCAAGAACGCTACGGTGAATGAGTGGACGTTCGGAATTCAGCACCAACTGGCGTCCAATCTGGTCATCGATCTGACATACTTCGGGTCGAAGGGAACCCACCTTCCGATCAATCGCAACATCAACCAACCGCTGCCGTCTGGCCGTGCGGGTGTTACTCTCGCCAGACCATACGCAGGGTTCGGTAACATCACATACGCCGAAAGCGTTGGTAATTCCATCTATAACTCACTGCAAGCCAAAGTTGAAAAGCGCTACAGCGGCGGGCTGAGCTTGCTCTCAACCTTCGTGTGGGGACGCTCGATCGATAACGGAAATGGAATCGCAACAAGCACAAACGCTTCCAGTACGCTTGCTCAGAATGCCTATAATCTGGCTGCAGAGCGGGGCCGTTCCGATTTCGACGTAAAGTATCGGTTCGTTTTCAGCCCCGTGTACGAGCTTCCTTTCGGAAAAGGAAAACCATTCGTCTCGCAAGGCTTCTGGTCGCAGATCGTCGGCGGTTGGCAGATCTCGGCACTGTTCAGCGCACAGAGCGGATCACCTCTCACGCCCTACTACTCAGGCAACGTAAGCGGAACGCTGAATTCTCATGACCGTCCGAACGTGATTAGCGATCCCAACAACGGTCCGCAAACTCCGCAGATGTGGTTCAACACAGCTGCTTTTGTGAGCCCCGGTACCGGTAATTTCGGAAACGCCGGACGCAATATCATTACCGGACCCGGCATCGTGAATCTGGACACCGCAGTGGTTCGGGTCTTCAGAATCACGGAACGCGTAGGGATACAGTTTAGGGCGCAGGCTTACAACACTCTCAATCACGCCAACTTCAACTATCCAAGCGCCACAGTGGATAGCGCCTCTTTCGGAACTATCAGCTCCGCCGCTGACCCGAGAATCCTTGAAGGTGCACTTCGCCTGATCTTCTAAACCCGTCTGGCAAAGGAATCGAGGCGTGGGAGCGAATGCTTCCACGCCTTTTTCTTTTCTAAGCGACAGCAACGGGAGCATTCAACGATAGCTTTTGTCATCGACTTGGCGCAGATCAGTATCATCACCCAGGACCCCGAGCGTTACGATCGCAAAGGTAAACACTGTCGTGCCCGGTTCCAGGTGACCTCCAAAGGCCTTGTCCGGATTCGCCAGCGTGATGTGGGCGTGAAGTTTTCCGTCGATGACATAACCATTCATGCCAATCAGGTCGGCGGGCGCGCTCGGGTTTTTGACGAACGTGTTCTTCGACGGGAACTCGCGATTGCTGACCTGGTGCACTTGGTAGCCTGTGACGGACCCGGCCGCGGAGAGAACCACGGCATTCTTGATCTTCTCCTCCTTCACCATCTTTTCCAGCCCGGCAAGCAGATCCGTCTTGTACTTGAAACGCAGGATCGTGACTCGCTGGAACTGGCCGTGGATGGCGTAGACGTCGGGCACACTCGGGCTGAGGTCCTTCTTGTCGTCCGCGGGATTCGCCGCGGCGTTCGTGATTTCCCGCCTCGTCTCCTGACCAAACATCAGAGTCGTCGCACTAACGAGAAGCAATAGAGCTTTCATCTGAACTCCCCTTCGAAAGGATGTTATACCTGCTACTCTTCCCGACATGGACTCACTTGCAGGGAAGGTCGCTCTGGTGACAGGATCCAGCCGTGGCATTGGGCGAGCAATTGCGCTCGCATTAGCTGAAGACGGGGCCGACGTGGCGCTGAATTTCGTTAATCGAGCGGACGAAGCGGAACGGGCGAAGCAAGAGATCCTCGACAAAGGCAGGCGCTGTTTGTCCATACAGGCGGATGTTTCCGTCAAGAGTCAGGTTGAAAAGCTGATCGGCGAAACGGAGAAGCACCTTGGGGCGGTAGACATCCTGATCAACAACGCCGGCATTGGTCGCGCGCAGCCCCTGGAGGCCGTTCGCGAAGAGGACTGGGACGAGGTGCTCGATACAAATCTCAAATCCTGCTTCCTCATGACCCAGGCAGTTCTCCCAGGTATGCGAAATCGGAAGTGGGGCAGGATCGTCAATCTGTCGTCCGTTGCTGCGCAGATCGGAGGCGTCATCGGCCCACACTATGCCTCTTCGAAGGCGGGCATGCTGGGCCTCACACACTTCTATGCGGCGCGGCTTGCGAGAGAAGGCATAACCGTCAATGCCATAGCCCCGGCGCTTGTTGAAACGGAGATGGTCACCGGCAACCTGAATGCAAAGCCCGACCTGATTCCTGTTGGCAGGTTTGGAAGGACCGATGAGGTTGCTGCAGTGACGGTCGATGCTGGCCAAGAATGGCTACATCACAGGCCAGACAATCAACGTAAACGGCGGTTGGTTCATGAGCTGAATGGCTACTTCACAACGAAAGTCTTTGCATTGACGAACTCTCGCATGCCATAAGCGCCGAGTTCACGGCCGAATCCGGAGTTCTTGATGCCGCCAAACGGCAGACGTGCATCGGAAGCGACTAAAGCATTGACGAACGCCATGCCGGATTCGATCTCGTCGATGAACCGGCTCTGCTCTACGGGATCGGTCGTCCAGATGCTCGCACCCAAGCCGAATGTCGTATCGTTGGCCAACTTCAAAGCGTCGTCGAAACTCTTCACCCGGAAAAGTACAGCAACAGGTCCGAATAGCTCTTCGCGATAAGCCGGCGATTCCAGAGGAACATCAGCGAGAACCGTTGGCTCGAAGAAGTAGCCGGGCCGAGGCAGACGACGGCCGCCGGTGAGCACTCGCGCGCCCATTTTCACGGTCTCTTGAACCTGCCGTTCCAGATTGTCGAGGATATGTTTTGCTGCGAGCGGACCCATTTGCGTGTTTTCATCGGTCGGGTCGCCCACTTTGAAGGAACGCATCAGCTGGACAAAGAGCCGCTCGAATTCTTCCGCAACAGATTCGTGGACGATGAACCGTTTGGCTGCGATGCACGATTGTCCGCAGTTAATGAGGCGTGCTTCCACGGCTGTGCGCACGGCGCTTGAAAGGTCGGCACTCGGCATGACAATGAACGGATCACTGCCGCCGAGTTCCAGCACGACGCGCTTAAGGCGTTCGCCCGCTTGTCTCGCTACTTGAGAGCCGGCACGGTCACTACCAGTTAACGTGACAGCTCTCACCCGGAAATCGCTGATCACTCTTCCGGTCTGCTCTGTGTCGATCAGGAGCGTCTGAAATACATCCGGAGGAAAGCCCGCTTCTTTGAACAGTTCCTCCAGCAGCAAGGCGCACTGAGGAACGCTTGGAGCGTGTTTCAGCAAGCCGACGTTTCCCGCCGCGAGCGCCGGTGCAGCAAAACGAACCGTCTGCCAGAACGGAAAGTTCCAAGGCATGATGGCGAGCACCGGTCCGAGCGGATAGTATCGGATTCCGCTGCTCTTCACGCCGGTATCGATCTCTTCCGGCTCGAGCAGGGCTTCTCCACGCTCCGCGTAATAGCGAAATGCGGTCGCGCACTTTAGGATCTCCGCCCTTTGCTGCTTTGATCGGCTTGCCCATCTCGAGCGTTATGACCTTCCCAAGACGATCCGGATCGTTCTCGAGGAGAGCCGCTGCATTCAAGAGCCATTGTTTTCGCTCCTCGAAAGGAGTTTTCCGAAAGCTCAGGAATGCTCGGTAAGATCGCTCAATCCGATTCTCCAGATCCTCTTCGTTCAAAGGGGAAAATGTGCGCTCGACTTGTTCCGTCGCGGGATTGATCGACTGAATCACGCGGTCATTATAGCCGCCAAAATATAAAATGATCTTACGTGAAACTGCTTCGGTTTGCGCTCTCGGCCTCGCTGATCCCGTCCTTCGCAAGTGTCGTAAAGGGCATTTGCAAGGCCGACGCAATCGCCAACTCTCAATCGGCGGTTGTGCGATAGGTCGGAAGCTTGAGTCAATCACACGAATTTGGATGCGACCGGTGGGATCGTTTCTCCTCTGTGTTGAAGCCGCCGCGAGAAGAGATCCACCTGTGGCGGTTGCTTCTCGATGAGTTGCCAGGCGACTGCTCCTCGCTTGCCGCCGACGAGCAGTTACGCGCTGACAAGCTGGTAGCTACTCAGCATCGCCACCGCTTCATTGCAATGCGCTCTGCGTTGAGATCGCTTTTGGGTACATATCTTCAGCTCTCACCAGGGTCGGTCGTGTTTGTTTATGGTGAGAAGGGTAAGCCGAGCCTTGCGGCGGACCTGAACAGGCTCGATCTACGCTTCAATGTGTCTCATTCCGGCGGCATAGGGCTTATCGCTGTCGCAAGCGGGTGTCGAAATAGGCGTGGATGTAGAGACCCGAGGGGACGTATTCGATTTCATGGCCATTGCCCGAAGGTTTCTTTCAGAGCGGGAGCACAAAGCCTTGGCTGAGATTCCGGACGACTTGCGGCAGCGAGCGTTTCTTCGCTGCTGGGCACGGAAGGAGTCTTACGTCAAAGCGATCGGAAAGGGGTTGGCTTGTTCCCTTCGATCATTCTCCGTTTCTGTATCGCCGCAGATCTGCGAAGACGTCCTGCTGGAATCCGGAAGCGTTCGGAAGCATCACGTGGGCGATGTTCCCCTGCCTGATGATTGCTGCGCTGCCCTGGCGATCGAGGGATCGGACCGTCCACGTTGCTGCTGGACGTATCCGTAGACCTGCTGCGCCGGGTGCTTGCCGCCCGCCTTGTACACTAACGCAATATGCTGACCCGCAGGGAGTTCCTCGCTAGTTCGGCCGCATTCGCTACCAGTCTGTTCGGTGCGCCGGGCGACTCGAAGACTCCGTCCCCGGATCTTGAAAAGCTCGGCGCAGCCGCTCTGCGCGAGTCAAAGAAATATAAGGCTACCTATTGCGACATTCGCATCGTTCGTCTTCGTGAGCAGCGCATCGGCTTGCGCCTTTCGCCTGAACGCGGCACCGGCAAAACTCTAACGGTGCCGAACGTTATGGAGGATTCCAGCTTCGGATTCGGCGTCAGAGTGATCGTAGACGGAGCGTGGGGCTTCGCGGCTTCTCCCGTCGTTACGCAGGAAGAGATCGCGAACATCACCAAAGAAGCCGTGATCGTCGCCAAGGCGAATGCCGCGATCCAACCCAAACCCATTCAACTCGCCCCAGTCAAGGCGTATCGGGATCGATGGGTTACTCCCTTCGATAAGGACCCGTTCGAGGTGGCCATGGCTGAAAAGCTTGACCTGCTGCGGCGAGTGACGGAGCAAGTGAAAAAGAACCCGAAAGTGTTCTCCGGAGCTGCCGGCCTGAGCCTGCGAAGCGAAGACAAGTATTTCGCTTCGACGGAAGGCTCGTCGATCCAGCAGTACATCCTGCAGATCTACGGAAACGTCGATGCGAACGCGGTGGATCGGAAGAACAACGTTTCGCGTACTCGAAGCTACGTTCCGACGCAGGCATCTGCAGGATGGGAGTACGTCCCGGAGATGAACCTGGAAGAGAATGCGCAGCGCATCCGCGAAGAGGTCGTCGAGCATCTCACAGCGCCCGCAGTCACGCCCGGGAAAAAGGACTTGATCCTGATGCCGAATCACTTAATGCTGACCATCCACGAAAGCGTTGCACATCCCACCGAGCTTGATCGTGCTCTCGGCTACGAGGCCAACTATGCGGGAACAAGCTACATCACTCCAGACAAGATCGGCAAGCGCATCGCAAGCGAGCATTGCACGTTTGTTGGCGACCGGACGGCGCCGAGAGCTCTCGCAACATGCGGTTATGACGATGACGGCGTCAAGACAAGCTCGTTCACCATCATCGAGAAGGGCATTTTCCGCAACTATCAAACCACAAGAGAACAGGCGCATCTGGTGGGCGACAAAGAGTCGCATGGCTGCTGTCAGGCGGATTCCTGGGCGACTGTTCCGTTTCAGCGCATGCCGAACGTCTCGCTTCGGCCTGGACCATCGGACACAACGCTTGAAAGCCTGATCTCCGGTATCGATGACGGCGTGCTTATTGATGGCCGCGGCAGTTATTCGATCGATCAGCAGCGGTACAACTTCCAATTCGGCGGCGATGCCTTCTGGGAGATCAAGGGCGGGAAGAAGGGCAACATGATCTCGCGCGTCTCTTACCAGGCCCGGACGCCGGACTTCTGGCAAGCTTGTGACGGTACGGCAGGACCCGCGTACTGGCGGCAGTTCGGGACCACCGGCGACGCGAAGGGCGAGCCTACTCAGATCAACTCGATCAGTCATGGCTGTTCGCCGACCCGCTTTCGACAGGTCAACGTGCATCCTCACCGACTAAGAACAAGGACTATCCGCATGATGACCAAGGAACAAGCGCAGGCCCTTGCCTCCAAGCTGATCAAGTTGACCGACTACCCGGAATGCGAGGTGAATATCAGCGATCGGGAAGAGGCCTATACGCGATTCGCCAACAACGGAATTACGACAGCCTCGTTCAACCGGCGTCATACCGTGACAGTCACTGTTTCGCGCGACGGCCAAAGCGGATCGTATGCGGTAAACGATCTCGACGATGCTTCGCTCAGCAAGGCAGTGAAGAAGGCCGAAGAGTTGGCAACGATCGCGCCGCCCAATCCGGAGCGGATGCCGCCGCCGGGATCGCAGCAGTTTCCCGAGGTTCACGACTTCGATGAAGCCACGGCCAATGCGCGATCGCCGGAGATGATCCCGCATGTGAAAAAGGTTGTGGACGCCTGCTGCTCGCCAGAAACTCGTTG
Source organism: uncultured Acidobacteriaceae bacterium (assembly GCA_963744795.1). Lineage (GTDB taxonomy): Bacteria > Acidobacteriota > Terriglobia > Bryobacterales > Bryobacteraceae > Bog-105. The sequence goes on from CAVUVF010000010.1 coordinate 284,146, forward strand.
CTGCAGGATTGATCCTGCGCTCTCATCAGGTCAGCGCAGTCGCCAACAAGGCCGGACTGTTTGGATTTCACAACGCCGCGGACTCACAACTGACCACCACGGTCCGGATGGCTGATGGGTCTAGCTCGGGCTGGGCAGGGCAGCCCTCGACCAAACTCTCTGAGATAGACGGCGGTAAGTTGGCGGACACCGCAATCGAGAAGTGCGTGCGATGGAAAGGCGCTCAGAAGCTGGACCCCGGCAACTACACCGTTGTGCTCGAGCCAACGGCCGCCGGTGACCTGGTGCGATTGATGTCCGGTGCATTCTCGGCGCGGAGCACGGAAGAAGGCCGCACGTTTCTGAGCAAACGAGGGGGCGGTAATCTGCTGGGCGAGAAGGTGTTTCCCGAGTTCATCACCCTTCGTAGTGATCCTTTCGATAGCAGGCAGCCATCCTCTCCCTGGACCCCTGACCTGTTGCCGACGAAGGCAATGACGTGGATTGAAAAAGGCACGGTCGCCAATCTGGCCTATGACCGCTACTGGGCGGCGAAGACCGGCAAAGAGCCCACACTGGGAGCAGGCGGTGGTGGGGAGGACGCGGTGGCGGTGGATTCGGATTCGGTGGAGCAACGAGCCTCATCCTGGATGGGACCGATGCTCCGCTCGAAAAGCTGATCGCGTCGGTCGATCGCGGCTTACTGATCACCCACTTCTGGTACATCCGCTTCGTCAATCAGCAGACGTTGCAACATACCGGGTTGACTCGCGATGGCGTGTTCCTGATCGAGAACGGAAAGATTACCCGGCCGGTCATGAATTTCCGATTCATGGAGAGCCCCGTCCGGCTGCTGAAGAACACTAAGATGGTTGGGCAGGCAGTGCGCGTGAGAGGCCTCGAAGGCGGCATGATGATTGCGCCTTCCCTCGTCGCAACGGATTTTCCGCTTCCTTCCGTTTCAGACGCGATTTGAAGTTGCCTCCGAGAAACATATATCCATGAGGAAATCGAAGGCGGCGTTCGTACCCACAATCGCCGTGTTGCTCACTTCGTCAGCGATCTGGGCCGAAAGCGCTGCCGAAACACAGTTCAAGGCCATCTATACGAAGGAATGGGCGTTTCGTCAATCTCAAAACTCCGAAGGCACCGACGGTGACGGTCTTGGTGCGCGCAGAGGTGTGAACCCCCATCTGGCTGCCGTATCGGACTAAAACACAGGAGGCCCGAACGTGCTTACTGGGCCGAGGTTCTGAAGCAGCTTGAGAGAATCGATCGCGCTTCCTTGTCTCCGGATGAGCAGATAAGCTTCGACGTTTATCGAAATCAGATCCAGGTTCTTCTAAATAATCAACGCTTTCGTGAATACGAGAAGCCGCTGAATGCCGACACCGCATTCTGGTCCACCATCACGGGTGTTGCGCGCAGGCCTTTTCGGAACCTCGGGGATTACAACAACTTCATCGCGCAGATGAACGAAGTCCCTCGCTTCTTCGACGAGCAGATGGTCAACATGAAGGCGGGACTTGCACGGCAGTTCACTCCTCCAAAGGTCACACTCAACGGACGAGATTCATCCATCGCTTCCATCGCAGAAGCGAAGTCTCCCGAAGACACAATCTTCTTCGCCCCCTTCAAGGACATCCCGGCGTCAATCCCCGCGAGTGAGCAATCGGAGTTAAGGGCAGAGGCGGCCAAGGCCATTCGCAATTCCGTTATTCCTTCTTACGGCAAGCTGCTGACTTTCGTCAGAAACGAGTACATTCCGCATGCCCGAACGGATTTAGCGGCGGAATCACTTCCGAACGGCAAAGAATACTATCAGTCGAAGATACTGGAGTTCACAACTACAACTTTGACCTCTGCGGAAATTCACCAGATCGGATTGGATGAAGGCCGGAAGATCCACGCCGAGATGCTCGATGTGATCAAGAAAACAGGATTTCAGGGTGACTTCCCGGCATTTCTCCAGTTCCTCCGCACGGATCCACAGTTCTATGCAAAGACGCCCGAGGAGCTTCTGATGCGGGCGGCGTATATCGCAAAGCAGTTCGATGGCAAGGCGTCGCAGTACTTCGGTTTTCTGCCCCGGCAGCGGTTCGCCATCATCCCGGTGCCTCCCGACCAAGCGCCCTTCTACACGTCAGGGCGAGGCGGCGCGGGAACTTATCTTGTCAACACCTATGATCTTCCGTCGCGCGGGCTCTATAGCCTTCCCGCTCTGACGCTGCACGAGTCGGCTCCCGGGCATGCATTTCAGGGCTCAATCAACCAGGAACACAAAGACGTGCCACCGTTCCGCCGAGTCGGCATCTCGGCGTTCGGAGAAGGTTGGGGCCTCTATTGCGAACGCTTAGGAGTTGAGATGGGCATGTATCACACGTCCTATGAAACGTTCGGGATGTTGAGTTACCAGGCTTGGCGTGCTGCGCGCCTCGTAGTGGATACAGGCATCCATTCGCAAGGCTGGACACGCGAACAGGCACAGAGGTATCTACACGACAACACGGCGCTGGCGGACCATGAGATCGAAACCGAAGTGGATCGATACATCGCCTGGCCGGGTCAAGCACTCTCATACTATCTGGGTGAGATGGCAATCTGGAAGGCCCGCCGGAAGGCGGAGGCAGCACTCGGAATGAAGTTCAACGTTCGAGCCTTCCACGACACCGTTCTGGATCTGGGCTCTGTGCCGCTTCCTGCCCTCGAGGCTAGAATCGATCGCTTTATCGCGGAGGGTGGCAAAGGTCCTCATCCGGATATGGAGTAGAACGAGTTGCAATTCGGCGAGCTTGAAAGATTGGGTATTAGTTTGGAAGGAGATTCTGGAATGGGCGGCTGGTGGGGCTCGAACCCACGACTTCCAGAATCACAATCTGGCGCTACTACCGACTGAGCTACAGCCGCCGTATCAACACCAGATTAACATTCAAGTCACATTAGGCTAATCGGGTCCACATCGATCACAAGGGCCGTGCTGTTCCATCGTTCCTTCTCGACAAATCGTCTGATTTGCCCGATCGTTTCGCGCAATGCGCTTCGGCTTGCCGCCTTGAGCAGGATCTGGTACCGGAACTCATTCTTCAGCCTTGCGACCGGCGCTTCGGCAGGACCCATCACCCGAATGCCTTTCGGTGGCGGCGTAAGTTCGAAACCAAGCTGAGACACCATACGGTGAGCATCCTCCTGCTTTACCGCTCTGACCAGAATGTTCGCTACTGCCGCAAACGGCGGATAGTGGAGCCAGCGCCGGAACTCAGTTTCTTTCGCGTAGAAGGCTTCGTAGTCCTGCTCGGCCGCCATCCTCACCGCGTAATGCTCAGGGCTCAGCGTTTGAATGACGACCCGGCCCGGCGTCTCCCCACGGCCTGCTCGGCCTGCCGCTTGGGTCAGAAGTTGAAATGTTCGCTCGGCCGCGCGGAAATCCGGTATGCTCAACCCGATATCCGCCAGGACAACACCGACCAGCGTCACATTGGGTATATCGTGCCCTTTCGCGATCATCTGAGTTCCGACGAGTATGTCGAGCAGCCCCTCGCGGAATTGCTGCAATACATCTTCGAATGCGCCTTTCCGGGCGACTACGTCGCGGTCGAGGCGGCCTATTCTTGCGGTCGGAAAGTGCTGGTGTAATTCGTCTTCGACTCGTTCGGAACCGATTCCCAGGAACTGAATATACTCGCTGCCGCAATTCGGGCATTCCGTCGGAATCTTTTCGGAATAGCCGCAGACGTGGCACAGCATGCGGTGATCGCGCTTATGATGTGTCAGGACAAGAGAACAGTTCGCGCAATGCAGCTTTTCTCCGCACGCGCGGCAAACCATGAAGCTCGAGAATCCCCGCCGATTTAAGAGCAACATGGTCTGCTCGCCGGCCGCGAGCCTTTTTTCGATTTCCTCCAGAAGCCGGCGCGAAAATGTCGCTTGGCGCTTCGTTTCGAGGAACTCAACGCGCATGTCTACGATCTCGACCTGCGGCATGGGACGTTGAGCAATGCGCTCCGGCAGCCGAAGCAGCGTGTACCGGTTCGCGTCGGCGTTATGACGGGTTTCAATACTCGGTGTGGCGGATCCGAGAACGCGACTGCTCCCAGTTCTTTGGCCCGAACAATTGCAACGTCGCGGCCGTGGTAACGAGGTACGTCCTGTTGCTTGTAGCTGCCGTCGTGCTCTTCGTCAACAATCAGCAGCCCAAGATCTTGAACAGGAGCGAAAACACCCGAACGCGTTCCGACGACGACTCGCGCTCTGCCGGTGCGAATGCGCCTCCATTGGTCCGCGCGTTCGCTTCCCGAAATCGCCGAATGCAGGATCGCAACCTGCTTCCCAAAGCGATGGAAGAATTGTCCCGCCATGGCCGGAGTAAGCGCAATTTCAGGTACAAGCAGCAGAGCGCTCTTACCGGCCGCGAGAGCCGACTCAATGCTGCGGAGGTACACCTCGGTCTTTCCCGAACCGGTTACGCCCTGCAGCAAAACGTTCGAAAAGAATTGGAGCCTATGGCTGCTTCAATGGCGGCAAGCGCCGTACTTTGGTGCTCATTCAGGACGGGGGCTGCGCGTCCAAATCCACCCACTTCAGCGACGGACTCGGGCTCGAGCCGGATCAAGGTTGTGGCGCGCCAGGGAGCGGGCCGCGACACTTGCCCCTTTCACGAACCGGCGCAGTTCACCCAGGTTGTGCTGGCCCGGGTGAAGTTCCAAGAAAGCAAGGAGTTCACGCTCGCCTTTCTTCAACTTCAGATCGTCTGGCGGCCTGGTGAGGAATTCCGCCTTAAGTCTTCCGGCCGAAACACGTAGCGGGTCTTTTTCTTCCTCATAATCCTCTTCCGTGATCAAACCTCGTTTGACGAGCGTTCGAAGCGTCTGGCGAGCCCCCGGAACTTTGGCGGCCAGATAGGCCGGAGAACGAGAGCGCTCGCGAAGCAACAGCAAGGTTTGGGTCGCGGGACTCTGATCGAGCGTAAGCTGTTGGGCCGCATCCTGCCCTTGCGATGTCAGAGCGTAAAGAATCTGCTTTCGAACTTCACCGGTGAGGGGGAGCATGCTCCTGAGCACCTCTCCGATCGGAGAACAGTAATACTCGGCGATCCAGCGACCTAGGCGCAGCAGTTGATCGTCGAGAACAGGTTCCGCATCAAGGACGCGAAGGACGTCCTTGATCGACTGCTCATCGGGAGGATCGTTATGCAGCGTGAGAACAACACCGGTGAGTTTACGTCCCGCAAACGGCACCGCGACGCGAACTCCGACCGATGTCCGAGACTGCAATCGCTGCCGGGAAGCTTGTAGGTAAATGCTTGATCGAGCGGAACCGGTAACGCTACATCGCAGAAAGAGAACGAGTTCTCACTCATCCAGTTCGCTGATGGCACGATACGCAGGCCGCAGGGCAGGATACAAGGAATGGAAAACCTGGTAGCGCGCTTCGTACGCTTTGACGGCGTCAGGTTGCGGATCTTTCACGACGCTTTCCTTGATTGCGCGATCGCAGAGTTCACGCGCACTCCCATATTCTCCCGTCCCAAGCAGTGCCAACAGGGCCGCGCCATACGCAGAGCCTTCCTGGGTTTCGAGCGTGGAAACATGGGCCCCGAAGATATCCGCAAACATCTGGTGCCAGAACGCGCTCTTCCCGCCGCCACCGGAGAGCCGGATGGACGATGGTCGAGCACCCAGACTTCGGATGATCTCAAGGCCATCTTTCAGACTGAAACAGACACCTTCGAGGATCGAGCGCACCAGGTCCGACCGCTCATGCCGGGCTGTCAGGCCGATCCATGCGCCACGGGCCGCGGCATCGAGATGAGGTGTTCGCTCGCCCATCAGGTACGGAAGCCAGAAGAGCCCTTGCGCTCCTGCGGGGGAGGTTTGTGCCTCCGCAGTCAGTTCATCGTAGGCCGTGCCTGGCGCGAAGCGATTCCGGAACCACTGGAGGCTTAGCCCAGCGCCCTGAGTGACTCCCATGACATGCCAAACGTTGGGAACGGCATGGCAAAACGTATGTACCCGCCCTTCGGGGTCATACGCGGGCTTTTCAAGATACGCGAATACCACGCCGGAGGTGCCGACGGTGCAGGACATCCTTGTCGGCCGTCACGATGCCATTTCCGATGGCACTCGCGGCCTGGTCGCCGGCTCCCGCTACCACCACCGTGCCCGCTGATAGCCCCGTTTCACGCGCGGCCTGTTCCGTCACCTCTCCTGAAACCGCACTGGACTCGTACATCTTCGGAAGAATCGAACGGTCCAGACCCAGCCCGGTCATCATCTCTTCCGACCAACGCCGGTTGACGACATCGAACATGGCGGTGCCGCTTGCGTCCGAAACATCGGTCGCAAACTCACCGGTCAGTTTGAAGCGTATGTAGTCTTTCGGTAGAAGAAAATTCCGTACTGCCTCGAAATGCTTTGGTTCGTGGTCCCTGATCCACAGCAATTTGGGCAGAGTGAAGCCGGTGAGGACCGGGATTGGCCGTGTCGCCCTAGAACCGTATCTTCGCCCAGACTTGGAGTTGATGAAGTCTACTTGCCGTTGGCTTCGCTGGTCACACCAGATCAGGGCTGGCCGGATTACCTTGTGATCTGCGTCCAGCAACACCAGCCCGTGCATCTGCCCGGACAAGCCCACACCGGCGACCGACTTGCCATCGATTCCGCCGGCGCGCAGGACACCCCGGATCGCCGCCTTTGAAGCGAGCCACCAGTTATCCGGATCCTGCTCCGCCCACAATGGCTTGGCCATGTGCATGTCCTCGTGAGGAGCGGAGAAGGCATGTTGAACCTGCCCGGCAGAGTCAACCAGGAGCGCACGGGACGAGGACGTCCCAACATCTAAACCCAACCAATAAAACGGGATGTCAGAAGCCATGAATCTAGCGGCAAGCGGCAGCTTCAGAGTATATTCCACGCTGAAGCGGGAGATACGCTGCGCCAAAGAGACCAGCGTCGGCGCCCAGGAGAGCTTTCTCGATGCGTGCGCCGACCCGGTTGTAGGTCAAAGACCTCTTTCGAATCTCGGCAAACATCGATGGGGCAAAAAAGTCCCAAGCCGGAAGTGGTCCGCCGCTCAGCAGATAGAGCGGGAAGTTGAAAAGATTGATCATGTTCGCCAGAGCGATGCCCAAGAGCCTTCCCGACGGACTCAAAGATCAGAATGGCAGAAGCGTTTCCCTCGGTGGCAAGCTTATGAACTCCGGCTGCGGTGATGTCCGTTCCCATGTGCATCATGCGGCCCATGCCGGCGATCGCCGTTGCAGACGCATGCTTCTCCAGGCATCCACAATTGCCACAGCCGCATGGATTTCCATCAGGAATGACGGTCATGTGCCCGATTTCTCCGGCCATGCCGTGTGCGCCCGCTAATACTTCGCCGCCGACGACAATTCCGCCGCCGATGCCGGTTCCGAGCGTGAGCAGGATCAGTTCCTTCACATCTCGTCCCGCCCCCAGCCACATCTCTCCGAGAGCTGCCGCATTCGCGTCGTTTTCCAACACAATACGGGTTCCGAGATGCTTGTAGAAAGGCGTCCCGAATCGGGAAGCCCAAGAACCCGGGCAGATTGGCCGACCCGACAACCACGCCCGTGTCGCGGTCGATGAACCCGGGAATTCCAATGCCGACGCCGCATAGCGTGTAGGTCAGGCAGTGAACTTCGGACGGCGTCGACGATCCGGGCAATCTCGTCGACCACCTTGTCCGGACCACCGCCATACATTGCCGGAACGGAGACTCGCTCGAGGATCATGCCCGGTCGGGTCCATCGCGGCGACCCTTAGATTGGTTCCGCCCAAATCAACGCCTATGGAGTAAGCGCTCATGCGCCTGAATCATAACAGAAATATTGAAGTCGGCGCCTCTCCCGATTATTTGGGGAAATAGGCCACGGTAAGCCAGAATTCGGCCGCGGTTCGGATGGTGTGAAGGAACGCGTCAAGCTCTACCGGCTTGCGGAGATAGCAGTTAGCGTGCAGCATATAGGCGTCCCGGACGTCCCGTTCCGAATCGGATGACGTCAGAACGGCGATCGGAATCAACCGGAGTTGCTGGTCTTCCTTTATCGCCCGAAGAATCGAGCGGGAATCGGCTTTGGGGAGGTTGAAGTCGAGGAAAATCAGGGCGGGCCTGGGAGCTGCGTCGTAAGGAGGCGTCTTGCGTAAAAACCAGAGCGCCTGCTCACCATCGGCGGCGACAGAAATGTTGACGGGCGGGTCTAGGCCCCGGAGGGCCTCTCGGATAAGGCGTACATCGCCAGGATTGTCCTCAACAACTAGTACGTTCTGCTGATCTGGCAAACTGTCGTCCGGAATTTAAAACGTACCATAGCGCCTCCGCGGACGGCGCTCTCAGGAAACCGAATACTCCCGTTGCGACGCTAACCCATTTAGAGCAAATCCTGTAATTTGTCTTGGCATACTCCGGTGTGAGCGCTCCATATCCGGATAACAGCCGGAAATAAAGAGGCCCATATAAGAGATCGAGCACCAGATCGAGATCCACGTCCGGGGCGATTCGACCCTTTGACTGATAGTGCTCCAGAACCGTTTTGGCTTCCTTTCGTCTAGGTTTTACCCACTCCTCGAGGAATGCCGCCGCAACCTCCGGGTCACTCTGGGCTGCTCCGACAAAAGCTTTGAATGCCCGACCCAGACGCCCATTCAGGAGTGCGATGAAGTTTTGAAGCTGCAAGCTCGATATCGGTTGCAAGATCCCCCGTTTCGGGGAACGGAAGGTCGTGGGCGACCGCCTCCCGAAGAGCTTCAGCCAGTAGAGACGCCTTAGTCGGCCACCAACGGTAAATCGTCGCCTTACTGGCGCCGGCCCGCTCCGCAATTGAATCCGTTGTCGACGACGTGAAACCGGAGATCTCGAGCGTCTCGAGTGCAGCGTCCAAAATCCGCTGACGGCTTACTTCCGACCGGGGACGCCCGCGCCCTCTGTTTGTATTAGTTTCGGTCTGTTTCGGTGTTAAAACTTCCATTCATCCCCTCCGCCCTGCTAGTGGAAAGAAGGCGGTTACTGTTGCAGACGCAATAATTTGAAGAAAGTTGCCGATTTACGAAACTTTGGAGTACTCGAAATAATCTTTGTTGGTGAATGTGGATTGTAAAGGTTGCGCTTTCGCGGCCGTATACCTTCATCGTTTTAGCCCTGCTAATTCTTCTGATCAGTCCGATCGTCATCATGCGGACGCCGACGGACATCTTTCCCGAACATCAACATCCCGGTCATCTCCGCGATCTGGACCTACACCGGACTTAATCCTGAGGAGTTCGAAGGGCGTATCACGACCGTCTACGAAAAAGTTCTGACCACTACGGTCAACGACATCGAGCATATCGAGTCGACGACCCTGAACGGAACGGCCGTCGTGAAGGTCTTCCTGCAGCCTTATGCAAATCCGACCACAGGCGTTGCCCAGGTCACAGCCGTATCGCAGACGATCTTGAAGCAGATGCCCGCGGGTATCAATCCGCCGATCATTCTGAGCTACAACGCGTCGAGCGTGCCGATCGTGCAGCTCGCGCTCTCCGGTAAAGGCTTGCAGGAGCAGGACCTGAACGACATCGCAATGAACTTCCTGCGGACTCAGCTTGTGACTGTGCCGGGCGCGGTTGTTCCTTATCCCTACGGCGGAAAACAGCGGCAGGTGATGATCGATCTCAACCCGGCTCAGCTGCAGGCGAAAGGGCTTTCCCCTTATGAGGTCGTCACCGCCGTAGCCAACCAGAACCTGATTCTGCCCTCGGGAACAGCAAAGATCGGCCAATTCGAGTATGACGTCGACATGAACTACAGCCCGAAAACGGTCGAGGAGATCAGCCAGTTTCCCAGTCAAGGTGGTGAACGATTCGACAATCTACGTCCGCGACGTCGCGAACGTCCGGCACGGCTTCGCGCCGCAGACAAACATCATCCGCCGAGACGGGCAGCGAGGCGTTCTGGTCAGCGTTCTGAAGGCGGGAAGCGCCTCAACGCTGGACGTTGTGCAGGGGATCAAGAACATTCTTCCCCGCGTCGCCTCCACATTGCCGCCTGCGCTGAAGATTCAGCCGCTTGCCGATCAATCGATCTTCGTTCGTGCGGCCATAAAGGGCGTAGTCCGGGAAGCGATCCTTGCCGCTTGCCTGACCGGCATCATGATTCTGATCTTCCTCGGCAGTTGGCGCAGCACTCTGATCATTGCGATCTCCATTCCGTTGTCGATCCTGGCTTCGGTTCTGACTCTGAGTGCGCTCGGCGAAACCATCAACATCATGACGTTGGGCGGGCTGGCGCTCGCGGTCGGCATTCTGGTCGACGATGCAACGGTCACCATCGAAAACATCGAGCGCTTCCTGGAAGAAGGCCACAGCCTGCATGAGGCGATCCTGGAAGGCGCGGCTCAGATTTCCGTTCCGGCGCTGGTTTCGACCTTGTGTATCTGTATTGTGTTCCTCCCGATGTTCTTCCTTTCGGGCGTCGCGCGGTACCTGTTCGTTCCTCTGGCCGAGGCGGTTGTGTTCGCGATGCTTGCCTCTTACGTTCTTTCGCGGACGCTGGTTCCGACGCTCGCGATGTATCTTCTGCGCGCCAAAGAGCACTTCAAGACGAACGCGCAATCCTTTCGTTCTCTTCCAGCGCTCGTTTGAGCGCGGATTCGAACGCGTGCGAAGCGAGTATCAGGCGATCCTGACGACGCTGGTTTACCGGCGCAAGATCTTCGTGCCGTGTTTCTCCTCGTTTGCTGCTCGGCGTTTCTCCTGCTTCCGTTCCTCGGCCAGGACTTCTTCCCGAGCCACCGATACCGGTCAGTTCAGGCTGCACGTGCGAGGCAAGACCGGAACCCGAATCGAAGAAGTCGCCAGGTTGTTCGACCAGGTGGATCAATCCATCCGCCGGCAGATTCCGAAGGCGGAACTCTGCCTCAGTTCTCGACAACATCGGACTGCCGTATAGCCAGTTGAATCTGTCCTACAGCAACTCCGGCCAGATTGGCTCGGCAGACGGCGACATTCTCGTCTCCTTGGCAGAGAAGCATCGCCCAACGGCCGATTACGTCCGCAAGTTGCGGACAACGCTCCCGAGAGAGTTTCCCGAGGCGACATTCTATATGCTGCCGGCCGATATCGTCACTCAGATTCTGAATTTCGGATTGCCGGCCCCGATCGATATTCAGATCGTCGGCAACAACATCCGCGAGAGCCGCGACTTTGCGAGCCGCATTCTTCCGCAACTGCAGCGGATTCCCGGGGCTGTGGATCTGCATGTCCATCAGGTCTTCGATCAGCCCAAGCTTCACCTTCAGGTAGACCGGACCAAGGCCGCCGGAAGCGGCCTGACCCAGGGCGATCTGGCGCGGAACTTCCTCACTTCGCTCAGCGGCAGCTTCCAGACGCAGCCTACGTTCTGGCTGAATCCGACGAACGGGGTCAGCTATAACCTGGTCACGCAAACGCCTCAATACGCGATTCAATCGATACAGGATCTGCGCAACATTCCAGTGAGCGGGCCGGGTCTGAAACAGCCTGAAATCTTGAGCGACATCGCCGATATCTCGCGCGAGACCGAACTTGCGGTGGCGACGCACTACAACATCCGGCGAACGGTTGACATCTTCGGCTCCGTCCAGGGCACAGACCTCGGCTCGGTGAGCACGGCCATCAACAAAGTGATCAAGGACAACGAGCGATTCCTGCCGAGAGGCTCGCAGATCGCCGTGCGCGGCCAGGTGGAGACGATGCGCAGCTCGTTTATCGGCCTGATTGCCGGCTTGCTCGGCGCGATTGTTCTCGTCTATCTGCTGATCGTCGTGAACTTCCAGTCGTGGCTGGATCCGTTCATCATCATCACTGCTTTACCGGCCGCACTTGGCGGGCATCGTGCTGATGCTGTTCATGACCCACACGACCATCAGCGTGCCGGCGCTGACCGGCGCCATCATGTGTATGGGCGTTGCGACCGCCAATTCGATTCTGGTGGTCAGCTTCGCCAAGGACCGGCTGGCACTACACGGCAGTGCGCTCGAAGCGGCTCTTGAAGCTGGCTCCACCCGATTCCGGCCAGTGATTATGACCGCTCTCGCCATGATCATCGGCATGATTCCGATGGCGATCGGCCTGGGTGAAGGCGGAGAGCAAAACGCTCCGCTCGGGCGTGCAGTTATCGGCGGCTTGCTGTGTGCAACGGCCGCGACTCTCCTCTTTGTTCCGGCAGTGTTCAGCTTGCTCCATTCGGGTTACAAGAAGCGGCCGACAGTCGGCGGGCGTCAGCAGCGAACAGACATTCAGCACACATAGGTAAGAAACGACAGAAATGAGCACATTAATGGAACCGAAAGAAGTGACGGAAAGCGCTGAGCGACCGACGCCGGCGCTTCCCAATGAGCCCGGCCGGACAGGGGCAACGCTAAAAGGTTTGCTTATCCTTCTGGTACTCGTTGCGGCGTTGCTCGGATACTTCGTGGTGACGGGCATCAACTCTCGTGCAGAGGCGAAATCCGGTCTCGAGAAGGATGCTCTCGCGATGGCTATTCCGACGGTGACGGTGATCCATCCCGGATCCGGCGCTGACGCAGACGAAGTCGTGCTTCCGGGTAACATGCAGGCGTTTGTCGATACACCGATCTGGGCTCGTGCAAGCGGGTATCTGAAGGCTTGGCACGTCGATATCGGAGCGCGCGTGAAGAAGGGACAGCTTCTTGCCGAGATCGAGGCGCCCGGAGCTGGATCAGCAACTACAGCAGGCGCGCGCGCAGTTGACCACGGACGAAGCCAACCTGAAGCTGGCGGAAATCACTGCCGATCGCTATACCGGCCTGTTGAAGCAAGACTCAATTGCCAAACAGGACGTAGATAACGCTGTACAGAATGCGGCAGCGAGGAAGTCGACGGTCGAGTCGGCAAAGGCGAATGTGGCAAGGCTGGAGGAGACGGTTGGATACGAGAAGGTTTATGCTCCTTTCGACGGAGTTGTCACGGCCCGAAATATTGATGTTGGCGCGCTGATCAACGCCGGCGCGAATACGCCCGGCAAGGAGTTGTTTCACCTTGCGTCAAACTCAACGCTGCGTGTTTATGTGAATGTGCCGGAGGCCTACTCACGAGCAACAAAGGAAGGTGTTCAGGCCTATGTAACACTTGGCCGAGTTTCCCGGGAGCAAGTTCGGCGGAACGGTGGTTCGAAACGCGAATGCAATCGATACGACCTCCCGAACGCTGCTTGTGGAAGTAGACGTCAAGAATCCCGCGTGGACAACTCCTGCCTGGCTCTTACGTTTCCGTTCACTTGAAGCTGCCAACCAAAGGTAAGAACATCACTATTCCCGCGAACGCCCTGATCTTTCGCTCGCAGGGGCTTCAGGTAGCGCTTGGTACGAGATCAGCAAAACAGTGCTTGTCCCAGTGACACTGGGGCACGATTTCGGGGACACCGTTGAAGTTGTATACGGGATTGCCGCGAATGACGCTGTGATCGTGAACCCAAGCGATTCCATTCGCGCCGGGGAAAAAGTGCAAGTTCAAGAGCAATCGAAATCCGTTGCCGAGTAATGAAGGAGAAGGGAAGTTAATGAATCGGAAGCTCGGTTTCGCAATTCTCGTGACCAGCGTTTTGTTCACGAGTTGCACGGTGGGACCGAATTACACAAAGCCTAAGCTGCCTGCGGCACCCGTCTATAGCGAACAGCCGCCAGCCAGTTTCCAGGAATCGCCCGAATGGAAGGCTGCGCACCCAAACGATAGCGCTATTCGAGGGAACTGGTGGGAGATCTTCAACGAATCTGAGCTATCCGCGCTTGAAGTTCAGGTCGCGGCGGCTAACCCGACCGTTGCCGCTGCGGAAGCAAGCTTCCGGCAGGCGCGTGCGGCCGTGCGGATCAATCGGAGTTCTTTGTTTCCCGACTCTGAGTGTCGGTCCTTCGATCACTTCCAACCACCTTTCGGCGAATAGCCCAACCGGGTCCGCAGCAGCGCGCGGAGCCACTTTCGGCACCTTCAGTTTGCCGGTAGACCTCTCTTACGAAGCCGATCTGTGGGGACGCATCAGGCGGGCGATCACGGCCGCTCGCGAGCAGTACCAGGCATCGGCTGCGGACCTGGAAAACGTAAAGCTCTCGCTTCAGAGTGAGCTGGCGATGGACTACTTCGAGGCGAGAAGCCTCGATGCTCAAAGAGAACTTCTGGACAACAACATCGTTGCTTTCCGAAGGGCGCTGGAACTAACCCAGAATCGTTTCAATGGCGGCCTCGCTTCCAGGGCTGAAGTCGCGCAAGCCGAAACCCAGCTTCATCAGACCGAGGCTCAGAGAATCGACATCGACCAAGCGCGTGCGCAATACAATCACGCGATCGCTGTGCTTATCGGAAAAAATCCGGAGGACTATCAGCTTGCTGTAGCTCCATTGAAACGGATGCCGCCGGTAGTTCCAACCGGTGTTCCATCGCAGCTACTCGAACGACGTCCCGATATCTCAATCGCAGAACGACAGCTTGCAGCAGCGAACGAGCAGATCGGGATCGCGAAGGCTGCGTTCTACCCGCAGCTCGTGATCACGGCGACGGGCGGTCTCCAGAGCGGCAGCATCGTGAATTGGTTCACCTGGCCGAGCCGGCTGTGGGCACTTGGGCCTGGACTGAGCCAGACCATTCTCGATTTCGGCCGGCGAAGAGCACAACTGGAACTCACCGAAGCCGCTTACGACGAGTATGTCAATCGATATCGCGAGTCGGCCCTTACGGCTTTTCGCGAAGTGGAAGATAACTTCGCCGCCCTGCGGGTTCTGGAGCAAGAAGCGGCAAAACAACACGACGCGACGACTTCCGCAGAAAATTCGGTCGAGCTTGCTGTCAATCGGTACAAGGGCGGGATCGTCACGTATCTGGAGGTGATCACGGCGCAAACGATCGCTTTGACGAATCAGCGTACGGAAGTTGACCTGATGAGGCGTCGCATGGATGCGAGCGTTCTGCTGATCAAGGCGCTCGGCGGCGGTTGGGATTCCAGTAAGCTACCCCAGAGCTAAGCCTGCTCATTGCTGTCGGCAAGGCGCAGCTTGTATTTCCCCATCCGGTAAATCAGGGTTCGCCTGCTGATGTTCAAATAGCGGGCGGCTTTGGTCTGATTGCCTCCAAACTTGGCGAGAGCGGCGACCAGCAGATCTCGCTCAATCTGCGCAAGATTCACGCCGTGCTCCGGCAAGCCTTGAGAAAAGGGCTTGCTGGAGTTATCGCTGCTCCTCCGACTATGCCAATTGCGATATTATTCTGCTCCGAAAACTCGAAATCGGCAGCAAGCAGCATCATGCGCTCAACCGCGTTCTCAAGCTCCCTTATGTTCCCAGGCCAGTGATACTGTGACAATCGCTTGTGAACCGCCGCAGGGATCGATTCGTTAGCAAGCTGGTAGCGGCTTCGCCAGCCGATCGGCGAAGAACTCCGCAAGCTCCGGCAGATCCTCTTTGCGTTCTCGCAGCGGAGGAAGTTGGAGCGGCACGACTGAAAGACGGTAGTAGAGCTCCGGGCGCAGCTTTGCTTCTGCCGCGAGATTTCCGTGCAGTATCGTTGAAGCGATCACTCTGACCGGAGATCGGACCGGGTCTCCCGTGCCGGCACTTTCAGCTTCGTGCAGTAACTGAGTCAGCTCCACCTGCAAATGAGGCGGCAGTTCCGTTACGTCCTCAAGATACAAGGTCCGGGCGGGCTCCGGAGCTTCAGATAGGAATCTGAACTTAGATGAGTCAGAGCGCAGCAGACTGCAAGCGATCTTCACGAACGAGCCGCTCCGCATCGGAACTGTTCTCATGGATAGCCCGGGCCAGCGACTCCTTGCCTGTACCTGTCTCGCCAATGATCAGAATCGGGGTTTGTCGATTCGCAACGCGTACCGACGTATCAAGCACTTTCAAGAGGGCCGGCGAGCGCCCCACGATCGTCCCGAACCCAGGAAGCTGATCCAAGCATTCCCGAATACTCTCTACGCTGTCGAGCAGAACCCGTTCCCCCTGCCTCGATATCAGGCAATTACAATTCCGGGCGTAACTGTATGGAAATAGGTTGGGGTTGTCCCATATGGGACCTATTGCGGCCGCTTGATTGCCTCATATGGGACAGACGCCAGGTGTGTTCTAGAACCGAATCAATAGCTTAGCAACGGCACAAGAATTGCCCTAGTACAGGTGTGACGCTTTGCCTCGCGTCTCTGCTCGCGCTCCTACTTGCGCCTGGAGATGCCACACAACTGACTGCAAAAATCGACAACGCAACCGCAGGCGATAGCCAAACTTCCATCGTTGATCCGCAGATTCCGGACGGCGGTCCGAAGCTGACCATTGACGAAGCATTGGAATTGGCTGAAAAGTACAGCCCGATCCTTCAGGGTGCCTCGTCTCAGGTACAGGGCGCCCGTGCAGCTATACAAACGGCCTCTGCTTACATCAACCCGCGGGTTTACACCTTTCAGGGCAAGCAATCGTCCCGGCCAGTGGCGAATCCCGGTGTGCCTGGGCTCTTGCAACAATATGGGGTCTCGCAAATGATAGAGCTGCCCAACGTCCGGCGGACCCGGATTCGGGTTGCCGACTTGGGACGGGCCAG
Organism: uncultured Acidobacteriaceae bacterium; assembly: GCA_963744795.1. Classification (GTDB taxonomy): domain Bacteria; phylum Acidobacteriota; class Terriglobia; order Bryobacterales; family Bryobacteraceae; genus Bog-105. Next base: position 300,696 of record CAVUVF010000010.1, read on the forward strand.
TAGCGAGACCGGGGTAGCGGCCGTTCGTCTCGCGGTTCGCGCGGATGTGAAGCACGCCTTCTACGAAGTGCTCCGGAGGCGTGAAGAGATTTCGCATGCGGAAGAGAACCTGCATCTGCTGGAAGACTTGCGGCGCCGGACCGGCGTCCAGGTCAACGTAGGAGAAGCGGCAAAATTAGAACTGACAAGAGCCGAAGCGGAGATTGCTATCGGGCAGAATGCGGTGAAAACAGCAAGGCTACTCTACGTTGCGGGATTATCTGCTCTGCGGGCGGCGGTCAGCGCGCCACTCGCGGAAAACGTGTTTCCTGAAGGGAGGCTGAACACGTCCGTGGCGCTTCCAGATCTGGACAGGGCGCGCGAGGACATGCTGGCGAGCCATCCGGTCATGGTCCAGGCGCGAACGGAAGTGGAGCGTGCCCGGGCACAAATGGAAAGTGAAAAGGCACAAAGACTGCCTGAGTTCAGTCTGGATGCTTCTTACAGCATCCAGCCTGATCTGCGTTATTCGCAGTTTGGCTTTTCGATCCCGCTGCCGTTAGTGAATAGGAGAAAGGGACCGATCGCCGAAGCTGCTGCTGGCTATCACACGCGCGGACGCGGTGCTAAACCAGCACAGGCTGGAACTCACCGCAGCACTCGAAAGCGCCTACGGACAATACCTGGTCGCTGATCAGCAGGTGAAATCGTTCGAATCCGGCGCGCTTCGTCAAGCCAACGCAGCGGTGGAAGCGGCACAGGCCGCCTATAGATTAGGCGCCCGAGGAATTATCGAAGTCCTCGATGCGCAGCGAGTCTTACAACGAGTTAGGGGAGATCTTCTTGATGCACAATACGAGCGCGAAAATGCACTTATCAGCCTGCAGGAATTGGGCGCGGTGAAATGAAGAGTTCCCCTAATCTTTTTCGTTGTTGTCTCCTTGCAGCGACAGCTTCTGTCATTCTTCTCGCCTCGGGTTGCGGACCGAAGAAGGCGGAAGCGGCCAAATCGGAGAAGCAGGCGCTGAGCGATCCGCTGAAAATCGAGGTCTCCGCCAGCCTGCGCGATCAAATAAAAGTTGGGCAGCCGCAATGGCAGGAAGTGGCGAAGACGCTTGATGTCTGCAGGACATATAGAGGCGGACGCCACTCGTCAAGCTCGAGTCGGTTCTCCTGTTCGTGGCCGAATCACCGAAGTGCTGGTATTTGAAGGAGAACGGGTGAAACGAGGACAGCCGCTTGCGATCCTCTACAGCACCGATTTATCCGACGCCCAGTTTGCATTCTTGAAGGCTGTTTCGCAACAGAGCCTGTCGGAGCGGGCCGTGGAACGAGGGAAACAGCTTCTCGACGCGGACGTCATCGGCAGCGCCGAACAACAGCGACGTCAGGCTGAGCTAGTTCAGGCGACGGCCGAAGTGTCTTCTTTACGGCAGCAGCTACGCGCTCTCGGAATGTCCGAGGACTCCATACACGATCTGGAATCCAGCCGGAAGCTCAATTCCCGATATGAGGTCTTGGCCAGTATCGACGGGACCGTGCTCGAGAGAAGCATTACGGTTGGGCAGATCGTGCAGCCGGCCGAGGTCGCCTTCCTTCTGGCGGACCTGTCAAAGGTTTGGCTGGTGGCCGACATCCCGGAACAGAACGCAGGAGATGTTGCTGTGGGCAAAGCTGTCGAAGCCGAAGCCGCCGCATTTCCAGGAGAGCCGATCGTAGGACGCCTGTCGTTTGTGAGTGCCACGGTAAATCCTGAAAGCCGTACTGTCAGGGTGAGAATGAACGTCTCGAATCCGCGCGGGCGTTACAAGCCGGCAATGCTCGCCACTATGCGGCTTAAGGACCGGGGTCAGAGAGAGCGCGTCATCCCCGTCACGGCTGTTGTCCGAGAGAACAATCGCGACAACGTCTTCATGCAAACGGGTCCGAAAACGTTTGTCCTGCGTGAAGTGGAACTAGGGGGCGAATTCGGCGACGTGCGTACTCTGATCTCAGGGATTGAACCGAACCAAACGATCGTGCTCGACGGTGCCTTTCACGTCAACAATGAGCGCAAGAAGGCACTGCAGAGGAGGAGCCTAGATATGCTCCGGTCCATCGTCTCGGCTGCATTGAAGCAGCGCCTGGTCATCCTGGTAGTCGCGCTTTGTCTGGTTGCGTTCGGCGTCAACGCGGCGCGCCACCTGTCGGTCGACGCATTTCCCGACGTTACCAACGTTCAGGTGCAGGTGGCAACGGAGGCGCCAGGGCGTTCGCCCGAGGAAGTTGAGCGCTTCGTCACCGTTCCCATCGAGATTGCGACGACCGGGCTGCCTGGGTTGACCGAAATGCGATCGCTGAACAAACCCGGGCTCTCGTTGATCACTCTTGTATTCGAGGACAACCGGGACGTTTACCTGGAACGGCAACTGGTGATGGAGCGCCTGACGGAAGTGCGCGAGAAACTGCCCGCGGGCGTTAGCCCGGTGCTTGGGCCGGTTTCGAGTGCGCTGGGCGAGGTGTATCAATATACTCTCGACGGTCCCAACGACGGCGAAAAGCCACTAACAAAGGAACAGCTAGTGGAGCGCCGAACGATTCAGGATTGGGTAGTTCGTCCGCTCCTGCGTTCTATCCCGGGTGTCGCTGAAATCAATTCAACGGGCGGGTACGTGAAGCAATACCAGGCGCTCGTTGACCCCGTGAAGGTGCGGTATTACGGGCTTACGATCAAAGACGTCTTCGACGCCTTGGCGCGCAACAATGCGAACGCCGGGGGCGGTATTCTGCCGCAGCATGCCGAGCAGTACCTGATCCGTGGTATCGGGCTGATTCGGAATCTGGACGATATCCGCAATATCGTGCTAAAGGAAGTAGGCGGCACCCCCGTTTACGTTCGCGATGTGGCCGAAGTGCGCTTCGGCGAAGAGATCCGGTATGGCGCGATGGTGAAAGGCGGATATACGGAGGCCGTCGGCGGAATCGTCATGATGATCGCCGGTGGAAATGCCAAAGAAATTGTCGGTCGCGTGAAGGAGCGAGTCGAGGAGATCAACCAGGGAGGAGCCATCCCTCACGGACTCAAGATTGTTCCATACTACGATCGCTCGGATCTGGTCGATGCGGCATTGCACACGGTTAGCAAGGTGCTCGAGGAGGGGATCGTGCTTGTTGTCGTCATTCTCTTCCTGTTTCTGGGCGACCTGCGTTCGAGCATCATCGTGATCGGCACCCTGATCCTCACGCCTTTGCTGACCTTCATGGTCATGAACCACTACGGTTTGTCGGCCAATCTCATGTCGCTCGGCGGATTGGCAATCGCGATCGGGTTGATGGTAGACGGATCGGTGGTAGTAGTCGAGAACATCTTCGCGAATCTCGGCCACAGCCATGGAAGATCTAAAACCGAAGTGATTCTAGATGCAGTCGGCGATGTCGCTACGCCGGTCATTTTCGGCGTCGGTATCATCATCCTTGTCTTCCTGCCCCTCATGACTCTCGAGGGCATGGAAGGCAAGATGTTCGCGCCGCTCGCCTATACGATCGCGATCGCGCTCGGCGATCTCGCTCGTGCTGTCGCTCACCCTCTCGCCGGTTCTCGCTTCTTTCCTTTTGAAGGGCGGATCGGAGCACGACACATGGGTTGTTGCGATGATCAAACGCCCATACCTTTATCTTCTTCAGTTGGCTTTGAACAACACTAAGAAGCTGATGGTTGCGGTGTTGCTGATCTTTGCCGGATCGCTGGCGTTGTTTCCTTTTTTGGGCACCTCGTTCATTCCGGAAATGAAGGAAGGATCGCTCTCTCCGAACTTCGACCGCGTCCCGAATATCTCGCTCGATGAATCTTTGAAGATGGAGATGGAAGCGATCAAGATCATTCGTGGTGTTCCTGATATCGCGAAGGTCGTCTCCCGCCTGGGTCGCGGAGAGTCGCCGGCCGACCCGGCTGGTCCGAACGAAACCGATGTGATGGCTACTCTCGTCCCCATCGAGGAACGAAAGGACGGTTGGACCCAGGATCAGATAGCCGACGAGATGCGAAAGCGCCTTGCCGTTCTCCCTGGAGTGAACCTTGTCATGGCGCAGCCTATCTCGGATCGCGTGGACGAGATGGTCACGGGAGTTCGGGCCGACGTTGCCGTGAAACTCTTCGGTGATGATCTCGACGTTCTGATTGACAAGGCGAACGATGTCGCGCGAGTGGCGCACTCCGTGCGGGGCTTCAGAGATTCCCGCGTCGACCGGGTTGGCGGCCAGCAATACCTGAACATTCAGATCGATCGTGCGGCCATAGCTCGGTTCGGGCTAAATGCGGCCGATGTGAACGATGTGATCGAGACCGCAGTGGCCGGCAAAGCGTCAACTGAAATCTATGAGGGTGAGCGCCGATTTCAGGCCGTCGTCCGTTTGCCCGAAGCGCTTCGCAACAGCGAGGACGACATCAAGAACATTCTGTTCACCGCACCGGATGGTGCAAAAGTGCGGCTGGAGGATCTGGCGGATGTAAAGCTCGTGGAAGGTCCTGCGCAAATCAACAGGGACATGGCGAAGCGACGTATCGTTATCGGAGTAAATGTGCAGGATCGCGATCTGGGAGGTTTCGTTGCGGAGCTACAGGCGAAAGTGCGCCAACAGGTAGCTCTTCCAACCGGTTACTCGATCACTTGGGGCGGACAATTCCAAAACATGACACGCGCCCTTCACCATCTGTCCATCATTGTGCCGATCACGATTGGGGCGATCTTCTTCCTCTTGTTCCTTCTATTCGGCTCACTCCGTTTCGCGTCGCTGATCATTACGGTCCTGCCGTTCGCATCCATCGGTGGGATCGTCGGTTTGTTTCTGACCGGCGAATACCTATCCGTACCTGCTTCGGTAGGCTTCATCGCTCTTTGGGGAATCGCCGTTCTGAATGGCGTCGTGCTGGTGTCGTATATTCGTAACCTGCGTCAGAAAGGAATGGAGCAGCGCGAGGCGGTTGTGACCGGAGCCAGGTTGCGATTGCGTCCCGTTCTGATGACCGCCATGGTTGCGGCACTGGGACTTGTTCCATTTCTGTTTGCGAAAGGTCCGGGTTCAGAGATCCAGAGGCCGCTGGCGATTGTGGTGATCGGGGGCTTGGTGTCGTCCACGCTGCTCACTTTGCTGGTGGTTCCGACGCTTTACGGCATCTTCGAGGGAAAGGATAGAGTGGCAAACGAATCGGAACGGCCCATCGCTGAGCTCGAGCACGCGTAGCTCTGAGCCTGTCAGGTGAAGTCAGACGCGCTCCCAAATCTCTGAAACGAGCATGCCGGCGAGCCCTGTTTTCCAGGCAGTTCGCCGGTACCCATTCTCCTCTAAAACCTTTGGGTAATTGGGCAGCCTGTTCGTATTGAGACCGGTAAGAATACCGAAGATCAAATAGAGTGTCCTAACCACGCAGGATGCAAAGAATCGGCTCATCCCGGAAGATGGAATCTGAAACTCGGAGATGAGCCATCGTCCACCTCTATTCAGACGAGCGCTTACCCGCGGAACGAGTTGCTCCAGTTCCGCTGTCGTGAAGCAGTCCAGGAAGAAATGCGCAACCGCAAGATCATAAGACCCGGCCAACTGAGCTGTACGAGCGTCCTGGCGAAGCTGCCGAACGCGCACCGGCCCGTTCGGACAGCTCGCGACACGCTTCGCGGATAAACGCGACATGGACTCACTGATCTCGACCGAATCGACGAAGGCTGTTAGGTTTTTCCGAAGGAACTCCGCCGTAAATCGTCCATCGCCATCGCCCAGTATCAACACTGTGCGAGTCGACGCGATCTCGTTCATGAACTCACAGCGGCGCTTGTGGAGTGCCGGACCGAAGCTCAAGTACTCCATCCAGCGATAAGCCCGGGCTATGGGATCGCAATTCAAGCGAGTTAATGGACCGTAAAGAAGAGTAACGGCGCGCAGAGAGCAAGGTCGGCGCTGAATCCGAGGAGCGAATCTGAAATAGCGGTTTGGCCCTCCGCGAGCAGAAATAAGGCTGTGGCGCTTGAGAAACCTGCTAAACCGAGATCACTTCCACGGCCAAACCATCGGCCGACCAGCAAGGCTCCCGTTCCAACGCATATCGCCAGCGTTGATAGATGACGAGCGATCCAACGCGTCGAGGCGTGGGGCGTTTCTTCAGTTGGGGAGCCACATCGCTGCCATTCCCAGGTTTCCACAGCGCAGCAATTCAGCCAGCAAAGAAAAAAGAACACGGCGCTTGCGGAGGCTAGCGTAAGCGACGGGATTGTTCCTGCCGGTACGAGGGGCACAAACGTTCCAAGTCCAAAGCCAAGAGCGACGCCTCCCTCGCGCGGCCAATAGCCACGCCACCGGAATGGTCCCGAGTGAACACAAACGAAGTACGCGAACACAAAGCCGCCGATTGCTAATGCGAGAGCAAGAGCGTCTCTACTCAAGGAGAACAACGCCAGGAGCAGCGCGCCGATACCGCTGCACGCTCCAAGCACGGCCATTAATGGCCAATGTCGCTTGTGAAACATTTTGCGCTGGGGCTCCCACGGAGAGCGCTTTGTCCGCATTGCGTCGAGAACGTGGTCCGCGGCATACAGGCTCCAGACCGCGAGCCCCAACGCCACCGGCTCGGCCGGCGATAAGGCTACCTGAAGGCTATGTGCCAAAGATCAACTGCCAAACGACAGCTACCAGCGGAGCGATCAGACTGAGCGCGTCAATGAGGAGAAATAGCCGAAGGAAAGGGTGTGTGATGCCTTCCCAAGCTCGCCTGTGATGATGAGCAACTACTGAAACTTGCAATTCTCGAGGAAGATCTTTCTGGACGGAACCAAAGGCACAGGTCTCTACTTCAGAGTATGCGGATCCTTACCGGCCTTGTCGCTGTTCGGCTGGTCTCCTGGTTTGCCATTGATGCTTTTCTCGGGTTGAGCCTTAGGATTCCCTTGCTGCTCGTTGGGATCGCTGGGTGTTCCGTGATGCCCGGGTTCGCCACCACAGCCGATGCTCGCCACTGCGAACGCAACGACTGGAGCAATCTTCCACAGCTTACTCTTCATGCATAAATAGATGCCCCTTGACCCAGTTGATTACGTGCGGATGTGCCTGGTCCGCTCGATTGACCGGACTGGCATACTGGCACAAGTATGGCGAGGGTTCAGACCCCGTTCTTCAAAGCGGCAGAGGACGTTGTCAATCGCTGCCGTTCCATTGCGCTTTTCAGCGAGACACCTGTGGGAACCACGCGGACGTTCCTTTGTGAGCCGATGCGTGATTGCCATAGGTTTGCTGCGGTCCTGGATGGAAGAGGCGGGGATGAGCGTAACGGTCGACGGGGCGGGGAACCTTCGTGGTTTTTATCCTGGCACTGTTGCCGGTGCTCCTACGTTTGTGATCGGCTCGCATCTTGATACTGTTCCCGATGCCGGAGCGTTCGACGGCGTCCTCGGCGTTGCTATCGCGATCTCACTCGTACACTTGCTCAAAGGTAGACGCCTGCGCTTCGGGTTGGAAGTAGTGGGTTTCTCGGAGGAGGAGGGCGTCCGGTTTGGTATCCCATTTATCGGGAGCAAGGCGTGGCTGGGCAGACTTCATGAAGATCTGCTGGGCGTGACAGATAAGGTCGGCATTTCCCTGGCCGAAGCGATTCGGAGGTTCGGTCTCGACCCGCCCGACGCGAACGTCAGACGAATCTGGAAGCAAGGGCAGGTTTCTTGGAATTTCACATTGAGCAGGGTCCTGTTCTTGATACATTGGGTCTGCCTCTCGGCTTAGTGACTGCCATCGCGGGGCAGACTCGCGCTTCCGTCACATTTCGAGGAAAGGCAAATCATGCCGGCACAACACCCATGCATCTGAGGCAGGACGCGCTCGCAGGCGCAGCCGAGTGGATTACCGCGGTCGAACAGGTGGCGCGCTCTGTGGAAGGGCTTGTGGCAACGGTAGGGGTTCTAGAGGCGCATCCCGGTGCAGCCAACGTCATTCCGGGAGAAGCCAGAGCTACGTTGGATGTTCGTCATGCGAGCGATACAATCCGTGAAGCCAATGCCGAAAAGCTCCTGGAAAAAGCGAAACAGACGGCAGATGCCAGAAACCTCTCGGTGGAGTATTCAATTCGCATGAACCAACGGGCCGTGCCTATGGACCGGGCGCTTACTTGCGATTGCGGAAGAAGCATTTGTCGACGTTGGTATCGATCCACAGCACATAGTGAGCGGGGCGGGTCATGATGCGATGGTCATTGCGGAGCACATGCCCGCAGCGATGATCTTCCTCAGGTCTCCCGGCGGAATCAGTCACCATCCTGCCGAGTCTGTCCATGTTGAAGATGTTGCATCGGCACTGCGCGTCGGTTCGGCTTTTCTCGAGCGCCTGAGCGAGAAAGCGCTTTAGCAGGGAATCACGGTCATGCATGCACTCGGATCAACTCGCAGCGTGAATCGAAAAGATCACATCCTGCAGACGCCCGATACTTTCGTGCGCGCAGCGCTGCCCGGAATGAAGGATTGTACGGCGATCGTGCACACAGCGCCCGCTGCGGGCGCCGGTTTCGCCGAATACACCGCCGAGATGGACACGGGCGGTCAACTAGGCCCCGCTAGTCGGGCAGCGATTTTTCTACGTACTCGAGGGAATGGTCACGGTTGGCGGAGATGAGCGCAAGGCTTTACAACGCTCGCGGATATGCCTACTTGCCTCCGCATGACACAAGCCTTGTTCGCGCCCATGAGAAGAGCCGGATCGTTGTGATCGAGAAACGATACGAAGAACTTGACGGACGCCCAGTTCCCGATGGCTTTTGCGGATCGGAAGATCGCGTAGAATCGCAAGCCTTGATGGGCGATGATGACCTTCAGGTAAGATCTCTCATACCAGCCGGATCCGAGTTTGATTTCGCTGTAAACACGATGACATTCCAGCCGGGAGCCTCTCTAGCGATGGTCGAGATGCATGTGATGGAGCACGGCCTTCTCATGCTGGAAGGCGGCGGCATCTATCGACTGGGCGAGAGTTGGTATCCGGTTTCGGCCGGCGACTTCATCTGGATGGCGCCTTACTGTCCGCAATGGTTCGGAGCGCTTGGCAAAAAGCCAGCCCGTTACCTGATCTACAAAGACTGGAACCGGCATCCGCTCGGGGCGGTTGCTATTTAGAATATGGAGATTACCGTCGATGTGCAACGGCTTGCGGACGAGATAGAGCAGCTTGCAACCTTCTCGGACGCGGAAACACCTGCGGTGACCCGAATTGTCTTCACCCCCGCCGATTCTCGAGCCCGCAAATGGATAAACGGAAGATTTCGAGAGGCGGGTTTAGAGATTCGTGAAGATGCGGTCGGAAATACGTTTGCGCGCTGGCATGGTAGCGAGCCTGAGCTGCCTGCAGTTGGCACTGGGTCTCACATCGATGCGATTCCGAATTCGGGCCGGTTCGATGGCACTGTCGGTGTCTTGGGCGGGCTTGAAGCAATTCGAGCATTACAAGGTGCAGATTACCGGCCCCGAAAATCAATCGAGCTACTGCTCTTCACCTCGGAAGAACCGACGCGTTTCGGCCTGGGTTGTCTGGGGAGCCGCTTGCTTGCGGGTGTGCTCGCGCCTGAACACGCCGACAAGCTTCGCGACTCGGGCGGAAACACGCTGGAAGGACATTCGGCTAGCGGCAGGCTTCAGCGGCGACTTGAATCGAAGTGAAGCTGCCGGAAGGCTACTATGACGCCTTCGTAGAACTGCACATTGAACAAGGCCCGACGCTCGAGCGGGAAGGAATCGCTCTCGGCGTTGTGTCGGGTATTGCTGCACCCGCCAGCATTCGAGTGTTGATCGAAGGGGAAGGGGGCCACGCCGGAGCAGTCCTGATGGCGCAGCGCCGGGATGCCTTGACTGCGGCGGCTGAGGTGATTCTTTCCGTCGAATCCGCAGCGTTGTCGACCGGCGTGGTAGATACTGTAGCGACGACCGGCATTTGCGATGTTTTCCCTGGTGCAGTGAATAGCGTGCCCAGCCGGGTAAAGCTCGAAATCGACGTTCGGGATGTTGAGCGAGAACGCCGAAACGTGGTCTTGGGTCTGATTGAACAGGCAGTGAAAGCCGTCGCTGAGAAACGCGGGATCAACATGCGAAGTGAACTGCTGAACGCCGATCCTCCTGCTACATGTGCTCCGTTTATTATTGAAGCTCTTATGCAATCGTGTGCAGCCCAGAACTACACGTACAAGCAAATGATCAGCCGGGCGTATCACGACTCGCTATTCATGGCGCGCGATAGCGCCGGTCGGCATGCTCTTCATTCCTTGCCGCGACGGAGTGAGCCACCGGCCCGACGAATACGCTGCTCCTGAGAGTATTGCGGCCGGAGTGCGCGTGCTGGCCCATACTTTGGCACGACTGGCCGCTTGAGGACGCTTGATGGATAGCATTCACGCCCTTCGATCCAGCCGAATCGTAACTCCTCTGGGAGTGAAACCCGGTGTTGTTCTCGTTTCGGGTGGCAAGATTCTCGGTATTGCACCTTTTGAAGAACCCTTCGAATCGGTCGCGGTGACGGACGTGGGCGACCACATGGTTCTGCCCGGTCTGGTCGATGTACATAGTCACCTGAATGAGCCGGGACGCACCGAATGGGAAGGATTCGAGACCGGAACGAAAGCCGCTGCTGCGGGCGGGTTTACGACTCTCGTCGACATGCCGCTCAATTGCATCCCAAGCACGACAACGGTCCAGGCGCTTCAGGAAAAACGGGCTGCCGTATGCGGCAAAGCGTCGATCGATTACGCATTCTGGGCTGGTGCAGTGCCGGGCAATTCGACCGAGATTGCTGAGCTCGCAAACGCTGGTGTGAAGGGATTTAAGTGCTTTCTTGTTCCCTCGGGCACAGATGAATTCGCCATGGTGGAGCGGGAGCATCTCTGCGAATTGATGCCTGCAATCGCGGACACGGGGCTTCCCCTGTTGGCTCACGCCGAGCTGCAGGGTCCGATTGCGGAGGCAACATCCCGGTTAGCCGGCGCGAACTGGCGCGAGTACAGTACCTACCTTCAATCCCGCCCTGAGGATGCGGAAACGGAAGCGATCCGCCTCCTTATTAGCCTGTCTCGGCGATTCAAGTGCCCAATCCATATCGTTCATCTTTCTGCGGGAAGTGCACTTGGCGATCTGGAAGTGGCGAGAGTGGACGCTCTGCCTATCACCGTCGAAACTTGCCCTCATTACCTTTACTTTTCAGCTGAAGGCATTCCTAACGGCGGTACGGAATTCAAGTGTGCGCCTCCTATCAGAGAAGGAATCAACCAGGCCATACTCTGGGAGGCTCTGCGGTCCGGCTCTATCGATTTGATTGCTACAGATCACTCCCCGTGCCCGCCTGCGTTGAAATGCCAAGCCTCCGGTGATTTTCGCGCAGCTTGGGGTGGTATCAGCTCTCTTTCGGTAAGCCTTCCGGCTATCTGGACCGCTGCTCGCAACCGGGGTTTCCACATTGGCGATGTGGTTCGTTGGATGTCCGAGAAGCCGGCCGTTCTAGCGGGCCTCAGTTCCGCCAAGGGGAGCATTGCTTCCGGTCAGGACGCGGACTTTGTGGTTTTCGATCCAGACGCAACGTTCGAGGTCGCGGCCGATCTTCTCCCATCCCGCCATAAGTTGTCGCCATATGTCGGAGAGACACTTACTGGTGAAGTGCGAATGACGATCGTTAGAGGCGAGGTTGTCTACCAAGACGGACGGTTCCGTCCCCAGCCTGTCGGGCGCGAATTGTGCTGCTGACTTTGTCGGCACTGTGCATTTATGAGAAATCACTGTTCCCAGTAAGCGGATATCATATCCGTGGATTGCAAGCCGTCGTATGAAGTGGATCCTATTTTCTTTTCTTGCCGGTAGTTTGCTTCTGGCTGAAGAGCCGGCCCGGCCACGAATTTTAGGTGTAGCGCACATCTCGCTCTACGCACACGATTATGAGAGGTCTCGTGCTTTCTACCGAGACTTTCTCGGGTTCGAGGAGCCATATTCGCTGAAGAATGCCGATGGATCGCCGAAAATGACGTTCTTCAAGGTCAACGATCGGCAGTACATTGAGCTGTCTCCCGAACAAGAACCCGGTACAGATCGGCTGAACCATATCTCCATCCAGACGGACAACGCCGAGGCGATGCGTGTTTATTTAGGATCAAAGGGAATTAAGGTTCCGGATAAAACACCGAAGGGCAAAATCGGTAATTCCAATTTCACGGTGAAGGACCCCGATGGCCACGGTTTGGAGATTGTGCAGTATGAGCGGGATGGCTGGACGGTTCGAGAGAATGGAAAACACATGTCGGGCGACCGGGTCTCAACGCACATGATGCATGTCGGCATCATCGTGACGGATCTGGATCGAGCGAACAAGTTTTACGGTGACATTCTCGGTTTCAGAGAGATCTGGCGCGGAAGTAAATCCGGTACGGAGCTGTCCTGGACGAACATGAAAGTGCCGGATGGCGACGACTACATTGAGTTCATGCTCTACAAGGAGCCGCCTCCGCCAAATAAGCGTGGGACGGCGCACCACCTGTGCCTTGAAGTGCCTGATGCCGCCGCAACGGTGGCGGCTCTGGACAAGAAGGCCTACCGGAAACAGTACACTCAGCCGCTCGAGATTCGAACCGGGACGAATCGTAAACGGCAGGTCAATATCTTCGATCCCGATGGAACTCGGACAGAGGTGATGGAGCCTGTTACGGTCGACGGAAAGCCCGCCCCATCCTCGAATGCGCCGCCGCCAAGGGAGTAAGCCCTTTCGCATTTCTCTACTGCGTATCCTTTGAAGATGGAGTTTCCATCGTGCTGCGCATTTTGCTCTTAGCGCTTTCAGGTTGCGGGCTGGCGTTTTGCTCCGACGAACTGACCATCTACGAACTGCTCGCGCCCGATTCACATTCTTTTGCCATCACTTATGACATGTCCACATCCGCCGAGGGTTCACCCTATCTCTTCAATCCGATTCGTCGCGGATCAGTGGCATCGGAGGAGCGCGTAATCGACGCCGCAACGGGAAAAGAGCTGAAATTCGAAACCGTCAGCGCGGCTGATGCTATGGCTCACGGGCTCAAGGGCAAGCCCAACGCGGACAACTACATTCAGGTGACGCTGGCTCATCCGGTTCCAAAGGGCGGGGAGGCTCGGGTTCGGATCTTCAAAACCTATACGGACGCAGCCTCGTATGGACCGGACGGCGCAGATCTTAAGTTTCAGCGCGGCTTTGGAATCAAACGGAATGTGATCGTGTCTGCCGAAAGGCTACGAACTTACTGCCTGTGGCGCCCCGGGCATCGTCACTACGCAAAGCGATGGACGAGTACGCGTCAGCTTTTTCAACGATCGGGATGACGAGCTTGCCGTCCGGCTCCGCGGAAGGAGACTGCCGTGAAAAGTACTGCTGCTCTCTTGTTCTTCATCAGCCTATTGCTCCAGCTCAACAGCATCGAGCCGAACAGGATCGGGAGATTACTTACTGGCTGCTTCCGCCAGAGACGCACCAATTCCGCATATCGCACGACTTTAACATCAGCCGCGTCGGCCAGGCATCCGTTCATAGCTTCGTTCGTAAAGGAAGCATCGTGAACGAGTCTCAGATCTTCGATCTCGATACGGGAGAGAAACTGAAGACTTACAACGTGACCGGAAAATCAGTGAATGCGCTCAACTACTATCCGAATCCGGTTGCGGACGATTCGGTTGCCGTTCAGGCGGATCTCCCACATCCGATCGGGCCGGGCGAGTCCGTGCGAGTACGTGTGATCGAAACCTATACAGATCCGCAATCGTACACGGAGAAGAGCGGGGAGTTAGTTTGGGATCGTACCTTAGGCCGCCCGCGCAACATTGCAATTCTGCCCGCAGGATGGTATCTGACCGGAGTCAGCGTGCCGGCGATTATTTCGCTCGACAACGAAGGCCGCGTCGTCTGCCGCTGCACTAATCCGAGGAACGACGAGATTCACGTGGTGTTGAAAGCTCGCCTTCGCTCTCCGAAATCGTAGCCCCATGCTGAATCGTGGCTGATTGGCTGCTCCCTCGCGCTTAGTTACAGTAAGGTATGCCTCACCGGGTTGTTGGCGCGCCCGTGCTCCGGAAAGAAGTGCGGGGCAAACTCACAGGGCAAGCCTGCTACGTAGATGACCTGAGCATGCCAGGTATGCTGCACGGAGCCACCATTCGCAGCAGCATTCCTCGAGGGGTGATTCGTGAGGTTCACTTCGAACCGGGTGTTCCCTGGGACGAGTTTACGGTTGTCTCGGCCGCCGATATTCCAGGGCGAAACTTGATCGCGCTCATCTATGAGGACCAGCCTTGCCTCGCCTCAGGTCAAGTGAATCACCTCCACGAGCCCGTTCTCCTGATTGCGCACGAGAACAAGGATCTTCTGCGCAAGGCGAGAAGCCTTGTTCGCATTGAATACGATCCTCTTCCGGCTGTGTTCGACATAGACGAGTCACTCAGGAAAGACGCTGTCATCTGGGGCGAGGACAACGTATTCAAGTCATATTCTCTGGACAAGGGAGACGTCGATCGGATTTGGGCGGAAGCGGCATTCGTCGTCGAAGGGGAGTATTCGACGGGCGCGCAGGAGCAGTTGTACATCGAACCGAACGGGATGGTTGCGTCCGCGGACTCGGAATCCGGAGTAACCGTTTGGGGCTCGCTGCAGTGTCCGTTTTACGTGCACAAAGCACTTTGCGCTCTCTTCGGGTTGCCGTCGGACAAGGTTCGAGTCGTACAGCAGGAAACCGGCGGCGCGTTCGGGGGAAAAGAAGAGTATCCGTCCATCATCGCCGGTCACGCCGCCCTTCTTGCGTGGAAATCCGGCCGTCCCGTGAAGTTGATCTATGACCGCGAAGAAGATATGGCTGCTACGACGAAGCGCCATCCTTCACGAACCCGGCACCGCACGGCTTTGGCACGGGACGGCCGATTACTTGCGATGGAAATCGAGTTCGTGATCGACGGAGGCGCTTACGCCACTCTCTCCTCCGTCGTTCTTTCGCGCGGCACAATTCACTGCAGCTGGTCCTTACCGATGCGACAACGTTCGCATACGGAGTACAGCGGTGGCGACGAACACGCCCCCTCATGGCGCCTTCCGGGGTTTTGGTGCGCCGCAGTCGATCTTTGCGCTCGAACGGCACATGGACAAGGTGGCGCGTACAGTCGGGCTGACACCGGAAGAGTTCCGGCGTCGCAATCTACTCCGGACGGGAGAAACGACCGCAACGGGCCAAACCATCACGCAAGAGATGGATCTCGGAGCTCTGCAACGCAAGGCGCTGTCGACGCGGCGGATTACGACGAGAGACTCAAGCGTTTCGCTAAAGAAAATGAGCGAAGTACGCGTAAGCGCGGAATCGGATTCTCGACGTTTTTTCACGGCGCCGGGTTTACCGGATCCGGTGAGACGATATCTCCAATCGGTGGTGGAACTCGAACTGACCGACTCCGGCCGCGTTTGCGTATCTGCTTCGATGACCGAAATGGGCCAAGGTACGAACACTGTCTTGACGCAGATTGCGGCGGAAGCGCTCGGGGCCGCATACGACTCCATCGATATCAGGCGGCCCGATACCGCGGTCGTTCCAAACAGCGGTCCGACGGTCGCATCGCGGACCTCCATGGTGATCGGCCGCTTGGTGGAAACGGCCGCACGCGAACTTAAGAGCTAAATTGCAGGATACCGGCTATCTTCGGCCCGAGCTACACGCCCGAAGAGTTCGAAAAGGCTGCGATCGCGTTACGGCATCGAGCGGGGACCTGTGACAGTTCGAACTCAATACGAGGAGCCGCCCGGGATTTATTGGGACGACCAGACGTATCGGGGAGATGCGTACGGCGCTTACTCATGGGCTACGTACGTCGCCGCTGTAACGGTTGACACGTTAACCGGTGAGGTGACCGTGGACGATTTTGTCGCGGCTCAGGAGGTTGGGCGAGTATCTAAATCCGGTACTTGCAGAAGGTCAGATTGAAGGAGGCGTCGTCCAGGGAATCGGTCTCGCGCTTTACGAAAAGGTCGTTTGGCGAAATGGCGGAATGATCGAACAACCAGATGACGAACTACATCATTCCCACCACAGTGGACGTTCCTCCTATCCGTGTTCTGTTTGACGAGATTCCGTACGAGCATGGGGCAATGGGCGCCAAAGGCATCGGAGAACTGCCAATGGATGGGCCTGCGCCGGCCATTCTTGAACGCGGTCGAGAATGCAATCGGGATTAGCTTCTGTCACGTTCCGTTGTTGCCGGAGGATGTTCTGCAAGCTCTGGAGCAGACGGCAGGAAGTGGGCGTCTGATGACGCGTCCGATCAGTATGACTGTGAACGGCGTTCCGCCGAACGGTCGACGTGCCGCCAATGAAACGCCTGCTTGACGTACTGCGCGAGGACCTGGGGCTCACTGGAACGAAAGAAGGCTGTGGAGAAGGAGAATGCGGCGCCTGCTCGGTCCTCGTCAACGATGAGCTTGTCAACAGCTGCCTGGTTCCGGCATTGCAGGTGGAAGGAGCTACTATCTGCACGGTTGAGGAACTCGCAAAGCACGGTGATCTTCATCCGTTGCAGAAGGCATTCGCTGAGGCCGGAGGGGCGCAATGCGGCATCTGCACTCCTGGGATGCTCACCGCAGCTATCTATCTGTTGAGGAAGAATCCGCATCCGACGCAGAGCGGAAATCCGCGAAGGGCTTTCGGGCAATCTGTGCCGCTGCACAGGTTATGGAAAGATCGTGGAAGCCGTTTACAAAGCGAGCGGAAGCGAACGTTGAGATCTGCCGATCGAAGACCTGGACTTAGTGGCCGCATCCGATCTGAACGAAGCCTTACGTCTGCTCGCTTCCGATCCAGGGTGGGAGCCGATTGCGGGCGGAACGGATCTCATGGTGTTGCTCAACGCTGGGAAACTGTGGGGTAATCGCTTCGTCAGCATCCGGCATCTGCCCGAGCTTCGAACGATTTCCGTATCGAGCACGAACTCATAGTTGGTGCTGCGGTCACCTATACGACTATTCGCGAGCACCCGATTTTGCGTTCGGAATTTCCGCTCTTGTGCATGGCCGCGAGCTGGACGGGCGGCGTCGCAAACCAGAATCGCGGAACGGTGGGCGGGAATATCGCCAATGCCTCGCCTGCAGCCGATTCTGCGCCTCCGATTACTGGCCTACGATGCTTCTCTGACTCTTCGATCGTTCGGGCGGCGAACGAACGATCGCCTATCGGGACTTCCATACCGGTTATAAGCAGATGCAACTCGCCCGAGGTGAGTTGATCACTGCGATTCATTTGCCCAGAAAGTTTGCCGGGTGTCAAGCATTACGCCCGCAAGGTGGGAGCGAGGAAGGCACAGGCCATTTCCAAGGTCTGCTTGAACGGCCTCCTTCACTTGGAAGGAGACACCGTGACAGGGATTGCTATCGCGCTCGGAAGCGTTGCGCCGACGCCAATACGCTGTGCCGCTGCCGAAGCCGAACTGATGGGCTGCGAGATTTCTCCCGAGTCGATCGCATCGGGCAAAAGAGGCGCTGAGCACAGAAATCAAGCCCATCGACGACGTTCGTTCTACCGCCCACTACCGGGCACACGTGGCCCGAAATCTTCTCGGCGAATTTCTGATGACCGCACATGACGCTCGATGAGTTGAACAGCATAAGCTCTGCGGGATGCGACAGATGTTCTGAAGCCGTGCTGCGGGTCTCGGCGCTGGGCGGAGGAGATGAGCTGCACGCCGGCCCTTTCATGAGCTAGCGGACCTACATCGAGCAGCGGACCTCGTTTGGCGAACGCTCGACCGGCAGGACTTGATCGAAGCATTTGCGCAGTCATCCTAGGATCGGAGAGACGCAGAGACGTTTCGCAGTGGAGCAGGAAAGAGCAGGAGGGCATGGCCACTGCGTCCGACGATGCGAGGACAAGACTTGCTCAACTGAATCGCGAATATCAGGAACGATTCGGATTCATTTTCATCATTTGCGCAACCGGAAAATCCGCCGACGAGATGCTCGCCTCCCTGGAGGACCGTCTGCGAAACGATCCGGAGAACGAAATCCGGATCGCAGGACAAGAGCAGATGAAGATCGTCCATCTTGCGGCTGAATAAACTAATAGACCAATGAGTGGCATCTCAACCCATATCCTCGATACGGCGGCCGGACGTCCTGCTTCGGGAGTTCCTGTTCATCTCTTTCGCGAGGAGGAAAAAGTTGCCTCGGCAGTCACGAATGAGGATGGCCGGGTCCCGAGCTTGCTACCTCTCGATACGCCTCTTGCATCCGGAAGATACCGGATTCTCTTTGACGTGGGAGCGCATTGGTCCGAAGCCTTCTATCCCGAAGTAAGCGTTACGTTTCCGGGTGAAGAATCCGGAATCGCACTACCACATACCTTTACTCATCAGCCCATACGGGTTCACTACATATCGCGGGAGTTAATCATGGCGGAACTCAAATTCGACACTTATGGAAAAACGTCCGTCCGCCTCACGTATGTCGACCGGACCAGGTGCCCGCCATGAACTGCGTGAGTTGAATGTCAGCATCTTGTTCGAAGGTGATTTCGCCGATTCGTACTCTGACCGGTTCCAACGCTTCCGTTCTGCCGACCGACACGATGAAGAACACGGTCTACGTTCTGGCAAAACAGCTGCGTTGGTCCGACATAGAAACGTTCGGCCGCCTGCATAGCGGGACATTTCCTGTCGCGCCTCCTCACTTAAGTCAAGTCAAGGTTCAGATCGAACAGGTTCCTTGGGAGCGCATCGGTGAAAGTCCGCAGCCTTTCAGGCAATCAGGCGCGGAACGCCGTACCGCCGAGATCATTGCGACGCGGACGGTTAAGAAAATCAGGTCAGGCTTCCGAGGACTGCAGGTCCTGAAAACCGCGAATTCGGCGTTCGCCGGATTCATCAAGGATGAGTTCACGACGTTGCCGGAAACGAACGACCGTCTATTCGGAACTGTGGTTTCCGCCGAATGGTCCTACTCTCGCCCGGATATCGACTTCAATGCCGACTTTCGCGACAAGTTCGGGACGCCTTGATAGGGAGATTCGCCGAACACAATAGCCTCTCGGTCCAGCAAACTCTGTTCGCCATGGCCGAAGGCGTGCTCTCGCGACGTGTCCGACAGTGGAGGAAATTCACCTGACATTACCCAATAAGCACTGCCTGCTAGTGGATCTGGAGCGGTTTGGCCTCGAGAATCCCAACCAGATCTTTGTTCCCATAGACGAGCCGTCCGGGTATATCGAGGCGCGCGTAACGCGCTAGACTGATAAAATTCTCAAGAAGAGCACTACAGCGGTTCGTAGCTTCGGGTCTCTGATGACTTCGTCGTTCTCAGCGGCCCTGGTACGACATTCCGATTCAATACAGTTTCGTCGCGTACAGGCTCCGTCGCCTCTCCGCGTGGATCGAACCGCCCGTAGACACACAAGTTAGGAGATGAATGCCGACCGAATTGCAAGACCGCTTGAGCCTTAGCTACGCCGAACTGGAAGACATGAACCTGAAGTTCAAGGAAGAGCGTAAAAGCCTTTCCGCGGACAAGGTTCAAGAGGCCAGGCTGAAATTCCTCAACGACGAGAAGCGGATCAAAGCCGTCACTGTGCTGTTTAGCGATCTGGAAGGTCGCCTGCACATGCTCGACTACGACAAGAAATTTCTTGTTAAGAGTTGGGACAACCTCACGTTTGACGGATCGTCCATCCGAGGATTTACTGCGCAGCGCGAAAGCGATCTAAGGCTTGGTCTCGATTGGGGGGCCTCCTACCTGCCGCCCTCCGATATCTTCGGCCCAGGCAAATTTCTGGTTTTCGGCGAGGTGATCGATAAGGATGGTTCGCCGTACAGCTGCCGATATCCGCGGTGTTCTGAAGAATTACGCTGCCGGCCTGAAAGCAAAAGCAGGGCTATACGCTGAACGCCGCGAATGAGATCGAAGGGTTTCTCTTTCAGGGCGTGGATGCGGAGCGGAACTTCTACAAAGACTGCGCGCTTCGATTACGTGAATACTGGCGGCTACTATCACTCGCTTCCTGGCGATCCTTTGCGTCAGTTCATCGACAGTTCGGCCGACGTTCAACGCGCGATGGGCTTCCAGAACGAAAAGGATCATCCCGAAGTCGCTCCTTCGCAGTTCGAGATCAACTACAGCTACGCAGAAGTCGTGACCGCGGCCGATCAGATCCAGCTTTACAAGCTGATCTGCCGTCAGGTTGCGACGAAAATGGGCTTGACGGCTTGCTTTCTTGCCCAAGCCAGTAGTCGGGGTGAACGGAAACGGCATGCATACGAACGTTTCCATCACCAAAGACGGGACCAACCTGTTCTGGGATCCGAAGGGCGAGGAGAAGCTGAGCAAGTTCGGCTGGGAGTTTATCGATCGCATTCTGACGCACGGCAACGATATCTGCCTGCTGCTGAACGCGAGCGTGAACGCCTACCGTCGGCTCGATCCGCACTTCGAAGCGCCGAATCAGATCAAAGCCTCTGCCGTGGATCGTGGTTCGATGATCCGGGTCCCGATCGGCAACGAGAGAAGCTCCCGCGTGGAGGTGCGTTCCGTCGGACCTGACGCAAATCCTTACCTGGTGCTGCTCTCAATCTTCCGTACCGGCCTTGAAGGCGAAACGGCGAAGGTGGAGAATCTTCGCTCTGCGCAGCGGTTCCTGCCAGACAACATCTATGATGCGCTTGCCAATTTCCGAAGCGCTGAGTGGATCACGAAGCTTCTCGGCGAGGATGTAAAGGAGCGCTACGCTGAGCTGAAGCAGAGTTCAGCGGACCGATGCTCTCGCCTGCTTGGCAACTTCGTGAAGGTTCCTGAGGTGCAATACCATCACGAGGTTTACAACCAGTATCTCTGGAACCACTTCTAGAAGGGACGGAAGAAGCTTCGTTCGACGGAGAGCATCAGTTTACCTTTTTCAATTGCAATCGACGCCAGACGTCGAGGGAAAACAAGGTCACGGGTTTCCTGGTGCTCTTCATCGTCACTCAGCAGAAGCACTTCCAGCAGCTTCCTGCGCTCGATTTCACGTAAGATCTGTTCGCCTTGCAGAAGAAGTTCACGATCGTGAAGATCTCGATAGAAGTGCGACATACGCACAATCTTACAATTCGATGGCTGCGGACGGAAAAGCGTTCGCGGCAGCTAAATCAAACGAAAATTCACTGATTCGTCTTTTTAGTACCAGGCGCATCGTTCCAGGTGACAATTTGTTCGTGCTACAGTTCCGGTGTGTTTCGGGTTGCTCTGCTTTTTCTTGTAACCCTTCCGCTCGCGGCGAATGACTGGTATTTGTTCACCTCGTTCCGCGGAAATGGCGAGAGTGGGATGTATTTGGCTTTGAGCGAGGACGGGCTCCGCTGGACCGCTCTGAACGACGACAAGCCTTGGCTGAAGCCGCAGATCGACGGGATGCTGATGCGAGACCCTTGGCTGGGGAGAGGTCCGGACGGTATCTGGCATCTTCTTTGGACATGCGGGTGGACGCGAGCGAAAAACGGAGATCTGGTCATCGGCCATGCAAGCTCGAGGGATCTGGTTTCGTGGTCGCCGCAGGAGCAGATCACAGTTTTGAGGAATGCCCCGACTGCGATGAACGCCTGGGCGCCTGAAGCTGTGTGGGACGAGCGAAAACGTGAGTGGATCATCTTCTGGGCAACAACCATTCCGGGAGAGACGGCTGGACATCCGGCCTCGGGCGACAAAGGATATAACCATCGAATCTATGCGGCAAGGACCAAAGACTGGCAAACTCTAACCGAAGCGCGTCTGTGGTTCGACCCGGGATTCAACTGCATCGATTCTACTGTCGTTCGAGACGGAAGCCGTTGGATCATGATCTTCAAGGACGAGCGGAGCAGTCCGTTGCAAAAGCGTTTGCGATTGGCCTTTGCCGAGACTCCGAACGGTCCATGGACACACGTCTCCGCCCCTTTTTCGGGTGATTGGGTAGAAGGGCCGACAGCCCTTCATATCGGCGCCGAGTGGTGGATTTATTTCGATCATTACCGTGCGCCTCAGCATTATGGCGCCCTCAAGACCGCCGATTGGAAAAGATTCGAAGACGAAAGCGAAAAAGTAAGCTTCCCGTCCGGTCAGAGGCATGGCACTGCTGTTGCTATCAGCGAAGAGCTGGCTCAAGCTCTGAAGCGTCAGAAAAGATAGCTGGAGGCTCGCTGCTCCCCTCGCAATATGAAAAACATCTTTGCTCTTTTGGGTTTTGTGGCGGCCGTTGCGTCCGCTCAGAATCCGACCGTGTCCAATATCACGGTTACGGACTTGAGCCATTCGACCATGCTGCTGCATTTCGACGTTTCGGCTCCGTGGAACAACGTTCGGATACGCTACATTCCGACTGCGCAAGGCGCTTGCGATTCCGGGAAGGGCGGCTTAGTGCAGCCGAGCACATATCCAGGAGATACGGGCGGCAACTACCGGCCACAGAAGGGATTCAAGATCATCCTGGGCGGGTTACAACCGGGCACGGAGTACCGGATCTGTCCGGAAGTGGCGACGAATGACGATGGGTCCGGGCGGGGCAACTATTCGACCGGACAGGGGATCACAGTCAAGACTCTGCCCCAGCCCCAGGTTCATCCCGCATATCCGTTACCGCCGGTCGAATATCATCCCCAATACCCGGACACTTCGAAGTACCATCAGGTACGAATCGCAGAGGATTGCAGCGACTTCCAAGCCCAATGGGATACGGCGATTCAACATCAGAACCAGTGGGGAACGGTATTGAACCTCAGCCCCGCGACAGTCTTGCCAAAGCCTGTATCAACCGAAAGAAAATCCGCCGGACGTCTCCGTGTTTACGGCCGGCGCGGTGAGAACCGAAGACAGCACCATCACGATTCCCAACAGTAACTTCAAAGAAGGGCAGCAGCTGATTTTCGGCGCAAGCTATTCAGCGTTGCCAGGCACGGACCCGGCGAGTGGCAGCCCGGGAGACATCATGGAACTGCCGACAAAGTGTACCGGCATCCTAAGCGGCGTCGTCTACTACGCTCATAAAACTGGCCGCAATGCCGACACATTTCAGTTGACGTGCACTGCTCCGTCCGGCGCCGCCGGCAGCCAGCTGATGAAGCTTGCAAATGCCGGTTGGGGCAACCGCCTCTACGTCGTCAGGTATCCGCGGCCGCTGAATTGGATTGTGATCCGGACATCGACTCCGGACAGCGAGTTTGCACCTGAACATACACGCGTCGGCCCACACTGGTCGTCGAAGATGCCCAAATTCGTTCTGACTGTGGCCGGAGGCCACGATGGGCCTGGGCGGGGCTCTACCCGAACGGCGCTCCTGTGGTTCTCCTGAATCTCGGCAACAATGACGGCAACGATCAGCACATGCTCGCCAACACCTGGATCGAAGGTGTCGAGTTCACAAGCTTAAATAGCCGGGATGCTCAGACCAGCACGAGCCCTTCCTTCTGGAACCGTTTCGTAACTGTCGCGAACACAAATCAGGACATTGTTTTCGACCGCGTGTACCTCCACGGCCAGGGCGCTCCGAATCGCTACTTCCAATCCGTGATGTGGGACGGGCACAATGTCGCCTGGATGAACAGCTACTTCGACAAGCTGGACATTTTTCAAAGCGTTCGAGAGGGTCTTGTCGTCAAACCGGCGGGCAAGAGTGGGGCGCAATTTGCCGTTAGTCCCGGCGAGCACCATCTGAACGGTCTTCACAAGTACGTCCAGAAATCGCCGGTGACGGTCAATGTCTCCGGGACAGGCAATGGAAATGGATTTGTCTATGCAAGCATGGACGGAGCTGAATTGAAAGTCGCTCTACCGCCAGGAGTAAAGGGTACGTGTTCGGGAGGTCCGTGCAGCGTGTTCACGACCGACGCAAGGGCGCCGGCGTTGTTCATCTCGGATCATCTGAATTCCCGACTGAATTGAACGGTGATAACTCTTTCGCGGTGGATCCCGATTTTCTCCGGCTCAGCATCATGTTCAGGACCTGCAGACTATCTTCGATGAGCCGTCATTGTTTCGGTCGGGAGGGCCCATGACTTACGAACTGGGAACTCGATTCACTGCGAGTGTCGCCGGCTTCGTTTGCGGCGTCCGATTTAACAAGCCGGCGTCGGATAAAACAAATTCGCACACCGTTTCGCTTTGGGATGCAAACGGAAAGAGAGCTCGCAACGGCCGCAACATCCGGAGAGAAAAGAGCAGGATGGATCAGCGTCAATTTCGAGAAGCCGATTCCCGTTACACCCGGCACGATCTATACTGCTTCGTACTTCATTCGCGACACTCCATTCTGGTACAACACGCAACCTGCTGCAGAACGGAGCCTATGGTTCGGGCGCGGTACGCGCCCTAGCGCGTTATCAGCCCGGAAACGGAAGCTGCAATTTCTCCGACGCCTGGCCTAAGAATGTGGACGGAAACACCGCTGCAGGCGAGATCGCATGTCTTAAGTTCGCAGGCGGCAAGCTCACCGAAATCAAGAACGGAGATGAGCAGTCATGGCAATTGAACACCGATGGATGCCAATGTTTTGTAGCGGGCATCGGGCCGGGTCCCTACCTGTTCGAGAATAATTACTTCTCGGGGACCGGCAACCTGCTGCATCATGACGAGGGTGGGCTTGCGATTTCGGGCAATGCGCACGGCCCGGGCTATTCTCAGCAGCACTGGGTTCGAGGCGATTACTACTATCACCGCGACACTTTCCACGTGCCCTTTGAGCACATGTACACCTATCCGCCGGGATCGGTTCCGGATGAACGCCGTCCGCCGGGTATTCCTGCCTTCTGATGGCTTGATCTATCGCAACCGGCAGCCGCTTGAGTGGAAATCGGGTGAACGGATCAAAGTGGACGGTCTGATCTTCGATGGCAATTTCAACATGGCGATCGGTACCAGCCAGGAACTCGCGATGACCAGCGTGTGCGACCAGGGGATCCGGGATGCCGAGATCACGAACACGACGTTCCAGCACGTGCCGGGAATCATGGTGGGCATGTCGTCGACAGAAGGCGGATGTACGCAGACGAAGCCACCCATCCGCCTTTGGTTCCACAACAATCTGGGTTGGGACATCCAGGAGATGTACTGGTCGAAGATCGGCGGATTCAATGGAGGGAACGGCTGGGTGTCGGAGGCGCTTGGATTTGAAGACGCCCGGCTCGAGCACAATACGATCTTTAGGAATACCGGCCGGGCGCCTTCCATCGCTTACCTGTTCGACAATCGCATCGAGGGCGTCAAGATTACCGACAACATCTTCTACCTGAGCAATGGGGATCCCGGCATTCGCCAGGAAGGCGGTAGCTTCCATAGCGGGCCAAACGTGTGCGGAAGCCGTCCGCCCGGGAAAGCTTTCATCGATTGCCAATTACCTGGTCACGTGTTTGCGAACAATCTGTTGCTCAGTGATATGGGCAGGAGAGAGTTAGAGGACTGGTGGCCCGGGCATGAAAACATTATTCCCTCCAATCCGGGCAATCTGAACGCGTGTTGGATGGATGAGCTTGACCGGCAAACCCAATTTCCGATTGCGTCCTGACTCAGGCGTGAGGGCTATGGCAAAAGGCCGTCTAAAGGAGGGGGAGGATGTGGGCGCCGATATCGATGCTCTGGAGATTGCACAAGGCAAGGTCACGCTGAACGAACCTTCAGCCATCACTGCGAATTCGGCGGACATCAACTTTGTCGCGCCCGACGCGCAGGGCTGCCCGGTCGATTACTCCAGTAAGGACGGGAACTTGATCGAGGATTTCAAACGCGTCCCCGATACCGGAAAAGAGCGCACCCGAGCAGTTCGCTTATCGGGCTTTGACCAGCGGAACTACGTATCACTACCGGGTCAACTGCATGGTGGAGCAACCCACGGGAGAGTTCCGGACGAAGTGAATTGGCGGTGACGGCGCCGCGGGACCTAGAATGATCACTATGATCCGATTCATCACGCGCATCGCAGAAATAGCGGCGAGGGACGGCGCCCCAAGTTTGGTCGGACAGAATGGGTATATATATTAGAGTTGCTCTAAAGCCATGCCCACTCAGATCTCGAGAATTTCCATGTTCGCCGCCCTCCTTGCTGGAGCGGCGCTCAGTTCGGCTCAACAAACGCCGGGCGCAAAACCGCAGGACACCGAAGTATGGGAGCCGGTTCCGAAAGTGGTCACGCCAGGGCCTCACAATACGGAACCGCCCTCTGATGCCGTCGTGCTATTCGACGGCAAGAATCTGGACAATTGGGTCCTGGCAAGCGATCAATCGCCTGCAAAATGGAACGTCGCGGATGGGCTCCTGACGGTCAACAAGGAAAAAGGCGTCGGTAATATCGAGACGAAGCAGAAGTTCAAGGATTATCAACTCCACGTCGAATGGAGAGTTCCCGAGAACATCACGGGAACCGGGCCAGGCGCGAGGAAATAGCGGCATCTTCCTTGCTTCTACCGGACCCAAGGATGCAGGGTACGAACTGCAGGTTCTCGATTGCTACAACAACAAAACGTACACGAATGGTCAAGCAGGCAGCATGTACAAACAGGCCATTCCGCTCGCGAATCCCTGCCGTAAACCCGGAGAATGGCAGTATTACGACGTCATCTGGACTGCGCCAACGTTTAATGACGACGGCTCGGTGAAAACGCCAGCATACGTGACACTTCTTTTCAACGGTGTACTGGTCGAAAATCACTTCGAGTTGAAGGGCGAGACCCTCTACATCGGGAAGCCGTTCTACAAGAAATACGACCGGGCCCCTATCAAGCTCCAGGCACACGGAGACGCGAGCCAACCGATCAGCTTTCGAAATATCTGGATCAGAGAACTGGACTAGTTTTAAGCCTGGGCCGCCATGCTGCTGCAAGCTCTGGCGGTCCGCCATTCGCCCGGCGACGTGCCTTCCCATTCGCGGAAAGCACGGAAGAATGAATTGGCGTCTTCGTAGCCCAACAGATAAGCCGTTTCGTTCAATTCGAGCGAGGAGTTGAGCAGATAGTGCTGCGCCAGTTCACGCCGGGCCTCTTTAACGAGTTGTTGGAACGTGAGTCGTTCATCGGAAAGGCGCCGTTGCAGAGTGCGAGTGCTAAAGCGAAGTTCACGCGCAACGTCGTGAAGCTCTGGCCGCTGCCCGGCAAACATCGGCTTTAGAACTGCCTTTACTTGTTCCGCAACGGTCATGTCTGGACGCCGTCGGTTGAGTTCTGCCTCCAATTGAGGGGCGACGGTTGCCAGCAGGTCCGCGTTAGAAGTGAGGAATGGCTGGTCAAGATCTGCCGTGTCAAAAATCAGACGGTTGCGAGGCGCATCAAACACGATTGGGCACTGGAAGTGATCCTCGTAAGCGCGTCGATGCTGAGCCGGTCGTTTAAACTCGACACGCCTCGGATGCAGCGCTCGTCCCGTGCCGCGGCGTGCGACGGTGACCACCCAGGCAAAACAAACGTCAATCAAGATTCCTGGTTCGGTCTCCTGGCCCAACAACCAATTGAAACTGACACTGCACTCGTTTCCGTTTTGTTCGATTGCCACCTCTTCGGGGCAGGTTAACTGCTTGTAACGCGACAGCTTTTGTAGTGCCTCGCGAAAGGTGCGTGTGCACAAGGCTGCGATTGCGACAGGATCATACCTCTCAAATCGTTCTTCTGTTCCAAGCTTCAGACCGATAGCGGGATTCTCACTGAGATCAGAAGTTGCTCGATACAGGGCAAACATCTCTTCCGTGGTGAGGCTCACTTTGTCCTCGTGAAGAATACTCAACGGTAGACCCGAGTTTTGCAGAACCAATATCGGATTGATCCCTGCATCCTCCAGCTTTTGAAATAAGGTATGCGAGATTCGAAACCGATTGGTCAAGGTGTGCCTTCTGTGTCACCCAACAAGATGAGGGCGAGTGCACGTAGGATGCAGTCGCCCAACACCTTCGAACTCCGTGAATGAAGCTAGCGCAAAGATGCCATATCGATTACGAACCGGTACTTCACGTCGCCTTTTAGCAATCGTTCGTACGCCTCGTTGATTTGTCCCATGCGAATCAACTCGACATCCGCAGTAATGCCGTGCTCTGCGCAGAAATCCAGCATTTCCTGCGTTTCGGCAATTCCACCGATCAAGGAGCCTGCGACTTGCTTACGGCCCGCAATCAAGCCGAACGCCGCTATCGGCACGGGGTTTGGAGGCACCCCAACCAGCGTTAAAGTTCCGTCGCGCTTCAACAAATTCAGATACATGTTCAGATCGTGATCAGCCGAGACCGCATCCAGTATGAAATCGAAGCTTCCGGCATGTTTCATTACGGCGTCTGGATCCTTGGACACCACAACTTCATGCGCGCCCAGGCGGAGCGCATCTTGGGCCTTATTCGGCGAAGTTGTAAACAGCACAACGTGTGCGCCCATCGCGTTGCCGAACTTCAGGGCCATATGCCCAAGGCCGCCAAGCCCCACCACACCTACCTTTTGTCCCTTCCCTACCTTCCAGTGTCGAAGCGGCGAGTACGTAGTAATTCCAGCGCAGAGAAGCGGGGCGGTACCGGCGAGATCGAGGTTATCCGGCACGCGCAGCACGAAAGCCTCGTCAACAACAATATTCTCGGCGTAACCGCCATACGTTACTCCGCCGAGGACCTTGTCTTCGCCGTTATAGGTCAGCACAGGAAAGTGCACGCAGAACTGCTCGAAGCCATCTTTGCATTCGGGACATTCCCGGCAGGAGTCGACCATACACCCAACTGCGGCGAGATCGCCCTCTTTGAATTTCCTGACGGCGCTTCCCGCCTTGACTACGCGGCCAACAATCTCGTGACCAGGAACGCAAGGATAGATGGTGGGCGCCATGTTCTCCCATTCATTCCTTACCTGATGCAAGTCCGAGTGACACACGCCGCAGTACAGGATTTCGAATCTGTACATCCTGAGGGCGCGGCTCACGCCGCGGGATCTGATAAGGCGCTAGCGCCGAAGTGGCACTCTGGGCGGCATATGCTTTGGCCTCGAATGTACCGGCGTTCTGCGATTCCCCTGTGGCTTGCGGGGTAGTGGAAGTGCTCATCGTTGGTTTGCTCCTACCCTTAAACTCTAGCTGCGTCAAGCGTCGGGTTCACTAGCGTGATGCGCCAATGTACTTGCAAAACGCGCCAGCCACTTCGAAACAGGAGTTCTGCAAATACAATCCCATAACACGGAATGGAGAGAACTGGGAGCCATCGACGATTCGAACTTCTGGAACATCCGGCCGACGTGGGTTTCCGAGCGTGGGGCAACTCTCTCGAAGAACTCTTCGGAAACTGCGCCGCACGCTTTGATCTCCGTCATCCTCGACCCTTCGAACACCACTTCGAGTGAACATTGGGAGTTACAAGCAGAGGGAAGCGATTCCGAGTCTCTCCTGGTTAATTGGTTGAATGAAGTCTTATTCTACGTTGATACGCGCCGCCTTGTGTTCGATTCCTTCGTCATCTCCTTTCCCGAACCGTTTCGCCTGTTGTGCGACGCAGCGGGCGAGCGACGTACTCCGGACCGGCATCCGGTGAGAGTTTCGGTAAAAGCAGTCACATATCATCAGCTTCGCCTGTACGAAAGCGCGGGAACGGTGGATAGCCGAGGTTTTTGTAGATGTCTGAGATTCAACTGGAAAACGTGGACGATTATCGTTATCGCATTGCTCGGAACGAGGCCCTCGGCATGCGCACCGACGTCCTTGTCTTCTCGAGCCCAGTCTTGATTGAGCAAGTGAAGAAGGACCAGTCGCTGGTCCAGGCGATGAATGTGGCAACACTGCCCGGAATCGTTGGGCCAAGCCTGGCAATGCCCGATATCCACCAGGGCTACGGCTTTCCGATCGGCGGAGTAGCCGCGACGGATATCGATGAAGGCGTAGTGTCGCCCGGCGGCGTCGGATTCGATATCAATTGCGGCGTCCGGCTGGTAAGGAGCACCCTCACACGAGCCGACGTAAAAGCTCGCATGAAACAACTGATCGACCAGGTGTTTCGAGATGTTCCTTGTGGCACAGGAACAGAAGGGCGCGTGAAGTTGAAACGCGGAGATATCGATGGAGTTCTTGACTGGTGGCGCTCGATGGATGGTGGAGCAGGGCTACGGCGAGGGCGGTGATACCGAACGAGCTGAGGCGAGAGGGGCCATGGATGGTGCGCTCCCGGGCAAGGTCTCCGATCGGGCAAAGGAGCGAGGTGGCTCCCCAGCTTGGAACGCTCGGGAGCGGGAATCACTTCCTCGAGATTCAATATGTCGATCGAGTGCACGACGTGCCTGCGGCACAGGCCATGGGCATCGAGGAAGGACCAGGTAGTTGTCCTGATCCACTCGGGTTCGAGAGGATTGGGCCACCAGGTCTGTACCGATTACGTCGCACTCATGAACAAGGTGATGCCGAAGTACGGAATCCAATTGCCGGACCGCCAGCTTGCCTGTGCTCCGATCCAGTCCGACGAAGGTCGGTCTTACCTGGGCGCCATGGCCGCTGCAGCGAATTTCGCCTGGGCCAATCGACAAGGCATTCTTCACTTTTTGCGTGAGGCGTTCCGGCGCGTATTCTCCGCTGATGTGCGGCTGCAGCTTATCTACGACGTTTGCCACAATATCGCGAAGGAGGAGACCCATTTCGTCGACGGCCGCAGGCGTAAGGTGCTGGTCCACCGGAAGGGTGCGACGCGGGCCTTTTCTGCTCAACACCCGGAACTGCCCGCCGCTTACACCGAGATCGGCCAGCCTGTATTTGTTCCAGGCAGCATGGGAACGGCATCATGGGTCTTGGTCGGCCAGCCGGGCGCGATGCGCGAGAGTTTCGCGAGTGTGTGTCACGGTGCAGGACGCCTGATGAGCCGAACAGCCGTTCGGAAGGGCAAGAACGTAGCAAACGAGCGTCGTAAGTTAGAGGAGCAGGGAATCCTTGTCCGCAGTGAATCTCGCGACGGTATCTTGGAGGAACTTCCCGAAGCTTACAAGGATGTGGATGAGGTGATCGAGGTTGTTCACAACGCGGGTTTGGCGAAGAAGGTAGCTCGTCTACGGCCCATGGGTGTCATTAAGGGCTGAGAGGGCTCTGTTCTGGCGCTCAGGCCGGAATCACGCGATCGTGACGTAGCCGATCGAAGAACAAGCGGAACATGTCTTCCGTGTCGATGCAGTCGTGAAAGCCGGCCCGGCGCGCCTTGATTGTGCTCGAGATGTTGTCGAATCCACTGTTGAATATGAAGTCGCCGAAAGCCCAGGAAACGAGCTGCGTATACGGGATCGGCTGCAAATTGTTCTCGTGAACAATCTGTTCCCACAGTCCGGCTTTATCTTGCATGTAGACGGCTAAGGGAGTCGGCACCGGATCCGCGACTTCCATATCGAACATTTTGGCGATGCGAGGCCACATGTGCTGCCAGCGGAAATAGTCACCGTTTGTGATGTTGAAAATCTCGTCGCGAGCTGACTCGTGGGTACCTGCCCAAACCGTCGCGCTCGCGAGAATGTCAGCGGACGTTACCTGGTACAGCGCACGGTAGGCGGCCTCTGTACCCGGAAACCGAAGCGGTAAGCCAAGCTTTTTAGAGATCGTTGCATACACCGCAATCACCATCGCGAGATTCATCGGGTTTCCGATTCCGTATCCGCAGATCGCTTCCGGGCGAAGCGCCGTCCAATGCCAGTTCTTACCCTTCTGCCGTTCCCGCAGGAAGTCTTCCTGGTCGTAGTAGAAGTTCGGCGGCATCAGTCTTGGATCGTCTTCCCGTGCCGGTGTTTTGAATGGTCCAAGATCCGCGCCATAGGCCTTTCCGCCCTGATAGAAGGTGATGTGCTCGAGGGTGTCGGAGCGTGTCTCGATCGCATCCATGAGATTTCGCAAGAGTGCGACATTGACAGCGCTTTTCTCTGCCGCCGTAGGTTTTTCAACGTAAGCCCCGAAAACCAAGTGTGTGACGTCCTTGATCGAAGCGAGTTTTGCCTTCACATCTTCAGGGTCGAGAAGGTCGACTGCGATCGGTTGAACACCTTCCGGTACCGTCGCAGTACGGCGCGAAAGCCCGTATACGGTGGCGTCTGGGACGCGGAGCCAATGTTCAGAAGCAGCTCTTCCACTGACGCCGTGAATTCCGGCGACAACGACGACGTTCCTAGTAGATACCACGATTCTCCTAGACGTGTCGGCGAGATTCAATCCGCCGTCTCAGGATAGACCGGTACGTCGCTCGCGCTAGTTTCCGGCAGAAGTCACGCCGAAAGCAATCTTCGGAGTGATCGTTGACAATACCAACTGCTTGCATCCAGGCATAGACGATAACGGGACCGACAAACTTAAAGCCGCGTCGTTTCAACTCTTTCGAAAAGGTAAGCGGAAAGAGGGGAACTGGCGGGAACCGGGCCTGTGTTCTGGATTGGCTGACCGCCCGCCAGTTCCCAAACCCAATGTGAGAAGTCGATGCCCGCGTTCTGCATAGCGAGAAAAGCGCGAGCTCCATCAATGGTCGCCTGAATCTTGAGCGCGCGAGCGGATGATTCCCTCATCGTTGACGAGTCGGATAATGTCCTTCTCTCCGAATCTCGCAACCTTGACCGGATCGAACTGGCGGAAGGCTTTGCGGAACGCGTCTCGCTTGCGGAGAACTGTAATCCAAGCCAGGCCAGCCTGGAAGCCTTCCAGCATCAAGGTTTGCCAGAGCGCGGCGCTGTCGAACTCAGGTACTCCCCACTCGGTGTCATGATACTCACGGAGCAGAGGATCGCCCTCTGCCCATGAGCATCGTTTTACGGACTTAGAAGTTGAACTTGAAGCCAAGTTGTACGTTGCGGGGGAAGTTGCTTTGGTTTGCCGCAACAAAACCGAAGTTTACGAAGCCCGTGCCGGTTGTGCTGTTGTTTGGCGCGCCGAAGATCGGAGTATTGAACACGTTGAAGGCTTCAAACCGGAACTGAGCGTTGATGCGTTCTGTGAAGTTGAAGCGCTTGTTCAACGACATGTCCCATTGTGCTCTCCACGGATTGCGAAGTACCGGATTCGTGAGTTGGATGTTCTGCAGTGTGTTGGGGCCGCGAAGGCGCCAAGCCGGGTTCGTGCAAGGGACAGAACCGGTCCTGGTTGCATTCGGAGCAACACTGGTTCCATTGATCTGCTGGACGCAGTTGTTGAACTCGTTGCTGTAGCTCGGATTGCTGATTGTGGGATCGGCAATCTGGTCTACGTTGGTGGGATTGCTGAAAGGCGTACCCGACTGCAGTGTGCCGATGAAGTTATATTCCCAGCCGCCGAGAGCGAGTTCACCCCAGCGACCGGTGCCGCTCATGAACTTGCGACCCTTGCCGAACGGAAGTTGATAAACACCGCTGAGGACCGCGCGATGCGGACGGTCGGAAATCGAAAGTTCTTTCGTCGGGCGAGGATCCTGGCCGTTCAGGAAGTTGATGGCGTCCAGGTTCTTCGAAAACGTGTAAGAAAGCGCCAGAACGAGATAAGAGCTGTAACGCTTTTGCGCGCTGACCTGAAGCGAATCGTACCAGGTCTTTCCAACTGATTCGAATGCGTACAGAACGTTCCCGAACTGAGGATAAGGTCGCAGCAATTGCTGTCTGGCGATCGTCGGGGCATTCAGCGTTGCGTTGTTTGGAATCAACCCGGCAAACGGATTGGCAACAGCGGTTGTGAAATAGGTGGGGTTCTGCTGAGCGATCTGCAATTGTGCGACTGAGGGTTGGTTGATGTTGCGCGCTCCGCCCACCTGATTGTCTCCGATGTTGAGGTGATAAGAGCGGCTACCCACGTAGGAGACTTCCAGCTTTGTCTCCCACGGTAACTGCCGCTCGATTCCCACCGAGTATTGATAGACGTGGGGAATGTCGTGATTCGGGTTGGAGAAGATCACATCGTTGCCCAAAGCCGTATTAACGCCCAGTGCTGCGCCAGTCGGCAGCAAGCAAGCCATTGGTTGCCGGAGCGTTGCTAACAGGGAAGGGATTCCCCGTCGCAAAGCTGGTGGCCGGGATGAAGCTGTTGATGCCGCCGCCCGTCAGGGTAGCGATGTAGTTCGAATCGGCAGCGTAGCCGAGAGCGCCACCGTATTCAGCCGTCGGCAGATAGAAGATACCAAAGCCGCCACGAATGACCGTGAGGGGAGTAAGCGAGTAAGCCGCACCGATTCTTGGCTGCAGGTTGCCGTACCGCTTGTTGTATGCTCCCCGAGGCTGGCCGCCATTACCGGCAAAGAGCAGTCCACCGGTGAGATTTGCGCAAGACGGGCAGTTTGCCGGGTTGGCATTGGAGACGAGACCCGCTAGCGGGCTCGCGCTGTTGAATGCCCATCCGCGATTCATCCGGTTGTAGCGCTCGTCCGGCGATCCTTCGATGTCGTACCGCAGCCCGACATTGATCGTTAGCTTCTGTGTGACTTTTATGTCGTCCTGAAGATAGAAGCCATAGTAGCCCCAGCGATACGCCAGTTGCGGCACATACTGAAGAGCACCGTTTGCCGGCGTTCCGAGCAGCAACGAAGCCATGCTGTTACCGGACGTTGAACTGGCGAATTCAGGAAGAGCCTGGGTAAACCCAGGTGTGAAGTTGAAGAAACCGGAGCCGAACAGGAAGGAGCCGCCGGCAACGTTGGTCCGAATGTCGCGTATATCCCCACCAAACTTGATGGATTGTCTGCCCCGAACGTAAGAAAGGCTGGGGTTGAAGCTGAGCAGATTCGTGATGTTGGAATTCGAATTCCGGCTTCCGAATAGCGGATACGTACCGTTTGAGCCGTTGCCGTTAGCGCTCTGGTCACCGATGCGCGGCGGCAGGGCATTGAATCGCTGATTCGCAGAGAAGTTCTGAGAGAACCCTAGAAGCGTATCGTCGAACCCGTCCACACTGGTCCGGTAAGCGGCTTGAATAAAGCGCGCAAATCCGAACCTCAGATCGAGCAGCGTGCTTGGCGACATAACAGTGAGGAAGTCCGCCACCGCATTGTCGTTGATACGAACCAGAGGATCCTGCGCGTCACGTCCCGGCCCCGTGAAGCCGTTTGCGCCATTATCGATTTGGTTGCTGCGATTATGCGCATAGCGGAAGAACATGCGCTCCTTCTCGCCGAAGTTCTGGTCGACGCGTCCGATCCAGTTCCGGAAATGATCGGAACTGATGTTCGGACTTGCGATGAAGTTGTTGGTCACGGCGTTGGCTGCGCCGGTGTTCGGAGCAGGATAGGCGTTGATGATGGCGCGTCCAACGGGACTGATGCGGTTTGCCGGAATCACATTCCCGGGGAACTGAGTGCGGATGTATTGAGGGTTGCTTGCACTA
The DNA here is from genome assembly GCA_963744795.1 of uncultured Acidobacteriaceae bacterium. Classification (GTDB taxonomy): domain Bacteria; phylum Acidobacteriota; class Terriglobia; order Bryobacterales; family Bryobacteraceae; genus Bog-105. The sequence goes on from CAVUVF010000010.1 coordinate 335,928, forward strand.
TTGGCCAGACTTGGAGTTAAATGCCGGGTTCAGCCTGGGTTGAGAACGGGTCGTAGATGCTGACTCCCGTCCCGGAGAAGTCGCCTGCTCGCATCGCGGCCGAAGGCACGCTGGTCAGGATCGGCGAAGGTGTTGTTTCAACGTAGTTTTCCCAGCCGAATGAGAAGAACGTCTTGTCTTTGCCGTTATAGACCTTCGGAATCCAAACCGGGCCGGTGATCTGGGTGCCGTACTGATCCAGTTTGTGGCCGCCAAGATTCTCTTTCGTTACCGGGTCCACACCATACCGCGGCCGGCCGGCGCTGTTGTTCTGAATCGAGTTCGCGTCCAGCTGATACCGGCGTAGGAACTCGTACCCGGTCCCATGAAAGTCATTGGCGCCGCTCTTGGTCGTTACGTTCATGACGCCGCCACCTGTGCGCCCGTACTGCGCGTCGTAGAAGTTCGTCATGACCTTGAACTCCTGCGTGGCATCTACGGTCGGGATGTAGGCAACGTTCTGGTTGCCGCGCGTTCTCTGGGCGTCCGTATCGGTTACTGCATCATCGGGCACGCCGTCCAGCAGCCATGAGTTCGTCTGCCGAACGCCGCCGTTGATCGAGAAATTGACGTTGTCTCCATTGTCAAAGGGACGTGTGAACTGCGGGTTACCGGCGAAGATAACGCCGGGCGACAGGTTAACCAGCGAAAACGGGTTGCGGCCATTCAACGGCAACTCAGTTACCCGCATATTCTCGATCACGTCGCCACGACTGGCGGATGCATTGTCGAGCAGCGGCGCAGCTCCTGTAACCTCCACCGTGCTCTGGCTCTGGCCTAACTGCAGCGGAAGATCGACCGTGAGCTTGTCGTTCGTGTGCAGCTCGACCAACGGCCTCACTGCGGTTTGAAAGTTTGGCGCTTCTGCTGTGACCTTGTAGTTTCCCGGAATCAGGAACGAGATCGTATAATTCCCAGCCTCGCTCGTCATTTGCGTCTGGGTTTCGTTCGTCTGCAGATTCTGGATCGTTACCTTCGCGTTGGCAACACCGGCCCCAGTCGGATCCGTCACCTGTCCGGTAACGGTCGCGCGAAATTCCTGACCCATCGCCAAAGTGCTGCAGGCAAATGCAGCTAACATCAGCTGTACGTATTTACTCTTCATTTTCCCCCCGTGTTCCTACAAAGAACCCAATTTGTAGGGACTGCCGACTAACCAAGTCTTGCGCTCAGTTTACAGCGCCTTCGCAGGCGCGTCAACGAAGATTATCGAAGTTAGCGAGGTTCGTGACACGAGCCGCAATCAATACTCGCTCGAGTTTCACGATGGCAGGTCATGCATTCGCCCATGGATAGTTGCTTCTCACGCGAACAAATTAGTCCGTGTGGCTACAGGTCCGTGACAAACGTCGCACTTAGTGCCAGCTTGGGTGTGTTGCCGGTGGCTGAAACGCACAAACGTGGGTATCTGGTACACGCGAACCCAGTCGACGTCCCGGTTCTGCTTGGCAAGCGCGGCTAACTTCTGCTCAGCAGCTGTACGGGGAGTAATCCCCGCATGACAAGACATGCACTTGGGAACGTCCGGCATATCTACCAGCTCACCGCCGTCTGTCTCGGCATGACAAGAAGCGCACGTTTGCTTCTGATCCGTTACATGCAGTTTGTGATTGAATTCGATCGGCTGTTTAGGCGGCTCATTAGCGCCTTGGAATGCGTAGCCATTGCCGGACAGAGCGGTGAAAAGTAGACAAATCGAGAGAAATACGAGCCTCACAAGGTCCCCGCACGCATCTGTTCCGCCATGTAATCGGATGCGCGCATCGCTAGCGCCGAGATGGTCAAAGTCGGATTTTGTGGACCACCGGAAGCGAAGCTGCTTCCGTCTACGACGAACAAATTCTTGATATCGTGGCTCTGGTTCCACTTATTCAGCACGCTCTTCTTGGGATCCTCACCCATGCGGCACGTTCCCAGCTCATGAATGCTTTCCCCCGGCGGCACCATCTTGTCGTGCTTGGCCAGAACTTTGAATCCAGCTGAATGGCAGACCTCGCTAAGAGTATTCATGGCGTCGCGCGCCATGTTGAATTCGTTATCGGTATAGCGGGCCTGTATGTTCAGTACCGGAATGCCCCAAGCATCGCGAACTGTTTTGTCGATCTTTACGTAGTTCTCGTGGCGAGGCAAGACTGTACCCATCACAGTCATACTGAAACGCGCGTTGTGGAGTTCGGCCAGTTCTTTGTGTAGTTGTTCACCATAACCCGGAACGATGCGGCTGGGAGGAGTGCCTCCGCTGCTGAAATCGGCACTGTAGCCTCGGATAAAATCCTTCTCGCGCGTTTTGATGTTGCGAAACGGCACGACATACCCACCGCCGCCCATCAACTTGAACGTATTGTTTGCACCGCGGGCTTCCGGCACGATCGCCTCGACAGAGTCCTTTACGTAAAACTGGTCAAACAGGTAATGACCCAGAACACCGCTCGAATTAGCAATCCCGGAATTCAACAAGAGTCGTGTACTCTCGAGGCAAGCAGCCCCTACCACGACAATCCGCGCCTTTGCATGCATCTCGCGATTAGATCGGCGGTCAATGAAGGTTGCTCCATTGGCGAGTCCGGTGTGCGGATCAGTTGTGATCCGGCTGACGACCGCATTCGGAACGACGGTCAGATAGCCGCTCTCCAGTGCGGCAGGAAGTAATAGATTGATGGAACTGGCCAGCGTGCCTGTCGCGCGCCGCGGCTTCGTGATCGGGATGCCGTGTCGCGTTGGCGGCCGAAATGAAGCGTTTCACGCTTTCGCTGTCGGGCGAGTGATCCTCGAGGAAGATCCCGTCGGGTAATTGAGGCAGTCCTTCTTTGCGCCCGGAGACGCGCCAGATCGGCTCTACTTTGTCGTAGTAGGGCGCAAGATCGCTGTACGATATGGGCCAGTTCTCGCCGAAGCCGTCATGGTCTTTGCACTTGAACTCGAAATCGCTCATCCGCCAAGAGGCGCGGCCCCAAACCAGTGTTTTCCCTCCCACCAGGCGCACTCGAACCCAGTAATACGGATCCTTTGGGTCATAGGTGTACGGGTTCTGTTTCTCGTCCGCCCAGAGATTGCCGTTGAATTCGTTGGCCTGTGTTACGTGGGGGAAACGATCCGGTCTTCCAAAACCGCGATAAGGCAGTTCGTACACGTTCTTCAATGCGCGGTCGCGTGAGTAGTTGATGACGGGACCGGCATCGAGCATCAGGCAGGAGATGCCCTTCTTTGTCAGGGTATAAGCGACGGTGCCGCCGGATGCTCCGGACCCAATGATCAAAACGTCATATTTGCCAACCATGTCAATCGATCGGGAACCAGTACATCCCGACTCCTCCTGCGCTCCTTACTCGTTTCGACATCATTCGGATCCAGTCATGCGAGCTCTCGGTCGCTTGAATCACGTCCTGCTTGGCCGTTCTCAGAAATGCAGTGAAGGGATCCGGATCTGCGCGTCCATGGTTCGCGAAGAGGCGCCAGCAGCTTCTCAGCGCCAGCCTGATCCGCCGATGCGAACGAGGCATTCAAAGCCTTCTTGGAGCGATGCTCCAGTTCGTCGACGCCATTGCGATACAACTCCTGCCTTGCCGCCGGCGACTCGAACAGGAGGAAGTCCAGGAACTCCGGTGCTCCTGCCTGAACCGCGCCCGGAACACCGTTCACGGCCGGATACAGCACGTCCGTTAGCCGCCTGAAACAGCTGAATTGAGCGGGGGAGAAAAACTTGGTAACAGTAGTTCCGGCAAAGTCCGGAATCGTTGCCTCAATGACTGGAATCTCTTCTACTGCCGCCGGGCTCGGCTTGGGCGGCACAACGGGTTGTTGTGCCTTTAGCAAACTCGCAGCCGGCAACGTAGCCAGAGTCTGCAAAACGCTTCTTCGCTTCATCGCTAATGCTCAGCATACGCTAGGTAGCGCGATCCCGCATGTCCACAACGGCCTCGGCAATCTGTCCCAGGTACTTGCCGTCAACCACGACATCCAGTGCGATTGCCACTCTCGGAGTACTGGATGACCAACTGCGGACGGTCGTAAAACTCGCGTCTATATGGCCTTCGGCTTTGGGTTCAATGCTTAGTTCCAGCGGTCCCGGTCCGTTGCGCCAGCCCGGAGGGAGAACTAGTTTTGCCTGCACCCGCATCAACCGCCGGCCATGGTTTCGCACATGGATCTGGATCCGCTGCTCCTGCCCGGGAGCGGCCAAGATCTGATACGGCTGTATACGGATCCACGATGGATCAAGCGTGCCGCACCCGGAGCTTTTCGATGCTGTGTTCCAGGAAGCGCATGTGGTTCAACGTGTCGACATAACGAGTGAACACCTGAAAAAAGGTCCAACTCGCGGCGCCGTAATCAATAAAGAGTGCTTTCCCGCTGTCACTGATAATCGCGTAAAAGGTAGAGGTTGCTTCGGTGTTGGCAATCAAGTGAGGACTGATTGCGACCGGTTCGAGCTCTGAGGTAGGTGGATGCTTATACCAGTAATGATGCCAATCGGTCAGCTTGCGTGAAAGCTCCGCTATTGCCTGCAGCGGTTCCGAAACGGGAGCGCCATGCGAGGGACACAGAAACTGCGGCTTCAGCTTCGCCAAAGCTGTCAGCGAATAGATCGAAAGATCAACGCCTTCGTGCTCCTGATAATAGTACTGCAGGTCATAGATCGTTTGCACCTTGCCCGCGGAATACAGCAGATCGCCAGAAAATGCGACCCGACGTCCGTCGACTTGCGCCACGATCGTGACAGAACCTGGCGTGTGTCCTGGAGTCGGTTGTATGAAGAGATCCAATCCCTGCCAGTGGAAAGTCTCGTAGTCGCGCAGCAGGGCGGCAACGGGAACGTTACGAGTCAGGGAAAAGAAGTCATTCTTTACGTCATACAACTCAAAAATCCGGCGGTTGCGCCAGAAGTTCTCTGCATCTTCGAAGAACTGCCGCTCGAATTGCGGTACCGCTATCTGGATTCCTTTTGCAACGGCAAGTGTGTCTCCCTGAGCCTGGTCGCGGTGATGGTGCGTATGAAGGATCCAATCTACGCGCGAGACTCCGAGGTCACGGAGATGCTCCAGAATCTTGCCGGATCCGAAATCAATGAGGATTGCTCGGTCATTGCGGCGGACAAGATAAACGTTGCAGGTATCTTCGAGCAGGAAAAGATTGTCCGAGAGTTTGAGGGGCCGGGTATTCGGTTCGAAAACGGTATTTTTGCCCTTCGACCTGGCCGCCGTCACTGCGGCGCCCGAGCTTGCGGTTCCGAGGAAGTCTCGCCGGGAAACCTCGCTCCCAGCATCCTCCTCCCAGTCATTCGGCATTGGGATTATCCAAATTTAGGTCCGGCAAATGTGGCGCGCAATGCCAAACACACAGCTCCGTGCAGCAGGGAGTCATCGGCGGACATCCGAGCGGGCCGCAATTCCGGGAGCGCGCCTGGGCCCGAGTATCGATTGAGTACCGCTTCATGAATCAGATCCCAGACTTCCGTAATCCGGCCGGCTATGACGATTGCGAAAGGATTGAAAAGATATCCAATGTTTGAGATGCCGACCGAAAGATAGCGAGCGGTCTCTCCCAGCGCCTTGGAAGAACGTTTACTTCCTTCCTTCGCCGAGAGAAGCATCTGCTCAAACGCCTGCTCGCTGAACTGCGAGCCTGGGTATAGCCTTTTGTACGTGGCGTCGTTGCTCACGTACATCTCCCAACAGCCATGGCGTCCGCAGCGGCAGGCTAATCCCGAAGATTCCACGATCATATGCCCTACTTCGGCCGCGAACCGAGAGTCGTGACCGAGATAGATTTCACCGTTGATTACAACACCGGCTCCAACTCCGTAGTCACTGATGTTTAGAAAGACGAAATCTGAGTTGTTATCCCGATTCGATAGCCAGAGCTCCGATAACGCGCCTAAGTTGCAGTCATTATCAGCCAGAGCCGGGACACCCAATTCCTTTTCAATCGCCGCCGCAATCGAGAAGTGATTTAACTCCGGGTGTGTTGGTGTCCATAGAATCTCACCGCTCCGCGCATCCACGTGCCCAGGAATCGCGATGCCTACGCGCTCGTAACGGTTAGATGTGTTTTTCCCAGCCTTACAGAGCCTCAACGCCGCTTGTGCGATACCTTCGACAAGCTTCTTGGGCGAACCCGGAGTGGGGAAATGAAGGCTCTGTTGAATGGTTCCACTAAGCCCGGCGCGGGCGATCTGCGAATAAGATGGCCTGATATTGACGCCGAGTACCTGGCAGCATTCATCATTCAACCGCAGGTTCATCGGAGCGCGTCCTCGTCCTCGTTGAGAGAGTTCGCGTTCTTCCAACACGAGCTGCTGGTCCAGCAACTCGTCCACGATATCCGAGACACTGCTTCGGAACACGCCCGTGATTCTCGCCAGGTCAGCTCGTGATATGGGTTGGTGCTTCCGGATCAGCTCCAGCATGATTGCGCGATTAACCTGGCGAACACTCGAAGGTGTTGCTGTCCGGATGGACTGGGAAGCGGGCTGACGCGTTACTCTACTGGCCATCGGAGTGGCTGAATGTATATTCTCGAGATTCTTTCGCCTCCGCCGCTGTTTGTTTTGCCCGGAACATCCGGCTGATCAGAACGCCCAGTCCTGTGCCGGCGACATTGATCAGAACATCCCGGACGGCTGGATCGCGATCGGGGAAGAACGACTGCAGATATTCGCTACAACATCCCACGACCAGCCCGAACGAGAGTATACGGACAACTTTACCCTGCGGATTGACCAGTGCGCGAAAGAGCAAAACAGCCAGCACTGCGAAAAGAGTGACGTGCAGTCCCTTGTCCGCGATGAGGTGTATCATCCCGAACGATGAGCTGTCTCGAGGGATTCCCGAGAGCAGGAACTCGGATAAAGCGCCGAACGCAGACTCGCACCAGCGCGACGCTGTACTCGTTGAAGAGAAAAAGATGACGCCGATCCAACCAACGACAGCCACCCACCAGGCTCTCACTCGTAGTGCCTCACAGTGCCAGTGTCACATGGAATCGCTCATCGGTTCCCGCTGGTGCTGCGAGACTTTGAGAGTGTATGGCGAACCTCCTGTATTGGCTGCTGCTGCTGGTCCCGGTCACCCTGGGCGTTCACATCGGAATGCCTTCCGCGCATATCTTAGTTTTTGGGTTGTCGGCGGCTTCCATGATCCCGCTGGCTCATCTACTGAGTGAGGCTACGGAAAACCTTTCCGCTCGTGCCGGACCATCCGTTAGGAGCCTTACTCGGGGTCACGTTCGGCAACGCAGGGGAGCTCCTGATCGGTTACTTCGCGCTTCGCCAAGGATTGCAAGAGGTCGTTAAGGCGTCCATCACGGGTTCCATCCTTGTCAATTTGCTGCTCACGCTCGGCATTTCGATCATCGCCGCCGGCAGCCGGAAGAAGACATTGAAGTTCAATGCTCTCGGAGCAAGAACACAGGCTACTACACTCGCGCTTGCAGGCGTTTCACTCGCCCTTCCGGCTGCTTATCACTGGCTGGGCGGCAACGTCGCCACGCGCCGCGAGGCTGATCTGAGCTTCGAGTTCGCACTGGTGCTGATCGCGACGTATGCACTGAGCCTCCTCTTCAGCCTCCGCACACACCGCCAACTATTGACCACGGCTGAGCACCCGGAAGCCGAGGGAGAACACGAGCCTTGGAGCGTAAAGCGCTCACTCGTCTTGTTGCTCGCCAGCGCGGTGCTTGTCGGCTGGATGAGTGAAGTGCTGGTCGGGTCTGTGGAGGCAGCATCCCGGAGTTTAGGGCTGACCGAACTGTTCGTCGGACTTGTGATTGTGGCCATAGCGGGGAATGCGGCCGAATCGACCTCAGCGATACGGGCGGCGGTCAAGGGACAGATGGACCTGAGTGTCGGTATTGGCATCGGCAGCAGCATCCAAATCGCGTTGTTCGTCGCACCCGGATTGGTTCTAATCAGTCATTTCGTTGCCGCGCGACCGATGAATCTGGTGTTTACGCCCGCCGAGTTGGTTGCGCTTCTGCTCACCATCGCTATTACCGGCCAGATCGCCGGGGATGGCGACTCGAACTGGTTTGAAGGCGTGCAACTCCTGGCTGTTTACTTCATGATGGGCGTGATGTTCTACTTCTTGCCCGGCGCTTGAAGACCGCTTGTCCAAGCCCATGTAGATTTCGCAAAACAAGCGGACGGTACACTGCGGTGTGGGATCTAATATGTATCTTGCAGAATCAGAGCGGGACGCCAGAGCGAAACCAGGGGCGGCCGGGGAAACTCTGGCTCCTCCCAAGCGGACGCGCTTCCTGTATGACTTGGTCGCTCCGCTCTACCCGATCTCGAGCCGCCTTTTCCATGCTCAAGCCCACGCCAAAACTCTAGAGATGCTGCAGATTCCGAACGGGTCCTCAGTGCTCGAGGTGGCCATGGGATCCGGGGAGATGTTCCACCGCCTCGTCCGGGTCAACCCCGGGGGGCAGACGATTGGCGTCGATTTCTCCGCCAATATGGCGGCGCAGTCCCAGGCGAAGATCCGGCAGAGGTACGTAGGCGCAGACGCCCATTGCCCTTGCACCGATGCGCGTCAGCTTCCATTCCGGGATGCTTCCTTTGATGCCCTCGTGTGCTGTTATCTGTTCGAGTTGCTCAGCGAGGCCCATATGCTGGAGGCCATGGACGAAATGGGCCGAGTGCTGAAGCCGGGTGGCCGTCTCGGGTTGATCCTCGTGGCGCAAAGTGCGTCCAGCTTCAACTTACTGTACAAGTTCTGCACCTTCGTCGCTCCCGCTTTCTGGGGAAGGCAGGTAAGCTCTACGATGCCTGACTTGTTGCGTTCGCGTGATTTCGAAATCGAGGACGCGACGAAAATTCGCCAGCTTTATTTCCACTCGCGCATTCTGATCGCTAAGAAGCTAGGCTAAATTTCGGGGTCGGCCGGTCCAAGTGCTTCAACCGACTCCAGATGCCGGTGGGACTCAATGGCTTTGAGGTCGGGCAGGAATGCGGTGAGAAGTCCTATCGCCGGCAAAAACGAACAGATCCGGTAAACAAACTGGATATCCTTGGCATCGGCCAGTTTCCCGAGTAGTGCAGCGCCGATCCCTCCCATCCCGAATGCCAGACCAAAGAAGATCCCAGAGATCATACCTACACGGCCCGGCACCAATTCTTGCGCGTAAACCAGGATCGCCGAGAACGCGGAGGCTAAAATCACTCCGATGACGACACTGAGCACGGCTGTCCAAAACAGATTCACATAAGGCAACAGCAGTGTGAAGGGAAGCGCACCCGCGATCGACACCCAGATCACGTACTTCCGGCCGATGCGATCGCCAACCGGTCCGCCGAGGACTGTCCCGGCCGCGACGGCCCCCAGAAATAAAAACAGATATATTTGCGCGCTCTGAACGGAGACGTGGAACTTTGAAATCAGATAGAAGGTGTAGTAATTCGTGAGGCTTGCGAGATAGAAGTACTTCGAAAAAATCAGGGCGACTAAGATCGACAAAGAGAAGTTTACTTTGCGCTTCGAGAATACGGCCGTCGTGCTCTTCCGCAGCTTCGATACAACCGAGTTGAGACGATTTCTGTACCAGATGCCAATATACGCGAGGATGACAATCGCCAGAAGCGCAGCGCTGGAGAACCACGCAATGCTTCTCTGTCCATGCGGAAGAACAATGAACGCCGCCAGAAGAGGGCCTACGGACGAACCTGCATTCCCTCCCACCTGAAACAGCGACTGAGCGAGCCCATGCCGTCCTCCCGATGCCATCCTCGCCACGCGTGAAGACTCGGGGTGAAAGATGGAGGATCCCAAACCTACCATCGCGGCCGCAAGAAGCAGAATCGGGTAACTCCATGCAAATGCCAGGAGCATGAGGCCAAGCAGAGAGATGCTCATGCCGGATGCGAGCGAAAACGGCCTTGGACGCCGATCGGTATAGAGGCCCACGACGGGTTGCAACAGAGAAGCCGTGACCTGAAACGTGAGTGAGATGAGCCCGATCTGTCCGAAATCTAACTGGAACGACGCTTTCAATATGGGGTAGATGGCCGCGAGCAGGGACTGCAAAAGGTCATTCAACAGATGACAAAAAGAGATGGCCGCGAGCACGGCGAACGCCGTTTTTTGAGGAGACAACTGGGTAGGGCTTGCCGAGGTTTGCAAACCGTTCACGCCGGAGGACACTTACTACCTTAGCCCGTAGCTCTCATCGACACTCAGACCCTTACTCGTTTTGCAGTAGCATGTCTGGATGAGATTCATACCCTTCCTGATGCTCCTTGCGTCGAGCATCGCAGTAGCTCAGAAGGGAAACGTTCACTGGTACGACCGCGCGGTGATCTATGAGATCTACCCCAGGAGTTTCCAGGATACGAACGGCGACGGCATAGGCGACTTGAATGGTGTTACGTCCAGGCTGGACTATCTGAAGGAGTTAGGCGTCAACGCAATCTGGATTACGCCCTTCTTTCCATCTCCTAATGCGGATTTCGGATACGACGTCTCGGATTACACCAATGTTGCTCACGAGTACGGGACCATGGAGGATTGGAACCGGCTAACGGCGGAAGCAAAGAAGCGTGGCATTCGTGTGCTCGTCGATTTCGTGGTTAACCACACATCTGACCAGCATCCTTGGTTCAAAGAATCGCGTTCTTCGCGAACCAATCCGAAGCGCGACTGGTATGTCTGGAAGGACGGCGGAGGTCCCGACAAGCCACCCACGCATTGGACTTCGATCTTCGGCGGTTACACGTGGACTTGGGACGCGCGAACTCGCCAGTGGTACTACCACGTGTTTCTTCCCGAGCAGCCGGACGTCAACTGGCGCAATCCAGGGCTGAAGAAAGCAATGTTCGACGTCGTTCGGTTCTGGCTGGATCACGGCGCGAGTGGCTTCCGGCTTGACGCAACTCCGTACCTGATCGAAGACCCCGCTTATCCTGACGACCCGCACCCGCCACAGTCGGGTGGACCGGCTTCCTTAATGCCCTATAACTCCGGACGTCCGGAGAACCACCAGATCCTCAAAGAGATGAGGCAGGTACTGAACGGATACTCCGGAGATCCCGTGCTTCTCGGCGAGTCATCTACCAAAACTATTCAGGACCTTGCAGCGGTTTATGGCAGCAATGGCGACGAGATCCACCTACCCATGGACTTTCTCTTCGGCAATCTACAGCAACTCAATGCTGCTGTTTTCAAGCGAGAAGTTGACGCCGCTCAAACCCAGCTTGGCGGGCGAACCCCTGTGTTCTTCTTCAGCAATCACGATCACCCACGCCAGTGGAGCACTTTTGGTGATGGCAAAAACAATGATCAGATAGCGAAGCTTACCGCTGCCCTGACGCTTTCGCAGCGCGGATGTGTGTTGCTTTACTACGGCGAGGAACTCGGCATGGCGATGATGTCGAAGGATGACCTCGCGCGAGTACCGATCACTCCCAAGCGCCCGCGACCCGATAAACGCGATGGAGCCCGAACACCGATGCAATGGGACACAACCGTTAATGCCGGATTCAGCAAAGGCTCTCCGTGGCTGCCCGTGGAGGCAACTTTCAAGCATTACAACCTGACCTCCGAGAAGGCGGATCCTAACTCAATCTATAACTGGTATTCCGCGCTGGTTAAATTGCGCAGCGATGAGGTAACTCTGCGCGAAGGAGATTATGTGCAGCTTGAGTCGGGGAACGCGAACGTGTTCGTGTTTGGCCGCAAGACTTCAGAAGGGAATATCGCCTTGGTTGCGATGAACACAAGTAGCAAGGAACAGCGGACCAATATTTCAGGTTTTGGCAAATGGCCGGGCTTTCACCGTGTGTTGGCAGCTAGCCCTGCGACAGCGGCCCCTGGGTCACAGCAGTTCACTATTGCGCCTTATGGCGTGTTCATTGTTGCGAACAAGTAGGAAACCGGCGAGATTGGGTTCGTCACCACGGGCGATAATAACCGTCCTGAATCGAAAGCGCGACATCGACGCCAAACAATGCGGAAAGATGAGCAGAGTTCAGCACGTCTTCTTTGCGCCCGTCCGCGTAGACCGAGCCTTTACTCAGCATGACTACCCGATCAATCTCCGGGATTAATTCTTCGAGATGATGAGTTACCAGGAGTAGCCCGACGCCGCTACCAGCCAGCTTTCTGAGGTGTTCGCGCATCTCTCGTTGGGCCGCAAGATCGAGGCTCGTCGTGGGTTCATCGAGTACCAGCGTCGATGGATTATGAATCAGCGCACGAGCGATCAGGAGACGCCGTGCTTCGCCCGAGGACAATTCGTCCACCCAACGCTCTGCCAGTTCGGTCACCTCAAGTTGCTGCATGGCTTCCTGCGCTGACTTCTCCATTTCGGGCGTGACATGCTGGTTCGGCCAAAGCCCGATCGAACCGAAGAAGCCGGAGATGACCAGTTCACGCCCGGTGATATCGCGAGTGCACTGCGTCATCAAGTCGTTACTGACGATCCCGATTTGCGATCGCAGATCGAAGATGTTCCAGCTTGACTGACCGAAAATCGACAACCGGGTTTCGGGGCGCAGGAGTGGATAGCATTCTCGCATCAGGAGCTTCAGCAAAGTCGATTTGCCGCTGCCATTAGGCCCGAGCACGGCTACATGTTCGCCCGCCTTCACTTTCAGAGTGAGTCCCTTAAGCGCGTATCGCTGGCCTCGTTGAACGTAGACGTTTTCGAAATCGAGAAGGAGTGGTTTCAAAATAGAAAAGGGTACCAATATCCGCAATGCCGATTACCGCAGAACAAGTCAAGCTGTTCGCTCGCGAATGCGGATTCGAACTCGCGGGCATTGCTGCCGCTTCTTCATTATCCGACTACGAGCGTTTCGATCACTGGCGTCGCGATGGCATGGCCGGGGAGATGGCCTATCTCACCGACCGTCGAGGTGATCTCCGGGCGGATCCACGCCATTTGCTTCCCGATGCTAAGACGATCATCTGTGTTGGAAAGCTGTACAACACAAATCAGCCGTACTCGACTGAGCGGCCAACGAGCGATACGGGCTGGATCTCCCGCTATGCATGGGGCAATGATTACCACGAGGTAATGAGAAGCGGATTAGAGACTCTCCGGAGCAAACTCGAACAGGTACACGGGGAACCGTTCAGTTCCCGGATCTGTGTCGACACGGCTCCCCTGCTTGAACGCAGTTATGCCCGGGAGGCTGGACTTGGATGGATCGGAAGAAACACCTGCCTGATCAATCAGGGAAGTGGCTCGTGGTTTTTCCTTGGTGAGCTATTAACCTCACTGGAACTGGTGGCGGACACTCCGCCGCCCGATCGATGTGGAACCTGCAGGCGGTGCGTTGATGCTTGTCCGACGTCTGCAATTGTGCCGGGTGAGATTGGCTGGCAGATCGATTCACGAGCTTGCATCTCCTACCTGACCATTGAGAAGAGAGGCTCGATCGATTCGGATGCCCAGGAGAAGATGGGCGATCATCTGTTCGGATGCGACATTTGCCAGGACGTCTGCCCCTGGAACCGAAGGGCGCCGGAAACTGCTGAGGCCGTTTTCCAGCCCCGGGAAAGCCTTCCGTCTCTGCTCGAGCTGGCTAGCCTATTCGGAAGAAGATTTCCGTCGCGAGTTTCGGCAATCGCCGGTATGGCGCACGAAGTATCGCGGTTTCCTCCGAAACGTTGCTATTGCGATGGGTAATTCGGGAAACCCGTCGATGATAGGTCCGCTAAAGCAACTGGCCGCCCATCCGGATGGGTCTGTTTCCGCCGCTGCGAGTCAGGCGATTGCGATTCTGTCCGGAAGCGAACCGGCCTCCTCCGAAGCTGAAGTGATCTCCTCATGCGTTCAGTTGTAATCGCGCAACTGATCCTGATGTCCTTGTTCGCGAGTCATAGCTCCGCTGACGAAACTTCGCTCAGCCCGGGATTTGAAGCCTTCTATAACAATGATTACGACGGGGCTTTCGCTTTCTTCGAGCGACAAGTGAAAGCCCATCCCGAAGATCCCGATCAGCGTAATCACTTGGCGCAAACCATTGTGTATCGAGAACTATTTCGGAACGGATCTCTCGAATCGCAACTCGTGACGGGCAACAACGCCTTCCTGCGCCGGCCAAAGGTGGAGATCAGTGCCCAGGATCGGCAACTGTTTGCTGCTTCGATCAACACGAGTTTGTCGCTCTGTGATGCCAAGCTAAAAAGCAACGAGCGTGATGTGAAGGCCTGGTATCAGTCCGGAGCGGCACACGCGTTGCGCTCGACCTATTTCTTCCTGGTCGAGAAATCTTGGACCGAAGCACTGCGTGAAGCTTCCGCGGCACGTAAAGCTCAGGAGCGAGCTTTGGAACTTGATCCTGATCTTCTCGATGCGCGCCTGACGCTCGGTGTTTACCAGTATGTGGTGGCCAGCTTACCCTTCTACTTGCGAGCGGTTGGTTTCCTTAACGGATTCCATGGCGATCGTGCGGGCGGACTCCAACAGCTTGAATCGGTTGCGCGAGACGGTGCCTCGAATAGCTACGACGCAAAGATCGTCCTGGCGATACTTTACCGGCGCGAACACGAAGCCGGGAAAGCGATTCCTCTGCTTCAGGAGCTTGCGCGGCGATTCCCGGGTAATTACCTGTTTCTGTTCGAACAGGTTCAAATGTATAGCGACCTGGGAGACAAATCGTCTGCTTTGCGTGTCTTGGACACAATCGAGCGCCTGCAACGTTCTCAGGCTTTCGGATATCAAACGCTTGCACCCGAGAAGATCGCGTATGTCACCGGGAATCTTGATTTCTGGTATCGCGACTATGAATCTGCCTTGATACAACTCAAGCGTGCAGCAATGCGCGTCGACGTGCTTGATCTGAATAGTGCGGTAATGACCTGGCTTCGGCTGGGGCAAATCTATGACCTGCGCCGTGATCGGCCGGACGCCACTGCGGCGTACCACGAGGCAATTCGGACTGCTCCGAATTCCGAAGTGGCTGCCGAAGCGAAACGCTATCTTTCTACTCCCTATCGCCGGGAGTCGAAGTGACAGGAAGCAGGGGCCGTCAGCTGTCCAAGAGTTCAGTTGGTAAGTTCCTCTCTCGTTCAAGACCGGCCAGTTCGTCCAGCGCTCGTTTGAGCTCGTTCCGCGTTCGAAATCTCAGCACTAGAATTCCGCTGATCCAGAGCACCAACAAGGTGCAGACGGGCACGATGTTTAGCGAAATGTGAAGATGTCTCGCAAGACCGCTGATCAGCAGAATCCAGCTAATCATCGCTAAACAAGCGGGAATGAAAGACCACACGAAAAAGCGCCGGAACAGGTCATGTCTGCGCGTTAACTCCCTGCGGTAAAACCTAAGCCCATCATTAAGTGCGAAGCGATCCGGCAAACGCTCCGGCCACGACCCTCGATGCGAGATGTACCACCCGGCCAGAGCCCAAGAGGCTAATAACGCGAGTTCTATCTGCCAAGCACGGTTTTGTGTATGCAGGATGCCGTGGACGGACGCGCCAACGGTGATCAGAGCGAGAGCGCTATTTCCAAGAGATTCTTTTCGTGTTTTCATCCGCAGCTCACGGGCTTTCTCGCGCAATGCATCCAGCGTTATCGTCGAAGACTCTGCTGGCTGGTTTTGCCACATTCTTTGGGCAGGCTCATGGGAATCGTTATGCATGGTTCGCTCCTTTAGCTACCCGGGCAGCCAGATAATTCTTGATGCGGTGGATCCTCATTGCCACGCTCGTCGGCGACAATCCCGTGATCTCGCCAATAGATTCCGCATCAAGCCCCTCAAGGTACGAGAGCATGACTTGGCGATCAAGCGGCTTTAGTAGCCGGATGATCGAGAGCAAGCGTTCGACGTCAAGTTGCTGGTTGACAGCTTCTTGCGTATTGCCTTTAACAGTGATGGCCTCCAACTCTTCCAGACTTACGACTGTCCATGAGGTCCTTTGCTCCCGCATGACGTGTGTGACGGCGACATTGTGGGCGATCCGATAGACCCACGTTCGCAGCGAACAACGAGCGTCAAATCTCCCCAAACTACGCCAGAGTTGGAAATGTATTTCCTGGATCAGGTCGCGGCGTTTTTCGGGATCCGCTTCATAAGCCTTGGCGACCCGCTCAAGTGAGGAACCAAACTGTTCCGCCGCGTCTCTATACAGATCATCCTGGCTCAAATGTGATCTCCGGTGGAGCCCTCGAAATGTCCCACACTAAAGGTAGTCTGCGGCTTCAGATCTTTCTAACGGAGGAAATGGCTCAGCGTGTTTTATGAAATCGATTCTGAAATTAGATCGTGAGGTCGGGAAATTCGATTGCGGCGATTGTCGGGTATGTGAAAGAGGGAGAAATTGCGAAGTTCCTCTTCGAACCAAGCAGCGCGAACACGGAACTGATTGCCGTCGTGTTTAGCGATCGTCCCTGGAGGGTTCTGCCGACGAAATGCTGCCGTTTCACTTTTTCGTTACGCACATTGGGTGTAGCCACACGGTAGACGTTTAGGTCCCGTAAGCTGCTCGACATCCACAACGGCGCAGCAGTTGGGCGCACACTTGCAATCGGAAGCGATGAAGCCTTCAAGGCTACTGTGCTTTGGACGCGGCGGCGCTTCTCCCACGACAGAAACATCCGAGAATAGGGCGACCGTTGATGCATTCGCTTCATGCGAGCAGACCGCCCGCCAACCAGGACCGGGTTCCGGCACGAAACCTCCGTATTCGCAAGTTTCTTCATCTCAGCGTCAAATTAGCCATGTACATGTAAACTTTGACGCCCGTTCGGGCCAGCTTCAACTTGAACGTGCCAGGACGGTCGAACGGCATGTCGAAAGTGTTGGTGTCTTCGCTCCTTTTGCTGCGCCACTGAAATCCTGGACATGCTGTTGCCGTGAATCACCACGTCGGCATCTGGCGCATCAGCGTCCAGCGACTGGCGGCCCATTATGCCTGCCCGCAATGCGCGGCTCCCTGACCCAAGAAGCGCAGGATCGCCCCGACTGTAAAGTTGCCGGTCATCTCTCGCCACACATATTGGAACTGGTCGTGTTTGGTCCAGCTATCGGAGCGGGCCTGTTATGTTGCATTGCCCTGTGTCCCGCCAAACTCGGCTGCGCCTCTGATGGGAGGATCGCTCACGTCATCGGAGTTGGTGAACATTCCGAACTTCGCGGTTTGACCACAGACGGAAGCGGCAAATAAGTGAGTGAGCAACAGTTGCCGCACGTGAGGAATCTATCCGAAAGGCGGCTTCGCGTGCACGACCGCTAGACCCATGATGGGCGATATCATCGTTGCGTGCTGGTTCTAAAGTCGATGACTACTCTGGTTGTGTAGAAATCACGGGCGAACGGCCTCGACCGCAAGTTCTTGAAAGGCATGTCTTGATTGAGCGTGACATAAGCAGACGAGCATTTGTGGGACTGGCGGCAGTATTGCCCTTCGGAATCACCGCCGCAAGCGGAGATTGGCTCGATCTTTTCGACGGCCAGAGTTTGAATGGTTGGCGGCCCAGCGAGCACAAGAGCTCTTGGAGAGTCGTTGATGGCGCACTTACCGCGGATGGGCCGCGTTCACATCTGTTCTATACAGGTCCGGTAAGTCACGCGAACTTTCGCAATTTCGAGCTCGAGGTCGAAGTGACGACTCAGCCGGATTGCAATTCGGGCGTTTACTTTCACACGGCTTATCAGGAAACTGGCTTTCCCGAAAAAGGCTTCGAGGTTCAGATCAACAACACGGCGCGAGGCGATGGCGGGTACCTCGAACGGAAGAAAACCGGTTCTCTGTATGGGCTTCGGAATATGTACAAGCAATTGGTTCCGGACGAAAAGCCGTTTCGGATGCGAGTGGCTGTACGCGGCAAGAACGTTCAGATTCGAGTGAACGACGAACTGCTGGTGGACTATCTGGAGCCAAGCCCCCCGGTGATCCCCGAAGGGGGAGAGCGGATGCGATTCCTCGACCATGGCACGTTTGCATTGCAATGCCACAACGAGGGTTCGAGAGCCGCTTATCGAAGTGTGCGGGTCCGTTCACTACCCGACGATCTGCCCGCTTATACGGGTGCAGCGCCAGTCGTAGACAACACCTATCGGGAAATCATCAACATTGGACGGCACAATTTGCCGATGGTGGACTACCATGTGTCTCTCCGTGACGGAATGAGTCTCGAGCAAGCCTTGCGAAAGTCGCGCGAGGATGGCATTCAGTATGGAATTACCGCTGCGAGTACAACAGTTAAAAATGACTCTGACGCCCAGCGATGGTTGCGTTCGCTTGCCGGCAGGCCGGTGTTCTGCGCACTTTATGCCGTAGAGCCAGACTGGACAGGAGCGATCTCTCGAACCGTGGCGGGAGAATTCGATTATGTCCTGGCGGATAGTCGGACCTGGACCGATAGTAAGAACCGGACAGTACGGCTGTGGTTGCCAGATGAGGCGAAAGCTATTACTAATCGGCAAGAGTTTCTGGATAGTCTTCTGGACCAGACGGTCCAACGTCTGAACAGCGAGCCAATTGATATCTATGCTTTCCCGATCTATCTTCCGCCTTTCATGAGAGCAGAAGCGAACCAACTGTGGACAGAGGGCAGGATGGACAAACTGATCGATGCTCTCCTCAAAAACCAGGTAGCAATCGAGATCAACGCAACAGAGCAACTGCCCAGCCGAGCCTTTATCGAAAGGGCCAAGCGGGCCGGGTGCAAATTCGCATTTGGGACGGCCAACCGAAATGTGGCGGAATTGAAGCGCTCTGAATACGGGTTACAAATGATCGAGGCCTGCAAGTTGAGTTGGCAAGATTTCTTTGTACCTGGTGGGTGGTGGCCCAAAGCAGTGGACCGGCGCTGGCCCGCCTAACTCGCTACTCAACCAGACATCATGGGAAGAAGAAACAGACACACGTCAGCATTCGGGCCGTGGATCGTGTTCGTGATGGCGACGGCCAACGTCACTGCACAGGACACTACTCGACCGGCAAATAGCACTCGACAGACGATGCTGCCTCCGCCTCCTGCGCCTCTCGGAGTGCCGAAACCCGGCCCCGCGACCGATGCTCCCTATGCTCCATTGCCCATACTGCAAGGCGGAGTCGTGCTTCCCCTTTATCCGCCCGGCTCCCCTCTTCTCAATACCGACCGGCTTCGCGAGCCCGAACAGTACAACATGAGCGAGACCGAGCCGGGGAGAATCAACAGCATTGTCAACATTCACAATCCCTCCATTGAAGTCCACCTCGTCGATCGCAGCCTTAATACCGGCGCGGCCGTGATCCTGGTGGCCGGCGGTGGACACAGGACGCTGAATGTTGGCAGCGAGAGCGCAGATTTCGTTCCGTTTTTCTATAACTACGGCGTAAACACCATCATCCTTCGCAATCGCCTACGCCGGGATGGCTACAATCCGCAGACAGATGCAGTGAATGACGCTCTCCAGGCGATCCGGATGGTGCGCGCTTACGCGAAGGAGTGGAATATTGATCCAAAGAAGATCGGCATCATGGGTTTCTCGGCTGGCGCAGAGTTAACCGCCGGGACGGCCGTGCTGTTTCAGAAATTCGACGAAGCCAGATGCCAACGATCCGCTAGGGGGAACGAGTTCGCGGCCCGACTTCGTGGGCATCATCTATCCCGGCCCCTCACCGTTTGCCCCCAATCGCACTCCTCCCCCGGTTCCGCGCAATGTCCCGCCGGCGTTTGTCGCCTCTGGCGGCTCGGGAGACCAGGTTCATGCTGTTTGGGCAATGGAATACTTTGGCGCGATGCTCGCTATAGGTGTGCCGAATATCGAAATGCACATTTATGGCAATGGCCGCCACCCCGGCGACCCCTTACCCGACGGCAGCCACATGAGCGGAGGATTAACGGATCGCAACAACACACCGTTTGGAAGTTGGCAATATCGCTTTATCGACTGGTTCCGCGATCTCGGTTTTCTGCAAAAGGCCGGCGTGGAAACCAAAGCCGAGAGAGACCTTACTATTTTCCTGAGTCAACCTGCTACTCCAATGAACTCGGGTAGCACAGCTCCTCGGAGCGCCTTACCCGGGAAGCCTTAGCTGAGCTGCGTGAAGACCTCGTGTCCGGAGACTCCCGCTCGCATAAAACTTCCGCGATTTTGGTGACGGCCTATTTGCATCCGTAGTCATTCAAGAACATCGAGCGTCGTAGACAAGGTGACGGAACCTTGCGGTCAGTGCTTGTTATCGCCCTCTCACGCGCGATAGTTACAAATTCAGCAGTTGGAAAAATTAGTCGGCGGTCAGACCCTGGCCTTCGCTGACGCCTGCGAAGTGACTTTGACCAGATCGAGTAAAAGCGGCGGCACAGCGGTTGTGGCGTCCCCATTCTCCTCATATTCGAGCGAAAGATACCCTTTGTAGCCGGAGGAGCGAAACATGTCCGCCAATTTCGGCCAGTCGGCCTTCTGCTTGTTGCCGTTCTCGTCAGAGATGTTCACTTTGAAATGGACACTGCTTGCGTACGGCAAGCAAAGGGCTACTTGAGAATAGCCGTTTCGAGGAAAGTTGCCAGTATCGAGGTTGATGCCTGCGAAAGGCGAATCTGCTCGCTTCACGATCTCGACGGTCGGCTCGGCTGTTGTCGTGAGCCCGCCATCGTCTTCGACGCCGAGGGTGATCCCTTTGCTACCGGCGTATTCCGCCGATCGTTTCAGCACTTCCGTTGCCCACCCAATCGCCTGTTCCTCGGAAGCTCCCTTCGGAACCGGGCCACCGAACACCCGGACATGTCCTGCTCCAACCCGTTCGGCTGCGTCTACCCATTTCCTGCATTCGGCAACTTCTTTTTCCTGCAGTTCAGGAGTCGGCTGGGACAAGCGGACTCGACACGCGAGGCTGTAGAGCTGAATTGAATTTCGATAGGCCGTCTTCCGTAACGACGCAAGAAAAGAGGGGGACGTGTCCGGGAACCAATACACGGTCGTGTCGATGCCATCCAGGCCGGAATCTGCCGCCAGGTGAATCAGATCCTCATAGGTCATGGATTTGCTTTCGAACTGCTTCCGGAATGAGTAAGCAACGATTCCGGGCCGCAGTCGGGAATGTTTTGTCTCAGCGTTGCTTGGAATACCCGACGCAAGAGCAATGGCGGGGAGCGCTTTCAGCAATTCTCTACGTTTCATAGAAATCAATTTGCCTCTAACTGATCATGAACAACCTTACCGCCCACAATCGTGCGCAGCACTTCGATGTCCTTGATCTCCTTCTCCGGGCAGGCTAGATAGTCCTTCGTGATCACGACCATGTCGGCACGCTTGCCAGGTTCAATGGAGCCGATGTCGTTCTCGGCGAACATGAGGTAAGCGTTGTTCCAAGTCCACATCTTGAGTGCTTGTTCTCTTGAAACGCGCTGCTCCGGATTGAGCACCACACCCTCTTTCGTTTGGCGAGTGATGGCCATCCACATACCGAAGAATGGATGGTACGGATTGGTCGCGAGGCGTGGGTCAAAACGGATCATCTGGTCCGATCCCCCACCGACGACGACCCCGGCGTCGAGCAGAGAACGCAACGGGATAAAATTCTTCATGCGCTCTTCTCCAAGCACCTTCCGGATGCCGAGTCCGTCGAAGTGGAGCCATGCCGGCTGTACGTCAAAGGCTACCCCAAGCTTACGTGCACGCGCGATCGCACGAGCGTTAGGGAAATTACCGTGGCTGACGGTGAAACGTCGACCGGCAATCGACTTCACATGATCCGTGGCTTCGTAAGCATCGAGCAGCAGATCAAGCGCTCCACCACCGGTCACGTGCGCGGTCATCTGCCACCCGAGGTCGTTCGCCATCTGCGCCATCGCGAAAACGTTCTCTCGAGGAACGGTGAGTACACCGCGCGACTCCGGATCTTCGTAACCGTAGATCTGAGTATTGTGCCCATAAGGCTCGCGGAGATAAGAAGTGCCGATCAGAATGCCGCCGTCGATGATCGTCTTAAGCGAGCCGACACGGAACCATTCGTCACCGAAACCCGTGACTAACGGGAACGACTCTACTTCTTTCCGCACTTCAGACGGAGTGCCCGTTGCTTTGATCCAATATGTAACGTACGAGCGAACTTTCAGCCCGTCCTTGCCACGTAGAGCCTGATAAGCTCGAAATCCATCTGGATCTTCGCCGCGGTCAATAATGCCCGTGATGCCGACCTTAGAATAGTGATTCAGGGCTTGGGACAGAGCCCAAACTTGATCTTTCGGCGTGATGGGCCTCGGAGTCCGGACTCTCCCAAGCAACTGGGGTGCACCCAAGATCAGGCCGGTGGGCTCTCCTCGGGCATCTTTTACGATGCGGCCGGCCTTCGGTTGCGGAGTGCTTCGGTCAATCTCAAGGTGCCGCAGCACTGCCGTATTCAAGACAGAAGCGTACCCGTTATCGACAACAGCTTCGTGGTTACCCGAAGCGCTATCGATTTCCTGCCGCGTGGGGTAGCGCGCCTCGGCAAGTCGTGTCGGATACACCTTCGGAACGAAGATTAGCCGGTCGGCTGGAAGCTTTGCTGCCAGATCACGGATATAGGATTGGATCTCGGGTATCGAATGGAAAACAGGCAGTGCTCCGTCGATCTCACTTAGACCCGCCATGATGGGGTGGACATGGCTATCAATAAGGCCGGGTAAGACGCACCGTCCCTTCAAATCGAACTTGCGCGTGTGCGCGTCCGCCAAGCTAAGCACATCATTGTCTGAGCCGACCGCGACAAACCGGCCGTTCGAGATTGCGAGCGCTTGAGCTCTGGGTTTAGCAGAGGAGACCGTGACGATGTTGCCGTTGTGGTAAATAATGTCCGGAGCTTGGCCGGAGCACAAGATTCCAACTCCAAAGGCTGCGATTGCTGCTGCCGTTCGAAGCCAACGAGAAGTCATGAGGTTTTTTGAGCTTATGTGATATTGCAGTTTTTCGCAAGACCTGTCGGCTCAGCCTCCATCACGAACTGAGATGGGCAAGTATTTCGGTGTAAACCTCTTCTGCCTCTAGATTTGACCGCGATGGATTCCCTATAAAAAGAGGTCCACGCCCACGCGGATTATCCACCCGCCCGTGCGAGCCCTTCACAAGGGACGCATCCAGCGGAATCACATCCAGCAGATTGCGAAATCCCAATTTCCGCTTCGCCAGCTTGTACCCGACTTTCAGCGCGGGCAACGAGATCGTCGGATCCATGAAGAGTTCCACCGGATCGTAGCCAGGCTTGCGATGAATGTCGACCGTTCGTGCAAAATCCGGAGCCTTCTTATCGTCCAGCCAGTAGTAATAGGTGAACCACGCGTTCGGCTTCGCAAGTGCAACCAGTTCACCAGAGCGCGGGTGGTCCAATCCTGCCTGACGTTTGCCTTGCTCGTCCAGGACTGCATCGATCCCTGGAGTCTGCTCAAGTGCATGACGAACCTCTGCCGTACGCGACCCATCCTTTATGTAAACGTGAGCGATTTGGTGGTCTGCGACAGCGAACGCGGCGCTGGCGCCTGGATCGAGGACTTCGAGTCCAAGTTCCTCGCGAACGCGAACGCAGCCTAATTTTCGTAGAACGCGGTTGATATGAACGGAGGTGTCCACCGGCACGATTCCATATTCAGACAGAACAATGACCTGGATTCCTGCGCCTTCGTAATAACGGATGAGATCGGCGCACACCGCATCGATCTCTTTCAAATCCGTGTTAATGGAGGGGTGATTGGGCCCGACGCGTTGGAGGCTGTAGTCGAGATGCGGAAGGTAAACGAAACTGAGGGTCGGGTGGTAGCAATCCACGACATATTTTGCTGAGTTTGCGATCCATTGCGAGGAACGAATTGATGTGCGGGGACCCCAGAACTCGAATAGCGGGAACGTGCCGAACTGCTCCTGCAGCGCCGTCCGAAGTTCAGCGGGCTCCGTGTACACGTCCGGCAACTTGCGGCCGTCGGCCGGATACATCGGCCGCGGCGTCACGGAAAAGTCGACGGAAGAGTACATGTTGTACCAGCCGAAAAGATTGGCGCAAGTGAAACCGGCAAAACGTTCGCGAGCTTCGTCCCAAATCTTGCGTCCTCCGACTAGCTTGTTCGACTGCCGCCAGAAATGAACTTCACAATCGTCACGAAAATACCAGCCGTTCCCGACAATGCCGTGCTCAGAGGGCGGTTTTCCCGTGTAGTAGGTCGCTTGAACGGTACAGGTCACTGCTGGCAGAGGTGGTTGAACAGTGGCGACGCGCCGCCGCCGTGCCCAATCGGTGAGAAACGGCATGCGCCCGTCCAGCCATTCCGAAGTGAGCCCGACGACGTTAAGCACAGCGGTGGGCCTCGCTATCGGCAAATTGCTCATCGGAAATGATCCAAAACCCAGCGATACTCGCGCTCGATGGAATCGACGAGCTCGAGCTTCAGTTCCGCTGGAAGCACGCTCCAGGTATATGTTTCGATCTCAAAGTGCTTGATGCCCAACGGAATGAGCCTGCGTAGCGCGTCTCGAAGCTCAGCCTGCGTGGAACTCAGCACACCGTACGCCTCGAGAAACAGGGGTACGTGATAGTGGATCCGCCATTCGGAACCTTCTACGGTCTCCAGATGAGGTAAGCCGTCCTCGAGGTCCGGAAAGCGCGAACTGTCTCCGATCACCTGATGTAGATAAACGGGATCCACCAAGCCGCGCAGCTGCTCACGAAGTTGCTTCCGCTCCTTTTGGTCCGCGGGTAGAGCCATCTTGATCGCTGAACTGATCTGCACGCGGCCAATTCGAATTCCGGCGGCCCGCAGTCGATCCAGGCTTGTTTCGGCACTTTCAAATTCCACAGCAGAGTGGCAAAGGTCGTAGCAAAGGGCAAAGTGCTCACGTAGGGCGGACTCGGCCTGATTCGGTTCGAGCTGGAACGGATCTTCGCGGAGGCGAGGAACGGCGGTTTGTAACAGTCGATCGAAGAAGGCCACAAACTCAGAGGTGTTTTCGATCAAGCCATCGGGTTCCGGTTCTATGTCCAGGTGAAGGTCCTGTCCTCGACTGCGTTTCAGCTCGAGCAGCACCTCGAACACACGAAGAAGGTTCGCAACAATCAGATCCCAATTCGCATCTTCCGATGATCGGAACCAGGGTTTGTAGGAGAGCGGACAGGTAGAAACGCCTCCATCCATTCCTTCGGGCAACAATCGGCTCAAGATTCGGATCAGACGGATTGTGTACTCGACACGTTCCGGCCGAGTCCAGTCAGGTGCGAAGACTTGATCTTTCAGTCGCCGGCCGTGAAACCATCCGTAAGGGAAACCGTTGATCAATGCGACATGCAGGCCGGAACTCTGCAGGAAGGCTGCAAAGTCCTCCAGTTGGTCCTCGCGCGAGAGTGCTTCTGCTTCGTCGTTCGAGAGACGAAGACCCAGCCCGAATGAAGCATCGGGGCTCAATCGCGCCTTCAACTCGAGCGCGTATCGCCGAAGATTATCGAAGACAGCCGGCCAGCCTTCGGCAGAGTGAATACTGGTACAGTAGGTGAGCTCGGCGGTCCCGACTTGCATCAGTCCGCGGCGCTCGCAGAACGAAGTTGGATTCCGAGCCTTGGCAGCTCGAATTTGCCGCTTTGCATCAGGAACTCTAACGGATTGTCGAAGACTACTTTCCGGATGAGCGTTTCGCTGTGCCCTCGCCGGCGCATCTCCAGCATCAATTGTGGAACAGCGGTAGGTACGCTCGGTCCCCAATCACACGCCGAACTGATCGTGATGTGTTCCGCACCGAACGTCTCAATCATGTCGACTGCCCGCGCGACAGAAACCTTAGTATTGGGATAAAGCGTGACACCCGCATAGTATCCGGCCTTGAGAATCATCCCGAGCGTGTGTTCCTCTCCGTGATCGATCAAGACACGTTTAGGATCGATGCGGGAGAAATTCTGCAAGTGTTCGATGGTGACACGCGTGCCTTTCAGCTTGTCCTCAAGATGCGGCGTATGGATGAGGATCATCTGGTCGTGATCGAGCGCGAGCTGAACGTGGTCGTTGAAGGTGGCGATCTCGTTGCGGGTCACTCGGTTCATTCCGATCTCGCCGATTCCGACCACATTGGGACGATTCAAGAAGTGCGGAATGCAGGCGAGTACCTCGGCCGCTAAGGCGCGGTCTTCGCCCTCTTTCGGGTTCAGGCACAACCACGTCACGTGTTTTATCCCGAACTGTGCGGCTCGCTTGGGTTCGAATTCGCTGAGCTGACGAAAATAGTCCTCAAAACCTTTTGCCGAGCTTCGATCCCAGCCGGCCCAAAACGCTGGCTCACTGACTGCGACACAACCAGCCATCGCCATGTCGCGATAGTCATCGGTAGTGCGCGAGACCATGTGCCCGTGCATTTCTATGTAGTACATCAGGACACCTCGAGTGCGGCTCCGACGGGATTCCAAGCGCCGCTTGCGCTCTTTTCGTCTAGCTTCGGTTTCGGGTCCGTTGTCGGATCGCTGAATAGAAGCTGGACTTGGTTCGACCTTGCCTGTCGATTCAGCCGCCAATGTCTGCCAAAGCACGACTGAAAGCCTGCATGCGGAAGTCGCTGGTCCAGGCGGCCTGGTCAGCCGAACGCCCCAAACGATCGAGAAAAGCAGCTATTTCGAGAATCCGCGTGCGGTTCTCAATGAAGTACTCGTCGATGAGCTGACGCGTCGTGAGTGGACAGCTTCCGTTTTGATTCATCTTCCTAAGCCCTCAGAGCAGCGCGCCGATCTGTTGCCTCTGTTGAATGACGTGTTGAGTAGCGGCTCAAGAGCGCAGCACTTTGCTCTAGCATTTGTCGATTCATAACGTGAACCTCCTCACCGACTCCAATCGCACGGAGCAGCATAATCGTAAGCTCTCCTCCGAGGTGTTCACGGAATTCGTCCAAGCCAACGGTCAGATCCTTCAATGCGATCGGGGAAAAATCAAGTTCGAAGCCTAACTCAAGCAAAAGATCGATGATACGGCGCCAACTGGCTTCAGATAGCATGCCGATCAGGTGCGAATAGGTTGAGTCGAGAGCAATACCCATGGCAACGGCTTCACCGTGGCGAAGGCGATGCTCTGTCAATTGTTCAAGCTTGTGAGCTGCCCAATGCCCAAAATCGAGCGGCCGGGAGCGGCCCAACTCGAATGGATCGTTGCCGGCAATGTGCTGAAGATGAAGTTCGGCACACCGGTAGATCACGGTCTCGACGGCAGACGAATCGCGCCGATTCAAACGTTCGGCTAGCGTCTCCAATTGCTCGAAAAACGTCGCGTCCTTGATCAGCGCTACTTTCACGGCTTCGGCGAGCCCACTGCGGAAGTCCCGATCGGAGAGCGACCGGAGAAACTCGAAGTCGTTGATTACGGCATACGGCGGAGCGAACGTCCCGATGAAGTTCTTCTTCCCGAAGAGATTGAGGGAGTTTTTGACACCCACTCCGGAGTCGTTCTGCGAAAGTACAGTGGTCGGCAATCGAATCAGACGCACACCCCGGTGAGCAGTAGCGGCTGCGTAACCGACTGCATCCAGCAGTGCTCCTCCACCGATGGCCACAACAAAAGAGTGACGACAGATCTGGTTTTCGTGAATCGCTTCGCGAATGCGGTCCACATACACGTTCGTTTGCTTGATCCATTCGCCGCCTGGAACCACGTGAGGATCACCCGCAAGCTCTACTGCATCCGCGTGCGCGTCTGCGTAGCTCCTGATCTCTTCAATCAGGGCAGGGAATGCACGGCATACCGCTTCCTCGATGACAACCAGAACTTTCCGGCGGCCCTCGCCCGCGCCCAGGATAATGTCGCGCAAGATTGTGTTCCTGCAGGTCAAAAACACTCCGCGTAAAGTGTACTTCGTAGCGGAACTCGACTCGAACGATTTGCTGAAGTGATGCCATGGATCAGGTAACTGCGAACCATCTTGCCAGGAGCGCGGCCGGAATATAAAGCAGCAGGAGAGCTGCGCCATAGAGAAACCCCGCAAAATTAGCAGCGACGGACGCGTTCAGGACGATCAGAGAAAGAACGCCCGCCTTTACCGCCAGCCGGACATCTTGTGCACGCAGTGTCCTGATGGCGCGAAGGAAAGCGGGAGAAATTCGGTAGAGCAGCAGGGCAAGAAAAGGCAGTCCCCAGTAAGGATGGGGTGCGACGAACGTGAACACCAGGAACGCCACCAGGAGCGCGCCCGTCAGCCAAAAGGTGGAAACGACTGCAGCGCCACGTTCGCCGCCGCGCACCTCACTTCGGCTGAGGGCAGTAATTCCGGCAATGTAAAAAGTGGCGATCAATGCAATCGGCCAATGGCTCGAAAGGGCATGAGGCAAAACGGACAGCCCAAGCGAAAAGTTGAGCCCGCGGCATAGGCCCATTGTAAGAGGACCCAAGATCGCCTGGTGCTTAGCCAACGCGTCGTATAACAGTGCAGCGAGAGCCGTTGCGAGTGCAACAAGTCCGCTCGTTTTCGAGGCGTAGAAAGCACTTACAATTCCGCCCAAAAGCAGGAAGCCGCCGAACCCCGCTGCTTGCCTCCGGCTCACCGTTCCCCTTGGAATTGGGCGTTCCGGCCTTTCGGAAGCATCTTGCGGGGCATCGCAAACGTCATTCCAAACAATTCCCCCTCCGTATAGGCCAGTCGTTGCTACCAACAGCAATACTAAGTGCGAGAATTGAGTCGTCTCAGCCGCAGCGTACCCGGCAAGGATATCGGCGTGAGCCGTTAGGATGTTTGCCGGACGCGCCATCGCCAGCAGGGCCCAAAAAACGGAATCTCTGTGCTCCGCTTCCATACGGGATGCTCACCCGCTGGCGTTCGACCGAGCGTACCGTTCCCTCCAATGATTACTGACTAACAACTCTTGGCCATTTCTAAAGATTGGCCCGACTGGATACGGCCCCGAGACTCTTGCCAAACCGGGCATTGATTCGGTCCTGGATCTCCTCCATTCCCGTCCGGATGTGGTGCCCCATGGCCAAACAGGCCGCGTCTGGATCAGAACCCACCAAGACCTCAATGAGATCTCTGTGCCAGTTGCGCGGCATCTCCGAGTTGGCGGCCAGATCGAAAATCCAGTTAAAGATGAGCACCTGATTCTTCTCCAGCATCTTGTAGAGCGGCGCACAACCGGTGCACTCCGCGATTCGCATGTGGAGATTGATATGAAGTGTCTGGGTGTTGAAGTGGAGTTCTTCATCATCCGGCCGGGACGCGGTATTCAGGGACATCTCGTCCAGTGCCGATGCCATTCGCCGCACTTCCTCGCGCTCGGCAGCGCTCGCCTTTTCGCAGAAAAGACGAGCGAACTGGACTTCTAAAGCTTCTCGAATGATATAGCGATCGCGGATATCTTGAGCGGTGGGGACCCTTACACGGGTTCCTACGCGCGGTCGGCTCTCGACGAATCCTTCGCTCTCCAGTCTCTGAATAGCTTCCGAGATCGGAAGGAAACTCATGTTGAAAGCCGTTGCCAGTTTCCGGCGAGAAAGCGCGGATCCGAGCGGTATCTCGCCTTTGAGGATCCTGTTCAGGATTAATGAATACGCTTGGTCTGAAAGGTTGCCACTGCGCGTAGTATCGGAATACACAGTAATCGAAGGGCTCTGCCTTGACACATTATGGCAGAGTTGTTAGACTTCGCAATGAAAATTGCTATATCACTACGAATCAGTACGGTACTCCAGGCCGAGCGCTAGCCCGCAGCAATTGAGAATTGCAAGGTTCTGCTTCACCTTAGCCTTAGCGATTCTCGTTTTGAGTTCCTCCTGCGCTAAAAGAAATCCCGAAGAGCGCGCGTTCACTCCTCAGGATTCAATGAAGGCGATGCATCTGAGCGACGACTTCCACGTCGAGCTCTTCGCTTCGGAACCCGACGTCATGAGTCCCGTTGAGATGGCGTTCGATGAAACCGGCAAGATCTATGTCGCCGAGATGATGGATTATCCGGACGACCCGCCGGAGGGGAAGCCCGCACGATCTCGGATTCGCATGCTGCAGAGTATTGGGTCGGGCAAGTTCAAAACGACTATCTTTGCCGACCACGTCCTTGCCGTTAGCGGCTTCATGCCCTGGCGCGGTGGTCTTATTGTTACCAGCGCGCCGGACATCCTGTTCATGAAAGACACGAACGGAGACGGCGTTGCGGACGTCAAGAAGGTTCTCTTCACCGGGTTCGCGAAGTCTAACCAGGAATCGCGCGTCTCTAATCCGCGGCTTGGCGTGGACAATTGGATCTACTGCTCGAATATGGGCAACAACGGTCGAGTCACATCGCCCGAACATCCGGAGAGAGCGCCGATCCTGGTGCGGGGAACGGATTTCCGATTCGATCCGATAACGGGCATTGGTGAAGAGGCATCCGGGCCGGCGCAGTTCGGCTCAACCCTTAGCGATTTCGGCGAGCGTTTTATCACCCAGAACACGACGCACTTGCGCCAGGTGATCCTCCCAATGCAGTATGTCGCGCGTACTCCACTGCTACAGATAGCGGCGGAAGCGCAGGACATCTCCGATCATGGTCGACCGTCAGCGCGGATGTATCCGCTGACCGGTCCGCAGGAATGGCGGAAAGAACGCACGAGTGTCCGGCAGCAGCGCTACAACGAGAACGAATTACATGTTACGGAACAGGTCGCGGGCTGGTTTACAGCCGCTTCTGCAAGCACCATCTACACGGGTGACAATTTCCCTTCGGAGTACGTCGGCAACATATTCACGGGAGACGTCAGCGGAAATCTGATCCATCGGGACGTTATCCTGCCGGGTGGTTCAACACTCGTCGCCCATCGGGCAAAGGACGGTGTCGAGTTCCTGGCTTCCACGGATGTCTGGTTTCGCCCTTGCAACTTCTATAACGCTCCAGATGGGAATCTGTATTTCACAGATATCTACCGGCAGGTGATTGAGACACCCGAATCCATACCGGAAGAGATCAAGAAGAAGATCAACTTCTATAACGGCGATACGATGGGCCGGATTTACCGGATCGTACCGAACCATCCCCGGCGTCAACAGGAATCGAATCCGAACCTCTCTGCCGCTAGCACAGCTGATCTGGTGAACCAATTGGCGAATCCGAACGGGTGGCACCGGTGGACAGCGCACCGCCTCCTGCTCGAAAAGCAAGATCGCTCGGCCGTGGAACCGTTGAAGACCATGGCCCAACGTGGACCGACGCCGGAGGCTCGGGTGCACGCACTCTGGCTGCTGAAAGCCTATTCTGCTCTCGATCCATCCTTAGTTCAAGGCGCATTAGGCGACAGTCTTGGCAAGGTCCGCGAGAACGCCCTGCAACTGTCGGAAGCGTTCATGAACAATTCGAAGCCGCTAGCCGATGCGGTAGTAGCTGCTGCGGCCGACTCTGATCAGCGAGTACAACTCCAGGCAGCCTTGACGCTCGGCAACCTGAAGGACTCGCGAGTACTTCCCACGCTGGTGCAGCTGACTCACGATCGTTCTTCCGACCCTTGGTTTCGAACCGCGATTCTGACGTCTTCGAATGAGATCGGCTGCCCGCTTTACCTTGCGCTGCTGAAGAAAGGGGAGAACTGGGCGGATCCGCAGATGCTGAACGAGCTTTCAGCCTTGTTGGGAGCGCGACAAGAACCGCAGGAGCTATCTCAGATTCTGGCGGGACTGGCGAAATCGAAGAATCCGGAAGGCTCGTTGAAGGGATTGGCGCGAGGACTCGCCCTATCGAACACTCGCTATCTGAAGGTAAGCGGAGCCGAGTCTTCCCTCGGAACGCTGACGAAGTCTGGAAACGATTCGGTCAGGGAGGCCGCATGGGATGTAGCCAGCCACCTTGACGTGCCAGCCATGATCCATCAGGCAGGGGAGGACGCATTGAACCCGAATCTGCCAGTGTCACAGCGGGTCACAGCCATCCGAGCTCTGCGGGGCGGCCACTTCAATGTTTCTGGCCCCATATTGGACAAGGTATTGCAGAGCCCGCCGCTGCCGAAAGTCGAAGCGGCGGCGATTTACTCCCTCGCTTCCTTCTCCGAACCGGAAGCCGGAAAACTCCTCTTAAAGCACTGGACCTCCTACACCTTCGACGGGAGATCGGAGGCGCTGGATGCGTTGGTCACGCACAACAGTCGAGCGCGCCTGCTGCTGCACGCAATCAACGAAGGGACAGTGCAGGATTCTGCAGTGGACCCGGCAGTGATTTCGCACCTCCTCGAGAATCCCGATCCCGAGGTGGCCAAAGAAGCCAAGGCGCGGTTCACTTCCTTCAGCGTTGACCGGGCCAAGACTGTAATGGCGTACCACGACGTGTTGCAACTCGAAGGAGATGCCAAGCGAGGTGCGAGTGCGTTCGGAGCGAATTGTGCGCGGTGTCATATGCCTCGCCGCAGCGGTGGCCGCGTTGGACCTGATCTGTCCGGTATCAACAACAAGACGAAGGAGGAGTTGCTGACCGACATTCTCGATCCGAACTACGCCATCGAGCCCAGATTCATCAATTACGTAGTAACAACCAAGGACGGGTTTGTCTATGACGGAGTTATCGCCAACGAAACGCCTGGCGTTCTCAGTCTCCGCGGAGGCTCTGAGGAGCGGGATCACACAATACTTCGCAAGAATATTGCAGACGTCCGCCCATCGAAGCTCTCATTGATGCCTAACGGTTTGGAACAATCGCTCAGCAAGCAGGATCTCGCGGACGTCATTGCCTATTTGCGAGGCGGCCTGTGAAGCCGATAGTGCACGTAATGCGTCCCGCCCGGAATGCTTCGGCGGCTAAACCCGGTTGTCTGTCACGGATCTAGATTGAGTTCGCACACTCCCCAACGTGCCGTTTTAGGCGGCTTGTCCGTTGAAGTACTGCCATCAAGAGTTGCTATGGCGCAGGCTGCCGCAGCCAAAGCCGCCCAACTGATTGCCGCGGCCACCGAGGATCACGGACGCGCACGAATCCTCGTCAGCACAGGGAATTCGCAGGTCGACTTTATCGCAGCGCTGGTAAACGAGACCCGGATTGACTGGTCACGCGTGGAAGTTTTCCACCTGGATGAGTATGTTGGAATGTCCGACACTCATCCGGCCAGCTTTCGGCGTTGGATCAGGACCCGACTCGCAGACCGCGTTGATCCGTACCGTACAAACTACCTCGCGGGCGACGCGCCCGATATTGAAGCTGAACTCATACGCTATTCAGCCCTGCTGGGTGAATCACCGATCGATGTGGCTTTTGTCGGGATCGGCGAAAACGGCCATATCGCTTTCAATGATCCGCATGTCGCAGATTTTCAACGACCCGAAAGTTGCCAAAAAGGTAGAACTCGATGAGCCTTGCCGTTTGCAGCAGGTAGGAGAAGGCCACTTTCCTTCGCTTGACGCTGCGCCTCGAGAAGCCGTCACGTTAACCTGTCCTACCCTCATGAGCGCCAAGGCATGGGTTTCCTGTGTTCCGGAGCTTCGCAAAGCAGCAGCGGTAAAAAATGCTTTGGAAGGTGAGATATCGCCGGCTTGCCCTGCTTCTCTAATGCGAGTGCATCCTAACGTTCATCTTTATCTGGACAACGAATCTGCGGCTTACCTGTCCCGGGATTTTCTCCTGCGGCAATAATCGCCTTGTGTGAGGAGTACCTGCAGCGCACCGAACCCGCTGCAGAGATGTCAGCCGATTTTAAACAGCTTGCTCGCATTGCCGTAGAACATCTTATGAATAGCTGCGGCGTCTGGAGCTAAGTGACGGATCGATGCGATCTGTTGGAATCCGATACACTGCTTTCCGGTCCCCACATGATCATCGCAGTCGCTTCCGTAGAGGAGCTTGTCCTGGTGCCTCTTCAAAAAGTCTCGGGCATGGTCCTCGTCCCGCTGGAATGCATTCAGTCCTGATCCTGCTGACAAATCGCCAAAGACATTCGGATAGTCGGAGAGAAGACGATCTGTAATGCCTCCGGGCGTTACCGGACCTTTCGGATACAAAACCTCCTGACGGCAATTCTTGTCGATGTTTGCCCACCAGGTTTGCGCATGTCCAATGAAATTGACTGTCGGATACGCTTCTAACATCTTGTGAAAGCGTTCGAACGCCAAGTTATAGGTCTGATACTGAAAGTGCATCAGTACAGGAACGTTGTGGTCCTTGGCGATATCAGCAATCAGCCGCATCGGCTTCGAATCACAATCGACGTGAAATTTCTGCTCGCCGATCCCTATTGCGCCAGCCTTCAGATATTTTTCAATGACACTCCTGGTCTCGGGCAGGTCCGGCAGTTCGTTGGCAAAGAACACAAACCGGTCCGGATATTGTTTCGCAAGGTTGTAGACGGAGTCATTCTTACCGCAATTCGCCGCCAAGCCGTACTTCGATCCGGCCGGCAGCAGCACGGTCTTTGTAATGCCCATCTTGGCTTGGTGGGCAACCAGTGTGGCATCGTCCCGGCCAGCGTAGTTCGTGTGCTGGTGTATGTCTATAATCCGCGCTCCATCCCCGTTTCGGACATCTTGTCCCGTTGCGACGTGCCGATTGCCCATCAGAAAAGCGCCAGCGGCAAGCAAGCTTCTGCGAGATATCGTCTGTGATGTTGGGGTAGATGCGGCTCGACTTTGATGCAATTCCATTTATGCTCCTCCGGGACGGAAGCGAAGTTGGTCATCCAAGAATCGATACGCCTGTTCTCGGACTTCGGGCGGGAAATCGTGTTGGCATTGTGGGTGTTCCACCACCAACTTGCCTTCCGGAAATCGGTTCTTCACTTTGTCCATGCACTCATCCACGCCTCTCACATCGAAGTTCGAGTCTGAAACGGGAGCGTTCACAAACACTGGACGAGGCGCAATCGCAAGAAGAATGTCAGTGAAATCGAACGGTAGCTCTTTCGGCGAGTTGTGATAAACAGACGCGATCCGCGGCATGTAACGGTCTGAGGTCCAGCCCTTCAGATTGCCCCCGTAATATCGAGACATGGCCGTGAAGCCACAGCTTGTCACGACGGCCCGTATCCGCGGCTCGAAAGCGGCCACGAAGAGCGAGTTGTGCCCTCCGAGAGAGTGGCCGATAACCGCTATTTGCTTCGCGTGAACTGTCGGCAAGCTGGTCAGCAGATCGACACCGCGAATGTGGTTCACGATGCCCTTCATGGTTCCGCTTATGTATCCGCGGCCGTATACGTCGCGAGCGAAGTCGGTCTTGTCCTCGCCGAAGCTCGGATAATCCGGCGCGAGGACCACGTAACCTCGCCTCGCCAACTCGTCTCCGTAATGAAGGTTCGGCTTCCCACCTAGTCCGGCCACTTCGTCTTTGCCAATGGAAGTTGTCTGATGAAGACACAACGCGGCGGGCGCCGGTCGGGAGTCATTCGGGATCAGCAGCCAGGCGTGAACCAGACTGTCAGGTTCGGGCACATACGACAGCCGTTTGCGGACGTAGTGCTCAAGTTTTTCTTCGCTTAGAATCTGGACCCGAAGAGGCGCGCGATGATTGATCTTCGGCAGCTTCCCCATCACCTGTTCCACGCCGGTCAGATTTTTTGCCCATAACTGCCCGGAAAGGAGCAAACCACCGAGCAGTTCACGGCCGAAGGCACGCCGGCCGTAAGCCGGCCATCTGCCCCAAGTCTTCCCGTGGTGTATGCCCGTCGGCATGGCTGTTGTGGGTTTCACGCCCAAGATAGAACCCGAGAATACACCAGGGACACAGCTTTGTCAAAAACTGCAATATCACGTAAGAGCAGAAGCTATCGCCGAGTTAGCTTTCCTTGAGGGCCGTAGGAGTGTGCGGCTCACTGCGGAAGAACTGCGGTCGCCTCGATCTCCACCAGTGCGCCGCCACCCAGGCCGACCTGCACCAGTGTTGCTGCCGGAGGCTGGCTCATATTCAGATATCTGGCTCGGATCTCGCGAAGCTTACTCGTGTTGGCCAAGTCGGTCACATAGTAGTTCACCTTCACTACATCCGAAAAACTTGCTCCGGCCAGCGCGAGGCACTTCTTCAGATCTTCGAAGGTATTCCTGGCCTGGGTGTCGAAATCGGCGGGTAGGGTCCCATTCGCGCCGGCTCCTCCACGCCCGGAAATATAAATGAGTTTGCCAGGTGAGGCCGTGACAACCTCGGTGTAGCCGGGTGGTTGATGACCATCGACGTTCAAGAATTGCTTCCCTGTTTTGTTCTGCGGGCTACTGACATTGCCCAGCAGCACACCCCCGAGTAAGCCGACCAGTACCATCCGCATGTTCATTGTCATTTTGCAGAGCATACCACTGCAGAAAATCAATTGACATTTTCTGCAATTGCAGTTTTAATGATGCCTACCGTCCGTGTTGCACGTCGAAGTTCGCCTCTGTGGCCGAACGTCAACCGAAATTCCTAAAAGGCTACGAGCAGAAACCAGAACGCCGGGAGAACAGACATGCTTTACCACTTCAATGCAGCTTCCAAAATCGTCATCGCCTTTTTCGCCGCGACCCTCTTATTCGGACAGGTGTCCTCCCGTATCGGCGGAACGATCACGGACAGTGCCGGCGCGCCGATTCAATCCGTGAAAGTTACCGCCACGGATACCGAGCGCGGTACGACGGTGGAGACCACAACGAACGAAGCGGGACGCTACTCGTTCCCGAATCTCAGAGTGGCGAAATACCAGGTCAGCGCTTCGGCCCCGGGGTTTAAGACTTCTTCGACCGACATGATCAACATCGATATCAACCAATCGGTGGATATCAACATCACCATGCAACTCGGAACGATCACGGAACGAGTGGAAGTGGTCGGCGCCGCTCCGCTTCTGCAGACGAGCGACTCTCAGGTGGGCGGGTTGATTGAAAACAAAGAGATCAACGACCTGCCGCTTGCCGCGCGCGACTTCATGCAACTGGCACTATTAGCTCCTGGAGTGGTGAACTCAACAGGGAACTCGCGCCACCAAACCGAGCGTGCCACCTGGATCGGGTCTTTCAGCGTGCACGGACAGCGTGCGCAATACAATCAATATCTTTTCGACGGCTTGTCTGGAAAGGAAATGCAGCATGAGACGAACATGTTCTCGCCTTCCCTGGATGCGATTGCCGAAGTAAAGATCGAAACCGCGAACTACGATGCGGAGTTTGGCAGTGAAGCCGGCGGCCATATCAACGTCGTGACGAAATCCGGAACGAACCAGTTCCATGGCGCCGCCTATGAGTTCCTTCGCAATGACCTGACAAATGCGAAAGAATCTTATGCGGCACGCAAGGCTGAGTTGCGCCGTAACACCTTCGGTGCAACGCTCGGTGGCCCGATCAAGCGAGACAAGACCTTCTTCTTTGGTTCCTGGGAGTCCATGCGACTACGTCAGGGCTTCACGCAAAACACAACAGTTCCGACAGCGGCATTCCGGAACGGCGATTTCTCTTCACTCCTTCAGACGGACTTTTCGAATAGAACGCCAGTCGCGATCTATGACTGGACCACCGGAAGGCCATTTGCGAACAACGTAGTCCCGTCAAGCAGGCTCAACCCGCTTGCGCAGGCTTTCATGAACAAATTTGTGCCTTTGCCGAATCAGCCGGGTACCGGTGGCATTATTCCTATCAACAACTATCAATCCCTTGCACCTCAGCAAACAGCTACCGATCAGTTTCTGCCGCGTATCGATCACTATTTCAGTCCCACTACGCATCTGTTCGGGCGCTACATAGTCAGCAGCACGAATACGCTGGGACCTCCCGTATGGCCTGCCTTCAGCTACAGCCAAATCCTGCGAGGTCAGCAGGCAATGATTGATTTTGCGCACACCATCAATCCGACATCCATTTTCGAATTGCGTCTCGGGTACAGCCGTTTCCATCAGACCGAGCAGACGGAGAGCGCCTTCAAATCCAATGTTGCTCAGGATTTGGGATTGAGCGGCGCTTGTAACCAGCCGATCTGCTATCACGCGCCCTACTGGACAGTCACCAATTTCAGCGATTTCGGGAATCCGTCGGGTGCGACGCAGGGTCAGGGCGTATCGGGACCTCGCGGTTGGAAGAACGAGATATTCCAGCTGCAGGCCAGCATGTTCATGCAGCGTGGAAACCACACGTTAAAGTACGGCTTTCAAGGCAATCGTTATCGCGATACTTTCGTCGAAGCCATCTATCCCGCCGGTCAAACCAGCTTCAACGGGCAATGGACGGCAGGCACCGGCTCGGCTGGCTTCGCGTTGGCCGATCTCGTCTTAGGTTTGCCGCGCGAGATCAGGGCCAGCATCGATATCTTCGATCCTGGATACCGCAACAATCAATTCATGCCGTGGGTACAAGACGATTGGAAGATCAACAATCGCCTGAGCGTGAACCTGGGCCTGCGGTATGAGTGGCTGGGAAATCCCGTTTCCCGGTACAACAAAATGTCGAATTTCTATCAGACGAGTCCCACGACGGCGACCATTATTACCCCTACGGATACCGGCGTTGCGGGCATAACCAAGAAACCGGACAGCCTGACTCCCGGACTTCTGATGAATGACAACAACAACTTCGCGCCTAGAGTCGGATTCGCCTTCCTCGCGGGGAAGAACACCGTCTTGCGCGGTGCCTACGGTATGTTTTATCAGCGCGATGCGGCCTGCACCTGGGTCAACTTGTCGATCAACGCTCCATTCATTCGCACCGGCGACGCCGTGCTCTCCGTAAATCAAACCTCGTACCAAACCTTCCCGGTGAACAATCTGACTCCAGTGGTGGGTTATCTTGCTCCCGGGCAGCAAGCCAGCCGTAACGGGCATCAACGTCGATATGCACGAATCCTACGTACATCAATGGAACATGTACGTGGATCATACGTTCGCCAAGGACCTTGTGGTCAAGGTTGGCTACGTGGGTAATCACGCCCTCGGGCTTCGACGCTACCAATATCCGAACGAGCCGACTCCCGGCCCCGGCGACGTGCAGTCCCGTCGCCCTTTTCAAAATTTAGGTTCCGTTACGCTGTTTTCGTTTAGCGGTCAATCCAACTATCAAGGTTTAGAAGTCGAAGGGCAAAAGCGCTACGGGACGGGTTTGACCATCATCAGTTCGTTCACGTGGTCCAAGAACTTGGATAATCTGCTCACTCGCGACATGTGGTACGGCACGAGTTGGAAGGAAGTCTCTGCCTTAAACGTTGGAAAGCGCTTTTCCTTTGCGGGCGTTTGGGAATTGCCTTATGGCAGGGGGCGCCGTTTTGGTTCGAGTGCTCCTGCCGCAGCAAACCTGCTTTTAGGTGGATGGCAATTGAGTTCGTCAGCGGAGGCCCGAACCGGATTCCCGCTCAACGTGACTCTACCCACCAATGTCGCCAATACGGGTGGCATCATCCAAGTGCCGAACCTGGTTGCAAACCCGAATCTTCCGGCAGATCAAAGAACGCTGAATCAGTTCTTCAATACAGCCGCGTTCACCAATCCCGCGGCTTACACATTGGGTAACGCCCAGTTTGACAACGTAGTCGGGCCCGGCTTCGTAAACCTCGATACTTCGCTCGCGAAGTATTTTCCCATCCGGGAGGGTATGAACCTGCAGTTTCGCGGTGAGTTCTTCAATCTGCTGAACCACCCGAATTGGGGACTTCCCGGGACCACTTTCGGAACTGCCACTTTCGGTCGCATCACCTCCACCACAGGCGATCCGCGTACGCTTCAGTTTGCTTTGAAGCTCCTATTCTGAAAATGAAAGTCTGTCTTCCAGCCCTCATCTGGGGGTTGATCCTCTGCGGTTCGAGTTTCTGTGCCGATCTCGCCGCTTCCCAAAGTAATTGGAAAGCCGGTGTGGCAACGGTAGACATTACGCCAGATAAGCCGATCTGGCTCGCCGGCTATGGAAGCAGAACAAAGCCTTCCGAGGGAGTCCTGCAAAAGATCCACGCCAAGGCTCTCGCGATCGAGGATGAAACGGGCGCACGCACCGTCTTAGTCACCGCAGATCTGTTGGGCTTCGTGAAAGAAGTGTCGGATCCCATCGCGGAACGAGTGTTGCGTGAGTACAAGATCCCACGCGAGCGATTGGCCCTGAATGCTTCCCATACCCACAGCGCGCCTGTGATCGGCAGCATGCTCCGCCCGGCTTATCCTTTATCTCCGGCGGACGAAGAAGTCATCAACCTCTATACACAGCACCTGGAAGATCAGGTGGTACAACTCATCGGATCTGCTATTCAGAATCTTGGTCCGGCTGAAATTTCTTTTGCACAGGGGTTTGCCGGATTTGCGGTGAACCGAAGGCGTCAGGTGATGAAACGCAGTTTCCCGGGAGTTGTCGACCACGACGTGCCGGTGTTAGCCGTGCGCGGTCGGGACGGAAGCCTGAAGGCAGTTGTATTTGGCTATGCGTGTCACAACACTGTGCTGAGCGACTACGTAATCAACGGTGACTGGGCCGGATTCGCACAAGAAGCGATTGAAAAAGCGAACCCCGGTTCGACGGCCATGTTTGTTCAAGATTGCGGCGCTGATGCAAATCCTTTGCCGCGCCGGAGCGTTGAGCTGGCAAGAACGTATGGCGAGATCATGGCGGCTGCTGTGAATGAAGTGCTGAAAGGCAAGATGCGGCCTCAGTCGGGCCCAATCAGGGCAGCGTACGAAACTGTTGACGTTTCCTTTCAGAAGGCTCCGTCCCGAGAAGATTTCGAGCGCCGCCTGACCGATAAAGATGTTGGGGTGCAACGCCACGCGAAGTTCATGCTCGCGAAGCTTGAACGCGGAGAGAAACTTCCCGAGCGATACCCTTATCCCGTTCAGGTTTGGAAGTTCGGAACGGGTTTGACCTGGATCATTCTAGGCGGCGAAGTCGTCGTTGATTACTCGCTGAATTTCAAGGGGAAGTACGGCTGGGATACTACCTGGGTGGCTGGTTATTCGAATGACGTCTTTGCGTACATTCCCTCTGTTCGTGTCCTGCGCGAGGGTGGCTATGAAGGTGGCGGCGCTATGATCCCCTATGGTCAGCCCGCCCCATTTACGGAAACAGTCGAACCCATCATTGTTAGTGAAGTCGATAAACTCGTGAAGAGGGTAGATGGACCACAATGATCCGGTCGTTGTCGCGTCGTACTCTTATCGCCGGCGCGACGGGCTTCGCTTCGAGAGAAGTTGCTGGCGCAGCAGACGGATCTTACACCGACCGACCAGCTCTTTGTTCGCAATCACTTCACAGACTTTGATCCCGCGAAGACCGGCCTTACTCTTGGGTCCTGGACTCTTCGCATCGAGGGCCGCGTCGCCCGCCCGATGACACTATCGTTCAGTGATCTGCTGGAGGCGACTCTTGTTAAGCAGGAAGCCCTGCTCGAGTGCGCCGGCAACGGCGAAAGCGGAACGGCTGTCGCCATGGGCGAATGGGAGGGAGTCCGGCTGGGGCACTTGCTGGATCTTGCGGGCGCTAAGCGCGACGGTAACATACTCCTCGAAGGCTACGACCGAGGAAGCCTTCTCGCTAACTCCGCTCCTACGAATTACACGCGCGTTGTTCCGGGAAAGAAATGCTTCTCACCGGAAAGCCTCATTGCCATTCGCCTGAACGGCCTGTTCCTTCCGGAGCGGAACGGCTTTCCGGCTCGCGCCATCCTTCCTGGTCGATACGGAATGGATTCGGTGAAATGGCTCCGTCGCATCACTGTGCTTGCCCCGGGGGAGACCGTTCCCGCGTCCTATGTTCAAAGCGGCATGCCCCGTTTGTATTCGAGGCTCAGGAAACAAGAGCCGCCGGTCCCTGTGTCCGCCATTCTCGTCAAATCCGTCATCGGTTATCCTTCGGCAGATACAAAGATCGTGCCTTCTGTCGCTTCCGGTTTCCGGCTACGCATGGACGGGCGACGGCACGATCAAAGAAGTACGGTTGAGTGTCGATGGCGGAAGGAACTTGGGAACGTGCACAACTCTCGACCTCGCCAAAGGCCTTTA
The DNA here is from genome assembly GCA_963744795.1 of uncultured Acidobacteriaceae bacterium. Classification (GTDB taxonomy): domain Bacteria; phylum Acidobacteriota; class Terriglobia; order Bryobacterales; family Bryobacteraceae; genus Bog-105. The sequence continues at coordinate 377,679 of CAVUVF010000010.1, forward strand.
CCTGGGTGCGTTGGACTTACAACTGGTCCGCGTCTTCAGGTAAACACATCCTCATGAGTCGAGCCGAGGATTCGGCTGGGAGACTTCAACCGATGTCGCGCGATCCCGAGCGGCTGGATGCGTACGAACTCAATACCGTGGCTCCGGTCTCTTGTACAGTTTTGTAAGCATGAAGCGTGCTTTTGGCCTCTTGCTCTTTGCCCGTCTGGTCTGGGGAGCCGACAGTTGCCCGGCAACCGACTCCTCACAAGCGCCTGCACAGCAATTCGCCAAGTACACCAGCCAAGCACAAGAAGCATTTCAGGCGAACGACTATTCGAAAGCTGCCACGAGCTTCCGGGCTGCTCTCTGTTTTGCTCCCGAGAATGGCTCGCTCTATTACGGCCTGGGTTTAGCGGAAGCAGCGGCAAGTCACTTTGACCGGGCGCGAGACGCTCTACTCCATGCGCGGAGGCTTTCTCCTGGGGAGCCGGGTGTGCTTCTCTCGCTGGCGCAAGTCAACGCTTCGGCAGGAAATTTCGACGAATCGATCTCGAATCTAGCTCAGCTAGACCAACTCGCTCCAGCAGCAGCAGGAAGAACAGAGACGAACCGCCATCCAGTTACGTGCGCAGTTAGGGCAGGCCTTACTCGCTCAAAACCGGTTCGATCTTGCGCTGGCCCAACTTCTACGTGTTAAGCAGGCTGGTGTGTCGGATTCCGCAGTTCTTTTGACCCTGGCGACTCTGGAGAATAATTTAGGCGCATACGCCGATGCCGAGCGCGATGCGAACGCCGTATCGGCGGGTAACGTCACTCGTGAACAACGGTCAACTGCCGCGGCTATCGCGGGGCTGGCTTATAAGAACGAAAAGAAGAATGAAGATGCCATTCGATCGTTTCGAGCCTCGATCGAATTGAGTCCGAGCTGAGATCGCTTGTCTCGCGCTCACCGAGATCTTCGAAACCAGCGCGGAAGCAACTAAAGCAATCGAAGTGTCGCAGTCGTGTAGCAAGGCTATCCCGCAATCCGCGCCGATTGCGGTTGCGCTTGGTCGGAATCTCGTGAATGCAGGCAGACATGAACAAGCCGCAACCGTCCTCGAAAAGGTTACTCATAGCGCGCCGGATCAGCCAGAGGGCTGGCGTTGGCTTGCCCAGGCAGAAACGTTGCTGGGAGATTACGGCAAAGCCATTGCTGCCCTTCAACAACTGTCGCGAGTAGCCCCGCAGTATCCCATGGTGGATTCCATGCTGGCGCAGGCGATCTTGAAGGCTGATCCTCCGGATTACGAGCAGGCGATCCAACATCTGGATCGCGCGGCACAAACAACTCCCTCCGACAGCGACGTTTTTTTCATGCTCGGTAAGACCTATTTCTCCATGGGTCGCTACGCCGAGTCTGCTGATAGTCTCCGGAAGGCTATCCAACTCGGTTCTAACTCATCGCTGGTGTATTACCAGCTAGGCCGCGCTTTAGAGAAGCTCGGGCGTGAATCGGAAGCGAAGCAGCAGTTCGAAACAGTCCGACTGTTGAAGAGCGTTGGACAATAGCGGCAGTTTTCCTTGAATGCCGAAACTTGCTCAACTTCCGGCGACACTCATGTGTTATTTTCTGGGATCCTCCGTATTGACTTTTTCTGATATTTCAGTTCTAATTGCCTTTCTCTCATCCGAACACTGGAGGAAAAATCAATGAGGCTCTTTGCAGTTTGGATTTTCGTTTGCACGCTCGTCTGCGCTCAGACCAGAGATACTGCGGCATTGGTAGGCGATATCGTAGATACTCAAGGCGCGTCGATTGTGGGAGCAACGGTCACGCTCACCAACGTTCAGACCGGTCAGACTCGCACAACGAACAGCGATAGTTCAGGGCGTTATCAGTTCAGCTTGCTCCCTGTGGGCGCTTACCAACTGCTCGCCGAACAGCCTTCTTTCCGCCGCTATGAGCGGAGGGGCATTGCTGTCCAGGCAAATGAAAACGTCAAGATTGATGTGGTCCTCCAGATTGGAGATGTGAAGTCCACGGTGACGGTGGATGCCGCCGCGAACCAGGTGGAGACCGAAGTAGCAACCCTCAAAGAGACTGTCGATCAGAAGCGAGTAGTTGACCTCCCGCTGAACGGACGCGATGCGGCGAGCTTGGCGCTTCTGGTCCCGGGTGTCGTTAGCGGCCAATACAAGACCGGCGTTTCGGGCCAGGATTCATTCAGCTTCAATGGCTCTCGCAACAACAACGTGCGTTTCACGCTCGATGGTGGCCAGAACATGGACAACCACTACAACATGAACGTGCCGTTTCCCGTTTCCCGATGCGGTAGAGGAGTTTTCGGTCCAGACGAGCAACATGGGCCCAGACCAAGGCAATAGCTCCGCAGGAGCCGTGAACATTGTTACGAAGGGCGGCACGAATAAGCTGCATGGAGATGTATTTTGGTTCGTCAGAAATTCAAACTTCAACGCCACCAACTACTTTTCGCATCAGCCCGACAGCCTCAAGCGAAATCAACTTGGGTTTACGCTGGGAGGGCCGTTGCTGAAGAACAGGCTTTTCGCCTTCGGTGGGTACCAGCAGCTTTGGATTCGCTCCGCCCCCGGGGACTTGCGCTTCCAAAGTCTCACGGCAGCGGAACGGCAAGGCGATTTTTCAGCGTTCGGCGCACCGATCCTTGATCCTACACAGAACAATACTCCGTTTGCGGGGAACCGGATCCCAGTAAGCCGGTTTTCCCCTGCGGCCGTTCGGCTGCTCGGAGTGTCTCCGGTGCCAGCCGCAAACGGCTTTACGAATTACACGATCTCCACTCCCGAGAGCGGGAAGCAGTACATCGGCCGTTTGGATTACCTCATTAACGATCGGCAAACCATCCTATTCCGAGCTTTCAGCAACGAGCAACAAGATCCCTTCCACTCTCCGCTCGACAACATCAACGCCTCGCGACGCTCGGTGGATGTGCCTTCGAAGAGTGCAACCCTCGCTTATAACTACACAGTGACTCCCAACATGGTGGTCCATACGCAGCTAAGCGGCACGCACATCATCGAAGAGGGAAGAACCGATCTTCCGTTAAGCTATGCCGATTTCGGGATTTCGCTTTATGCGCCGTCCAACGATATTACTGTCTCGCTGGCGAACAGCGGCGTTTCGTTCACTGCTCCTCATCAGCGGCTCTTCAAAAGAGCGTCGGAGGAACTCATCCACGACTGGACCTGGACTCGCGGCGCGCATACCTTCACCTGGGGTACACAAATCAGTTGGGGCCAATATAACGAAGCCACTCTTTACCATGCGTCCGGCGCATTCAGCTTCAACGGGTACGCCACAGGATACGACCGTGCCGACTTCATGTTAGGGCTATTTTCCTCGTTCGATCAGAACAATGGGGAATATGAAAACCGGCGTCAGTTTCTCAAGGGCTTCTATGGCGGCGACAACTGGCGAATCAATCGTCACCTCACGTTGAACCTCGGCGTCCGCTACGAGCCGTACACCTTCTTCGGCGACACTATGGATCGCAATCAAACATTCGATCTGGGCAACTACCAGCAGGGTGTGAAGTCGAAGATATTTCTGAACGCTCCCGCGGGACTGTTATACCGAGGCGACAATGCTCCCTCGACTTATCCATGCGGACCGACCATACCCAAGGTCGTCACCTGCTCGGATAACAATAATGTTGCGCCTCGGATTGGTTTCGCGTGGGACCCGCTGGGTGACGGAAAGACAAGCATTCGCGGAGGTTACGGAATCTTCTACGATGTTCCCGATGACGCGCGCTCAGAACAATTCAAATGACGTGGCGCCTTTCAGCTATGGTGTTCAGTTCTATAGCGGGCAGCTGGATCGTCCCTATGCCGGACGAGAGAATCTGAATCTGTTTCCAATTACCACTTTCAATGCAAACAGTCCTTATCCGAGCCCGCTTCAGACTTATGTTCTGCCCAGTAAGTGGGTAACGAGCTATACGCAGAACTGGAACTTCACGGTCGAACACCAGTTGTTCAGCGATACACGTATCCGCATCGCTTATGTCGGGACAAAGGGCTCGCATCTGATGGGCTACTACGATCAGAATGCGCCGATCTACAATCCGAGGTTATCGCTAGCGGCCAACCGCGCTACCATTGACGCTCGTCGGCCCATACAAGGCTTTCAACAGATCTACCGGGACATCAACGGACTGAATTCAAGTTCTAACGCGCTCCAGGTATCCGTGAACAAGCGGTTTAGCCGCGGTTTCAGCGTTCTGGGTTCGTACACCTGGTCAAAGAGCATCGACTACGAATCTGTTAACGACGGTATCGGTGGTTTTGCATCGTCTTATCCGTTCAACTTTGCGCTCCATCGTGGACCAGCAGATCAGAACATTCCCCAACGATTCGTTACTTCATTCCTTTGGGAGTTACCGGGCTCGCACATTGGCTCGCGAGCAGTCCAGTATCTCGTGGGAGGGTGGCGATTGAGCGGGATCGTGACACTGCAGTCCGGTATCCCATTTGGCGTACTTGCGACCGGCGATACGCTCGCGGGTATCGACGGGAATTACGCAAACGTCTCGGGGAGCGGAAGCTTGGTTCTCGATACAAGCCGCGGTAAAGCGGCTTCCGTAAGAGAATATTTCGACGTTTCCCGGCTCAGTAACCCAAATGGAGGGAGCATCGGTACTCTAGGCCGAAACTCGATGCAAGGTCCGGGACTTGCAAACGTAGATGCATCTCTCGCGAAAACGCTGAAGTTGCCGTTTTTGAGTGAAGGCGCGTCAACTGAAATGCGACTGGAAGCCTTCAATGCTTTGAATCGCACTAACTTCAATAACCCCGTTACATCGTTGAGCAACCCCGCCTTTGGGCAACTTACCAGTGCCGGGGATCCTCGCATCCTGCAACTGGCACTCAAGATTCTTTTCTGATGACTAGACAACGAGTAACTCTATGAGACGGCAACCATCCATTTTGCTGGTCCTCTTGTCCGCAGCGGCTGCATGCGGTGCTGATTTGCGTCTCGGCATAATCGGAACTGATACGTCTCATGCGGTAGCCTTCGCGTCTGCACTGAACGATCCTGCCGCGAAGAATCATGTAGCTGGAGCACGGATCGTCTCCGCATTTAAGGGAGGGAGTCAAGATATCGAGGAGAGCCGCAGCCGCGTCGATAGGTTCGCAAACGAGCTGGAACAGAAGTTCGCTGTTCATTTCGTCGGTTCTATCTCCCAAATGTGCGAAGCCGTGGACGGCATTCTCCTTGAAAGCCTGGACGGGCGAGTTCACCTGGCACAAGTCAAGGAAGCCGTGAAGTGTCACAAACCGCTCTTTATTGACAAGCCACTCGCATCTTCGCTCCGGGATGCGCTGGAGATCGCTCGCGTAGCCAAAGAAGCGAATGTCCCATGGTTCAGCGCTTCCAGTCTTCGATTCAGCGAAATCGATGCGCTCAAACAAACACCGCTAAACGGCGCCATCGTCTGGGGGCCAGGTCCGACGGAAGAACACCACGAACTTGATCTCGCCTGGTATGGAATCCACGCTGCGGAGATGTTGTATACGATCATGGGTCCGGGGTGCTCAGAAGTAACACGCACAACGTCGGCGACGGCAGATGTCGTCACCTGTCGCTGGAAAGACGGGCGTCTCGGCACGATGCGAATCGATCGCCCTTACAGCAAGTTTGGAGCTGTCGTGTTCCGGTCGAAGAATCAGGTGGATGTGCTGCCTGATATTAAGGTCGACTACGTGCCGTTGGTGCGCCAGATAGTGCAATTCATGGCGACCGGGAAACCTCCAGTCACCAATTCCGAAACCTTGGAGATATTTGAAATGATGGATGCCGCTCAAAAAAGCAAGGAACAGGGCGGTCGGCCAGTCCCGATGTAATTCAGGTGCAGCCGCGTTTGGAACTCTACGCTATCCCGCGATCGAGGAGCTTGGTACCGTAGACGCCGCCGCAGTCAGGTCATCGAGCTCAGCTGTCGTAAATTCATGCTCGTGCGGGAACGCAATTCCCACTACAGCGCGCACACCGGCCGCACCATCGGAAACCGGCAATGCGACTGCCGCCTGAGCATTCACTGCTTTTGCGCCGGGCTTCACGTTACCGGAATTGTCTTCTTTCAGATTGCAGGTCTGAACGGGCGCGTTGCGCTCCAGTGCAAGTCCAGCCATGCCCTTTCCGTTCGGTACCCAGGCTACGATTTGTTGAACCTGAGGAGGAATGTTGATGGCGGTCGCCAATCGTAAGCCCCCGTTTTCGAATACGTGAATTGTTCCGGCAGCCCCGTTGTACTTTGCGAGAAAGCTCTGAAGCCAGTGCTCCAGTTCATCCGATGTATTCATAATCCACTCATGATATACCGCGATGTGCATCCTAAACTGAACGGCTGCACAGGGCTATGAGATAACTCAAATGCAGGACTCGGATGTGATGGCGCGCGGCCGTCACACGGGTTACCGCTGTTCCCCACGAATTCCTAAATGCAAGCTATCGCTCAGAATCTTAATTTCCCAACTAGTGTTGCGCTCGACGATCACGGCGTTGTGTACATAGCAGAGTCGGGCGTCCCTTTCGACGGTGCGCCTGCTGGCGGCGTTGTGTCGCGCGTGAATGCGGACTTGAATTAACCAGCGACGACGCGAGTATTACCACTGCGTGACAGATAGGCAACCAGCGTCCGCCCACCTTTGTTTTCCTGGCATTACTATTCCGGACGAAGTCGCCGTGGTTTCACTCGCGCCTGATCCTGAACCGAGGATCCAGAAAAACAGAGAGTACAGGGTATTTCGCCGAGTCAATGTACGCCTTTCGAGCACAGCGTTTAGATAGCGCCAACGACTTCGGGAACGCGTTGGCGCTTTCTTGGTCTACGCCTTTAATACCTCTTTTACGTAAGCAGGTTTTAGCGGGAGCCGGCGAGCGATCTTTCCGGTTGCGTCGAAGAACGCGGCTGCGATCGCTGGTGCGGCCAAAGCGTTGGCGGCTTCGGAACCTTGACTGTAAGAGCCAACTTCAGGATGGTGGTGCAGGACTACCTTGATTTCAGGTAGATCAGCCATACTGGCGATCGGGTAGCTCATCCAATCCGCCGATGTGATCGTGGATTCGTTGAAGCGCAGTTCCTCGTGAAGCGTCATGCTGATACCCATAACGGTTCCGCCTTCTACTTGACGCTTCAACTGCAGCGGATTGATGACGATGCCTGGATCGACGACCATCGTGACCTTGTCCGCTTTGATTACACCGGTATTCGTGTCAACGGTGATTTGAGCTACGCATGCCCAATAGGCACCCCCGCGCATCATGAGCGATACACCCCGCCCGTGCTTGATGGCGCCGTCTCCTTTGGCGAAGCCTGATCGCGTTTGCCAGCCGGAGCTTTCGCGAGCAGATTCGAGAACCGCAATCGCACGCTTTTCCGTTGCATGGTTAATGCGAAATTGAAGCGGATCCACACCCGCTAAGATAAGCGGCCTCAGTAATAGCGACTTCGCGGGGAAAGTTCTGCTGATACTGGACTGGTGTGCGGAGACTGTGATCACGCAGGCCAACGTTGATGGGTGAAGATGCCTGACCAACTTGTGGTCCGCCGTGGGCGCGTTCCAGAACGGCCGGAGTAGCGCCATAGAGCCAAGGGTCACTCGGTTGATTTCTCATGCCAAAGATCGAGCCCTTCTCGTTAGGCGCCACCATGGTGGGCAGGCCGGCAAGGATAGCGCCGATCGGGCGATCATCTTGCATTGCGGGCATGTAGTGATCAATCTGATACCCGGTTAATTTGCCGTCGGGGCCGACTGCGAGTTCGACCTCGGAAAAAGCGCAAGAAGATTGAGTGGACCACTTTAGATCTTCATCGCGCATCCACTGAACGCGAACGGGTTTGCCAACCGCTTGGGACAGAATGACGGCTTCGTCTTCAGCTCCCGCATTCCCGCCATTAGAGCGACCGTAGTGACCGGCGCCGGCATACGTGTGAACCGTGACCTTGTCTGGCGAGACGCTCAACATCAGCGCGATTTCAGTACGTAAGCTTTGTGCGTTTTGAGTGTGCGCATGAACATGGACAGTCCCATCCGGGCGTACATCGCCTACGGCCATGGTGGGACCAATAGGCGCGTGCTTCAGATAGGGGCGCTCGTAGGTAGCCTTCAGTTTCTTGGGCGAACTGGCGAGAGCGATAGCTACGTCGCCTTTGGATTCTTTGCTTTTCGCTTCGGGTACAGCCTTCCAGTCAGCATCTTCCCTCAGGAAATTGAATAGCCGAGCATCGCCTGGAAGACCTTTCCAATCGGACCACTTTGAATCGGAAGCGACTTGCCGGGAAGCTTTGATGGCTTCCCACTCAGTGGGAGCAACGACACCGACGAGATTGCCTTTCACCACAAGCTGCGTGTTCGGGAACCGCGAATTGTCGAGGGTACCAGCAGACACTAGCTTCGAGCCAAGCGATTTGGGATGAATAACCCGGCCGTGAAGCATACCGGGGAGCCGGACATCGGTGACCCACCGCTCTTTAGCCGAGACCTTTGAAGACACTGCAGAATTCGGAAAGGACTTGCCGACGACGGTGTACTGACTGGGCGGCTTGAGCGGGGGATTGCCGCCAACCATAAGCCCGAACATGCTATGGATATCGCCCAGCACAGGGATCGTCAAATTGAGTTGCTGGCCCTTCACGAGGTCGCCGTAAGAAATAGTTTTGCCACCACCGGAAACAAGGCCGTCCTTCACGGACAGTTGATCCTTGGGCACGTTGAGCCGCTTGGACGCGACATCCAGGAGAGCCTGATAGACATAAGCCGCGGCCTTCCGGATGTTGGGCATGCCATGGCCAAGAAGATCGAAGGTGCCACCGCCATCCGGTGTGCGATCCGTGTCACCGGATATGACGGTGGTGATGGATTCGAACGGGACATAGAGTTCATCGGCCACGATCTGGCGGTAGGCCGTAAAGACAGTGCTTTGGCCGAAATCAGATTTGCCGGTACGGATCAGGACTGTATTGTCGGCATGGATTTCAATGAAAGAGTCGGAGGGTACCTTACTGGTGGGAACGCCCCGCATTGTCGGCGTTTCCTCTTGCGCGTTCGCAGAGCGCAGCAGACCAAAACCCGCGAGTAGCGCTCCGCCTGCAGCAACGAATCCGCGGCGCGATAGCGAGGCGCCGAATACGTCTACTTTATCGGCTTGCTTTTCTTGGGCTAGGATCTCAAGAGTTCCGGTCATAGAACACTCCTTGCCATGATTCCCGCGGCGCGTTGAACGGATTCAATAATGGCAGTGTAAGTACCGCACCGGCAGAGGTGCGGCGAAGGACCCGATTTAGTGAAGGCTTCTTTGATCTGATCGATTGTCGGAGTCGGATTACTTTCGAGCAGTTCGGTGGCCTTGATCATCATGCCGTTTTGGCAGAAACCGCAAGCCGGCGTTTGCTCAGTGATCCAGGCTTCCTGCACTGGGTGAAGAACAGGGGCAGCCTCGGGTCCTGTCAGCTTCTTTTGCTTAGCCCAACGGGCGGGCAGTCCTTCCAGAGTGGTCACCTCTTTGCCGACTGCCGCCGACAGCGGCGTGATGCAGGAACGGATTTCCTTACCGTTCAGCAATACCGAGCAGGATCCGCATTGTGCCAGACCACATCCAAACTGTGGACCCGTGAGTTCAAGATCGTTACGAAGGACGTACAGTAGGGGCGTGTCGGAAGGTGCTTCAACTTCGCGATTGACGCCATTCACGAGGACGGTTGACATCGATATACTCCTTTCAGGACGTTATTGATTGACTGCTATGAATGTGTCCGCGCATAGCGATTCCTTTTAGCATTCTGACATTTTCAGAACTGCTTCAGGAAGCCGGGCACCTTGAATCGTAATCTTCGACGCGGCATCTTCGAATTCGTCCAAATCTTCGCGTGTGAGTTCCACTTCGGCTGCGCCTAAATTGGCGACACAACGCGGCACGGTCATATTGCACCGTCTTGCAGTCGAGAACATCCCATTTCTGGTGAACTCGCTGTTACAGTTGGTGAACAACGTCGCTGGAATTGTGAATCAACGCGTTGCGATGCCCTATATTGCACCTGTCACCGGCCGTCCTCAGATAGACGTAAGTAGACGGGCAGAACGTCGCGGCCGACGTGGTGTTCACCTGCCTGCGAGCGTAGTTCACCGCTTGTGCGTGGCAGTTTGCCAGCGATGTGCTGCGTGGTTGCGAGATTGAGATCACAGTTATATATATGGCTATCCGTGACACATCCCTCAGCGGCGAGGGCTGCCGCGATGCCTAAGCTGTTCAGTTCGTTGATCTGGTCTAGCGCCCGAAATGTTCCGATCTGAAAGGCAGCAAACAAGGGTGCTGTGGACTGATTGAGCTGGCGTCTGACTTGCGGCCTGCACTGCTGGTGACTGGCGGATTATTCAGCACAGTGCTCACTCCGAACGCTTTGGTGAATGCGCCATGAATATCGCATGTCAGATTGAAGATGAGCAGGAAAGTAAGCTGTGGGACTTCTGAACCAGAAAAACGTTGGAGCGATGACCGTAGCTAGCGAAGGAATTCGCTATCCCGGTATCGGACGGATGCTTCTCTTCTGGACCGTCATCGGTGCGCTCACCGTCGCGCGATATCAGCTGCCATCCTATAAGTTAGGAACTAGCCCCGAATCGCTCGAGAGCTTGATTGCCTGTGCTTCCTGGTATCTTCCCTGGGCGATGCTGTCGCCGCTGGTATTCCGTCTTGAGCGCAGGTACCCGCTGGGCTCTGCATACTGGTTACGAACGTGGCATTTCTGGCCGCGATCAGTGTTCCTTTCTGTCTAGCCGCGGCACCAGCAATGATGGCGCTCTTTGAAATTTTCCTTCATGTGCTCTCTGTGTCGCGCAATCCAATGGGGAAGCTTGCCGGCGTTGGGTACTGGTTCGCGACCTTCCCCAGCGCGCAAGGCATGTTCTGGGTCAGTGTGGGGGGCGGTTACTTTGTCCGCACTCTATCCCATTTGCACGAGCAGGAACAGCGAGCCACGCGATTGGAGTTGGATAAATCACGGCTTGAGTCTGACTTAAATCAGGCGCAGCTCGATGCCTTACGGGCGCGTCTTAATCCGCACTTCTTGTTTAACAGCCTGCAGAATATCTCGGTGCTGACGAAGCAAAATCCTCAGACAGCAAGCCGTATGCTGACGGTGCTCGGGGATTTGCTTCGCACCGTCCTCCGCACCGACGCACAGCCTGAGATTGCTCTGAGCGAGGAGATGGACCTGACGCGCTCGTATGTAGCGCTCGAGCAAATGCGCTTCGGTGATCGGCTGATCGTCAGATTCGAGATCGCCAATGGAGTGCAGCAGGCCTTAGTGCCCTCTTTTCTGATGCAGCCTCTACTTGAGAACGCCATCATCCACGGTCTCAGGGGCGTGCGCAAGACCGGCATCATCGCAGTACGAGCAGTGGAGGAGGAGAACAGCCTCACAATCACAGTTACGGATAATGGTGTCGGCCCTCCCAGTGAAGCGAACCAAATGAAGATCGGCCTCGGGCTCGGGTCCACTTGTGAACGCCTCACAAGGATGTATGCGGAGCGGCATCAATTCTCGATCAGTCGGCCTCAAGAGGGTGGAACCGAGGTTCGCATATCGCTACCCCTGACGGTTGGCGAGCTCCGTTCGGGATAGTTGCGCACATGAACCGATTCCGGCTCTTGATTGTTGACGACGAACCGCTGATCCGCGCGGGGATCCGGGACGGCTTCTCAGACAGAACGGACATCGCAGTTGTCGGCGAATGCGGCAGTGTGTCAGAGGCCGCAGAAGTCCTACGCTCTCACGAGGTCGATCTGGTTTTGCTCGATGTAGAGCTGCACGACGGCAATGGGTTCGATCTCATCCGTCTTGTGACGCCGGAAAGGATGCCGGCCGTAGTGTTCGTGACTGCCTACGACAAATACGCGATCCAGGCATTCGAAGTGAACGCGCTGGATTACCTGTTAAAGCCCTTCGATCAAAGCCGGCTGCTAGCCAGCATCGACCGGGCAAGAAACCGGCTCGCCATGTCTGGCGAAGCGCTAGCGCGCCGGCTGGAAGCACTGATTCAGACGCGAGAAACCCGGTGGCCGCAGACGCTGGTAGTGCGCAACGGTGAGCGTTTCGACTTCGTTTCCGTTGTGTCTGTGGACTGGATCGAAGCCGCCAATAACTATACCGTCTTGCATTGCGGGGCAATAGACCACGTCTTAGCGGAAACAATGGCTAGTCTAGAAACCCGATTGGATCCCACCAAATTTGTACGTGTGCATCGCTCGACGATTGTGAACGCGGCGCGGATCGTCACGGTCCACACGATGATTGGCGGCGTCTATGAACTGGAGTTGCGCGATGGCAGGCGCATCAACACCGGGCGCCAATACCGTGACCGAATTCGCAAGCTACTCGGCTCATGACTTGCACTGTTGCAACGGCAGATTGCCATGAAGCGGTAGTTCGGGCAGGTATTCTCATTCTGTCTGCGAGATTGCTTTCTGTATCGACTAGCGTCGGGCTAATTGCTGACGCCAGATCGCGTGAGTGTACGAGATCTACTTCATCAGCTGCACGAAGACTACGACGTCGGAAAAGTCTTCCAAGCCTATACCGCGACGTTGAAGGTCAAATCTAATACTCCTGACTAAACTCGGCAAGGTCAAAGCCACAAAGCTGAGGAGTGTGCGAATTAAGGAGTACATCGAGGGGCCGTCTCAAGACGGTCAAGCCCGGCACTGTGAATCGCGAACTCGGCTTGCTACGCCGGGCGTCCAACTTGGCCACAACCGGGACCCGCCACTTGTACCCCGGGTTCCTCAACTCCCTAAGCTGACCGAGGAGGAGCTCGGAAGGCGGTTCTTGAAACCCGAACTGTATAAGAGGTTGCTGTTCGAACTTCCTGAAGATCTCCGACTCTTATTCGTGATCGCTTACACGCACGTGAACAGGAAGATGTGGCCACAAATTACGTCACAAAAGCCCGAAAGGGTGAATTGAAAGGAGGAGGGTAAATCCTTTGTTTTGTGTATGGTGCGGAGAGGGGGACTTGAACCCCCACGGTGTTACCCGCTAGCACCTCAAGCTAGTGCGTCTGCCAATTCCGCCATCTCCGCGTTGTGAAAAGCGCTTACTTCTTAGTATTTGTCTTGGCTGGTGGTGTCGCCGGTGCCTTTCTGAGCCGCCGGAGCCTTCCGGTTTTCAAACACGCTGCCAGTCGAGGGAGTGCTCCGGTCCGCCATGACCGCCAGGCTCAGCGAAGTCACCATGAACAGGAAAGCCGCGATCGTCGTGGCCTTGGACAAGACCGTTGCCGGTCCCGCGCGGGCCAAACACCGTCTGCGAACCCATTCCCCCGAAAGCTCCCGCCAAATCAGCCGCTTTCCCACTTTGCAGAAGAACCACAATGATGAGAAACAGGCAGATCAGGACGTGCAGGGTTGTTAGGACGTACACCATTCCGGTCTGAGTATAGCAACTTGACGAGTGCCAAACTAAGTCGATGGCGCATTTTCCCGAAGGGTCCCGGCTCGGGCTTTCGCTCGAAGAACTTCGGCTGGAATACAAGCGTGGAGCGCTCGATGAGGCAAATTGCGATTCGAACCCAATCGAGCAGTTCCGGCGCTGGATGACTGACGCCCGTACCGCCGACTTGACCGAGCCGAATGCCATGACGCTCTCTACCGCCACCGCGGACGGACGTCCCTCGGGACGCATTGTGCTCCTCAAAGAACTAACGGCGGACGAGTTCATCTTTTACACCAACTACACCAGCCGGAAAGGCCAGGAAATGGAGAGTAACCCTTTTGTTTCTCTTACTTTCTACTGGGCGGAGCTGGAGCGGCAGGTGCGGGTCGAAGGGCAGGTTCGGCGTGTATCCCGGGAAAAATCTGAGGCTTACTTCCGCGGACGTCCCAAAGGGTAGCCGGTTGGGCGCGCTCGCTTCCCACCAGAGTACGCCGCTTCCGTCTCGAGCACCCCTCGAACAAACCCTGGCCGATTTGGAGCCGAAATATCAGCGATTCGGACGATGTACCCACTCCCGAGTGGTGGGGCGGCTACGCCGTCCGCCCCGAAGCTCTGGAATTCTGGCAGGGCCGGCCAAACCGGCTCCACGATCGGATCGTCTATTCAAGAACGGGAGAGACCGGACTGGGCGGTCGGGCGGCTATCTCCTTAGTACACGCCCGGATAGCTCGCCACGTCATTACTAATGTGTTCCGGTGCCTGCTGATTTGCTGCCTTTGCCGCCTGCGTTAGCGCGGCAGGGGTGCCCCCGACGCGCCGACGCGCTGATTGCGCAGGTCGAGTCCCGCTACAACAAGGCGCAGACCTTGTCCGTTCACTTCGAGGAAAGCTACAGCCTGCTTGGGACGCAAGCGGCCCCCTGAATCCGGCACGCTCACGCTTGCGAAAGCGGGGCAAAATGCGCTGGGATTATACGCGTCCCGAGGGAAAGTTGTTTATTTCAGACGGCAAGACAATATTCCTCTATACCGCAGGGGACAATAGGGTAGAGAAAGTACCCCTTCGAGACACTGAGGATATGCGGGCTCCTTTAGCGTTTCTCTTGGGAAAGCTTGAATTGAAGAAGGAGTTCCGGGATTTCCAGGTGCATGAGCAGCCGGACGGCACCTTATTGAGCGCCTCGGCCAAGAACGATCGGCTCCCTTATAAGACGGTCGAGATGCTGATTGCCGGCGACGGCTCGATCCGGCAATTACAGGTGGCCGGACGTGACGAGTCTTTACTTTCATACGTTTTCCGGGACGAGAAGCTGAACATACCTCTGAATGACTCGATTTTTCATTTCACGATCCCTCCCGGCGCCGAAGTGGTAGATGCTGTGGATTACAAGCCCGAAGGGAAGAGTTAAGCGTGGCTGAGTTCCTCCTGCGGTACGCCGATCCGCGCGGCCAGATGCATGAGCAGGTTGCGGAAGCGCCGAGCGAGCGGGAAGCGCGTGAGCGGCTGTCGCAACAGGGCTATCTTGTTTACTCGGTTCGCGCCAAGGATCTCGGCGCCAGGCTGAGCGGCATTTCGCCAGCGGCGGAAGACCGTCAATCTCGAGAAGTTCCTTGTTTTCAACCAGCAGTTCGTCACGTTGATCAAAGCCGGGCTGCCGATTCTGCAGGGGCTGGATCTCCTTGCCGACAAGTTGACGGACGAGAAGCTCGGGCCGTCACGTACGAGCGGTGCGGGACGAAGTGAAAACGGGAACGGTGCTGTCCGATGCCTTCGCGCGCCAACAGGTTTTTCCTTCCATTTACGTCACGTCCGTGCTGGCGGGCGAGAAGAGCGGTTCGCTCGCCGAAGTTCTCGACCGCTACATCACTTACCAGCGGCTCACGTTGGCGCTCCGGAAGAAATTGCTGGTCTCGCTGCTCTATCCGGCGATTCTTCTGGTCCTGGTCACCTTGCCTCATTGTGTTTCTGGTGACGTATGTCGTACCGAATTTCGCTTCTCTGTACAGCAGCATGGAAGCGAAACTACCCGCCGCAACCCGTATCCTGATTGCGGTCGGCACAACGGCCCGCAGCTACGTTCTTTTCGGGTTTGCGGTTTTGCTTCTCCTGATCGGCGCCGTGTTCGTCTGGTCGCGCCGGCCAAGTTCGCAGGAAACACTCGATCGCGTGAAGATGCGGCTGCCTCTGGTTGGCGAGGTCTGGACGAAGTATCAGGTCGCGCAGCTTTCTCGCGTGTTGGGAACCCTTCTGGTCGGCGGCATTCCGCTGGTGCAAGGGCTCGAAACCGCCGGGCCGATCGCTGGGAAGCCTGCTGCTGAAGAAGGTGCTCGATCGGACCGCGGTTCTGGTTCGCGAGGGGAAGCCGCTTTCGTCGTCTCTGGCCTCGAGCGGAATCATGCCTCCTTTGGCAGTTGACATGATGCAGGTGGGCGAGTCCACCGGCGCTCTGCCGCAGATGCTGACCAGCGTTGCCGAGTTTTATGAAGAAGATGTATCGACCCGAATGACGGCGCTGCTGTCCCTTATAGAACCCGCAATCATGATCTTTATGGGCATCTTTGTCGCGTTCGTTCTTAGTGGCCCTTTACCTGCCTATCTTTTCTCTGGCGGACACAATCAGGTAACCCATGGCAACCGAAATCATCAGAATCCGCGAGTCGCGGGACGAAGTCGAAGAGGCGGAAAACCTCGCGCGCCGCTATTGCTGCGAATTCGTCGACCTCCGGAAAACCAAAATCGATCATGAGCTGTTCCGCACTGTTCCTGTGGATCTCATGTTCCGCTACCACTTCGTTCCGGTGCAGGCGAGTGGTGGAACGCTTGAGATTGCTCTCGCCGATCCCCGGCAGATTGTCGCGATCGATGAGCTTAGCCATCCTTCTCGCGAAAAAGCTGAAGGTCAAGGTCGCGACTCACTCGCAGATCTCGGACCTGCTGAAGAAGACGGAGCAGTCCCAGCGCGTTCTCGAAGAGGTCACGGAAGGCTTCACGCTCGACGTCGTCGGCGACGAGGAAAGCTCGGACGAGAACCTTTCGATCGATCGGCTCGCTTCCGATGAGGGCAATATTGCGCCTGTCATCAAGCTGGTCGATACCACAATCTTCAACGCTCTCGAGCGACGCGCGAGCGATATCCACATCGAAACGCGCGACCAGGAACTCGCGATCAAGTACCGCATCGACGGCGTGCTGCAGTACGCCATGAGCCCGATCGCGAAGGAATGGTATTCGGCGGTGATCTCGCGTATCAAGGTCATGAGCGAACTCGACATCGCCGAGCGCCGCGTCCCGCAGGACGGCCGTTTCCGTGTTCGTTACAAGGGGCGACTGATCGATTTTCGCGTCTCGATCATGCCGACGATCCACGGCGAGGACGCCGTGCTTCGCGTGCTCGACAAAGAGTCGATGAGCGAGAAGTTCTCGCGCCTCACGCTCGATGTGGTCGGGTTTGCGGAGAGCGACATCGTCAAGTTCCGCCGCTACATCAAAGAGCCGTACGGAATGGTGCTGGTCACCGGCCCGACTGGTTCGGGAAAAACCACCACGCTCTATGCCGCTCTGAGCGAAATCAAGAACGACGAAGACAAGATCATCACGATCGAAGATCCGGTCGAGTACCAGATCAAAGGCATCACCCAGATCCCGGTGAACGAGAAGAAGGGGCTGACCTTTGCGCGCGGCCTGCGGTCCATCCTGCGTCACGATCCCGACAAGATTCTGGTCGGCGAAATCCGCGACCAGGAGACCGCGCAGATCGCGATCAACGCCGCGCTGACCGGACACCTTGTGTTTACGACGGTACACGCGAACAACGTGTTGGATGTTCTGGGCCGGTTCCTCAACATGGGCGTGGAGCCCTATAACTTCGTTTCCTCGTTGAACTGCATCCTGGCTCAGCGGCTGGTCCGCGTCATCTGCCCGCATTGCCGGCAGCCCGTCCAGCACGACGACGACTACCTGGTCGAAAGCGGGCTGAACGTGGATGAGTGGCGCTCGTTCCCGTTCTATGAAGGGCGCGGCTGCATGGAATGCAGCGGGACAGGGTTCCGCGGCCGAACGGCGATTCACGAACTGCTCGACTTGACCGAAGCAATCCGCGAGATGATCCTGGAGCGGAGGCCCGCGTCGGAGATCAAGCGGATTGCGCGCGGCGACGGCATGACGTTTCTTCGCGAATCGGCGCTCGATCGAGTGCGGCAGGGAATCACGACGCTTCGCGAAGCGAACAAGGTCACGTTCATCGAATAGGAAAGGTGTTCCAGTCTGTCGTTTCTTGACCGAATCCAAAAACTGGTTTCCGAGCCTCCGCCGGATCGTCTGTTTGAAATTACAGAAGAGTCGATTGCGGTTGTGCCTCCGCAATCGCCGGCGCAGCAGAGACAGATCGTTCTGAACGAGCGCGGCGCCATGGCGTCGCCGGCGGCTCCGAACCTTTTGAAGCCACAACTCTATCTGGAGGCTCTCCGGGAGGTCTCTCCTATCCAGCCCGGGAAGCGTCCGACCGCCGGCTTGGTGATACCGGACTACGCTGTGCGGATGGCGGTGATCGATCTCGAAGAGTTCCCTTCCGGGGAAGATGAGCAGATTGTCTCTGCTTCGATTCCGGCTTCGCAAAACCGTGCCGTTTCACATCGACGAAGCGCAGCTTTCCTACTCGGTCCAGATCAATGAGCCGAAGCGGATCGAAGTGCTTGACGGTCTCGATTGCGAGGCCCATCCTGGATGAATACGAAGCTCTGATCAAAGATGCGGGATACCGCGTGGGCCTGGTGGTGCCTTCGTCCGTTGCCGCTTTGCCGTTGTGTGTGAATGAGGAGCGAGGCCTCACGGTGGTGGCGAAAACGGCGGGGTCCACTCTTTCCGTCATGTTGCTCGACGGAGGCCGCGTCCGGCTGGTTCGTTGCCTGGATTTGGCGCTGAGCGGGGAAGAGGCGCGCTGTCTCCGAAGAGCGCACGGTAATGCCGCTCCTGCAGCAAACGTTGGCGTACGCGGAAGACCAGATTGGGCAGCCGATCAGCCGGCTGCTGTTGTGCGGGTTCGGACACCGACACGGACTTCCTTGGGCGCCAGGCGCAGCGCGAGTTGAAGATCAATTACGCGCCCCTGCGTTCGAAGTTCGGAGCGCCTTCTCAGGCAAACGCCGGCCTTCTTGGGCTTGCTGGAGCAGTACGCCGCATGAACAGTCGATCGCTCGCGGCAATCAATCTTGCCTCGCAGCCGTTCCGGCGAGAACGAGCGCAAAACGTCGTGCTTGGATTGGTTTGCGTGCTGCTTGCTCTGTTCTTTTCTCGTCGGACTCAGCTTGATTTTCTCCGCCCGGCGTCGAGCCGAGGATATCCGTCGCGAGATCAACGGTCGAACAGGCTGAACTGCAGAAGATGCGTCGTGACGAAGCGAGGGTTCTCCTCTTTCCTGGCGAAGCCCGATAACGCCGACGTTTTCTCCCGCAATGTTTTTCTGAATGAACTCATCGCCCGGCGCGCCGTGAGCTGGACAGTTGTCTTTCGCGATCTCGAAAAGACTCTTCCTGCGAACATGCGCCTGGAAGGGTTGCGTTTGCCGCAGGTCAGCGGCCAGGACTCGACGGGCACAAACCGGGTCTTACTCGACATGATCGTCGGTACCGCTCAGCCGGAGACCTTTATCGAACTTCTGAAGCGCTTGCAGCAATCGCCGTTGTTTGGCGCAGCACAGGTGCTTGGCCAACAGCCCCCAACTCAGAACGATCCGCTCTTCAAATTCCGGGTCACCGTTGCCTATGCTCAGAAACTTTAGCTCGTTGTTTTCCGGCAAAGGCGGTAGCCGCTCCTTCCGAAGTTCGCCGATGGCTGCAGATTGCGGTGGGCGGTGCTGGTGGTCCTGAACCTGGTTGCGTTCTATTTCTACATTGCTCCCCCCGGGGGCACGCGGCGGGAGCTGACTGCGCAAAGCGAGCAGCTCAGAAGCGAAATCGCCTCCGCGCAAGGCTCGAACCAGGAGATTGAAAGACGGTCTCGGCCAAGGTGCAATTGGGCGGCAATGAATCGTCCGATTTCGAAACCAAATATGTCCTCCCAAGCGCTTGGCTTACGGCAGCGGTCATTGCAGAGATTCAGCGTATGGCGAAGGCGTCCGGGCTGCAGGAGCGGGATGCCGTTTACAACGAAGAGCCGATTGAAGGATCGGCCGATCTGAACCTTTTGAACAGCACGGCCAATTACGAAGGCACCTACGAGAACCTGAAGAAATTCTTGTATGAGGTGGACCATTCGCCGATGCTGATCATGCTCGAGAACATTACGGCTGCGCCTCAGCAGAAAGGCAACCAGATCAATACCTCGATCCGCTTTCAAGCCGTGATCCGGGACAACGGCGTGCAGACGATGCGAGGGCAGCAATGAGCGCATCGAGCACAAGAGTATTCGGAATGAAGATCGGGGTCGACCCAAAGATCCTGGTCGGCGGGCTGATCGCAATCGCGGCACTTCTGTTCTGGTATAACTCGCGATCGGAGGATGTTCCGAGTTCTCCGAGCCCGCTCGTCCGCCTCGGTGCAAACCGATACTCCGGCGTGTTACGCCGCCCGCCGGCGGTTGCTGCTCCGAAAGCTCGAGCCACCAACGCGCGACGATCGACGAATCAGCTTGCGAACGATCGCGGAACACTGCGATTGCGACCCGTTGATGCGACTCGAGGCGATATCGATCCGACGTTGCACCTGGATTTGCTCAGCCGGTTGCATGCCGTACAGCAGTCGCCTTCGACGCGCAGTCTTTTCGAGATTCAAGCGGCACCCCTGGCTGCAACGGCGCCGCCCATCAAGGGGCCGGTGATCATGCCCAAACCATTGCCCGGGCCAGCGCCGGCTGTTGCCGCATGCAAAGCCTGCGCCGCCGCCGCTTAACATACCGTTGCGATATTACGGTTTCGTTCGGCCGGCTGAGGTCGGAAAGACGAATTCGGGCTTGTTCCTGGACGGTGACAACGTATTGGTTGTTTCTGAAGGCCAGGTTGTGAAGCAGCGCTTTCTCGATGGTAGAGCTTACGCCGACGAGCGCCCGGATTGAGGATACCCAGTTGCGACAGGGTCAAGCTTTGCCCGTCGTTCCGGTTGCAAATCCATGAGCAGCTCTTGATTCCCGAGACAAAAGACCGGTACGAGCCGAGGATAGCGAGCGCGGGTCCGCGCTTCTGATCGTATTTGTTTTCGCGGCAATTATCGCAATCAGCTTGTACGCGGAACTGCCCGTTGTGACCTTTGAATCGCAAAGCGGAGAAAGAACAGACTCTGATCGATCGCGGGAATGAGTATGCGCGCGGCGTGAAACTCTACGTCCGCAAAATAGGCCAGTATCCGCCTTCGTTCGAAGCGATGGAGAACACAAACCGCATGCGTTTCCTGCGCAAGCGGTTCAAAGATCCCTTTACTGGAAAAGACGATTGGCGGCTCTTGCACGCAGGGCCGGGCGGAATCATCATCGATTCCAAAGTGGCTCGCCCGGCGGCAAATCCGGCGCAATGGTACGAACGGAACCAATGGGTTAGGGAACCCGAACGGCAACTCCCCTGGGAATACCGGGTTTGGTTCTTCCGGACCCCTCGAATGCAGGTTTCGGCGGCGTCGGTAACAACGCTTCCGCAAATTCTGGCTTTCGGAGGATTCAACTCCGGACCGTCGCCGAATAATGGCAACGGGAGCAGCAATAGCAATCGCTTCGGCAGGTCAGCCAGGCCAGAACAGCGGAGCTGTTGGCGGTTTCAATTCCGGCAGCGGAAACAGCGGCAACGGAGGTTTCGGCGGCTATCTCTCGTCGTTGAATGCCAACGCACACAGTTCAGGAGCGCCACCGGTTCCGTCCGGAGCTGCCATGCGTCAGCGCGCCGCTGCTATCGCAGCAAACGGGGCAACCGGCGGGACGGGGGCGATCGGTGCCAGTTCCGGGTGTCCCCGGTGTTTCTGACCAGTCGTCGAACCCTCCACTACCCAACAACACCGACCCGAATGCCAGCGTCCAAAATGGGCCCGGAGTGCAGGTCAGGGTAGGGCAGAATGTGCCTCAGAGACGGTGGTGGCACGAACAACCAAAACAGCCCCTTCAGTAACCGCCCAGGCTCCGGCGTTCAAACACGGCTGGTTTTGGTTCGACGACGTCTTCTTCGTCGTCCGCGATGGGGAGAATGCAAAGCGGCGGTATCGCGGGCGTGGCGAGTCTGGCAGACGGAGCAGCGATCAAAACCGTAAACGATCAAAGTCGATACAAGCTCTGGGAGTTCGTGTACGACATGAGCGAAGGATGCCGCACGGCAGACGGCCGGCGCTCTGAATCAGACGGGAGCAGCCGCGGGTGCCTCCAATCCGGGCAACACGGGCTTGGCCAGGGAAGCGGAACCCCGGGCAACTCGGGCTTCGGGAATTCCGGGTTCGGGAATTCGAATAGCGGGTTCGGCAACTCGAACACCAACTAATGCGGCTTTGGCAACTCGAACAACGGCTTTGGAAATTCCAACAGCGGCTTCGGAAATTCCAACAACGGCTTCGGCAACTCGAACAGCGGGTTTGGGAACTCGAACAGCGGGTTCGGGAATTCCAACAATGGTTTCGGGAGTTCAAACAACGGATTCGGAAACTCGACCACCAATTCAGCCGGCTCCTCGAACAACGGTTGGTCTACGAACAGCAACAATTCCAGTAATTCGCAGAGTACGTCAACCACCGCGCGACCGTAGCGTGTTCGATCGTAAGTATCCCGATAGACTTGGCCATGATAACTTAAGCTCATGGCCCAGTATGCTCATCCCGAGGTCCTCGTCGAAACCGAATGGCTTGCTAACCACTTGAATGATAAGGGAATCCGTATTGTCGAGGTGGATGTCGATACGGGGGCTTACGATCTGGGCCACATTCCCGGCGCGATCGCCTGGGCGTGGACAACCCAGCTATGCGACACGGTACAGCGGGACATCTTGCCGAAGGCGCAACTGGAAGCTCTCCTTTCGAAATCCGGGATTGATCGCGACACGACCATCGTTCTCTACGGCGATAGCAATAACTGGTTTGCCGCCTGGGCCTTTTGGCAATTGAAGATCTACGGCCACAAGGATGTTCGACTGCTGAACGGCGGCCGCAAGAAGTGGCTGGCGGAGAGTCGAGAGCTGACGCGACCAGGTCCCGTCCTACGACGGCAACCACCTACAAAGCCGAAGAGCCGGACCTGTCTTTGCGAGCGTTCCTGCCCCAGGTTCTGGAAGCCGTGAAGAAAGGCGGAGTCTCGCTCGTGGATGTCCGGAGCCCGCAGGAGTTTACCGGCGAGATTCTGGCTCCTCCCGGTTTGCCCGAAACTTGTCAACGAGGCGGGCACATTCCTGGCGCGCGCAGCGTTCCCTGGGGGAAAGCTTGCAACGACGACGGAACGTTCAAGAGCTTTGAGGAGCTGAAAGCGCTGTATGCCGCCGAGGGAGTGGGTGACAATCGACCCGTCATCTCTTACTGCCGTATTGGCGAGCGGTCGAGCCATACCTGGTTCGTGCTCAAGTACCTGCTCGGGCTTTCGAACGTGACCAATTACGACGGTTCCTGGACGGAGTGGGGCAATCTGGTCGGCGTCCCGGTGGAACGCGGAGCAGCAAAGGCGGTGTCAGCATGACGGGCGAAGCCGCAGCACCGAGCGCCGGCCACTCCCAGAATTTCTCGGAGCGCCAGATTGAGCTGAATGGCTGGCCCGTACGCTTGACGAGCTACCGTGTTGGCGAAAAGTACGTGTGCCAGGCCGACAACGTCTCACCGGGCGCTTGTCTGGCGCGGTTTTCGGCAACTACCCCGGAAGAGGCTGAGGCGCAGGCCATTTCCAAGGCCCGGCACCTATTGGGCAAGACGGTACGCAGAGACGTTTGAAGCTGCTCACGGAACTCGCCGGGCTCCCGCATTCCATCTGGAACGAGTTCACAAAATGGGTGAAATTGGCTTCGAATCGCTCAAGCTGATCAACTCGGGATTCTAGCTCTAGACGATAGGTGAGGTGCTCGCGCCGGGCGAAGATTACTTCATCGATCCAAAATCTCCGGTCTCGCGGGTCAAGGTAGCGAATCTTTACAAAGAGGCTCGGATTTGCTCCGAGCAAGAGGTTGCGTTTCTCAAGTACCTCTACTTTTTGCGCGCGAGCGAACTTCTTCAGCCCCGCCAATTGCGTATCGAAATCGTCGTCGAGCGCGAGCGACACGGAATGAGCTTGCGTTAGCGGGAGGGCGAGCGCGCTCACATCCATGGAACCGACCGGAATTGGAGAATGCTTCTTAATGCCAGCCGTGACGGCTAAACCCGATCCGTCATACGTCTCGCTTTTTGCCCATCGAGAGGGATAGCTGATGCAAAAGCCAGTCGCTCGATTGAGATACGTTTTCCAGGCCCGATCCAAGCGAAGGACGGAGCCGCCAAGGCTGGAATGTGGCCGTCGCGAACATGACAGAAGCGAGAGCTACGAGTCGGTAGAAACCTGAGGCCCTAAGCATCGAAGGTAAGTTCGAATCTTACGCCCGAACTTTGCCCAGCGTAAAGAGTACTAAGGTACTGCAGAGAGACTAGTTTGCCCGGGTCCAACCCGGATCGGGCAATTCTTTAGATTTGCGCGATCTGGTACGAGCGCGCGAAGACGCCAAGCAGGATCAGCAGCGAGCTCGGCAACGGCGGGGAAGTTTCTGCTGCGGCACGGCGCTCAGGCGCCGGCGAACATCAAAGAAAAATGGACCGCGAAATACATGACGTGGCTGCATGACTACGTACGCTTTGAGCAACCGGCACTCGAGGCGACGCTTGCGGACTATGTCCACGAAGTGCATCATGCCGGTGAGCGCATCGCCGTCTGGAGAAGGCCATTGACCAGCTCGTTGCCACGGCGCCGAGCAAATTCGTTCCGTGATTGCCGCCTGCAAGCATTGCGCGGCGTGGCGCAGATGACAGCCGTGACCATTGTGGCCGAAACGGGTTCGCTCAGCCGATCCAAAATCCTCGTCAGTTGATGAGTTACAGCGGTCTGGTCTCGAGCGAATACTCGAGTGGCAACGCGTCCAACGAGGCGGGATCACTAAAACCGGCAATGCACATCTGCGGCGCGTCATGGTAGAAGCGGCTTGGGCCTATCAACACAAACTTGGGTGGGCGGCTTCTTGCTGAAGCGGCAACAGGGTCTGGATCAGCAAATCAAAGACATCGCGTGGAAAGCACAATGGCGTTTGTGTACGCGCTACAAAAAACTTGCGGCCGCCGGCAAAAATAAACCGCAAATCGTCACCGCCATTGCCGTGAACTGTTGGGCTTTGCCTGGGCGATTGCCCTCCAAACCGAACCTCAACCGCAGCGGTAAGCTGTCTGAGAAAAGAGCTTGCTCATTTCAACAGCAGCACGGTGGCAGGTGAGGGGCTCACGCCAAGGAGACCTCCGAGCTTTTATGCGATACGGCTTGTGCCGACTCGCGTCTTGTCGAGGCAGCTCCGCGGTCCGTTGTGCGTTCCGGCGTATCAGAGTGATTTTTAATCTGAAGCTGGGGCGAGATACGGACGGGCTGGCGGCGACTTCCTGATTGCAAAGGCAAACATGGACGATCGCCGTAGACAGATTCTAGCCACGCTGGCACAGATGGATAAGCAGTTCGGAAAGGGCTCCGTTCTGATGTTGGGTTCGCGCGCCGCGCTCCCGGTTGAGGTGATTACGACTGGCTCTATCGGGATCGACAATGCTCTCGGAGCGGGCGGATTTCCCCGCGGCCGGGTGATCGAAATATTCGGCCCCGAATCGTCAGGCAAAACCACGCTCGCGTTGCACGCGATTGCCGAAGCGCAGAAGGCAGGCGGAGCCGCGGCGTTCATCGATGCGGAGCACGCTCTCGATCCGACCTACGCGGCAAATCTGGGCGTTGATACCGAAAATCTGATTGTTTCGCAGCCCGATTACGGGGAGCAGGCACTCGAGATCGCTCAAGCGCTCGTTGTTTCCCAAGCTTTCGACGTGATCGTGATCGACTCTGTGGCGGCGCTTACTCCCAAAGCTGAAGTTGAAGGTGAAATGGGCGACAGTCACATGGGCCTACAGGCTCGCATGATGTCGCAAGCACTTCGTAAGCTGACCGCCTCCGTCTCGAAGGCCGGTACCTGCCTGATCTTCATCAACCAACTTCGCGAAAAGATCGGCGTGATGTTTGGTAATCCGGAGACCACCACCGGCGGCAGAGCGTTGAAGTTCTTCGCTTCCGTGCGCGTGGAAGTGCGCCGTAATACCGCGATCAAGGATGGGGAGACCGTCATCGGGAACCGCACGAAGGTCAAGATCGTAAAAAATAAAGTCGCCGCACCGTTCCGCGAAGTAGAAGTCGACATTTTCTACGGCAAAGGAATTTCACGCGAAAGCGACCTGCTCGATCTCGGCGCACAAAACGCTGTCGTGGAAAAGAGCGGTTCCTGGTACAGCTTCAAAGGTGAGCGCATCGGGCAGGGAAGGGACAATGCCCGGCAGACTCTGACCGATCGGCCGGAACTGGGCAAAGCGATCGAGATCGAGCTGCGCAGCAAACTCGGCTTGAACGGCGGACCGCGCAAAGCCAGTGAGTTCGAGCTGGCCAATAGCCAAACGAAAATTCCCGCCTAGTCGGAAGTTAGAAGGTGAGCGCGGCTACGGCCGCGCCGATCTCCGAGTCCAGCGCTGATTTCTGCTGTGACAGGTTGCGCTGACGATCGCGCAGACTTGCGATCTGTGCCTCGTTCGCAGCCAAGCCCGAGGAATATCGGCGAACCTGCTCTTCTTGCCCACTCACACGGTTTAAGCTATCGATGTTTTGACGCAACCGTGTCTGATCATTCGTCAGATCTTTCAACTGAGTTTCTACCGCCCGCAGATCGGCATCCGTCTGGACTACCTGCCGTTTCAGTTCGAGAACGCGGGTCAGTTGCTTTCGCCCGGTTTCACTTAGTTGCTTATTCTGCACCAGAGTCAACAGGAAGTCGGGCGTAGCGCTCACGACTTCCGTGGTGTTGAGATACACATGCTCGCCCTCTACCTTCAGCGTTTGTGTGCCGTTGGCCGGTACTGAGACTTCGAAACGATAGGCAGACGCCGTGCGCTCGAGCGGCTTCGGCGAGAGTATCGTGTATTGCTCGACGCCTTCCTGTTGAATGATCAAAGTCTTCGCTTTTGCATCGACGTTCTTGATTGTGTAGGTACGAGTCTGGTGATCCGCGTAGCGCATTTGTAACACTCCATCGGCTACGTGTATCTCGCGAATAGCCTGGTTCGGGCTATCGAAGGCAGTTGTGACGCGTGTGCCGTAATCCACGGCGTAACCGATCAGCCGCTTGTCATTAGCTTTTAACGTCTCCACCAACGCCTCGCCTGCGTATGCGCCGCCGTCGTACACCGTTACCGGGCCGCCGTCCAACGTTTTGTTTGTGTTGTTGGTGATCTCCGCCGCGTTCACGGGGTGCTCGCTACCGGTCGAGCTGTAGATCAGTAACTTGCGAGCAGCGATGGGTCCTTGCAGAAAGGGAAGCATCGCCGATTGGCTGCGCTTGACGGTAACTGGTTGCGCGAAATTGTATTCGAATAATTCGCCGAGTTGCTCTCCCGTTGCGCCTTCGACAGTGGATTGTGCGAGCGAATTACCGTCTGGGCGCCTGAAGCTCTGCTTGGGCGAGGGTTTTGCGGCCATGAGCGCGGAGTGCTGTTGAAGAGGTGGTGCTGGCGCTTCTGCCACTCCTGCGACGACGCCGGCGCTTCCGCTTTGGCAGCGTCAACGCTCCCTCCATAAACGACAGGTCCCGCTGCCTTGTCTTCCGGCAACTCGGCTACTTGTCTCTGTCCATATCTCGGTGTATCCAATTGACTGATAAATGAGATTGGCCGGCCGGAAACCACGGAGAGCTGTACATTGCTCCAATCCTCATCAGTCGTGTTATCGACGATTGCCCAGCCTTCGAGATTGCAGTGTTGCGGGTCAAGGGAGAGCCGGTACGATGATTTCCAGATCGCTGCGGGCGTGACATACCGTACATCGAGATTGCGCTGCCCATTTGCCGGAGCTTCGATATACACGCTTCTTTTGTCGAGTGAGCGAACCTCGTTCACAGCTTGCAAATATTTTTTTAGCTGTGTTTGCAACTGCGGATCAAGAAGCCGCAAGGAAGCGACCGCGCCCAGATCGTAGGTGGCGATTTCTCCGGAATCGAGAAGCAAGGAGACTTGTTCGCGAAGCATTTTTCGATCGGAGCCAGGACCTGTTTCAAGCGATCGAGCACTCAAAATCGTTCCTGAGATCGGGCGGTCCGCCGCTTTCAGTTCGATTTTCGCTCCCTTCAAGCCGTCCAGGAATGCACTGATGAGTTGTCCATTTCCGACCGTAAATGGGAATCCGTTTAACCGTTGTTCGAGAGTTTCGTTCGAGTCGTACCGGATTCCAAGCACGCGGTTGCCGGATAAATCGTTGACCATCAGTGATTTCAGGATGTCGTTCATATCCGACGTTTTAAAGTCGAGGCGCGCTTCCTCGCCGGGCGAAACGGTGCCCTCACGTTCAAAAAAGCCGATTCCGTGCTTGTAGAGGGTGACGCGCTTGATCGGCAAATCGGCTCCCGAAAGCAACCGGCTGCCCGCGAGCCCGGAAAAGGCAATGGACGTCACGAGCAAACCAAGTCGCCAGAAATATCGAGAACGCATGCAGATCTCCCCTTGCTCGAACGCGAGGGACTGCCAAAAGTTCGAGCTACTTAGTTAGAGGCATCTGACGATTCTGGAGTTCCCGGAACAGCTGCGAGCGCCTTCGAAAGCACCGAAACGTAAGGTACAGTAACTCCAGATGATTCGCAGTCCTTTTGCGGTGCTCTGTGCAGCTATCGCGATCGGTTTACCAGCCAGAGCAGAAACTGTCACGTTCATCTGGCATGACGGGCTCGTTGCAACCCAAACTTACTATTCCGGCCAGTTTCTTCCGGCCACCAACAAAAGCATCAACGACCATGGTATTGCGACCGGCGCAGTGCAGGATGCCACTAATCTTCGGCGCACCACGGCGACCTGGAACGGTTCTGCTTTTACGCCGCTAGGAGCGCTATCCGGATTCCCGGAGAGTATTGGAAACAGCATCAACAACGGTGGCGACGTCGTTGGTGCCTCGATCGTCAGCAGGCTTGATCCGACCAACTGCATGGATCGACGGCAACATCATTGATCTTGGTATCTTGCCCGGGATTGTTGGACCTTTTGGAATCGTCGGAGGATTCGCGAACACACTGAATGAACAGGGGCAGATCGTTGGCTTTCAATATGCTAACTCGGGTGTCATTCCAATCCTGTGGCAAAACGGAACTGCGACGCAGCTCAGCAACTTGCCGGGCCATAGCACTGCAGAGCCGACCGACATCAACGAATCTGGAACCATCGTCGGATATTCCGAAGGTCAGCCGGTTATTTGGCAAAACGGTGTTGTGTCTGCGCTGCCAGGATGCTCAAGCGGCAATGTTTATGCTTTGAACGACTTGGGTCAGTCGGTCGGGTACTGTGGCTCGGACGCAGTGCTTTGGGACGTCGATGGGATGAAAATAATCGGGCCTGACGTTGCGCTTGGGATCGACAACAACGGGACGGTGATTGGAAGAACCTCGGACAATCCTCTGGCAAGTCAGACTTACACATGGAGTGCTTCGAACGGACTCCAGACGCTGCCCGGCTTTGTTTGGTCCCAGCCGTTCGCTATTAGTCCGAGCAGCGGCTACATCGTGGGCTACGGAGAACTAGCGCCTGAGCCGTCGGCACTTACCCTTGCCGTTGGCGGAGCTTTGATTCTGGTCCTGGTTGGAGTAAAGGGAAGATCTAAGAAAATTAAGACTGGCTGATAGCCATAGACGTACGGCTGTCAGCCAGCCATTAATACCTTACTTGTTCGGCTGTGAGTTCAAGGCTTCCAGAACTTCTTCGCTGTGAGTTTGTGGCTTCACGCCTGTCCATTCTTTAACGATCTTGCCTTGAGGATCGATCAGGAACGTGTTGCGCGCCGCTATCTTGTTTCCCTTCATCTCCATCATCGAGCCGTACTGATCCACAACTTTCTTGTCCGTGTCAGCAAGCAGCTTGAAGGTCAGGCTCTGTTCTGCGCAGAATTCTTTGTGACTCGATCGTTGTATCCACGCTCACCCCAACGATAACGGCGTTTGCCTGGTCATACTTGGACAGATCGCGCTGGAAGTTATGCGCCTCGATGGTGCAGCCCGTTGTTTTGTCTTTCGGGTAGAAATACAGAACGACATACTTACCGCGAAAATCTTTCAGACTAATGTTGGTGCCGTCCTGTGAAGGAAGCGTAAAGTCGGGTGCCGTCTGACCAACTTGCGGCATCGTTTCAGACGCCGAAAACGCCGGCCTGGTGATCAGGCTCACCGCAGCCAAAGCCGCAACACTCGAAAGAAGACCTAAAGCGCGCATACACGTACTCCTCCTAAATTGCGAAGAATTGTTAAAGATGCTTCTCGATCATATCGTCTTTCGCGTCGAGAGGCAGATCGCCGTTGAACTTCGTTACCATTGTGATAACGCCGGAGAATCGTTGGCAGGTTCTGTGAGAAGGCGGACCGTGCGACGACGACGTCGCATCCTTCGTCCTGCGCTGCTTGCTTCAGATCAGCCTGGACGTGGGAGACGTAACCGACAAGGTTGATCGCCTTAGTCTCGTCGGACGCTTTTAACTTCCTGATTGTGTCCAGAGGTTCGGTCTGCGCGCAATTCAGGTCGAAGATGATGACGGCCGGTCCTTCCCTGGCTTGCGACAGAGCGTCTGCTTGCGATTGAACAAAGATCGTTTGTAATCCTGCCCGCTTCGCCGCTTCCTCGATCTTCACTCGGAACATCAGGTCGCTCAGAACCGCGAGGACGGTATTTGGATTTGCCATGAAAGTGCGCGTCGTAGGTGAAAAGGCGCGCGATTACCTTGAGAGCTTGTGACACCAGTCTAACGTGGACTGCTTCCGAGTCCAGATCGTCAAATTTTGGAATCAAAACGGCGTCGCCAAGCATTATGATCAAAGTCAGACATGAGCGTTGCCGTAATTCCCAGCACCGAGGAGAATGTTCTCCAGGATCCCCTGCGTTTTGAGCGTCGTGTGCCGCCTTGTGCAATTGTCATTTTCGGAGCGAGCGGCGATCTCTCGAAGCGCAAACTGCTGCCCTCGCTCTACCGATTGTTCTTCGAGCGGACGCATATCAACGGAATTCGCTGTCATCGGAAGTTCGCGAACGCCGATGTCCGACGATCAGTTTCGGGAACGGATGCGGGAATCCGTCTCGAAGTTTCTGGAGGAAGCTCCTTTCGACGAGGATGTCTGGAGGTCCTTCGCTCAGTGCTCTGTTCTATGTACCGGGAGACCTCAGCAATCCCGAGTCCTACGATCGAGATCCGCAAAAGCTGGACGAAGTAGAGAAATCGCATCAGACGGCCGGCAACGTCCTCTTTTATCTTTCTACTCAGCCGAGCTACTATGCCGAAGCGATCAAGGCGCTCGGCGATCATGGATTGACGGAAGGCAATGGCTGGCGCCGCGTGATTATCGAGAAGCCGTTCGGCCACGATCTCGAAAGCGCCCGCAAGCTGAACGTCGAGATCCATAAGGTTCTCGATGAATCGGCCGTTTACCGTATCGACCATTACCTCGGGAAAGAGACCGTTCAAAACATCCTGGCTTTTCGTTTTGGCAACGGGATTTTCGAACCGCTTTGGAACCGGCGATATATCAGTTTCATTCAGATCACGGCCGCGGAATCGATTGGAGTAGAGGGACGCGGAGGATATTACCAGGAAGCTGGAGCTCTTCGCGACATGATCCAAAACCACTTGAGCCAGGTGATGGCGACAGTGGCGATGGAGCCGCCTTCGGTGTTCGACGCTGATAACGTTCGCGATGAGCGCGCGAAGCTGCTGCGTTCGGTTCGCGTGATGAAGCCGGAAGACGTGTCCGAAGTACGCCGTCGCGGGCCAATACGGACCAGCGAAGGTGGGAGGCCAAGACCTGCCGGGATTCCGTCAGGAGCCTAGCGTCAATCCGGACGCGCAAACGGACACGTACGCTGCTGTCACGTTCTTCATCGATAACTGGCGCTGGGCAGGCGTGCCGATCTATATCCGCTCGGGAAAGCGAATGCCGAAGCGCGTGACCGATATCGCAATTCAGTTTCACGCGCCACCGCTTGGACTGTTTACGCAGGAAACGAAATCAGGTCCGAGAGAAGCGCGGCCCAATCTCCTGGTCTTGCGAATTCAACCGGAAGAAGGCATTTCGCTCCGTTTCCTGTCGAAAAGCCCGGGAAGCGGCATGCGCGTCCGGCCCGTTTCCATGGATTTCAACTACGGCTCGAGCTTCGGTGAACGGTCGCCCACCGCCTACGAAACTTTGCTGCTCGATGCCATGAACGGTGATCCGACGCTTGTACACGCGTCAGGATATGGTGGATGCGAGCTGGCAGATCGTGCAGCCGATTCTGGACGTCTGGGCCGCAGACCAAATTCGATTTCCCGAATTATCCGGCTGGTTCGTGGGGGCCGAAAGCGTCCGACGAAATGCTGGCTCGTCAGGGACACGTCTGGAGGATTCCATGAGCAGCGCTGCCATTTTTCCGGCGCATCCGGAAAACATACTCAAAGGGCTGGGTAAGCTCTGGACTTCGCTCGGCCAGGAAGAGAGTCACCAGGGAAAGCCAACCGTCATGCGCGCGTGTGCGATGACGCTCATCGTTGCCACGGATGAACCGGATTGCGGCTTCTCTGCATCGCAGATGATTTCCGAGCTGATGCGCGAGCATCCAAGCCGCGGCATTGTGCTGGCGATCGACAAATCCGCCGAGAACAGCCTGGAGGCTCGTGTTCTGGCGCAATGCTGGAAGCCGTTCGGCAAAGCGCAGCAAATCTGTTGCGAACAGATCGAGATTCTTTCCAGTCCCGATCATTGGCCCAATGTCGGGCCCGACACTGGTGGGGCTGACGGTCGCGGATTTGCCCGTCATCTTCTGGTGCCGGCATAAGGGTGCGCTGAATGTCGCGGCGACGGAAGACCAGAATGCCGGACTGGAAGTGATTCTCGATCTTTCGAGCAAGGTGATCATCGATACGGAGGGCGAAGATCCTGCGTCGGCTTTTGCCCTCATCTCGCGATTGCGCCGGGAAGGGCGTGATGCTGGCCGATCTGGAGTGGGCACGGCTCACTTTCTGGCGGGAACCGTTCGCTCAGATCTTCGACAATCCTGCACGAACGAATAAGTTCTCGAATTTTCACACGATCGAAATCTTCCACGCCGGAGACAAGCTCACGCCTTCGTGCGGCGTATGCCGCAGGGTGGTTCGCTTCCGTGAGCAAAGCCAAGATCAGCGTCAGCGGTACAAAGGGATTCGGACCCGGGACTGCATGCGATCCGAATGATCTCGGACGACGAGACGATCACGTTCGAGCGAACTGGCCCTGAGTGTGCTCGCTTTCCAGCACCACCGGCCGCGAACGAAGCTATTCGTACGCTGAACCTGGTCTGTATTCCTTGCTGCATCAGGAACTCTCGATTCTCGGTGCTGATCGCGCATTCAATGCTGCCTTCTCCCGTGCCGGGGAGTTTGTCCGGTGAGTGATGGCGCACTTCGAATCAGCGAGGACGCCGAATCAGCGGCTTCCGCGTGCGCCTCATTTGTGCTTGACACCTTGCGAGGCGCTCTTCAAAGCAAGGGCGGAGCCACGTTCGCCATCTCGGGCGGAAGCAGTCCTCGATTGCTGTTCAGCCGCCTTGCTGCATCCGGATTCGATTGGTCGAAAGTTCATCTCTTCTGGGTTGACGAACGATGCGTGCCGCCCGACGACAATCAAAGCAACTACAAGCTGGCGAACGAGACGCTGATTGGCCCGGCAAACATCAGTGCTTCGAACGTTCATCGGATTCAGGGTGAACTGGAGCCGCGAGGACGCGGCGCAAGACGATACGTTGCGGGAAATCACCGAGTTTTTCGGCTCCGGTGAACTTCCCGAATTCGATCTTGATTCATCGCGGCATGGGTCCTGATGCACACACAGCGAGCTTTTTCCCGGGCGAGCCACTGATTGACAATCGAACGGAGATCGCGGCTGCGGTTTGGGTGGAGAAGATGAAGAGCCATCGGGTAACGCTTCTGCCCGGTGTTCTTCTGAAGGCGCGGCAAACGGTGTTGCAGGTCGCAGGGGCGGATAAGGCGGAAGCGCTCTTCAACGTGCTGCGCGGGACCGGAGGATGTCAAGCAGTATCCCTGCCAGCTGGGTACCCGGGGCTCTGATCAGGCGGTTTGGTTTCTCGACAAAGCAGCGGCCGCCAAGCTTTAGTGCGGCGTTACGGTATGCGCTCGCGCTTCTTGCGTGTCTTTCCTGCACCCATCCTAAGCCGCGTCTTCGGTTCGCAACCTGTCTCCGCGGGCTGAGCTGCCGTACAACCGGGTGCTGTTTGCGGGTGACGTGATGTTCTCGCGCGCGGTGCGGCGCGCAATGCTTGCTGCCAAAGATCCGGCGCTACCTTTTCGCAAAATTGCTCCTTTGACTTCAGCGGCGGACATCACGTTCATCAATCTCGAAACGCCGTTTTCGGACAAAGGGCCGTATCACGACGATGGGCTGATCTTCCATGCAGCGCCGGAAATGATCGCGGCTCTGCAGCTTGGCGGAGTGACGGTTGCATCGACGGCCAACAACCATTCGCGAGATTGTGCCGCTCATGGGGTCGAATACACGGTCGGATGGCTGCGGTCGCACGGAATCTGTCCGGTCGGGAGCGGCGACTCGGCACGCCAAACGCACGAAGGAGTGGTGGTAACGAGTAAGGGAGTCCGCTTCGGATTCCTCGCGTATACCTACGACCAGAAGAACGGCAACTGGAAGGATCTCGACGACCGGATAGCGATTGCAGACCCGGAGGTAATGGCCCGGGATGTTCGTTCGCTCCGCGAGCCGGGCAGACGTCGTGATCGTTTCCATGCATCATGGCATCGAGTACATGCCGAAAGCCGTCGAAAGACCAGATTGCTTTTGCGCACGCGGCGATCGATGCCGGTGCGGACCTGGTCATCGGCCATCATCCGCACGTGGTACAGGCAGCCGAGACCTACCGGGGACACCAGATCTTTTACTCGCTGGGAAACTTCGTTTTCGATCAGTATCAGCGGGAGGCGACGCAACACGGAGAGATGGTCGAAGTGTCTTTCATTGGAACGAAGGTGCTGTCCACCTATGTCATGCCTGTAAAGATCACTCCGACCGGACCGGAACTGGAGTAGGCTTAACCTCCGGATGCGAGTTCCACGTGCCCGCCGAACTTCGAGCGCATCGCGGAGAGCACTTTTTCCGCGAAGGTGTGTTCTGTACGCGAACGGAAGCGCGTGAACAGTGCGGAGGCGAGAACCTCGACTGCAACAGCTTCTTCGATTGCGGCGTTGATGGTCCAACGTCCCTCTCCGGAATCTTCCACAAATCCCGTGAAATTCGACAGGTTCGGATTTTCCGTGAGTGCCATGGACGTCAGGTCGAGCAGCCACGATCCCACAACACTGCCTCGCCGCCAAAGCTCTGCGATGTCGCGGATGTTCAACTCGTAGCGCTCGTCCTTCGGCAGCTTCTCTGAGTTCTTGTTGATCATGATGTCGAAGCCTTCGGCATAGGCCTGCATGATGCCGTACTCGATCCCGTTGTGGATCATCTTGACGAAGTGGCCCGATCCGGGAGGACCGACCCGGAGATAGCCCTGCTCGGCCGTGCTTCCTGTCTTGTCAAACCCTGGCGTGCGGTCGATGGTTCCTAGGCCGGGCGCCAGTGTCTTGATAATCGGTTCGATGGTGGCGAACGTGTCTTCTTCGGCGCCCACCATCAGGCAATAGCCTCGTTCTACGCCCCATACGCCGCCGCTTGTTCCGGCATCGCAGTATCCGATGCCGATCTTCTTGAACTCGCAAGCCCGCCGAATGTCGTCTTTGTAAAAGCTGTTGCCGCCATCAATGATGATGTCGCCCGCTTCCATGCTGCGCGCAAGAATCTGAACGGTGTTCTCGGTGGGCTTACCCGCCGGAACCATCACCCAGACGACCCGCGGCTTAGGGCAGCAGCTTTACCAATTCTTCGAGAGAACTCGCACCGCCTGCGCCTTCACCAACAAGCTTTCTTGACGTTTTCGGCGTTAAGGTCGAAAACGGTACATTTGTGTCCACCTTTTTGTAACCGGCGCACCATGTTCGCGCCCATACGGCCAAGGCCGACGAGTCCAAGTTGCATTTCTCTCCTTATCGATAAGCTATGACAGGTACTGCAGTCATACACCGATCGACTATGAGATTCCACATCGGGCGTCAAGTTTCAACTCGTGCTTGGGCGCTGCTCCTCTTTGCCACTGGCTCTTTTGAGTTCGGGCTGCAACCGCACGCACAAGACGACAGTAGCCGTCATACCGAAAGCGACTGGCGATCTGTTTTGGGAGAGCGTTCATGCGGGCGCCGTGAAGGGCGGCTGGGACCACAAAGTCGACATTGTTTGGGATGGGCCGCCCGCGGAAACTGACATCGCGGGTGAAATGAAGATAGTAGAAACGATGATCAACCGCCAGGTTGACGCGATTGTTCTCGCGCCCTCCGACCGCTCGGCGTTCAAGATTGTGGTGAACCGCGCAAGGGCTGCGGGAATTCCGGTCGTCATCTACGATTCAGGTCTCGATTCGCAGAACTATACGAGCTTTGTTGCGACCGACAATTTCCTGGGTGGATCTATGGCGGCGGATCGCATGGGGCAGATTCTAAAAGGGAAGGGAAAGGTTGTGATGATCAAAACCGTGCCGGGTGGCGCGTCGACTACAGCGCGTGAGGATGGTTTCCGGTCGGAGTTGAACACGAAATTTCCCGGCGATCAAGATCTTGGACGAGCGCTTTGGGATGGCGAGTCCGGCCGTATGCGCGGAGTGTCACGGAAAATATGCTGACCGCGCATCCCGATCTGGATGGAATCTTCGCTTCGAATGAGAGCGGGAGCGCCGGCGCAAGCCAGGCATTGAAGAATTACGCGGGAAAGATCAAGTTGGTGGGGTTTGATTCGAGTCCGATGTTGATTGACCAGCTGAAAGCTGGCGTAATCAATTCGCTTGGTGATTCAGGATCCGTTTCGGATGGGAGAAACGGCGGTCGACCAGGCCGTGAAGGCGATTGAGAAACAGAGTGTCCAGAAGGACATGTTTCTGTCTCCACGGCTGGTCGACCTAAGCAACTTGAATGATCCGGCTGTTCAGGCGCAGATCAAGCCGGATCTCGAACGTTACCTTAATGGTTCGTGATTCGGTAATAGCTTTGTAACGAATCCCCGGCAACTGGTGCACCGGCCGAGCTTGAAAACGTAATGACTTGCTCCGCTGAGCGTGTAATCCAGGTTCGGCATCAGCAGAATGCCGTTCTTGTAAATCTTGACGCTGGTGCCGGGATTCGGCGTAGAAGGAAGCGTAAACGAAAGATTCGTGCCGTTCATCGTTCCGCTCGGCGTGGCTCCGTCAACGAACGTGATCGTGCTCGTCGTTCCGAGCCG
This sequence comes from uncultured Acidobacteriaceae bacterium, assembly GCA_963744795.1. Lineage (GTDB taxonomy): Bacteria > Acidobacteriota > Terriglobia > Bryobacterales > Bryobacteraceae > Bog-105. Next base: position 414,675 of record CAVUVF010000010.1, read on the forward strand.
ATACGAGGCCTGCAGAACGTCGCCCGCATGTGGTTTGCTTGCAGACGCGAAAGTGATCCGATTGCTCGTCGAGCGAGTAATCCGTTCCGTTTGTCTGAAGCACACCGTTGATGAACAGCATGAGGCTGGTCGAAGGATTGGGCGAATTCGACAACGAAAACACAGTGTTGTTTCCGTCGATCGTTCCGAGAGGTACTTCGTTGTCGATGAAGCCCGGAGTTCCTGACGCCGCCGCCCGGAGTCGCATTGTTGATGATGTTGTTGACGGTGGCATTCAGGTTGGATACCGACGTTCCCAAGCCGGCGAGCGTTGTGTTAAACCCGCTGAAGCTGGAGGTCACGGTATTGAGAGACGTTGAAAGAGCGTTGAGATATGAGCTCAAACCGGTTACTTGGCCGATCGAGACTGCCGTGTACTTGACGAACTCCCGGAGCGACGGCAAAGTGGTTCGTACTTGCGCCAGCGTCAAGCGGGCTGGTGCTTGGTCCAACCTGCCAGGTTTCGACCCAGCTCGTCAGCCCGTCCCGGCTATTGAACGTCGCAACGTAAAAAGCGGAGGAAGACGGAGGCAACCGACGGCACCAGGCTCACCGAAAGCGCGCCATTGTAGATCTTTGCCGACGTACTGTAGGGTGCCGGTGAACTACCCGTCGTTCCCCCGGTCCACGTGATCACAACGGTACCGTTGAACGGCGTTCCGTCCGTGTTCAAGACCGTGTCAACGATCTGTGTTGTCGTTTGTGCGCTGGCGCAAAGGACGAGCAGTGTTGTGCAAATGAGAACCGTCGAATAGATGCCTGAGTTTAGTCAAGTTGCCTCGCTTCAAAGCCGCCCGGAGACCGGGAGCGACTTTAGTGGAGCATAGGGCGATGGGGCGAAGGATGCGACTCTATTTCACGAACCGGGCACTACAGCGGTCCGTAAGACCTTGGAAATCAACTGCTTCCGGAAAAATAGCGAAAAATCCGTTCCGCTTGTGAACGGATGGAAGACGCGGTCAAGCCCGACTTATTTGGCCGGGCGTTTGTACGGCCGTGATGCGATCGGTTTGCAGATACGGCTGCAGAGCTTCCGGAACCAGTACGCTTCCGTCCGCCTGCTGATAATTCTCAACGATTGCGACCCAAGTCCGGCCAACAGCCAAGCCGCTGCCGTTGATCGTGTGCAGGAAGTCGGATTTCGCTTTCCCGCCCTTGTAGCGGATTTGCGCACGCCGGGCCTGAAACGCTTCGAAATTCGAACAGGACGAAATTTCCTTGTATGCGTTCTGTCCCGGAAGCCAGACTTCGATGTCGTACGTCTTCGCGGAACTAAATCCCGTGTCGCCGGTGCTAAGCACGACGCGCCGAAACGGAAGCTTCAGTCGCTGCAGTACGTCTTCCGCATCTCGCGTTAGCTTCTCGTGTTCGTCTTTGCTCTGCTCCGGACGTGTGAACTTCACGAGTTCGACCTTTTGGAATTGATGCTGACGGATGATCCCGCGTACATCGCGGCCATACGACCCGGCCTCACTCCGAAAACAGGATGTGTAGGCACACAGCGATACGGGCAGGGAATCGGCGTCCAGCGTCTCGTCGCGGAACAGGTTCGTAACAGGAACTTCCGCCGTTGGGAGCAAGCCAGAAATCGTGCTTTTCGCACCGAAACAGGTCTTCGGCGAACTTCGGCAATTGCCCTGTTCCGTAAAGGCTTGCCGAATTGACCAGCACCGGAGGCAAAACTTCGGTGTATCCGTGCTCTCTCGTATGCAGGTCGAGCATGAAGTTGGCGAGTGCGCGTTCGAGACGCGCTCCCAGTGTCCCAATACACCGCGAAGCGGGCGCCCGCGATCTTTGCCGCTCGTTCGAGATCCAGGATGCCGAGATTCGCACCTAAGTCCCAGTGCGGCTGCGGCGGAAACGCGAAAGCTTGGTATCTCACCCCAACGCAAGATTTCCTGGTTGTCGCGTTCATCACTTCCCGACCGGCACCGTCTCGTCGGGAAGATTGGGTACATGGCTCAGGAAATCGCGAAACGAAGCGTCCAGCCGCGTGACCTGTTCATCCAGTTCGGCGATGCGTTCGCCCATTGCACGAACCTGGGCCTGCCGCTCTGTTGTGTCTTCGCCCGGCCTTCCTGAGCTTGCCGATCTCAGCCGTCGCCTGATTCCTTTGCGCCTTCAGCCCTTCGGCTTCTGTCACGTATTGGCGGCGTTCAGCATCCAGGCGCGCGGAACTGGTCGACGTCAAGCGTGTATCCGCGCGTTTGAAGCCGGTCCCGAATGAGATCGAGATTGCTCCTGAAAAAGTTAAGATCGTGCATTCTCGGAGAACGAGAGCAGCGACGAAATTCGGGAGGCTAAACTGCCCCCGGAATTCTCACTGGCGCTGATCGATAGGCACCCATTTCTGCCCATCCGGAGCACCCGTGTAGTCCGCCCGGGGACGAATCAGACGATTGTTCCGATACTGCTCCAGAATGTGAGCGGTCCAGCCCGACATCCGGCTGACGGCAAAAATCGGAGTAAACAGATCGATCGGAATGCCGAGCGAGTAGTAAGTCGACGCTGAGTAAAAATCGACGTTCGCGTTAAGGCCCTTCAGGTCGTGAACGGTCTGCTCGATTTTCGATGACTTGTCGAAAAGTTCGACGTGCCCCGTGCGCTTGCCAAGTTCTTCGCTCAATTTCTTGAGATGAATGGCTCGCGGATCGAGTGTTCGATAGACGCGGTGGCCGAAACCAGAGATCTTGATCTTGTTGTTGAGCTTGTCTTTTACCGTCTGTACGGCGTCGTCCGGCGACTTGGTCGCTAATAGCAGCCGGATCACATCTTCGTTCGCTCCGCCGTGCAGCGGACCTTTGAGAGCGCCAATGGCCGACGTCACGGCCGAATAGATATCGGACAACGTTGCCGCTGTTACTCTGGCCGCGAAAGTAGATGCATTCAGTTCATGATCCGCATGCAGAATCAGGGCGATATCGAACACCCGCTCCATGACTTCATCCGGCTTCTTTCCCGGTAAGCGTGTAGAGAAAGTTTGCGGCGTAGCCCAGAGACGGATCGCCGGGAACGACTTCGCTGACCATTGCGCAGCCGGTCATAGCTGGTGACCACCGTCGCGACTTTCGCCATCAGCTTGATCGCTTTTTGCACGTTCGCTTCCGTCGAATTGTCCCGGGCTGATGGATCATACAGGCTGAGCATCGAGATAGCCGTCCGCAAAACGTCCATTGGCAAGGCGCTCTTCGGAACGCCGCGCAGGAACTCAGTGACCTCGTTCGGGAGCTCTCGTTCGGCAACCAGCGAAGATTTCAATTGCGACAGCTCAGATTGGTTCGGCAGCTTGCCGTTCCAGAGCAGGTAGATCGTCTCTTCGAAGGTAGCGTGCTCGGCTAACGTGTGAATGTTATAGCCGTAAGTAGCTCAGTACGCCTTGCTCTCCGTCGATGAAACAGATGCTCGAAGACGTAGCGACAACGCCCTCTAGACCTGCTCCTGTGCTCGCCATGTGTTGTGGTTGCTCCCGCTTTGATTCTATATAACCGCGCTTCTCCATCTTAACTTTGTCGCCAGCGGAGTTACAGCCCTGGAATGCGGCCGAGAGAAGGCGCAACAAGAGTGAGGTGGCGTTCAGACCTCGGCCTGCGCCTTACGCCAGCGCTCGACCAGATCGACGCAAGCGCCTCGCCAGTTAGGAAAGTGAAACTCGAAACCGGCGTCGGTCAGGCGGCGCGGAACAACGCGCCGGCTCTTCAGAATAAGTTCTGTCTCCGTTCGGAGCAGAACAGCGCCGATCTCGAGCATCCACCTGGTGGCGGGAAGGCCGATGTAGCTGGTGCACCAGGCCCGGCGTAAACAGGACATGAACTCGCGATTCGGCACAGGACAGGGAGAGGCAAGATTCACGGGCCCCGACAGGCTTTCGTTCTCGATCAGGAACTCTACCGCACGAATGAAATCCACGTCATGGATCCAGGAAACGTACTGTTTACCCGACCCCGCTTTACCGCCCAGACCCCAGCGAACGAGCCAAAGAAGAGTATCGAAAACGCCTCCCGGGTCCGGGCTCATAGTCATCGCGCTGCGCATCGCAACGCGCCGCGTGTGCGGAACGTCTGCGGCGAAGAAAGCACGTTCCCAACTGGTCGCCACATCGATACTGAACCGCCATTTCGGTGGAGCGTCCGGTTCCGAGCCGCCTAATTCGCCCGTGACGTCGTCCATGGCCCGGTCAAGACTGTGCCGATAGATCGTTGCGGTACTGGCATTCAGCCAAAGCGGAGGCGGATGGGACTGCCGACGCGATCGCATCGCCGATCAGGCCCGTCGTGATGGTTCGGGAAGTCTTGATTTCGCTTTGATTGGCGGCGATTGTAGCGGCAATTGACGCTCCGCCCCGCCAGGTTGATGACGACATCGCAGCCATCGATCGCACTTCGTCCAGGGGCCCGAGATCATAACCGGTCCAGCCGATACAATGTCCACTCGGCCGGCTTGGGATGACGAGCTGATGACGGTGACGTCATCTCCGTTTTCGTGAAAATGTCGGGCCAACAGCGTGCCAACCTGACCGCTTCCGCCGGGGATTACAATGCGTCGGCCTCGGGCTGACATTCAAGCGCATTCTACCCGATATTGACTGGCAGAGAAGCGAGGCCGTACTGGAGGTTTGTCTAAATAGTTATCGAGATTGGAAGCACATGGTGCTCTGGCCCCTTGGCGAAACTTGAAGGCGAGCTCGACGTGGCGCGGATACTTCCATGTGTTCTCGACGATGGGAAGGAGACCCGTCTCTTACGTGTGCTCGTTCCCAGCCAGATTGCCACGTTCAGTGAAGCACGCAGAAGGCTCCGCAGTTAAGACGGGTCCTTCTGCTGCTTTACTTGGTCTTAGCGCTCGCCGAATCGCCAGCCGACAGAGGCGCTATATTCCGGTACCCAGTTACTTCCAAACTGGAAGAAGTTATTCACGTAGTGAGCGTCTACTTGTGGCCGGATGAAGAAATGCGGGGTGACATAGAAGCGCACGCCCGCCGCCAAATGTACCTGAAAGTGATTGGAGCTTTCGAGGAACTGATTGTTGCTTGAGCAGCCCGCGAACGCATCGCAATACTGCGAGGAGTAGAAGAACCTCGTATCTACTGCGCCAAGGCCGCCCTGAAACTCGGGCACGACTCTCTTATAGGAGCTTGAAAGGCGTATAGATCGCATTAAAGTCGTAGAAGATCGGGCGGTACTTCAGACCCAGCGTAATTGCCTTGTGAAAACGGAAGTCAGTCTCTGCGCCTATTCCGAAATGAGGAGTGATCATGAAATCACCGCCGACCTTTCCGAATGCGCCGGTCATGGATGGCGTGCCGAGAGGATTGCCCGTGCCGAAGGTGTCGATGGTTTGGCCGTTAGAGTTGAGATGGGTTGTTCCAACTCCGAAATATACGCTTTGCGCCGAGGCCAAGCCCGCACTAAGACACACCGCGAGCAAGGCCGGTGAGATAGATCTTTGATATTTTCAACTTACTTCTCCTAGTTACACGCGGCTAATGCTTTGTATCGACGACGCCTAAGTAGAGTCTGATTATTATTCCGGCGTCGTCGGCAATGCCGTGGGTTTACACAAATACGGACGTGCAGCCCGCCAGAGTAGGTTTCAGCGGGTTGACACGTCCCCGTACGTTTCCTAGGAGGAGCTAATAAGTTTAAAGGAGCGAGGGATCAGTACTGTCCGGTTTGAGTCCTAGATTCGGAGATCGCTTGAGCCGCTCGGTTGGGATCGAAACGTCCCCAGGAGGCCAGTCTGGAGAGCGCCGCTGCCGCGATGCTTTCGCCGTCAACTTCGAAGAAACGCCGCAGGTGTTCGCGGTTCTCGCTTCGTCCAAAACCATCCGTACCGAGGGCCGTCAGCTTACCGGGCAGCCACGGTGAAATCTGATCCGCAACGATTTTCATGTAATCCGAAGCGGCGATCACCGGCTGGTCCAATTCTCCAAGTGCTTGAAGCAGGTACGGCTTCCGTTGAGGTTCCGTCGGGTGTAGGCGGTTCCAGCGGTCTGTCACCATTGCGTCCCGGCGAAGCTCGGTGTAGCTGGTAGCACTCCAGACATCAGCGCCAATGCCATACTTTTCGGCAAGAATTCGCTGGGCCTTCAAAGCTTCGTTCAGAATTGCACCGCTGCCAAACAGAGTGACTTGGGAAGCGCCGGCTTCGGAGGCCTTGTAGAGGTACAGACCGCGCAGGATCCCTTCGCGAACGCCCGGGCGTTCAGAGATAGGCGGCTGGACATAGTTCTCGTTCCCAACGGTGATGTAGTAGAAGTGATCTTCGCCTTCCTCATACATCCGCCGGATGCCGTCCTGCACGATGACTGCGATTTCATACCCGAACGCGGGGTCATAGCTCTTGCAGGTGGGGATCACGCTCGAAAGAACATGGCTGTGTCCGTCGTCGTGCTGTAAACCCTCCCCTAACAGCGTGGTTCGGCCCGCGGTGCCGCCGACCAGGAAGCCCTTGCCTCGCGAATCAGCGAACGCCCAAATAAGGTCGCCAATACGCTGGAACCCGAACATCGAGTAGTAGATGAAGAACGGGATGGTAGGAACACCAACATTGGCATACGCCGTTCCGGCTGCAGTAAAGGAAGCCATGCTGCCGGCTTCTGTGATGCCTTCTTCGAGGATCTGGCCGTTCTGCGACTCTTTGTAGTACATCAGAACGTCGCTGTCTACCGGCTTGTAAAGCTGGCCGCCGGCAGCATAAATACCGCGCTCACGGAACATGGATTCCATACCGAACGTTCGCGCTTCGTCCGGGATGATCGGCACAATATACTTGCCGAGATCCGGAATCTTCAGCAGAGCTTTCAGCACGGACACGAACGCCGTAGTTGTAGAGGCTTCGCGGCCGCGCGACCCGCCCATGGCTTCGCTGAATGTTTCGAGCGGCGGGGCTCTGAACGTCGATCTTCTTCGGATTCCGCTCGGGGAGATAGCCGCCGAGAGCCTTCGCGCCGCTCATGCAGATAATTGAGTTCCGGGCTGTTCTGGTCGGGTTGGATGAAGGCGATCTCGTGAATCATCTCCTTCGGCAGATTCAGATCAAACCGGTTCGAAAGATAGAAAAGCTCTTCCTCGTTCAGCTTTTTCTGCTGGTGGGTGATGTTCTTGCCTTCGCCGGCCTCGCCCAATCCGTAACCTTTGACCGTCTTGGCGAGGATCACCGTGGGCTGACCATTGGTGGCATTTGCGCGTTTGAATGCGTTGTAAACCTTGACGGGATCGTGACCGCCGCGCCGCAAACGGGCCAGTTCATCGTCAGTTTTGTCTTCAACGAGCTTCAGCAGTTCCGGATACTTTCCGAAAAACTCCTTACGCACGTAAGCGCCGCCCCGAGCCTTGAAATTCTGGTATTCGCCATCAACGCACTCTTCCATGCGCTTCAACAACAGACCGCTTGTGTCTCGGGCGAACAACTCATCCCAGTCACTGCCCCAGAGCACCTTGATCACGTTCCAGCCCGCACCCTGGAAGATGCTCTCGTATTCGCGGATGACGCTTCCGTTTCCTCGAACCGGCCCATCCAGCCGCTGCAGGTTGCAGTTGATGATGAAGATCAGGTTGTCCAGCTTTTCGCGCGAGGCGATATGGAGTGCGCCGGTCGATTCGGGCTCATCCATCTCACCATCACCCAGGAACGCATACACCTTTCGGTCCGTGCGGGGAATAATCTCCCGATTCTCGAGATAACGGAGGAAGCGGGCGTTGTAGATCGAGTTAATCGGGACCTAGACCCATCGACACCGTCGGGAATTGCCAGAAATTTGGCATCAGCCACGGGTGCGGATACGACGACAAGCCCGGGGTGTCTCGCAGCTCATGCCGGAAGTTCAGCAGATGCTGCTCAGTGAGGCGCCCTTCCAGAAAGGCGCGCGCATACACGCCTGGCGACGCATGGCCCTGGTAATAGACGAGATCGCCGGGTTGGTCGCCGTAGCTGGCGCGGAAGAAGTGGTTAAAACCGACTTCGCTCAGCGTGGCGAGCGAGGCATATGTCGAGATATGCCCGCCAATATTGGCGTCGTGTTTATTTGCCCGCACCACCATGGCCGCCGCATTCCAGCGGATCAGGCTTTTAATTCGGCGCTCCAGGGCACGGTCTCCTGGATACGGTACCTCTTCGTGCGCGGGAATCGTATTCACGTACGGCGAGCGAACACGCGGCGCGGAAACCCCAAAATCAGCCGCTCGGTTAAGCAACTGTTCAAGCAGATAGTGGGCCCGGTCTGGGCCGAATTCGTCGACAACCTGATCCAGAGCTTCCAGCCATTCCGAGGTCTCCTGCGGATTCAGGTCATTCTGCCGTTCTTCTTTTGTTTTCAGCATTTCGTCCGGGTCAATTTAACAATACGAATTTCGGCCCAGCATGTGCAAACGGGGCGTCGAAGCGGGGCCGACAGGGAGAGAAATCCGCGCGGGGGCAGAGTTCACTTCAAAGACTAATTATCGCTCATCGCTTGCTTTTCGCCGTCCGGTCAGGCAATCTAAAAGGTTTTCTGGAGACAAGTCTTTTCTGATGAAGGTGCGAGTTCTATATCATGACCATTGCTTCGATGGAACGGCCTCTGCCGCTTATGTGACTCGCTTTCTACGGAGTACGTTCTACCCTGACGCGGAATTTTTCTATACCGGGCTCGCGCATCGGGCGGATCAGCTGTTTGAAGACCGCCTTTTCGACGGTGATATCAACGCAATTGTCGATTTTAAGTACGCAACCCACCCCAATCTCACCTGGTGGTTTGATCACCACCAAAGCGCTTTTCTGAGCCCGGAAGATGCCGAGCATTTCCGGCACGACACGTCCGGCAGAAAGCTCTTCGACCCGAGTTATCGGTCCTGCACGAAGTTCATTTCCACCGTTGTCAGCCAGCAGTACGGTTTCTTTGCCCCGGATCTGGAAGAGTTGGTTACCTGGGCAGACATCGTGGACGGAGCCCTCTACGAGAGCGCGGAAGCGGCTGTTGAGATGAAAGCGCCCGCCATGAAGCTCACCTTGGTTATCGAAGGGAGCCGCGGCTCACATCTGGTGCACAAGGTGATTCACGCGATGCAGAATCAATCGTTGAGCGAGATTGTTGCCGATCCCGAGATCGCCGCTACTTACAATGAGCTTCACGAAACCCACCTGCGCAACATAGACGTAATCCGGAAAGAGGGCAGTTGCGAGCGGGGCGTAATCTTCTTCGATCTGGTCGAATATGGGATCGAAGGGTACAACAAGTTCATTCCGTATTACCTTTTCCCGGACTCAGCCTACACCGTTTCCGTATCCAGTTCGAGTTATCGGACGAAGGTGTCAGTCGGGTCGAATCCCTGGGTTCGTGAGCCGCTGCGTCACAACCTGGCCACGATCTGCGAACGTTACGGTGGTGGCGGTCACGCCAAAGTCGGCGCGATCAGCTTCCCGCCTGACGCGGTGAAAGCAGCACGCAAGGCGGCACACGAGATCCGGGAAGAACTGCAGAGCTGAGTGTGTTCGGGTCGTGGAGTTCCGGTCCGCTCGCGCCCTAGCACAAATGTCCTCGGAGCCGCTCCGTGGTTTCTTGCGGTCGCGTTTTGCGTACCCGCCGATGGTGGACAAAGCCCACCGGACGGCCAGATTCCGACGTTTGGAACAACTGTGGTGGAATCTGCCGGTTTACGCGGCCGGATTTACTTCGTGAAACCGCAGAGCGAAAGAATACCCAATCTCAAGCGCCTGAAAGCGGTGGGCACCATCTATACGACTCGCCTGAACGTTCCCCCGCGGAATTTCGCTGAGGGCTTCCCTGGCATCACCGGGCGTCTGGAGTGGTTTGCCATCGATTACGTTGGGCAATTTTTCATCCCGTCGCGAGCGCCGCTATCGATTTGGGTTGATTTCGGATGACGGCTCCAAGCTATACATTGACGATCGCTCCGTCATCGACAACGACGGAATACACCCGCCATCCGGCTGCCAGGCGAGCGTCGAACTCGAAGGAGGAACTCATTCCATACATGTCTCTTATATGCAGGGACCGGGTGCATTCGTGGCTTTACAGTTGGTCATAGCGCGGCCCGGCGAGTCATGGCGCGTGTTCGACACCCGAGACTTCATGGCTCCCGAGAACTCTTCCGGAGCCTCCGAGCCTGTCCCGAAGAAGGGCGTCCGCAAAGTATCGGGTGGCGACTGTTGGGGCGGGGCGATAACTCTCGTTACGAGCCGGGAAGCAGGCGCTCCAAGTGCTTGGCCAATATGTCGACTTCGATGTTGACGGGCGATCCCTTGCCGTACGCATGAAGCGTAGTGTGCTCGTAAGTGTGTGGGATGACTGTAAAGCTGATGATATCTCCCGCGATTTCCGCAACGGTAAGGCTGATTCCGTCGACCGCCAGCGACCCTTTGCTGACGATGTAGCGGGTCAACGGCGAGGGAACTCGAATCTGCAGCCACCAGTTATCGTTTCCGAGGTCGTCGAGCGAAACGATTTCGGCTGTGCCGTCCGTGTGCCCCAAGACGAAATGCCCGTCCAGACGACCGTTCGCGCGTAGGGGCCGCTCCAGGTTCACATTGGACCCGATCACCAGTCCACCCAGATTGGTTCGCTTCAGTGTTTCAGGCGCAAGATCGGCCCGGAACCGGTCGGCCCAGATTTCTACGGCGGTCAGGCAGGCCCCATTGACGGCGATGCTTGCTCCGACGGTTGCATCCTGCAGAACTCTGGAGCACAGGACCACGAGCGAAGCGCCTGTTTCCCCTTCGGTCAGGCTTGCGACTCGCCCTAACTCTTCAACGATTCCGGTAAACATCAGCTCTTTACCACGTAGGCCTCTACGGCAAACTCGTTCTTTGAGACCGGATGGATAGTCAGGCGATCGAGTAGCAGCGCATCTGAACGCTTCATGCGTCCTTGTCCGCCGGCCACGGGTAGGCTTTTCAATCCTCCCAGAATCTTCGGCGCGTAGTAAAAGAGAATTTTGTCGGCGATCTGCGAGTCGAGCATCGTCCAATTGACCTTACTCCCGGCCTCCACCATCAGGGATAGATATCGATGGTGTGCAAGATACTCAAGAACTCTGTGGGGATCGGTGCGCCCGCCCGGACCATCGCTGATAAGAACCTGAATGCCGGCGGCTTCGAGAGCCTTCCTGCGTTCAATCGGAGCGATAGAGGTTCCGACTACGAGGACATCGTCTTTTGCACTCGTCACCATCTTCGAGCCGAGCGGAATGCGGAGCTGGGAATCGAGAACAATGCGCAGCAAAGGGCGGCTGCGCTCCAGCCCCGAGCGGTCCGTCAGCAGGCAATCGTCCTCCAGAACCGTCCCCAATCCGGTCAGAATTGCGTCAGAGAAGTGGCGAACCTGCTGCACGTCCGCCCGTGCCACGTCGCTCGTGATCCAACCGACGTTGTCTTGCGGAGCCGCAATCTTGCCGTCGAGTGTCAGAGCCGCCTTCACGGTCACCAAGGGCTTGCCGGTCCGCATGAAATGTACGAAGGGTTCGTTCAGTCGCTCGGCCGTCTCGGTGTGTTCATGGTCCAGAACGACCTCTACGCCCGCCTCTCGCAGCTTTCGAAAACCCGCTCCGCTCACCAGGGGATTCGGATCCTGCATTGCCGCAAACACGCGTTCGACTCCCGCCGCGATGATGGCGTCCGCGCACGGCTGGGTGCGGCCGAAGTGCGAACAAGGCTCGAGCGTCACGTACAGCGTTGAGCCCCTCGCAGCATCGCCTGCCTGCCTGAGCGCGACGATTTCGGCGTGATCTCTCCCGGTCCAGGTGTGGAAACCTCGGCCGAGGATCTCTCCGTTCTTCTCCACTACGGCCCCGACCGTTGGATTGGGGCTGGTAAGACCCTTGCCTTCGGCTGCAAGACCGAGGGCCTGCTCCATATATGTGTTCATTGAACCAGGCCTGGGCTAGTCGAAAAGTGACTGGATGAACTTGTCGGGCTCAAAGGGAAGCAGATCATCAATTTTCTCGCCCACACCGACAAAGCGGATCGGGAGGTTGAGTTCACGCGCTATGGCGACCACCACTCCACCTTTCGCGGTGCCGTCGAGTTTGGTCAGAATAATTCCCGTCACGCCGGACATTTCCGTGAACTTCCGGGCCTGTTCGAGTCCATTTTGGCCAGTTGTGGCGTCCAGAACCAGCCACACTTCGTGCGGCGAACCAGGCAAAACGCGCTGGCAAGTCCGGCGCATCTTCTCGAGTTCCGCCATCAGGTTCTCTTTTGTATGCAGCCGTCCGGCGGTGTCCACGATGACATAATCGGTCCCGCGCGCCTTGGCGGCCTGCAGGGCATCGAAGACAACTGCGCTTGGGTCCGCGCCCGTCTTCTGACGCACAACATCGACGCCTGCGCGTTCCGCCCAGACTTCAAGCTGCTCGATGGCGGCGGCACGGAATGTATCGGCGGCACACAAGAGAACCTTTCGGCCCTCACCGAGAAAGCGGTTTGCAAGTTTGCCTACCGTCGTCGTCTTACCTGCGCCGTTGATGCCGACGAGCATCACAACTGCCGGGGGCGTTCTTACGACCCGCACAGGGGTCTCGGATGCTTGCAGAACCTCCTGCAAGTGCTCTCGGATTAAACTTCGAATTTCGTCGGCATCGCTCGTCATCTTGCGATCAATACGCGTATGAATCCGATCGATGATCTCCTGGACCGTCCGTACGCCGAGATCTGCAGTGATGAGCGTGTACTCTAGTTCCTCTAGCAATTCGGCATCGATTTCTTTCTTGCCAGAGAGGACGTCCTCCAGTCTGTCGACCAATCCGGACCGCGTCTTTTGCACACCGGTTTTCAGCCGGTCGAGGAGAGTCGGTTCAGTTGGAACGCTACCGAAAAGAGTTTGGATGGCCATGGAAGGAAAGTGCGAGCACGGTGAGGTGCGTTTCTCAGACCAGTTTACCTTCCGGTTTCACTTTATTACCGTCAAATGTCCCCCGGTATTCGCCGAATTCCTCCGTTGCGGCCTGAAACAAAGTCCTAGGAGTGAGGTCCAAAGAGTAGGAGCATGCTGGCAGTGCTCCCAGGTAAAGAGGGACTTCGCAGTGCAACGCTATGGCGCGTGTTCTGGCGAACGTCGCCACGCCAGTTTATGTCTTAACGCCGTGTGCCCATAGCGGTGACGACCGCCAACCTATGACTTCGCAAATACCGACGAAGCGACGTCTCGCAGTCTTGTTCTCTCTCCCGATCTGTTTTTCGCTCGTCTTCTTTGCGGCAACAACCGCGACAGAGTACATGGCGGCGAAGTTTCTGAAGATTGAGAACCTGCTGATTAGTCTGGACGCACTGCGAGCGCTTGCCGGTGACGTGGATACCAGCGAGCGGGGCTTTTTGCTTACTTCCGACCCGCAGTATTTGAATCCGCTTCGCCAGGCGACGGCGACCATGCCCGAGGTTATGCAGGAAGCCGTCGAGGGCGCAAAAGATGAACGCAAAGACGTTAGGGACCGTGTGTCACAAGTTCGCTTCTTTGGTGCGAACACGCGTAGACCAGGCGGAGCGCACTCTGAATCTTGAGCGGTCCAGGGGGCTTGCTGCCGCCAAAAACGCGGAACGGCCAGAGATCGCCGAACAAACCATGAACAACATCCGGGACGACGATCCGCGATCTTCATCAGAGCATCAGCCGGGAACAAACCCGTTATGCCAAGGCGCAAGCGAGAATTAACGCCGCCGCGTTCTTAATCTTTGCTTTCGGAACCAGCATAATGCTGGTTCTGCTTATACGCGTATACCGCGCTGCTCTTGAATCCCTGAAAGCCCGCGATGTCATGTACGATCGCTTGCAGGAGTTGAATGCGAACCTCGAAACTCAGGTAGACCTTCGCACACGCGATCTCCGCGCGGCCAACGATGAATTAAAGCAGTTCGCCTACGTGGCCAGCCACGATCTGCAAGAGCCGCTACGCACTGTCACCAGTTTCAGCCAGTTGCTCGAGGCTCGCTACAAGGGCAAGCTAGACGAAGATGCCGACGAATTCATCGGATACATCGTCAACTCCTCTCGACGGATGACCGATTTGATCAATGGCCTGTTGGCTTTAGCACGGCTGAGGCGAGAAGGGCAACAAACGGAACCGGTCTCCTTTGAAGCGATGGTCACGGACGCGCAAACCAGTCTTCAGGCGTCCTTGCGGGATAGTCAGGCGCAAATCGTGGTGGAGGGCAGACTCCCTTCACTTGTGATCGATCGCATTCAGTTCTTCCAGGTGCTCGAAAACCTGTTTTCAAATGCCATCAAGTACCGTAGTGAAAGACCTTTGGTGATCCGTGTTGCGGCTCATCAGAGCGCAACGGAATGGATTTTCAGCGTCTCAGATAACGGGCGAGGATTTGATCAGCAGTATGCGGACCGCGTATTCGGTCTCTTTCAAAGGCTGCACGTCAACGAAGTGCCCGACGGAACCGGAATGGGTTTGTCTATTTCACGAAAAGTCGTGGAACGGCACGGCGGTCGCATATGGGCCGAATCAGTAGTCGGTACTGGTTCCACTTTCTACTTCAGTCTTCCGCTCAGTCTTGATATCTCTCGCCAACCGGACCCGGAAGAGAAGCAAAACAAAGCACTCGCGCGGGGCGTCAGTTAATCTTCCGGACGCGCCCCTCGAGCTTAAAGCGGGGCGCTCTCATTGTCGCTATTCAGAAGCACGGTGGGCACAACCGACATGCCCGGAATCAGCCTGCGGTCGCGGTTCTCGCCCGGTTCGAGGACAATCTTTACCGGCACGCGCTGCACTACTTTGACGTAGTTTCCTGTGGCGTTCTCCGGCGGAAGCAAACTGAACTTTGCTCCCGAGGCTGCCGCGATGCTGTCGATGTGTCCACGGTATTTTCGGTTTCCGCCGTAAGCATCCACTTCGATTTCCACGCGTTGGCCGACGCGCATCTTCTTGAGCTGGGTTTCCTTAAAGTTTGCCGTGACCCACACATCCTCAAGCGGCACAAGCGCCATCAGTTGCTGTCCCGCCGCCACGTGAATTCCCGGTTCTGCGGTTTTTCGGCTGACAACCCCGTCGACGGGAGCCTTTAAGATTGTGTAATCGAGATTGAGCCTGGCTTGGTCCAGGTCCGCTTTCTTCTGTTGGACCGTTGCTTTTGCGCTTTCAAATCGCGCTGCTGTAACCGCCCGCTGCCGCGATTGTAACTGTTCGCTCTGGTGACGTTGCACAGCTGCGGTGGCAAGCCTCGCTTTCGCTTCATCGACCTGCGCCACGGCTTGGTCAAGCATGTGCTGTGCCTCGAGAATCTCGGCGCGCCCCGAAACAACCTGCGCGGCATTAGCGTCGGCCGCTGCCACGGCGGAATCGTAATCCTGTTTCGAGATTTCGTCCTTGTCGACGAGAGACTTGAAACGGGCAAGATCCTTCTGAGCCTTCACGAAATTGGCTTGCCGTTGCGCTAAGGTCGCGTCGGCGGAGTTGAGCCGGGCCCGAGCTGCCTCCACAGCCTTTTCCGCTGCCGTCACGCTTGCTCTCGCTTGTTGTTCCTGCGTAACGCTCGTGCTGATTTGACCCGATGTCGTGATATTGGTGACCGGAACGTTCTGCTCCGATTCGAGCGTATCCGCCTCGGAGCTGGACACATCGGCTTGCGCTTGCGATACCGCGACTTTGTAGTCGGCAGGATCAAGTCGAACCAGCTCCTGACCTGCTCGTACCCCTTGGTTGTCGTTGATCAGAACGGACAGCACGTTTCCGCTAATGCGCGGACTGATGGGGATAACGTGCCCGTCTACTTGTGCATCGTCGGTAGATTCGCGAACCGAATAGTACGAGTAGACGGGAATTGCGACGATGATCGCGACTACCAGGACCGCGATGATAATGAGTCGCACCGTCCTCTTCCGGCGTGGGTCGGAGCGTTTACGTCTTTGTTGCTCGTCCCCGCCGTTCCGATTTTCCTTGTCTCCGCGCTGTTCTTGACTTTGCTCTTCCGCCATACCGACCTTCTGCTCCTTCGCCCTCTCTCCTAGACCTTGCTCTGCCGCACGCATTCGTCAGTATGCGCCGTCAAGCTGCCCCTCATTTTCCCCAATAAGCCTGCGAGTACATCCTTTTCCTCCGAACTAAGTCCCTGCATGAGAATGCACAAGTTTGTGAAGTGGATCGGCGCGAAATCGTCCAACAGCTTTTCTCCAGTTGGGGTAATTTGCGCGTACCGAACTCGCCGGTCGGTTTCGTCAACGATACGTTTGACCCATCCCCGCTCCTCTAGCGAATCAATCAGGCCTGTTATGTTGGCGCGGCTAACGATCAACATTTCACCCAGATCGTGAAGTTGCATACCCTCTTTAGGCCCGTTACGTAGCAGCATCAGGACGTTGTACGTAGATTTTGATAATCCGAAATCGGCCATGTAGCGAGCAAGTATCTGGTGCAAGGCGTCATACGTAAGCGCCAGATCCAATGCCACTCGAGAGGAATCGAGATCGAAACCTTCATACCGTGGGCCCTCATCTCTTAAGAGCGAGCGATAGAACGAGTGCCGTTGAGCGTTCAAGCACAGACGTTTGATTCGCAGAAAATAGTAAAGTTCCTAATTATTTAGCATCGCAAACATTCTGAAAAGCGTCAGGTGAAAAGGCGGGACGCAACACATATGGGAGGAGCAGCGAACCGATGAAACGGGCAATTCTTCTAGGGGTTATACCTTTGGCATTCTTATGTTCTGCTGCCCGGGCAGCGGAACTGCAAGGATTGCTGTCCGACTGGAAATGTACGGAAAAGATGGTCAAGGAAGGCCGCTCGAAAACGCTGAAGCGGGATGCGAGTTGTTCGCTCGTGAAAAACCCGGGCCGCAGCGAATACGGATTGATCACCGAGGAAAAGAAATTCTATCGCCTCGACAAGGCGGGTAATGATCAGGCGCGCGAACTTCTCGGGAATAGCCACGATAAGGATAACCTTCGCGTGGTGGTGCGAGGCGACTTGGACGGAAATACGGTGAAGGTTCAGTCGATGAGCATCCTGTGACTGGCCGGGGGTGCTTCTCTAGCCCCCTGCCGTCACGTCGCCGTGTATTTCGACGTCCTCAGAGTCCTCAGTCCGGGCCGGCTCGGGCAGTTTTCCGGTCCAGTTTGCCCAACCCCAAAAGATAGCTGTTGATGAACTCAGGAGGCCGGATACAGCGCCGATGGCTCGAATGCTGAACTTCTCTGAAGCCAGACCCGCCCCCAACATCGAAAGCATCATCGTTGACCAGTTCATCGTCTCGATGGTCGAGAAAACGCGGCCACGATAGCGATTATCAACGTGTGTCAGAAGATTTGACCAGTTGAGAACGGAACTCACCGCCACGGACGCGCGAGACAGGCCCATGAAGAAAAGAGCAAGGCCCCACGACGGCATCTGGCTGAAGAGGATGTACGATCCGCCATGCAGTAGGTAACAAAAGAAAACGGTTCGCTTATACGCATTAAAGCTGATCCTTTTCCCCAGTCTATTTCCAACAAAACCTCCAATCAGCAGTCCGACCCCCGCGATCCCCCAAAGCTGTCCAAGTCCTTGCGCGCCGCGCTTGAATACCACTTCGCTGAACAGCGTAAACAGGACCTGCGCCGCACCGCCGCCGCTTGCCCAGCCTACGCTGATCAGAGCGATACCTAAGATGAGCGGGCTCTTACCCATATACGCCAATCCTTCCCGGTATTCGTGCCAAGGCCTGGCGACGTTCGTTTCGTTCAAGCTTGTGCTTGTCGTGACCCGCTCGGTAGCGCGAAAGTGGCCCTCGGGCGAGCGGAGCCGTGAGATGCAGAAGCCGGAGAAAAAGAACGAGAGCGAATTGAAGATGAACGCTATCTCGTAGCCGAACTTTGCCGACAGTCGTGCCGCCAAAGAAAGCTCCGACGGCAAGCGTGATCCAGCCGGTTGTCTGCGTCAGTGAATTGGCCGTGTGAAGTTCGTCGGGCGTTGCGATCGAGGGCAGAATGGCCGAACGGCCGCTTGTGAAAAACGGCGAAGCCATCATGAGCATTGCACTCAAGGTGTACAGGAGCCAAGTCTGGCGGTGGGTAAACGCGGCGATAAATCCGAGAGCAATGAAACCTCGAACGAGATCGCTCGCGATCATGATCCGTCGCCGGTCGAATCGGTCGAGCCAAACGCCGGCAAGCGGGCCGATCAGGACTGCAGGGATTGCGCGTGACAGCATGACCCCGGCAACCACACCGCCATTGTGGGTCATCTCAATCGCCAGGCTCAGGACCGCGATGTTGTTGAAGTGATCTCCCACCTCGCTGACGATTTGGCCAAACCAGGTGTACCGATAATTTCGGTTCCTTCGAAGCAGCGAGCTGAAGCTACTACTGCTCATGAGCGGGTGGAAACGAGTGAACGCGCTCCGTCCGGACTACTTGACACAACGTGATCGCTTGCCCCAAGTGCCTCTGCGTGTGTTCAGCGAGATGAACGAGGATCCCAATGACCGTTGACGGCAACTGTTTACGGCCTACGCCTCGAAACGCGAACAGTTGAGCCGGGTCGACCTCGCGGATCCGTTCTTCTGCCTTTTGCTAAGCTTCCATCGATACGGGCCAGTAACTCGCCGAGGCCGCCTTGCCCGTCGGATTCGAATGAAAGTTGCTGAAGCTGCGCCTCGGTCAGCGTTCCTCCAATCAGGTACGTGCTGATGCGGTCGACGCTCCCGGCAAGGTGTTTCAAGTGAAAACCCAATGTGCCGCCCGGAGTCTGAGCCCAGATCTGTTCGTCCGATAGCCCGCGGGTGTGCGTTGCCAGATCCTCGCGCACCTGTTGAAAACTGAACAGCACCGGCATAACAGCCGGATGAACGTTGGGGAGAGGCCCTCTCAACCAGGGTTCTGGTGATGTGGAACTCACCGGTTGCTTACCGCATATTCCCGGTATGTCCGAGCGAATAACGGCCCGGTTGAGGAAAAACGCAAAGTCCATGCGGACCATCGCCAACTTTGATGCGCGTTTTCACTTTTCCGGTTGCCGTGTCGAAGACATACACTTCGCTGTTGTAACGCCCGGAAAGCCAAAGCTCTTTTCCGTCCGCGGAAACACCGCCCATATCAGGACTTCCACCGCCCGGTATTGGCCAACGCGTAGCGACTTTTCTGGTTTTTAGATCGATGAGCGAAATAGAGCCTCCCGAGTGATCGCTAGCCGTTCCGCGATTCGAAACGTACATGTATTTGGAATCGCGGCTGAAGTAAAGCCCGTGAGCGCCTACGCCGGTCGGGATGAAATCGATCTGTTTGAATTGGTCGCCATCGATGACGTGGACCCCGTTCGAATCCATGTTTGCCACGTAGAAAACTTTGCCGTCCGGCGAGATGCGGCAGTCCTGGGGCATGCCCTTCGGCGTCAGCGGGAGATGTCCGAGAACCTTCTGCGCTGCGACGTCAACCTTGATCATCTCGCTTGAGAACTCACACGTCGCCAGCATGTAGCGGCCGTCAGGCGAGAAATCTGCATGATTGACACCGGCGCAATTCACTGGAACGCGATTGACAACCTGCATGGTCTGAGCGTCCCGGAAATCGATTCGTTTTTCCCGCTCCGCCATGACGATCGCATACTTGCCATCAGGCGTGAAATACATGTTGTAGGGATCGTCCACGTGAATGGTTGCGCCCTGCTTGCCGGTCGAAGGATCGATGGCAGTCAATTGGTCGCCCAGATCCTGGGCTACCCACAGTTTTTTCATGTCCCAGGAAGGGACCACGTGTTGCGGTTCTAACCGTCCGGTTCGCTTGCCTTTGGGCAGCACGAAATGATCAACCACTTTGTAGGTCTTTGGATCGATCACATCAACGGTGTCGCTCTTCGTGTTCGGGACATACACAAGCGCAGGATAGGAGCGAATGGCTGTGCTGACCATTCCCGCGCCGGCGTCAGCGTAGAGATTCGAAGGGTCCGTAACAGGAGGCATTCCGGGCAACGCATTCGGCTTGTTACCTGCCGCGGCGACGGCGACGGTTCCGATCGGTGTGAATAGAAGAATGGCCAACAACGAGGCCGCGACACCAGCGCTAACGGCCGCGACTGGCCTGAAACGAGAGTTCATAGCAAGCTTTGGGGGTATGCCGTCAGGTTATCATTCCGGTCGTTACCGATTTCCAGTACAATTCGGATAAGAAATGTTGCGAACGAACGATCGCGAATCCGAGATTCTGCTCGGCAATAAGCAACTCTTGGGCATCTTCTTTGCCGTAGCTCTCCTGTTGGGAGTCGCATTCTACGGGGGCTACATGGTGGGCCACAGTTCATCGACGAAGAAAACTGCGCCTACCGCTGACACTGCGGCCGCGACACCCGCACCCAATTCAAACGCGGCCGCGGGTGAAACGCATACCATTCCAGGAGAATCAAGCGGTGCATCGGACGAAAGCCGCTCACCTGGCGAGCGGGAATCTGTCGTCAAATCAAACCCAGGCTCACATGAGTTAGCGGGAACTGGAACTGCAGATGTGCCTCTAGGCACGCGTAAGGGGAAAACCGCACACGAAACGAAGAGCCCGGTGGCGGCCGACTCCGACGCTCCGACTGGCTATCAGCCACAACCAGGATCGCAGTACCTGCAAGTCGTGGCGTTAGGACGGAGTGAGGCGGTGGGACTTGCCGATGTGCTGCACAAGAAGGGATTTCGCGCCCATGCTGTTCCAAAGCCCGGCAACGGATCACTCTTCAGAGTGATCGTCGGGCCTATTCGCGATGCAGGAGATCTGTCTTCCACGCGTGACGCTCTTCGAAAGACCGGCTTCCGCGAAGTGATCGTCCAACGTTATTAGAAATTGCCGTTACCAGTTGAACGGCTCAGCCTTCTTCAACTTGATCACCTTGATGCCATCGCCGCCTAGCTCTGCTTCCAAAGCCTCAGGCGTCCCGGTGAGTACCGGAAAAGTGCCATAATGCATCGGTATCACACTTTTCACCTTCAGCATCCGAGCAGCCTGTGCGGCCTGCGCAGGGCCCATGGTGAAGTGATCGCCTATCGGAAGAAAAGCGAGTTCCGGCTTGAAGAAGTCGCCTATCAGCGCCATGTCTCCAAATAAAGCCGTGTCTCCGGCGAAATAAGCTTTCCGTCCGTCCTTGGTCGTCAACACATAACCTGCGGCTTCGCCGCCATAGACCAGGTTGTCGCCATCTTTGATGGAACAGCTATGAAGGGCATTCGTCATGGTCAGCTTGACAAAGCCCAGATCCAGTGTGCCGCCCTTGTTGATGGGGATGGTGTTCTGGATGCCTTTGTTCTCGAAGAACTTGGCTGTCTCGAAGATTGCGACCACTTTCGGCGAGAACTTCTGCGCGACGGGCATTACGGCGTCTGAGTGATCGAAATGAGCGTGCGAGAGCGCAATCGCGTCCACCTTCTTCAATTCGTAGTCCTTCGGGTACGCCGGGTTGCCTTCAATCCAGGGATCCAGGAGGAGCACTTCTCCGCCATCAAAGCCAATTTCGAATGTCGCGTGTCCTAGCCAGGTAATCTTCATTGTTTCGGTCAGTTAGATGTGTTGCGGGCGCGTACCGATACACGCAGTCCATCGCCGATATTGGCGAGTCCCGGGATAGAGACCGGTAATGTCCCGGTAATTGGAATGTCTCCAAGAATGGCCTTTGCAGCGGCGATTTCGGAGCTTAGTGTAGTGCTGAATGTGGCGGCATAGGCGCTAACGGCAGGAAAATCGCGCAGGAGATATGGATTTCCCAGCGAGATGATTGCCACGGGCGATGGTCCGGCGATGAGCTTCGTCAAAAACGGACCCAGTCCGCCTTCGAGCGTGACACTTCCTCGATTGGCCGCGACCGTAATGAAGGCCGCTACATAGATCTGTCCGCAGTGGCTTGCGCTTTCGACCACAGCTTGAAGGACGGTGTCGGCTACGGCAGGCGTCAGGACATAAACCTTCAAATCACGCATTCCGCCCCGCTGCAATTCGGCTGGCGAGGATCTCTCCTCTTTGCGTGAACGTACTTTCACCTAATACGACCAGACAGGATCCGGTCAACGCGGGCGCGGGGAAAAGGTGACGTGTGTCCTTCACCAGGGTGAACGCTGCGTTGGCAACGTGCTGCGCCAAGGCATCGGTCTTCCGCTCGTCAAGTTGATTACTTAACGTATCCAGGTCCGTCAGTCGGGTCCGATACAGGCCGACACGCCGTTTAGCCGCGAGAACCTTTGCCGCGCTGACATCGATACGGGTTCTCGAGATCCTGCCGCGCGCAACCGCCGTCATGATGGCACGGATACAGGCGGAGGGATCTGTCGGCATGAGGAGCACATCGGCGCCCGCTTCAATGGCACGAACCGCAGCTTCGCCTTGAGAAAAAGAGGCCGCAATAGCCTGCATTTCGAGGGCATCCGTGACTACCAGGCCTGTGAACCCGAGTTCGTTCCGCAACAGCCCGGTGAGGATGTTGGGCGAGAGCGTGGCCGGCGTGTCTACCTGATCAAATGCCGGAACGGACAGGTGGGCCGTCATCACGGCATCGGCGTCATGTTGAATGGCAGCTCGAAAAGGCACCAGTTCCAGCGATTCAATCCGTTCTTTCGTCTCAGCCAACTTGGCCAGTTGCATGTGACTGTCTTCAGCCGTATCGCCGTGACCGGGAAAATGCTTCGGAGCGACTAGCACGTAGCGCGACGGATCGGAATGTGCTCCGTCGATGAACGCCGAGACATGCGCCGCTACGGTCTGGGGAGATGCGCCGAATGAACGCACATTGATGATCGGATTATCGGGATTGTTATTGACGTCCGCGTCAGGCGCAAACACCCAATTCACGCCCAGAGCTCGAGCTTCCCGCGCCGTGATCTTGCCTAGCTCCTTCGTTGCAGCCAAGTCGTTTGCTGCTCCGAAAGCCATCATGTAAGGAAATCGAGCCGTTCCCGCCACGCGCGCAGAGGCACCACGCTCGAAATCTGATCCGACGAGAAGCGGAGTTTTGGCGATCCGCTGCATGTGATTGATGAAGGTCGCCATCTCGAACGGCTGCGCACTGATTACATTCCCGTTTCGGATTCGGCCTGCCACGATGAACCCGCCCACACGGTCCTCGCGGACCCACTTCAGAAACCGTTGGTACTCAGGATCACTGGTCGACGGATAGTCGCCGTAGCCGCGCACGATGAACAACTGTGCGATCCGATCGTGGAGCGAGAGTGCCCGTAGTGCAACCGAACTCGCGGTTGTTGGACGGCCGCTCCTTCGCGGTCGCTCGGTCTGACGTAGCTGGGCGCGCAGCCGCTGCCCGTGACTGTTCAGTACCGGGGAAGGCAACTGCGAATGTAAGGACGAACACCAGCCCCAAAGTGCCGCGGAAAAGCATTGCCTCCAGTGTAGAAGCGAGCTATTCGAAACTGACGTGGAGCCTAGGATCCAACGGAGTGCGCGCGCCTGAGGGGCTTCTGTCCCGAACAGGAGCGCGCTGGCTTTTTGGGTGGATGCAACAGCTTTTTAGCCGTTCGGAGCAAAGCCGGGAGCTCTCGGGCGCTCTTTTGGAGCACTACGTTAGCTCCCGTATTCTCAGGCGTCAGCCCGAGGCTTTCAGCAAATCCGGTGAGCAGGACGACCGGAAGCACATCGCTCCCTTGACGAACTTTGGCGATGAGTTCCAAACCATTCACAGGGGACATCCTGTAATCCGTGATGATCAGGTCGATTGTGTGTTTTTCCAACACCTGGAGTGCTTCGCGGCCGCAACGGGCGGAGAACACTTGGTATCCCAGTTCCTCAAGAACGGACTGGCGAGCAGAATTGCCGTCGGTATTGTCGTCAACCAGCAGAATCCGTGCTGGTTCAGCGCCGCGGCGGGAGGAGGCAGAGTGCATCGAGAGACATGTGAAATTAACAAACGGGAAGAAGGCGTGTCAACGCATTCCTAAACCGCTCAGATGCTTGAGCTTTTAGGACTTGACACCCAAGGCTTAGGAATCTAACCTAGTCCACTTCCCGTGGGGCCTTATACCCGGCCTTTGCCACGACCTGATACTTGATCGGTTTCCCTTTGTCGTTGGTGACGCGCAGCGGCTCGTTTGTTTCCGGGTTCACTAATTCGACCTTGATGCGGCGGAACTTGCCGTCGCGAGCAGTATTCGTCGGATGGTATGCCAACGCATACTGGCTACGCATTGCGTCTTCAATCTGCCTGAACACAGAAGGATATTCGCCAACAAATCTGGGGAAGAAGGACATCCCGCCGGTTTCTTTGGCAAACGTCCTCATCTCGTTGTCGGCTTGCAGGAAGTCCATGTTCGCAATGGGGCCCATCGCACCGTAACTCTCCGCCATGATGCGCGCGATCTGTAGAAGACTGATGGTGTAGATGGGAACACCAGACTCCTGGAGCATCTTTCTCGTCTTATCGAACGTGATCTTGCTGAACGTATCCAGTCCGGTGCCCATCAGCAAAATCGCTTTCCGGCCCTCGATGGCTTCCATGCGGCTGGCCATATCAGTCAAAGCATCAAATACATTCGACTCGCTGAAGCCTGGAATACGCAGGCGCGCCATCGCCTCTTCCGCCTTCCTCTTATCAGGAGAGAAGTCCGAAAGAATTGTTGGCCGAAGGTCATAGGCGACAACTGCGACATTGTCGTCCGGCTTTAGTGTCTGCAAAAAACCATAAGAAGCCTGAAGGGTTTCGTACCAGCCCTGGGACCAATACGCCTGGAACCGTGCCGCTGAATTCAATCAGCATACAGATGGTCATCGGCGCCTCGCCCTGTCCGAATTGCGAAATCTGCTGGGGCACGCCGTCTTCAAGCACCCGAAAGTTGTTCTGGGGTATGCGGGGAATGAATCGATTCTTGTCGTCCAATACCGAAACGTCTACGTTGACCGTCGTGGCGTTCGATTGGAAAGTTGGAGTGTCCGGGGGCGTTTCCTTCTGCTTCTTAAATTCGGAAGGAATCTGTGGCTTCTCTTGTTCCTGAGGGGTGTCGGTAGGAGGTTTCTTCGGCTTCGCGACAGAATCGCTGCTTTGAGACCTAGGCCCCTCCTGTCCCGCCTGGAGATAGAAAAAACCGCCACTCACCAGGGCAACGGTAAGCCCCAGTGTTGCTCCGATCCCAAATCTACGGTACTTCATCCTCTTACCTCTTCTGACTGCTTAATGAACCCAAGGGCCACGTTTGGTGTCTTGTTTCCGCAGGTAAACCTCAAATTTCTTTCGCGCTCTTCGTAGCTTCCAATTCTTATATGCTCCTGCGACCGGTTGCCGGACTCGTATTCGCAACTTGCGTCCGCGAAGCAGAAGAAAACCGGTGAGCAAGCCTCCCAAATGGACGACTACGGCTGCGCCTCTTTGCCCCCCGATCGTGGCGGTATAGGACTGGAGAAGCACAATCGCGCCGATAATCATCACAAAGTACTTGGATTTCAGCGGGATCAGAAACCCAAAGAGTACTGTCCGGTCCGGAAACAAGACTCCGTATGCGACTAGTACGCCATAGACCGCTCCGGAGGATCCTATCGTTGCGACGTCCTGGAACCCAAACAGGTAAGCAGCAATTATGACGAAAACGGCGGCGCTGATTCCGCAGATGAAATAGAAGCGCAGGAACTTGGCCGTTCCCCAGAGTCGCTCGATTTCTGCTCCGAACATCCACAGCCCCAACATGTTCCACAGAATGTGGCCAAAGTTGTCCACCGAATGGAGGAACATGTAGGTGACGAGTTGCCAAACGGCAAAAGTTTGAACCACCTGCGCGGGGACGAGCGCGAGGTTCTGCAAGAAAAGGCCAGTATCGCTGGCCTTAAGGATGTAAGTGAATACGAAAATGCTAATGTTCGTGATTAGCAGCCACTTCAAACCTGTAGGAAAACGGTTTGAGGGAACGTACCTATTCACGTAGGAACGCGAACTGAAAGGCATGGAACCGGAAAAGCCTCACTTGAGAGTAACAAAGCCGTTCCCATGGGTGAAACTCTCTCCCGCTCCGCGCGGTTGAGGCAGGTCAGTCTCCGGACTAATCGTCTGAGCGCGGCATTTCGGATTGCGTTCGACGCTTGAGGATGCTCGCGGCGACGTTAAAGGTTACTGCAAACCCAAGCCAAACCAACCAATTGGATAACGGCCCGGTGGAAACGAGAAATGGACCGGTCCACCCAAGATTACTTGCCAGACTCCAGGCGGTGAGTGCGTAGGCCGTGAACACGCCGGGACCCATCAAGTCGGACAGCAGCGAAGCGAACTTCTGAGCGGTGTCGCCGAGCCACTTTCCCGCTTGGCCGAAGCCGTCGAGCGCGGATTGGGCTCCAGCGCCTACCCATGAACGGAACGGCTCAATTCTAACCGCAATCCCAGTTGTTCGGATCTCAGACATCTCAGATCTACCCTTGTCGATCTTTTCGATGCACGCGAATGGCCTAAAGTTTCCCGGGGTGCAGCGATCCTGAAGTGTCTTGCAGTTCCGAGAAGAGAGGCCCGTCGATAGAGCGCCCCATGGCAATCTACACCCTGCAGATTTACCGGATGATCAAGTAATTCCGATCTATTTTTCTGCAAAATGTGGGTTGGAGTTATGGAAATTGGAATTTCTTTGGCCGCCCGATTCTGCATTAGCCGCACCGTAACTGGCCAGCAATCTTGCGCTCACAAGGAACACGAGAGCTGCGAACAGCCACACCTGCCAATGGGAAAACATGCCGGCCCTGACATAAAATTCACCTACTAAGCCCAACTCGGCAGCAAAACTCCAGAAGCAGATTGTGCATGCCAGGAGAGCGAAGGGCGCGAAAAGGGCTGCCAAAGCCAACGCGACCTGCGACTGGAGATGGACGAAACTGTGTCGCGTCCTCAACCGGATACGAATCACCATGCGATAGTTCTCAACAGACTAACATTTGCCCACCGGCAATAGACCAATAATCTAGCGTTATAGAGTGTTCTCGGAGAGACACAGCGAGATTCGAATGCCAAAGATCAAAACTGCCATCGTTGGAACAGGATTCATGGGCAAGGTCCATGCGGAGAACGTTCGTAGGCTTGGATACGTCGAAGTGGCCGCTATTGTGGGCAGCCGCCCTGAAACTGCAAAGAAGTTCGCGGAAAGTATCGACGTGCCGTTTGCGACAAGTGATCTGGGAGAGGTCCTAAAGAATCCCGAGATCCAGGCCGTCCATATTTGTACGCCGAACGTTCAGCACTTTCCCATGGCGCTGGCCGCGGTGAATGCCGGTAAAGCCGTCTTATGCGAAAAGCCTATGACGATGAACGTTGACGAAGCGAAGAAGTTGGTGGCCGCGGCGGCCGAGAAGGGGACTGTCAACGCAGTTCAACACAATCTCCGCTACTATCCCGTCGTTCAGCAGATCCGGCAGATGATCGCCGCCGGGCGACCTGGGCGACATCTTGATTGTGCAAGGGACTTATTCGCAGGACTGGCTACTCTACGAGACCGATTGGAATTGGCGGCTAGCTTCGGAATCGAACGGGAAGCTCCGGGTCATGGGTGATATCGGATCACATTGGATGGACATGATTCAGCACCTCACAGGGCAAAACATTACGGCAGTCTGTGCGGAGCTTGCCAGGTTCTACGACCAACGTAAGCGGCCGAAAGGCTCAGTGGAGACTTTCTCGAAGTCGGTGGCAGCGGAATATGAAAGCTTCAAGGTAGACACCGAGGACTTCGGGGTCGTGATGTTGCATCTAGGCCAAAAGGCGCGCGGCGCATTCACCGTCAGCCAGATGTCAGCGGGCCGGAAGAACCGGTTCGCGTTTGAAATCTTCGGAACGAAGGCGGGCGTGGCCTGGAACCAGGAGTCGCCGGACACTTTATGGATTGGGCACCGGAATGAACCCAATCAGATCATCGTCAAAGATGCATCGCTGTTCTATCCAGCCGCAGCGACGTTTGCTGATCTGCCAGGTGGGCACAGCGAAGGCTATGATGATTCGCACAAACAGTTGTTCAAGCGCTTCTATGCCAAGGTGGCCGACGCTTCAGCTCCGATAGATTATCCGACCTTCGAAGATGGCCTGCACGGGATGATGCTTCTCGAGAAAGTTTCGGAAAGCAACGAAAAGCGGGCCTGGGTGGATTGCTAGCTTCACGAAACGTCATGCGTGGGCTCTGCCTTTTCGGTGCGAAAAGCGCAGAGCCGTCAGCTTGCGCCGATACGCTAGCGACCTTTGTATCCACCATGCCGCGTGCCCGAAGCGTTCCGCGTACGTGCGATTCGGTCAGTGCGCTTTGTTTTCCTTTCGGGTAGATTACCCAAATCGATACTCCGGAAGCGACCTCGGGTTCGCAAGGAGCGAGAAGGTCCTCGAGTTCTTCCGGCGTTCGCACCAGAAGCAAAATGAGTTCAGCTCCGCCATCTTCCGCCGGGGTGGCTCCGGCGAGAGCTGCGTCTAGCGCGTCGTCCTGCAGCGAACCAAGTGTTCTGACACGCTTACCATTTGCGATACCCAGCTTGTCGGCAAGGCTGGGCGGTTCTGCTATTGCTCGGGCCCAGCGAGCAGCCGCTGCGTTTCCCGAGCTTCAGGGCAACCCGATCCAAGCCGAATCGGAACGTGAGTGTCTCTTCGTTGACCTCTACGTCGCGAATCGAGGCGAAGCGGAATTGCTTCGTCGAATTGCTCCGCGAAGGATCAGTTCATTGGTTTCAAGAAGAGCTTTTACGTCCGCTTCTTCAGTTCCCCATTCGCAACGGCAGGAAGCTTCTCGTCCCATATCGGCTCTCGTACAGCTCAGAACCAGCTGCAATCAGCTCTATTCAGTGGCTCTGGATTGCGCGAATCGTCGGAAATAGCTGTTCGATTTCCACTGAGGTTTTCCGGGAGCGTTCGCCACACGCTCGACAAGCTGCAGAATAAGCCTGTCGAACTTTGCGGCAGCAGCCAGATCGATTGGCTGCTGCGCGTCATCGGAAGGCGCATGATAGCGATTTTTGAGCCATTCGGACTCAGCTTTGTCTTCAGGTGAATTCGCAGCGGCGCCGAACTCCGGCATGAGCGAGGGAACACCGGCACGAATGAAGTTGTACTGGTCGCTTCGGATGAAGATGTTGCGATCCGGCGCACGGTCGGGGATGATCCTCACATCGAGCGGAGCGGCAACCGCTTTTATATCGTCGCCTAAAGTCGATTCCTCCTGTCCATAAACCACCAGGTAATTGAGCGGGAAGATGGGCAGGAACATATCCGTGTTGATGTCAGCGACCATCGAGTTCTTGGGCACTGTCGGTTTCTGTGCGAAGTACCGCGACCCGAGCAGTCCCTTCTCCTCCGCGCATACGGCCACAAAAAGAACGGACCGCTTCAACTTTGCACCAGACGTGTGAAGCGTTTCCGCCACATCAAGCATGCTCGCAATACCCGACGCGTTGTCCATCGCGCCGTTATAGATCTTGTCGCCTTTGATGGGCTCTCCTACACCGACGTGATCAAGATGAGCGCTGAAGACCACGTACTCATTCTTTAACTTCGGATCGCTGCCGCGGAGAATGCCGATAACGTTTGGTGATTCGACCTCTTCGTTCCTGGTGACAACGCTTGCCTTCAAGGTCGGCTTCAACACAAAATGCGGCATCGGTTTACCCCCGTCAGCCGCGGCGAGCAGATCCGCAATTTGGTGGCCCGAACCGGCCAGCAGTTCGTCCGCGTGCGCCGGATTCCACGTTGCAGTGAACATCGGTCCGTGAGAATCCTGCAATTCCGCGTCGGCGATACGCATGCCCGGTTGCGAAGCGGCTAACTTCATCCGGTCCCAGGGAATGTCCATCGATTTCGGATTCGGAATCGAGATTGTGCCGACCGCTCCTTGTTTCTCAACGAAACTCACGAACTCCTGCGGAGAGCGGGCACTTGCCTTCAGCGCGCCGGAGATGTTGCCTGGCCCTCCGTTGATGTACACGATTACCTTGCCGCGCACGTCAATCCCGGCGAAATCGTCGTAGTGAGCTTCGGGTATGTGCAACCCATAGCCAACGAATACAAGAGGGGCGGCTATGCTCTTCGGTTGTGGCAGCCGGCTTCCGAGCAGCGCGCTTTCGCCCAGGTGGATAGGTGTTTCAGATCGCTCCATTGCTTAAGCGCCAGCTTGGATTCGGAGGCGATCACGTGCTGAACATCAAATTTGACGGGTTGGAAATAGCCTTGCGTACCGCCCGGTTCGAGCCCGAACTGCTTGAAGTGCTCCGCAACGTATTGCGCCGCTTTTCGGTATCCCTCCGAACCGGTTAAGCGCCCTTCCATCCGGTCGTCAGCGAGGTATTTCACATGTGCGAACCATCGCTTACCAACATCCGGGGTGGAATTCTGCGCGTTGATTGCCGAAATGAGAAATGCGCCCAAAATGGTGATCGCCGCAGACCGTATCAGATGGCCGGACTTCAATCGGCCTAGAGGTTGGATCGAGCTCTTGCAAACAAACCTCATGAAACTCCTTTGGATGGTAGAACGTAGTGCCGAGCTTTACTCCAGCGGCTTCATCATCAGATTTCTGAAACATGACGACGCTGCCCTTGTTGTGCTGCTGTAACGCCAGATAACCGCTTTTAAACGTGTTCTTCTCGTCAACGAAATCGACCGTTTTCTTTCCGTTCACCTCAATAATGATGTGATTGCCTCGCGCAATGATGTGCTGGGTAAACCACGTATCCGGGGGAACCAGCTGATCGAAGACCTTGACGAAGTTATACAAACTGCCTGTTCTCACCGGGTCTTTATGAGTGCTGTTGACTTGGGCTTCGTATCCTTTGGGGAATCCAGGCCCGAACGCCGTCCTGAAGTACATACCTGAGTTCCCG
Organism: uncultured Acidobacteriaceae bacterium; assembly: GCA_963744795.1. Classification (GTDB taxonomy): domain Bacteria; phylum Acidobacteriota; class Terriglobia; order Bryobacterales; family Bryobacteraceae; genus Bog-105. The sequence continues at coordinate 445,411 of CAVUVF010000010.1, forward strand.
CCATCGCTGATTTTTGCTTCAGCCTTGAACTCGCAGTCTCCGCATTCACGGACCATCCAGAATAAATGGCTTGCATCGCCGTCGCCCACGATGGCTCCATCTTTCACGCTCCAGGATTCGGGGTGTTGATTGGCCTTCCATCCATCCAGAGTCTTGCCATCGAACATACTGATCCAGCCACTCTCTTGCGCCGGAGAGCCTCCACTCGCCACCAGTGCCAACACTAATAAGACGTGCCACTTACGAAACGCGATTGTTTGTATCAAACCTTCTCTCCTAATGAGGTTTACTCGATAGCTCCAACTCAGATCCGATAAAGCCCCAAGAGTTCCAAGCATATCCTGCAGTCGCGCGGCGGAAGAACTTCTCCGCCGTCGCGGCATCTCCGTGGTAGAGGTGCCAGTTGCCTACGCCGTAGTTCACGGTATTGAACGATAGTTCGCCTTCAATGTCAGATGGCCCCGAAGGCGGCGGAGGTAAAAGCTCTTCTTCCGACAGCTTCCCCTGATAAAACCGAAGTAGCCGAAGATAAAACAACAGGTGCGGCTCAGTGTTTCTCATATCAGGGCCGATTCTATTCAATACCTTGGCGGCCCGTTTGCGGTTCTCCGGCACGCTCTAAAGACACAAAGAGCCAATTGGAGCAATCGATCACGCTATCCGGAGCTCTTTGCCAAGTCCAAAGCGCGTTGAAATCCATTCGCAGCTTCCTTGAAATCTCGAAGAAAGTAGTTCGCCATTCCAAGGTGATACTGCGCATCCAGGTTCTGCGGATCAAGTCGAACGGCTTCGCTCAAATCGGCTAGCCCCTGCTTGAACTCGCGCAGACCCAGTTCCCGGTGCCCTTTCTCAAGGTAGAGGTCCGCATTTCGGGAAGCGTACTGCAACCCTCGGCACAAGTTGTAACCGCTTCTTTATATTGCCGCTTAGCTGCTTGAGCGCGCGCAAGCTTAAGTCGAGCGGCCACATTCTTCGGGTCGGCGGCGAGGGCTGCCTTCGCCCGACTAATCGCACCGTCCGCATCGTCGAGCGCGTATAAGTTTTCGTCCCAGTAATGAGGTTGTCTCCAGTGCCCCGGTTTCGCCCGGAGACGGCGGATCCGCGGCACTGCCAGCCAACACGAAAATCAATGAGCCAACTGCCGCGAAGGCGCTCCGGATCATGACCGGAGTATGCCACGGCTGGTCCGCTTCCGGTAAGGGTGAAAACAACTGCAGATCGGTTAAGATGTGAACGGAGGAATGGGAGAGCGGTTTAATCCGGCGGTCTTGAAAACCGTTGAACTCGAAAGGGTTCCGGGGGTTCGAATCCCTCTTCCTCCGCCAGAAAACAAAGCACTTAAGTTCTGATCGTCTGCGACTTTGATTAGCCTAATCTGGCTCTGCGCAAATGCCAGGCATCCGTTGAGAACATAGTGACGGCCGAAGAACTCGCCCAGCTATTCGAAACCGCAAGTGATCGGTTGGGCATGCACAGAGTAAATCGCTTCGCGTACGAGTCGCTCCTCGGCGAATGACTTCATGCCGCGATCTTCATATTCGGCGATAAATCCAGGCTAGGAATCTCCCAAGTGCCTACTGGGTGGCGCTGGATCAGAAGCCGAAGCTGACGGTTAACGAGTAGGCTCCGCCGCAGTAGGGCGATGTCCTAACCGTACGTTGAATCAAGATCGCTCACTCGCCTCGGAAGAAGACCCTGCCGATCAGTAGCGCCAACCCGAATCCAAAGCACGATCCTGAGGCGAGGAGCCCTATAACGTCAGTCCCGTGCAGCGTTGCGATGCGCGGATTACCCATACTATTGATGAACGGCGGCAACCCAGACAGCAACACGAACAAACCGACAAAAATTCTCGCCTTGCGCCTCCGTGCGGCCTTCTGGCCCAGCGTCAACTGAGAGTCGTTCGGCACCCCGCCAGCATATCGCGCTTATCAAGTTTTACGCCGGCAGTTCCGTCACGCTCCAGACATGATCCGTAATCTCCGCTTCCATAGCGGACTCGCGCACTGAGGTGACGAGAGCGGGGGTGCCAAGTACGCGTGGGTTCGGTGCCTAATCCTCGGGGAATGGACCGTACACCAGACCGTAGTCACCGTGCCCGGCACGTGCCATCTGGAAAAGTCGTTGACGATTCACCATATGTGTTTGCTGCGCTTCGTTCTCGCGACCGCGCTGCTGATGCAATTCGGATCTCTGCTCCAGCGTGAGCGGCTTGTCCAGGTATTCGCCTAGCATTTTACATGTGAAAGTCGCTTGGACGATCCACTGCTGAAGGGATGTCTCGCACTCGCCGTGTAGCCGTGAAAATTCTTCGCGATCCATAGTCGGCCGCTCCTGGCGGGCTACGATTATGACACCGGTCATCTAGAATTACGTCAGAGACGTTTCAATATGGCCTTTTAGTGGCCGGATCGTTGCCAGTCTGTAGGCGTTTGGCGTGATATCCTTCAGCCATTGGGAGTATCAGAACGCACTGCCGCTGTGCAATGTAATGTAATGCAAATGCCCCAATTGTTACAGGAGCGAACTACCTGGACAGAACGGTATATTCCCCTCAGGTAAGTTATTGAAAGTAAGCACAGACGGCAGAGAAGATACTGAGGCGGTACGTTGTCCTACGCACTTGAAAACCATTGAACTCGAAAGGGTTCCGGGGGTTCGAATCCCTCTTCCTCCGCCAGTTTCTTCGGTAGTGAAACGATCATAGTTGTAATCGATTCGTCAAAATCTCATTACGTCCCTTACGTTCGCCGTCGCGCAGCAAGTAAGCCGGGTCGACGGCGGAAATTCTTGCTCCAAACATAAAAACACTGGTGGCCTCGGTCGATCGTGTCATCCACTCGGTCTGCCTGAGTAGTCGTGCGCTCGGGAACTCTCATCCCGGCAGGCTCCACAGACGGATTCCGACGCGAATCGTGAGGCAAGCATGGAAATGATCGGATTTTTTCGCAAACTGCTTAGCACAGACTTTACGCCGCACGGGTACTGTCTCCGGCTGCCAGAGGTCATCTGGCTCCATGAAATCTCGGATCTGCTGATTGCGTTCTCCTATTTCCTGATTCCACTCGCGTTGATTTATCTGGTCCGCGCTCGGCGAGATCTTGTTTATCCGTGGATGTTTTCGCTTTTCGGGTTATTCATCATCTCGTGCGGCGCTACTCATTTGCTTTCCGTCGTTGTCCTGTGGCACCCAATGTACCGACTGGACGGTCTCGTGAAGGGAATAACCGCTCTCGTATCGTTTCCCACGGCACTTCTTCTTTTCCGTGTCCTTCCTGAAGCCAAGCGGTTGCCGAGCGCCCAGATGCTCCGGGACCAGAATGCAGTGCTCGCCGCCGAGATCAGCGAACGGAGACGTGCCGAAAATACCATTCGCGAGTTGAACGCGCAATTAGAGCAGAAGTTCTCCGGCGTCAATGACCTGCTGGACGCTGTTCTGGATGCGCTGCCGGTTTCTATCATCATTGCCGACCGCGACGGGCGCCTTGTGCGGATGAATCGTGCAAGCGAACGCATTTGGGGTCACGACAGACCGGAATCCAAGAATATCGACGATTATCACGAATGGGTTGGATACTGGCCTGACACAGGCCGGCGCATTCAGCCGGACGAGTGGGCCTTGAGCCGGGCCATCCTCCGAGGTGAAGTGACAACGGAGGAACGAGCCGAAATTGAACGGTTCGACGACGGCAAGCGATCAACAGTCGAACTCTCCGCTGCCCCGGTGCGTGATGCAGGGGGCCAGATTATTGGAGGCGTTGTCGCTTCCCTGGACGTCACGGAACGGGTCCGAGCAGAACAAACGGTGCGAACGAGCGAAGCTACTTTGAACGCCGTTCTTGATGCATTGCCTGTGGCCGTCGTCATCGCGGATCCATCCGGACACTTGATTCGAGGAAATAGGGCCCAACACGAACTCTGGGGTGTCACACCTGAAACTCTCAGCTGGCAAGAATACGCCGCCTGGGTTGGCTTTTGGCCGGAAACGGGAACCCGAATCGAGGCTCACGAGTGGGCTATGTCACGAGCGCTCTTGAAGGGAGAGGTAGTAAAAGATCAGTTGATCGAAATACAGCGATTCGATTCGAGCGAACGTCGATTCATCTTAAACAACGCCGCGCCGGTTCGAGATGGGCAGGGCAAGATCATCGCCGGAGTTGTCGCCGCAACGGATATCACCAAGCAACGGCAGGCTGAACAGGCGCTTCGCGAGAATAACGCCACTATTCGGGCATTACTCGAGACCGCATCACAGGCCATTATCGGTGTCGACCCTAATGGGATCGATTCGGATCGCGAATAAAATGGCCGAACAGGCATTCGGCTACTCGCGCGAAGAGCTTCTGGGACATCCTCTGTGAGACCCTACTTCCCGAATACTTACCTGCGCAGCACGCAGGTCACCGCGCGCAATATAGCGCTGCTCCGCCGCAGCGACAAATGGGCGAGCACCAGATGCTTGTTGCTCAACGCAAAGACGGAAGCACGTTCCCGGTGGAAATCAGCCTGAGTTTCGTGGAGACGAGAGATGGCGTCCTGTCTGTTGCGTTCATCACTGATACAACCGAGCGCGAACAAGCGGCACAGGCTTTGCGGGATAGCGAAGCGCGATTTCGCCAGTTGGCAGATTCAATGCCACAGATGGTCTGGACGGCTCGTCCGGATGGATATGTCGACTACTACAACGAACGCTGGTATGAGTTCACCGGATTCGACCGGTCGATAAAAGGAGATGCAAGTTGGACTCCTCTCGTCCATCCCGACGATTTGGCCATGGTCCGTGCGGTCTGGTCAAACGCTTTGCGTGAGAGCGATATGTATGAGCTGGAGTTTCGTTACTGGGACCGGCGAGAAAGCAGATGGAGGTGGTTCATCGGACGAGCTTTACCGGTTCGTAATCCGGTCGGGCGAAATTATCAGGTGGCTCGGTACATCGACCGACATCGACACCCAGAAGCAAGTCGAACGTGATTTGCGCCGAGCCAATCAGGATCTCGAGCAGTTCGCCTACTCCGCTTCGCATGACTTGAAGGAGCCGCTACGCAATCTTGTGATCTATAGCGAATTGCTCAGGAAGGGCTACCGCGGTCAACTCGGATCGGAAGGAGAAGAGTTCCTGTCTCAAGTGTCAGAGGGTGCGAAACGAATATCTGCCATGTTGGCGGACCTTCTTGCCTACACCCAGGCTGCGACACTGACCACAGACGTTCAGCCAGTAAACTGCACGGAAATCTTCCAGGCAGTAGTTCGCGACCTGGAGCGCGACATTAAACAAAGCGGAGCCACGCGTTACGGATGGAGACTTGCCGATTGTCGCTGTCAATGCCGTTCACGTCCGGCAATTGTTCCAGAATCTCATCAGCAATGCTCTGAAGTACCGGAATGATTCTGAACCACCACAAGTGAAATTGAGAGCATGTCGTGAACGGTCGTTCTGGCACTTCTCCGTTCAAGATAACGGGATCGGAATTGAACCGCAGTATCACGAACAGATTTTTGGTCTCTTCAAACGTCTGCACGGTCGATACGGTAAGTACTCGGGCACCGGTATCGGCTTGGCGATTTGCCAAAAGATCGTCGAGCGCTATGGAGGCCGGATCTGGGTTAACTCGGAACTTGGCTCTGGAGCGACGTTTCACTTCCTATTGCCAGCAGTACCGGAGCGGCATGAAGGATAACTGCCAAATCGTAATTGCAGAAGACAACCCTGCGGATGTGATGGTTGTTCGAATGGCGCTCGAGAAGTCCGTATCCGACTTTGAGCTGAAGGTCTTCCAGGACGGAGGCAGCATGCTTGAGCTACCTCGACGAATTGGAGCAGTATGGCGGGCCGTGTCCGGCATGTCATGCTGCTGGACCTGAACATGCCGAAAGCGGGCGGCCTCGAAGTGATGCAACGAATGCGTAAATGCACCGCCTGCGTTTCCACACCCGTGATTATCATCACTTCCTCCTCCCGACCCAAAGACCGGGAGGATGCTCTTGCGCTGGGCGCTGTTCATTACTTTCTGAAGCCGGATGACTTTGATGCTTTTCTGAAAATCGGCGATGTTGTGAATGAAACTTTGAGAGGCCGGTCAACAAACGGCGGCTGACGGGGATTCGGTGTTGCGGTTGGCTCGCGATCTTTGCAGCGTGCCGTTTCTCAACGTGTAATTAAGTTCGCCCGCAAATCGGTGATCTGCTTCCCGTCCGAGGTGGGTCTTTGTCTCGGGCATGAGTGTTGCGAAGGATACCGATACGCAAAATGCGATGGCAGGAAGCCGAGGAAGCCTACATTACCTTTGGGCGCGGATATTTTCTTGGCTGTGAGATAGATTGCAACAAACACACCGACACCGTTACCAAGTTAGCCATGAAGAAGTTCAGCCAATCAAGGCCGTGCAGGCTTTATTTCTGGTATTCGCTCATTGCCGGCATACTGGTTGCGTGATTACCTGACGGTCGAACACGGCATGTCCAAAGCTGTCAGGCCCTTGCGGCGGGTTGCCGGGGTACTCTCGCGTTCTGCAAAGCAGGTGGTAAATCCCGCTGAGCGTTCGCTTTCAAGATGTAGGCGTCGGCTCCGCGCTGATACGCCTCAGCCACATATAACCTGTCCGAATTTGTTGTAACGATAACGATAGTCGTGTTAGGAAATAGTGTCCGAAGACGAGGCAGCAGGTTGAGTCCACTGATTCCGGGCATTGAGACATCTAACGTAATTAGATCGGGGTCGATGAGAGAAGCCGCTGCGATAACCTCGTCTCCACGCCCAACTTGCCGCACAACGGGGTACGCGGGGTGGAGGATTTCCGCAATGGCAGAGCGCCATTCAGGGCTGTCATCTGCAATCAGGACAGTACGAAGATGCAATGAAACCTCAAAACTTTGTCACCGTGCACAGGCTTGTGGGCGGCGACAAGAGATATGCCTGTTGTACCAATAAGTTCTTGGCTTAACAACTCGCGAATTCGCGAGCGCACTTAAACTAGGGGTACGCGTACAAGCACCTGAGTGCCCTGACCGTCCGCCGTACGAACAAACAGACTACCACCTACCATCCGGGCGCGTTCCTGCATGCTCAGAATTCCAAGTCCGCCGCGCACTCGCGCTTGAACCAGATCAAAACCCGAACCAGCGTCTTCGATCGACATATGAAGATGACCGTCTCTCGACGACAAAACGATCCTTATCGCAGCGCTTTCTGCATGTTTGACAGCATTTCGTATCGCTTCCTCGGCAATCCTGTAGAGTGCAGTTGCAACGTTGGCAGGAATTTCATCAGCAGCGCTTTCTTTCGCACGGACACTTACATCTACACCCGTTTCAATGAAATGCTGGGCCAGCGTTCTTAAGGCAGGAAGAAATCCCAGATCTGTGAGCACGGACGGATGCAGCGAATGGGAAGTCGCGCGTAACCCATCGGACAAAGCCGCGACTTGCGTACGCATAGCCTGCCAAGCGTTTCTGAGCCTCATCGTTGCCTCGCAGATCCGCCGACAGATGATCGATTTGCAACCCCAACAAGGCTGTACGCTGGCTAAAATCATCGTGCAAGCTTCTCGCCAGACGCCGTCGTTCTTCCTCGTGTGAATTAATCAGGTGTTCCGACAGGGAGCGCAGATTCGATCGGGTTTGCCCCAGCGCTTCGGCCGTGATCTCTACCTGCTCCTTCGCTTCGTCCCGTTCTCTCGCGAGCTTATCTTCTCTGTCGAGAACGTCTGTGATATCTCGAAAGATCGTGACGGCTCCCAATAGATGTCCCTGCTCGGTGATCGGCGCTGCCGAGTCCTCAATGGGCACGGTGACGCCGATTCGGCTCTTCAGTAGAAAGCGTTCTCGTGGAGTAGCATGCCTGAGCCGGAGTACCTTCCGGAGTTTATACGGCTCGAGTCTCTGCCCATCTAAGCGTTGCAAGATCATAGATGTCTTCGATCGGTAAGCCGAATGCCTCTTTTAGCGTCCAACCGGTGAGCGCTTCTGCCGGAGGGTTCAGAAACCTGACACAGCCGTGATCGTCCGTCGCAATGACCGCGTCACTCAAGCTCCGAAGCATTGTCGTTAGCCATGCCTGTTCGGCGAACGTCGCCTGCACAAGCCGGTGCTGGTTTATGGCGATTGAGATAGCAGTATCAAGTTCGGTGGAGCTGAACGGTCTGAGGAGATAACCGTAGGGCGCAATCGCGTTTGCTTTAGCGATCGTATCCCGGTCAGCTTCCTCCGCAAGGAAGATGATCGGAATGTTAAGGCGATTCCTGATCTCGCCCGCGGTGGCAAGTCCGCTCAAACAGCCTTCGAACGATATCTCCATCAGCACCAGGTCAGGACGAACTTGTTCTGCAACCTGGATTGCTTCACGTCCCGGATCGATTACACCAGCAACGCGATATCCCAAATTCGTGAGCGAGTCCGCGCAGGTTCTTGTCAACCGCATTCTCGCCTTCGACTATGAGGATGCTCGGACGTTCTTTCTTCATTGCCCGGTCGTGCACCTGAGGACTGCGGCAAGCGGGAACACACCTACTCCACGGCTGCAAAGCCGAGCCCGGCAGAGGTTTCGTGAGTGTCGCGTAAATGTGAGATGCGCCATCTGAGGACCGCGGGCACTGCGAATAGTACGGGCTTGCTGTCGAGCAGCCTTTCGGGTTTGATTTACTAAGTTGATTTCACATGCCAGGGAATATTTAAGACTGAGATCCGGTCGTTGCTCTCCATCAAGAGCCGTGCTTTCAGAATCTGCGCTCTCTGTGTGTGCAGAAGCCATTGGAACCAGCGGCGTTCTACTAGTTCCGGAATGACGGTCACAATCCGCCTTTCAGGGTTTTCGGCAGCCAATTGTTTGACGAACTCCACCATCGGGTTGACCACCAGGCGATAGGGAGATGATATGCGCACCAGTTCCGGAATCGGCAGGTTCGCGGATTGGGCAGGTCTTTCTACGTACTCCGCCCATTTGTCGCAAAAATCGCTCTTCTTGTCTTCTTCCGTAACGTGTAAAACTTTTGTCTCGCTGGAGAGCGACATTGCCAGTGCGAGTGCCTGCCTGTTCACGCGCGTCCACGACTGCATGGTGACGACCAGAATGGGCGGTTGGGGAAGCTGCGGTTCGAGAGGACTCGAGATGACGATCTCCCGCCGGATTGCCTCATAGTGTCCGCGTACAGCATACATCGTGAAGAGCAGGAGCGGAATCGCAAGGATGGTGATCCATGCTCCTTCGGTGAACTTTGCAAGTGTTATCACAAGAACGGTTAAGCCGGTGGCGATTGCTCCAACCAGATTGAGGGCCATGCTGGCTCGGGAGCCCCTGCCACCTTCTCGCTTCCAATGCATAACCATTCCGGCCTGCGACATCGTAAAGGAGAGGAATGCCCCAACTGCGAATAAAGGAATCAAGCGATCCGTGATCCCACCAAAACCGACGAGGAGAGCGGCTGTTATGACCGTCAGTACGATGATGCCTTCCGAATACACCAGACGCCGGCCCCGGTTGGCGAACGCGGTTGGAAGAAAACCGTCTTCAGCGACAAAGTGGCAAACACGAGGGAAGTCCGCAAAAGCTGTATTGGCGGAGAGCGTTAACAGAACCAAAACGGAAAACATCGCTACGAAGTAGAACCAGCCGCGACCGGTCACGGCCGCGAACATCATCGATAACATGCTCTGGTAGTCTTGCCCGTTCGGATCCGTCGCTACGATTCCGTACGCCTTCACGAGAATCGCTATTCCCAGAAGCATGAAGGCAAGAGCACCAATGATGACACCGAGAGTGCGCCGGGCATTCACAACGCGATCCTGTTTGAATGCGCCCACGCCATTGCTGACAGCTTCAACACCGGTGAGTGCGGAGCAACCGCTCGCGTAAGCTCTTATGAGTAGCCAGGCGCTGAATGCGGCCGCCGTGTGCGCTGCACGGTGGTTTGACGATAGGTTCCGGGTGACCCCCGCTCGCAAGGGTTTTGGAAAGGCCGAGGATGATCCCGATTCCCATGCAGAGAAGAAACAGATAAGTCGGGACAAGGAAGAGCCCACCCGTTTCGCTGACTCCGCGAAGATTAACCAGCGCCATTAGGAAAAGCGCGATCAGGCAAAGCGTCACCGTATGCGAGTGCAAGGCCGGAACTGCTGATGTGAGTGCGCCAATGCCCGTCGAGATCCCGACGGCCGCATCGAGAGCGTAGTCGATCAGGAGCGCCGATGCTGCGAGTAGCCCAGCAAAAGTTCCCAGATTCTGCCGAGCCACTATGTACGATCCGCCGCCGGACGGATATGCCGCGATCGTCTGCCTGTAGGAACCATAGACGATGAACAGCAATACGACAATTCCGATGCTCAGCGGCAGGATGTATTGCAGGCCGGCCAGTCCCAAAGGTATGAGCAGTGTGAGGGCTGCTTCCGGCCCATACGCTGCCGAGCCGAGCGCGTCCAGTCCAAACACGGGAATGCCTTTAGTGACTCCTATCTGCTCGGCGCGCTCTTCGGACGAAGCAAGCGGGCGCCCTAAAACGAGATCGAGTAATGACAATTTAGTCCTTGCTGAAACACCAGATCAGATTGAAATTTAACAGCGAGGATTGGACAACGCACGAACCTGCTCTGTTACACAAACGGCTCTGCCGAACCGTCGCTGGAGCGTTGGGTTGCTGTTCCTGGAGTGCGGGTTCCATTTCTCGTGCAGGTGTGAATTTCAGTTTTGCGCATCGCTTCGGGGAAGGTCGTGTGTCCAAACGAAGATCCCGACAGGTCTGATACGATTCTTCGCATGAACCGTAGAGCAGTCCTTCGCTCGGCCGCAGCCGCCGGCACTGGACTTGCGCTTGTGCGCTCTCCACTGGCGTTTGCCGCCGAAACGAATGGGGGACGTCTGAAACAGGGCGTTTCTTACTGGACTTATCAGAAATGGTTCAGCCTCGATGAGCTATGCAAAGAGGCGACTCGCATCGGACTGAAAGGAATCGACCTCGTCACGCCCGATCAATACGCCACCGTCAAGAAGCACGGCCTTGTGCCCTCGATGACTTCCGGGACGAATCCGAACACAATACCGATCGGTCTGAACCGTCTTGAGAATCATGAGCGGGTGCTGAATAGCGTGAAAAACGACATCACGCTGGCTGCTGCTGCGGGTGTTCCAAACGTGATCACTTTTTCCGGCAATCGTAAGGGAATGCCGGACGGCGAAGGGCTTGAGAATTGCGCGACCGGCCTGAACAAGATCAAAGCATTCGCAGAGGAAAAGGGCGTCACCGTCAATTTGGAACTGTTGAACAGCAAAGTGAACCACAAGGACTACATGGCGGACCATTCTGCCTGGGGTGTCGACCTGATGAAGCGCGTCAACTCGCCTCGTGTGAAGCTGCTGTTCGACATCTATCACATGCAGATCATGGAAGGCGATCTCATTCGGACCATCCGGGAGAATATCGCGTATATCGGCCACTTTCATACCGGCGGAAATCCAGGACGTCATGAAATCGACGACACTCAAGAGGTCAATTGGAAAGCGGTGGCTAAGGCGATCGCGGATCTCAATTTCCAGGGCTTCCTATCCCACGAATTCACGCCGGTGAATACTCCGCCTATTCGGAGCCTGGAACAGGCCTTCGAGATCTGCTCCGTTTAGACAGGCAGATTGGCGCGGCAGTTTGTGCCGGCGAAATATTCGGTCACGGCTCTTGGTGAGATTTTTTTCTCCTGTCTTCCCAATCACTTCCGAACCATTTTTGCCCACCGATAGTTCTGGTCCTTGTGCGCCGGATGTTACGCTCCGGCTGACCTCGGATGCCCGGGAAGGTTCCGTGCCCGTGTGTCCGCAGACCATGAGCACAGAACAAATCGCAAAACTGCAACCCGATCGTACACTGTATCTTCGCGGTTTCACCGGGGTCGGCTCGGCAGCATCTCTTCACGGCTGCAGTCCCACAGGCTTTACCGTCTCGGGCGTTTTCCGGGATATGGCCGACTTCTGTGTGCTTGTTCTACACGACGCAGACAACACCTTTGAGCATTACTCGGTCCGCTACCTGCCCGATTTCGATTTGTCCGGGATCACGCTTTCGTTCAACGTCGCATATCGTGGTTTGCAGCCGCTGGACTCTTCCAAGTATTCGTGGATCGACTGGTCGCAACTCGACGTAATCAGGAAGGACGAATCCACCGCCCGCATCGCTCTTTGGGATCACGCCACACTCGTGAGCGGGAACTATGCAGTGGCGCAGGGCAGCTACACAATTTCTGCGGTCAACGGCTGTACGATTTATGACCGTCTTACGCTGTTCGTGAATAACGCGAGCTTTGACTTTCTCGCGGGCGGAGGAGAGTCAGCGGCCTATGTCGCTCAAACGCTCGCGAACGCGATCAACAACTACGACTGGTCGAGCTTCTCAAGCTCACAGCGTGTCTGTCATCGCTTCGACGGATGCTAGCGGGAAATTGACTCTGAAAAATGCTCGTACTGGAAAGGTAAAAGTCTCGGGAAGCTACTGTCCAATGGACCGAGGGTATCAAGTTCCCTGGCATTGCCCAGCAGTCGACCATCTACCTTGGCGGCGTTGCTTATACCGTTTCTGCTGTCACGAGCCCGACAACGCTCACTCTGACCGCACCGGCTCAGGCCGTGGATGGTCGCACGGTTCCGTATCTTGCCGAGTACGGTGGTTCGGACGGGAATGGCGTAAGCACCTACATGGTCGTCAGGCCGGGTAATGTGACGCTTGCGGTGGATCGTTCAGAAGTCCAGTTGTCGGGCGGAAACTCAGATGACGTGGTTTGGAACATCGCTCTTGATTTCACTGCGCTCGGCATCGACCAGATTCGGCAAGCCTGGGTCACGTTTGCTCCTCAGCTGACAGCGGCTTCCGCTTTACTCCGATACCGAGTGGACCGCTACGTTTACAGACTGGACGGTTCAAGATCCCCTAAACAAGAGGCTACTCAAATGCGCAGGTCCGGCGAGCCGTAGGATCGGCAACGACGCTGACAGCGCGTGCCAATATGCCGGATCCGGATGGTCTCTCACCCCGGCAAACAATTACTGGCAGGGTTTTGGTCAGGTCACTTCTACGCCTGGGGATTCGGTTACAATCACCTATTCAGCGAATTCCGACCCACGACCTCTATCTCGGCACGTCACTGTATCCAGGGCGCGCGACCGTTGCCGTGAGCCTCGACAGCGATACGCCCACCGAGCTTTCATGCTCATTGCCGGTCACGTCGGAACTTGTCACACGACGCTGTCCTGCGACTTCCGTGCCCGCCGGGGTTCATACGGTCACGGTGAAAGTAATCGCCGGAGGGCAATTTGTGTTCGACTACCTCGAAGCTGCCGTTCCGTCCGACTTCCCGGATGCCATGGTTACCTACGACAACGTCAGCCCGGCTCTCGACTACGATACGGATGCCACTTACAAGGTCAGTCCCCAACGGTTGCTTTGGCATTTGACGAAGTTGGGCTTCCGAGGACAGATCAACGAGTATCTGGGCGTTTTCTGGTGGAACCAACGCAAGCGAGTGGGTGGCGTCTGGAATTCGGCGGTTATCTCGTTTGGAGGGACGTGGGCTCCAGGGGACGTGGCTACGCTTGCTCTCGGAAGCGGCGCGAGCAGATTCCCGCTTTACAAATCGGTGACGACCTGGGACACGGTTGAGACGATTGCGACCCACTTCGCCCAATACATCAATTCGGCAAGCGTTTCGATGTGGGCGGAAAAGACAGGCACCGGCCAACTCACCATCCATACACGCACTCCAAACTGGGGAGACGTTCTCGACCTAACGCAGGATCAACCGTCAGTTGCCGGCACAGTGACGAGCACCGGCAGCTTGGCGGTTGGCGTGGACGGAACCTGGCAGGTAGATCCGGCCGCTTCGAACCCGATAAATTTCGCCATCCGGGCGTGGCATTCCGATTTCTTTAACATTGCCGCCGCGGAAAGTCTGCCGGTCACGGCGTCCTTCTCCATGGAACTCGTCAATCCGCCCGATGATGGGACCGCAGCAAATACGTGGATAGCGCGCTACGCCAACGGCGCGGCTGTTACCACTGATACGGGTTTTGCCAATCTGTCTTCTTCGCAGTGTCCTCCGATCCCGACCGTAACTGCCTATCAGAAATCGGTGTACAAGGAATTGGCGCGGCTGCAGAGCCAGGCGGGTCTCGTTCCCTGGCTCCAGTTCGGAGAGTTCCTGTGGTGGTTTTTTTCTTCGATGTCGCAGCCCGTCGGGTATTGCTCCTTTACGGATCCGGTAAGCATCGGTCTGGCGAATCCGCACGGCATGCAGACTGGCGACCGCGTTGTAGTAACCGGTGTTCGGGGATGTACTTCGGCGAACGGCACCTGGACGATCACAGTCACTGACGCTTACCACTTCACGATCCCGGTTTCAGCTAACGCCGCCTGGGTAACCGGGACCGGAAGGGTGGCGGGCGGTTCTATGGCCTATTACGATCCGGTGACCGCAGCCGCAGCGCAATCCGCTTTAGGCCGACCGCTTTATAAGTTCACATGCCAGGATGACGACCCCACGGTGAACGGCGGCGCTGACGCAGACTTCCTGGCCAATCAATTGAAGACACATGTCGACGCAATTCGCACTGAAGTGCTTGCCGCATACCCGAACGCGAAGTTCGAAATCCTCTATCCGAATGACGTAAACAACCCCGTCTGCTACTCGGGCGAATTTGTTCCGGCGCCTCAAGGCGGCCGCCTCAATGCCGCTGTAAATTTGCCTGCAGCCTGGAAGGCAAAGGCAACGAGCGGATTCGATCGCTTTAAGGTCGAGGCCCTAAGCTGGAGCGCGCAGTATCATCATCTCGATCTTGCCGAAGAGGCCATTTACTTTGCACTTACTTCGCCCATGTCGTGGGACGCGACGGATGTCGCCTATCTCATACCCTGGTTCAATGGAAGCTGTCCATGGCCCGCAGAGTTCCTGCTTGCAGATTCGCGCGGCATCGCGCTGATCAATTTTTGGGCATATGACCATTTGGCCATGATGTCCTGGCAATTGCCGTTCCCAACACCAACGCGTCGGTGCGTGTTCGCGGGCTAGGTGATCGTTCCTACGACTCGCTGCAAGCTTGGGCGAAGCGCTCAAACAGCTTCCGCTGTTGTGCCTCGGTAAGGACCTGATCTTCCGGGTGCCATTGCACCGCGATCACGAACCGCCGGTTTGGCTGTTCCAAAGCTTCGACGGTACCGTCCTCCGAATCTCGGGCGGACACTCGCAAACCTTCGCCTATCCGGTCTACCGCCTGATGGTGCCTCGAGTTGACTCGCAACCGTGTCGGACCCCATGATGTTCGCCAGATGGCTTTCCGGCTCTACGATCACGTCATGGGCAATCGTGGACTTATCTTCGAACTCAGTGTCATGTTTCGGTGACCCGAGATGCTGCCGTAGCGAACCACCATGGTGTACGTTCAACATCTGCAGCCCTCGACAGATCGCAAGAATCGGCAGATCGCGTTCCAGAGCTTCGTCGATCAGCCGCCATTCCACCGCATCCCGCTCGTCGTCCGGCTCATCTACCTCCGGCGCAGGCGAGGCTCCATACAACTTAGGATTTACGTCGGTGCCCCCCATGAGGAGAAGGCCCGCCATGCCCTCCAGACTTGGAGGTTTTAGAACAAAGGCCGATACCGGTTCCAATCCACCCGCGCGCGCTGCCTCTTCGTAAGCTTTCAATTTTTCCGGGTAACGATACGGGATAAGAACAGATTTCTTCACGATTCTCCTCGTTCTTCAACCCATGGTAGCCACCAGCTCCAGCGTTACCTTCCGTTACGATGTAGGCGGATGAGGTTCCTTCGCGCCGGTCTGCTGCTTTTTCTTCTCACGTCTGCCTACGGTGCAGAACACAAGGATTGGAAAGCACTCCGGAAAGAGATCCGAGACACTCTTCATATTCCGCAAGATCTGGCGAGAACGGAAGAGAAACTGTACGGTAGTTTCTCGCCCGCGCCCAATGTCTCGGCTGATCGTGTTTCCTACGCAACCGGGTACAACCTGAGAATTCCAGCGATTGTTTATCATCCGGCTGAACGGAAAAGAATGCGGCGTCCCGCTCTGGTCATCGTGAATGGCCATGGCGGAGACAAGTCATCGTGGTACGCGTATTGGGCTGGCATCTTATACGCGAGGGCCGGAGCCGTCGTGCTTACCTACGATCCGATCGGCGAGTTTGAGCGCAATCATCTGCGCGAATCCGGAACGAGTCAACACGATGCTTATATCGCGCCCGACGATATGGCCCGCCGAATGGGTGGATTGATGGTCGAAGACGTGATGTCGGGCGTGAAGTATCTGAGACGCCGTAAGGATGTGGATACGAAGCGGATTGCTGTTCTGGGCTACTCCATGGGCTCATTGATCAGCTCGATCGCTTGTGCGGCCGATGATCGGGTGGACAGCTGCGTGTTAGTAGGCGGAGGAGATCTGGATGGTCCGGGTGGCTATTGGGATTCGAGCGGACGAAAGATGTGTCAGGCCATACCCTACCAATCGCTCAAAGTTTTGGGCGACCGCGGCCCTACAATCTTTGCCTTACAGGCGAAGAACGGTCCCACCCTGATTTGGAACGGTAGTGCAGATCGCGTGGTCGACATCGTTCACCACGGTCCGGAATTCTTCAAACGAACTGCACGAACAAACCGTTGATCTTCTAGGGAGTTCCAGACATTCGTTCGAATATGGTTTCACTCCGGACGGTGGCCATCGACCATACTTTGTCACGAAACCTGTTGCCGTATGGCTGGCCAAGACGCTCAAATTCCCGAACTGGACGTCAGACCAGATTGAGAGCATGCCGGAAACGCACATTTCTGAGTGGGCGACCCGTAACGGAATGACATCAAGCACTCTCAAAAATGAGGCCGAACGAAGGTGGAACGCTGGCTCTCGGGAATGACATTCCTGCCGTGAACAGAGACATGCTCCACGCTCTCCCGGATTGGGTCTGGTCGTCGGAACGCGACCGCTACGTGTATGAGACGTGGGTGGATCATGCCAAAGCCGCAATCCGTAGTACTGCTCCGTGAACTCTGTTTAGCCTCACATGGCTTATCTGGCCGGCTTGAGAGAAAGCAGCGCCGCAATTCTCGCGGAAAGACCCGCTCGCGATCCGTTCGGGTATGTTGATGCCTGTTGCTCGCAGGGCTCAGCGTGTTAACCTTTAGCTTCCTAAGCCGGACTGTGCGGCTCCGACTTCATCTCGATGCCTGATAGCAAGTTACAGATTCTGCCTTTAGGGGGACTTGGGGAGTTCGGAATGAACTCCATGGCAATTCAGTACGGCGATGACATCATTGTCATCGATGCGGGAATGATGTTCCCGGAATCTGAATTGCTCGGTGTAGACATAGTTACACCCGATTTCACCTACCTCGAACAGAACGCCTCGAAGGTCCGCGGATTGCTCCTCACCCACGGGCATGAAGATCACATTGGCGGAATTCCATTTCTCCTCGCCTCTTTGAACCTTCCGATCTACGGAACAGAGTTCACTTTAGCCCTGGTGGAGCGCCGGCTCGAAGAACATGAGCTGCTCGATGACGCCAAACTCAATGTCATCAAGGCCGGTGACCGGATCACGCTAGGCCCGTTCTCGATCGAGTTCATCCGCGTGACCCATTCGATTGTCAGCGCAGTAGCGCTGGCGATCACAACTCCGCTTGGCGTCATCATTCATACGGGCGACTTTAAGGTCGATCCGACGCCGACGGACAACGAACTATTCGACCTTCATACGCTGGCCGAGTACGGCAAGCGCGGCGTTCTGCTGCTCATGTCGGACTCGACAAACGTGGACCGTCCCGGATTCACCGAAAGCGAGCGCGCCGTGCGCCCTCGCCTGGAAGAACTCTTTTCGCATTGCGAGAAGCGTCTGATCATTTCTTGTTTCAGCAGTTCGGTCCATCGGCTTCAGCAAATCCTGGATCTGGCCAGTGAGTACGGACGCAAGGTCGCTTTCCTTGGGCGCAGCATGCTCAACGTCACCGAGATTGCGCACAATCTGGGCCTGCTCTCCATTCCCGATTCGACGCTGTTACGGCCGCAGGACATCATGCAGATGCCGCCGGAGAAAGTAGCTGTTGTGGTATCGGGTACTCAGGGTGAGCCGATGTCTGCGATGTCGCGGGTGGCGGTGGACAACCACAAGCACCTTTACCTTCAGCCCGGCGATACCGTTGCGTTCAGTGCCCGCATCATCCCGGGTAACGAGAAGGCAATCTTCCGCATGATGAACCATCTCGCCCGGCGGGGAGCGGATCTCGTTTACGGAACGATGAAGCCGCCCATTCACGTCTCGGGGCACGGGAGCGAAGAAGAGCTGAAACTGGTTCTGAATCTCGTTCGTCCGCGGTACTTTGTTCCTCTCCACGGCGAGTACCGCCAACTGACCAGGCATGCGGCATTAGCCCAGCACCTGCGGTTTGCCGGTTTGGAAGATACATTTGTGCTCGAAACGGGCGATACGCTCGAGATCGATCACATGGGTGCGAGACGCGGAGGCAAGATCACGGTTGGTCGTATCTGCATCGATTCGGGGTCTTTGGATGACGTCGTGGAAGACATGATCATCCGTGATCGTCGCCATCTTTCCGAAGATGGATTCGTGATTCCGATCATCGCGATCAACAAGCATAGCGGCAAGAGCGAAGGTCTTCCCGAGATCGTCAGCCGGGGATTTGTCACTGGCGACGGTACTGCACTCATTCAGGAGGCACGCGGCGTGGTTGCACGCACCCTGGAGAATTCCAGCGCTGAGGAGCGAAGCGACTGGGGCGTAATGCAGGAGAAGATTCGGATGGACCTGAAGCGCTTCCTGAACAAACAAAATCAGCGGCGCCCGTTGATTCTTCCGGTCATTTTGGAAGTCTGATATACGTCGGCCAATCCGTTCGCGATACTATCGTTCGGAGTAGGATCTGGAGGTTCTATGAAAAAGTTCGTGGTGATTTCAGTAGCTGCTCTCGGGCTTAGCGAGTGCATCCGCTTTCGGCGAGCAGGTGACCGGGTACGTCTCCGATGCGCATTGCGGGAAAGCTCACAACAAAGTGAGCGAAGCTAATACAGCCTGCATCAAGAAGTGCACCGGGGGTGGCTCCGACCCGGTTCTTGTCAGCGACGGCAAAGTGATGAAGTTCGATGCCGATTCGAAAGCAAAGGTGTTGGCCCATATCGGCGAGGAAGTGAAGATCGACGGTACAGTCGATGGAGACGTCATTAAGGTGTCTTCCATCGATAAACAGTAAGACGACGGATTAGTGCTCGAACTCGAGGTCTAGCCTCCCGGCTGGACCTCTGTAGAGCAAGGCCATGTTCTTGAGCTTGTGTTTGCCGTCGAGCGGAAAGTACAGGTAGCCTTCCACTGGCTGCTTCGTATCTTTCTGGGGGAATTGTTTCGCCTTCAACGCTTCCAGGAGTTTGTCGTTACCCTGGTTTTTTGTTTCCATCTTCGTGCTGAGGGTGGTCGGCTTTGAGTTACCCGGCGATGATCCGCTGCCGCCTCCAATCATTCCACCGAAGCCGCCGAAGCCAGAGGATTGCTTTTTCGTTTTGTCCGTCGCGCTGCTTACAACCAGGGTCCCCGATCCTGCTATCTGGGCCGGGTCAAACGGCTTCGAGCGTTCGCCATCATCATGGGCCAGGAGAATGAAATCATCTGGGCTGATCTGTACCGGATCGTTTGTCTTCGGTATGACCCTCACTTCCATCAGCGCCATACCTTTCCCGGGATCGACTGCCCAGTTTCTGCGTGACCTCCTCCTGAGTCATAAAGATGGTCGCGATAATGTCCACTTGGTCATTGCCGGCGCTTGTATTGGGAGACACGACTTTCTTCGCCCCAGAGAAGGCTTGTCGCGAGGACGAATGTTCCCGTTACGAGAAGTCTGAAACGCATAGCAACTGCTTTGAAAATAGCACTTCAAAGGTCAGGGAGCGTATGAGATTCAGGGGAGTAGATGACATGAACTCGTCCTGGCGCCAGGGATGTTTTCTCCGGGTTGGCAGACGTCCAGGTCCGGTCCTCTTCTCCTGGATGGATTTGTCTGAACATCGCGCCTGATCTCACGGTGAAGGACCGCGTGATCGAGTTCCTGCGGTCCCAGATGGAAATCGACCTTCCGGTCGAACTGTGTGAGGAATTGGCGATGGCAATGGACGAACTGCTCTCGAATGCGATCGAGCACGGGTGCAAAACTGTACCTCAGATGCGGAGTTGAGCTTACATTCATAAGAACTCCGAGAGTCATTTTGTTCCAAACGCGTGATGCGGGTCCAGGATTCTCAATGAAGCGCGTACCCCACGCCGCTTTCAATAACCCGCCCGAAGATCCCCTGCGGCACACCAGGTTTCGGCTGCGTAAGGGGTTGCGTCCTGGCGGATTCGGGATTATGCTGGTCCGCCAGATTGCAGACGAGTTGATTTACAACGAGAACGGGAACGAGGTAGTCCTAATCAAGTATCTGTAAAGCTGTTCAACTGGGAACAACCCCACGAAACATTGTTCCTCATCGCTTGGCTCTCATCAAGGATGCCGAGAATTCCGACAGCCACATACCGGCTTCAACTGCACGCCGAGTTCGGATTTGATGCGGCCTCCGAGATTGCGGATTATCTTCAGCAACTTGGGATTTCCCACGTCTATTGTTCGCCGTATCTGCAAGCCGCACCCGGCAGCAAGCACGGCTACGATGTAGTCGACCATCACAAAGTAAATGAAGAGCTAGGCGGCGCCGGAAGCGCACGACCGTTTCTGCAAGAAGTTGGGAGCCTGCCATCTAGGGCAGGTACTCGACATCGTTCCGAACCATATGGCCATTAGCGGCCGGCGGAACAGAATGTGGTGGGATGTGCTTGAGAATGGGCCATCAAGCCGTTATGCCACTTATTTCGATATCGATTGGAATACGACCGAACTGGCGCTGCACAACAAAATGCTCGTGCCGATCCTGGGCGATCATTACGGCCGTGTTTTGGCCCGGCACGAGGTACAGATCGGCAGGCAAGGCGCCGAATTCATCGTAAAGTATTTCGACAACGAACTCCCGGTTGCGCCCAGGTCGCTTCCTTGTATCCTGTCCCCCGCAGCTTCCCGAAGCGGCTCGGATTACCTTGCTTTCATCTCCGACTCCCTCGGCCTCCTGCCTGCTGCTTCGGCCACGGATGCAGCAAGCCTGACCAGACGGCACCGTGACAAAGCAATCATTCAGGGCCTCCTGGACAGTCGCGTGAACGAGGTTCCCCATATTGCAGACGCCATCGACGAAGAGATCAAGAGCTGAACAGGAACACTGACCGGCTCCACGAATTTCTGGAGCGGCAGAATTTCCGACTCGCGTACTGGCGAACAGCGGAACAAGATCTCGTCTACCGGCGGTTCTTCGACGTCAATACACTCGTAGGGCTCCGTATGGAACGGGAGCAGGTGTTCGCCGATACGCATGCCTTGGTTCTGCGGCTGGTTGCGAGAGGGCGTCCTGGACGGGATCCGGGTGGATCACCCGGACGGATCTGCAGGATCCTCGAGCTTACTTTGAGCATCTCCGCAGAGAGTCGCCCGAGGTCTGGATCCTGGGAGAAAAGATCCTCGAACCCGGAGAAAAACTCCGACCCGAATGGCCCATAGACGGTACGACCGGCTACGATTACCTGAACCAGGCTGGCGGGCTGCTGGTGAATCCCGCGAACGAGCAGGAGTTTAACCGGATCTACACCGAGTTCACCGGCGAATCGCACAGACTACCCGGCCATGTGCCGGGACAAGAAACATCGAGTGCTTCGGGACCTTCTTGGGAGCGACATCAATCGCTTAACGACTCTGTTTCTCGAGGTCTGCAAGTCCCACAGGGACCGCCGGGACTACACGCGCCAGGACGTCATCCGTGCGATCCGAGAGTTGGTGGCTTGCTTCCCCGTGTACCGCACGTACGTCGTTCCGGAGCGGGACGAAATTACGGCCGACGATGAATGCTATGTGAACGAGGCGGTCGAATGCCGCCAAGCAAAACCGACCTGAACTCGATGCTGATCTCTTCGACTTTCTTGAGCAGGTGCTTCTGCTGAAGGTGCGCGGCGTGAAAGAAGACGGAGTTTGTACAGCGGTTCCAGCAGTTCACCGGGCCGGCCATGGCTAAAGGCGTGGAAGATACTGTCTTCTACAACTACAATCGGCTCATTTCTTTGAACGAGGTGGGAGGCGATCCGGGCGTGTTCGGGATTTCTCCCGAGGCGTTCCATGCCCGTTGTGCCGAGACCCAGGAGTCGCATCCGCGGACCATGCTCGCGTCCTCGACGCATGACACCAAGCGAAGCGAGGACGTCCGGGCCCGGATCAGCCTGCTTGTCCGAAATTCCCGCAGAATGGGAATCGGCATTGACGCGCTGGCGGGACATGAATGCCGGAGTTGAAGCAGGATGAGGCGCCAGACCCGAATACGGAGTACTTCCTCTACCAGACCTTAATCGGCACTTGGCCGATCACTCAGGAGCGGCTTCTCGCTTACATGGAGAAAGCGTGCCGCGAGGCCAAAGGAACTTACATCCTGGTTATCACCGAACAAGGTTTCGAGGACGGGACAAAGGCCTTCATCAAAGGGCTCTACAAAAGCGATCGAGTTCCTCAAAGACTTTGAGAGCTTTCGTGCAGCCGATTGATAGAGCCCGGGCGGATTAACTCGCTGACGTTGCTTCTCCTGAAGCTCACGTCTCCTGGTATTCCCGACATGTATCAAGGAACGGAGTTGTGGGATCTTAGCCTAGTGGATCCCGGACAATCGAAGACCCGTGGACTACGCGTCTTCGCCGGCAGCTTTTATCGGAACTGCCCAGCCTGAGTCTCCGTGAGGTCTGGAAGCGCCAGGACGAGGGGCTTCCGAAGCTCCTGGTCTTATCGAATGTCGATCCGATTGAGGCAACAGAGGCCCGAGGATTTCGGTCCCGAGGCTGAGTACCGGCCCGTTGAGGCGAAGGGAGAGCGAGGCGGAGCATCTGGTTAGCTACCTACGAGGAGACAACATCCTGGTTTTGGCGCCGAGGCTTGTGATGGCGTCTCGACGGCCACTGGGGGGATACGTCGATCACGCTGCCTAAGGGAAATTGGTACAGCGCTTTGGGCAGCTCACATCATAGCGGTGGAGAAAAGCGGGTGAGTGATCTTCTTGAAAGATTTTCCGGTACAGCTGCTGGTCAGGAAATAGAAACAACGATGCACAAATTTCAGGTTTGGGCGCCGCTTGCGAATCGATGGCGGTGCAGATCGCAGATAAGAAGTACGATATGCAGGCCGGGGAGCGAGGCTGGTGGCGAGCCTCGATTCCCGAAGCAAACGCCGGTACGGATTACTTCTTTGTCATCGATGGCGGTGATCCGAAACCCGATCCGCGATCCGCTTGGCAGCCGCAAGGAGTAAACGGCCCGTCGCGTGTGGTTGATCATTCGCGCGTTCAAGTGGACCGACAAGAACTGGCAGGCGCGCCCGCTGGCAAGCGCCATCATCTACGAACTGCATATCGGCACCTTCACGCCGGAAGGAACGTTTACTCGCGGCGATTGAGAAGATTCCTTACCTGCTGGAACTCGGCGTGACTCACATCGAGATCATGCCGGTGAACGAGTTTTCGGGGCCGTGGGGCTGGGGATACGACGGCGTTGACCTCTATGCACCACATCATCAATACGGCACGCCGGATGACTTAAAAAGCCTTGATCAATGCGTGTCACGAACAAGGGACTCGCCGTGTTACTCGACGTGGTCTACAACCACTTCGGTCCGGTCGGCAATTATTTGAGTAATTTCGGGCCGTACTACACGGAGAAGCACAAGACGCCATGGGGCGCCGCAGTCAATCTCGATAGCAACGGAAGCCATGAGGTACGCAGATTCTTCATCGACAACGCGCTTGATGTGGCTGCGCGACTACCATTTCGATGGTCTTCGGCTTGATGCGGTGCACGCCTTCGTGGATACCTCGGCATTTCATTTCCTCGAAGATCTGTCTCGCGAAGTCGAGGCCCTATCTTCGCAAGTTGGGTAAACACTTCGTACTGATTGCCGAGAGCGACCTGAATGATCCGCGCATCGTAACCAGCAGAGAGGCGGGAGGGTATGGCATCGATGCTCAATGGTGTGACGAGTTCCATCACGCGCTGCACGCTGTTCTAACGGGTGAGCAGAAGGGATACTACGAAGACTTCGGGTCGTTTGAGCATCTGGCAAAGGCGATGGAGAACGGCTTATGTCTACGATGGCGGCTACTCCAAACATCGCGACCGCTACTTCGGCCGGAGTCCCGGTCGAATCTGTCCGGCCACCACTTCGTTGTTTTTACACAAAATCACGATCAGGTCGGCAATCGGGCACAGGGTGAGCGCTTATCGCATCTGGTGAATCTGGGCCGGCAGAAGATTGCCGCTGCACTGATGTTGACTTCACCTTTCATTCCCATGCTGTTCATGGGCGAGGAATACAGTGCTTCCACGCCTTTTCAATACTTCACGCAACACGAGGATGAGGAGCTTGCGCCGGCTAGTCTCCGAAGGCCGGAGAAGCGAATTCAAAGCTTTCGGTTGGAAGCCGGAAGAAGTGCCGGACCCGCAGGAAGAGCAGACGTTTCGCCGCTCCAAGCTGAACTGGAATGAAGTCGAGCAGGGAGATCACGCCGCGATGCTGCGGTGGTACAAGGATCTTGATTGCGCTCCGGAAATCAACTTCTTCGCTTAACGGACGGCAGGCGCGACCGGGTGAATGTGCAATGCGATCCCCACGCACACTGGCTAACGGTTCAGCGAGGCGAAGTAGAGGTGGTCTGTAACTTCGCCAATGACCGGCAGGCCATACCGACTAGCATGCCGGCGGAGAACGTGTTTTGCTCCGAGAAGGACTGGCAAGCACGGCCCGGGCTTCTGGAGTTGCCCGGCGACTCGGTCGCCATCATTCGTCCGGTTTCGAAGACTTCCGAGAACTCTCCCGTGCTCGACGCTTAGGTCTCCGCTAGCGCGTAAGCATCTCGGTCAGAACCTTCCCGCTCGAGCCGCTCGGCGTCTGCGTTGAGATCATGGTCGCGAGCGTCGGAGCGATATCGTTCGGCGCCACGGTCGAGTTGTACTCGCCGGGCTTAATGCCCGGGCCCATGAACAGCATGGGCACGTGACGGTCGTAAGCGTACGGTGTGTAGTGGCTGGATCCGCTCGAGCCGGGGATGAAGTAAGGTTCGTAAATGATGAACAGATCGGCACTCCGGGCCGGATAGTAGCCGTTCATCTCCGCTTGAGCGATGTAGTCGCCGTTTACGCCGTTGTCCAGTCTGCTCGCGTGAGTAAACGCGAGCGGCGTGAACGTCTTTGCGCTTCGAATAGGCTGCGCTTGGCGGCTGCGTACACTTCCTCGGCAGTGGCCGGCTTGCCGTCCGGCGCTCTTGGCGTTCTCGAGCGCCTCATAGTTCAGGTAGAGGGTGGACTCGCCTCCGCCGGGAATCAGCCAATTGCCGTTTCCGAATTGCTTGTTCAGGGCTGCTGAAACAACATTGTCGACCTTCGCCGTGAAATAGCCGCCCGGCATCTTGCCTTTCTCGTCCGGCTTAGGTGCAACGCCGTGATCGGCCGAGAGCACGATGATCGTGTTCTTCAGCCCGACTTTCGCGTCGATGGTTCGGAACAACTTGCCCAGTAACTGGTCAACCCGAATGGCCATGTCGCGAACCTCCGGAGCGTCCGGCCCTACTCTGTGGCCGACATAGTCGTTCGAAGAGAACGAGACGGTCAGAAGGTCAAGCGCGCCTCGCTGGCCCAGTTGCTCCCCGGCAATGGCGCTTTCCGCGAATTGTTCGATCAGTTCGTTGCCCCAGGGGCTTGCTTCAATATTCTGATACGGCGTTGCGCTTCCCTCCGGCGGCTTTCAATTTCCAGTTGGGAAACTCCGTCCAGGGCTGGTCCAGGTACTTTGCAGCGAGTTTCTTTTCGTTGAAAGTGTTGGCCCAGCCCGGCAGCTCGGACATGTAGTACGTGCTGCTGACGAAGTTTCCGCTCGCATCATCGAACCAATATGCGCCGGCAGCGCGATGGCCCGAAGGAAGAATCGCGCCGCGCGCTTTGATCGAGATCCCGATCACTTTGGATTGCGGGCTGGCGGTCAACAATTCATCGCCCAGCGTGCTGACAAGCAGCCTGCGCGGCGAAGCCGGATCGGCATCGGTGCATTGCTTGCCCTTCTTCTCGCCGGAGCGGCCGCCCACAGTTTTCTCGTTCCAATCGCAGACGCTCGTGACGATCTGGTTCTCTGACCGGTCGTACCAGGAATTGCTGACGATGCCGCTGACGGCGGGCATCGCGCCCGACATGAAAATGCTGTGGCCGACTGCCGTCACCGTCGGCACCTGGGATAGAAGGCGTTGGTGAAGTCCGCGCCTTCGGTCATGAGCTGGTGAAGCCCGCCATGATAGTCGCTCCGAAAGCGGGTCAGGTAGTCATAGCGGAACTGATCGATGATGATGCCGACCACCAGCTTGGGCTTCGGTGCGGCAACGGGCGGGGCGGAGAAAAGCAGGGCAGCTAAGAGCGAAAACGGCAAGGACGAGACTCAGGACGCGAGGCAAACGCATTTTGCCTCAGCGTATCAGAGCAAGCGCGACGATCTCGCGCCTAAGCGGGCGGAGCGACGGCTTTGACGTGCGGGCTCTCGGCGCCCAGCCAGTCGGGATTTTTGGCCGTACTGTCGAAATGCGCGCTGGTCTTAAACAGTTCCCATCGGCCGTCTGCCGCCGCCGGAGCTGTGCGAGCCAGTAGAGCCGAGATCTGCTCGTTCGAAACCTGCTTATAGGTGTGGGCCGCCTTCAGAGCCTGGTCCAGTATCTCCGGTTTATCGATTCCGGTAATGACGACGGAAGTTGGACGAGTGAGCGCATAATGCAGACACTCCATCGCGGTCGCCTTTCCGCTCTTCAGGATAGTGGTGTCGCCCATGCTCTTCATGCCGAGCAGGCCGATGTTCTTCTTCTTCAGCTCCGGAATCACTTGCTTTTCGAAGCTTCGGAAATGCGCATCCATGACGTTGATGGGCATCTGGACGGTGTCGAAGGTGAAGCCGTGCTTATCGGCCACTTCCAGCATGTAGAGGTGAATGCGCGGGTCTTTGTGGCCGGTAAAGCCGATGTACCGGGTTTTCCCGGCTTTCTTTGCCTCAAGAAACGCTTCCATGGCGCCACCCTGGGCGAAGATCCGGTCCGGATCGTCGAATCGGATCACTTCGTGATACTGCAAAACATCGACATGGTCGGTTTGCAAGCGCTTCAGCGACTCTTCAATCTGTTTGTTGGCTTCTTCTTTCGTCCGGCCGTCGATCTTGGTCATCAGGAGAACGCGTCTTGCGATAGCCGTCCTGGGCAAGCGCCTTGCCCATGCGCTTCTCGCTCTCGCCTTTGTTGTA
Organism: uncultured Acidobacteriaceae bacterium; assembly: GCA_963744795.1. Classification (GTDB taxonomy): domain Bacteria; phylum Acidobacteriota; class Terriglobia; order Bryobacterales; family Bryobacteraceae; genus Bog-105. The sequence goes on from CAVUVF010000010.1 coordinate 472,820, forward strand.
GTCCCAGGAGTTATCGAGGAAGTTGATGCCCCGGTCGACCCCCGAATGGATCAGCTTGATAGCGTCGCTCTCGCTCAGGGTCGATTTGCCCAGGTGAAAGCCGCCCATGCCAATGCAGGATACTTTCTCACCCGTGTGCCCCAGAGTCTTGTAGAAGCCGTTGTCGTTCGAGTCGGCCGCCGCGCCGCTGCGTTGGAAGCGACAAAACCTGCGCCCATAGTCAGTAGCACCTCACGTCGATCGAGTTTGCCTTCGCTGTTCACAACCGTTAGATGAGGCGAAACGCAAAATCAAACGAGATTTATCAGTCCCGGTCCAGTCGTGTCGGGCTGGATGTCGCGGTACGTAATTCCCTCAGGCTCGTTTGAACAGACTCGGCATCGTAGGGAAGCTCTTTGTACTCGATGTATTCGTACTTGTAATCGCCATCCTCGCTGTGCCAGCTCAGGGTAATCGGGAATCTCGGTGCCGGAGCGAAGCACCAGAGTTGCGTTTCCGTCGGGCAGCTGGCAATCGCAGCGCGTCCGTCGGCTTGCTGTTGATCTCTGGTCCCGGCTTGCTTTTGCGCGCCGGCGTCCTCAAAGAAGCTGTATTCGTCGCCGAACTCCAGGCGGTCCAGCTTGGGTAAGCGATGCTTCGGGATCAAAGGGCAACACGATCGGCAGGTGCAAGATCGTCAGGGCCGCCCTGGTCGACGGCATGCGTGCCGCGCCTGGTGATCAGGTTGACGCTGTATGCGTCTGGCTCGGAAATGATGGTCAGTTTCTGCATTCTTTGCCGCGCGTCTGGCGGATCTTCGATGCGGGCGTGATGGGCCCCCGCGCGGTAGATCGTTTTCGGCAGGGCAGCGGAGGCTGCCGGGCTTTATTCCTGGTCCCATCACCCGAACAACCATTCGGATCATCGTGGACGGTTGGTCGTCGGCGCCTGCCGCGGCCCAGGCGCCGGGAATGACGCTTGCAATGAGAATGGTTGAAAGGGGAAGATTCATCTTCTCTCCGGATTAGACCACGATCTTCGAGGTCGGCGAATCGAAAGCTCTTTGCGGTAGGATTGACAATTCCAAAAGTGAACGAGGTTCTTGAGCTTCGCGCCGTCACCAAGGAGTTCCCGACTCATCGCGCTGTGGACGATGTTTCTCTCGTGCTTGCGCGCGGAGAGTTTTTCTCGCTTGTTGGTCCGTCCGGCTGCGGCAAGACGACCACGCTCCGCATGGTAGCCGGTTTCGAGAGTCCCACTTCCGGTGAGATCTTCCTGGACGGTGCCAGCGTGAGCGGAGTTCCGCCCTATCGCCGCAATGTGAGTACCGTATTTCAGAGTTATGCTCTGTTCCCACACCTCACGGCAAGTCGAGAACGTGGCCTTTGGACTTGCTCGAAGCGGCGAAGTGGACGAACGGCGGAGATCCGCGAGAAAGTCGACCGGGTTCTGGGAACCGTACAGCTCGCCGGCAAAGAGTCTCGCTATCCGCGCGAGCTGTCGGGCGGCGAGAAACAACGCGTAGCACTGGCCCGGGCCTTGGTTCTCGAACCGCAAGTGCTCTTGCTCGATGAACCGTTATCTGCGCTCGATCCCCAGATCCGAAAGCAGATACGTCAAGACCTGAAGGAGCTGCAAAGAAATGTCGGCATCACATTTCTGTTCATCACGCACGATCAGGAGGAGGCGATGGCGGTGTCCGACCGCATGGCGGTGATGAACGCAGGCAAGCTCGTCCAGGTCGGCACGCCTGAAACCTTGTACCGGGAACCAAATTCTGCGTTTGTCGCGGAATTCCTGGGCGAGGTGAACTGGATCGGCGGCGTCGGGGTCCGGCCTGAGAATCTCAGGGTCGGGTCTCAGACTGACAGTTCGGGTTGGGATTCGAGAGAGGCGCGGGTCGACAGCCTGACATTCCTGGGAAATCGCTGGCTGATCGAGGCGCAGCTCCCGGACGGAGCGCACTGCCGGGTGGAAGTGCCGCCTTCTGAAGACCAGCTACAAGTGGGCCAGACGGTACGTGTTGCGTGGAGCAAGGGCCGACGAACTATCCTCGTTTCGAGGCGCAGCGTTTGATTGCGCTTGCCCGGCTGTTCCGGGCTCCCAGCGGAAGTCGTCATGGTTCTGCTGTTCTATCTGCCTCTCGCCATCATTTTCGGTTACAGTTTCCTCACGCGCGGCGCTTATGGAGGAGCATCCCGCCCGCTCACGGTCGAGGCATACGCGAGAGTCTTCGATCCTCTTTACCTCCAGATTCTTCTCCGTTCGGTCTGGATCGCCGCAGCGTCAACTGCGATCTGCCTCTTGGCGGCGTTCCCTCTGGCGTTCTACATCGCCCGATTTGCGCGCGCAAAAACTCTCCTGATCAACCTTGTGACGCTTCCGTTCTGGACCAGTTTTCTCATCCGAACCTACGCCTGGATGTTCCTGCTTCGCGATACCGGCCTGATCAACGTCGTGCTGCAGCGCATCGGACTTATTTCTAAGCCGTTGCCGCTGCTGTTCAACGATGGCGCGGTGATTCTCGGACTGGTGTACGGCTATCTGCCGTTCATGGTGCTTCCGATCTATGCAACGCTCGAGAAGCTGGATCCTGCCTTGCTCGATGCTGCGGAGGATCTTGGTGCGACGCCTTGGATTGCGGCGTGGCGGGTGGCCGTTCCTCTCGCCAAGCCCGGAATCATTGCCGGATCCGTCCTGGTGTTCATCCCGTGCCTCGGTGCTTATCTGACGCCCGACCTGATGGGCGGCGGAAAGACGGTAATGCTGGGAAATCTGGTGCAGAACCAGTTCACTGCGGCGCGCGACTGGCCGTTCGGTGCCGCGATCTCGCTGGTCTTTATGGCGGCTGTGTTTGTGGTCATGCGCCTCCTGCGCAACGATGCGGAGGATTTGCTCTGAAACGCAGCCTTCTCGTCTACGCGGCGGCGGCGTACGCATTTCTTTACCTGCCCTTGATCGTTCTCGGCGTGTTCAGCTTCAATGCGAGCAGGATCGCGAACTGGACTGGATTTACCTGGCAATGGTACGTGCAGGTCTTCGGCGATCGGTCTTCTCTGGGAAGGCACGCTGAACAGCTTGATCATTGCGAGCGCAACGACGGTCATATCCACCGCTCTCGGTACACTGGCCGCGTATTCGCTCTGGAAATCGAAGGCGCCGGTCCTCACAACTTCGCTTTATCTTTCCCTGGTCACACCGGAGGTCTTGACCGGGGTTTCTCTGCTTCTCCTGTTTCAGCTCCTGTTCCGGGCCGTTCACCTTCGACTCGGTATGCACACCGTGATCCTGGCGCACATTTCGTTTTCGCTCGTTTACGTGGTTCTGGTCGTGTTATCGCGGCTTCGCCATTTCGATCGGGACCTGGAAGACGCCGCGCTCGACTTGGGCGCGACGCCATGGCAGGCCTTCTGGCACGTCACGCTTCCGCTGCTGACGCCGGGAGTCATTGCAGCCGCGCTGCTATGCTTCACGGTGTCGTTTGACGATTACGTGATCACGAGCCTGGTGGCCGGCATCGATTCCCAGACTCTGCCCATGCTGATCTACGCGATGGCCAGAAAAGGCGTCAGCCCTGAAGTGAACGCGCTGTCCGTGCTGATCACGGTCGTGCTCGGGCGCTTTCATCCTGGTGGCTGACCGGATGGAGCAGCGATCGACAGCGAAGCTGAAGGCGTGAACAGAGTCACGCGATGAACCGTCGCATCTTCCTGTTCGGACTGTCGAGCGCTCTCACGAGCTGTACTTCCGGCCGCAAACCGCGGCTGAACGTTTACAACTGGGACAACTATGTTGCGCGCGACACCATCCCGGATTTTGAAAAGCGTTACGGATGTCAGGTGCGATACGGCGTATACGCCAGCGCCGAAGAGATGCTGGCCAAGGTTCTCAGCGGGAACTCCGGCTGGGATGTTGTCTTCCCGTCGAACAGCTTCGTTCAGCCGATGAGAGATCTGGATCTGCTGTTGCCTCTGGACCACGGCAAACTGCGCAACATCGGCGAATTTGGAGGCGCGCTTCCGTTCCCCTGAATGGGATCCGGGTCTTACCTGGTGCATTCCCTACATGCACAGCGCGACGGGCATCATCTATTCCGAGTCGCCGTAGCCCGGCCGCCGCAGTCCTGGGCCGATCTTTGGAGCGATCGATACTCCCGGCGGCTGACAATGCTGGACGATCCGGCCGAAGTGTTCGCGGCTTGTCTGAAGCGCCTTGGATTTTCGATCAATTCGGGCGACGAAAACGAACTGAAAAAGGCTACGCGACCTGGCCAGTCAAGCAGAAGCCGCTTCTGCGCGCTTATCTGAACGAAGAAGTCCGGGACCAGGTGGTTGCGGGCGACGTTCTGGTGGCGCAGATGTGGGCTCAGGTGGCACAGGTGGCGATCAGCAGCAATCCCCATCTGTCCTTTGTCTTTCCCGCGCGAAGGCTTTGCGCTGTACGCCGACAACGTTTCGATTCTGCGGGAAAGCAAACACCAGGAGCTGGCCTATCAGTTCCTCGATTACCTGCTGGAAGCGCGTACGGCCGCCGCGATCGCATCCGAAGTGCATGCCGCGACGGCAAACGCCGCCGCCCGGGCGCTACTGCCCGAAGACGAACGAAACAACCCGATTCTTTACCCGAGCGCGGAAGTTCTGCGTCGAGGCGAGTGGTTTCGAGCGCTGTCCGTGACGGCGCAACGGTTGCGCGATCGTTACTGGACGGAAATCAAATCTGCTTGAACAGGCGGCGAGGCGCTGGTCTGGCCAGCCGCTTCTCTAATCTTGCTTTGCGCTGCAGCAAGGCCGGCGACGGCAGCAGCTCGATCGCTTTGCAGGTGAAATCGAGTGCCAGGGAGAAGTTCTTCTCCTCGTGCTCGTAGAACTTGGCCAGTTCTTCGAGCGCACTGACCCGGTAATCGTTCTTGCATCCAGCCAGTTCGGCAAATACGTTGAGAGCAGCATCGCGGCCGTCCGCATTTCTTCTCGAGAACGGCCGTATCCCAGAGCGAGCGGAAGAGCAACCGATCGGGAAGCCCTGCATCGATCGACCGCTTCATCAAGGCCAAAGCGGCTTCGAATTCGCGCGAAGCCATCAGCCAGCGAGCAATACCGGAAAGATCTTCGCCCCGATGAACGCCGATTTTCGCGAGCGACTCGCCATCGTGGCTGCGAAACGCGGCGGGAACAATTCCGGTCAGACAGGCCAGCGTCAGAATGTCCATCGCGTTGTGATGGAACACGGGCACCATCCTGTGCGCCTCGCGCGAGCGGACATACTCGAAGTAAACGTAAGGAATCAGATCGCCGGGCAGATCACCTTCCCGCACGACACCCAGGATCTGCTCTTCAAGCTGAATCAGCCGGCAGTTCTCGAGGCGAAGCTTCCACAGCCTTCGTGCGCCATAGAGAAGATCAAGATGGCTGAGACTTCCGAACGGCGGCTTCAGGCGATTCATCCGAAAACGGGTCTCAAGCAGCGGCTGATCGTAGCTCTTGCCGTTGTACGTGATGAGGACGTCGAATTCTTTCAGATGTTCCTCCAGCGCGGCGAGGGAGCTGCGCTCCTCCACGTAATCCCGCATGAAGAACTGGCGGACGCGGAAGCCTTCGGCCGTGATGCGTCCGACGCCGACCAGAAAGGCGTAGGTTCCTGATCCTCCGGCCAGCCCTGTCGTCTCGGTATCGAGAAAAGCCCAGCGATCGGGCGGAACCGAGCGGATGCCGTTGTCGCTTACAGCATCCAGAAAGTCGTGCGGCATCTCGGCAAGGCGCCGATATCCGCCACCCCATGGCGTTTGTGCGCCGGAAACAGCCGCTCCATCTGGAAGTGTTCGCCGTGCTCGTTCGAAGCCACCTCGCCCTCGGCCCACTCTTCGATGAAGCAGCGTGTCGTTGGCGGCTTCGGTTCAGCCGCTCTGCTGGTTCCGCTCTTCGCGGAGGGCCAGAATATTTCCGATCGATGCCCGCAATTCGCTGGCGTAAGCGGGCGAGCTGTTCTTCGGTATCGAGCAAGAGAGGTGTTCGCCGTTTGTACGCCAGTATACCGAAGCTTCGCCCGGTCATCAACACCGACTGATCTCAGACGGTGAGGAAACGAAGAGCGTGGCGCGTCGCCTCTAGAGAGTGAAGATGGCGTTAACTGACACGGGTGGCGCACCCGCTCCCAAGGGAGAATCGATTCTTCCGCTGCTGGTACGGATCACCTCCGATCGGCATCATCATCGCCGGATTGTACGTCGCTTGGACGTTCTATTCTCGCCACCAGCGGTCGCAGGAAGCTGAGCAGGCGATCCAAAAGAAGCAGGACGATCAGCGAAAGCGCGTAGCGGACCAGATCTTTGGATCAGGCGAGATCAAGTTCTCCACCTTCAGCATCGCGACGTCGGTTCTAAAGCGAGGCGAAACAACACAGCTCTGCTATGGCGTCGTCAACGCGACCAGCGTAAAGCTTGATCCGCCACCGCCGGAGCCATTGAAGCCCTCCTATCAGCACTGCCTGGATATCGCGCCCAAGAAGACTACGAAGTACACCATCACGGCATCTAACGACAAAGGCGAAAGTCAATCGCAATCGCTGACTCTGCAAGGTCCAGTAGGTTGTGTTCCTCAACTCGCGAAGTCAAACGCGACAACTTCGTGCAACTCGATGGACGGCACTTCCAGTTGCAGAAAGCCGTTTGACTCCTGAAATGGGATCTTCGCTGCTTAGCCACGAGCAGCTGCGCCTTGCTAATCCGTCGTCCCGCCGGCGCCTGCACCCGCACCTTCTGAGCCGGGCACTGGAATGATCTCGCGAACAGGGCCCTTCATCATCATCGGATTCGTGAGGTTCACAAGGTGAACCGTCATCGAATCCTTCTGCAGTCCAGACCGAAACGTCAAGCATGCCCTTGCCTTCAACACTCAACGGCTGCGGTTCGCCCGTTGCCCAGTTCACTGCATTGCGCAGTAGCTTCGAGTGATCCAGGTCCAAGCACTTGCCAGAAGATGCGGTCGATGTCCCAGGGGAAATAAACGACGCGTCCGGCGCCCAACTCGACGCAGGTAGACGCCCGCTTCTTTGTTCTTGATCGGTCGCGGATAAGACCGACTCCATCGGAAGATCCGGGTAACTTGGAACGACGCGTGAGAGGAGAAACGACGGATCGAAGTTGCGCCTGCGGCGTCAACTTCGACCCGGCTGCTTCCGTTTATGATTCGGGTCGCATCTTCAAACCCGTGCAGAAGCGGATGGAACTGACCGGTTGCCGGATCGCGCTCGAGATTCAAATAAGAGTTCATCATTCGCTCGTCGATCTTTCCGTTGAACGAAACGCCAAACAGCCGAAGCAAGACCGAAATCCTTGCGGCGAACACCCCATTCGTCATAGAGCGACGTTTCGTAAGTGGCAACGATGCTTCCGCCTCTCTTGACGAAGCTCTGCAACTGTTCACATTGCTTGTCGGAGAGAGCGGCGATGTTCGGCAGGACCAGACGTTCGAAACGGTTTCAGGTGCTCTTCGTCGAGAAGCTTGTCGTGCACCATCTCGAACGGGAATCCGGCCTTCCACCATCGCGTGATAAAAGCCGAGCTCCGGATCTTCTACTTTGGCGTGAGCCTTTTCACCGCCGTAGAACGTGGCGGTCTGCTGCGAATAAACCAATCCGACTCGTGCGAGCGGGCTCTCATTCCTCAAGTACTTCTCGTTCGCGTGGTGCCACTGGTAGATGTTCTTCGACAACCGGCAGCCAGCGCTTGTCGATCGGCTTGGCGTTGAACTTCGTGAACCACGGCCGAAGATCTTGTGCGATTCCATCGGCCACCCAGAGCCGGATCTCGTCGCCGCTTTGCACCGAATCTTTCCACCGGTACTCTTCTTCCAGGCCAACGCTGAAGATCCCGGCGATCGCTTTCGTCCCAGAGTGGCGCGGTACTCTTTGCCGTTCTTGCCGTTCGCCCAAGGCAGCCATGACGCCTCTTCGCGCCTGGCGATCGGCAAACAGCGTCGGTGCGAGCTGGCCGACAACCGTCATATCGAGCTCGCTCAGAGCGCCTCCGCCGGCATTCGCGATGTAACTGGCGTTGGGGTTGATCGCTTTGATCTTCGCGTCCCAAAGCCGCCACAATTCGAACAGCCGTGCCTGATGCCATAGAACATACTGGCGTCGCGCCGGATCCTGCGGATTGAGCGTTCTCGGCAGATCCATGATTCGAGAACTTCCGGAAGTTCTCCTGGCAGTGCTCGCAGTAGCACATGCCCGAACCCGCCCAGCGATTGGTGAAGATACCGTCAACCTTGTACATGCGTGACGATCTCTTCCGTCACCTTCGTCATGTAGTCGAAGTTGTACGGCCCCAGCGCGCACGTGACCCAAAGTTCTTTGTCCGACCAGTGACGCCGCTTGTTGCCTTGCGCATCCACCGCAATCCAATCCGGATGTGCATCGTAGACATCCTGATGAACGGCGTGCGGATCGGTCCGCGCGATGACGTTCATGCCCAACTCGCGGCAGCCTTTGACGAGATCGCCGAACGTATCCTTGTCGCCCAGCCACTTGCTCCGGTAATGCATCGGAATCTTGGTCGGATAGAAAGCGACACAGCCGCCGGCGCTCAAACAGGCCGCATCGCAATGGGTTCGTTTGAAGTAATCGAGCCAAAACTCCCGATCGTAGTTGCCGGGATCATCTTCGACAAACGCAACTTGCGCCCATCGCATGGGCCGGTCGTACCAGCCTGCTGTCCCTTCGGAGCGGGCGGCCGGGGAAGGAGAGCGCCCGCGGCGGACGTCTGGAGAAATTCGCGACGATTCATGGTGTGCTTTCAGGAGATCAGTCAATATGAAGCGACCAATCCTTCGCAGAAGCGCGGGTTACGCTGCGAAGAGTTGAATCCAGCGGCGCAGAGCCGCATACGAAAGGAATTGGTCGCATGTCTAAGATACGGTTTATTGGTTTGGATGTCCACGCGGGGACGATCGCGGTAGCGGTCGCGGAGCCGAACGGGGAAGTCCGCTCGGTGGGCGTGATTCCGAACCGCCTGGAATCGATTCGCAAGCTGGTGGCAAAGCTCGGTCCGGTGAAGCAGCTGAAAGCGTGCTACGAAGCCGGTCCGACCGGGTACGTTTTGTACTGGCAGTTGACGCAATTGGGCGTGAGCTGTGAAGTGATCGCGCCTTCGCTGGTGCCGGCCAAAGCGGGCGACCGCGTGAAGACCGACCGGCGCGATGCCGAGAAACTGGCGCGGTGTTATCGCAACGGCGATCTGACGGCGGTCTGGGTTCCCGATGCGGCCCACGAAGCGTTGCGCGATCTGGTGCGGGCGCGCGAAGACGCGAAGCAGGACCAGCAACGAGCCCGGCAACGGCTGGGCAAGTTTCTGCTGCGGCACGGCGCGCAACCGCCTGCTGACATCAAAAAGAAGTGGACCGCCAAGTACATGACTTGGCTGCACGACCACGTGCATTTCGAGCAACCGGCGCTCCAAGCGACGCTGGCGGATTACGTGCACGAAGTGCATCATGCCGGTGAGCGCATCGTGCGTCTGGAGAAGGCCATCGACGAAGCGATTGCCACGGCTCCGGAACAGATTCGTTCCGTGATTGCCGCCCTGCAGGCGTTGCGCGGCGTCGCGCAGATGACGGCGGTGACGATTGTCGCCGAAACCGGCTCGCTGAGCCGCTTTCCAGAATCCCCGTCAGTTGATGAGCTACAGCGGCCTGGTCTCGAGCGAGTACTCCAGCGGCAACCGCATCCAACGAGGTCGGATCACCAAAACCGGCAATGCGCATCTGCGGCGCGTGATGGTGGAAGCGGCCTGGGCCTATCAACATAAGCCTTGGGTGGGCGGCTTTCTGCTGAAACGGCAACAAGGTCTTGCTCAGGAAATCAAAGATATTGCCTGGAAGGCGCAGTGGCGTTTGTGTACGCGTTACAAGAAACTCGCAGCCGCGCGGCAAAAACAAACCCCAGATCGTCACCGCCATCGCCCGCGAACTGCTGGGCTTTGCCTGGGCCATTGCCGTCAAAACCGAAACCGCAACCGCAGCAGCAAGCTGCCTGAGAAATAACCTTTGTCCGTTTTAGCAGCAGCACCGGTGGCAGGCGAGGGGCTCACGGCAAGGAGAACCCTCCGACGTTTTGTGCGATACGGCTTTGCGGCCCAACTCGCGTTCTCAGTCCGAGGCAGCTCCCGACGGATCACGATTATGCGGTTTCGACCCGCGGATATCAGAGTGATCAACCGTCGCATCTGCTCCTCCCTGCCACCCGTGCTGCTGCTATTGACACGCTCCCAGAAATCCTCTTACGAGCATTTCTGGATCGCGTTTACTTTGGGTTTACGTGACACTTGACAAGGTCGCTCCATATCAGA
>CAVUVF010000011.1:0-157500 GCA_963744795.1 uncultured Acidobacteriaceae bacterium
GTTGGCGCTGCGGTCGCGCCGGGCGCCGACAAACGCCGCCGCGCGGGACGCAGCTTATATCCTGTTTGCGTTGAGCGATCCGAAGTTTCCCAAGGCGGCCGCCTGGGCGCGAGCCGCAAAGTACCATCTCAAGACAAACGACCGCGACCCGTTCTCGATCGCGGGAAGCCTCCGCGCTTCGGGCGACGATCGTCGCGGCCTGAAAGAGAAGCGAACCGCAGTCCAGATAGCGGAGGCCATGCTGAAATGGCTTCGCGCGTGCCCGCTCCTCGCGGTCGATACAAGCGTGCCGGCGTTCGGCGCTCAATGGCCAGACGACGAGAAGGCCAAGACCCTCGCCCGCATGGCTGCGGCCATCCAGAAGGCGATCGATGCTGGGGAAGACGATGGCGAGATCGTCACGAAGGCTGCTATGCGCGCTGTTGGCTGCCCGAGCAAGGTCGCCGCAAACCTCTTCGCTTCGGAAGACATGCGATCCCGGCGCGCGTCCCGCTAACGTCTAACCCCGGGGTCGGTTCGCTGCGCCTTGGCCGGGTCGGGGGTGCCGGCGCATTAGTGGTCATGGCGGAGCACGATGTTTCCAAAGGCCCCTCGAGATCGACAGCCGACCGTCCGCGCCATCAGCGTAGAGGCGGATGTCGTCGAGCGCTCAGTTCGTAAGCGCCTCCGAGGCGAAGCCGTCCGCGGTCGAGCCGGCGAGCGACTCGACGGAGTTCTCATGCGTCGCGGACTCCTGCCCCGGAGAGTCGCTTGACGTGGCGCCCGTCCCCGTCACGGGGAAGGACGGCGCGGCCAGAGGCCAGCCGAAATGGAACAGGCGGAACTCCACGTCGAACGGAGACGGCTCGTCGGCGAGATTCGCGGAAGCGCGATAAATCGCTCGCGGAGAAGAATCGTGCGGCGCTATCCGGTCTCAACCGCACTGGCGATTTCACGCCAAATGCCCGGTGCGATATTCGGCTGGTAGGATGAGCGGCAAATCGCAGCGCACATCGTGGAGACCATGAACGAGCACAAGCCTCCGACGATCCGACCCGAGGAACAGAAACACCGCCGAAGCCTGCGCCGCTGCATGATCCGGCAGCGGCTCGGAAGCATGCCGCCGAGCTCCTGGAGATCTCGCGTGTCTAGTTTCGCGTGTCAGGTGCTCGGCCTCGTCGTCGAGGCGCTCAGTCCATCGGGATCTAGCGGCCCGTCTGCGCGCGGCGCTCGGCGGGACCGTGCCCGTCGATGAACTCGTGCCGCTCCGTGACTGTAAGTGCCGCGCATCGGTGCGGCTGGTGCGTACCGCAATCTCGCGAGGGGAGCTTGCCGCGACGAAGGTCGGACGCGAGTTTCTTGTGAAGCACGCGGACGTTACCGCTTGGGTCGCGTCGCACCGGGTTCGTGCCGTCGCTCACGGTGAGCGTGTCGCACCCGCGCCTGAAAAATCTCCTGCAGAGCGTGCCATCGAGCGCGCTCGAGCCAGCGGCGGCCTTCGGGTCGTCGCGCGCTGATCGATTCCCCAAAAAAGCGAACGCTGCTCGGCCCAGGAAGGTGAGCAGCGATTCGCGGACCCGAACGTGATGCAAAAATAGCAGAACAGCACGACGAGTGCCACTCGGACGAGCTACCGCGACGTCTCTCGATCCTTCTAGGGCGCTCGACCGCCGAAGAGATCTTCGCCGCGACACTCTCTGACGCGGCAGGCGACGAGGGAATCGCTTTCTTGCTCGCGGAGGCCGCCCGGCAGCTTCGGGCGATGGATCAGATTCGATGATCAAGCTCGCGCGGACCGCAGCCACCGAGAGGCAGGAGCCGCCGTGTGGCCGGTAAGCCGTTCTTCCTTCGGGTTCTCCGGGCCGTCTCGGAGAGCGCTCTCGACGCAGACGCGAGGCACATCGTCATGGTGATGGCCGTCTACGCGCAGAGTCGGACGGGCGTCGGTCTCCATAGTCAGGAGACCCTGGCTCGTCTCACGGGACGGTCTGAGCGCCACGTGAGGGCCATCCTCGCGGACCTCTCGAGGGCGGACGCCGCCCCCATCCGAATCCAACGACGACCCAGATTCCGAGCGGACGGGCGGGGTCGGACTTCGGACGAATGGAGGCTCACTTTGACCACGGACCAACCGGCACCAGGTGCCGCTTACTCAGACGACCAACCGGCACACGATGCCGGTAAGCCGCCGGGACTAACCGGCACGCCACGTCTGACTAACCGGCACGCCACGTCTGACCAACCGGCACCGGGTGCCGGGGATCTGCGTTGTGATCGACGGAGTGATCGACGGAGTAGTTCCGCTTCGACAAGCGAAGCGGGATCTTTCGCCTTGTCGTCTCCCTCTCCGCAGACGGCAACCAGGCCATCGAAGAAGACGCCGAGAGCTACCAAGCCGAAGAGCAAGAACGGCCCGGCTCACGCCACCGTCACAAAGTTCACTTCGAGGCTTTCAGGGCGAAGCGTGGGACCGACCCCGTTGGCTTCGACGGCGCCGATGGACGCGCCATCGCGAAGCTCCTCGAAAAGAATAACGGCGACGCTGACGCCGCGTGCAAGGTCATCACTGGGGCTTTCGCGTGCTGGAAGGGCGACACGGTCACGATCCGTCAGATTGCCAGCAACCCGAGCGAGTTCATCGGAGCGCCGCGGGCGCGCACGAACGGCACCGGTCCCGTGCAGCCGAGTTACGGCGTCGTGAACGAGGAGAATGCCATGAGCACCCGCGACGAAGAAATCCAGGAACTGGTTCAACGCAGCTGCGCGGAGGCCGGTATCGCGCGCGCCGAGTTCAACCAATTGTGCAAGCGTGTCGGTTGGTACTCCGGCCGCGCCTACCACGGCTTCAGATCCCCGGTTGGTTCGACCGCCTGCGCGCCCAGCTGGCCGAGGAGACCGAAAGATTGCTCCAATGGCGTGCGCAGCGACTTTGCGGCGCGACGCACAGAGCGATGCTGGGTGGCCCCGTCTCGATGCTTCAATTCCCGAGGCGGAGCTCGTGGCTGCCGTCCCGGCGAAGCTCCAGAAAGACGCGCTCGAGCTACAGGTGGGCCAAGGCGGTCGGCTCGTTATCGGCCCCACAGGCAGCCTGAAGACATGGTCGTGCGTGGCTCTGACCAGAAGAATCGTGCGCGAACATTTCGAGGCGCACTACGCAGGCAAGAACCACGGATTGGTCTTCGAGGTTGAGAGCCTCATCGGCTGGGCGCGCGCCGTCGACCTCGGAAATGCTCGGCAAGAAAGCTCACTCGGTAGCGAGCCCCCGGCGATCGTCGCCGCGCAGAAGCCTCGCCTCTTGATCCTCGACGATCTCGGATCGGAGACGTGCGCGATGCACGGTCTCGGAAGTGCTCGTATACCGCTACGACCACGGACTCCAGACGATCGTGACGTCGGGCCTCACGTTCGCGCAGCTCGTGGAGCGCTACGGCGAGGCGATGGTGAGGCGCCCGCTCGAGTGCGCTGGCAAGGACGGCAAGATCATCTCGCTCTTCGCACCGACGAAGCCGGTAGCGGTTGTAGCGGGGGCGCGATGATCCGGAGCGTGTTCACGGTCGAGAGCGCCGGCCGGCACGTGCTCGTACACGTCCGCTACGCCGGCGGGGACCAATGGATCGAGACACTAGCCTTCGAGTCCGCGGGCACCGCCCTGCCGCTCGTCGTGCCATGGCGCACGACGGGGGAAGCGTGATGCAAGGCTCGACCTGAGCCGCCTCGCCCGCCTCCTCCGCGCTCTCGCGGAGTCCAAGCCTTACGGCGTCGCGGTCCTCTTCGAACCGCGTCCGGACAGCGAGTCGGAGGGTCTTTCGCGAGCGCCTTCCAACCCGCGAACTTCGTTCGAGTCGGAGTGACGCCACCACCCACACCCAAATCCAAAGGATTCCGTTCAATGAAACTCCCCACTTGGTTACGACCCCGAACCGCAACGCTCGAAGAGCTCCGCGCGCAACACGATGCTGCTCTGCAGGCCCATTCCGACGCGCTGGCCGCCGTCCCACCCGCCGAGCAGGCCTTCGACGACGCGGGCGACGATGGCGCGGCAAAGTCGCTCAGAGCGGCGCGTGAGACCGTTGCGTGGGCATCGGAGCACGTAAGACGCGCTCAGCGGCTCATCGATGATGCCGAGGCGACCCGCCAGGCCGCCGACCGAGTCGCACTCGAGAAGCGCCGGGACGCTCTCCAGGAGCAGCTGTCCCGCGCTGCCGTCCAGGCTGCCATCGCCCCCCTCGCGAAAAAGAAGGTGGAGTTGCTCGTGCAGATTGCCGAGGTCGATGTCTCTCGCGCCGCGATGGCCGCAAAGTACGACGACCTCGAACGCGAGCTGACCAATGCTCTCCGCACGCTCGGCACTCCGCGCCTATCGGGCATCGTCGTTGGAAATGACGGCGTAGCTCGATCCTACAGCCACGAGCCCGTGACCGGCGAAGTGCTGTCGGAGTTTGCAACGATCGCTCTCCTTGCCGAGCGATGCGAGCATCTCCCCGCGCAGCATCCACTCCATGCCGCGCTCGACGCTCTTCGACGGTCCCCGTTCGTTGATTGTTTGGCGGTGGCGTCATGAGCCGGCCCTGTACAGCCATGCCGGACGGTTCCCTTCGTCAGTGCGTCTGCGGTGACGATATTGCCGTCGGATCCGATTCCGAGCCTAACGATTTCGGGGTCGACTGCCACCCCGTTTGCGCGTCTCTCTCCGAGGCCGAGCTCGGTGGGATTCTCGCTGCTCAACGAGCGCCGCACCGCGGCGATCATCCGGAGATCCTCGCGGCGCACCGTGCCCGCATTGGCATCGGTTCCACTTCCGCCGGCGCCATGGACCTCGGTGACGAGGTAGCACTCGCATGGAGGCATCCATGGGGCGCCTGGCGGCACCGACGAGGCGGGCTTCGACGCAGCCACGCGATCTCGGCGATGAGGTTGCGGATCGCATGGACGCTCAGATGGGCCGCATTGGCGACGCCGTCTCAGGGAAGGTCCCGGCGCGCCGAGCGAGCGCGCAACCACGCGATCTCGGCGACGAGGTGGCGGACCGAATCGAGATGAGTCTTTACGGTAAATTGAAAGAACAGGTGAACCCGTGATCGTGAATCTACGAGCCAACGTGGCACGAAACTGCGGCGACGTGGACGCCTACTCGGCCGAGTGCGAGGCCGCTCGCGCAGCGCAGACGGTGCCGTTCGCGGTCGCTCCCAGGCAGACCGTGCAGAGCCGGAGAGGCGTGCTTGGCGGTGGCCAACCGTGCGCGCCTGAGGACTTCGAGGACCACCGCGTTTTCGAGCGCCACGTGCGTGATGGGCGCATCCTCGAGAGCTTCACCATGACGACGACGCCGAAGCTCGCAACGTGACCACGTGTGTGGACGCTTATCGCACATGGGCTCACCAACGCCAAGCCAGGGGAATTCCAAAGGTACTGTAGGGATGTACCCCGGGGTGCGCACTGTTGGTTACGACGCGCGGGCCTCTCGGAGATTCCGATTCCCGAACAAAGTTAACCTCGGTTCACAAAAGTTAACTCCATGCCCCTATCAGAAAAGCCGAGTTCGCGCGCATGGCCGGCGTCTCGCGTCCCGCGATCTCGAAGGCGCTTCGTGGCCCCCTTCGAGCTGCACTCCTGCCCGACGGCCGCATCGATAGCGGCCACCCAGCCGCGCTCGACTACCTGGGCGCTGTCCCACGACCGGACGGCGGCCTGCGCTCCGACGCGCGCGCCCGAATGGCGTCTTTCGAGGCCGTCGACTCCGACGGTGCTCCAACGCGGATCGCCCCTTCTCGCCCGCTTCGGTCGTTCGGAGCGGGCCCATGATTTCGATTTTGCTCAGCTCGCGATCATGGGGACGGTCCGAAAGCCGGACCTCGGTGCGTGCGGAGCTTCTTCACTCTTCACGCATCGGAGCAAAGCGACGCCGACCGCTCCTTTTCTTTCGGAGCGCACGCCAAACCGCGGCGTGCTGGCGCTGGAGCCGCGAAGACATCGACTCGAGCGACACGACGAGCGCCGTGGAGGCTCCAATCGGTTCACGCCGGTCGGGGCCGCTCGGTTCCCACTTTGACCACCGGAGTTGACGTATGACTTTCCCTCCGCCACGTTTTCCGATTTGCTCGTGTGCTGCGCGGACGCTCCAGCATGACCGAGCGCTCCACCGCCCATCAGCTCCTTCGAGATGAGATGCGCGCGCGGCTCGACGCAACGGGCGTCGACTTTCCCGGCGACTCTGACAACCGCGCCTTTTCCAGCAATATCAACGGTGGCCCCGACGCCGCTCGATGGTTCTTCCGTCATGCCCGGGGCGGCGGGTACGTCGCTCACCCCGTCTCCCACCGCGATCACGACTTCAGAGTACGCTTCGGTGCTCGCCGACCTCACGAGCCAGGCGGCCGCGCTGATCGCCTCGGTGCGCGCCGAGCTCGGGCTCGCCTTCGACGGCGGCCGGCGGTGGCTTCCCGGCAACTACGCTGCGGCGGGCGCCGACTTCGCGCTCGACCCGATCGCCGAGTCGATGGTCGACCCGGCGACTACGGCGGTCGCCCTCGGCGTCGGAACTTGGAGGGTTCAGTTTTCAGGTGAGGCTTGGAGCCGCGACACGACGCCCGGCGCATCGGTCTCGACAGCGCTGACCCTGAATACGACGGTGGTAGCGACCGACGCGCTCACTCGTTCGTTGCCCATACCGCCGGACACCGACCAGATCGATCGCAGCGTCGCGTTTAGCACGACGCACGATCTCGTCGTCGGTTTCCCCGATGCTCGCGCTGAAAAACGCCGGCAGCTTCAATCAACGAGTCCAAGGAATTCTCCGATGGTGGAAGCCGTGAACGACGTCCGACAATCTCTCATCGACGCGGGCGCGCTGCGCCCCAACGAGGACGGCCTGACGGTCGCTCACCCCGCGTCCGATGCAGTCCTCCGCCTCGACGCTCTCGGCCGTAGGCTCGCCGCTCGGCACATGAGCGAGGGCCGATCCACGTGGTGCCGGCCTTCTTTGAGACCCCCGGGTCGGTCAGCGAACGAAAGCTTGCACGATGAACTCTCGCAAGCCGATGCGGCAGCAAGTGACCGTCGCTGGGATGTTGCTCGAGAGCACCGGCCCGAGCCTTCCCGAGGCAGGTGCCACCCTCGTGAAACGGGCTCGCGCCGCACTGCACGCCGGGCGAGATCCGTCGAAGCTCTGCGCGTTCCTGGACCTGAAGGACACGAGGAGAGTGCGCGTTGAGCTTGTCACGCGAAAGTACGCTCTTCAGAGGGAAGCGGGCTTGAGTGCGGACATGATCCGCAACCTCAACGTCGGCGTGCCGGGCGGCGCGCTGCTCGTCTTCGCGCGACGCCTATTCCGGCGGCGCGCTCGTCTGGCCGGATGTTCTGACGACGACGGAGCCCTTGTCTCTCCAGCAGTGGCGCCTCTGCGCGCCGGGTGGTGCACTGGAATGCGAAACGGTACGTCTCAGTCGAGGCCATGTTCAAGGCCATCAATCGCTTCTCGGCCCCGATGGGCAAGATGACCGCGAGCGTCGCCAGGATGGCGAACAAGGGAGGCTCCTCCGTCAAGCAGTTGAACACGGGTTTCGACAAGATCGGCGGAGGTCTCAAGACCGTTGCCGTTGCCGCCGGCGCAATGGGCGTCGCGGCCGGCGCCGCGCTCGTTGGTATGGCGGCCCGGGAGCCGACTTCGAGAAAGCGATGGTCGGGGTCGGCGCCGTGTCACTCATGACGCGCGATCAGGTGGCGGACCTCGAGAAACAAGCTCGCTCTCTCGCCCTCACCACGACGTTCTCGGCCACAGACATCGCGGGAGCGATGCAGGAAATGGGTAAGGCTGGCTATTGGAAGCACCCGAGATCATGCAGGCACTCCCGGGGGTGCTGAACTCCGCGGCCGCGGAGGGCACTTCTCTGGCGGACACGGTCCCGGTCGTCACGAACGTCCTTCGGGGCATGGGGCTCGCGGCCTCTCAGACGACCCACGTGGCCGACGTCCTCACGCTCGCGAGCGCACGCACGAACTCCTCGATCACGTCGCTCGGCGAGTCGATGGCGCTCCTCGCGCCGACGGCGCATCAGCTCAAGATCCCCCTCGAGGACACCGTCGCTATCGTCGCGTCGCTGCAGAACGTCGGGTTAGACGCATCGACGGCGGCAACGGCAGCGGCAACGATGTTCTCGAAGCTCGCGAAACCGACGGACGACATCGCCGCCAAGATGAGGTCCATGGGCGTCGCCTTCAAGGACGCGAAGGGCGACATGCTGCCCCCCGTCGAGGTGTTCGCAGAATCTCCCGAAGGCGGCATCCAAGGCGGGCGGGACACTCGATCAGGTTGGATTCTGCACCGATCTCGTCGGTCTCCGCGGCAAAAGGCGGCCCTGAACCTCAAGGAGCTATTCAAGCCCGGCGCTGATGGATCGGTGCTGTTGAAAGCCTTAAGGACGCAGGCGGACGGCGTCTCGAAGAGCATGGCGCAACTCCGCACGGACAACGTCATCGACCAAATGAAGCTCGTGGGTCACGAGGATTTCTGGGATCTCGGGATTTCGCTCTTCAATCTTGGAGGCGGTCCGCTCAAAGACGTCGTTAAAGGGACGAAAGACTGGGTCGACGCCAACAAGGAGCTCGATGGTCACCGACATCAAAACCTTCGCTCAGGACGTGAGCGACAACATGAAGGAGACAATCGTGAAATGGGGAGAGCAGATCGGGAAGATGGCCGCGCCGTTCATCGTGCTCGCCGGTGCCGTGAACCTTGTGGTCCGGGCGCGTACCCGTAGGCATGGTGCGCGATTACTCGCGAGTTCGAATCGTATCCCGAATCTGTCATCCCGAGAAATTTGAAGACCTTATCATCCAGGAACTGTTCGTAGGTCTGGCCCGTCACTTTCTCAAGCACATAACCGAGTACTTCATAACCCGAGTTGCTGTAATTCCACTTGCTTCCCGGTTCAAAGTCGAGAGGCTTATCCCGGAAGAACGCGAGCAACTTTTCAGGCGTAGCTGGTTTAGTTTGAAACTGCTCGTATTCGGGAAAATTGGTGAAATTGGGGATACCGGACGTGTGGGTCAGCAGATTGTAGATCGTGATCTTCGCCCAAGCCGCAGGTGCGTTGGGCACATACTTACTAACGGGATCGTCCGTCTTTAACTTGCCTTGCTCTTCCAGCAGCAGGATGCAAGTGGCCGTAAACTGTTTCGTGACAGAGCCGATCCGGAATTTAGCGTCTTTTGTATTCGGAACATTCCATTGCAAATCCGCCAACCCATAAGACTTTTCGAATAACAACTGATCGTCTCTGGCAATCAGAATGCTCCCCATGAACCGCTTGGCGTCGGCCCGAGCCTTCGCAATCTGATCGAAACGTGCGCTAAGATCCTGCGCAGCCGCGACAATGACGACCGAAAAAAGCAGAAAATACTTGCACATAGCCGACGAGTATAACGAGTGCAACGCCTTCAATGTTCCGGGCTTCAGAACGTCTGTCTAACTTGGCTTCGAGAGCAGGTTCAGCTCGTTTTCGATCTTCTCGATGGATTTGTCCTTCCAGTGCTTCGCGTGATTCTCAACGGACGAGAAACTGCGCGACAACATGCGATCGATGTAGAGGGTGCCGTTCAGATGGTCGATCTCGTGCTGCAGGATGCGCGCGTACCATCCGGAGGCTTCGATCACTTGCGGCTCGCCGTGTTGGTCCAGGCATTCGACCCGCACCTCTTGCGCTCGCGGAACAATGGCGGTAAAGCCCGCGAGGCTTAAACAGCCTTCGAAAAACTCAACGGTGGCTCCTGGCGTGCAGAGTGAGACGTCGGGTTGATGATCACGTGAAAGGGAACCGGCCTTCTTCCGCGGGACGCGAGAACTTCGTCCGGTATGTCCTTCATGTATTCCGGCTTATCCTCGATGACGGCGATAGAAAGCGGGACGCCGATCTGGGGTGCCGCGAGACCGACGCCCGGCGCGTTTCGCATAGCGTCGCGCATGCTGAGATCAGCTCTTGAATGCGCGGGCTGCGGATTTCGTCCCTCTCGAGCAGCTTGGACTTTCGCCCGAAGAACAGGCTCCCCAACCTGAACGATGTCCATGCCTGAATGTTACTGTCTTGAATGTTCAGTTTTCCTCGATCTTATCGTTCTATGAAGAGTAGACTACCAGCTTGACGCCGCTGAACGCCCCAGGCGCGACGGAGCCGCGTTGGCCGGCCGTCCTCGTCACCTTGGCAATGGCTGCTATTCACTTTGCGCTTCCCGAGCACCTGACGCTGGGGCCGGGCTGGTTGGTGCCGATCGCTTATTATTCTCCTGCTCATTCCGGCAGTCGTGTCCAACCGCGCCGGTAAGTTCAACCTGAACGCCACCTTCGGCATTACTCATGCTGAGCATAATCACGATCGCCGAGGTTTGGTCGCTTGCCCTGCTCATTCGCGGACTTCCGCACAAGAACGCGAATCCGCTCGAACTGGCCCGCGCCGCTGCGCTGCTTTGGATTGGCAACGTTCTGGTGTTTGCGTCCTGGTACTGGCGCTTGGATGCCGGCGGTCCACATGCGCGAGATCTCCGCGACGAGCACTCCGAAGGCGCGTTCCTGTTTCCCCAGATGACGGTGTCGGACGGGTCCAGGTTGGGCAGCAACCGAACTGGAAGCCCGGAGTAGTCGACTACTTGTTCCTGGCTTTCAACACGAGCGTGGCGTTTTCTCCAACCGACACGCCCGTGCTGTCGCGCTGGGCGAAGATGGTCATGATTATCCAGGCCTCCGTGTCGCTCAGTATCGTCGCCATTTTGGCCGCCAGGGCCATCAGCCTGCTCTGAACGGACTTAGTTGACCAGGCTTTCTTCGCGCTTCCATTGGCGGCGCCGCCGGTGCCGGTTTGGCGGTCGCGCGTCGCCAGTTCTGGAACCGATCCAGATAGATGTAGATGACCGGCGTGATGTACAGGGTCAGAAGCTGGGAAACGACCAGACCCCCGACAACGGCGAGTCCTAGCGGGCGTCTTGCTTCACCACCCGCGCCCGTTCCGAAAGCAATCGGCAGAGTGCCGAGAAGCGCCGCCAT
The DNA here is from genome assembly GCA_963744795.1 of uncultured Acidobacteriaceae bacterium. Taxonomy (GTDB): domain Bacteria; phylum Acidobacteriota; class Terriglobia; order Bryobacterales; family Bryobacteraceae; genus Bog-105. The sequence continues at coordinate 11,012 of CAVUVF010000011.1, forward strand.
GGTGGTCATCATGATCGGCCGGAATCGTCTGCAGGCACCCTTCGAAAATCGCCTGCTTCCGGCGATTTCCCTTCTTTCCGCTCTGCTTCGATTGCGAAATCGATCATCATGATCGCGTTCTTCTTCACGATGCCGATCAGAAGAATGATTCCGACGAACGAATACAGGTTGAGATCTTCGCCGAAGGCGAGCAGCGTCAGCAGAGCGCCCAGCCCCGCCGCCGGCAAGCCGGAAAGAATCGTGATCGGATGGATGAAGCTCTCGTAGAGAATCCCCAGCACGAGATAAATCACAACCACCGCAATCATCAGCAGGATCCCCAAGCCGCTGATTGAGTTCTGGAACGCCGCCGCCGTGCCCTGATAGCTGAAGGACAGAGTATCGGGCTTGCCGATCTCCCGGGCGGCCTCATCGATCAGCGTTGTCGCCTCGACTGAGCGACACGCCCGGCTTCACGTTGAATTGGAAATTCACCGCCGGCAACTGTCCGATATGGTTGATGCTCAATGGCGCGACTGTCTGGTTCAAGCTCGCCACCGCCGAGAGCGGAACCATGTTGCCGTTCGGATGCTCGGATGATAGAGACGATCTAAGGCTGCCGGATCGCGCTGATACTCCGGAAGTACTTCTAGCAGAACGTCATATTGATTCGTCTCGGTCGTGATCGTTGTTACGCGACGATTTCCGTACGCGTCGAAGAGCGTATTTGCGATGGCCTCCGGTGTTACGCCAACGGCCAGTGCGCGATCGCGATCAATCTGAACATTCAATCGCGGACTCGCCAGACGCAGATCGCTGAAGATGTCCTGGAGCTGCGGTATCGAGCGCAGCTTTCCTTCAAGAGTCGGCGCCCAGTCGGAATAGTTCCGCCGTGTCCGCGTCCTGCAGCGCGACTGAGTACTGGCTGCGCCCTTCATTCTGCCCTAGCGTGATCAGCGGCGGCGATTGCAGGAAGACCATCAAGCCCGGGATAGATGCGAACTCGCGCTGCAATTGCCCGATAACGACCTTTACTGGCGGCCTCGATTTCGAGTCTGTCAGGCTCATGAACATGAATCCCTGGTTCTGATCTGCCGCCCCCAACGCCGACACCCGCACCGTAACTCTCAATCGCCTTGTTCTTTGCGAGCATTGCGTTCACCCGCTCCTGCAAACGCACCATCTCGTCAAACGAGGTATCTTGCGCGGCTTCGGCGCCGCCGAAAGCAAAGCCCTGGTCCACCGTCGGCATGAAGCTCTTCGGCATGACCACGAAGAAGTAGAGCGTCGCAACCGTCAGAATCACGCTGGCGAGCAGAGTTATTTGCCGGTGCCGTAATACGCACTCCAGCGTCCGCCGGTAACCGTTATTCAACCAGACGAAGAATCGCTCCGAAATCCGGTAAAACGCTCCCGAGGGATGGCTCTCGTGCCGCAAAAATCGGCTCGCCAGCATGGGCGTCAGGGTAAGCGAGATGAAGCCCGAGATCAGCACCGCTACTGCGATGGTGACCGAGAACTCGCGGAGCAATCGCCCGATGATTCCGCCCAGGAACAGAACGGGAATGAAAACCGCCGTCAGCGAAATCGTCATCGACACGATCGTGAACCCGATTTCGCGGGCGCCTTCGAGCGCCGCCTGCATGCGAGTCTTGCCCATCTCCATGTGCCGGACGATGTTTTCGAGCATGACGATCGCGTCATCCACAACGAAACCGACCGAAAGGGTCATGGCCATCATGGACAACATGTCGATCGTGAACCCGAGCAGTTTCATGGCGCCGAAAGTGCCGAGCAGTGAAAGAGGAACCGCAAGGCTCGGGATGACCGTGGCCGAAACATTCCGCAGGAAGACGAAGATGACGACGATCACCAGCCCGATGGTCAGCAGTAAGGTGAACTTCACGTCCGCAATCGATTCGCGGATATTTTGCGAAGCGTCGAACGAGCGCCCGACTTCAATGCCGCGCGGCATCGATTGCTGCATGACCGGCAGCAGCGCCTTCACCGAATCTGCCACTTCCACGGTGTTCGAGCCTGGTTGCTTCTGTACCGCGAGCACCATGCTCTCCTTGCCGTTGATCCAGAATTTGGACTTGTTGTTGCTGACGTCGTCGAGTACTCTGGCAACTTCATGCAGATGAACGGGACTGCCATTCATGTAGGTCACGATCAGCTGCGCGAATTGGGGCGCAGTCGTCAAGCTGGCTCGAAGATTGGACTGTGTACGCCTTCGACGTGCCATAGAGCGATCCGGCTGGGAGGTTCAGACTTCCTGCCGAAAGTGCGGTTCGCACCTGCTCGAGATCAATCTTGCGGGAAGCTAAGGCGTCGGGATCCGCCTGTACTCGCACCGCAAACTTCTTCGATCCAAATACCTGGACCCGCGCGACGCCCGAAACCATCGAGATCCGCCGCGCCATCGTGGTCTCCGCATATTCGTCCAGTTGCGAGAGCGACATCGTCTTGGACGAAACCGCGATGTACAGGATGGGCTGCTCTGCCGGATTGACCTTCGAGTAAGAAGGCGGCGCCGGCATGTTTGTGGGCAAGTTGCCCTGAGCGCGCGAGATCGCCGCTTGCACGTCTTGTCCCGCCGCATCGATGTTCCTGCTCAGATCAAATTGCAACGTGATGTTCGTGCTTCCGAGCGAACTCGAAGACGACATGCTGTTGATGCCGGCAATAGTGGAAAACTGCGCTTCGAGCGGAGTGGCCACGGAGGCTGCCATGGTGTCCGGATTGGCGCCCGGAAGTGAGGCGGAGACCTGGATGGTGGGATAGTCGACGGCCGGCAGGTTGCTGACCGGGAGAGTGATATAGCTCAGCAACCCAAAAACAAGAATGCCAACCATCACGAGCGTAGTCGTGATGGCGCGGCGAATGAACAGATCGGTGAATCTCACTCGCGATCTCCTTAGCTCCTATCGTCTTTGTCTAGGGCTTGCGAAGCTCCCAGTTGAGTTCCGCTTTTCTGCACTTGCACTTTCGCCCCGGGGGCAAGGCGCATCTGTCCTTCTGAGATCACGACCTCTCCGGCCTTCACTCCGCTCCCGATTACGGCGCGATCAACGGATTTCGGTGCCTGATAGTTGCGCAAGACATTCACTGGCCGCATGGCAACGGTCGACGTCTGCGGGTCCAGAACCCAGACGTATTTGCCTTGCGGGCCTGTTTGTACCGCACGGCTCGGAATTAGCACGCGGTTGCGTTCGAGATTCAGCTGGGCTTGAACATCAACAAATTGCCCCGGCCACAGCGAGTGTTCCGCGTTCGCAAACTCGGCTTTCAAGCCGGATCGTGCCCGTTGCGGTGTCGACCGTGTTGTCGATAAAACGGAGCGTTCCGGTCTTCCGGGACTCGGCGCCAAGGACCGCGTTGACCTTGAGCGGGCTCTCGGTGTTGTACTTGCGCACCTCCGGCAGGAGTTGCTCGGGCACGCCAAAGCTCACGTAGATCGGAGACAACTGAAGCAATGTGACAAGCGCGACGTCATTCTCTTTCACCAGATTGCCGGCCTTCGCCGCGACTGCTCCGGCGCGACCCGAAATCGGCGCTGTGATCGTTGTGTAACTCAGCTGTAACTCAGTCTGCGCCAGGCGAGCCTCGGTCGGATTTGATGGAGGCCGTCGCGCTTTCGATGGCGGCCAGATCGGCATGTAAGGACGCCTGGGCCGCATCTGCCGTCGCCACAACCTGTTCCGTCTGCTCTTTGGAGTAGATGCCTTCCTTCGAAAGAGCCAAACCTCGATCTGCGGACGATCGAGCCTGTTTTAAAGTCGCTTCGTCGCGTGCTGCGTTTGCCCGCGCTTGCTGCTCGAGCGCCTGATCTTTGCCGAGGTCGGCTTGGATCTGGGCGATTTGCCGCTTCAGAGGTTCAGGGTCAATCTCGAACAAAACCTGACCCTTTGTGACCTCCTGGCCTTCAGTGAACGCGACCTTCAGAATCTGCCCGGCGATCCGGGACTTGACGTCAACGGATGCAATTGCTTCGACCGTTCCTACTGCCGTGACTGTTAGCGGAACGTCACTCGCGACCGCCGGTGCGGTTCGGACGATGGCCGGCGCCATCATCATCGCCATCATTGGGTTTACGGCTTGTTTCTTCTGGCAGGCTTGGGAGCCAACCAGCGCGAGAATGAGAGTGGAAACCGATGTTGTTTTCCAGAAGAGTTTCACGAAAGACACGATTACCTTACAGACGGTGTAGACGCCGAAGCGTCCCGCAGACAGAGAAATGGATGTTAAGAACTACGAGGACGCGCCCCAGAAAGTTCCAGAGTTTGTGTGCAATACCTGCCAGGTATCACTTTTCCGCACTGAAATCGATCTGGACGGACCGTTCGAACCTGAAAGCAACTCTGATCCTAGTATTTCAGACTACAGAACGTCTGCGACAACGCGTAGTTGCGGCTCAAACCCACAACTTTCGAATCACGCGAATCAGAATCGTCGCGCTGGCAATCGAGAGCAACAGCAGAGCCCACGTGTAACCCATCCGCCCGTAAAGAAAGTTCCCGACCGTAAAGAGCGCTGCCCAGATCAGAACGGTGCCGGAGAACCAGCCGATCATGGCGAGCGGTATGTTGTCGCGCTGCGCCCAAGTGGCTGCCTCTTCCGCTGAAACGCCAGCGGCAACCCTGACCACGTTCCACCCGGGGCCTGGCGGGTGAACGTTGTTATAGAACTGAATCAGTTTTGCCCGGTCCGTTGGCGGTCCGACATAGGCCGTAACGAGCCAGCAAACTGTCGTGAATAGCACGGTTATGAGCAACTGCTGATCGGCGCCGATAACGTGTCCGCTCCGGTTGAGAAGAAGAAACAAGACGGAGATCAGGAATGAACTGATCATCGCCACAATTTCGCACCAGGCGGTAATGCGCCACCAGAACCAACGCAATAGATAGAGCAGGCCTGTCCCGGCGCCAACTTGGAGGATCAGGTAGAAACTCTCTTGCGCAGTTTGGAGCACAAAAACGAGTCCGGAGGAGAGAACGAAGAGCAAGACGGTGGCAAGTCTGCCTGCCGTGACGTAATGGTGTTCCGTTTGGCCGGGCCGCAGGAAACGCCGGTAGAAATCATGGACCAGATAGGAAGCACCCCAATTCAAGTGGCTCAGGATCGTCGATGAATTCGCGGCGATCAGTCCGCCGACCATCAAACCGATCCACCCGGCGGGTAAGAACCGAAGCATGGCAGGGTAGGCGATGTCCGGGCCTATCAAGCGAGGGGTCCAGGTGCGGAAACGCCCGCTGTATGTCGTCGAGAGTCGGATACACAATGAGCGAGGCCAGGCCGACCAGGATCCACGGCCAGGGCCGCAAGACATAATGTGCCAGGTTGAAGAAGAGCGTGCCTCCCAGCGAGTCTTTCTCCGATTTCGATGCGAGCATACGCTGGGCGACATAGCTTCCGCCGCCCGGTTCTGCGCCGGGATACCAGACAGCCCACCATTGCACTGCGATGGGCATGACGAAAACAGCCACGGCCAACTCCCAGTTGTTCCGAAAGTCTGGAAGCATGTTGAGGTAATGTAAGCCGCCGGGCCCGGTCCTGGAAGACAGTTTTGAAACAAGGCCGGAGAGACCGCCGACCTGTGGCAGTTGTACGGCAAAGTAAGCGGCCGCAATGACGGCGGCCATCTTGATGAAGAACTGAAACATGTCGATGACGAGCACGCCCCAGAGTCCGGAGTGTGCTGCAAAGACTACGTTCAACAGACCGACTGCAGCAAGCGTTTGCCACCGGCTGAGTCCGAACAGAATTGTCGCGATCTTACAGGCAGCGAGGTTAACGGTTGCCATGATGAGGCAATTGAAGAGGAGTCCGAGGTAGATCGCGCGGAATCCGCGTAGGCCCGTCGCCGACTTGCCCGAATAGCGAAGTTCATAGAATTCGAGATCGGTCAAAACGCCCGAGCGCCTCCACAACCGTGCATAAAAGAACACGGTCGAGACCCCGGTTAGGGTGAATGCCCACCATTGCCAATTGCCTGCCACGCCTTGGGTCCGAACGATGTTGGCTACCAGGTTTGGCGTGTCACTCGAGAACGTCGTCGCCACGAGCGAGATGCCGGCCAGCCACCACGGGACCGATCTTCCTGAGGCAAAGAATTCAGAAGTGTTTTTGCCTGATCGCCTGCCGAACGCCAGTGCCGGAAGGAAGCAGATCAGAAGACAAGCCGCAGCAATGATCCAATCGATGGGGTGAAGAACCATGCAATTGCAGAAGGATAGCGTACCCGCGACTAGCGGCCGAAAACTGCTCGATACCCGAGGATCAGGCCTTCCAGCCTTCTACAATTGAAAGCGAACGTGTCGTTTCTTCCTGTCGATCAGCAATTAGCTTACCTGAAGAAGGGTCTTGCCGAACTTATTCGGGAAGAGGATTTGAAAGAGCGTCTTACCGCTTCCTACAAAACGGGCAAACCTCTCCGTGTGAAGGCCGGCTTCGATCCTACTGCGCCCGATCTTCATCTCGGGCACACGGTGCTGTTGCGGAAGATGAAGCATTTTCAGGATCTCGGCCACACAGTCATCTTCCTGATCGGAGATATGACCGGTTTGATCGGTGATCCAAGTGGGCGCAACGTGACCCGTCCGCCGATGACGCGGGAGAGCATTGCTGCGAATGCGGAGACCTATAAATCGCAGGTCTTCAAGATCCTTCATCCGGAAAAAACGGAAGTGCTGTTCAACAGCGCGTGGCTTGAGAATCTGCGCTTCGAAGACATGATTCGTCTCTGTTCCAAATACACGGTCGCGCGCATTCTCGAGCGCGAAGATTTCAGCAACCGTTATAAGAACGGAATTCCCATCTCGGTTCATGAGCTGCTCTATCCTTTGGCGCAGGGCTACGATTCCGTCGCGCTCGAATGCGATGTGGAGATGGGCGGCACTGACCAGACGTTCAATCTTCTGGTCGGCCGGGAACTTCAGCGCGACTACGGACAGCCGCCGCAGATTGTTGCTACGGTACCCATTCTCGAAGGCACTGACGGCGTTGAGAAGATGTCCAAGTCGAAGGGCAACTACATCGGGATTGCTGAACCTCCCAAGGTGATGTTCCGCAAGATCATGGGGATTAGCGACACTCTGATGTATCGCTACTACACTCTGCTGACGGACCTGCCGGAGAGTGAGATCAAGATGCTTGAGGAATCGGTTCGCTCCGGTGGGTTGGATCCCATGAACGTGAAGATGGATCTTGCGCGCAGAATTGTTGCCGATTTCCACGGCGGAGCCGAAGCGCACGTCGCACGTGAAGCGTTCAACCGTGAAGTGCGTCAGGGGCTTGAGCCGGCGGATACCGAGACCGTTCCTGTGCCGCCGTCCGCGTGGACCGATCGCGGCCTGCGCATCGACAAACTGATCGCGGGAATTGGTCTGGCAGAGAGCAACACCGACGCGACTCGCAAAGTGAAATCGGGTGCCGTTGAGATCAATAATGCCGTTTTCAAGGATTTGGTGATGCCCGATGCCTCTGGCCTGTTGGTCGTTCGCGTGGGTAAGAAGTGGAAACGAGTCAGCGTCACGCCTGTAGGCCAAATTACCTGATTCAGTTGGCATATCATAGCTGCGTAAACATCCAGCCACGATGGCCGGAGGAGAAGGAGAACTATGTCTACTGTTCTTACCGACGCGCAAAGTACACAGGGTTTGCGGATGCAAACCAAGATCCTGATCGACAACAAATGGGTCGACAGCATTTCGGGAAAAACCTTTGAGACCATCAACCCGGCTACGGGAGATGTAATCGCCAATGTTGCAGAGGCGGACGCCGCCGATGTGGATTTGGCCGTGAAGGCAGCCCGGAAGGCATTTCATGCTAAGGCCGCCTGGCGTCGCATGTCAGGGGCCGAACGCAGCAAACTGCTCAATAAACTGGCTGACCTGATCGAACGAAACGCCGATGAACTGGCGACCCTTGAATCTCTGGACAACGGCAAACCGAAGCACGTTGCCCGCACCGCCGATCTGCCTCTTGTGATTGGCTGCTACCGATACTACGCCGGATGGGCAGACAAGATTCAGGGCAAAACCATCCCTATCAACGGCGATTATTTCTGCTACACGCGCCACGAACCGGTAGGGGTTGTCGGTCAGATTATTCCATGGAATTTCCCGCTGCTCATGCAGGCTTGGAAACTCGCTCCGGCACTCGCCTGTGGCAACACCGTCGTCATGAAGACCGCGGAACAGACGCCGCTCACAGCACTACGTATCGGTGAACTGATCCTGGAAGCCGGCTTTCCCGAAGGCGTTGTCAACATCCTTCCTGGTTACGGTCCGACTGCCGGGGCGGCGCTTGCTCGCCATATGGATGTGGACAAGATCGCGTTTACCGGCTCGACGGAAGTGGGTCACCTGATCATGAAGGCGGCCGCGGAAACGAATCTGAAGCGAGTCACTCTCGAACTCGGAGGAAAAAGCCCCAACATCGTGCTGGCGGATGCGGACATGAACCAGGCGGTCGAAGGGTCGCACTTCGCACTCTTCTTCAACCAGGGCCAGTGCTGCTGTGCAGGATCTCGCGTCTTTGTGGAAGAGAAGGTCTACGACGAGTTTGTCGAGCGAAGCACGGAACGCGCCAAGCGCAGGCGGGTCGGTGATCCTATGGACAAGATCACCGAGCAAGGGCCGCAAGTCGATAACGACCAGTTCACCAAAGTGCTGAGCTATGTCGATGCCGGCAAGCGGGAAGGTGCGCGGCTGATGTGTGGCGGCGAGCGTGTTGGGGATCGCGGTTATTTCGTGGCGCCTACCGTCTTCGCCGACGTAAAGGACGAAATGAAGATCGCTCAGGAAGAGATCTTCGGGCCCGTGATGAGCATCCTGAAATTCAAAGATATGGACGATCTCATCGAGCGTGCCAACAAGACCATCTATGGTCTGGCGGCTGCGGTGTGGACGCGCGATATCGGCAGCGCTCACTACATTGCCAATAACGTTCGGGCCGGCACGGTGTGGGTCAACTGCTTCGATGTTTTCGATGCGGGCGCACCCTTCGGCGGATTCAAACAGTCTGGAATCGGGCGTGAACTCGGCGAATATGGCTTGCAGCAATATTCCGAGATCAAGACGGTTACCGTTAAGCTTTAAAGTCCGGGTAAACAAAAAGAGGGGACGCTGACTTTAGGTCAGCGTCCCCTTTCGTTTTGCCTTCGAAGTCTAACTAAGCTGCAATGGGCATTTCGAGCGCGAAAGCCGCCGTCCGGGGCATTTCAACAACCTTCGCGTTAACCTTCTCGGTATCCACCGTGTCCTCCGGCGCCGATTGCCCGATGAGAGCAGCAGTCGCAATCGCCAGCAATTCTTCCGTTCGTACGCTCAGATCAAATTCTTCAGAGAAGCGACGCAATTGTGTACTGAACGCCCGGCGGAGAATGACAAGCGCCGCATCCAGCCCGAGCTTCGGAATGTCGATAATCGCAAACTTGAGAATGCTGTCCATCAACATCGTTTCGACGTTCAGCATTCGATAAATTGCCCGGCGGTTCTTCATCACGTACTTAACAACTTCTTTGCTCCGATATGCAAAGTAGTGCTCGCGCGTCAGCCAAGCATGCTTCTTGGTATCGAGTGTCTTGAGTTCGCGGCCCAGTTTGCTCGCTGCCGAAGTGAATGCCCGGTTCAGCGCTTCGGTCTGCTGAATGTCGTACGTGAAGACGTTTGTCGCTTTACCCGCGAACGGGTGAGTACATTGAAAAACCAGCACCGGGTAAGCCGTGTGCGGCCGAAGCAGAACTTCCGGATTAGCGTTGAACCATTCGCGAACCCAACCCCGCAAGGTTGATTGCATCGCTTTCGAGATCGTGGAGTAAGTCGGGAAGTAAGCTGCCGTCCGTTCTTTCGGTGCATTCTCCCAAACCGAGAAATCGATGTTGCCGAACGAAACGCTCCTTTGTGGCTCTACTGTGCTGCTCCCGCACTGGTGCGAAGCTGTCTCTCGTACCGGCAATTCGATTAGCAAACCCATGTTGTCTCCTCCGAGGATTGCTTCCCGCTTCTGCGGTGAAGCTTATCTGATCTCGCAAGCGCCTTGCGAACGATTCGAAGCTAACACTTGCCGCCGAAAAAACGGCCCATACTTATCGGCAGAAACTTCTGACCCCTTTAGGTAAATTATTCAATTGAGAACGGTAAAAACTGCGTGAGAAATTTTTGTGCGCGTTGTGACTGTAGTTTTTACCTGCATCAAAAAGCAGGGGAACTGGGGGTGACATTCCCCGCTCCGCTCCGCTGACCTGCAACTCAGGTCCCTGGGGCAAATGGCTGGTTTTGCGCCCTTTGCGGGCTGGAAAACCGGCCTGAACCTGCTATAATCGTGGTGTATAAGCCCCGGGAGGGACGCTTATAACCCTCACACGATCTCGAGTGCCATTCTTGCTGTTTAGCAATCGCGTAAATTCTTTCCCCACCCAGTTTGGCGTCATCCCGGAAATCTCTTTAACCCTGTTTTGATGAAGGCTTCTGTTCAGATCTCGCGAGGTATCGAATCACTCTTCGGAACTCGTGATGAAAATATTCGGCTCCTTGAATCGCAACTCGGTTTGCGCACCCACCTTAAGGAAGGGAATCTCCTTGAATTAGAAGGAGATGAAGACCAGGTCCGCCGGGCGGAGCAGATACTCGGTGATTACGTTGACCTGGTGAAAGAAGGCGCTGCTTTCAACAGCGGTGACCTGAACAACTTCCTGCGGGTCGTGACTTCCGACCAGCAAGTTTCGTTGCGACGCCTCGTGGAGAGCGGGCGGTCCCGAAGTTTCGGAAAAAAAGTTCTGGCGCCCAAGACGGTAAATCAGCGCCGGTATGTGGACGCCATCGAGCACCATGACCTGACTTTCGGGGTGGGTCCGGCCGGTACAGGGAAAACTTACCTCGCGGTCGCCATGGCCGTTTCGGCGATCCTCAACAAGCGGGTGAGCCGCCTTATTTTGACGCGCCCGGCGGTAGAAGCCGGTGAGCACCTCGGATTTCTCCCTGGCACGCTCCAGGAAAAGGTCGATCCGTATCTTCGCCCTTTGTACGATGCACTGTTCGACATGATCGACCCGGATAAAGTCGAGAAGCTGTTAGAGAAAAACGTCATCGAGATCGCTCCTCTCGCGTTCATGCGTGGCCGCACGCTCAACGATTGCTTTATCATTTTGGATGAAGCGCAGAACACCACGGTCGAGCAGATGAAGATGATCCTGACTCGTCAGGGATTTAATTCGAAGATGGTGGTAACCGGCGATCAGACGCAAATCGATCTGCCGAACGGACGTAAGAGCGGATTATTGAACGCCATCGATGTGCTCGCCGGAGTGGAAGGCATTGCGTTTGTGAACTTCGACGAGAAAGATGTGGTCCGCCATGTCCTTGTCCAGAGAATCGTCAAAGCCTACGATCGATACAACGAACAGATCGGAGCCGGTCGTCAACTGGCCTTCAGGCTTGGGCGAGATAACGGTCAAAGCCGGCCGTCGGATGAATCGCCAGCTTTGAGCGATAGTGAACCAAATCCCGAAATCACAGTTGAAATTCCAGGGGATTCCTCCCCACCTCCCAATTAGCTATGTCACCCGGTGACAGTACTGTTTTATTCAAACCTCTTCCCGCGCAATTTCGGCTTACTTCGCCCGAGAAACGCCTTCTGAAAAACTTCTCAAAAAACCTTTCTCGAGACGTTGTCGATGGCCTGCCGTTCACGTCCCTGATCACAAGCGATCGCGAACTGCACAATCTGAACCGGCAGTTTCTCGGGCACGACTATCCGACTGACGTTCTTTCCTTTCCGTCAGCCATGCCTGGGCACTTAGGCGAATTGGCAATTTCCGTGGAACGTGCCGATGCGCAGGCAAACTCGTTCGGGCACAGCAGAGTGGATGAAATCCGCGTACTGATGCTCCACGGCTTGCTTCATTTGGCTGGCATGGATCATGAGACCGATCGTGGCGCGATGTCCCGTGCCGAAAAGAAGTGGCGATCTCACTTCGCCTTACCTGCTACTTTGATCTCCCGCGCAAAAGCGGAAAAAGCGGTGCGAGTATGAAGCTTCTTTGTCTCGGGCTCGCATTCGGTTTTACTTTGCTGCTGGGCTTTGTTTCTCACGTCCAGCTTCTTTACCTCGAATCCATACGAATTATTCGCCGCGAAACGCTGTCCCTGCAATATTTCCGTGAGACGCTCGCCGCTAAGATCGGGCTCGAACTGGAGGTCGGCTCTCTTTCGTTCTCGCTCGTGAAGCATATTCTTCTCTTCCTGGTGGGCGTGTTCTACCTTTGTACGCTTGTGCGAGCGGAAGTGAGCGGGTGGCAGAGCGTTCTCGAAGCAATCTTCTGTTCGTTCCTGGCGATGCTGGTGTTTGTCTACCTGTTGCCTCTGCTTCTCTACAGAAGGACGGACGGGCATTGGATGACACGACTCGTGCCGTTGATCAAGGCTGTCGGATATGCGGGACGTCCACTGGCCGAACTGGTCCGGATATTCGGCTCTCTTCTCGACCTTGAAAATGGGGTGCGACGAGAAGATGCGGCCGTCGATTCAGCGGAGAACGTCGAAGCCTTCATCGCGGCCGGCGCCGAAGAAGGCATTCTCGAGGAAGAAGATCGCAAGCTCATTCAATCGGTGGTCGCTTTCGGCGACAAGAGTGTCCGTGCAGTTATGACGCCGCGCCCGTCAATCGTGGCCATCTCGGTAGACAAATCCTTAGAAGACCTCCGGCAGCTTGTTATTCACGAACAGTACTCCCGGATTCCCGTGTATCGCGAGAGCATCGACAACATGGTCGGCTTCGTACATGTTCGAGACATGTTCGAACTCGACGAAGAAGACCGAAGAAACAGACCGCTCGGCTCCCTTCTGCGCAAGCTGGCGTTGGTTCCGGAAACGAAGCGTGTGAGTGAATTACTCCGCCAGATGCAGCACGACGGTGCGCACATGGTGGTTGTTGTAGACGAATACGGGAACACCGCCGGCCTTGCGACGATGGAAGATCTCGTTGAAGAAATCCTGGGCGAGATCCGCGACGAACACGAGCCCGATCGCGACGTCAGGCAGGAAGCCGATCACGTCTTTGTTGCCTCTGGAAGCCTGGATCTCGATCGCCTGCACGATCTGCTCGAGTTCCGTCCCGGAAGAAGACACCGAGTCCACGACGCTGGGCGGTTTGGTCACGGAATGGCTGGGCCACGTCCCGAAACCCGGTGAAGCCGTTGAACGTGGCGGAATTCGTGTCGAGGTACTGGCCGCAAATGATCGACGCGTAGAAGAAGTACGCGTATCGCGTGCTCCCACTGCGTCTCCCGTGGGCGCCGGGGCATAATGCCTTCCCCTCACCGCAGCGGTTTTGTATCGATAGCAGGTCGACCTAATGCCGGAAAATCAACCCTGTTGAATGCTTTGATCGGTGAGAAGCTTGCCATCACTGCCCATCAGCCGCAAACGACCCGCACCTCCATACAAGGCGTTCTGACAAATACGGAAGCTCAGATTGTATTCGTTGACACGCCCGGCATTCACAAATCCGACACGCTCATCAATAAGCGCATGATGGAGACCGTACGCACCATGCTGTCGGATCGCGACCTGATTGTGTACGTCGCGGATGCGACTCGTCCTCCCACCGAAGAAGACGAACACGCCCTGAGTGCGCTCGATCGATCGACGAAAGCCATCCTGGTGCTGAACAAGATCGATCGTCTGGACGATAAACGGCTTCTGCTTCCAGCCATCGCCCGTTACGCCGAATTGTTCCCCTTCACGGAAAGCGTGCCGGTTTCCGCCAAAACCCGGAAGGGATTGGAAGAGCTGCTGCGCGTCATTCAGGAAATGCTTCCGGAAGGGCCGGCCATCTTTCCGGACGACTACATCACCGATCAGCCGCTCCGCTTCATGGCTGCCGAGATGATCCGGGAGCAGCTCCTTCGGCTGACGCACGCGGAAGTGCCGCATGCCGTGGCGGTGCTCGTCGACACATGGGAAGATACGCCCCGCCTGACGAAGGTTGCCGCAACCATCTATGTCGAGCGTCCCGGGCAGAAGGTCATCGTCATTGGGACGAAAGGCGAGACGCTGAAGAAAGTCGGAACGAAGGCTCGGGAGGAGTTGGAACGGCTTCTCGAACGCAAGGTGTTCCTGTCCCTGTTCGTAAAAGTGAAACCTGGCTGGCGCGAGGATCCGTCCTTCTTGAGTGCGATCGATTGGCGCTCAATGATAGGCTCAGAAACGGACGATCCCAAGTCATGAGAACGTTGTTGGCCCTCCTGCTGTTTTTCACTTCAATGGTCCCGGCGTCTTCCGCGGGCCAGAAGAGTGGCTCAGACGATCGCATCTTCGATCAGGTGAGGATGCGTCTTGCAACCGACGCTGACGTGAAAGGCGGCAATTTCGATGTCACCGTTAAAGACGGCCTCGTAACACTCAAAGGCCGTGTCGACACCGAGAAGGGTAAGAACCGCGCCTCGAAGCTGGCCAAGAAAGTAAAGGGCGTCAAGCAAGTTGACAACGAACTCGTGGTGGGCCCGCCGACGGGCGCTTAATCCCGGCCTCGCGGCAATTTGCGCGCTTCTCGTTTCTATTTCGCCGCATTGCGAGGCGCAGACTACATCAGGTACATCCGCTGAAACGGATCACCTTATAGCTGTTGCCAAGACGTGGGCAACCGTCAAGTATTTCCATCCCTATCTGGCTGATCGTCCGATTGATTGGGACAAGGCCTTGCTGGACGCATTGCCGCGGATCCGCAACGCTCGGGATACAAGCGACTACAAAGCTGCCGTAAGCGCAATGCTGTCCGTTTTGCAGGATCCGCTTACTCGCGTGCTTTCATCCGGCGAGAAGCTCGACCTTCCATCCGAAATCTCTCCGCAGCGTACTCGAATCCACTACGGACTTGCTCCGCACACAAACGGTTGGCGAGGGTTCTATTCCGGCGTGGTCGAGAGATCGGCTACTCCCGTTTCCGTAATGTCTCAGCCTTTAGGCTCCGACCTGACCGCTTCCATTCGCCTTTCTGAGCCGATGGACAAGGGAGCGGTGCGAGCGTCGTCCGGCGTGCCTGATCGCGATTATGCGGATGAGCCTTTTCCGTCAGCCGAGCTTCGCCTCCTGGGCGCGTTCCGGCTCTGGGGTGCCGCTCATTACTTCTTCGCATATAAGGATCTGATGGACGAAGACTGGGACGCAGCTTTTTCCCGCCTTCTTCCGAAGTTCATTTCTGCGCGAGACGCTCTGGAGTACAACCTCGCTGTCTCCGAGCTTGTGAAAACTCTCGCGGATTCTCATGCAACCGTCGAAAGCGCCGAATTGAAGCGCTACTTCGGCGAAGTCTCCGGTTGGTTTACGGATACGGCTAGTCGATCGCAAGCCCGTGATTACCGATGTTCTGGACGAGGAAGCAAAAGCGAAAGGTGTAAAGGTCGGGGATCTCGTCACAAAACTGGACGGCGAGCCTCTGGGTGAGCGGGTCCGGCGGCAGGCGTCTTACATCTCAGGCTCTACGCAGCAGGGTCTTGGTGTACTTGTGTGCCAACGTGTTCTGAACGGGCCGGAAAACTCTTCTGCCTCTCTTACGATCAACGACATGGATGGCCCCGGTAAAGAAATCGTGCTGAAGCGAAGCACTCGCTACATCTCGTCACTTGCCCCGCAGCGTACCGGCCAGACCGCCCGCATTCTCCCCGGGAACATTGGATACGTGGACCTGGATCGCCTTGAAGAAGATGATGTGGCGGCTGCATTCAATCAACTCCAAAGACACGATCGGAATCATCTTCGACCTGCGAGGCCGTTTTCGGCCGGGCATCCCTTCGATAGCATCCCGCCTGACTTCAAAACCGAACAGAACGGCCGTCATCGTGAACGGGCCTGTGTTGCTCGAACCCGATGCGCCCCACATCGGCTCCGATTCCTATAGCGCCAGCTATTTCTCGTCGAGTGTTGTTCCCGTTTCCGACGCGCCAAAGTACAAAGGTAAGGTTGTCGCACTTGTGGACGAGCGCACCGCAGACAAAGCCGAATTAGGGTGCGTTGTTTCTGGAAGCCGCTACGAAGACCGAGTTCGTCGGCTCGCCGAGCGCCGGCGTCGTCGGCGAAAGCACGGACCTTGCACTCCCCGGTGGCATTCTGGTGTCTTTCTCAGGCCAGGATGTGCGGCATGCAAATGGCGGACCTATCCAGCGGCTTGGCATTCAGCCGTCTGTTAGCGCTGTTCCGACGATTGGAGGCATTCGCGCAGGCCGGGACGAAGCCCTAGAGAAAGCACTCCAATCATTCAAGAACGAATAAGCCGGTATTGCCCGCCAGCATCGCGCAGTGGTACTGTAGAACTTAGGCGTGCTCTGCGCGAGTGCGTTCGAAGTGTGTTCTTATGGCAAGAGTTTGTGAAATCTGCGGTCGTGGGCCGCAATTCGGGCATCGCATCAGCCATGCCCATAACGTGACGAAGCGTCGCTGGAATTTGAACCTGCAAACCGTCCACGCAGTCATCAAGGGCGCCGGCAAGCGGGTGCGCGTTTGCACCTCCTGTATCCGCGACGGCAAAGTACAAAAAGCTCCCATCGCCTCCTAGGTCGCAGCGTTAGCGTTTTTGCGTATCGACAAGATCCGCAAATTCCGGGTGTCGCTGTAAATAGGTCTGAACAAACGAACACAGCGGTACCACTCGCAGTTCGTGCTGGCGCGCGTACTCTAGCGCCGTTCGTGCCAGGAGAGCTCCGATCCCTTTGCCCTTCCATGCGCTGTGGCACTCCGGTGTGAACCAGGACCAGATGATCTCCTGTTCTGAGCCGGTATTCGAGCACGGCGAGATCATCACCGTCCCGAACCTCAAAACGGTGAGCCGCTTCGTTCAGGACTACTTCCGGTTCTTCTCTTGCATCACTCATCCACTTGAAGTTAGCGCGATAGCGGCAGGCGAATCGTTTTCCCCGATTGGGCGGATTGCCGGGCAGCATCAAGAATCTCCGTCGCGATGATGTTTGTATCGAGCGAAGATAGGCTGCCGTGGTCTTCAACCTTGCCATCGAGAACAGCCCGCAGATAATGAAGCGGGTCGTCGTACGGAGCTCTCTAACGTCTTGGCGTCGACAGTCTGTCCCGCCTTTTCTCCCTTACGGCGTACCGTCACTTGCTTCCCGGCTACTGTTTTCGCGTATCCCGTGCTTCCCATAAACCTCGAGATCCTTGATAGAGAACGGCCAACTCCACGAGCCCTGGATGATTGCTACGGCAGAAGGATACGTGACCATGATGTCTGCTTCGTCGTCCACCTTCGGATAAAGCTCAGGTTGTAAGTGCTTGGTCACCGCCGTGACGCTGACCGGAGTCTGCCCTTTCATCAACCAGGTTGCAAGGTCCGCTCCGTAACAGCCGAAATCAAACAACGCCCCCGCGCCGTTTAGCTTTGGATCCGACAGCCATTTCACGAATTCGGGCTGCATGTGGAAGGGTCCGTCATGTCCGTCATGTGCCACGAACTTTCTGGGCTCGCCTAGCGCACCCTCCTGCAGCAAATCGTAAGCCGCTTTGTTGCTTGCGTACCAGGTGGTCTCATAATCGACCAAAACATGGATGTGTCCGGATTTAGCCGCGTCTGCCATCTCGAGAGCATCGCGATAACTCACCGCCAGCGGCTTTTCCATCATCACGTGTACGCCGCGCTGTGCACATTGCTTGACCACTGCCGTGTGATCGAACGTATTCGTGAATATCAGGACTGCCTGGGGGTGAGCGCGAGAGATCATCTCATCCAGATTCGAGAAGTAAAGGTTGTTGTCGAGTCCGAGACGTTTCGCATATCGGTCGAACAGTGCTCGCTCCGGCTCCGCTACACCGACCACTTGAATGTCGGGCCGATGCAAGGCTGCGCCGGCGGGAACCAATGCCCCGCCGCCCAGAAATCCGCCTGCGTGTCCGTGGGCTAACCCGACAATGCCGACGCGCAAAGGTGCGGAAGTGGAAGTTTGCGCCGTCAGCGTTACTGCCCCGAGCAAAGCACTCAGGCATGCAAGAAAACACATCTTGATCATCATGGAAAGTAAAGGGCACTCATCTTACGCAGAAAGGCCAACGATTCGGCCATCTCGTCCATCCCGTTCATGCCGTCTTCGATGCTGACCCAGCCTTTGTAGTGGTGCTCCGATAATATCCGAAAGATCGCATCGTAGTCGTTCAGGCCTTTGCCTGTCACACCGTGACGCAAGCTCTCCGAATATCCGATCGTGCCGTCGCTCTGTCGCAGGTCGTCCAGTGTTGCTCCCGGCGCGAGCCATCGATCGCTGGCATGCATGCTGACCACCCTGTCTGCTACGCCGCGCAGCAGGTCCACCGGATCATCACCCGCAACAATTGCGTTCGACGGATCGTATTGCACTCCGAAGTGTTGCCGGTCTTCGATTGCTCCGACAATGGCAAGAAAACGGTCGGCTTTCTGCGCGAACTCAGGATAACGCCAGAATCCGTCCTTGTAGTGGTTCTCGAGCCCGAGCACGACGTCGTACTCTTTCGCGACAGGAAGCAGAGCTTCAATGGATTCGACTACCCAGTCGCGGCCTTGTTCCCAGGTGACCTCCGGATAACGCTGGCCGCTCAGAATACGCACCACGGTCCCGGAGCCACCCAGAAACCGGGACACCCGGATTCGCTCGATTTCTTTCTCGATTTCACGCTTCCTCTCATCCGGGTCGGGAGCCGTGAAATTCGGCGAGCAGCACATCATCGGCATGGCGAATCCGGCTCGCCCGAGCGTTTCGGTTACCCGCTGGAGGTAATCGCGTTCAAAACTCGTCAGGAATTGATCGTAGAGTTCCAGGCCATCGGCATCGAGGCTCTTGGCCATGTCGATCCACTCGAACAGCGACATTTTGCCGTTCGAGATATCTTCGAGATAGCACTTGGGGAAAGCGGAGATTTTTAGCGGCATCTAAGGCGTGAGCACGGCCTTCACATATTCGCCGCCCTCCATCTTCTCGAAACACTCGTGCCAGTCTTGAAGGCGGGCAATCCGGCTTACTACCGGCTCCAGGTTAATCTGTCCCGAAACGATCATCGAGATCACCCGCTCCCACACAGGCCAGTTATGGGAGAAACTGCCCGAGATCGTTACGTTCTTCTGTACCAGGGGATCCAGGCTGAACTGCAGCGGCTGCGGGCCCCAGCCTACTTTGATGATCTGTCCGGCCGGACGCACTGCCTGCAGAGCCATCTGGAGGGCCGCCGAAGCACCTGATGCATCGATCGCGACATCGACGCCCAAACCGTCTCCCCACTGGCAGATGTAATCAGTGACGCCGCTATCCAGCGTCACATCGGCGCCGAGCGAACGAGCAACGGTGAACCGGAACTGATCGCGAAGGCAAGCCTGCCACGATCACGTGTCCTGCTCCGCTCAGCTTCGCCATGTGCGCGCACAACAAACCGATAGGGCCGGGGCCAATGACCAGAACGCTGTCACCGGGACGGACACGGCCATTCACGCAGACCGCGTTATACGCTACGCAGCATGGCTCGGTGAGCGCGGCGCGTTCAAACGGCAATTGGTCCGGAATGCGGTGGAGACACCGGGCCGGAACGCGAACGTATTCGGTCATGGCGCCATCCACCCCGTAACCAAACCCTCGCCGCGTCGGATCCAGGTTGTAAAGCCCGCCCCGGCAGAGCGGCGACGTTTCGTCGATAATGGCCGCCGTTTCGCTGACGACGCGATCACCTTCGCGGAAGCCCTTGACGTCAGAACCGACCGTCGCCACAGTACCGGAAAACTCGTGTCCCAGGATGCACGGGTAATTCACCGGCCAGCTATGGGACCCTCGCCACTGGTGTACATCGCTCCCGCAAACACTGACTGCGCCGACGCGAAGTAGCACATCCGAAGCTCCGATTGCTGGAACAGGCACTTCGCGTAGCTCAACAGAAAACGGATCTTTAGCGAAGTTCACCACGCCCGGCATGTTTGTGTGCGTTGTTGCACTCATGCGCGCACCTCCCTGCCGACCGGCACGTCTCCAAAGGCATGAACCCGTTCGCAGATGGCCCGGAGTGTTCCTTCCAGGTCACCGCTGGTGGCACGAAACGCATGTGCGTCGATTGCTAACGGAGCACCAATGACTACCAGCGGCGCACCATACCTGGGCGTATCGATAGCTTGCTCAACCGTCAATCCGCCAACGGCCTGTACCGGAACGGAAACAGCCTGAACGACTTCCTTTAAACGATCGAGCGGAGTGGGCGGAGTCAAGCCGCGTTCGCGCTGCAGATTCCTCATGTCATAACCGATGTGGTGGACGATGTAGTCGCAGCCGAGTTGTTCCAGCCGCTTGGCTCCGTCGACGACATCGGGCATCGCCATGTTATCGCCCATAATCTTGACACCGAGATCACGTCCGGCCTTGACGACAAGCTCCACTGTCTCCTCGTGAGCCTGTCCCATGACGACAACGTGCGTAGCGCCGGCCTTGGACATCAACTCGGCTTCCAACCATCCGCCGTCCATTGTTTTCAGGTCCGCAACGATTGGAACCTTGGGATAACGCGATCGCAATTCGCGCACTCCATGCATGCCCTCCGCAATAATCAGGGGCGTCCCCACTTCCAGCCAATCCACGCCGGCACGCACGGCGATCTCGGCTGTTCGAATCGCCTCATCTAAGTCGACGAGGTCGAGTGATAGTTGAACAGTAGCTTTCATGTAAAGGTCTGGTCAGGCGGAGCGACCGTGGAGAGACTTCTCTACTTGATCCCACGGCAGCACACCGGAATCTTTCGCCCAGGCGCTCCAGGAGTTCTTCAGCTCCGCCAGAATTTTCGGTTGATCGCCGGCACGGTCGTGAAGCTCGGTACGGTCGGCATCGATGTCGTAGAGTTCGTAATTCCCCGGATACTTTCGAACGAGTTTCCACCGGCCGCGCCGCGCAGCCTGGTTTCCTTCATGTTCCCAATACAAAGTACGATCGAAGCTTCTTACGCTCCCGTTTATGAGCGGCAGGAGATTTCGACCCTGCATGGGGCGAATAGAATGACCACTAGCTTCCGAGGGATAAGCGGCCCCACTTACGCCGGCGAACGTCGCCATCATGTCCACAAAATGACAAGGTTCCGAGATTGTCTGGCGTGTGGCTTTGATCCCATTCGGCCACTTCATGATCAACGGCGTCGAAATCCCGCCCTCATGTACCCAATGCTTATAGAGGCGGAACGGCGTGTTGCTTGCGTTAGCCCAAGGCAGCCCGTAACTCTGGAAAGTATCTTCATGCCCGGGCATGTTTTCGGGCAGGTTTCCTACTTTGACGGGAGATCCATCTCGTGTCTTCTTCGGTATATGTAGGCCGCTTGCTCGAGGACCGAGTTCTTCTGCGCAACCGCCATTGTCCGACATGAAGCAGACCAAGGTATTGTCTTCCTGTCCGCTCTCCTTGACGGCGCGGAGGATCTTCCCGATGTTCTGGTCAAGCCGATCCACCATGGCCGCGTACACTGCCATTCGCATGATCTGCCATTCCTTGTCTGGAACGTCTTTCCAGGCGGGGGCCGTCGAGTCCCGAGGCGACAGATCCCAACGTTTGGTGAGGAGTCCGGCCTTCAACTGCCGCTCGTGGCGCTCCTCTCGCAAAGCATCCCAACCGCCCTTGTACCGATCGCGATACTTCTCGATTTCGCCGTCAAGCGCATGTAGCGGCCAATGCGGCGCGGTAAATGCCGAGTACAGGAAATAAGGGCGATCCGTCTTGCCGGCTTCCGCGATGAACCGTGACGCCTGATCTCCGAGAGCGTCGGTGAAGTAGTAGTTGGGCTCGGGTTTGACGAATTGATTGCCGCTTGTCAGTGTGACCGGATTGAAGTAATCGGCGGCTCCGTGAATGATGCCGTAGTAATGATCAAAACCGCGCTGAATCGGCCAATTGGCTTTCGATTGCGTAACGGGTGTGACGTGCCACTTGCCGGCCATAGAACGTCTGGTAGTTCGCCGTCTTAAGCACTTCGGGTATGGTTCTGCACGTTGCGCTCAGATCATTCGCATAACCCGGCAGCGGGCCTTCTTTGTCCACCATGTGACCGACTCCGGCCTGGTGCGGATAAAGTCCGCTCAGAAGGCTGGCTCGCGAGGGACAGCAACGCGCGCAGTTATAGAACTGACTAAAAAGCACACCTTGGCTTGCTAAGCGGTCAAGATTGGGCGTCGCGATCTCAGAGCCATACGAGCCGATGTCTGAGTAGCCCATGTCATCGGCCAGAATGAGCACGATATTCGGGGGCCGCTGCGGCGTGGATCGTTGCGCCTGCAGTGGCAGCGCGGCTACTGCACCCTGCAGCAGAGTGCGCCTGCTTATTTCCACGAAGTCCTCACCTTCGAGATGGATCGACGTAGACGCCAAGCCGAATCGATCATGCCGAGCACATTATCCCATCCGATCATCTATGGAGCTTTTCGAAGTTCGACTAGAGCTAGCGCGTTCGGTTGTAAACTCAGCTCCAACGTGCCGCCCTGCGAGTCTTTGTGGCGCCGACGGTGCAACCGCACTCGCCTGATTCAATCTGGCAACCTGCTCTTCCGTTGGATCGACTGGACTTCCCATTGCCTGATAAGCCCGCAGGGTGTTCCCATGATCATCATCGACACGGGTCACGGTAGCGCTTGCGTTGTTGCCTACGTTTTGAAAGACAAGCCGAACGGTTTTCGTCGTTCCCTTTCTGATCCGGATCGACTAAGTTCCAAACGGCGAGGGCAAGCGTTCCATCCGGGCGGCGAGTGGCCAACAGATTCTGCGATTCATTGGGGATGCGCTCTTGTCCGAGTCGGTGAAGCAAGTCGAATGCGTAATAGCTGGGTTTATTGATGCCGCCCTTGGCGCGCAATCCGAATTCACCGATAAAGGGCTTCGGGATCGGACCGCCTTCTTCGAATACGTCCGAGAAAGTCCAGAACGACAGCATGTCCACCTGCCCATCGCATTCGCGAACTGTATTGGCCAGTGCTGGTCCAACGAATGACGTATCGCGCACTTCGTTCATTCCTGGTACGTTCCATTCGGTCCACAGAAGGGGAAGCTGGGGCTGTTCGAGGCCTTGATTTGCCCTCGGACTTTCGCCACCGCCCGGCACACGCGATCTCGCATCGGAATGTCCTCGTCCGTTCCAAAGAGGTTTTCGACAGTATCGTCCGCGTACCCGTGGGTCGAGACAAAGTCGACCGGGACATGCTCTTTGCGCGGTATGTTTCAGAAAGTCATCTACCCAATCTGCCGCTGCTGTGGCGGGACCGCCCACTCGCAAACGTTGATTGACGGCTTTAATCGCGCGTGCGGTGTGGTCGTACAACTCGAAATAGCTTTTTTGCCGGGGCACGCCGTTCCAGAAATCGATGTTTGGCTCATTCCACACTTCGAAGTACCACTGCGCCACTTCGTCGATTCCGTAGCGTTCAACGAGATGCTGCGAAATGCCGTGATCAGGCCGTCCCACTTTTCAATACTCTTCGGTGGAGAAACGTTCTGCTTGTACCAGAACGGGTGAAGCGCATCGGGATTAAAGGCCAGCTTCTTCGGCATGAAGCTGATTTCGACGACCGGGCGTACGCCATTCTTCAGCAGTCCGTCATAGATCTGATCTACATAGGCGAAATTGTAGACAGGGTTCCCGTGTTCGTCTTCGTTATAGACGCCCACCTCGTCGTGAAGAATGGCATGGAAGCGCACATAACGAAAGTCTGTGATCTGCTTCACGGCGCGTAGGTCGTTCCGGTAGCTCTCGCGTAGCGTTAGGATGGCGCGCCCCGAGCCGAACATCTGCTCCCAGAAATGAGGGAACGGAGTGCCCGGGGCACGAGCATCGACCGTGATTTGCTCCTGCGCAAAAGACCGGTTTGTGAAGCAGAGAAGAACACAAAGGATTGACGCAAGGTGGGACAAACGGCAATGCGGCCGTACTGGTCTCATGCCCCATTGATACACCTTCGGAAGCGTGTGCTCTCGAGTGTGCTGAGGTTGTGGAGCCAGTCTCTCTCCGCGTTAAGCTCAGAGAGTGTCCCGGGTCCGCCCAGTTCTGAAGCGCCTTGGCGTCTCCGGCGTTGTCACCGTCGTGGGTGCCGTGCTGCTCCTGATTTTCTACCTCAGCGGGCACGCGCTGCTGGCGATCTGCGACTTCCTGGTCCTGATCCCGTTTTTAGTGACCTTAACGGTGCGAGGCATCATCGAGCTGAAGCGGCACTCGTTATGGAGTCTTCGGAACCGCCTGCTTCTGACTTACGGCCTTTTCGGTGTCCTTCCGCTCTTGTTGCTGTTTACGCTTTTTGGGCTTGGCGCATGGGCCTTGATGAATGAGCTCGCGATATATCTGGCCAGCTCGGCGCTGGACCGTCGCCTCGATTCCATCAATGCCGCCGCGGAGACTCTCCACCGGATTCCTGCCGATCAGCGAGAATCGGCCGCCCCGCAAATTCAAAAAGCGTTCAACATGAGCTTACCGGGCGTGATGATCTACATGCGTGACGGCAAGGGCGAGCACAAGTATCCGCCGACAGCGCCCGCCTTGAACGTCTCTCCCGATTGGAAGGCGGTTCACGGACTCCTGGTTTATGGCAGCCGCTTCTATGGCTGGTCCCACTACGCTGACCCCAATCTGGCGATCAGCGTAGTTGCTCCGGTCACAAATGAATTGATCGAGAATCTTGTTCCCGACCTGGGTGAAATTGCTCTGTTCGAAGCGCCGGAACGTGGTGCGCCGGAGCACGTTCCTGCTTCCGCCGGCTCTCTCGAGGTAGTGCAAAGTGGAACGTCGAAGCCCGGTAATCCCGATTACCAGGTCAGAGCCAGCGCAAGCGGTCACAAAAGCAGATTGCCACCCGCTGTCACCCGGCTCGACGTTCCTGTGTTTATCCCCTCGACTCGCCCTCATTACCACCTGGACGTACCAGGCAAAACGTATCCCGGAGTCCTCAGGGTTTATTCCCGTCCTTCTGCGGTTCTGCGATCGTTCTTCTCCAAGGCGGACGTCATTCGTGATGTTCTTGTCGATGCACTGATTGCCGTTGCTGTCTTATTTCTGATCGTCGAGCTCGTCGCCGTCTGGATCGGCGTCTCGCTCTCCCGGCGCATGACGCAGGCTGTGAACCAGTTGTACGAAGGCACTCGACGCGTGATCCAGGGCGACTTTCAGCACCGCATCGCCGTCACAGACCAGGACCAGCTCGGGGAACTTGCACAATCGTTCAATCAGATGACCGGCAATCTTGAACGGCTACTTTCTGTCGAAAAAGAAAAGGAACGATTACAAACCGAGATCGAAATCGCGCGTGAAGTACAGGGGCAGTTATATCCGAAAGAAGCGCCTCCGGTGTGCGGACTCAAACTCACAGTCCGCTGTGATCCGGCGCGTATGGTGTCGGGTGACTACTACGATTACCAGCAGATTGCGAAAGGAAAGGTTGCCTTTGCCATCGGCGACGTTGCCGGAAAAGGGATCTCTGCCGCGCTCCTCATGGCGACTCTGCAGGCAGCGCTGAGAGCGCAAATTACGACCTATACGCCTGCGGTCGAAAACGAATGCAGCAGCGTGCCTGAGCTGGATGCGGCCACGCTCGTTTCGAAGTTGAACAAGCAGATCTATGCGCATACGGCACCCGAGAAGTACGCGACGTTCTTCTTCGCTCTCTTCAACCAGGAAACGAGAGTACTGACTTATACAAACGCCGGCCATCTCTCTCCTCTGCTGTTCCGAAACGGGCAAGTGACTCCGCTCGATTCGAACGGCACGGTCGTGGGCGCATTTCCCTTCGCTAAATATGACGAAAGCTGCTTGACCTTGGATCCCGGCGACCTGCTGGTCTGTTACACGGACGGAATTACGGAACCTGAGAATGCTTTCGGTGAAATGTTCGGAGAAGAGCGGCTGATCGAATTGGTGAAGCGCCACGCCCATCTTGATGACGGGGAGATCGTGAAGAATATCTTGGAATCGGTCCGAAGCTGGACGGGATCACCCGAATTGCACGACGATATGACCCTGTTGCTCGCTCGCCAGGTGCAGACGGCATGAAGATTCTTAGCGCTGCCCAGATGCGCGAAGTCGATCGACTGACGATCGAGCGAGGCATTTCCGGGCTGATTCTGATGGAGAATGCGGGCAGCCGCGTCGTTGATTTTCTTCGAGAGAACTTCGCTCCGCTCAGCCGGCATGACGTGGTCGTCGTTTGCGGAAAGGGAAACAATGGCGGAGATGGTTTTGTCGTCGCGCGCCAGCTCTTCACACGTAATCTCTGCCGAAAGTTGACGGTTTATGAACTCTTCGAGCCCGGTACTCTGACCGGGGACGCGGCAGCGAACCGCAAAATGCTCGAAGTGTGCGGTTGTCCGGTTCAGTCTGTTTTGCGAGACGAACCCAACTCGGCGACCATTGTGGTCGACGCTGTACTCGGAACGGGTCTCAAGGGCCCGGCGACCGGTCCGACCCTCGAGGCGATTCAGAGAATCAACACGTGTTTCCCGAACGCAGCGAAGGTAGCGGTCGACATTCCGTCGGGTCTTCCGTCGGACGAAACAAAGCCCGAAGGCGAGTTCGTTCGGGCCGATTGTACGGTCACATTTACTGCTCCGAAAAAGAGCCAAGTGTTTTCAGGTTCTTACGGCTTGATGGGTAAGTTGGCCGTGTACCCGATTGGTAGCCCGGCCGATCTGTATTCCGACATCCCACTCAACCTGACAGAACGGTCGGACATCAGCCAATTGTTCGCCAAAAGGTCGAATGATTCGAACAAAGGTATGTACGGCCATGTTTGGGTGGTCGGCGGTTCATTCGGAAAAAGCGGAGCCCCGGCTATGGCGGGTTTGGGTTCGTATCGCATGGGCGCAGGCCTGGTCACAGTCGCTATCCCGAAATCTGTTCTGACGGCCGTCGCTGCGGTGCGGCCGGAACTCATGACTGAACCTCTGGCGGAGACGGACGCTGGTCTGATTCGCGAATCCGAAGCCGACCGGCTGCTCCCGCTGCTTGAGAAAATGACTGCTCTTGCGGTCGGCCCCGGATTGGGCACTGGCGATGAGGTGAAGCGCCTTGTCGACCGGTTATACCGCGAATCGAATCTGCCCGGGGTCTTCGACGCAGATGCTCTCAACGCGCTGGCAGGCGACGTCCCGCCAGCAGATGGCAAGGTTCGGGTCCTGACTCCACACCCAGGTGAAATGGGCCGCTTGGCAGGCAAACCGACTAAGGAAGTGCAAAGCGACCGGCTCGGCACCGCTCAAACGTTTGCTGCGAAAACCGGAGCTACGGTTGTTCTCAAAGGAGATCGAACCGTCATTGCATTTCCCGACGGGGAGACGTGGATCAATCCCACCGGTTCTCCGTCCATGGCCACTGGCGGGACCGGCGACATCCTGACCGGCATGGTTGCGGGCGCGATCGCGCAACACCCGAAGGATTGGAAGCGCGCCGTCGTTGCTGCCGTGTGGCTTCACGGACGCTGCGGCGAATTGGCCGCAGAGCGTCTGGGTGAGGAGTGCACTCTCGCAACGGATTTGCTAGACAGTCTGCCGCGAGCGATGGATGAAATTCGTCCGGTTTGAGTCTTCCTCCCCTGAGGAAACAAGAGCGGTCGGCCGTCATCTCGCCACGGTTTTGCCGAATCGAGCAGTGATCTCGCTCGTCGGCGATCTGGGTGCCGGCAAAACGACTCTGACAAAGGGGATTGTGGAGGGTCGCGGGGCGGCTCGGGAGGAAGATGTCTCCAGCCCCACTTATCACGCTGATTCACGAATATGGCGATCCCCCGGCCGTGTACCACGTCGACCTGTATCGGCTGGATCATGAACGCGAGGCGGCCAGGTTAGGGCTAGAGGAACTGTTCGAGATGCCTGCTCTGGTACTGATCGAGTGGGGCGAGAAGTTCCCGCGCCTTCTGCCCCCGGATCGGATGGAGATCAGGATCGCTCAGGTTGGGGAAGATCGGCGGACGATCGACGTTTACGAATCAGAGCTGCGCCCGCAAGGGTGACGATTCCAAACGCCACAGTTGCCGCGCTGACTGGCTCTGGCGTTGGTGTCGATGTGCCCGACAAGATCGTTATACGCGAGATTCGCTACGTATCCATGTCCCACCGTGGTCGGGTGTTCCATATCCCAGAACAGATAATTGTTCGGATTCACTCCCGCCTGGCCCTGTGCTGGTGTCGTGATGTTCGTAAATCCGTAGGCAGCCGGATTAGCTGCGATCGTCGTGAACAGATTGAAAACATCCACACCGGTCACAGAAATGCCCTGAGCTTCCAACAGTGCGATATCGGCGCTCCACTCATTGTTGAAAGCCAGCACCTGGGCATTCAGCGCCGCTGCATTGGCTGATCCGCGAGGCGTATTGCCCAGAGGAACGATGTCAAGCCACAGGAAATTCTTGCCTCCCGCTGCCGCAAGCGTTTGAATGTTCGCATAGAGCGCGTCCGCCGCCGCTTTACCCGTCGTTGTTCCATTGAACAGATCGTTCGAGCCGCCCCAAATCGTGTACAGTGCGGTCGAGGAAGCGCCGCCCGGGTGAGTCAACAAATAGGTGTTGACCTGGTCCGTGATGTTATACAGGCCGTTTGATCCCGTTGTGGCGGAGGCGAACGCATAATCTGCTCCCACCCGTCAGAGCCAAGTAAGGTTGCGGATCCGGCACGTTCAGCTTCACCGCAAGCTGATCGACCCAAAGCCGAACGGGCCGCTTGTGGCAGGCGTTGTATTAGCGCCATCCGTGAACCGCCCGGAGCGCGTAGTTGTCTCCCGGAAACTGGCCAAGCGTTGCGATAGCTACGTTTCCTGTATCGGAAAGGCTATCTCCGAACGCTACGATCTGATCGATGGACGCGCCGAATACCGGCGGCAACGAGCAGCCTAGTAGTAAAGCGCCAAATAAGAAGTGCACGCGCATAGATTCTTCGAACCCTCTACAACCCTTCTCCATAAGGACTCTAGCAGAGGAAGCTTGTGTCGAACGAACTTGCAAAATCCAAACTATTGCGTCCAAAGTCCTGGATCCGGTCCGTACTTCCCGGGAATCTCGCCCAGTGTTTCGCTGTCGCTACAATGGCGGGATCATGCGTCAGGTACTGGCTCTTCTAAGCGCGTTTGCACTCGCGACCCAAGCTGCTGATCCGCCGCACTCACTTCGCGGGTACTCCCAGGCAAACTCCGCCACGGAAATCGAATGGGAAGGTAAGTTCAAGCAGATTCCCCAGCAGGATCGGCTGCGCGAAAACATGCGCCGCCTCTCGGCGCGCCCTCATCACGTCGGCTCGCCGTATGACAAAGACAATGCCGAATGGATTGCTGCCCAACTGAAGTCCTGGGGGCTCGACGCCAAGATCGAGGAATTCGACACGTTGTTTCCCGACACCGCTCGAGCGGTCACTCGAAATGACTCGAGCCTGTGAAGTACAAGGCCAAGCTTGAGGAGCCGGCACTGCCGGTCGATCCAACTTCCAATCAGAAGAGCGAACAGCTTCCCGTTTACAACGCCTACTCGGCCGATGGCGATGTGACCGGGCCCATCGTCTACGTCAATTACGGCAGCCCCGCGGATTACGAGCAGTTGGAGCGTATGGGCGTCTCGGTTCATGGCGCGATCGCGCTGGCCCGCTATGGCCAGACCTGGCGCGGTATCAAACCAAAGGTTGC
Organism: uncultured Acidobacteriaceae bacterium; assembly: GCA_963744795.1. Lineage (GTDB taxonomy): Bacteria > Acidobacteriota > Terriglobia > Bryobacterales > Bryobacteraceae > Bog-105. Next base: position 40,615 of record CAVUVF010000011.1, read on the forward strand.
CGCCGAACACGGCGCCGTTGGATGCCTGATCTACTCGGATCCGCACGAAGACGGTTATGCGCAAGGCGAAGTTTATCCGAAAGGTCCGATGCGGCCTCCCTTCGGCGCTCAGCGCGGCAGCGTCATGGACATGCCAGTCTACCCGGGTGATCCCGCGACCCCGGGGATCGGCGCCGTTCCCGGAGCCAAGAAGCTACCGCTTAACGAAATACAGACCATCACCAAAATTCCGGTGATGCCGATCTCGTATGAGGATGCCGAGCCGCTGCTGAAGAATCTCAGTGGTCAATTGGTGCCCGCAGCCTGGCGCGGTTCGCTCCCGATTACCTATCAATTCGGACCAGGACCCGCGAAAGCGCATCTCCACCTGAAATTCGATTGGAGCCGCAAGCCGCTCTATAACGTGATCGCCAAAATTCCGGGCGCGAAGTATCCGGACGAATGGATCATTCGCGGCAATCACCACGATGCGTGGGTGAACGGAGCCGCCGATCCGGTCTCAGGCGCGAGCCCTGAAATGGAAGAAGCGCGCGGCCTGGCTGAACTGGTGAAGCAAGGCTGGAAACCGGATCGCACGATCATCTACGCGTGGTGGGACGGCGAAGAACCATCGCTGCTCGGTTCCACCGAATGGGCGGAAACTCATGCGGACGAGTTAAGAGAGCACGCGGTCGCGTACATCAACTCGGACGGCAACGGGCGCGGCTTCTTCCGGGCCGGCGGGTCTCATTCGCTCGAAACATTCGTCAACGAAGTGATGAAGGACGTCGAAGATCCGGAAACCAAGATGAGCATCTGGAAACGAGTGCGGTTGGCCGACATCTCGAGAGCAACTGGTCCGGCGCGCTCCGAGTTCAGATCACGTCCCGACCTGCGGATCAGCGCCTTGGGCTCAGGTTCCGACTACACCGTGTTCACCGATCATCTCGGAGTTGCCAGTCTCAATATCGGATTCGGCGGCGAAGATGCCGGGGGCGGGCAATACCACTCGATTTACGACGACTTCTACTGGTACACGCATTTCGAAGATACGGATTTCTCGTACGGCCGCGCACTCGCGCAGACTGCCGGAATCATGATGATGCGCTTAGCCGATGCGGATGTTCTGCCGTTCAAGTTCACGAATTTCGCCGAGACCATCCATACCTACGTCACCGAGATCAAAAAGCTCGAATCCGACCAGAGAGCCGCGGCCAAGGAACGAAACACGGAGATCGAAGAAGGCGTTTATCAGGCGCTCGCCGATCCGAAGAAAAAGATGGTTCCTCCTTCGAAGGAGCCGATTCCCCCTTACTTGAATTTCGCGCCCTTGGATAACGCGGCAGACGATCTGACGCGCGCCTCCGAGGCGTATGAAAAAGCCTTTTCCGCGAATAATAAGACGTCCGCCGCCGGTCTCGACGCGAAGCTGATCAAGTCGGAGCGGATGCTGCTGAACTCTGAAGGACTGCCGAATCGCCCCTGGTTCGAAAATCTGGTCTATGCACCCGGTTTCTATACCGGTTACGGCGTAAAGACCATTCCGGGCGTTCGCGAAGCAATCGAACAAAAACGCTGGACCGAAGCGGACGCGCAAATCACGAAAGTCGCGAAGGCGCTCCAGAGTGAAGCTGACCTGCTGGATGAGGCTGCCAAGGAGCTTGGCAGCCACTAGTCCAGACCAAATGACTCGAAGCTGTTAGGCCGCCGAGGCGTTACTTTGAGACTTCGGCGGCTGATAGCTTCCCACAACGGGCCTGAACGACTTCACCAGGCGATTCCATCCGTTGATTTGCACGACTGCGAGTGTTAAAGCAGCGATCTCCTCGTCGCTGAACTGCGCTCTTACTCGTGCGTAGAGATCATCCGGCACATCACGGCCGGCGATCAGGGTCAGATGGTCCGTCCATTCCAGTGCGGCGCGCTCCCGGTCGTTGAAGAACGGAGTTTCTCGCCACGCGCTCAGAGCATAAATACGCTGCTCTGTCTCGCCCTGCGCCCGCGCGTCTTTTGTGTGCATGTCCATACAAAAGGCGCAGCCGTTGATCTGAGAAGCGCGCATTTTGACCAACTCGCGCAGGGTGGGTTCGAGCCCTGAGTTCTGAAGCGGGGTTTCCAGTCCATACATTGCTTTCAATATTCCGCCGAACGCAGGCTCGGTGAAGTTAATTCTCGGCTCGCCATTATGTGTATCGATTTCTGGCATTTTGTTTCCTCTACTGTTCACGACGGAATAGCCTGCGCGTTTGTGATGGGCGCCCAATTTTTTGTACGCTGATCTTGTTGGACACAGTTGCGCGAGGAGGAACGGATGCGACTAGTGTGCCTGTACGCAAGCGGCTTCTCTCGCTCGCGTATGGGTACCTGGGGAGTCTTGCGGAAGCGGAGGACGTAGTACAAGAAGCGCTTCTCCGATTACAACAGTCGAATGAGCAGTCCATCACAAACATCGAAGCCTGGTTGACCACCGTGGTGACACGTCTGGCCATCGACAGGCTTCGATCGGCCCAACACCGACGAGAACTCTATACGGGAGAATGGCTGCCCGAACCCGTCTTTGGTGCACCCACGCCGGAACAGAACGCAATCACTCAGTCGCGTTTGTCACTTGGCCTTCTGTACCTCCTCGAAAAGCTGGAACCGGAGCAACGAGCTGTGTTTGTTCTGCGCGAAGTCTTTGAATACGCCTACGATCGCATCGCTGAGCTCACCGGCAAGTCTCAGGCTGCGTGCCGGCAACTCATGGTTCGTGCTCGTGCTGCCCTGGAACGTTCGCGTGAAGCATCCTCCAGTTTCCGCCAGCGTTGCGGATTCTGTCGTTTCGCGCTTTCTCAGTGCTCTTGCGAAAGGCGACGAACAAGAACTGCTTAGCGTTATTGCAGAAGATGCCGTGCTCGTGGGAGATGGCGGCGGTAAAGTGCCTTCCGTCCTCAATCCTATCTATGGGGCCGATCGCATCACGCGTTTTTTCTTGGGCGTATCACGAAAGCTTGGCGTGGCTGGGAAGCGCATCCCGCCACTGTGAATTCGGGTCCGGGCTTGATCACTCACATTGACGGACAACTAAATTCCGTCACATCCGTGAGTATCGAAAATGGCCGTATCTGTGCGATCTACTCCGTCAGCAATCCGGACAAACTGCGGAGTCATTCATCACTCAAGATCACTTGAGTTCGACTGATAGACTCCGACGGCCCCGTCAGGGTTTCCGCCGGCTCTCAAGCCAGTGCTTGAAGGCATTCTCCTCGCTGGTACCAGATAACTATCGTGCAGCAGTCTAATTTCCTTGACTTGTTTTCGCATCGAGAATAGAATCCACAAAGACGTTTGAACGTTTCAAACGAGCTTGCTTGCTTGCGCTTCGCGAGGGGGTCTCTATGTCAGGGACGCTGTTGGGCCGTGTCGCCGCCCACGTTAGTTGTTCTAGCGGGAAGCTCATTTACTTCTCGATTGATTGTGTTTCGGCTGCGATGATTTTGTCACCGCAGGCCCGAGGGCAATCGGTCACAGGATCGCTATCGGGTACGCTTCTCGATTCAGCCGGGGCAGTCGTAACCGGAGCTCCTGTTCAACTGGTGAATGACGTCTCACGGCAGATGCGTGAAGACATCACCAGTGGTTCCGGCGCCTTTCAATTCACGGCGATCCTTCCGGGCACATACACCCTCAAAATATCTAAGACTGGTTTCAAGTCATACGAGCAGAAGAACATCATCGTCGGGGCGCAAGAGAAAGTGGACCTCCATAGCATCAGCCTGGAGCTCGGAAGTGTCAGCACTGCGATAGAGGTTCAGGCCCAGTCGGTTCACGTTCAAACCGACAGTTCCGATCACGCTATCGACGTCAACTTGAAGCAGATACAGGATACGCCGATACGAGGCCGCGATTTTCAAGCCATCATCAAGGATCTGGCGGGTGTGCAGGACCTGGGCACCCACGATAACAGAGGCTGGGGAACGCAGACTCCGACTGTCAACGGAGGTCAGCAGGGGCAGGTGCTGCTGACGCTTGATGGTATTGCGAGCCAGGACAGCGGAGCTCCCGGGTTGAACACTTACCAGGCGCCTAGTGTGGACGCGATCGGCGAGGTGAAGCTACTGGTTGGCAATTACGCGGCGGAGTACGGCTCGAGAAATGGCGGCCAGCTTAACGTTTCCATCAAGAACGGGACGGCGCAGTACCATGGCAGTGCTTACTATTACTGGCGCCACGAAGAGTTGAATGCGAACGAGTTCTTCAATAATTCTGGCGGCATTGGTAAGCCAAAGTATCGATTCCAGAACCCCGGAGGCACCTTCGGCGGTCCGCTCCTCATCCCTGGAGTTCCGTTCAACAAAAATCGTAACCGGCTGTTCTTTTTCTTCTCTTACGATTACGTCCACAACACTGCTACGGCAATGGCGGCAATGGCCAGACAAACCGCTACACAATGCCTACTGCCCTGGAACGGCAAGGCAATTTTTCCCAAAGTTTCAATACGAATGGAAGCCTGATCACCATTCGAAATCCCGCTCACCGGTCAACCCTACCCAGGGAATCTGATTCCGGTGAGCCAGCAAAATCCAATCGGCGCGGCTATGTTGAATCAATTTCCGTTGCCGAACGCCGTGGATCCGACTGGACAGCGGCAATTCAACTTTCTGTTTACGCCAGTGTTTCAGAATCCACGTGAAGACAAGATTCTGCGCGTCGATTACAACATTTCGTCGAAAGACACCATGTTTGTTCGCTTGCTGCAGGATTATCAGGATCAGTCCGGCTACGGGGCGATCCTGGGCCCTGCCACTCAGGAATGGGGTCAGTTTCCACACAGCTATCACATTCCGTCCGCGGGTGTCGCAGCCACTTATATTCATACTTTCAGCTCGAACTTAGTCAATGAGCTGACCTGGGGCATCAATAAAGCGCACCAGGGGAACTCCCCGATGGATGAGGGGATTTATAACCAAAGCCTGCTGCCGCTAAAAGACGCCAATGGCAACGCCCTCGCGACGCCTAACATCTTCCCCGCCGCTGCGAATACGTTGAGGTTGAAGCCCAACGTCAATCTTGGCTTGCCAGCCGGATTCACCGCACAATCTGCCCCCACGCCGATACCCAATCTCCCGGCATACGGATTTGACAGCCGATGGCCCTTCGACGGGACTGATTCTCTCCAGAACCTGACGGAAAACATGACGTATATTCGTGGTTCCCACACGTTCAAGGCAGGTTTCTATTACGAACACGACGCGCGTAATGTTAGCGTCTATTCGACCTTTAACACGGCCGGGACTTACTATTTTGGCTCTGATCTGGGTAATCCCGTAGATTCCGGTAATCCTTTCTCGAACGCGGTTCTAGGGAGTCTATACGGCTACGGCCAGGACAACCAGAAGCTAGCTAACCGCGCGCGTTACAAACAGTTCGAATGGTTCGTGCAAGACACCTGGAAAGTATCTCGCCGGCTGACCATGGACTATGGGATGCGATTCCAGATCATGGGTCCGCTCTATACCGACGGAGGAACCTTGGGCATTTTCCAGCAATCGGCGTACAACCCAAGTACGGTCGGCCAGCTTATTTATCCGACTTGCGGAGCATACAATGCGAGCGGTACTTGTACCTCCAGGGGCGCCATCAATCCGAGGAGCGGAGCCACGTTTCCGTATGTAAACCAAGGAACGTTTGATCCGTCAACTTATGCTGCTGGTGGTGTGCCGTTCTCGGGAATTGTGCAGTACCATTCGAATTTCTTCGACTACCCATCTGTTTCATACAATCCGCGTATCGGCTTGGCATACGACGTCTTCGGAAATGGAAAAACAGCGATTCGCGCCGGCTTTGGCATTTTCCACGGCCGCTATCTGAGCGTGGACAATATCGGCGCAATCGGCGTCGGCACAGGACCGTTAGCCGCTCCTCCGAATTTCCTGGCTCCGATCATTCTCAACACCACTGTCGCTAACGTCGCAGGTGCTCCGCTCGTGTTTACGCCCCAGAATGTGGTGGGCGGTCCGCAATCTTTTGTGCCGCCATCAACCTATGATTGGACGTTTAACATCCAGCAGGATTTAAGCCACGGCTACATCCTGGATGTCGCTTACGTCGGCAACGTAGCCCATCATCAGAGCGTGCTCGCCGGTACGCAAACGTTACAGCCGGGTGGGCCCGCCGTTCCTATCAATCTGGATTTGAATGCTGTTGCCCCGTATACGACCTGGACTCCGACAGGCGGCGCCAATCCCAAATACCTCGATCCCACCAGTAACAATCGGGGAACGGCCGGCTTTTATTCCACGAACCTGATTCGCGCCCTGTCAGGCGGGTATCAAGGGTTCGGAAGTATCGGATTGTTCAGTTCGAATGGAGAGTCGAATTACCACGCACTACAGGTTCAGTTGAACAAGAGACTCGGAGGTCGCCTGCAGTTTGGCGTGAATTACACCTGGTCTAAGACGTTGGTGTACACACGTTACCAATGGACGTCAGATCAGTTGAACAAGGCTGTCGCAGGCGGTAATCGTCCGCACGCTGTGAATGCGAACTGGACGTACGCGATACCCGATGGCAGCCGATTCTGGAATAACTCATTCACAAAGCAAGCGCTGGACGGATGGCATTTCGCGGGCATCGGTACGCTTTACTACGGTCAGCCGCTAACAATCGGTTGTCAAGCGGTAGGGGCACCGGCCGGCTATTGGACCGGGACACCGACGGGCGGCATTCCCTTCCGATGCCAACAATCTGGATCACTCTGGCTCGGAAACGGCGCAAGTCCGGCATCTGTCGGTTCCACATCTGATCCGAATCTTTGGTACAACTTCAATCCGGCAAGTTTCGCGCTTCCACCCGCGACTTCGCTAGGGATTGGAAACACTCCGCCAACATTGACGTATGGTCCCGGCGTGGCGTCGTTCGATCTCACAGTTTATAAAGACTTCAAGATCACTGAATCGAAGGTTCTTGAAATAAAAGCTGAAGCGTTCAACGCGTTCAACCACTTCAGTCCGGGCGCACCGAACACTTTGTTGAACATCAACTTCGCAACGGGCGCGAACACGAACAATTTGTTCGGCGTGATTGCCCCAACCCAATCGACTGTGAACGGCGTGGTCTATGGCGGCGCTCAGGTACAAGCCCGGCACATGGTGCTCTCAGCTCGATTTACGTTCTAGTATGCTGTCCCGCTGACAGGATTCAGAATCGTCCACTCGCGATCTGTGGTTCCGGCCGAAGCCGTTCCAGAAACGAGACGGTGCAAGTTCGGATTACTGACCACCCATGGCGGCGGCCAAGGTTGCTTGCCTGAGCTAAGCCCAAGTTGCTCCAATCGCATCGCGGCGGTTGCTCGTACCTTGGTCCGGATGTTACAATCCTTCTAATCCGCTGCCTCTAAGCGTCACTGCTCTTCAGTGACCCCAGTCTTTTCGAGGCCTTCTCCCGTCCAATACGCTCCTTTGTCGCAGCAAACGCAGATCTGAGTTCTGCCGGCTCTCGTTCCGGCATGATGGCTGCCAAAGGAGACACAGGGGTGTTATCAAAAAGAATTTGTTTCGGGCTGTTGCTGTCGATGGTCCAGGCGGCACTTTACGCGCAGAACTATCAAGGCGCAGTGCGAGGAACCGTGAGCGACGCCTCCGGCGCTGCCATCGGTGGGGTCAAAATTAGCTTGGCCGATCAGGCTACGAATGTTTCGCGCACCACAGTGACGAACCCCGAAGGTGAGTACGTATTTACCTCGGTCGAGCCCGCCACGTACACGGTAAGTGCAGAGAGTTCGAATTTTAAGAAGTTCATCCGTCGTGATGTATCCGTCGCTACCCAAGCGTCGGTAACTGCGGATGTACAACTGGAACTCGGCACGGTATCGCAGAGCATCGAAGTCACCGAAGAGGCGCCGCAGCTGGAAAGCTCGAACGCGTCGAACGGCCAGGTGATTGATTCGCAGAAGCTGGCGGATTTGCCGAACCTGGGACGCAATCCGTTTCTATTCGCGAAGCTTTCGACAAATGTCGTGCCCGTGGGAGATCCGCGCTTTAACAGATTCCAGGATCAGAGCGGCTCGTCGCAGATCTCGATTGCGGGCGGCCCGATTCGCGGAAACAACTACACCATCGACGGCGTTCCAATCACCGATTCAACCAATCGCGCGGTGATTATTCCCTCCATCGAAGGCACCCAGGAGATGAAGCTCCAGGAGAATACATACGACGCAACCATGGGGCGGACTGGTGGAGGCGTATTCAATACGTATCTGAAGTCCGGATCGAATGCTCTCCACGGCTCATTGCTCGGCTACACGCGCCAGACGGATTGGCTTGCGAATACGTTCTTCCGGAATGCCAGCGGGCAGCCCATTGCCGATCAGCCGCAATACAACTGGGGCGGTTCGCTCGGCGGTCCCGTTTGGATCCCGAAGGTCTATAACGGACGGAACAAAACGTTCTTTTACGTAGTCACGGAGAGCTATCGCCAGAAGTCGCCGCTTTCTGACCAATACACGCTGCCTACGCTCGCGGAAAGGAACGGCGACTTTTCGGGGAGCAAGCGAGTACTATACGACCCTCTTACATCCCGCGCGTGCACCGCTGCGGACGCTTGTCCAACGGGCGTCTCGACAGTTCGCAGCTCCGCTTGCGGGCAATATCATTCCCTCCAACCGTCTGAATCCGATCGGTCAATCGGTGTTGAATCTGATGCCCCTGCCGCAGACTTCCGTGGTCGATGCCATCAACTTCACTGGGTCTGACAACTTAAGCGACCGGGCCGATGAGTACATGGCGAAGCTCGATCACGAGATCTTTTCGTGGTGGAAGATGAACGCCTCTTATCTGCATTACAAGAGCAGAGAGCCGGGTGGGAATACGTTGGGAACAGCCCTGACGGCGAGCAGCGGCACTCCCTATCTTCTCTACCGGAAAGTGGATGCGACGCAGGTCAACAGCATCATGACTCTGAACCCAACCACCGTGCTCAACCTGCGCTTCGGCTTTAATCGGTTTCCCGAATGTTACGAATCCGGTTAACTACGGTGTGAGCCCTGCGTTGCTGGGATTTCCAGCCACCTACGTGAATGCTTTGCAGTCGCAGTATCTGCCGGAGTTTGACTTCAGCAGCAATCCGAACAACTTCAGCAGCGTGAGTCCCAGCAATACGGTCTTCTACTCGCGTAATTGGCTTGGCAGCGTTTCGAAATTTGCCGGACGTCACAGTTTGACATTCGGCGTTGACTATCGGTCTATTCACACCGACTTCCTGAACCTGAAAGCTACTGCCGGCCTGTTTGCGTTTAACGGCGTCTTCAGCCAGCAATACCCGACTCGGACGAACGGTACGGGCCTTGATTTCGCAGATGCCCTGTTAGGGTTCCCGTCATCCGGCAGCGTGAACACGAGCACCAAGCTCTACACGCAAGTGAATTACATTGCGGGCTACTTGCAGGACGACTTCCGCGTCAGCAACAAATTGACGTTGAATCTCGGGCTCCGCTACGAATTCGAGACGGGCGTGAAGGAGAACAACAACCGGTTCGTGGTCGGGTTTGATACGGCCGCGATCAATCCGTTGGCGAGCAACGTGACAGGTATCACGCCTAAAGGAGTGATCCAATACGCCGGCGTAGGAGGCAATGATACATACTGCTGCACGCCGGCGAGGAACAAATTCGGACCGAGGATCGGGTTCGCGTATGCCGCCAACAGCAAGACGATCATCCGCGGAGGGTGGGGCATGTTCTATGCACCGATCCGGTTCGCCGACGACGCGAGCTTAGCGCTCGGCTATACCCAAACGACGACGTATGTTGCGAGTAACAACGGCAACTCCACGCCCGCGGGTTCTCTCAGCAATCCCTTCCCGAACGGCATCTCCCAGCCCGTTGGGAACAGCCTGGGAGCGCTGACCGGAATCGGCTCTGCGTTTAACTACCTGGATCAAAACCGAACTTCGGGCCTGGTGTTCCAGTACTCGATCGATATCCAGCGGCAGTTGCCAAAGAATATGATGTTTGACATCGGATACATCGGTTCAGCATCGCGCCACCTGCAAACCAGTTCTACGGCGGCAGGCAACTACAACATCAACCAGGTGCCCGACTCGTATCTTCCGCTTGGTTCGCAACTGGCTGCCGCGGTTCCAAACCCGTACTACTTGCACGGCGGGGCGGGCGTCGTTGGTTCAGCAACAGTCACGGCGGCTCAGCTATTGAAACCGTTCTCTGAGTACAGCGACATCGGAATCCTCACGAATCCCGCACATGCCCGTTACGACTCGCTGGTGGCAAAGGTTCAGAAACGAATGTCATCCGGCCTGACTTTCCTCTCGGCCTTTACCTGGTCGAAGAATATGGACAACGAGTTTGCGAGCGGTAACTTCTTCAGCGGCACTTCCGCCCTCCCTCAAAACGCGTATAACCTGGAAGCCGAATATAGCCTGGCTGTGTCAGACACTCCACTTCGCTGGTCTAACACCATGACTTACGAACTGCCCTTCGGCAAGGGGAAGAAGTTCCTGAGCGGCGCTGGTAAGGCCGTAGATCTGGCAGTGGGCGGCTGGCAGATCAACTTCACCAACACTTATCAGACAGGTTTCCCGCTGGCCGTGTACGAAAACAGCAACCAAAACGCAAGTATAGGTACAGGTGTTCAACGGCCAAATGCAACAGGCATCTCCCCTGGAGATGTCCGGTAGTGTCGAATCGAGGCTCCGGAACTACATCAACCCGGCTGCTTTTTCGTCGGCTCCCGCTTTCACTTACGGGAATTTATCGAGAACTATTCCCTATCGGGGCCCCGGTATGAAAAACTGGGATAGCTCAATATTCAAGAATTTCGCTGTGACGGAGCGTTTCAATGCCGAGTTTCGTGCGGAAGCGCTCAATACGTTCAATTCGCCGCAGTTTGCAAACCCGAACACGAGATTCGAGAATAGTGCTTTCGGGACGATCTCTAACCAGGTCAATTTCTCGAGGCTGATCCAGCTAGGAGTACGCTTCGCGTTCTAATTTTTTGAGCGGGACCAAGTTCGTTACCGTTTTGTTCAAGGCCTAGACATACAAGAAGTTAGGAGAACAAATGTCATCAGTTTTAAGTGCCGAACAGCAGGCCGATTTCGTCCGGCGAGGCTTTTCCAGGCGAAATTTCGGCCGCATCGCCACGGTTTTGACAGCGGGAGCGGCTCTTCCGTTCTATAACGAACCAGCGTTAGCGCAACTGTCCATGGTGCGCAACATGCCCGCCGGACGCGGTCAAGATCAACGCCAACGAGAACCCGATGGGTCCGTGCGCCGAAGCTGCGGATGCCATCCACAGCCTGGTCAAGGATGGCGGGCGCTACATGTACGAGAAGACGTACGAACTCTCGGAGACCCTGGCTGTCCAGGAGGGCGTCAAGCCGAGCTATGTGGAATCGTACGCGGGTTCGAGCGCTCCGCTGCACCAGGCCGTCCTTGCGTTCTGCTCGAAAGATCGGCCGTTCGTAAAAGGCGATCCGGGGTACGAAGCCGGGGAACGCGCGGCCAAGTTTATCGGTGCGAAAGTCGTCAACGTTCCGCTCCGGAAGGGCACGTGGGATCACGACGTCAAGGCCATGTTGGCCGCAGCGCCTAATGCCGGCCTGTATTACATCTGTAATCCCAACAATCCGACGGGAACGCTGACGAGCAAGGCAGACATCGACTGGCTGGTCGCGAACAAGCCGGCCGGCTCGATCGTGATGGTGGACGAGGCCTACATCCACATTTCGCCCAGTGCTGTGCGCGCTTCGGATCTGGTCGCACAGGATAAGGATGTGGTGATTCTTCGCACGTTCTCGAAGCTGTACGGAATGGCTGGACTGCGTGCGGGCGCGGCGATCGCCCGCCCGGACCTGCTCGAGAAGATCAGGCCCTACAGTGCCGGCGCCATGCCGATTACCGGTATGGTGGGCGCAACCGCCAGCTTAAAATCCAAGAACCTCGTTGCCGAGCGCCGCAAGATCATGGCCGATATCCGCGAGGATACGTTCAGCTTCCTGACTTCCAAGAATGTCGATTTCATTCCCTCCGAGAGCAACTGCTTCATGATCAACGTGAAGCGTCCGGGCAAAGAGTTCTACCAGGCCATGGCGGCTCAGAAGGTTTACATCGGCCGCGCTTGGCCGATCTGGCCGCAACCACGTGCGCGTGTCTATCGGCAGCAAAGAAGAAATGGCGAAGTTCAAAGAAGCTTTCGCCAAGGTCTATAGCGCTTAGTTTGTAATCTCTTCTCCGCGGTGGCGTGGCAGCACAGCTGCGCCACCTCTTGTCTTGTTTGGGCGGTAAAAACCTCGTTCGTTCCGGCCGCCGAGGTGAACCGTGCAAGTACCGCGCATCCCCTACAATTGGCGAACTTTTGCTGGAGATCTCTCCGGAGGAGCCATCGCTGCGCTGATCGCCCTTCCGTATGGTTTGGCCATGGCGAGCATGATGGGACTCCCGCCGGTTCTGGGTCTCGTTACTTCCATCACGACCGCTCCCATCACGGCTCTGTTGGGCCGAAATCCCGTCCTGATCGGCGGAACCGCGAGCGCAACTGTGCCCTTTATCGCCAGGGCCGTTGAGCGTCAGGGTGTCGGCGGCGCTGCAAAAGTCTGCATGGCGGCCTCGGTGTTCATGCTGATCTTTGGCGTCCTGAAACTGGGACGTTTCATCCAGAAAGTTCCTCAAGCCGTTGTGACCGGCTTCTCTTGCGGCATCGGGGCCATGATGTTTCTGTCTCAACTGGGCGTCATGCTGGGCGTGAAGGCTGTGGTTGACCGGACCTCGAACAACATGCTTTCTCAAAGCTGGCAGGTGTTGTCCCACGCTGGGGAAACGCAGCCGAGCGCCCTGATCATCAGTGCGGTTGTGATTGTGGCGGCGCTCGTTTGTACGTACTTCATACCGAAAGCTCCGGCTCCGCTGATCGGGGTAATCGCGGCCGTGCTGGTCGCGAGCACGTTTGGGCTTCATCAGCGGGAAGTGGGAAGGCTGCCGCTTGAAATACCCCAATTCGCCGGGCTTTTCATGGACTCCGGCCGACGTACTGGACGTCACTCCGGAGGCGTTTGGACTGGCCTTCGTATCCGCCGTCAACCTTCTGGTCACGTCGCGCGTGGTCGAGCACTTCCGCGGTCGCCATAAACATTTGAAGAAGGACGACGCTGACGCGGAACTGGGTGCTTATGGCGTGGCCAACATGGTGGCAGGCGTCTTTGCCGCACCGATGAGCGTGGGTATTCCGGCGCGGAGTTTAGCGAGTGTCCGCTGCGGCGGGTCGACTCGGATGTCCAACCTGCTTCACGCGGTCTTCATTCTGGCGTTCATCGGGCTGGGCGCTGATTACATCTCTCATATCCCGATTCCTGCTTTAGCCGGGGTGACGGCGTACATCGGGATCTGCCTGCTCGAATGGAGTACCTGGCGGCGTCTGCGCCGCATGAGACGCACGGACGCTCTTGCGTTTCTCTGCACGGCCACAGCAGTCCTGGTTGTGAATGCCGTACTGGCGGTTGCGATCGGTTGCTCGTTCTACCTTTTCCGCTTCGTGTTGTCGAAGCTGCAGAGGACACAAGAGCCCGAGAAGGCTCTCTCGAATGTCGCGGTCGGCACGCGTTAGCCGCTATTGCGGCGGAGGCTGAGGAGGCAAAGCCGGCGATGTCGGTTGATCCCGTTTGGACGGGGTCGAAGACGCTGGCCCGACTGTTGATCCGGAAATCGAAGGTTCTGTGCCGGCCGCGTTCGGAAGAGGTACCGTCGCCGCGGTTGAACCATCGTGATGAGGCCCCAGGCCCAGGCCGGCTAGCGTGAGAGCGCTTATCTTGCCATCGTCCGGCAGTTTCTGATCCGCCTGGAAGCGCTTCAGCGCATCGACGGAATCATCTTTCCACTCACCGTTCGACTCTCCGTGGTAGTAGCCTCGATCCGCGAGCGCCTTCTGGATTTCGGCATAGCGTTGCGAATCGGGATGAAGCTGGTAACTGGGACCGGCAGGTTTGCGGGCTGACCGTGTTCCTTTCGTTTTTCTGCCGTTTGCACTCGAAGCGGCTGCCGACTTTTTCACGGCTTTGCCCGTCGCTGCGGGTTTGGCTGTCTTCTTCGCCGGCTTATCCGGAGCCGGGGCATACGCCAACGCCACTGCTCCTAATAGCCCCAAGAAATATCGCCATCTCATCACGTCGCTACTCCAAGTCTATCGCCGTCACCGCTGTTCCGAGATAGCCGGAGGAGCCATCGTACGCGTGCGTCGATCGCGCTCGACTTATGGCCCGGTGCACAAGACGCCAAATACTTTGCAGAGCATATGCGTTCTCAGGCGTAAGCAGAGTGTGTCTCGCCCATAAACAACCGTTTCATGTCCGCGGTCATCGGGGATTCGGGTCCCAAGCCAAGGAGATCCGGAAGTCCGCTGGCGTCAGTCAGCAGCGTCGGCAGCAGCCGGCGACGTCTTTCGTCCGCCGCCTCTCCGCTCGTCCAAAGCAGTTCGGCAAAACACTGCGTTACATCGTGCAGGGCGCGGCGATACCGGTCGTGCTCCACGGCGTATTGATCGATTGCCACTTCCCAGTTCGGGTTTGAGAGAAGACAATCCCGAAGTGTAAGAACATCCCGCAATGTGATCGAAAGGCCAGTACCCCAACCTGGGTCGGTTGCCGCGGCTGCGTCCCCAATAAGTACAATCCCCTGCCGGGCCGGTCGGCAGACCCAATGATCGGCGCCGTTGAATTCGGCGAGCGGTCCCGCTGCCTTCGCGTCCGCGAACCATTCCGGAGGTATGCCGCAAGTGGCGCAGAGCGCGAGGAAATCTCCGACTCGCCCTTCACCGGCAAGTCCGCGTAGACCGTCTTCCTTGCGGTAGATGAAGTACACACGGGCGCGCCGCCCGCCAAGCGGCGCGATAAGAGTGGCGCCGTCGCCTGCCACCCCGTGATGTGTTGTGTCTTCAGGCGCGGGAACTCCTTCACACAGCAACCCCGCGGTCATAAGTCGGTCGGGGTCACGCATCAGTGGAAAACCCGCTCGCGCCCGGACCTGTGAATTTCTTCCGTCTGCACCTACGACAATGCGCGCTTGGACGAACGTGGTGCTCCCGTGATGCCGTACGCGCACCTTAGGTGGGCTACCGGCTACAACCGAGTCGACCGTTGCATCGCGCCAAACTTCGGCGCCCGCCTTCTCCGCCAGTTGCAACAGGGTCTCCTGCATAGCGGGATGATAGGCATTGAACGAACCAACGCGATGGGGCGCTGTCGCCTGAAGGTCTCGATTAAACGCCGGCTGTCTGCCGATCCACGTCGTCCACCACCTGGTTTGGTTTCCGCAAGTAGCCAGCAGATCGTCATAGACCCCTAAACTCTTTGCAGCCGAAACTCCCCAGGGGTGCATCTGTTCTCCGCGGACCCGGTCTTTGAAGCGGGTCTCGCGTTCCAATACTAAGACGCGGTGACCATGTTCTCGGAGATTCTTGGCGAGGGTAGATCCTGCTAACCCGCCGCCTACGATAACTGCGTCATAGATCACGAGTCACCTCCCCGAACGCCGCCCGCCAGACCCGACGAAGGCTTGCTGTCATGTCCCGTTCTAACGGCGTTGTCCTTTAGTGCAGGTGAATCTTACATCAAATCGTGCTTCTCTACAACAAAGCCCGGATCTTGCGCTCGGCTGACGACGCGATCGCCAATTTGGTATACATTGTAGAAGTAATGGCTGGTCGTGAATACCTGGGTGAGTTCGAGCATATTGTTCTTCTGGGGCTCCTGCGGTTGGCGGACGAAGCTTATGGGGTCACGGTGAGAAAAGAAATCCAAACTCGCACCGGGCGCGAAGTTTCGGTTGGCGCTGTCTATTCGACTCTCGATCGCCTCGAGGCTAAAGGATATGTGAGGTCTTTCTATGGAGGAGCAACCGAGGAACGCGGCGGCCGCTCGAAACGATTCTTCCGGGTCACACCCGAAGGCTTAGCGGCTGTGAACGAGACGCAGCGAGTGTTGGGAAACATGCTCGAGGGACTCGGCCTGAATTGGAGTTAGCCATGAATTCCGGAGAAAGTGCTTTGGAACCTTCGCGCCTTGCTATCTGGCTCATCGTTCTCTTTGGTCCGGGCGAGCAGGGGCAGGCCGTTCTCGGCGATCTGCTGGAGGAGTATTCGGTTCTCCGAAAGCAGCGGGGCGTGCCTGCCGCCAGGCGTTGGTTTTGGGGACAGACACTAAGAACCGCCGGTTACCTGATCGGCAGCGAGTTTCGTAGCGCCCCCTTCACGATTGCTGCCGCTGCAATCGGCGGCTTCTTGTTGCGGTGGTATGTCTCGCGATCCTTAAACCCGACCATAACGACAACGATTGATGCTGTCCTTCACCGGTACCATGTTTACGAGCTTGATCCTAACGCGTACATCTTTTGGACAATTCACATCATGTACGCGGACCGCTTTCTGGTGAATCTATTCATCGGCTTGATCGTCGGCATGGCTTTGAAGGAGCGGGAGATGGCTGGGACGATCGCGCTTGCTGTGCTGGGCGATCTCTTAGCAATCCAGGCAATGCTGACGGCCACAGCTCGAACGGCGGACACCGGATATCTCCGGACCTTACCATGGTCCTTTGCGTTCTCCGTCGCGGTTATCGCCGGGGGAGCAATTGTGCGAACGCGACGATCGCAGGCAAGCAGCGTTAACTGGCAAACCGACCTGAAATATAACTCTCCTGAGCTAACTGGCACCTGTTCCTCGCGTTCTACAGAGGGGAGCCCAACCAAACCGGACGTGCTCCAGATAAAAGATCAACGGGATCGAGAACTTTGGTTCCGGGACGTATCCTATGCTGCCAAACGCTCAAGCCATGTATAGACAGATCGCCGAAGAAGCGATACGCGTTCTTGTCAGTGATCAAACAGACGCCTGGAACCGCAACGACGCAATTGGTTGGGCGAAGGACTTTGTGGAAGATGCCAGCTTTATCAATGTCCGAGGAGACTTGGTCAAGGGACGTACCGCAATCGAGCAAATTCACGCTTTTATCTTCAGCGGCCCCTATAAAAACAGTCGCTGCGCGGTTTCAATCGACAGCATCAGCTATCCTGCGGCAAATGTCGCGATCGTCGAGACGTTGACGGAGGTTACTGATTTCAAAGGCCTGCCGCCGGGACTCGTTCCGACCTCGCCCGGTAGTCTCCGCACCCGTTTAAAACTAATCCTGATCAACGGTGACCAGGGCTGGAAGATTTTTGCCGCTCAGAACACTGCAATCGTGCCGCAGGCGATGCCGATGCCCCAGGCACCCTGACCGCAAGGTTTCGTGGAACGTTAACAGAAATGCTAAGGCGGGGTAATCGCATCAACGTGATATGAGATATCGCGTTGCATTCGCGAGACGTTTTCAATCGGACGGGAACGAGTCGGCTCTGAACCCGACGGCAGAGTTAGACCTGGAGATCCCGGACGGAGTGGTCGCCGACAAGGTATTTGTAGGCCGGTTTGATCCGGAATCCAAACACAGTCAAGAAGTTATGGACGAGGACGACGCTTTCCTCGGCTCGGCAGCGGCAGAATTGTGGGAGTACGACATTGTCGATGGGAGCGAGCAGGACTTCATCGACGCAATGCGCAATTCTGAAACAGTGATGGAGTTTACGGTCGTCGACGAGACAAGCGTGGATGCGGACGAGGCCACCGGAACGAACCTTGACGACAGCGACACTCGGGCCCCGGATCAAACTCGACGATTCCGAGGGTGTGACACAAGGGGGCTCTGGCCGGCGCGGCGGAGACGACGGGCCCGCAGGCCAAGTGACCGGTGATGCCAGTGCAGGTGATCTGAGGCCCAGCCGGGCATACGGGGCCAATGATGAGGTGGAAGGTATCGAGGACGAGGGATCTGGTGGAATCGACAGCCTTACGGTGGTTTCGGCAGATGACCCGAGCCTGGGACTGACTGACCTGGACGGACAAAGTCCGGATGATTGGGCTGCGGATACCGGGCCAACCAGGAATCCGGGGTCCGGGATCCGCAGCGGGAAATAGCGAAAGCTACTCGTATATCTTAAGCGCCATCGCGGCGAAGAGGCTGCGATGGCACCTCATCTTTATGCGGTCCCGGCGGTTCCTCCGTCATGTTCTCCACCTTGTGACTTCGTCCCTGGACAGCGTTAGCGTCGCTCTCAGGGTGGGGTAGCGGCTTCGTCGTCTGCTCCATGCTCTTTCCGGACTGTTTATCATTCTCCATACTTCTGAGACGCTCGGAGAAGGACAGCACAGGACACGCAAAACCGCTCGTAGTTCTTACGGAGGACCTCCCCGCGAGGAGAGTAGAGCTTCGCCGCCTATAGCAGTCCGACTCGACGCAGCATCGTTGTTAAAACGCGGGGCGCTGCGTAGCGGATCGAAAAAAGGGTGCGACTTTGAGAAACTCCAAAGATGACATCGGCTGAGTCGATCAAACCGCCGGTTCGGCTGATCTCGCCCGGATCTCATCCGCGCTGCCTGATCACAATAAAGAACGCGTACAACGGGACTCGGCAACCCTGGCATGCCGTGACTGGCGGCTCCATCGAGCTGACCAGTTAACAGGGAACTGAAAGAATCGCTTGACAGCCACTCAGGCTGCGCTCTTGAGCAATATCCGGCTCATTGCCTGCTGACTTACACTGATGTCGGTGTCTCGTGTTGCGATCGTTGGGGCAGGTAATCTCGGCGCCTTTCTCGCGTCGTCTTTGTCTCGAGCGGGTCATGAAGTCTTCTTTTGTGTACGTCGCGCTCCTTCCCCTATCGCGATGGAAGGTCGTCCTGTTCTGCACGTGCCTTTCTTTTTGGAGGATCCACCCCCTGCCGACATCGTTCTGCTGACCGTGAAAGTGTATGACACGCCGTCGGCGTTAGGTTGGCTCCACCCGCTCACGCAAGGACGTCAGCCTACTGCCGTTATTCAGAACGGAGTTCACCACCTCGCTCGAATCGCTCCATTCCCGGGCATCCCTGTGCTTTCCCTGGTCTACGTCGAAGCGCAAGGGGGTGTTTATCGCGCCTTCGAGCCGCCACGCGCGCACTTCAGCGTACCCGGCGGCGTTCTATCTGCGCCCTTCGTGCAACTGTTCGACAAGACCTCGATTCAGATCCGCCAGGAACCGGACTTTCACACTTCGGCTTGGCGCAAGATGCTTCAGAACTGCGTGTCCAATCCGCTTACAGCCCTGGCCGGTCGCGGACTCGAGATTCTCACTGAACCGATGTATCGCGAATGGGCGGAAGCGATCCTTGCCGAAGCTCTTCCCATCGCCCAGGCGGATGGAGCAGATCTGTCCTCCGATGACGCCAGAGAAATTCTCCATCTGCTTGCGTCCTACCCTCGCGGCACACGTACGTCCATGCTTCAGGACCGTGAGAGAGGTAAGCGGCTGGAGGTGGAAGCTCTCAATGGCACCGTCATAGAACTAGGCCGGCGCTTCAACCTTCGCACCTCTGTCAATGAAGATATCGTGCATCGTTTGCTCATGAGCGTCGCTCAATGTGAGGCCATGCCGAGAAGCAGCTGAAAACGTCGGTGGCCTATAGCTTACGGGCGAAAACATCGTAAGCGTTAGCGTCGGCCCGAAGTTGTTTTCTGAGTTGCCCGTCAATACCGGTGAGACGCCGTAGTGAGCACCGATCCCTGCGTTTGCAACGAAGCCGGTTGACACCGCGTCCACTCTGTTGAAAGTATGTGAAGCGATGCACCTCCTCGACGAGTAAGAAAGGCGTAGGTATGCGGTCCTACTCAAAGCAGCTCGTCCTCGCTATAACGGTACTCTCCTGTTCGGGGCCGAGCTTCTCGCAGCAAAAGACGGCCGCCTCCGAGGATGGTGGGCAGGTTCAGACGGGCGAACGAAGATCCGGGCAAAGTCAGTGGATCGAGTCCGCGCGTGCTTATCAGCGTGAGTTGGATGTAAACCCCTCGTCCGCAAAAGCGCACGAAGGCTTAGGTGTTGCTCTCTTCCGGCAATTGGTTGCTCAGGGTGCCCGGCCGTCAGATTACAACGACCTCGTCGAGCGCGCCGCCGCACACCTCAAAGAGGCTTCTCGGTTACAGCCCACTGCACCGGGCCCACTAGTCGAACAGTCGGACCTGGAGGCCTTCCTCGCGGAGCGTTCGCCCGATGCCGGAGGAACGGAACACGCCACTACAAAGAAGCTCAAGATCTTTTGAAGCGCGTTCTGTCCCTCGCGCCGCCGAAGCCGGAGACCTATCTGCGGCTGGCCAATTTGGAACACGATCAGTTTGGCCCACCTCTTCAGGAAGCGAAGGCTCGGTTCTCAAAGATTGCCGGCCCGATTCCCGACGCAGAACTGCGTCGTCGCCTGCAGCAGACTTATGGTGCGTCGATCGACGACGCCATCAACAATGCGCAACAGGCATCTGCTGCAAACGCCCGTTCGCAGCGGCCGCTCTTATTGCTGTCTCGCTTGTTTCGCGAGCGGGCTCTCCTCGGCGAGACGCAAGATCAATATATAACCGACATGCAGTCCGCGAAAAACTGGGAGCAGCAATTCCTGGCAACGGGTGGGCATCTCGACAGCACGCCGGATAGAAGCCGCTAGCGGCTGAATTCTCCCCTGATCTGGACTGCAACCTCGTCATCGCGTTCGGATTATTTTGCGTGACGCCGTCTGAGGCAGCGACTGCAATCCGTGATGAGCGCTATTATGCACGGTGCCGTTCCGCACGTGATCTGAGCGAATATCGAGGCGCTGAGTCGTCTGTCAGGACGATTCGGGACTAGCGTCTGTTCCGTCTGTGTGGGCTAAGCGACTTCAACACCGCAACCGCTCACTGTGAGAAACCAGGACAGAGTGCGTTATTTCAGCTATGATCTCGATTTCACGCCGCCGGAACGTAAGAGGCACGTGCACCTGAGAGGATTGCGATAAAGCGGACGTGTGATATCCGAAGCAATCCCTAGATGGTTCCTGGTCGAAAGTTATAACATCTATTCGATGTAGGAGAGAAATGGAAATGACAAAGGGAATGGCGACAAAACAATCTGGCAGTCGAGAAACCAACACGGGAACACTGGATGAAAGCGTCAGAAAGGCTGTCGAGAGCGCTCACGGCAGCCGGATCAACTGGGGCCAAGCTTACGATACCTTTAACTCGGCTGCTCAGCATACCGCTCAGGCATCCGCAAAAAAAATTCCTCTGTTTGAGACAGCGCGGCCGAGTCCAGTGGACCGGCATCTGAGAATCGACCGCACGGCAGAGGCTCTGGCCAGCGGGACGCCGAAGGATGAACTTGTCGCAATGATCGACGAGGACGTGCTTCGCAGAACCGGGGTCGACATTCGGGGCAAGTCCTTCCAGAACGGAGAAACCTTCGGTGTTCGTGTTCCGGTTTCCGGTTACTTCAGCCCCGAGCTGACCTTATTTGTCTGTAAGTTGATGCTGAAGGGAGCGAAGGTTGTTCCCATTACCGAACATGGCGAGGAGCCGATTCCTTATGGCGTCACAGTAGTGGCTCCGTTCAACGATCAGGCACTGAATGCGCTGCAAATCACCGAGGGAATCGCGCACTTGGGGCGGCACTTCCTCACGCCTGCCCAACGCAAAAGGTATAACGAAAGGCGTGATGCTGCGATCGCGCAGCGTAACGGCGCGGCCGGGCTCGAGCTCGCTCGCCAGATGTTCCTCCCGAGCTGGACCCGATCGATGAGTACGGCAGTTTCTTAGAGAAGCCAGCCAGCCTGCGTGATCTTGTGCGAGACAGCTACCCGCGTCCAAAACAGGGCGAGGCAATTCGCGGCGACTTCGGGACTCGGCTCCAAGTTGATCTGGAAGCACTGGACAAATTCACCGGGATGGCCTGGGTCGGCGGCGGTGGAGCAATTGGCGATTTCGGGAACAACACTCGAGACTGGATGCTCCTCGAGGCATTTATCAAGGGTGGGAAGCCCGTCGCGGGTATTTGTTATGGTTCCATCGTGCTGGCGCAGGTGAAGGATTCGCTAACGGGCACTTACCTGCTCCAAGGCCATTTCGCAACGGGTCATGGCGACGCCGACAATTACACGGAATACACGGCGACCATGAACCCGGACGACACCTACTATCCATCCATAAGCGGTGCGGCTCCGATCAATCTCAGCGATATGCTCAAGCAGGCAATCGGGACGAAGGAAGGAGGGTACGTCACAGAGCTTGGTCAAGCGCCGATGGCGGTGATGAGCGGAAGCGCTATATTCACGGGCAACACCGTCGAGGATGGCGATAGTGTGGCGGACCTTTTGCTCGCGCATCAACTGGGTGGTTTCAGCGGAGACTTTTTCATCGCAGGGGATGGCCGCGGACGTGTCCTTTCGAAGGATGACGGTGCGGTTGAGCGCATCGAACGGTGGTGATGCGCGAGCCGCGGGCATGAGTTGAAGGATCCGGCGTGCCGGATGTTGCTGGTTTCGGGGACTCTACGATGTTGCAGTCAGAGTCCCCGCAGCCGCAACGCGTGGCTCAGACGCGTTGCGGAACTTAGCGGGCTAGCGTGTATTCGCGGTTACTCTCGATGACGTGAGGCTGCTTGGCTCTATGCCACAATTCGGCCTTGATCATTGGTATCAGTACCCGGCGGCGTTGGGCTTCGTCTTTCATCCCATCCGTGCCGACGGGATCCTTATAGTGTGGCCTTCCAAGGTCAAAGAACGCTGCTTCTGCTTCGTCCGCACTCGGCAGGTTTTTCGCTGTCTCGTAGTGGCTGTAGTCGTTCGTGTCGTATCTGGCTCCGGAGAGCATGATCCGCCGTTGCGCCGCCGATGAAGCAGCAGCAGGAACTGTAAAAGACTTTGCCGTCTTGTGCATGCGCCAAGTAAGCCGTCAGTCTCTCCGTCGTGTAATTCGGGAAGAAGGCGCGGATAGCTTTCTTCAAATCACCCAGTCTGTTGTTCATTCACACTCCTTTCGAGTGAATACTATCCTATCGGCGAGCCAGATACTCCTTCACCACTGCCTCCTTCGGAAGGTTCATTCGGAGTCCCAACTCTCGAAGACTGTAAATCCTTGGGCGAACGTACAGGAAATAACCGCACACGGATTTCCCATAGGTCGCGCTTAACGTTTTCTACGGTGCGGCAATAAAGAAGGACTTGGAAGCCGTCACGGGTCGACAATGCTCCCTCGGTGCGCTGTATACGACACTCGACCGCTTGGAACAGAAAGGCCCTGATCAGAACTTCGATGGGCGAGCCCAGCCCGGAACGCGGAGGACGCGCCAAGAGGATGGTCCGCATTACGGCCAAAGGCGCGCGAGAGGCACAGGCTTTCTACGAAGCTGTCATGAAGGTTAGCGTTGGCTCCGCCTGGGCGATTGGGGGACTGCAAAGGTGAATTACTTTGTGGCTCTGCTTTCCCGATTGCTAGAACCGATTGACCGCGAATGCATTTGCGGCGATGTCGAGGAGCTGCGGCTGGATACGAGCGCAGCAGCGTGGAACATTGTGGGACTTGTGATCCGTCGGCAGTTGGCTGAGTGGTCACACGTGGGGCCTTGGGCAGCGCTCTTTGGCGTAGCTGGGCTAACGGGTTCTTTCCTCAGCGGATCGCTTGCCGGTGTGGAAGCTCGAATCTTTGTACAGGCTCGTACATACATTCACTATGGGGTTGCGTACCAACCGGGGGGAGTGAGCACCTCGCAGGAAGTTACTTATGCGGCAACATCCCTTCTGGTTGTGCTGCTCTGCTCGTGGGCATGTGGATTTGTCCTTAGCTCGCTTTCCGGCCGGGCGTTTTGGATTACGTCGTTTCTGTTCTACTGCAACGTTCGAGATAGCTGGGCAATTCGCATAGTATTGAAGGGAAATATTGTCTTGAAGCACGAACTTTGGCTCGCTATGCTGTTTCGCCTCTTACCACTTGGACCCGATCGTGTTGGTATTCTTGCTGGCGCTGGTGCTGGGCCGTCTTGCCGGCATAAAGGGCAAGCTGCGATGGAACACGTCTCTGATTATCACGACAATCGGGATCGCCGCACTCCCGTTGCTCGTTTGGATGCAAAGCTGGTTTGCCGCTGGTCTTGCCCAACTGAGCGGACAGACTTACCTTCCCAAGCCCTTGGTGTCGCGGATGTTGCCGTGGCTGGCGTGCTTCTGGCCAGTGCTTTTGATTCCGTTTCTGCAGTGGAGACGGGACGAGTATGGACAGCGCGCAGCGTGAACAAGGCAGAACCGAGACAAACGTCTTACATCTCTCTTCAGAAAGGTGGAATGACATGGTAAGGAATACTCAAATTCCAAGCTCTAGCTGTTGGGTGGCTAGTGAGCTGTGCTTTCACCGGCGCGCATGCAACGGGAGCGCCGATTAAGGCCATATTGAAAGCACCACAACACGCGAACGGAGGCACCGCCATTCCGTCTGGCAACGCGCTCGGGTAAAGCCGAGCAACTTACGCGATTACCGAGGTAAAGTCGTCCTGCTGAATTTCTGGGCGACTGACTGCGGTGGATGCCGTCTAGAGATTCCCTGGCTCGTAGACATAGATCGAACATTCCCGAAGAAGAATGTCGCCGTGATCGGCATTTCGATGGACATCTCGTATGAGGGACTGAAAAATGCCACGGAAGCTTGGGCCAGGGTGAAACCGTTCATGGCCGTGCACCAAATCGCCTATCCCATCCTTATGGGAGACAACGAGACGAATACCCGCTATGACATCCAAGCGCTGCCGGTCTCTTACCTTATCGATGCTCGCGGACGAATTGCAGCAATCTACGTCGGACTCATCGATACGGAGAATGTAAAAAGCAACATCCACGCTTTGCTGACCGAGTAATAAGAGCCGGATGCATTCGGATGCGGGATTCGGCGTGTAAGCGTCTGTAGCAGCGGCTTTAACTCTCAGGAGGAAGTGATAGGCGCCCGGGCGTAACCCCAAAAGCAGCGAAGCGAATGGCGAGCTTCGCTTGGATGGTTGGGACTGCAGACATGAGACCGGGACGAAATCGGAGTCGGCCAATTCGGAGTTGCTCCCGTCTGGTCGGCCACTCGCAACCCGGCTGACTGCCTCATAATGTTGTCGATCAGGTTCGCGATCTGATGGACTCTGGACAGGCTGAAGTCAGTCGGATGCACGGTCTCGGCTAAGAACGGTGACTAGCGTCTTTTGCTTTGAAGCTTGGGACAGTTCAGATCGTGCCAAGCAATCGCCTCCTCTTCCGAAGCGAATCTCTTGTCTCGGCTGTAGTCCCACTCGTAAACATCTTCTTCATTTGCCGGGATCAGCAGGATATGTCCACACATTTCGTCCTGCATAAGCCACAGGGTTCCGTCTGGTTCTCGTTCAGATAGCGCCATAGAAATACTCTCGCTAGGATAGCTGCATTAGAATGATGCCCGGCGCGGCGGGCCAAGTGAAAATCGTAGCGTTAACGGCAAATGCCGTGAGTGAGGTGCGCGAGAAATGTCTGGAGGCGGGAATGACAGGGTGCCTCACCAAGCCAATTCGCTTGGATGATTTGGCCAAAGCCTTACGAAGCTTTCAGGAGGATGCCGACAAGATGGCAAGGACAGAATCACTTTCGGAACCGGCAGGCCAAGAGCTGGTACATCGCTAACGCATATCTAAGACATTGATATGCCTCGCCACTCTTGTCGGAGTTGCGTTCTGCCGGAAAGGGCGGCCGGCGCAAACTGGATCAGATTCGCCAAGACCTGAGGCCCTGCCGTTAGATCCTGCACGATACGGTTCTATCGCTTGTGTTATTTAGTTTGCAAGCGCGAAGATAGCGGCATGGCTCTCCAGTTCACAACCTCTTACCTCCAGGATTCCATCGCGCTGTTTCGCTACTACAAGACTCTGAGCGAAAGGGCTATGGCGCAAGTCTCGGACGAACAGCTCTTTGCCACTCTGGATGACGAAACGAACTCGATTGCCGTAATCGTAAAGCACATGGCGGGCAACATGCGCTCGCGCTGGACTGACTTCCTGACAAGCGATGGAGAGAAACCCACGAGAAACCGGGATGACGGAGTTCGCCCATCCTCCTGCCACTCGCGAATCGCTGCTCACATATCTGGAACGAGGGCTGGGACCTACTCTTTCGTGCCCTGGAGCCGCTTACGGACGCAGATCTCGGACGCACGATAAAGATCCGCGGCGAGGCACACTCCGTCATGCAGGCGATGAACCGGCAATTGACTCATTACGCATACCACTCCGGCCAGATTGTTCTTTTGGCCAAACACCTCAATCACGAACATTGGAACACTCTCAGCATTCCCCGCAATAAGTCCGCCGAATTCAATCGCCGGGTGGAGACCGGAGAGGCGAGTCAAAGATAGATTCGTTGGCGAACGCAATTCGTATACGCGTTGTATTCGCCCGAACGGAATATCCGGTCGGCTTCAGGGTCGACCGCCACACCTTCGAACCTCTGATACGGCGTAAAGATCCCCGGCCATTTGCCTCTTCCGGAGCTTTTGGTGCAATCATGGGAGAAATCATGGTTATTTCGATGAAGTTGCACTCGACGAAGGCCGAGGTCCAGGCTGTGTGCGACCGCATTAGCGAATTCGGCTACAAAGTGCATTCCATCGAGGGCGAGGAACGAGTCGTTATCGGTGTGGTTGGCGTGGGTGACGTCACGGCGTGCCTCGAATCGCTCGAAGCCATGCCGCAGGTCGAAAAGGCGGTCCGCATCTCCGCTCCCTACAAATTCGTCAGCCGGGAATTCCGCGGCTCCAAGTCCCAGATCCGCGCGAACGGCGTCGATATCGGAGGGGACGATCTTGTGGTTATGGCCGGTCCCTGTTCGGTTGAGAGCGAAAAGCAGATCCTGGACACGGCGCATTCCGTGGCGAGAAGCGGTGCGAAGTTTTTGCGCGGAGGAGCTTTCAAACCGCGTACATCGCCCTATGACTTCCAGGGGATGGAACTTGAAGGGTTGCGGCTTCTCGGGAAGGCGAAGCGGGAAACCGGTCTCGGCATCATCACGGAGGTGATGAGCGACCGCGATGTCGAGATGGTCGCGGAGTATGCCGATATTCTCCAGATCGGCGCCCGCAATATGCAGAACTTTGCGCTGCTCAAAGCGTTGGGAAAGATCGACCGGCCCGTGATGCTGAAGCGCGGTCTGAGCTCAACCATCAAAGAGTTGCTGATGTCGGCGGAATACGTTGTGGCCCACGGTAATCCGAACGTAATCCTGTGCGAGCGCGGTATTCGAACTTTCGAAACGGCAACCCGCAACACCTGCGACATCACGGCTGTTCCTGTTCTCAACGAGCTTTCGCATCTGCCTGTTGTCCTCGACCCGAGCCACGCCACCGGAAAACGGAGCCTGGTACCGCCACTCTCGCGCGCCGGTGTGGCGATCGGAGCGGATGGCCTGATCGTAGAAGTTCATCCTCAACCGGAGAAGGCAATGAGCGATGGCGCGCAGTCTCTGACGCTCGGGCAATTCGAAGCCATGATGCAGGAGTTGAAACCGTACGTGGCTCTCTGGAAGGCCTCTCGCGTCAGTGAATTAGCGGCGGTGTAGGTTTTCTGAGCTTCCCCTGGCGGCAGTTCTCGGCGGTCGGATTGGTTGCACTGATCGCGGCCGGTGTCACGTACAGCATTCATTGGTACCGGCACCGCCTCGTTCGCTCGAACGCCGACCTGATTGCGTTGTTACCGGACGGAAACGGTACTCGTTTTTTCGTTGACGTTGCTCTCCTGCGCCGCTCGGGCATTCTGGCGACCCTCTCACAGAGCAAATTGGGCGAAGATCCGGAGTACAAGCGCTTTCAGCAAGAGACTCACTTCGACTACCGCCGGGACCTGGATGCTGTCAGCGGGTTCCTGGAAGAGCGATCGATCGAGTTTTCTGCTCCGCGGACGTTTCGATCGCCGGCAGCTGTCGAGATACGCCGCGGCCCGGGGCGGGAGCTGCGATAGCGACTCGTGCCGGACGCCGGCAATCACGCCGGGGCGCTGGGCCTCCTTTGCTCTACTGCAGTCTGATCTTCTGGCCCTTTCCGTCGGACCGAAGGGTTCGGAACCGGCGTCGCGCTCTACGGTCAGAGCCCGCGGGAAGTTTGCCTCTCCCTCCGCCGATCCGGTCTGGGTCGAGCTTGGTCGGCAAGTGCTGCAGAAACCGGCGGATCTGCCTTTGCCGCTACAGATTCTCGCGATCTCGTTACAATCGGCCGACCCGGTGGTTCTTTCCGTCGGCGCTACGGGCCAGGACGAAGCTCGTGCGTTTCTCTTGAAGCTCGACGCTCAGTTCCCGAACCAGGCGGCAGCCGATACCATCCGAAAACAGCTAGAACTTGAGACCAAGTCGCTATCTCTTGCTTTAGCCCGGCAGAATCACCGTGCTGATCCGAAGGATTTTACGGGATTGCTCGCTTCGGGTACGTTTCAGGTCGCGGATCGGCATATGCTGGGTCGTTGGTTGATCCAGCCGGAACTGCTCCATGCCATCGAGTAAGCGGTGCTTCCGATTTTGCGTCCCGGAGCGCGCGTTCCTACTCTAACCTAGTAGATACCCTGTCAATGTCGACAATCGTTTCAGACTTGCCTCAAGCGGAACAGCTTTACCAAAACCTGGAGGCAAAGGTCCGTGCGATCCGGCCTAAGGAAGACCTGACCCCGCTGCATAAGGCCTTCCGTTTCGCTGCCGACCACCACAAATCACAAAAGCGAAAATCAGGCGAGCCCTATATTTGCCACCCGCTGGAAGTGGCGCACATCCTGGCCGACATGCAGATGGACCTGGTCTCCATGGAGACAGCTCTTCTGCACGACACGGTAGAGGATACCTCCGCCAAGCCCGAAGAAGTGAGGGCCACTTTTGGGGAGGACGTCGCCCGGTGTGTTGACGGGGTCACGAAGCTAAGCAAGATCAGCCTCGCCAATCGCGAAGACCGCCAGGCCGAGAGCCTGCGCAAGATGCTCCTGGCGATGACAGCCGATATCCGGGTCATCATCGTCAAGCTCGCCGACCGCCTCCACAACATGCGCACAATCGCGGCCCTCCCCCGCGAGCGGCAGGAAAGCATCGCACAGGAAACTCTCGACATCTATGCTCCAATTGCCCACCGCTTGGGAATGGGTAAAGTTCGCGGCGAACTGGAGGAACTTTCGTTTCAGACGCTCCATCCGGAGGCTGCCGCCGAGCTGCATCGGGAGATTGCGTCGAAGCAGCAGGATCACGAGAAGTGGCTCGAGGACATCCAAAAACACATCACTGAGAAGCTGGCGGCAGAAGACGTCCCGGCCCGGGTGCAAGGGCGTGTCAAGCGAGCTTATTCGATCTACCAGAAGCTGAAGCGTCAACGGATTACGCTCGACCAGGTCTACGACGTTCTGGCGGTGAGAATCGTCACCGATTCGGTTAAGAACTGCTATGCAGCGCTCGGTGTGATCCACAACGAGTGGCACCCGGTCCCCGGCCGCATCAAGGACTTCATCGCGATGCCCAGGCCCAATCTCTACCAGTCTTTGCACACTTCGGTGATCGGGCCAGGCGGAATCGCCTTTGAGGTACAGATCCGAACGGAGGAGATGCACAAAATCGCGGAAGAGGGAATCGCCGCGCACTGGAAGTATAAGGAAGGCGGCGGCAAGGGTCCGACGTCCGACGATCAGCGGATTGCCTGGCTTCGCCAATTGGTTGAATGGCAGCGCGAGGTAAGCGACTCGGAGGAGTTTCTTTCCACGCTGAAAGTCGACCTGTACTCCGAGGAAGTCTACACGTTTACTCCGCGCGGGCGAGTCATTGTGCTTCCGCGCGATGCTACTCCCATCGACTTTGCGTATGCCATTCACAGTGACATCGGCCATACCTGTGTGGGGGCTCGTGTCAATGGCTCTATCCGGCCGCTGAAATCGACGCTCAAGAATGGCGACGTCGTCGAGATTCTGACCCAGGCCGGTCATCAGCCAAGCCGCGACTGGCTGGCTCTTGTCAGAACCTCTCGCGCTCGCAACCGGATCAAGCACGTGATCAATGCCGCCGAGCGCGCCAAGGCGGTCGAGATCGGGCAGAAGTCTCTCGAAAAGGAAGCGCGCCGGCTCGGCGTCAATCTCCACCACATCACGCAGGACGAACTCGCCGGGGTTGCTTCCGAGTATGGCGTCAGCAAAACCGAAGACTTGTACGCCGCACTCGGGTTCGGAAAGTATTCTGCGCGGCAGGTGCTTCAAAAGGTGGCGCCGGACGGCCTGCCGCGCGGATGGAGATCAGCTTCCCGCCCTGCCACCGGCCGCCACGCCATCCGAACCAAACGGGAAGGATGGCGACCTTACCATTCACGTCAAAGGCGCAGACGACGTACTGGTCTATCGCGCAAAGTGTTGTAACCCCATCCGAGGCGAACGTATTGTGGGTTATATTACTCGCGGGAAGGGTGTTGCGGTCCACTCTCAGATGTGTCCCAACGTCCAGAGCCTGATGTACGAGGCCGAGCGGAGAATCGATGTCGAGTGGGCGCGGACGGGATCGGTGACTCTGCCCGTGAAAGTACTCGTTTATACGGACGACAGGCCGGGGATTCTGCATCAGCTCACATCGATCCTGAGCTCGGAATCCAGCAATATCAGGACACTCGAGGCGAAGGGCGACCACAGCCGCACCGATGACAGCGCAATCGTGGACATCACGATGGACGTCAAGGATAAGAAACAATTAGAGCGGGTTGTGAACGCTTTCCGCCGCATACCGGGCGTCCGCGACATCAAACGAGTGCTGACGAACTAAATCATGCAATCGGAACTGGAAACCATGGCCTCAAAAGCCGAACCCGAACACATCGCGATCTCGAAATCGACGGGAATCAAGATCGACTGGCGCGATGGCCATCACAGCGACTATTCGCTTGCGTATCTGCGGGACGAGTGCCCTTGCGCTACCTGCACTGGCGCTCACGGAACAGAGCCGCAAAGATCCAACTACTCAAAGCCAGACCCCTTCCCAATGTTCAAGCCCGCGCTCAAGATGAACTCTGTCGAGCCCGTCGGCAGTTATGCCGTGCGCATCTTCTGGAATGACGGGCACAGCTCGGGGATTTACTCGTTCGATCACCTACGGCAGATCTGCTCGTGCGAAGAGTGCAAATCGGAATCTGGCGCGCAATAAATTTTCCGTCCATCCTGCTCCAAAACACCATTCTTTTCCGCATACCCATGTGTACGAGACTAGGCGCCGCACAAGCATTGCGCGCCGCGGAGGGACGAATGGCGCCGAAGCTTCCACAAGCTGTGATCGACATGATGGCTGAGCGGAGCCATCGAATGCACCACTATCTTTGGCACGAGGTCCGGAATGGGTGGCTGAGCTACTCCCCGGAAGACAGGAAGCAAATCGCTGCGCTGGGCTGGGAGCCGCCGCGTCCCGCGAGAAGGTCGAAGCCTGATGGAAGCAGCGAACCGATCCTGGACAATGATTCGGGCGAAGACTTCCTGTACATGCACCGGGACATGATCGCGAGCGTGAACGCAAAGCTTTCACAAGTCGCCGATAAGTCTTATCCCAAAGTGGAGGGATGGCCGGGTCCTCCCGTTCCCACCGACAAAGATTGGCCGGTCCCTCCGGCTTATAGCCTCGGCGACCCAGGTACCGACCAATACATCCAGCAATGCAAATCGAATCAGTTCTACTCCGGCCAGTTAACTGACTGGGTGCGGTCGTACACCGATGCAAAGACTCTAAAGAGCATGTCGTTGGGAGAGCTCGGATCTCGCCTGGAGTTCACGATTCATAATCAGATGCACATGCGCTGGAGCAGCAAACCGTCCGGGTTGCGTCCCGATGCGGATCCCAGCCAGCCTGAGGTGATTGCGAAAACCTGGGACAATCCCAGCTATAACTGGCTCGGCGATACGTACGCCAGCCACGTCAATTCAGTGTTCTGGAAATTGCACGGGTGGGTCGACAGTTGCATCGATGGCTGGATGCAGGCAAATGGGAAGAGCGGCTCCGTACCCTGGAAAGGTACATGGGTCGGTCCCGCACAGCCGAGTACCCCGAGAGTGGTCACGGATGGAGCAATGCCGGGACACGATTCGGGCGATCATTCCCATCACGATATGGACAAGATGCTCGACGTCGCGCGTGTTTTGCGGTCATCGGGGGTTGCCTGCCACTTCTACGATCCGATAACGGTTCCGCCATTGCCGCACTAAAACCGGCGCGAGGCTGGCGCGAGCTCGACCGCAGGCGCCTCGGGCAGCTTTCCTGAGCATTGTGAGTCTCACCAGGTACTCATTCTTACGGTTATATACTGTCGTACGGAAAAGACATGAGGGGATTCAGGTGTTTCGGACTTGCGCTTGTGGGCCTCTCGGCAGGGTTCTGCCAAACTCCCCAGAAAGCCGCCGAGTTTGTCGGGTCCATCGCTTGTAAAACGTGTCATCCAGCGATCTACGAGCGATGGACTAAAACGCGAATGGCGAACGTCGTTCGCGATCCCAAGACCCATCCGGACGCAATCATTCCCGATCTTTCGAAACCGAATCCTCTGGTGCACTTCACGAAGGACGATATCGCTTTCGTGTATGGCAGTAAGTGGAAGCAGCGATATTTCACAAAGAAAGGCGACGACTATTTCCCACTGGGCGCGCAATGGGACATCACACACCAGATCTGGCGTCCTTACTCGGTCGCGCCGAACACCGATTGGTGGGTTCGCTTTTATCCCGCCGGATAACATGCAACGCCCGACCGGACCCCTGTGTGATGGTTGTCATTCGGTCAATTACAACATTCAGACACATACCGTGACCGAATGGAATGTCGGCTGCGAAAAATGCCACGGGCCGGGTTCTGAACATGTGAAAGCGCCGTCGCAGAGGAACATTGTTAACCCGGTGCGCCTGGACACAGTTCAGGCCACGAATGTCTGCATTCAATGCCACTCGCAGGGCCAACCGCTCAATAACCCGATCAGCGGAAAGTATTACGATTGGCCGGTCGGCTTCCAGCCGGGCAAGAACTTACACGATTACTGGAGGCTGGAAGAGCACAAGCTAGGAGAGCAAACGTTCACCCACTTTGCCGACGGGACCGCGCACAAGAATCGCATGCAGGGCAACGACTTCGTCCAAAGCCTCATGTACACTCGCGGCGTCAGTTGCTTCAGTTGTCACGACGTTCATGGCACGGGCAACAATGCCGATCTGTTAAAACCGGCGAACGTCATGTGTCTCGAATGTCATGGGCCGAAGTCCCCGAATGGACCGCATACACCCACGATAGAAGCGCACACCCACCATCAGACTGGAAGTCTGGGGAACGAATGTATCGGCTGCCACATGCCGAAAATCGAGCAAACGATCGCGGACGTTAACGTCCGGAGCCACACGTTTCGCTTTATACCTCCAAGCGAAACCGATGCTCTCAAGGTGCCGAACGCCTGTAATGTTTGTCACACGGATAAAACGACGAGGTGGGCGGCCGACACTCTAAGAACCTGGACTTACGTGTCGCCCTGGCGGGTTGCAAACTAGCCGGCAAGGTCAGGATTCGGTAGGCCCGGGGCATTTGGTGGCCCATCGGTGAACGAGAGATCCTAGTTGCTCGTAGCAGTAGATGTTCAGATTGGCCAGCCGCCCGCAGATCCCTTAGCGTCTCCGGATCGTTGATTCCCTCTATAGTCTTTCGCTGTCCGATCGCTTCGGCGATCAGATTCTCCAGGCTCTGCGTTCTGATGCCATTCCAATGGGCAACATCCTCGTGCCGAATATGTCTGTTGGCGAGATCGGTCTGTGATGGCTCGTGTTTTGTCTCTCAGTCCGGTCGATTCTTTGACTGCTCATCATGCCACCGAAGCACTTCCTCATGGGGCGCGACGGCAGTCCGCTCGTGTATTCCGAATACACCCAGGACCCAGAGGGAGCGCAACCTCAGGATCACCAGGATGCGCTCGACGTCGAGAAACTGTTTCAATTCGAGTTTCTCTTCCGGCCACAGATCATCGGTGCTGTTCCTCGCTATCAGTTCATGGATGCGCGCCTGTTCGTCTTCCGGAAATTCGAAGTCGATGATACGCCTGGCTTCTTCCTCAGTCAGCACAGGACCGTCTGAGTAGTTAATCTCCGAGTCAGGGATATCCCGCAACCGCCGTAACAGTGCCTTCTCCTCGGCTGTGAGTAGAAAACTGAAAATACATTCGGCGCTGAGGCTCGCGGCGTCTTCTCCCACGCCTCGATTGTATGAGCTTGGTGTGGTGGAACCCGCAATGTAAGACGCGCAGGCCCGTTGATCTACCCGACGGCCGTGGAGCGTTCCAGGAGAATCCAGAACGCCGGCGGATCTATCCGGACGGGTGATTCGATCTTTGGCTCCATACGGCAGAACGACTCGAAGAAATACCGGGCCAGTAGTACGAGTAGCAGCTTCGGTCCAATTGTTCGATACGAACGTTCCCAGAACGGGTCTAGGGAATGGAATGGCTGATCGAGGACGCTCACGGCATATTCGGAGCTGTCCTCATTTCTGCGATGAGGAAACGGCGGCTTCCCGAACCGCGGCTTCCACTGTAGATCCCGTTTAGGAGATGGATAATGTACCACCATGTGAAGCAATTGATGTACACGGTTCGGGTTGATGCTCCCGATCCACGGTTCGGCAACATGTTGCTCGAACAGTTTGGCGGAGCGAACGGCGAGTTAGCGGCCGCCATGCAGTATTCCGTGCAGGGGATCAACTGCGACGATCCCGAGCGCAAGGATCTGCTGATGGATATCGGCACGGAAGAACTCAGCCACCTGGAAGTGATCGGCGTACTAACCCGTATGCATCTCAAGCCGCTGAGAAGCAAACGGACAGCCGCGGAAGCTGATCCCTTGATCTCGATTGTTGGCGGCGGTGGGGTTTCCCTGCACAACTCCATGGGGAATGCCTGGACGGCGGATTACCTCAAGGTTACCGGCGAAATGGATGTCGATCTGCGGAGCAATATCGCCGCGGAAGCGCGGGCGAAGATCACGTACGAGCGGTTGATGAATTTCACTGACGACCAGGGAACGCTCGACGCCTTGCAGTTTCTGATGACGCGAGAAATTACCCACATGAAGGCGTTCACCCTGGCGCTGGAAAGCCTGGGAAAGCCAACCTTCTCGATTGGCAAATTGCCTCCCACGCCGGGCATCGTGGACCAGTTCTTCAACGACTCGACGGGTATCGGAGACCGGGGAGAGCCCGACGTCCGCGGCCCGTGGAATGAAGGAGGAACCTGGGAGTACGTGGAAGCGCCTGCTTTCAAGGAGTTCCTGTCACCCGAGACTGGGGAGCGTCAAACCACAGATGGCCACGGTCAGAACGGTTCCTCGGCTTCCAAGAAGCACAGCCCAGCCAAGAAGCAATCCAAAACAACAACTCGTTCCAAGTAGCGAAGGAGAGCCCTTTACATGTCCCAATTAAAAGAACTGCTCGTCGAAGAATTACAGGATGTCCTGCATGCAGAAACGCAGTTGACGAAAGCGCTGCCAAAGATGGCGGAGGCCGCCCATAACCCGAAGCTTCGGGAAAGCTTCGAAAAACACCTTATCCAGACAGAGAACCATGTGGAACGTCTGAGAACGGCCTTCGAGCTACTGGGTGAGAAAGCGCAGGCGAAACCCTGCAAAGCGATGGAAGGCCTGGTCGCCGAAGGCGAAGAGACGATCGAAGAAGGAAAAGAGAAGGAGGAACTCTCTGCCGACCTGGCGTTGATTACTGCTGCGCAGAAGGTGGAACATTACGAGATTTCGGCCTACGGTACTCTTCGCGCACTCGCGCGGCAAATCGGAGAATTCCAGGTAGCGGAACTGTTGAGTCACACTCTCGGCGAGGAAGAGTCCACGGACTTCCTGCTGACGGAAGTGGCAAAGCCACTAATTCAGCAAGCAACATCGGAGATCCTCGAGGTCCAGACCGGCAAGAAGCAAACTGCCGGCGTCTGAAAACTCATTTTCGCGGGGTCGGGGCGTGAGAGAACGCCCTACTCTGCCGCTGAACAGGGCCCGTTTGGGCCCTACAGCAGTCTGAAGTTAACCTGAACCTGCGCCTGGGTAGCGACTGGACGTCCGCCCTTCATTCCCGGACGGAAACGCCACTTCATGACGGCTTCGATCGCCTTCTCATCGAGGCCAAGTCCTAGGGGCCGGACGACGTGGATATCGCGCGGTACGCCGTGCTCGTCCACGACAATAGAGAGAAGAACCTCACCGGAGTACTTAGCTTTGCGGGCTTCTTCCGAGTATTCGGGTTCCGTTTTGGCCACGAGCACCGGAGCGGAAACATCGCCTCCGATCCTGAACGCTCCTCCGCCAGTTCCGCCACCCGACCCGGGGCCGTAGCCGTCGCCATTCCCGGTGCCGATGCCACCACCCTTCCCATTACCTAAGCCATTGGCGCCCTGCCCACCGGACAGGTCCGCGAGCTTGCTTAGAGGATCGCCGTAGTTATCGGCAACAATCTGGGGCGCCTGGGCCGTAATTGTAGGTACGACCGGCAGCTTTGGCTTCTCGACCGCCAGAGCAGGAGGAATAAACTGCTTCGGCGCAGGCGGGGGCGGCGCTCCTTTACTGACCGGAACAGGCGCGCGTTGTCCGCCGCCACCACCACCACCGGATTTCACAGCGGCAGGCGGAAGCTTCGGCTTGTAACCGTCGAGCGGGAAGTAAATCTGGGTGACAGTCTCTTTTTTAGGGGGCAGGATCGTCTTGCGAAAGATTACTAGTAAAAGAGTGATCGCTAGGACGTGGATCAGGAGCGAAAGCGTTCCCGATCTGGTTTCGCCTCCGCCGTACGCACCCCAAATCGTACCGACTTCGACTGGTTTAGACGTGACCTCAAGCGGCGGGAGTTTCTTCGGGTTAACAAGGTCCCGAACATTGGAAATGAGTGACTTAAACCAAGGTTGCTCAACCGCTGACAAATCTCCCAGCGAAGCACCTTCGACTGGGCGGGATGTGATTTCAAGGGGAGGGAGTTTCGGAGGATTGATAAGCTCCCGAATACTTTGACCGATCGACTTATACCAGGGCGCTTCAATATCGTTCCCCAGGAGAAGGCGATCTAAGTGGTCATCCGAAAATTCTGGCATGGAAAGCTGACGCGACCTTTTTCTACCTGCTCGTTACGACGCCCAATAAAATTTAACCGTTCCAACAAATGGGCGCCGGGGAGGATGGACATTTTCAGCTTAGCACTGAAAAATGAGTTAACAGGGCGGGAACAACCCCTGAATACCCATCCAGATCTCATCGAGAACGTCGGTTAGTTCGTGCCCAGAGTTTAGACGGACAAGCCGGGCATCCGTGTGTGCCGCGACGAACCGCGCGGAGTTCGCAACGGGAACCAGGTCGTCCTGAGTTCCATGGAAGATCAGGGTCGGTACGCGGCAGTCCGGATACGGAGGGTACTTCTCCGCATCTTCGAGAAACTCGTACGACAGGTCTGCCTGTCCGCCCGTCCCGTAGTGAAAGACGGACAATTTGCCCGAATCGCGCCACCGCCGGATCTCCTCGGGCCCCAGTCGCTCCGTCCAGAGGTCGTGGAATCCAAAAGCAGGCGCTAATAGAACCAACTGCCTCACTCCACCGTGTTCCGCCGCGTACAGTGTTGCCAGGTAGCCGCCGAGGCTCGAACCGATGACGATCAGCGGCCCGGCGCCGTCGGCCGCCTTGCGGACTACATCTATCTGTCTCGATAATGTGAGATGGTAGAAGTCCCCGCCCGCCAGATCGGGGGCATTGAAGCCAATGCCTCGTTCGGCGAAGCGCTCCTGGAGAAAACGAGCTTTCCTCGACATGGGGCTGGATGCAAATCCGTGTAAATACAGAACACTTAAGCCGGAAGTCAACATCTACAGCTTAGTGGTTCGAGCGATCCGGCCTGGGGGCATTTGCGCAGTGCTACAACTGTGTAAAGGCTCGTTCAACTTTTCTTGTGACCTTACCAAACCCCCGCGAGCTTCCTGCTGTTTGGCTCTATTCTCAATCAATGATGTAGGTTAGAGTGTTGGACCGAGTACTTCTTGGCCGAATTGCAGATGTGTTTGCGGAGATACTAGGAGAAAAATAATGGCAGCAGTAGCAGAAAAGGTTAAGCAAATCATCGTTGAGCAACTGGGAGTGGACGAGAACCAGGTCGATCCAAGCGCCTCGTTTGTCGATGATCTGGGAGCGGATTCTCTCGACATCGTTGAGCTCGTCATGGCGTTTGAAGAAGCGTTTGATCTCGATATTCCGGACGATGAGGCTGAAAAGATCAAGACCGTTAAGGACGCTGTCGATTACATCGAAGCGAAGAAAAAGTAGTTTGGGGGTTAGGTATTCCCCGTTTCTGCCGCTAAAGGCAGCGGGCGTTCGGAGAACAACGTGAAGAGAAGGGTCGTTGTAACGGGCGTCGGGCTCATCAGTTCGGTGGGATCGGGAACGGAAGAGAACTGGTCGGCCATCAAGAACGGCCAGAACGGTATCGGACCGATCACCCAGTTCGATACGACGGGATTTGCGGCGCGCATCGCGGGTGAAGTGAAGAATTTCGATCCTTTGCTTTACGTCGACAAAAAAGACGTGAAGAAGATGGGCCGGTTCATTCAATTCGCGATGGCCGCTTCCGAGTTTGCCGTCAAGTCGGCCAACCTGAAAGTTCCCGAGGAAGAAGCCGAGAACTTCGGTGTCTACATCGGCAGCGGTATCGGCGGATTCGAAGTGATCGAGCGAGAGCATCGGATCTTGCTCGAGCGCGGTCCGAGCAGGATTTCGCCCTTTTTCATCCCGTCCTGCATCGTGAATCTCGCGAGCGGCTACGTATCCATTCGCTACGGGGCGAAAGGGCCGAATTCCGCAACCGCCACCGCTTGCACGACGAGCGCGCATTCCATCGGCGATTCGTTCCGGCTGATTCAGCACGGTTATGCCGACGTCATGATTTGCGGCGGAGCGGAAGCCTGCGTCACGCCCATGGGCATCGGCGGGTTTGCGGCTATGCGTGCGCTTTCGACGCGTAACGATGAGCCCCATCGTGCTTCCCGGCCTTGGGACCGGGATCGGGACGGCTTCGTGGTCGGAGAAGGCTCGGGGATTCTGATTCTCGAGGACCTGGAACATGCCCAGAAACGGAACGCGCCAATTCTGGCCGAGATGGTGGGCTACGGGATGAGCAGCGATGCTCACCACATCACGTCTCCGCCGGACGATGGAGACGGTGCTTACCGCGTCATGCGGAACGCACTTCGAGACGCGGGCATCGAGCCCTCGATGGTGCAATACGTGAACGCTCACGGAACCTCGACCGGCCAAGGCGACAAAGCTGAGACCTTTGCCATGAAGCGCGCCTTCGGCGAGCACGCACGAAGTCTGGCCGTGAGTTCTACAAAATCCATGACGGGCCATCTGCTCGGCGGAGCGGGTGGCCTTGAGGCCGGAATCACTGTTCTTGCTTTGCGGGACCAGATCGCGCCGCCAACCATCAACCTCGAAAACCCGGATCCCGACTGCGACCTCGACTATGTGCCGAACCAGGCTCGGCCCATGCCGATCGAGTACGCCGCTTCGAACAGTTTCGGCTTCGGCGGCACGAACGGATGCCTGGTCTTCAGGCGATTCACGACCAACAGCAATTAACGCGATTCGCTCGTCGGATCGCAGTTCGCTTCTTCAATTTTCCATCCGGCATACTGGAAGGGACGCTTCTTCCAAAAATAGAAGGACGTCGCTCCCCATGAAATTCATCGTTTCGGTAAAGCAGGTGCCTTCCCGTGATTCCGCGCTCAAAACCGACGGGAATGGTACCTGGTTGGATGAGTCCGATCATCACCTACGAAATGAATGAGCCCGACGCTTATGCGCTCGAAGAGGCTCTTCAGCTCAAGGAAAAGCTGGGCGGCGAGGTGGTTGTTGTTTCCCTTGGGCCGGCCAACATTACACAGACTATCCGCGAGGCTCTTGCAAAGGGCGCTGACCGCGCAATTCACGTTCAGACAAGTGCGGCAATCGACTGATGCATTCGCGACTGCTCGGCTGCTTGGCAAATGCGATCAAGGCGGAAACGCCGGACTTTGTTCTTACCGGCCTGCAATCGGACGATCTTGGATTTGGCCAAACGGGAGTGCTGCTCGCCGAGTTGCTCGGCTTTGCTCACGCGACCATCGTTATGGAAGTGGAACCTCAGGCGGGGGCGTTCGAGTGAAGCGTGAGTTGGAAGATGGCTGGTTTCAGCACGTAACAATGCCCCTGCCGGTGGTTTTGACCATTCAGTCGGGCATCAAGCGGCTGCGGTACGCCACGCTTGATGGGCATCAAAAAGGCTAAGACGAAGGAAATCAAGGTTCTGCGAGGCGTCGGGACTCGACACGCAGTCCGCAACTGCGACCGAGACTGTGCGCGTTTACCTGCCCGAACGAAACAAGCAGCTTCAACTCCTCTCCGGAGATCCCAAGCAGGTTGCTCATGACCTGGTCGAAAAGCTGCGGTTTGAGGCGCGAGCTTTATGAGTATCCTGGTCGTCTTTGAGCATCGGGCGGGGAAATGGAACCGCATGTCGTTCGAAGCGTTAACCGCTGGCGCCTCGTTGAGTGGCGTTTTCGGTGATGTCTATGGAGCGGCGATGGGCCACGACATCAGCGAACTTGCGACGCAAGCAAGCCAGATATGGAGCAGCAAAAGTATTTCTGCTGGACCACGCGCTGCTTGCCGACTACACGCCGGACGGGTATT
Organism: uncultured Acidobacteriaceae bacterium; assembly: GCA_963744795.1. Taxonomy (GTDB): domain Bacteria; phylum Acidobacteriota; class Terriglobia; order Bryobacterales; family Bryobacteraceae; genus Bog-105. Next base: position 81,206 of record CAVUVF010000011.1, read on the forward strand.
CACTGGCGTTGGAGCAGTTGATCCGGAAGGTCCAGCCGGACGTCGTAATCTTTCCCCACACGTATCAAGCCCGCGACTTTGCGCCAAAGGTGGCCGCGCGATTCGGCAAGCCTCTGGTCAGCGACGTCATCGGAGTGAATGCGGCCGACAAGAGCGCAACGTTTGTGCGACAGCTCTTTCAGGGCAAGCTGAACAGCGAAGTGAAATTCGCGGAGGGTCCGGCTTTCATCTCGGTTCAGTCTGGAGCATTTCGAGCGGCGGAAGCGGGGAGCGGACCGGGAGCCGTCGAACCATTCGAGGTGAATCTCGAAGCCGTCCCAGATCAGAAGTAAACCGGAGCCCCCATATCGGGAAGCGCAGCGCTCGGTAGACCTGAGCAGCGCGGACGTAATTGTCTCGGTCGGGCGGGGAATCAAGGAAAAAGAGAACTTGAAAGTGGTGGAAGATCTGGCTGAGGCGCTCGGTGCCGAACTCGCCGCCTCTCGACCGATCTGCGACAACGGCTGGCTGCCGATGGAGCGGCAGGTGGGAAGCTCCGGTCAAACCGTATCGCCGAAGGTTTATTTTGCCGTTGGGATTTCCGGCGCCATTCAGCATCTGGTCGGCATCAAAGGTTCCAAAACCATCGTGGCAATCAACAAAGATGAGAACGCTCCGATCTTCGAGAGCGCAGATTACGGCGCTGTGGGTGATCTTTTCGAAATCGTTCCTGCTCTTACCGAAGAGATAAAGAAGGCCAAAGCTTAAAGTTGATGAAAGTAATTTCGATGTCCAGCAGCAACGGATTATTGGGATTTGCCGTCTGCCTTGCTGCTTCGGTCCTCCTTTCCGGCTGCCATCAACCTGTATCGAAGGATGTTGCCGCAACCGTCAATGGCAGGCCCATCACGTACGCGCAATTGGACCGCACTCTGGCTGCGCAGTTGCCGAATCTCGATCTGAAAAGTAATACTGACCAGACGATCCAGGCCCGGTTGGAGGCACTCCGGGCCTTGATTGACGGCGAGATTCTTCTGCAACGGGCAGAAAAGGAAGGGCTGCTTGCGTCGGATGCGGACGTCGACGCCAAGTTCAACGAAGTAAAAGCGCCCTACACGCAGGAGCAGTTTCAGAAGGTCTTGGACACGCAGAAGATGACGGTTACGGACTTGAAAGGCCAGATTCGTCGAGAGTTGAGCGTCCAGAAACTTGTGAACAAAGAGATCGGCTCTCATATCTCAATTTCCGACGCGGATGTAAGTGCGTTCTATGAGGCGAATAAGAGCGGTCCCGCTTTCAATCTCACCGAGAATAAGGTTCACCTGGCCCAGATTCTGGTGACACCCACGGCAAGCAACGCGGCCGGCAATTTGAAGAACGATAAGGCACAAAATGACCAGCAAGCGCGAACCAAGATCGAGGGACTCTCGATGCGCGTACGGCAGGGCGAGGATTTCGCCGGTATCGCGCAGGCCTATTCGGAAGATCCGAATTCCGCTCCGAACGGCGGAGATTTAGGATTTGTACCGGAATCCGCGCTCAACCAGGCCAACCCGGAGCTGCGCAAAGTGATTCTCGGCATGAATCCGGGCCAGGTGTCGCCGGTTCTTCACACCACCGAGGGCTATCGAATCATCAAGCTGATCTCGAAGGAACCGGCCGGCCAGCGCATGTTGAGCGATCCGCGCGTACAGGAAGAAATCCGGCAGGGCTTATTCCAGGGAAAAGAACAGGTGCTGCGGTCTGCTTTTTACGAAGTTGCGCGGAGCGAGGCGAAGGTCGTGAACTACTACGCCCAATCAGTGCTGCAGAGCCGGGATAAACACTGAGCATTCGGCCTCACGAGCCTTAACTTCTATTTATCGCGGGTCTGCGAGCCGGCTTCTTTTTCAGTCCGGAACGGGCGAGTAAGTTACAACCGAGCACCGGGGTACCGCCGATCCATTCGCCTTTGCGTCGGGCAGCCGACAGCTTATCCCGTGTTCGCTCGCTAATGGTCTGGCGCGCACCACAGCGCAACTTCGGACTGGTTCAGTCCTTCATCCAATAGCCACATGGCCTCGAAACGGCGCTTCTCTAGTGTATGGAAATTGCGCCGGACGCCAGCTGCGTTTCCGATCGCCAGCCAGGCGCCGAATTACTCAGACCGTGACGCTATATTTTGCGAGAGTCAATAGGTCGAGCGGCCGCTTGGCTGGACATGCGTAAGGGCGATCAAGATCGTGGCACCAAGTTCGAGCACTGGGCAGTAAGAAAGGATTGTACGCGCCACAGAGCGGGGCTGATCTTATCAGAAGCCTCGGTGGGCAACACGGGGTTCAATCGCACCGGAAGGAACCTTCTACTCTGGTCTCTCCTTGGTGTCTGGTTCTCCCCTTCGGTACTGGCTGACGGAAGTGGGTACGTGGGCCGCGACATATGCGCCGGGTGCCACAACGAAATCGCCGCCTCACAGGCTCGCACAAACATGGCCGGCACTTGGCGGGGGCTTGCCACCACAAACCTGCCGGCCAGTTATTCCCAAGCTCATGAGGAAGGACCGGCACCCCCGATTACCTACTCGCTAAAACGATCCGGCGAGACTTTCAAGTACCGGGTGCAAATGCCAAGGCGGCCTGCCCAGGAGTTTCCCCTGGAAGCCATCATTGGTGGTAAGAGACACGGGCTAAGTTTTCTCTTCCGCCTTCCTGAAATCGATGGCCTGCCGCTCCCCGTTTCTCGCCTGCTCGAAGCCCGGTACTTTCATTCTGCAGGTCAGGACGGGCTCGCTATGTCGCTCGGGTTTCCCGAAGGGAAACCGTCGACTTATGAAACGGCATTCGGACGCGTACTGACCCCATACCTCGAGAAAAGATGCCTCGGCTGCCATGTTCAGCCTCGGCAACTCGGCGGCCACATCGAGACCGGCGTCTCCTGCGAAAACTGTCACGGCCCCGGACAACCGCATCTGGATGCAATCGGAAAGCAAACTCCGAACCACGGCATTCTGAATCCCGGCAAGCTCTCCATTGAGAACCGCATGCTGCCATGCTCGCAATGTCACGCCGGGTCAAGTTATCTCGCCGACCCCATGCCGGACGACGTGTTAATTTCCGATCAAGTCACTGCGCTAAAGAACAGCGAGTGCTGGCGTCAAACCGCGGGTCAGATCACCTGCACAAACTGCCACAATCCGCACCAGGATGCACCCCGCTCGGTCTTAGTTGCCAGGGCGGAGAGGACGTGCAAAGCATGTCATGGTGCTTCCATCACGAAACACGCCGGCCTGTGTCCGGTCAACCGTGATTCGGGCTGTGTAACATGCCACATGGCAGACGAGAAACGGGGTGCGTTTACTATCTCGGAACACTGGATACGCGCCCCGCTAGACCAGAAACGAACAGTCGCTCTTAATACGGCAGGGCGGACGACCATCGTTCCGCGTCATCTCTTCTTGCGGCTCATGGTTTTCAATGATCGGGAAAAAGCGTCGGACATCCAGCGGCAACTTTCGAAGGGCGGCTCATTCTTCGACCTCGCCCGTGCCAATTCAGTCGATCCTGCAACAGCGGAGGGGGGAGGCTACCTTGGCGACGTTGAGACAGCACAACTCGATCCGGCATGGTCGTCCGCTGCTCTGACATTGGAGCCCGGAGAAACCTCGCCGATCATAGAAGCAAACGGCAAGTATTTCATCGTTCAACGGATGTCGCGTACCTTCCGTCAAGAGGCTGAAGCAGTATTCAACAGCGCGATGGATCTGCGGAAGCAGGGCAGACTGCAAGACTCATCCCGTGAGTTGCTCGGCGCCTTGAAACTTTATCCTCGCCTGTTACGCGCATTGACTTATCTCGGTATTGAGTACGGCGAGGGGGGAAATGCCCAGATCGGTGCTGCCATTCTCGAGATCACGACCCGTCTGTACCCGCGTGACGCTGGCGCGCATTTCAATTTGGGCATTGCATACGGCGCACTTGGCAACTCGAACGAAATCGCCGAATATCAGCAAACTATCGACATCGATCCGGATTATGTGCCGGCTTATCTGAACTGGGGCGGCGCACTCTATAGCAAGGGTCACTACGAAGAGGCGATCAAGATCTACCGCGAGGGACTCAACGTGAATCCTCTGACGGCGTCTCTTCACTACAGCCTAAGTTTGACACTCCGGGCGGAAAACAAGGTCGCCGAGGCTGACACGGAACTTGCGATTGCAAAAAACGTCGATCCCGAAGTCGGCAGCCACTAGGTACCGGTGAAGCACAATTGGGAAATTGAGTCGCGTCTACGGCCGGATTGTCGCGCCATCCGGTAATTAGAATCGAACAAGCTGATAGCAGGCCTTCCCGCAACATACATGCCGGATAGGCGACTAGATCAGATGTGCACTGCAAAACTCCATCGTGGAACCATGCGGCATCTGCCCCGCCAGGCACCTGTAAAGCGGCCGCGAGAATCGGTTCGACTAAGCTCCTTCCGCTTCGCCGTGCCGAGTCTCAAACCCCGCTCTCAGCGGTCACTATCCTGGCGCGGAGTGTATCGAGATCGAGAGTGCCATTGTGGCGGATGCCATTAATAAAGAGCCCCGGCGTCCCATACACGCCATCTTCTACACCGCGCCGAAAATGCTCCTTGACGAGATCGCGATAGCGTCGGGCTTTCACGTCATCGCGGAAACGTTTGTCGTCGAGACCAATCTGCTCGGCATATCGATACAAATCCTTTGGCGCCAACGCGTTTTGATTTTCAAATAGCAGGCCGTGCATCTCCCAAAATTGGTCTTGAGCTCCCGCTGCCTCAGCGGCTTCCGCGGCCAGTTGTGCTTGCGGGTGAATACCGGAAAACGGATAGTGCCGATAGGCGATACGAAGCATGACGCCTAGCTCTGCCTGCAGATCGCGGATAACAAGGAAGAGACGACCACATCCGGGGCACTGATAATCACCGTACTCGATCAGGGTGTAGGCTGCGTCCGCTGACCCTTGCAGATGATCGTCCGGATGGACACTTAGATAACGGAGAGAAAGGTCGAGTTTATCCATCGCTGGCATTCTGAAACGTAATATCATGATGCGGCAAAGCCCAGAGCGGACTCGTCCAGATCCGGGTATCAGACTGTGTAGCCCCTTGGCGTCAAGCACAGAGTGAAATGAGTGGCCTGCAGATTTTTCGGCCTTGAGCCGCTCCGGTTCAGTTGCAGATCTTCATCTGCCATTTGCGATCCATTTTCCCAGTATGGATCGGCCGGAGTCGGCAAGTTCTGTCCGGATTGCCCGTCATCCGACAGCTAATCGCGTCGATCAGTAATCGCTAGCCTCAATTGATCGGGCTGGGCAGCGTCGCCGCTAAAATCTTCTCGGATGTGGATGTGAAATCCGGGCTTGTAAGAACCGAGAGCGAGTTGGAGGCACAGCTTGGCAAGGGTCATGAAGCCCGCGCAGTTCGCCACAATCACGGCTTCATTGCCCTCGACATAAGCATGCAGTTGTTCTGACTGCGATTCGGAGCAGTCAAACGATATGCGGTTGCGATCAGACTGATCGTTGAAGTTGTACTCGAAGTGCTTCTCCATGGCTCCATCCTACGATCCTCCGAACATATTTCGCAGACTCGGCATTCATGGAAGGTATTGTTCCTGGATTGTTTGAATGTAAGTCGAGCGACGAGCGCGTGGGTGTACAAGAAGCTGAACTCAACGGAGACGTTGATTCAGAGAACAACCATGGAGGCTCCTCAAAAGATATGTATTACATCGGGCTCGACGTCCACAAGAAGACGATCAGCTACTGCGTGAAAGACGTGAGCGGCGGGATTCAGCAGCAAGGGACGATTCCGGCGACCCGCACGAATCTGGATCACTGGATGAAGACCCTTCCTCAGCCTTGGATGGCGGCTATGGAAGCGACCATCTTCACAGGATGGATTTACGATCATCTGCTGCCGCAGGCTGCACAGGTGAAAGTGGCGCATCCGTTGATGCTGCGGGCGATCGCCGCCTCCAAGAAGAAGAACGACACGATCGATGCCGGTAAGATTGCAGACTGCCTCCGTTGTGACTTCCTGCCCGAGTGCCACATGGTCTCGACGCAGATTCGAGATCGGCGCCGCACGCTGCGCTATCGCCATCTGCTGGTACGGCAGATGGTTCAGATGAAGAATCGGGTGTCAGGACTGCTGCTCGAGACCGGAGTGACTCACAACAAACAGCGGTTGCATAAGGTGAAGTATTTCCGAGAGTTGCTCGCCACGAACCCGGAAGTGGAGGAAAGCATCCGGCCACTGCTCAAGCTTAGCCGCGAATCCATCGAACGACTACAAAAGACCGACTATGCTCTAGTCAGTTCGCTGGAACGTGATCCGTTATTGAAGGAGCGGCTACAGAACCTCAGGACTGTTCCCGGCGTAGGACCGATTACGGCGCTCACGTGGGCACTGGAGATCGGCGATGTTTCGCGCTTCCACTCGGTGAAGCAAGCGATCAGCTACTGCGGATTGTGTGGCGACGAAAAGAGTTCGGCCGAGAAAGTTCTGCGAACACCGCTTTCTAAACAGCGCAACAAGCATATTCAACACGTTTTGGTGGAAGCCGCGAAGCTGGCGCCCAAGCAGAGTCACGAACTCGCCTTGGTCTATGAAAAAGCCAAAGAAAAAGGCAATGTGAATCGAGCGACCATCGCGGTCGCTCGCAAGATGGTGACGTACCTGCTTGCGGTGGATCGTGCGAATCGGCCATTTGTGCCGGCAGAAAAAAGCAGTAGCGCCGCAGCTTAAGCGCACTCATAAAACAACCGAGATCACACAGCGCGCAGGCTGCTAGGTCCTGCAGATGGCCGACTGAGCGAAGGGCGCTTGCCCTGAGGCTCCCTCCGAATTGTTTCGGGACTGGCAGCGAACACAAACTCAATCATCTGCGACGGCCTTTCGGGCTCGAGGCAGCAAATGGATGTCCGGTCCTGCGAGAAGCAGGGACTACCGCCGTGAGGCACTCAGGCGAGCTGTGAATCTGGTTTACAAGTTCTTGCGCGCTCCTCCGAAGCGCGCGTCAGGAGACGTGTGTTTTCTCTTGACTTTCGACTTACATGGATGTCCGCCATCCGGAAACTGGACCCGAATGGGAGGAGGCGCACTACGCGGGACGCTTCAATTGACGGGTTGCCCGTCACTGGACCGCGATGGATAGTCAAGCGCCGAGTTACCCTGAGCGTCAGGTTGCGCACTGAACGAACGAGCACTTTACTATCACTCGCGACGATCCGATCTGGATATCTCTTCCTCGCCGTACCGATAAGCCTGCCTACGGAGCACGACATACAACATTGTTAAATGTCAGCGACTATGCCGAATCAGAACTCCATCAGGTCTTTAGCAACGACGATACGCCCAGAGAAATACCTTTTGGCGGCGTCAATATAACGCTGGAAATCGTCATCGGGATGAACCGTCGGCGGAAAATGACTCATCACGAGAGTTTTGACGCGTGCCTTCTCGGCTATCTTCCCGGCCTCGTCCGGGGTGATGTGCTCCCCAGTAATGTGAACCATCCAGCCATTCTGTTCGACGGGGGTCTTTGCCTGCCATGAGCCGTTCCGCTTGAGAACTTCAAGCGCCTCGTCGACAACCATCACTTCCGTCACAAGTAGATCGGCACCGTTGGCCAATTCGATCACCGCCTCGGAAGGACCAGAATCACCCATGAAGGCGACGACGCGGTCAGCGGTTTCGAAGCGATAGGAATAGGATTTGTACTTTCCGTAGGGCGGACTACCAACCGGAAAGTGAAAGTGGGTGTTCTCAACCGCAGTCACTCTAACGTTGTTGTCACGAAAAACGAGCCCAGGCCGCGCTTCGTGTGCCCGGAAGAGTTCAGCCATGGGAGAGGTTTTACCCTCTGCCCAACGAATCTCGGCGTTGGCAGTAAGATACCGTAAAGCGCCTGTGACGAGCGCCTCGATACCCGGCGGCCCGTAGATATCAATCGGGTCAGGCCGCTGAAACTCCCACGCTGAGACCATGAGCGTCGCAAGGCCCATCGTGTGGTCGCTATGGGCATGGGTGATGAAGATCTTGCCGATTTGGCGGAAATCAGAGCCGGATTGTACAATTCGTCGCGTGACGTTGTCCCCAGCATCAATCAGGTAGCGAGTTCCGTTCACAACCAGCAGATTCGAGGACTGAGCGCGATCCTTCGTTGGCAGCGGCCCGCCTGCCGTACCAAGGGTTATGAGGCGCGTACCCGCAGTTGCATGAGGCTGTATCTTGGGACTTGTTGCTAGCTGAGCAGTACAGGCGGTCCCCACCATTGCCAGCGATACAAGAAAGCGGAGATATACGGCGAGCACACTGACGCTTGCCTTCGATCTCATTGCTGAAGTCTATACCCTTGAATCGCCCTCGTGAACGGCCATTCGGGGAATCTCGTGGGCGCAAAATGCCGACTTGTCTGACTAATGTTTAGAACTTGTGTCCGAGCCGTCCGCCACTCGAAAATGGAGCGAATAAGGTGGCAAGTGCGTGTTTCTGTCTAGATCACCGCTCAGCTCGGAACGGATCCACGGCAAGCAGGCCAGACAAAAGTAGAGCCGAACTCACACGCTTTGCGCAGTGCCGAATACGCTGTCCGCTTCAGTCGGTCGCGATACATGCCGCAGGGTATTGCCTCTCCTTAGAAGCTCAACGGCATCAGTGTTCTGAAGATCCCCAGGCTTCGTGAAATGCGGCAGCATCTCGCGGCTGCTCGAAACAGCGTGCCAGTTTTCCGTGCTCGACATCGTATACATGGGCTGTGCGGTAGTCCCTCGACGACCCGTCACGTGTGAAGCGGTGTCGCGTCAGTACCACAGCATGTCGCTCACGTGCTAAAACATCCTCGACCTCCTCTTTGAACGTTCCACCGGAGATCGCCATAGCTTTAGCCGCGAGCTCGTGTAAGCCCTTCTGCCCCGCCCAAACGCCACAGATACCGCCTCGCCCTGCCACGTTGAAAGTGAAATCACTAGTGCATGCGGCTAGATAGCCGTCAACGTCACCGCGCCCGAAGGCGGCGTATGCTTGCCGAATGATTGCCTCCAAGGAATGTGTCATTCGGAAAATCCTATCACCCCTTCCGCTGTGAGCCTGTGTTCCGCTACTCGGTAGTTGAGTATGGGAGCGGACGGGCATTCGGCGTCGCCCGATCGCAACATCTCCGTCAACGAGAATGCACAAGTCGCTGATTGTGAGACGACTCTAACCGTTCTGCAATCTCATCTAGGACTCGGAGCGCCATTCGCGTACCCAGCAAAACCGGGTATGGTTTCTGCAGTCGTCTACTGGTTACTCTTGTCCGCCTTCCGGACCTCTTCCATGTATTCGCGCACATAGCGCTGGAAGATCGGCGGAACCTCGTTGCGATTGATCTCGCCGCCCGAATCCGTGTGTTCGCCCGAGTTTCTGTGAGTACTGCGTTCTGAGTTGCTGTTTGCCCGACGATGTCTCGACGGTCATCTCACCCGTCAACTGAGCCGACCGCTTCCCGATCAGGTCGGCCAGTTTGCCCATGGCTTTGAGCTGCTCGGCGTCTTTTATGCCCTTGTCGCCATCCTGCCTGCCAACGCCCGAATGCGCATCCGCGCCCTTCTGCGGGGACTGATCGCTCGACTGACCCTGGGCTGACTCTGCCTTTTCGGCGGTCTGGCCCTGACCCTGTCCTTCCGCGCTCTGGTTCTGGTCGGATTGCTGGCCCTTTCCGTCCTGCTGCTGGCTGCCCTGCTGATCTCTTACTGTTGTTCGAGGCCTGTTGCTGGCCGGCGGCTTTTTCCTGTGCCGCCTTGTCGTCCTTCGCCTGTCCGTTTTGTCCCTGCTGGTTCTGGTTAGGCTGCATCTTCGACGGCCAGGCTGGAGAGGGCGTCCTTCATCCGGTTGATGAGGCCTTCGGAGCTTTTGCCGTCCTTGCCGGATTGTTCTTTCGTCTGATCTCCGGGTTTTGGCGCTGACGAGGAATGTTTTCGCCGGGCGCTTTGTCCCCCTGTTGACCTTTTGGCGACAGAGAGTCTCGCCCGCCCGCGTCATTACGGCCGTCGTCTTTCGATCTTTTCTCCCTGGTTCAAGGATTGAGAAGGATCGCCGTTGGCCGCTTTTGCGGCCTTGATTCTCCAGGCCGGGCGCTTGCGGCGGCAGGCTGGCCTTGTCAGGCTGCTGGGAACCCGCGGAATCCGCTCTGGTCGTGACGTCACGATCATGCGCCAGGAGATCGCGAGTGTCGTCCTTCTTCTTGCCGAGTGATCTCTCAACCCGTTCGAACACTGAAGTGAGTTGGAACGAAACGAGCGGCGGATGAAGGCTAAGGCTGTTCGTCACCATGTACCGCACCGCAACCAGACCGAAACTAACGGCGGCCAGAGCCGCCGGCCACCGCCCAGATACGATGCGCCTGGAACGGGAACGCCATATCAACACGCACGGTTTTCGCCAGTTCGTCCGCCTGGCTTCAATTGGAACCGGATTGCGTCGTCGTGACCAGTGAGCGGATGTTCTGAAAGGTATTGGGCGGTGGAAAGAGAATCGCTGAGGGCAAGCTTGCGATCGATTATCTGAGCAATCCGGTACTGGGTCAGCGCGCGCTGCCGAAGCCGGAAAACGCCGCACGGCAAGTCCGGCAATGAGTAGCAACGCGGGCCAATACCACTCGAAGATATTGGTTCCCAAAATCAGCAGGAGGATAAGTCCCGCCCCGGCAATCGAAACGGCAAGGCCCACCTGCGCGGCGCCCTCGACGAACAAATGGCGCCGGGACGCCAGCCGGATCGTGCGCTGCACTTGCTCCATTGTCGAAATTATCCCAGATGGGTCGCTACCATGGTTAGTTTCGATGTTGCGCTTCGAGACAGCAGGAGAATCCCACGGAGAGTTCCTTGTCGCCACTTTGACCGGCCTTCCGGCCGGCGTGCCGGTCGATATCGGTTACATCGACCGGCAACTCTGGCGACGGCAGCAAGGATTACGGCCGGGGCGGCCGGATGAAGATCGAAACGGACCAGGTCCGTATCGTTTCCGGCGTGCGCCATTCCCAGACGATCGGCTCCCCGATCGCAATCCTTATCGAAAATAAAGACTGGAAGAACTGGACGGGTACCTTGCCCGTCCAATCAACGGATGCGGTCCCGGGTCGGAGAAACCGGTCAAGCGACCTCGTCCGGGGCACGCGGACCTCGCCGGCGCCATCAAGTACGACTTCCCGGAGGCGCGCTACATCCTGGAGCGGGCCAGTGCCCGGGAAACGGCGGCTCGTGTTGCTGTCGGCGCGCTCGTCAAAGTCGTTCCTGCGCGCATTCGGGGTCGAGATTCTGAGCCATGTGGTCGCGGTGGGCCGGTCCAACTCGAGCGCACGGCCGCCTGGGAAGAGGTCCGGAGTCTCAGCGAGCGGGACGAGGTGATGCTGGGCTGTGTCGATGCCGAAACTGAAGCACGCATGAAAGAAGCGGTGGACGTTGCGTATCGAACGGGAGACACGATTGGGGGCGTGTTCGAAGTTGTTGCTCATGGACTGCCTGTCGGCTTGGGCTCGCACATCGCCTGGGACACGCGGCTCGACGGGCGCCTCGCGCAGGCGATCGTCTCGATCCAGGCTGTCAAAGGCGCGGAAATCGGAGCTGCCGAGGAGGGCGCACGCTCGTACGGCTCTAAAGTGCAGGACACGATCCACTACGAAAAGGAAGGGCAATCGTTTCGCCGGGGATCTAACCGGGCGGGCGGACTGGAAGGCGGCATTACGAACGGAGAGGACGTCATTATTCGCGGATTTCTTAAACCGATATCAACTTTGAGGCGTCCGCTTGAATCTGTAGATTTAGAGTCCCGGGAGCCGGCGCTTGCGGCCTACGAACGCAGCGATGTTGCAGTGGTGCCCGCAGCGGGTGTGATCGGCGAAGCGATGGCGGCCATTGTCTTAGGACAGGCTTTCCTCGAAAAGTTCGGCGGTGACTCCTTGCGCGAAACAAAGCGCAATTACGAAAATTATCTCGCTCAGGTCAAGGCGTTTTAGCCGCTGGGCAACGCAGGAAACATGGTCCGAAAGATAGTTAAATACGGTGATCCGGTGCTGGAAGAGAAAGCGGAAAAGATCGTTGACTTCGGCACCGAAGAACTGAATCAACTCATTGCCGATATGTGGGAGACCATGTATGCAGCCAAGGGCGTAGGTCTGGCCGCGCCTCAAGTCGGGGTCAGTAAACAGATCTCGGTGATCGACGTCAGCGTCGGCGAAGACGAATCGCAAAAAGATCGTCATCATCAATCCGGAAGTCACCTTCAAACAAGGAAAGCAAACCGGCGAGGAAGGCTGCCTGAGTATCCCTGGGTTTCGAGAACTGGTGACGCGGGCAAATCGAAGTGACGGTGAAAGCTCAGAACGCGAACGGCGAGCCGATTGAGATTGGCGGCCAGGAATTGCTGGCGCGTGCGCTGCTTCACGAGATCGACCACCTTCACGGCATTCTCTTCCTGAATCATCTGAGCGGGTTGAAGCGCGACATCATCAAACGCAAGATCAAGAAGCTTCAAAAAGCCGGCGAGTGGGACTAAGGCCGCGAAAGCCTACCGATGCGTGTCGTCTTCCTGGGAACTCCCGAATTCGCTGTGCCTTCTCTTGACGCCCTGGTCGCGTCCGGACATTCGGTCCTGGCTGTTTACACACAGCCGGATCGACCGAAGGGTCGAGGCCAGCAGTTGGCCGAATCGCCGGTGAAACAGGCCGCGTCGCGCCTCGGCATTCCGATATTTCAACCGGAACGGATCCGCCGGCCGGAGAACTTCGAACAACTCCGCGCTTTCGAGGCCGATTTGATGGTTGTGGTCGGCTACGGCCAGATCATTCCGCAAAGCATCATCGATCTTCCGCAGTTCGGGTATCTTGAATGTTCATGCTTCGCTGCTGCCGAAGTATCGCGGCGCGGCCCCCATTCAATGGGCGATTGCGAACGGCGAGACCACCACGGGCGTCACGATCATGCAGATCGACGCCGGCCTGGATACGGGCGACATGCTCGCCAAGGCAAGCACGGCGATTGGCGCCGAAGAAACCGCGCCGGAGTTGAGCGTTCGCCTGGCTGCGATGGGTGCAGAGCTTTTGGTCAACACGGTCGACGAGATTCGAAATGGAAAAGCGACAACAAGAGAAGCAGAACGACGCGGAAGCAACTCTCGCGCCCATCCTGAAAAAAGAGGACGGACGGGTGGATTGGACTGCACGGCCGCACGAGATCAACAATCGACGTCGCGGCTTTACGCCCTGGCCAGGTGCTTACACCACCTTTCGGGGGCAGCCGCTGTCTCTTGTTAGAACGGAACCGGTAGAGGACGGGTCGTTGTCGCCGGGCATCATGGCCGTGGACGCAAAGAAGTTGCTGGTCGGGACCGGTGGAGGAGCGTTACATGTGTCCGAGGTCCAGCCGGGAGGCAAGAAACGAATGAGCGCTGAAGCATTTATCAACGGCTATAAGCCGCAGTCCGGTGAACGCATGGGAGAGGATCAATAATGCTTCCGTTTGGTTACCGCTATGCGACCGTTTATGCCGGAATACGCAAAGACGTCCGCGATGATGTCGGTCTGATCTGTTCGGATGTTCCGGCGGCCGCGGCAGCAGTTTTTACGAAAAATCTTGTTGAGGCTGCTCCCGTGACACTGGCCCGAAAACACCTGCGCGCTTCGGGCGGCAAGATCGCGGCCATTCTCGTCAATGCCGGGAACGCGAACTGTGCCACTCGTACAGGTGATGCCGTTGCTCTTGCATCCGCGAAAGCGGTGGCAAAGGCGCTTAAGACCAAGACAAAGTACGTTTTTCCTGCTTCGACAGGCGTCATCGGGGTCGAACTCGATCGAAAACTGCTGACGAACGCCGTGCCAAAGCTCGTGGCTGCCCTGTCGCCTGCAAGCTTCGAACCCGTGGCGAAAGCAATGATGACAACCGACCTTCGAATGAAAACAGCATTCGAAACGCTGCGAGTTCGCGGAGGCTCGGTACGCATTGCGGGCATGACCAAAGGCTCCGGCATGATCCATCCCAACATGGCGACAACACTTGGGTTTCGTGCTGACGGATGCGGCTGTCCCCTCGCGAACACTGCAGCGGATCCTCACCTGTCGCAACGGCTCGAAGCTACAACTCGCTGAGCGTCGATGGTGACATGTCGACCAACGATGCGGTCGCACTGCTTGCGAATGGCGCGTCAAAGATAAAGATCGGGAGAAGGGAACTGACGCCCTTCGCCGAAGCCGTCACACGCGTGATGGAAAGCCTTGCCGAACAGATTGCGGCAGATGGCGAAGGTGCCCGGAAACTCATTGTGATCCGAACCGCGGGATTCAAGACCGAGGACGAAGCGCGGCAGGTCGCGCGCAGTATCGCCAACTCGCCTCTGGTGAAGACAGCCATCGCAGGTAGTGATCCGAACTGGGGCCGCATTCTGGCTGCCGCCGGCTACTCCGGAGTCCAATTCGATCCGCGCAAGGTCACGGTTCTGCTCCAGGACGTTCCCGTTTGCCGCGCGGGCTTAGCGGTCGATATGGATGAGGCGGCGCTCAAGACCAAGCTCGACCAAAACCGTGTCACCATCGATCTGCGAGTCGAGAAAGGCGGCTCCGGCAGTGCTCGATTTTTCACGTGCGACCTGACCGAAGGCTATATCCAGATCAACGGAAGCTACAGGACTTGACAGCAATCACGCGAAGGCGAGCGCTGATGACCGCGGCCGGTACTCTGGTAGCCGTTCCGCAATTGTCTGCGCGCAGATCGCCCCGAGGACATTCGAGCACAAGTCGTTTACATCGCGTCGGCTTTGTCCGGCGGCAACCCGTCCGATGCGCTCGGTCCGATCGACAAGTCGTTCAAAGACTACGGCAAGTTGCGGGACTACTTCGCGGGCCTGACCCAGGCGTATCAGGTGGCGAGCGATGTAGAGATCAAGGACGAAGATGATCGCGAGTCAGATACGAAACTGCAAGTCACCTGGCAGCTGACGTTGACGGATCCCGCCACAAGCACCAGTAGTCAACGAAGCGCGGATATCAATCTGACGCTGGTTCAGAAACAGGGCAAGTGGAAGGTCGTCGATTTATCTCCGGTCGACTTCTTCAATCCGCAACGAGCAAAGCCTTAGCCGATTGGGAGTGCGAGCGCGGTCTTGATCTCCTCGAAGTGCTTTCGCGTAACGAGCCGGAATTCAATGGGCAGCTGCGTGAACTTTGTTAGTTCCTCGAGCAAGCCCGGCGACGGAACGCGTGCGCCTGCCACGAGTAGCTGACCTTTCTCGATGCGATACGGGATCACATTCAGGTCCTTCTGTGCCCTTGCGGGAAGACTCTGGGCAACACGCGGATTCAGCGCCGAGAGATCCACCTTCGTTACCGGCAGCCCGGATTGCAACACTCAACGCCTGACATAACTCTTCCTCCGAAATGATCTGGTGACCGAGAAGGAAGTCCTCGAATTCGTGTTGAGCCGAAGCCTGAGAATCAAACGCCGCCAATTCCTGTTCGGTGATGAGACCCGAGCTGACAATGACGTCCGGAAGCTCACGCCGCCGGATCTGCAAAGCGTTTCTCGTGGGATAAGCGTGATCTGTCTTCAGCCACGCGACATGCCGCTTATTCCTTTTCGCATGCAGATAACTGAAGACGGCGCGGAACGAAGCCGAGCAATTGATGAGATTGCCGTGGAATGAGCGCAGCGGAACTCCCAGCGCGAACGCAAGCCCATAGATTCGCCTGACGCAAGCCATTCGAAGCGCGATACGGAAACACTGCAAGCGTGAAAGTCAACAGGCACAGCTCGACCACGATGGGATTCGACGTGGCGAAGGCCCAAGCCCGGTGCTGTGCCGCGCTTTCCGCGAAATCAACGACTCCGAAAACGAACAGAATGTTGGTGAGAAGTCCCAGCGGATTTGTGATCACTCCCTTGCGGTCCCGCCAAAACCAATACTTCACCCGTAAACTGCCGCGCCATCCATCCCGCGCCCAGCCCTGAAGAGCGATACCAGTGACCCAGCGAGTCCTTTGCCGAATGGCCGATCGCATCTTCCGCGGAAAGTACTCTCGAGTGGCTACGGTGTCACCATTTGTGAACTGCAGTGGAACGAAAGTTTGCGGGTAGCCGGCGCGGTGAATATAGACGCCGATCTCGTAGTCTTCCGTCAGGCTCACCGGATCGAAGATAATACCGCGTTCCTCTCCGAGCCGATCCAGGATGTATCGGGCAAACCCAGTGCCTACGCCGTTCGATGGGATGAAGGACCCGCTGAAACCGCGGGCACGCATGTCGATGGTTTGGAACTCGGCGAACTCATCGCAATAAATGGCATGAGTGAACTCCGTGAACCGAGTGGGCAGCGGCAGCACAGGGATTTGCACCATGGCATGACGCGCACGCTCGCGGTTGATCGTGGCCAAAGCATCAGGGTGAACCAGGTCTTCCGCGTCATGCAACACTACCGTATCGAAGTAACAGTCGCGCTCTGCCTCGACGCTCATCATGCGCGCGAAGATGTTGTTCAGGCAGTCCGCTTTTGAGGTTGGCCCTGGCCGGGCACACACCGCGACGTGCACGTTCCGGTAACACCGGCTAAGCTCTTCGGCGACTGCGGACGTCTTTTCGTCGTTGGGGTAAACGCCAAGAAAGATGTCGAAGTTGCGGTACTTGATCACCGACAGGTTATGGCGCACCATGTTGGCGATCACGCCGTATTCCATCCAGCAAGGGACAAAAATCGCGATGCGGCGTTCGGATACCTCTGGATCTTCAGCTCCGGCCGTTTCTGCTTTTTTAGCGCCAAACATACGATGTACGAGGCAAATGAGAACCGGAATGAAATCGTCAATGCCGCTGAACAGCAGGATCGCTGCAAGAAATCCAAGCAGACCCGGCAAAACAGAGGCAGCTCCGCCATCGGCTGATGGGCTGAATAGCCGTGGGAGCAAATGGGAGAGGTAAACCACTATCTCATTTACAGAGTGGGCGTTCGGCAGGGCAAATCGCGAAAAATTCTAAGAGATCTCTGGCCATTTGCCCACTCACTGACTGTGACCGATCCGCGTTTCACGTTTGTTTCGTTTAGCCAACTCGTCCAAGAGCTAATTAGTGGCACCGTTCGGCGTCACACATTCACACAGACCGAACTGGAATTACTGCTCGATCTGCAGAACAGTCGCATTCGTAAATCCTCGAAACCCGATGTTTTACGCCGCTATCTGCGGGCCGCGCAGGCTCAATTTGCGCAGCATGGGTCTCTTCTCCGCTTCTCAAGCTTCATGGAACGAGAGAGCGCTCCGAAAAACTCTACGCCTCTTCCCGTGTTTCAAGCTCCTCCCGTTCCGGCGCCGCTCGGCTAGAACTCGCGTCCGGCCGTGACCTCCTGGGCTATCCTCAAGAAGAGAAAGCAGAAGGAGAGTTTAATGGCGAGCACCACCGGACCCGTTGCCAAGCCCGAGCGCAAGGTTTTCTGTGTCAAGCTGCAGAAGGAATTGCCCGGACTGGACGAGGTTCCGTTTGACGGCCACCCCCTTGGGCAGAGAATCTACGAAAACGTCTCGAAAGAAGCCTGGAAGATGTGGGTGGAGCAGATGAAGATGATCATGAACGAATATCGTCTGAATCTCGGCACTCCCGAGGCGCAGGAGTTCCTGCTTCGCCAGATGGAAGAATACTTCTTCGGTGAGGGTGCGGCACATCCGCCCGGGTATGTTGCTCCGGGACACTAGGCGGTTGCCGCTCGTCTCTGCACGTTTCGTGTTGCAAAACGTCCTTTCCTTGTAATGCAGCGGTTTCTCGTGTGTGGGCTTATCGGTACTGCTCTCCTCTGGGGAGCAGACAATGCGGCATCCCGCCTGGCGAGAGCGGCCGAGTCCGCCCGCGATTCCGGGCAGGTTGTTCGTGCGTACCTGCTCTATTCCGAAGCCGCCGCGCGCGAGCCACACAACTCAACTTACGTTTCGAACCGCGACGCCCTGGCCTCAGCCGCTCAACTACTGATCAAGGCCGAAGTGCAGAATGCGGACATTTCGGCTGAAGTAAAGCGGTTGGAAGCCGAGGAAGAGAAAGCTCATCCGGAGCCGCCCATCGAAATCGCCTCGCTTGGCACTTGGAGGCAGTCACCCGAATTAGCTCCTCTTCCTCATTTGGAGCCTCTGGACAAATCCGCGAGCTTCGACATTCGTACCGACGAGCGGGCCCTGGTGGAACAGGTCACGAAAGCATACGGCATCAAAGTCACCTTTGATCCGCAATTGCAGCCAAAACCCGACCTCCGCTTCGCGATCGACGGAGCCAATTTTCTTACGGCGATGAACGCCTTGACGGCGGTTACCGATACCTTCCTGTTCCCAATTTCGCGGGACCACGTCTTCGTTGCTCGCGATACCGAAGACAAAAGAAACCAGTTTGAGCCGGAAATCCTTCTCTCGTTTCCGCTCCCGAACGCGCTGGAGCAAAAAGATCTTAACCGAAGCGGCGAATGCCGTTCGTAGCGTGCTGAATGCGAGAACGATTGGATGGGACAGTATCAATCGTATGGTGATGGTGCGCGACCGCGCGACGCGTGCTAGAGTTGCCTATTCACTGCTCGAGGCCACACTTTTGCCGAAAGCCCAGGTGTCGTTCGAGGTACAGTTCATTACGCTCGATTCCGAGAAAATGTATCACTACGGTCTCGCCTTACCCACATCGTTTCCATACACCAGCTTCGGAAATCTTGGCGGGCTCCACTCGATATTGCCGAAATTCCCGGAGGGCTTGAAATTCCTTACCTTCGGCGGGGGCGCCTCCCTGGTTGGCTTTGGCCTTGCCGATTCCACAGTGTTCGCTACCTACTCGAATTCGTTCAGCCACAATCTTTACAATGCGACCGTTGTCGTCGCGGACAGACAGACAGCGAATTTTCACGTCGGCGATCAGTATCCTATCCCTCAAGCAATCTCGGGCGCATCCACTCGAAGTTCGTCGATCTACAACCCCATCGGGCAAGTAAACTTCGTGGACTTGGGCGTGATTCTCAAGCTGACTCCCAAAATCGGAAGTGATGGCAGCATTGGCATCGACGTTGAGGCGGATTACAAGGCGCTCGGAAATCAAACGTTCAACACGGTTCCCTCTGTGCTGCAGCGTGAATTCAAAGGGCAATATAACCGTTCGCGAAGGCGAGTGGGCCATTGTTACCGGATTGGATTCCGATACTCAGAGCATCACCCGAAATGGAATTGCAGGGCTTTCTCAAGTCAAGGGGCTCAATCAATTTCTGAGCGAGAACACGCGCGATACCCAGACCAGCAACACGCTCGTGGTGATTAAGCCTACTGTGACCCGGTATCCTGTCTCGGCGGACATCAGTCCACAGTATCTGCTCGGCCCGGTTCACGGCATGCGAGTTCTTCTTTAGCACGATGATAACGGCAGAAACTGAAGGCAATCGCCTCCTCAAAGATCGAGTTCCCGGGGAACGTCCTCATAACCTCTATCTGGATGGAGTGCGTGGCGTAGCTGTTCTGGCTGTGCTGCTCACGCACGGAACATTCATCTTTTCGCCCACGCCCATCATGCGGTACGTGCTGCCGCCCGTCATTTTCGGCTGGTGGGGTGTTGATCTGTTTTTTGTCCTGTCCGGGTTTCTGATTACAGGAATTCTGCTGAGCACAAGAACCGCAACCAATCGCGCGACTGCATTCTACGCACGCCGCATCCTCCGCATCTTCCCTGTTTACTACGTGTGTCTGGCGGTCATGTGGATTCTGAGTGCCCACTCGCCTTGGCTGCACTCGATCGTGCCATACAACAGCGCAGCCGATCGAGCGGCCTATCTGCTGTACTTCCAGAATTGGGTTCCGTTCTGGCACTCGTTTACGCTTCAACCGAATCTGATTGGCCATTTCTGGAGTCTCGCGGTGGAAGAGCAGTTCTACCTGTCTGGCCTTGGCTCGTTTGGAAGCTGCCTCCCAAAGCTACGCTTTGGCTTTGCGTAGCCGGAGCACTCGGCGCTCTGCTGCTACGGATTGTCCTTGTCAGTCATTTTGGCCCGCATCTCTGGATTCACACTCTGACCGTGACTCGCGGCGAGGGCTTGCTCGTTGGTTCGGCTATCGCGATCCTAAGCTACGGTGGGCGGAAGGTCAATCCAAGGCTCCTGATGGGAATGGCCGCAGCCGGAATCCTGGTTATCTCCGTTTCGATTTTTCTCGACCCGGCGGAACTCTCCAATACCGACGCCGGACCCTATATGTACACGAGCTGTGTTTCGGGACTAGGCCTTCTGTTCGGAGCTTTGGTCGGTGCCTCCCAGTATCAGGTTCCTCTTCTTACGCCAGCGCTCAAAGCTGGATGGTTGAGGAGCTTCGGGAAGTACAGCTACGGAATATACGTGTACCATCTTCCGCTCTATTACGGCATCAACCATCTGATTAGTAATGCATCGGGTTCAACACATGCCACTTTCAACTCGGTACGCGTTCGCGGAGTTAATACTGTTGATTGCTGCGACGTATGCTACTGCTTTCTTCAGCTTCACCTTCTTTGAACGGCCTCTGCTCAGCTTAAAACGCTATTTCGTTGCCGAGGTGCCGCGCCCTGTCCACGAAGAGCGACAGTTCGCCGCCCGCGCTCAGGTCGGATTCAATCGCTAACGAAATTGATACGTATAGTTCGACATGAGCACAGTTCCCGCGTGGTTTGAAAGAAAGTTCGACTTCAGTTTTCCTTTAGAGCTGTATCAAAACGTATCTGTACGCCTCCTGGGTACGCCAGCTCGGCTGGAAGAACTGCTGTCGGGCGTTTCTCACGAAACTCTGACGACCAAGCCTGAGGGCAGGTGGTCCGTTCAGGAACATGCGGGTCATCTGGCTGATATGGAACCGCTTTGGATCGCGCGGCTCCATGACTTCCTCGGAGAAGGTGAAACGTTGACGGTGGCGGATCTGAGCAATCGTCGTACTCACGAGGCGAACCACAACAAGCATGAACTAAGGAATATCTTGGGAGAGTTCCGGTCAGCGCGCTTTGATCTGCTTGAGGCAATTAAGAAATTGCAGCCCGCGCAGTTCGGTCGAACGCTGCTCCATCCGCGTCTTCAGCAGCCAATGCGACTGGTGGATCACCTGTATTTCGTTGCCGAACACGACGATCATCACTTGGCTGCTATCTGGGAGACAACCAGGTTATAGAACCCACGTTGCGCCGAGCCCGACGACCTCCGCAAATGGGGATTTCAGCCTAGTGGTTGTCGCGACACGCCGGCAGCGCCTTTAGCTTCGGCATTGCATCGAGGGCGAACCCATCCCGTTTTATTGGAACTTCGCATTCGTTTGTCGACGCTGCGATTCGCGCGTTCTTCGATCAGAGGTATGACGCAATCGATGCTTGACGAAGGCCCATTCGCCTTGGCCAAGAGATGGGGTAAAGGCGCGAGGTTTTAAAGTAAGCCACTTGAGATTGGCCGGAAATCGACCATTACCTGCTTTCGGGCTTTGTAGAGCACTAGCCAGAGCCGTCGCCTGATACGGCTGCATCTGAAACTCGTTCTTCTGCGCCGGAAGCTCCGCTCTGAGAACGAAAGCCCCTAAAAGCGTAACGGTAATTGCCAGCTTCATACAAATAGCGTACGCCTTTTTGCTTGACCCAATCTTCAAGGTCCAGCGGAGCGCGGGAGACGTTCGCCAGAAAGTTACCCAGTAGTTACGACCTTTGTACTCGCTGACAATGAAGTGGGCTGCATGCGCTCACTGGAAATTTCGCAAAATTGAACTTGCTGCCCCACGGCGAGAAAGCTAATTGAGCCGGGCAGTTATATCGTTCACCCGATGGAGCGTCTCACGCCGGCGGCACTGCCCTATAAGTCGAAAGGATCTAACGAATGCGGATCATCCACGGGCTCGGAAGAGCTATCTACGGTGGCTTCTTTCTCTACAACGGGATTAATCATCTGAGAAACACGGAAGCGCTCGAAGGGTATGCAGCGGCAAAGCAGTTGCCGTATCCACGCCTGAGCGTAAAGGGTTCGGGCATCCTCATGACGCTTGCGGGAGCTGGATTGGTTTTGGGTGTCGCACAACCTTTGTCAGCGTTAGGTATTGCCGGGTTTCTCGCTGCCGCTTCAGGCACAATGCACGATTTCTGGAACGTAGAAGATCCGGGACAGAAGCAGGGAGAACTAATTCACTTTTCAAAGAACATTGCTCTGCTGGGCGCGGCGCTTGCGCTAATGGGAGCGAATTCGGAAAAGAGCGACAGTTAGGCCCGAGCAGGAACGGACGACGTAATCGACAGTTCGATCGCCGGCGGCTGTCGCAGCGTCTGGAAAACGACGCAATATCGCTCCGTTAGTCGACGCAGCGTCTCCAGTTGCTCGGCATTCGCGTCCGTATCGAGATCGAAAGAAAGTCTGATGTTCTGAAAACCGACCGGAGCTTCTTTGGAAACGCCCAGAGTTCCTCGGAAGTCAAGATCGCCTTCTGCGCGCACGGTTCCACCCCGCAGGTGCACCCCGATCGCGGTTGCAACTGCGGACAGCGTCACACCTGCACAGGCGGCGAGCGCCTCCAGCAGCATGTCTCCTGAACAGGCGAATGTTCCCGGCCCGCCGGTTGCAGGATGTAGCCCGGCTTCGACCAAACCCTTTGCGCGTATCGATCTTGCATGTGACGTGATCGCCAATGCGCCCTTCCGCTTTCAGCGTGATGAAGGCTGCCTTCGGATCGGAGCGATAGCGTTCCTTCAGTGGCCTCTGCGCTTCCCGGAGTTCTTCGATAGTCATGGCCCTCAAATTGTGCCAGAGCGCTGCGGAACGCTGCAAGGCGGCCGGCGTTGCTGCTTTTGTTCGAGCGTGCAATGATATGCTCGCCCGGGAGAAGTCGTGATGAAAGAAACAGATGTGTCGCGGCGGCGATTCACTCTGATCGCGGGAACGCTGGCTGCCGGACGAATTCCTCTGCAATGCGGCAGATTCGCTCACAGCCCAGGAAATTGTGACCCGTATACAGGCGAGTCTAGGCACTGCACGACCATCTGCGAGTCCGGACGGCTTCAAAGCGGGTGATCCGAATACGCCGGTCAAAGGCATTGCAACAACCGCCATGGCCACGATGGATGTCCTCAAGCGGGCTTCCGCCGCGGGCGCGAACCTTGTCATCACTTACGAACCGACGTTTTTTGGACGGCAGGATGGCCCCGCCCCGCCGCCACCCCCGTCAGCGCCACCGTCAGGCGGAAACGGGCGTGCTTCGGCACGCGCATACTTCGGGTTAGCGGCCGATGACCCGGTTTACAAGGCGAAGAAAGAATTCATCGAAAAGAACGGCTTGGTCATTTACCGATTGCGCGATGGCTGGCAGTCGCGCAAAGAGAACGAGATGACGACCGGTTTGGCGGAATCGCTTGGTTGGACGAAGTATCGCGTCAAGCCAGACGACGCGCTTTACGACATACCGTCTGCCAGCGCCGAAGATACGGTCGTCAGCATTCGGAAGAAGCTGAATCTGCGTGGTGGTCTTCGCGCCGTTGGTGATCGCAAAGCGAAGGTGAAAAGAGTTCTGCTCCATCCGGGCACGATGACTCCTGCGACCATGTGGCAGCGTTACGAAGAAGCAGACCTGATCGTCGCCGGCGAAGTCCGCGAATGGGAGAACACGCACTACGCCGCCGATATCTACACGGTCGGCGAGAAGCGCGGGCTAGTCACAATCGGGCGCGTCGTGTCGGAGGATCCGGGAATGCGCGCCTGTGCCGCCTGGTTGAAAACGGTTGTGAAAGAAGTGCCGGCACACTGGATCACGGTAGGTGATCTTTATTGGAGAGCCGTCTAGATGACCGGACGCGAAGTAGTGGATCTCATCAAGAAAAACGTCGGTGTGCCGTGGAATGAGCAGTCGTATCGCGATACGTTCAAGCTGGGTAATCCCGATTCGACGGTGAAAGGGATCGCTACGACTGTGATGGTCACGTTCGACATGCTCAAACGTGCCAACCAGGCTGGTCTGAACATGGTGATTTCGCACGAAGACACGTTCTGGAACGATCGCGACGAAACGAAAGACCTGACCTCCAATCCGCTCTACAAAATGAAAACCGAATACGTCCTGAAAAACGACATGATCATCTGGCGTATTCACGATCACATGCATGCCATGCATCCGGATTTCACCGTCGTTGGATCTTTACGCTCTGTCGGCGTGAAGGGCGGTGAGGATGCGGTGATGCGGCCGCGCGTCTTCACCATTCCCGAGACCACTCTGGGCGAATTTGCATCGCAGGTCAAACGCCTCACCGGTTCCCGAGCGTTTCGATGCGTAGGCGATCCGAAAGCGAAGGTCAGCAGAATTCTCCTGGGACCCGGGTATGCGACTCCCCGGATGACAGTGGATGCGGACGTGGTCATCGGCGGCGAACAGCAGGAAGCCGATGGAGGCTTCGACGATGTAGAATACGTGGCCGACGCGACCTCTCTCGGTATGGCGAAGGGGTTGATCATGCTGGGACATGTCATCTCGGAGCAGCCCGGCATGGAGGATCTTGCCAAATGGATGAGTACCTTCATCAAGGATGTGCCGATAAAGTACGTGCCGGCAGAGGAACCATTCTGGACCTAGAAGTGACACCCGCAAGCTTGATGATCCGGCAGGCAACAGTCAACGATCTGGACACTCTCGTTTCATTGTTTGACTTGTATCGCCAGTTCTATCGGCAGCCGAGCGATCTCGCAGGAGCCAGGCAGTTCTTGCTGGCGCGCTTCGAGCACAATCAGTCAGTCATCTTTATCGCGTTTCACCAGGATTCGCCCGTCGGATTTGTCCAACTCTATCCCAGCTTCTCGTCTACAGCGATGGCTCGTACATTCATCCTGAATGACCTCTTTGTCGTTCCGGAAGGTCGAAGGCGCGGAACGGGCGCCGCTCTTCTGGCAAAAGCGGCTGAGTATGGAAAAGCTGTGGGCGCACTACGCCTCAGTTTGAGGACAGAGTTGACCAACATGACTGCCCAGCACCTGTACGAATCTCTCGGCTGGAAGCGGGATAACGTTTTCTGCGGCTACGAACTGAACCTGCAGTAATGCGGCGCAGGAATGTCCGAGTTACTGAAACCGGATTGAACTATCCGTCAATGCGATCTCGACCCGCCGATTCTTGGATCGTCCTTCGTCCGTTGTGTTTTCAATGAGCGGACTGGTCTTGCCGTAACCTTTGACATTGACAATCCCGGAGTCGATACCGGCCTGTACAAGATAATCTTTCACTGCGTTGGCTCGCCGGAGCGACAACTGCTGGTTATACTCTGCGGTGCCGACGTCGTCGGTATAGCCGAAAATGGACAGCCCGTATCCTTTGGAGACGAGGAGAACGCCGGCAATGCGGCTCAGGAGCTCCCGATTATGAGGGTTCAGGTCGGCGCGATCGAAATCGAATCGAAATACCGAATTGGGCAGCGTAATAACCATGCCGGTCGGCGTGCGCCGCGTCTCGACAACACGGTTCAGAGCCTCTTGCATCTGGTCGAGCTCTGCCTGCCTCTCGTGCTGCATTTCGGTCATCTTTCCTGTGCTGCTCGGCTCTGCTCTGTGGCCTGCTGGGCGGCCGCCTGTGCCTGCTGCGCAACGCTTTCGGCTTGATGCTTGCTCGATTCCGCTTCCTTCCGCATGTCGGCCGATACCGCGGCGCGGGCCGCTGCTTCCTCCGCCCTGTGGCTCGCTGCGGCTACGGCCGCCGATTCCTCCTGTGCGGTTCTCGTCGCTTCGTTGACGTCGTGCCGTAAAGACCGGAGTTCGCCCCGCATCTCTTTCAAGCTCCGGTAGCCGGCATAGTCGGAAACGCCCACTCCGGTCATCAGCACCAAGAAGCCGAGTACTGCTATCCACCGCGCCACACTCTCATGCTAGCGTCGACCGCGTGAGCAGTCAGTGGTTGGCTGTTTGGATCTCTATGGTCGCCAGCTATGAACGGGCGACGGGTGGAAAAGCTTCAGATACGAGTACACGGTCAATGGCACGCCGACCCGATGACTCGACCGAGGTTACTGCAGGTCGGGGTTAGTCCCCGAGCTTTGCTTCCGCCATAAGGAGGCTTGCTTCTCGTTCTTTGATTCTATTCCGGCAAGCCGGCACGAGAACGCCGGAGGTCGCCTTTGTTATTGTCCAAGCATGTCATTGATGTGCGAAGAGATTCGCCAGCAACCGAGTGCGCTCGAGCGTACGCTGGCGGAAGAATGGCCCCGGACCGAACAACTACGCCGATACTTTCAGGCGCATCCGGTGAGCCTGATCGTCCTGGTTGCCCGGGGAACTTCGGATAACGCCGCGCAGTTCGGGCGCTATCTTCTTGAAATTTGCACGGGCATTCCGGTTTCATTGGCTGCACCGTCCGTTTACACGCTTTACCAGTCGTCAATAGCAGCTTCGGAATGTAGCTGTCGTGGCTATTTCGCAGTCGGGAGAATCAACGGACACCAATCTGGTTCTGGAGCGTGCCAAAGCCGCTGGAGCTTTCACCATCGGAATCACCAACGAGGCGGAAAGCACTCTTGCGCGTCTGGCCAATCACACGTTCCTGGTTCGGGCCGGCAAAGAGCAAAGTGTTGCGGCCACGAAGACCTACACCGGGCAGCTTCTTTGCTTCTATCTCCTCGCCCATGCGGTCGGCGCGTCAATTCTGAAGAAGGATCTGGAGCAGATTCCGAGCTGGGCTGCCGCGGCTCTCGAGACCGAAGCGGAGATCAGCCGCCGTTCAGAACGATACGCGTTCATGCAGCATGCCGTGTGCATCGGACGCGGATTGAATTACGCCAACTCGTTCGAGTTCGCTCTGAAGTTGATGGAGACCTGCTACGTCGTTGCGGAGCGGTTCTCGTCTGCCGATCTTCTGCATGGGCCTATCGCCATGCTTGGCAACGCGTTCCCGGCCTTTCTGTTCTGCCCGGCCGGTGTCACCTGGAAGTCAACCAAGGGAGTTGCTTGGGAAGTTAGAAGCGCTCAAGGCGGAACTATTGCTGATCACGGACGAGTCGAACGGAGAGGTCGCAAAGCGAGACAAAAACCAGCAAGGCACAAAGCGTAGTGATTCCGGCGCAATATCAGAGCGAGCGAGTGGATTGCCCGAAGATCTGTTTACGCCGATTCCCTACATCATTCCGGCGCAGCTTTTCGCTGCGAATCTCGCAGAGGTTAAACGTCTGGATCCGGATCGTCCGCGCACGCTCAGCAAAGTGACGCAGACGATCTGAACATGCCAGAAGGGCGTCGCAGTTACTTGCGAGCGCCGGCGGTGGTACCTTTGAGCGCAGACTGGCGCCGTTTCCGGCTCTGACGCTTCGGCTTCACAATGCGGAACGTACCGCTGCCCAGATATTCGGCTTCGTAGATGTTGGCTTTCTGCTTGATGCTGGGGGAAGCGGCGTGCGGAGCCTTATTCGTCTGATTTTGTTCGTCTGCCATTACAATCCTTGGAATCGAAGTAACCTCTAGTGTAGCGAAACGGCGCACGGTCATGGTGTCTCTTCTGCGTCGTCGACCTTGCCGCCCGGCCTCAGTTCTACACAGAGAATCCCTCGCCAAGATCAGCGCACCTCCGCCCAGGGTGCCGAGCGTTAATCGTTCGCCGCCCACTGCCGCAGCCGTAAGAACGGAGAAAACCGGTTCGAGAGAAAAGATGAGAGCCGCTCGGGTCGCCGACGTGTATTTCTGAACCCACGTCTGTAGTGCAAACGCCGCGGCTGTCGCCAGAACTCCGGTGATGAGCAAGCCCCAGACCACCTCGCCCGTCCATCTCACATGGGGGGGTTCGAACGGCAGCGAAAGCGCGGAAAGCACGGCGGCACACCCAATCTGGCCGACGGCAACGGCTTCTACTCGGCGCTTTTTGAGCCACGTGGCCGAGCACCACCATATGGAAGGCGAACGCGACCGCACAGCCGATCGTCAGCAGGTCTCCCCCGTTCAGCCGAAACGGTTCGCTCCCCGGCGGCTTGGTTAGCCAGATAATGCCGGCGCCGGCCAACAACACGCCGATCAACTCGAATCGTCCGGGCCATTTCCGGTAGAGCAGCGCACCCACGAGCGGCACGCCGACGATGTACAGGCTGGTGAGGAATCCCGAATGCGAGGCGCTGGTGAACCTGAGTCCGAACGTTTGAAGAATGTACCCCAGCCACAGGAAAACTCCCGGCACCGCTCCACTGGCGAGCCCACGCCACCAGGGCGCTTCTGTGGAGCGAATGCCCCGCAGGAAGAGCGGCACAGACAAATCGCGCCAATTCCAAACCGCAGCGCAAGGAAGCAAAGCGTGGAAATATCGGCGAGCGCATTCTTGATGACGACAAACGTTGTTCCCCAGATAAATGCGATGAACGCAAGCGTCAGGTCTGCCTGCCAGCGCGCAGGTGTACGCTTGGCTTCCAATTGGGCATCCAGAATTCACCAGGTATGTGAAGCACGCAAGGCCACTAGGGCCTCGAAGGGGCAGGCGCTAAGCCCGCTTCGTGCTTGCCTCCGCCTTGTCGGGATCGAGAAGACTCGCCAGAATCAGCAAGATACGTCTGAGCCCTGCCTCCCGACCCTCAGGCTGATACCACTCTTCTCGCGTGTGGGCGCCACCGCCTTGTCCACCCGCCCCGATGGAAACGGCCGGGAAGCCCTAACGACAGCGGAACGTTAGCATCGGTCGAAGCGCAATCCACCTTGCGAGCGGATGTTCAGGTGACGGTCCACTGCCCGGATCGTCGCGAGCAGAGACGAATCCTGCGGCAGCTGTCCACCGGGTCGCGAGCCGAGTTCTTTGATCTTTGCGCTCAGTCGAGCGCCGCGTGCTCCACGATTCTCGCGTTCCAGGCCCGCCTCTACGGCCGAACTCAGCAGAGCAGCCATTTCGTCCAGAACAACAGGGTCCTCGGATCGCAGATCAAGCTTGGCGCGTGCTGCCGAAGGAATGGAGTTGATACTGCTTCCGCCCTTCGATAATGCCGAAGTTGTACGAAAATCGCGCCTTCCGTTCCAGAGCGCTTCGATTCTCCAGGAACTGCGAGAACGCGGAGATCGCTGCGCTGATCGCGTGAACCGGATTTGGGCGTTCCCGAGTCGTTCCAACTGTGGCCGCCTGGTCCTGTAAATGCCATTTCGAAGCGCCGGCTTGCGAGTGCCTGCGCCGTAATGTGGTCGGTAGAAGGACCATCCAGAACCAGGAACGCCCGAACCGCCGCGAGCGGAGAGGCCTGGCGGCAAAGGTATCGCATCCCGCTCAGGTTGCCCTCGCCCTCCTCCCCGACGTTGGCGACGAGCAGGGTAGACTCCGCCACGCGTCGCAATTCCGGGATGCTCGAGCAGAATGCGCCCGAGCACCATCAAGGCTGCGAGTCCGGCTCCGTTGTCAGAAACTCCGGGACCGACAAACCGGCCGTCGGGCGCAATTAAGACATCCTCCGGACGCGCCAGGCGCATAGACCGTGTCCAGGTGAGCAGAGACTACAAACGGCCTCGCTGCATCGTCCGGTCCAAGACTCGCAACCACGTTTCCGGCACGATCCAGCTTTGCCGTCCACCCCCACGACTCGAGTTGCTGACGCAGCCACTCGGCCCGCTGCTGCTCGAAAAACGTGGGTGCGGGAATCCGGCAAATCTGTAGGTGGAGCTCGTTGATGGATGAGCGCTCCCGCGTGAACCAGCGGGACGCATCCAGCCAAAGACTTCTGCTCGGCGATCCGCCCGACGCGCCGGTTCTCGGACGAGGCTCGCTCGAGCGGCGACAGGTTCTTGATTTGTGTTGCCAATCCGTTCCGCAAGTTCAGTTTACTGTCCGCGATCGAATTGTCCAACTGGCATTTGCGCCGAATGTTCGCTCATCCACTGGCGCGCCGCAGCCAGATCGCCCTGGGTGAGCCCGTGTCCCGCGCTCTGCCAATGCAGTTGGACGTCGGCGTTCGCGTTCCGCAAGATCGATTGGAGTGCTTCCGCCTCCGCGGGAGGTGCGATCGGATCGAGTGTTCCATTAAGAAGAAGTACGGGCTTCCCGAGAAGGTTCGAGCGACTCGGTAGGACGGAACGGAACCATGCCGCGGATCAGGATGCCCCCTGCCAGGAGTTCCGGATGGCGCAGCATCAAGACTCGATGCGATATTGGCGCCGTTCGAAAAGCCCACGGCAAAAAGCTGTTTGGAATCAAAGCCGTAGTGGTCAGACGCCGCCTGGATGAACCGGGCAAGTTCATCTGTGCGAAACGCCAGATCCTGCTGATCGAATTGCCCCTCCGCGAATCGCCGGAAGAACCGGGGCATGCCATTCTCGAGTACCTTGCCGCGCGGGCTCAGGAGCGAGGCTCCGGGAGCGATCATCGGCCCGATCGGCAGCAGATCATCCTCATTGCCGCCGGTCCCGTGTAACAAAAGCAGAGTTGCTCCCGAGGCATCGGAACCCTGGACGAAGCGATGAATGGAATCGGGCCGGGAAGTCTGTGCGTTCATGCCCTCACCTCCGCGGCGGGACGCTGCGGAACATGGATCGGAGGAAGAATCGCTTCGATTTGCGTTCTGGCTCTCTCATATTGAGCCGGGAGTTTCAGCGTTTCGCCCAGTCTTTCGGCTGGTTCGTCCACGGCAAAACCCGGACCGTCCGTGGCTACTTCAAACAAAATCCCGGATGGCTCTCGAAAGTAAATGGAATGGAAATAGTTCCGGTCCATCACCGGCGAAACGTGCAATCCGAGGCCGGTGATCTTCTTAAGCCATTCCCCTTGCGTAGCGTCGTCCGGCGTACGGAATGCAAGATGGTGAATCGTGCCGGCTCCCATACGCCCGGAACCAGCTGTTTTCGGCTCCACCACGTCGATAAAACCGGTCGCGCTTCCGTCGCCAGTGAGGAATCGGTGTCGCCCGCCTTCAGTTCCAACTCCCTGGAAGCCCAGGTGCCCCGTATAGAGTTCGTCCGAACTGGCCCGCGCGGTCCGGGTGAGCGTCACGCCTGCAATGGTGCGAATCGCCGAATCGGCGCCTATGCCCGGATGCGTCCAGATTTCGACGTTTCGGAGAGTGCCTGACTCAACCAATTCGACTCCCATGCCGTCCGGATCCTCAAACGAGATCGTCGAATTGCCGAAGACATTCCCGTTCTCTTTCAGTTCCACTCCAGCTTCGCCCAGTCTTCCACGCCAGAAAGGGAGAGAACCTGCCGGAACTTCAAAAGCCACGGTCGAGGGCTCACCCGAACCGACTCTGCCCTTTGTCGCTCCGGGCCAGACGAAGAATGTCAGGATTGTTCCTGGAGTCCCTCGCCCGTCCCCGTAATAGAGGTGGTAACTCTGCGGATCATCGAAGTTAACCGTCTTCTTCACCAGCCTTAGCCCGAGCAGACCTGTATAGAAGTCGACATTTCGTTGCGCATCCTTGGTGATTGCGGTCACGTGGTGAACGCCGTTCAGTTTTTGCATTTATGGGTTTTAAGTAACCTCACTTGATTGGATGCAGCGAGGATTCAACCCTCTGCATTGTGCAATGAGCAGATTGGTTCTGTCTGCAGCAAAGCAACGCGCAAGGTCGTCGAACCCTGATGCATGTCTATGAGTTGGACACAATACGCGTCGTTGCTCCGGTGTTTGTTCTCCCCTCGCAACGCTGAAAGGTGCTCTGGCTGTGAAAGGCCTGCGAATGTCGAATGGCAAGGGTGCAGTCGCCGGCGCTCATGGTCACCCACATTAAGCGACATGCGAAGGCAACATTTTCAGGTGATGGACTTCGCTACATCGGTTTTGATGCAACGGCGAATGTATTTCTCCGAATCCCGTGCCGGCCGCCAATCTCAACGTAGTCGACTTCACGTTAAAGTGGATCGTCTTCACTTCGCCGTTACGCGCAGGGTAATCTTGACAGAAACCGACTCTGACTCCATCGCTTAATTGGAGTTACGCTGAGCAACGACCCAGACGCGGTGGCGAACACGGCGATGTGGCGACACCGGCCATCAGGACAAACAGTGTGGGCAGAGACAACGCCCTTACGACCAGACCAAAGCTGAATAGTGGAGTGGATCGAGAGATTGCGGCCACATGAATGGTCCGCGTCGGGTGCGGCGTTTGCTCGGCGGTCCGGGTAACGGCCATTCTTCTCCTAGCGAGTCCAGCGAATGACTCCGTCGGGATGCACGTAAACCGCCGAGAACCAAATGAGAGGCACTGCGCCGTCCGCATTGTTCGGGTCTGCCCGCTGACGTGTGAATACAGCTTTCATCCTGAAGAACTTTTCGCGACCAAGGATAGCCACTGGAAGCCGGCCTTTCTGTACGTCCATCCTCCCCGCATTCGTCACAGCCGAGGCCACGTGCTCGTCCAGCAGCGGTCCGCATCGACTGCCACAACGGAGAACCAGATCATTGACTCCGCTGTCGAGGATCAGGCGGACGGGCTGACCTTTGAAATCAATGGCAACCGGCAGGACGGGCCGCCCCGCAAGAAAATCGACGTGGGTCGAGACCGCGAGCCGGTCCGCCTTCTGTACGGCCGCATCACCGAGCCAAAGCCGTCTCGCCCTGTAATCAAGCAAGTAAGGCGCAAGCGACAGAAAGTTTTGGGCAACCAGGCCATCCACACGGGACTGTAGGCCATCGAGGCTCGGCAATTCGTTGATCACGATCTCGGCTCCCGGCACCTCCCGCAGACCGACACGAACCGAACCGCGAGCGGTCGGGACCGTTTTTTCTCCCACCAAGGTGGCCAGCAGAACGGTACCACTCGGATGGAGGCCGGCCCGTACTGCAACCGATGGCCTCACAGAGCACCGCACAGTGCCTGTGTCGACCATCATCCGGAAGGGACCCTCGCCATTTAGAAACGCCGCCACCACCGGGTAACCATTTACAATCCGGACCGATTCGCCCTTGTAGGGAACGCCAGCCACAGCTGAACTCTCCAGGATCAAAGCAATCAGGCTGAGAGCGAACATTGTGGCATGCACGAGGAACTCCTTGAGAGCGGTCGGCACTCGTTCCGTTCCGGATGGAGACTCGAAGCCGTCCGACCTTCTACGCCAGCCACTTTGAAGCCCTGTAGATTGCTATTCCATGCGGGGCAGTTCACAGTCGCATCAAATCCAGATCACTCTGTAAGCCGCTCACTCCACGTCACTTGCGACATCGGTGTTATCTTCTTCTCGGGATAGGAATTCCAAGATAAAGTTCAGAACCGTCGTATGACCGGATCGCGTGTTACACTCGCGTGCCAAGGTGGTTTCGCGATGGTCCCGCAGCCTCGAATCCGCGTAGTCAGGTTCGGCGAGTACGAGCTCGACCTCGAATCCAGCGAACTCAGGAAGCACGGCCACAAAGTGCCGCTGCCGGATCAGGCGTTCCAAATCCTAGCAATGTTGCTGGAACGCCCGGGCGAGATGATCCCGCGTGATCAGTTGATCGCCCGACTATGGCCGGATGGAACGGTTGTCGAATTCGACCGCGGCATCAACTCATCGGTTCGGCGGCTCCGGGCAGTATTGAATGACTCCGCCGAGCGGCCACGCTACGTCGAGACGCTGCCTAAGCGCGGATACCGATTCATCTACCCTGTCGAAGCGGGCCAGAAACCATCGAGCGAGCTCGTTTCCGATGTAACCCCAAGTTCATTTGGGTCCCCGACGCATCGCGTCTGGATGATCGTCGGGACATTCGCTTGCGTGCTCGCGTCCGGCGCCGGTCTCCTGTACTGGCGCACTACACAGCGGCAACTGGTCCGCTCAGTCGCGGTTCTGCCTTTGGTCAACGCCACCCAGAATCCCGCCACCGAATATCTGAGTGACGGTATCAGTGAAGAAATCATCAACACACTGTCCGTCGCACCCCACCTGCGTGTAATTGCCCGTACTTCCGCGTTTGCATTCAGGGGAAAACAAATCGACCCGCGAGAGGTGGGCCGCCAATTGGGCGTCGGTGCTGTGCTCACGGGCAGACTGAGCAGACGTGGAGAAACGCTCGTGATTCAAACAGATCTGATCCAGGTCTCGGACGGCTCGGAGTTGTGGGGTGCGAACTACACGCGGCCGGTCTCGCGCTTATCTGACTTGCAGTTCGAAGTGGCCGCAGACATCGCGGACCAGCTTCGTCTGAAGTTGGCAGGCGCAGAAAAAAGAAGACCGCCCAGGCGCTACACCGAAAGCAAGGAGGCTTACGAACTTTACCTCAAAGCGGTTACGGCTCTTCCTGCCGGAAACTCTGAGGCGAGCTTGCCACTCCTCTACCAGGCAATTGATCGGGATCCGAATTTCGCTCTCGCCTACCTGCGGTTGGCCAATGTGTACATGAATCTGGCCGATAGTCGGCGGCTACCTTCACGGGAAGCGCTCCCCAAAGCGCGAGAAGCTGCAAAGAAGGCGCTTGAGCTCGACGAGAACCTCGGAGAGGCTCATGTCGAACTTGCCCGCGTCGCGATGAATTTGGATTGGAATTGGGCCGGAGCTGAGCGCGAGCTGAAACGGGGCATTGAACTGAATTCGAACATAGGACACATCTTTTATAGCCTGTATCTGGCGATGATGGGGAGAAGCAGGGACGCTTTGGTGGAGGCTCAACGCGCGGAAGCGATCGATCCGCTCTCTCCCGACATCCAGTGGCGGACCGTTTTCATTCACTGGCTTACTCGCGACTACGATAGGGCAATCGAAAAGGCAAACACACCCGGCGCGACGAGCTTGGTCAGAGAGACCGCAGCCTTACCTCTTGCGGAAACAGGAAATTATGCGAAATCGATCGCACTTTTAACCGAACTGATCGCCACCTTACATACAGATTCCCCTCGCGGCGATGCTGCGTTCATAGGCCACTTGGCATACGCGTATGCGCGTGGCGGTCAACGCAAAAGAGCAGAGCAAATCTGCCGCGAGCTGGAGCGCCGCGCTGCTACTGAAGGGCTCGGCGCATACGAAGCGGCTTTCCTCGAAGGCGTTTTCGGAGAAAAAGACGAAGCCTTCCGATGGCTCGACGTTGCCTACCAACAGCGCGATCCGGGGTTGAAATACCTGAAGATGGACCCCTGCCTGGATCCTTTGCGAGACGACTCCCGATTTTCAGCGTTGGTGCGTCGTGTCGGTCTTTCGCAATAAGTTGCAAGGGTGGAGCAGAGACGGAAGTGCGTTACATCGCGACAAAACACGTTCCCCATCTGCAGTGAGCGTCGATCGGTGAAGCGGGTGAGTTGGAACAATAACAGCTCAGCTGCACCCAGTGCAGGCCGACTTGATAGCTGTCGGAAGGACATCATGGCTCTGAGTCGAGTAGTGTTTGTGATGATGCCGAGCAGGTTCGGCTCCGATGGCCGGACCTTACCCGTAGCAAAATGGTAGTGCGAACTACCTGCCCCAGACGTTTACCGGCCGGGCGCCCAACAATGCGGGAGAAGGTGGCTGGCTACTTAAACCTTCAGAGCCCATACGATTACATCCAGGCAACTTATCAGGCATCCGGGGCTCGCATCTATTGCACGAATCATCGAGGCCAGCTGGTCGGATCAGAAGTCTACGCCTATAGTGGCTTTTTATGCAGCGCGTACTAACGCCCCTTCCGGAGCCTCGCGACCGGGCCCTCAGTCTCACCGGATTTGCGGCCCTTGCTCTCGCGATAAGAAGCAAGAGCGCTCTTAACCCTTGAGGCCAATCCCAGCCCTTTGGAGAAGGCGTCGGAGATCCTCAATGGGAATAGCTTCCACCCTCCCAAACTTGGACTGAACGGTCGTAGCCTGGAGCAACGAGTTACAAACTGCCTCTTCGGTTGCCTCGAGAGCCATCTCGAACAGGGGCGAGGCCTGTTCACTCGGCAGGATCGTGTACGTGGCGGGCTCTGATCCGCTCTTCACGCGGACAGATGCTGCCGTCGAGAAAGCAACAGCGAAATCTCCGCTTCCATTGCTGTAAGATGAACCGGTCCGTGCGAGTCCGAAGACGGCGCGCGCGGCCAACCGCTTCAAGTCCCGCGCATTGAGCGGAGCATCCGTTCCGACGACAATCATGCAAGAGCCATCGCCCGAACCGTCCGAGTGTTTACCCAGTTGTTTACCAACCGGTACTCCTCCCATAGTGAGATTGCCGCCGAAATTGGTTTGCACCAGCACGCCAACGGTATAGGCGCCCCGATTTGCTGGCGCCCGCCGTGACGCTGTACCAATTCCGCCTTTCCATCCGAAGCAGACGGTGCCGGTGCCAGCGCCCACACTGCCTTCCGGCACAGACCCGGTGTTTGCATTGCGAATGGCATCGATCACGTCTTGTCTGCGGACGTGCATACCCCGAATGTCGTTCAGCCTGGAATCGTTCGTTTCGCCGACGATCGCGTTGACGGATACAACCTTCTCGTTCCCCGGTTCAGCGAGCGTGTAGGCAATCACTCCCTCGAGCCCGGCCCCGACGTTTAGAGTATTGGTCAACACAATCGGCGTCTCAATCGTGCCTAACTCTTCCACTTGAGTCGAACCCGCCAATTTCCCGAATGCGTTCCCTACAAACACCGCTCCAGGAACCTTGTCCTGAAATAGGTTGCCTTCCGCGGGCACAATCGCAGTGACGCCGGTGCGAACGTCGTCACCCTGAATGAGAGTGGTGTGTCCAACCCGTACGCCAGACAAATCAGTGATGCCGTTCAGCGGCCCGGGCGGGAAGACGCCGGGCGCCAGGCCGAGGTCTCTTGCGCGGACTCGGCCGGATTGTTTTTGAGCGGAGGTCATCGAATATGCGATTCCACCAGCGTATGCCCCCAACCACCGTCTTCTGGTCATCAAAGATGATGATCGCGTACGCTCCAAAGGGTGCCTACACTGGTTGTCTATGCCGATCTCAGTCGTACAGCTTGGATCGCCGCGGAAAGCCGACGAAGGACTACGGCTTGGCACGGTCCGCAGACCGCCGCGAGGCGTGCCCAAAAGCGAATGGGCCAAGCGCGACTTTTACGATCTTTGGTTCCCGCTTCTCTCGCCCACTCAGGATCTGGTCGCCTTTGCACTCAGCGCGAAGGATGAGGCCGCTTGGAAGATCTTCGAACGCAAGTTTACGGCCGAAATGAACAAGCCTGATCCGGCAAGGGTTCTTGATCTGCTGGCCGCTTGTCCCACACGACGAACTTTTCGATCGGTTGCTACTGCGAGCGAGAGGATAGGTGTCATCGTTCTGTTCTCCGCAAACTGTTCGACAAGCGCGGAGCCATTATGTCCTGACGTATGCTATCCCTTCGCCGATGCGCTTACAACCGATCACGCTGTCCCGTATTCGGACACACGGAGGAAGAGCGCGCCTCAAGACAAGTTCAAATACGCCTGAAAAACCGCATCGGAGTGTTGGCGAGGGACCTGCCTCAGTTTATTCGCCATGAGAATTGTCAGTCGCGTCCTGCGGCTCGGAACGTGTATGTCCGTTGCGCTATGCCAATCGCTGCACGCTGACGATGTCTTTCACCCGATTCGCAACTACATACGCGAGCAGTTGGTCGAGCGGCAGGTTCCTTCGCTGTCTGTGGCCGTAGCGAAAGGCGACCGGATCATCTGGGAACAGGCATTTGGATGGGCGGACAGAGAGCGGAGGATCCCAGCCGACTCAAACACACCTTACTCCATCGCGTCGATGTCAAAGCCCATGACGGCAACCGCCCTCATGACGCTGGTTGCCGCTCACAAGATTGATCTGGACAAACCTGTCGACGATTACCTGGGATCTGCGAAACTTCGAGCTCGTATAGGCAGCGCTAGGGACGCAACCGTCCGTAGAGTGGCGAATCATTCTGCGGGCCTGCCCGAACATTACCAGTTCTTCTATGAAGACGAACCGTGGCGTCCTCCTTCGATGGACGAAACCATTCTCCGATTCGGAAACATTCTAACTCCTCCCGGTGAGTCGTTCCGTTACTCCAACCTTGGATACGGAATTTTGAGTTACGTCATCTCGCGAGTATCCGGCCTCACGTACGCGGACTATATGCGCCAGGAAGTCTTTCTCAAACTCGGCATGACAAGGACGTCCGTGTTTCTCAATCCTGCGTTGAAGGATTTCGCAGCCGTTCGGTACGGCGATGATGGACAGTCGATTTCACCGTATCAATTCGACCACGTGGGCGCCTCCGCGGTTTACGCGAGCGCTCACGATCTGGTCCGGTTTGCCATGTTCCACGAGTCGGTGCATCTAAACGATCAGGTCCCGATCCTCCCCGATGCTTTGATTGCCGAGATGCAAAAGCCAACGATCTCGGAGAGTTCGCACCTGGGATACGGAATCGGATGGGAAGTAGACAATAGTGCCGGAACGCCCGTGATTTCACATAGCGGCGGCATGCCCGGCGTGAATACCTGGCTTCGCCTCATTCCCTCGCAGAAGTTGACCATCGTCGTCCTCGCGAATGCCGACAATCGTCTTGCCCACATCGTGTCTGATCGCATCCTGATGCTGTTCCTGCCGACCTGGAGCCCAATCAACCAGCCGCGAACACCAGCGGCAACAACTTCGCGCCTCCTCGTGAACTTGTCGGCGTTTGGAAAGGTGCTCTGTCCACCTATCGTGCCGAAACACCGTTCATCCTCCGCGTGAACGACTCCGGAGACATCCACGTCAAGTTAGGCACAGCCTTCGAGACGGTCTTAAATCATACCCGATGGACAAACAACACGTTGACTGGTGTGTTCAGTGGAACGATGGACATCGAGGACGTACGCCGGAGGCCCTACATCCTCAGCATCAACTTGAAACTCAGAGGCGGCAGGGTCTTGAATGGCGCCATCTGCGCTCGTGCCGAGGACGGAGGAACAATGCCGGCTACTGCGCTGTTTCCGTCTTCGCATACCGCGTCCTATGTACGTACGATCCAAAGAAAAGCATTCCTCCTGACCCAATGGGCCCAGGTGGTGAAAGAACCGGAGTAGATTCACCCCTGCGAAAATCGACGATATGTGGGGAGTGCTGTATACAGCTTGGGTTGCGTCCGAGGTTGCCATCTTGGTCTTCACGCGAGCTCGAGCCCGAACGGCCGGTTGCCAGATTCAAGACCGAGGATCGCTTCTTCTTTTATGGCCCGTCATTATCGTTTCCATTGCGCTCGGGACCTGGTATGGTCGCGTCCACTCGCCTGATCTTCTTCGAGATGCATCGCAAGCCAGAATCCTCAGCGTCCTGTTTCTTGGGATCGGTTTAGCAATTCGTGGATGGCGATCCTCAAGGTTGGCCGCTCATTCACGGCAAACGTAGTGATTCAGCGACAGCAGCGAGTGGAAAAGACGGGCGTGTTTCGCTTCGTTCGTCATCGCGTATACCGGGCTGCTCATCATTTTCGCCGGTATTGGATTGAATACGCGATCTTGGGTCGGCCTCGCTATAGTGATGTCCCCAATCGCCGTAGCTCTCCTCTATCGAATCCACGTTGAAGAAAAAGCGCTCAGCGAAGGTTTCGGCGACGAATACCAAAGCTATTGCCGTTCCACGAAGCGGCTCATTCCCGGCGCGTTTTAGATTTGGCGAAAGCTCTCGGTCATCGCGGCTCGGCCATCGTAACTAAGGCGACCGAAGAGCAACGAGGTCGCCCGCCCGCACTCGATTACGCGCCGCCTTCGAGGTCCCGACTCAGCTTGACTTCCCGAACCAGACCCTTGAAAAGAGGAGCGCCGAACAGCGTCATCGCGAGCAGACTTGCGAAGACTCCATGGCTTCCACGCTTTCCCTGCCTTCCCGCTGCCAGTAAACGTCTCGCAGGTTGAGCCACAGGGCAAACTCGTCTAAGATCAGCGCAGAGGCAATCCCGTACAGCATCGAAGTGAGGCGTCCTGCTGCGTCGGCTGGAACCCCCGTCCCGATACCAACCAGCCACGAATATCCGACGCCAAGCAGCAGCAATATCCCCCAGACCATGTGATGAATGTGCCGGCCATGCATGTACACGTCGTGAAAAGGCGGTATGTCGTAGTGAATGGCGATCGTTACCGTTCGCACGACAAGCGCGGTCACGAAGAAGCCAAGAGAAGCCAGGAACGAGCGCTCGCGCCTAGCTCCCTCGATCCAGCGCCGATAAGACATTGTGCAGGCGGCCTCGCGAAAATCTGAGGGCGAGGATTCCCAATACGGCCGCGACAATACTCGGACCGAGCCAGAAACTTCGATGAACCCAAAGCATCATGTTCTTGTCTCCCGCGCTCCATCGAGCTGCTGCGTCACGAGCTGCGCGCGATGGCAGCCAGGATCAGTCGCAAGCGCTCGGTTCGGATACCTTGTTCATCCCACCAGGCGCCTCAAATGGTCCAAGATTGAATGACTCCCCGCGCACAGCGGCAGGCGAGACGCAGTCGGAAAGTTGATACTGTAAAAAATGCCTTCCATCCGGGGTCATGGTATGGGCCCGATTGTCCGTTTACGTGCATAGATTAACTCGATGTCCAACTTCTTCCGAAGGGCATGCGCGCGAAGCACAACCAGCGGCTTCGGCGCTGCGGCCCTGTCTCTCTGCCTCCTGGCAATGGTTTTGCCGTCAAGGTCACGCGCCCAGACCAGTACGGACTCCAATTTCCCACGGCTGGCTGATGTTGCTCAGGAGATCATCCGGTGAGTGATCGCTGGGGAGTTCACCTGGAGGCCCAGTTCCGGCGAACGAACGGCGGTCTCGCTCCTCAACAGCTGCTGCTGCGCCCCACCCCGTGAACTACACCGTCAACTCCCATCTGATCCTGACAGGTGGTTACGCCTTCGTCCGAACATCTCGGTACGGTGACTTTCCCGCGGCAGCCGCGTTCCCGGAGAATCGCTTCCGAACAAGGCTTGATGAAACACAAGTTGGGAAAAGCTGGGATTCAACATCGACTCCGCCTCGAACAGCGGCTGGTCGGAAGCGTACCCACGCCTGCTTTCGACGTTGAGAGCTGGGAAACGAGACACCGGTTTCGGTACATGTTCCGCGGTGACATTCCGCTCCCGTTCGGTAGCAGCGGCAATCGGCGCTTTGGGATCGGCCTCTATGACGAAGTGTTTTACCAGTTTGGAGCTAATCGTGGCGCCCGGTACTTGGACCAGAACCGAGCCTATGGCGCGCTAACTTATAAAATTACAAAGAACAACCGCCTTGAGTTCGGGTATCTTCATCAATACGTAGCCCAACGCAACGGACGCATCGTCGAACATAACCATACGTGGCAAGTTGCTCTCTTCTCAGTTACACCTTTTGGGCGGGCTAAACGGTAGGTGACCAGAGTCGCCGGACTGGGTGAATTGAGTTTCTGTCGACCTCGGCGCTCTCGAGGAAGGATGATAGACAGGAGGGCGCATGCCGAACGGGACTGAAAGAGTGCGTGTGCAGTGCTATTCAGGAGCGAAGGCCGACGAGTATCCGGTTCGCTTCCAACTGGGTGAACAAGAGTATTCAGTGGAAGAAACGCTGGACCGGTGGTATGGACCTGACGATACTTACTTCAAAGTGCGCGCAGACGACGGGAATGTCTACATTCTCCGGCACCGCCCCGCCTCAGACACCTGGACGCTCGAAGCATTTCGGAACATCCGAGCGACCGAACGACTCGAGTGATGTTCGTGACGCACGAATTCCGAATGCAAAACCTGTAGTCGGCGCGTCACCATCCGACAGTACTTCTGCTCAGAGGGAGGAGCATTGCATGGTGGCGTCCTGCCACAAATGGATCGACTCCGTACGCCGCGCATCTATGTCATGCGGACGATTGAAACCAACGATGATCTATCGACCTGATCGGCGGAGCATCGTTATCGATGCTCTCACGAACGCAGTGTTCTAAGACATTTCGCTCTCCTAGTGGTCCGTCGTATCCGGCAAGCGGTGGACGCACAGAAGCTGGTATCCGTCCCAGGTTCAGTTTGTCTGCACCGGAAGGGAGCGCATCTGCGTCCAACTCGGTCGGGAGCAAACGCGTGCCAGCAAACAGAAACCGAACCATCGTCGTTACAGGCGCCACGGGCAAACAAGGCGGTGCGGCCTTTCATCATCTGAGACAGCGCGGCTTTACGCTTCGTGCACTCGTGCGTGATCCCGATAAGCCGAAGGCACGCGAACTGGGAGGTCATGGCGTCGAAGTCGTTCGAGGCGATTTAGAGGATCCGGAATCTATGAATCGCGCATTGGACGGAGCCGATGGGGCGTACTCTGTACAGGCCTGGGAGGGAGGTGCGGAGACTGAGGTTCGTCAAGGTATTGCGTTCGCCGAGGCAGCCAACCGGCAGGAGGTTGGTCACTTCGTCTACAGCTCCGTTGTTGCCGCAGATCGGAACACCGGCATTTCGCATTTCGAAAGCAAAGCGAGGATCGAAGAGCGAATCCGAAATATCGGCATGCCATATACGATCTTTCGGCCGGTTTTCTTCATGGAGAATTGGCTGCTGACGAGCGACAGCATCGAAAAAGGCACAATCTCGCTTCCGCTCAGTCCGGACACGCGCATGCAAATGATCGCGGTCGAGGATATCGGCGCGTTCGTGGCACTCGCCTTCGAGCATCCCGGGCATTGGCACAATCGGGCGTACGACCTGGCTGGCGATGAGCTGTCGATGACCGAATTGGCGCAAGCTTTCAGCCACGCTTTGGGGCGCGAAGTGCGCTATGAGCAGATGTCCTGGGACCATTTCGAACAGCAGGCGGGGCATGAACTGACCGTAATGTATCGCTGGTTCGAAGAGACAGGCTATAACGTTGATATCGCGCAAGTGCGGCAGCAATATCCAAAGCTAACCACCTTCAAACGCTGGGCCGAAGAAAACTGGAGCCGGCTGGCTGCTCAACAATCATCCGGAGGCTAGCCTTGTCTCTCGCAACATGCCCTGCATCGTATCTCGCGCACGTTGCTTCCGCTCTCATTGTTAGAATGGCCCCGTTGAAGGGAAACGGACGAAGATGATAAATTCCGCTTCGCGGCGTCGCTTCTTTCTGGGAGCTGCGACCGCCGCGGCGGCAACCCGCGTCTGGGGTGCCAACGATCGAGTAAACGTGGCCATCGTGGGACTAGGAGGCCGTGGCTCAAATCACCTGAACGTCTACTCGAGATTGCCGGAAGCGCGCGTGGTCGGGCTTTGCGATGTCAACCAGGCCGCGCGCGAAAAAGCGCAGGCGACGCTGCTGAAAAACACCGGCGAAAAAGCCAAAGAATTCGAGGACATGCGGCAGGCCTTCGCCGATTCCGAGGTGCAGGCTGTCTCGGTCGCCACGCCGAACCACTGGCACGCCTTGGCGGCCATTTGGGCTATGCGCGCGGGCAAGGATGTCTACGGCGAGAAGCCCGCCTGTTACAACATCTACGAAGGTCAGAAGATGTTGGAGGTGGCACGGTCGACCAACCGCATGCTCCAGATCGGCTCTCAACACCGCAGTACGCCCTTCAAGATGCGAGCAATGGAAACGCTTCAGGGCGGCCTCATTGGCGACATCTATCTTTCTAAAGGACTCTGTTTCAAGCGCCGCGCCTCCATCGGTCACCAGCCTGATGGCCCCACGCCGCCGGGAGTCAACTGGGATATGTTCCTCGGTCCCGCGCCCATGCGTCCCTTCAATCCGCTGCGTTTCAAATACAACTGGCACTGGTTCTGGGATACGGGAAACGGAGATATCGGCAATCAGGGCGTACACGAAATCGGAATCGCCCGCTGGGGTTTAAAGGATCCGCAATGGCCCGAAACCGCTTCTGCGCAAGGCGGAAAATACGCCTACCAGGACGACCAGGAAACTCCGAATACCCTGCTGGCGAGTTACAAGTACGGACCTCGCGAACTGGTGTTCGAAGTACGCGGCCTGCTCACCGGCGGCGAAGGCGTACCTGTCGCGCGAAAAGCCGGAGCCCCGGCCGCGGGGCGACTGCTCCTCCCGGTCAGGCTCCCATTCAAACGGTTCCCAGCAAAGGCGCGCCATTGAACGTCATGGTCGGCAATCTCTTCTACGGCACTGAAGGCTGGGCGGCGATGAGCGACCAGGGTTTCCAGGCCTTCAAGGGCGAAAGTAATGAACTGGTGGCCGATGAACGCCCGGAGCACGGCCCGGGATCAGATGCGACTGCTCTTCACATGCAGAATTTCCTGGCGGCTTGCCGGTCGCGCAACTACAAGGAACTGCACGATGAGATCGCGAATGCTTATCTGAGCGCTTCGCTCTGCCATCTGGCGAACATCAGCTATCGGACCGGTCGCAAGCTGACACTCACACCGGGACCGAAATTCGCCAACGATCCCGAAGCGGACAAGATGCTAACTCGGAACTATCGCAAGCCTTACGTCGTCGCTTGAGCGGCTCTCAATCAGATACAATCCATTAACTGCGAACCGGTCGAGGTATCTCCGGAACCGGTTACGCGGCTTCATTCGTTAACAGGCGGGTCCC
The DNA here is from genome assembly GCA_963744795.1 of uncultured Acidobacteriaceae bacterium. Lineage (GTDB taxonomy): Bacteria > Acidobacteriota > Terriglobia > Bryobacterales > Bryobacteraceae > Bog-105. The sequence goes on from CAVUVF010000011.1 coordinate 125,465, forward strand.
AGCAAGACTCTTGCGCTTCAAATAAGAACCCTGTTGTTCCTTCATCGCAAACCAAAGGTGGAAAGGACAGCTATGATCTGGCGCGGGATAGCACCGGTATTGGGGAGTGCTGCTTTATTGGCCGGTGTGATGCTGATTGGGAAGAGCACCGGTCGAACGGTACGGTTAACGAGGGCACGAACGTAAACGTCGCGATTTCTCCTGATCGGAAGACGATCGTCATGGATTTGCAGGAAACTCTGTGGTCACTGCCCATCGGGGGCGGACGTCGCAAAAGGTTGACCGATCCTTTTCTTGAACCTGCGAGACCCGACTGGGCTCCGACCGGCGCTTTCATTGCGTTTCAGTCCTTCAAAGGCGGCACTTTTCACATCTGGCTCATGAAGCCGGATGGTAGCGGCGTTCGACAGCTTACCGACGGGCATGGCGACGACCGTGATCCGCGCATTTCGCCGGACGGCAAGAGGGTCGCATTTTCCTCCGATCGCGCTTTCAAAGGTAACTACGACATTTGGGTTGCAGACATTGAGAGAGGTAAGGTGACGCAACGCACATCGGCTCCCGCGGACGAATTCGAAGCTGCGTGGTCGCCCGATGGAAGTGCCATCGCATTCGTGAGCGGCACTGGAGCGAACGGAACCAGTATCCAGCAGATTGACATTTCGAATGGAGAGAAGACGATTGTGACCGCGCGCAAAGGCTTGCATGTGAACTCTCCTTCGTGGTCGCCCGACGGACGGAAGATCGCTTACACCGAGTTCTCGGGCCGCAAAACGCGATTGAAGGTTGGTGATGAGACGGTCGGCGATGCGGAAGATGTGTTTCCTTTTCCCGCGCGCTGGCTTTCTCCCGATGAATTGCTCTATACGGCGGACGGGAAAATACTCGCCACAAAGATAGGCGGCGAAACGAAGCCTGTACCGTTTCGCGCGACCTTCTCACTCAATCGCCCGGAATATAGACATCGCAAAATGGAATTCGATTCAAAGGTGCCGCGCCGGGTGAAGGGCATCCTGAGTCCAGCTCTTTCTCCGGACGGGAAGCGCATAGCTTTCGAGGCACTCAATCAGCTGTGGCTCATGGAAATCGGCGGCAAACCGCAGCCGTTGACGGGCGACGACTTCTATAAACAATCTCCTGCGTGGTCGCCGGACGGCACGAAAATCGCATTCGCAAGTGACAAAGCGGGAACCGCCGACATTTATATTCTCGATCTGGCGAGTAAAGCGGAACGGCGCATAACTAACTTCGACGATTCCGCAGAGCTCAACCCGGTCTGGTCTCCCGACGGAAAGAGAATCGGGTTTCAGCGCCAGGGCGGAACAACGTACATTGCCGATCTGGACACAGGCAAGGTAGATGTGGCGATTGCAACGGTAACGTATGAGCCAGGAAAGCCAAGCTTTTCAAAAAACGGCACTGCGTTGTCCTTGGCCGCTCTTCGGCCTTACACACACCGCTTTCGCGAGGGTACAAGCCTGATTGAAACCGTGGACCTCCAAACGCATAACGTGACGCTTACGGAGCCTGCTCCTTACAAATCGATCAGCTCCCGGGGGAGCGATGGGCCAATCTATTCTCCTGATGGAACGCGCATGGCGTTTGTGATGGATGGGTATCTGTGGACTCGCCCGGTAGACGCCAATGGTATTCCGACCGGGGAGGCACGTCCCATCAACGAAGAAATGACCGATGCGCCGAGCTGGAGTGGCGACGGCAAACAGATGCTGTACCTCTCGAACGGAAAGCTGCGGATGATTGCGTCTGACGGCGCAACTCCGCCCGTTGACGTTCCGGTCGATCTTTCGTGGCATCGGGAAACACCGAACCGGACGTTTGTGGTGCATGCGGGCCGGTTGTGGAACGGACTCGGCCCGGACGAAACGACGAATGTTGATCTGACGATTGTGGGGCGGCGCATTCAGAAAATTGAGCCGCATCGCGATGAGCTGCATCGAGGCGCGGACGTGATCGACGCTTCGAATCAGACTGTTATGCCAGGGCTTTGGGAAGCGCACAATCACGGGTATGGCGGCTTGGCTTCCTTCGGGGATCGGGCCGGAAGGCTATGGCTTGCCTACGGATTCACGGATTTGCAATCGCAGGGCGACAACGGCTACGGGCAGATGGAAATCAAAGAATCGTTCGGTTCTGGAGTAGCGAATAGGTCCTCGGTATTTCGCGAGCGGTGAACCGATCGATGGCGAGCGTGGCTACTATGCGGGCGACCATGGTGTCACAAATGAAAAAGAGCTTCAGCTCGAGCTAAGCCGCGCGCAGGCGCTCGAATACGACAACATGAAAACGTATGTTCGGTTGCCGCATGAGCTCCAACAACAAGCGATGCTGTTTGCGCACAACCAGCTCGGCGTTTGGGCCGCCTCGCATTACGGCTTGCCCGGTTTGACGTACGGAATGGACGGGATGACGCACGTAAGCGCCACCTCGCGCTGGGCTATTCGTACACGCGATCGTTCGGCGGCGTCAGCTATGGCGATATTCGTTCGCTCTTCGCGGCAGCGAACGAGTTCATTATTTCGACTCCTTTCGCTGCGGCCGCTCTTTATGCCGAAGATCCGAAGATTCTCGATGACCCGCGCATCACCACGTTAAATACGCCTTGGCAGCAGAAGACGATGACGACGGCCCGAGATCGCGCAACGGCTGGCGACGCAGCATTGCAGATGGAGAACCTACGTGCCGAAGAAGAGACTTTGGTTTCGGTGATGCACAGCGGAGGAACAGTGATCCTGGGGACTGATTCTCCGCTTGCCGGGCTTGCAATTCTCAATCATCTCGGGCTTCGCGCAGAAGTGAAATTCGGTATGAAGCCCTGGGAGGCCTTACAAACCGTGACCCTGCTTCCCGCAAAGACTCTGGGCTACGGAAAGGACCTTGGTTCGCTAGAAGCCGGAAAGTTGGCGGATTTGGTGATTGTGGATCGCGATCCACTGCGTGATATCAAGGATGCCGCGAACACCAAGGCTGTCATGGTGGACGGACGAGCGTATTCGACGAAGGATTTGATGACGCCGTATACGAAATAAGCATCTGCGATTTGTCGAGCATGACTGATGTTCTAGAATGTTGCCACCATGTCGAGAGCACTTTTAGTCTTTTGTGCCGCCACAAGCCTGGTCAGCTTAGCGGCCGCCCAAGAAAAGACCTGGAAACCGGCGCCCGGACTGACCGAGATGAAGATTTGGCCGGGCGAAGTGCCTGACTCCAAGCCCGTCGCCGGCACCGAACGAGACGTCACTACTGCCCAAAGTTCGCTCGTAGCGGGCAAACCAGTCATTCGGGTGAGCGATGTTCCGTCTCCAACAATCACGCGTTATCCGCCCGTGGAAAAAAAAACCGCCTCCCCCGCCCCCTTTTTCCCTGAGGGGGGCAATCTCCTGTTTCGAATGAACTTTAAGGAAGGGAGATCCGCCAGTGGGTCACACGGGCAGGCCCGACTTACATTCTTCCTAAATACCCAGTTCCTTATTCCGGACCCTATCCAAAATCACCGGCGGCTTTGGAAGATGCGCAGAGAGCTTGGGATTGGTTCGATCTCACGCGGCAGATTGGCAGATCGATCCCGACAAAATCGGAGTGATCGGATTTAGTGCCGGGGCGCATCTGGCGGCAGCGCTGAGCACGCACTTCGACCAACGCCTTTACCGGAGCCAGGAGGCGCCCCACCACGTGAGTGCCCCCCCCTCTCCCCCCTCCTCTCTCCTCTCTCCCACCTCTCTCCCCCCCCCCCCACAATTTCCAAATCCCAACTCGAAGTTAAATAAACCAACCCCCCCGCCTCCCTTCTTCAGACCGAAGACGACAACACTGCTCACGTGGAGAGCTCGCTAGCCTATTACGTAGCCCTCAAAGCCGTTGGAGCTTCCGTTGAGATGCATTTGTTCAATCAGGGCGGTCACGGTTACGGTTTGAGAAAAACAGGGCTTCCCGTTGCCGACTGGCCGAGTCTCGCAGAGACTGGCTACGAACGATCAAGATGCTGCCCGCAGGCGCGCGGGGCGGACAAGTCGTCAGCCGTGCATTGGACAAATAGCGTTTACCTGGCAAGCGAAGAGTAAAGACTAGACCGCTGGGCCCAGAAACGCCAAACCAATCAGCCTCCGATCTGGGATAGAATCTCCCCATACAAGGAGTAACTGTGCCTGCTTACATCGTGATGTTCAAATGGACGCCGCAGGGGCTCAAAGACATCAAGCAGAGTCCGTCGCGGCTGGACGCCGGGAGGAAAGCATTTGATCGGACCGGCGTTCGGCTCAAGGAGTTCTACATGCTCATGGGTCGCTACGATTGTCTTGCCGTGGCCGAGGCCCCGGATGATGCAACTCTTGCGAAGGCGCTACTGAGCACCACGTCACAGGGCAGTATCATGACTGAAACCCTTCGAGCGTTCACCGAAGAGGAATATCGCGAGATTGTCACCGGAGTTCCCTAACTGACTTTTGTTGGGCACAGACCTCGCGGCGGATTTCGATCGAGTGATGATACTCGCCGCGTTGACGGTCTTCCAATTACGTCGTTCTAATTTGACCGATCCAATCACTATCGCGCTTGGGCCCCAAGCTGGAATACAATGAAGATCCAGTCCTCCATGAGCATTCGTTATCGACTGGTGCTCATCATGGTCGGCTTGAGCATCGTCGGCGTAGGTGTATCGTCGTCGCTTGCGCATAGCCATGGTGAAGCTAGTCTGAAAGATGCCTTGATTTGGCACCTTACTGGTCTTCGCCGTTCGCGGGCCTACCAGATTGAAAGCTACTTCCGAACTCTCAGTAATCATGTTCTTTCGTTGAGCGAAGACCGCATGTTCGTCGAGGCGATGCAAGAGTTTGGCACCGCGGCGGGCAAACTAGATTTGCTTGCCGATAACCCGACGCTACGGAGTGTTGTAAGTGCGTGGTACGACGAGCACTATTTGCCAACCATCCGACAAGCCACAGGATTGAAGAAACGGCCCTCCGACTACCTTCCCGTGGGCTCGGCAGCATACTGGCTGCAGAATCAATATGTCCTTCCCGCCGATCGTGGGTTGCGTTCAGCTCAAGTCGAACATCTCGGGACCGCATACGAGCGTGTCCACGCGAAGTATGACCCGCCCTTCCGCAAGCTGATCAGGAAATTTGGTTACTACGATCTGCTTCTCGTCCAACCGCACGATTTGCGTGTCATCTTCTCGGCGGCCCACAATCCTGATTTTGGCACCAGCCTGAGTGTCGGCCCATATCGCGATACAGCGTTGGCTGATGTAGTAGCTCGTGCGATGAGTACGCCGGATCCCGACGCAGTCTTCGTTGCCGATTACAGCCTGTATGCGCCAGCCCAAGGCGCTCCTGCCGCATTCATAGCGTCTCCCATCTTCGAAGGTCCGTCTCGTGTCGGAGCATTCGTGATCCGGATCTCTACCGCTGAGATCGACCGGGTCGTCTCGGGTAACAGGGGATGGGAGAGGGACGGACTAGGTCAAACCGGTGATATCGTGATAGTCGGCCCCGATCACCTCGCTCGCTCCAGTCCGCGCAGGTCGCTCGAGCATCCGCAAGAATTTCTTCGTGACTTTGAACGCCAGGGAGCAACGAGAGCGGAGGTGCATCGTCTGCAAGTGTCCCGTGACTCTATCCTTGCCTCGAAAGTATCACTTTCCGCCGTCACGAAGGGACTCGCAGGCCAGGAAGGAACGATTGTAGAGCGAGGATCGGATGGCCGCGAGAAGATCGTTTCTTTCATGCCTCTGAAACTTTCCGGTCTTAACTGGGTAGTCCTTGCTCACATCGACTTGGACGAGGCCCTGGCGCCCGTGTATCGCTTCCGGCGCGAAGCCATCGAGTGGAGCATCGCTGCTGTTCTGCTCACTACACTCATTGCGCTGCTCCTGACTGAACAACTGCTACGGCCGATCAATCGCTTGCTTGCTAGTGCCAAAAAGCTGGCGGCAGGAGACTACACCGCGCGCGTACAAGTGCGTTCTCGTGACGAGCTGGGGGTCCTCTCTTCGGCTTTCAACAGCATGTCTGAGAGTATCCAGCAGAAGATTGCCCTGATTGAAGAGAAAAATCGGGAAAACGAAAATCTCCTGCTCAACATACTGCCCGGACCGATTGCGAAAAGGCTCAAGAGTGGCGAAACATCCATCGCTGACAGTCATGCGCACGCCACAGTGCTGTTCGCCGATATCGTGGGCTTCACAAGTATGTCTGCGACCCGGGAACCGAGTGAGACACTCCTTTTTCTCAACGGTCTTTTTACCAGATTCGATGCGGCTGCCCAGCGCCACGGAGTCGAGAAAATCAAAACGATCGGAGATGCCTACATGGCTGTGTCCGGCATCCTTCCCAGTCACCCCGACCATGTGAAGCAAATGGTAGAGCTGGCTATGGAAATGATCGCGGATGTGAGAAGTTACGCGAGTCTCATCGGAATCCCGTTCAGCATCCGTGTCGGCATCAACACAGGGCCTGTGGTTGCCGGAGTCATTGGATCGACAAAGTTTATCTACGATCTCTGGGGAGATACCGTTAACATGGCGAGCCGGTTGGAATCGACCGGCATCCCAGGCCTTATCCAGGTCAGTAGATCCGTTTACGACCAACTTAGGGAAGAATACAATTTCGAATCGCGCGGGCCGATCGAAGTCAAAGGCAAAGGACTAATCGAGACCTGGCTTCTTCTTGGGCGAAAGCGCGATGTTGATTCACATTCTGATCTCATTGACCATCAGTTGAACCCCTCAGCTGAAATTTCTTAAGTCTCGTTAGACCAGTCGTCGTTCGTTCGAACTCTCTGTAGTGGCTCAGTTTGAATGCTACTCATTCTTTCTCGGGACGAACAAAAGGGAGAGAGCGACTCCGAAACACAGGCCCGTCGCTAACAGTAGAACAACATCTGCCCCGTGCAACTGATCAAAGCGCGAGCTGCGTGACGCCGTGTAAAAGGAAAACATACCGATAGCCATAAGCATGACTACCTGCGGTAGTCGGCTTTTAGGCTTCGTTCGTGAGTTCATGGTGTACGAGATGTGGCAAATCGTATCATGCCTAGACGCTCAAGCAAAGATCACGATTTAACGACCGTGGCAAAGCGCGTTGTAGAGCAAGCTATCGGTGAACAGTGGGAAGGCCCGCCGCTGATGGAGCGAAATCGACTATTCAAAACTGACCCGCTACCGAACTCTCAATGCCACCCAGGGACATCCGTCCTCTAATCAGCGCTGTTATGCGACGCTACTGCTGAAATCTCGCAGATACACCCGCAGTTGGTCCCGAACACACCGGAACACGCGCATCCGCTCTTCGTCCGTACCGCTGAAAGGCGGAGGAGGGTCTTCGAAGCTATGATGCATCTGCGTTGCCCCTCCGAAAAACACTGGGCATGTTTTGCGAGCACTATCGCACACAGTAATCACGTAATCGAACCGTCGCCCCTCGAACTCCTCAACACTCTTTGAGCGTTGCCCGGAAATGTCAATTCCCAATTCGTTCATGGCGGCGACCGCTTCCGGGCGTACGAAACTTACCCTTGTCCCGGCGCTTTCTACGTCGAATTGATGGCCTGCGTCGTGCCGTAATAACCCTTCCGCCATCTGGCTTCGTGCTGAATTGCCAATGCAAAGAATTAAGACGCGTTTTTTCATATACGATCCGGGCCGAGGCGTACGCCTGCGATGACAAGTCGAAAACTTTGATTAGAACGCTTACAGCTCTCTGGCCAGAGCGGCTGCCTGACAGGCTGAACTACCGCCGTTTCACGAACAGCATCCCGGGGCACAGCAGCCCGCAGGCTTAGTGGCACGAATAAAGGCGCTCATGAATTTACCTTCTACCTGAGGGGCGATAGCGTCCACATCGATACCTTCCGCCCCAAGAAACGCCCTTGCATCCTCAATGTCGTAAATCCTCGTTGGCTCAATGTCGATGGCGGCGAATCCCGCTGCTGCCAACTTGGCCGTGTAGTCGTCGTCGCTTAAGGCGCCCGCAATGCAGCCGACCCAAAGCAACATGTTCTTTCTGATCTCTTCCGGCACGGCACCTCGCGTCACCACATCGGAAACGGCAAATCGGCCACCCGGTCTCAGAACGCGGAACGCTTCTCGAAGCACTCGATCCTTGTCGCCGGACAGGTTGATGACGCAGTTCGAGATGATTACATCCACACTGCTGTCTGGAAGCGGGATGTGTTCGATTTCACCTTTTAGGAATTCAACGTTGTCCACTCTTGCCTTGCGCTGATTCTCCCGGGCTAGTGCCAGCATGTCGTCTGTCATGTCGAGGCCGAAAGCTTTGCCTGTCGGACCGACCCTGCGAGCCGAAAGCAAGACGTCGATACCGCCCCCGGAGCCAAGATCCAAGACGACTTCGCCCGGATTGAGCTTCGCCAGAGCTGTTGGATTGCCGCAGCCGAGCGACGCTTTCATGGCTTCATCCGGGATCTGGCCCGCCTGCCCTTCGTCGTACAGGTCTGAGGTGATGGGGTCACAGCAGCTATCCAGCGCAGCGCTTGCCCCGCAACAGCCGTTGCTTCCCCCAGCGGTTACGCGGCGGGCCGCCTCGCCATACTTTTCTTTGACGATCTCTTTCATTTCCATTCCGTCGTTGTCTTCCTTTTTATATGCAGAGCTGAACGATAGCTTGTGGCTCGATTGCCTTGTTTCTTGTGCAGCATTCGGCATAAAGGAACCCGAGCAGCTCTTGCAGCGCCTCGGTCTTGGCCGAATACCAGAGATATGTGCTTTCGCGGCGAACGTTAACAAGGTCTTCATTCTTGAGCTTGTCGAGATGATGCGACAGTGTGGACGCCGGAATGTCCAGTTCCGTGCCGATATCGCCGGCGATCATGCCTTCCGGGTGTGCCGAAAGCAGCAAACGCATGATCCGAAGCCGCGGCTCCGTGCCCATTGCCGAAAACATGTCCGCATACCGCGCTACATCCGGCTGGTTCTTGGTTTTCGCCACTATTCCCAATCCTCCGCCCGGCGTTGGGGGTTGTGGCGTGGGGGGTGGGGGGCGTGTTCCCAGGCTTCCAAAGAACAGAGCAGGCATCCGTTTGCGGATTGACGCTTCAATTCGTTGAGCACGGCCTCCGTTAACACGGCTCCCGGCGACCCCGTCCATTGAAGATCGGTCTTTGGTGCAGAGACCTCGTTCTCGAGGCGAACGCCGGAAGGGTGTTCCATGTTTCTAAGATTACCGAAATAAGCGTTGCGAGTCAACCGGCATGAATGCGGCAGCTTATGAGCAGAACTCGGTCGCGTGATCTTTCGCCCAGTTGCGAAATGTTCGCGCAGGCGATCCGGTGAGTTCGGCAACTTCAGATGTTACGAACGCAGGTTGCCCACTTGCCGCGGCCCATGCCTCCGCGAGATACTTCGCTACAAACGGGGGCATGAAACTCGGTAACTCACGCATCCAGTCCTCCGCCGAGATCTCTTCGGTGCGAATAGACCGGCCGAGTACGGAACCGACAGTCGCGATTTGCTCGGATTGGCTGAGAGATTCAGGCCCGGTTAGAACATACTCTGCGCCGGCGTGTCCACCTTCACAGAGCGTGCGTACGGCGACAGCCGCGACATCGCGTTCGTGAATGGGCGCCGTGGGAACATCCGGGTACGGCCATCTCACGACATCGCCGGCTCTGATCTGGGGCGCCCACCAGCCTAGAGCATTGATAGCGAACATGCCGGGTCGAAGGAAGGTCCATTCCAGCCCTGACGCTTCGATCAAGCGCTCAACAACTTCGGCACGGGTACGAGAAGGGTTCGGTTGCTGGAACAGGGGATGTGCGGTTTTGAGTGGAGCAGAAAGAAGGACGACGCGCCGGGCATGCCTCGCAATCCGCTCCAATGCGGGCGCGGCAGCCTCGGCCGGGGCCACCCAAACGAGGAATACCGTATCAACTCCATCCAGGCAGCTATCGAGAGTCTCGGGCCGAGTGAGGTCCCCGCGCATTACCTCAACGTGAGGAGGTAGATCCGCTCGCTCCGGATCGCGCACCAGTGCGCGTATCTTCAGCTCCGTCGCAGGTACTTGAGACACAACCTGACGGCCGACGTTGCCCGTCGCGCCAGTCACCAGAATCCGTCGCACAACGGTCATTCTAATGCGTCTGGTCAAGGTGTGCTTAAAGTGCTGCTGTAGATCACGGAAGCTCGTCCGATCCGGGCGTCATGTGCAAAAGTCAAGACTTCCTTCGACCAGTGGGTTTGCTTTCGGCGACCTCTGCGCTATTGCGCCTCGATCGTGTTTGGGTCGGCTTCCCCGAGTGGAGCAGCAGGCGGAAATGCTCTCGCAATTGAGCCACAGAGCGGTCGAATGGCTCAACGGATCCCGAGGACCTGGAGATCATGACACCACCTTCCATAACCGCCAGCACATATGTGGCAAGAGCTTCGGCATCTGTCCCTTTCGGCAGGCGATGCTGCACTTGCTCGACGCACTCTCGGATCGCTGAAATCCAGCCGCGGAAGTTATCGGCAATCAACCTGTGAGCTGGGCGGTTCTCGGGGTCGATCTCGAGCGCAAGGCGGCCCAGCGGGCAACCGTACTTGCATTGCGTCTGCAGGATCCGTTCACGATAGCCCTCGAGTACCGCGAAGATCCTTTCGACGGGTTCTTCTGTACGCGCAAAAGCCGGATCCACAATGGCTGGCCGGAGCGCCTCAAGGTATGTTTCGAGAACCGCCCTCAGCAGCGCTTCTTTGCTTTCGAAGAAGTGATAAAAGCTTCCCGAATTCACGCCTGCGTGACTGAGGAGATCCGCCATGCCCGTTCCCGAGAAGCCCCGCTCCCAGAACAGGTAACGAGCCGACTCGATAAGCCGATTCCGAGTTCCTGAAGTTTTCGGCATGAAAATTCGATTGACTTTATCAGGATACGGGTATTTACTTGAATGATCAACCAAGTAGGAGGAAGGGATGAAACTTCTCCCGTTCGTCATCGCTGCCGTCTCAGCAGCTTCAGCGCAGAGTCCGGTGAAGGTTTTGAAGCGCGCAGCACCCGAAAAGGCGCTGGTTTTCGAGGTAGACGTGCCGGCGGAGCGGTCAGCCGTTTGGCAAGCTTTTGCCACAACCGACGGCTTAAGTACATGGCTGGGCCAGCGCACCCGTGTGGACTTACGCAAAGGCGGCGAATGGACCGTTTACTTTCCGAACGGAAGCACCGGGGGAGGAACCATCCTCAGTTTCACCCCTGAGACAGAAATCGTCATCGCGGCGCTTGCTCCCAAGCAATTCCCCACCGTTCGCGCCGAGCGAACCACCGCAAGATTTCAGTTGGAGAGCAACGGGAAATCGACCATTGTTCGCCTCGTGCAGACCGGCTGGAAGACTGGCGAAGAGTGGGACCGGGCGTACGACTACCTTGCTCAAGGCAACGCGCAATTGCTTGAATCGCTCCGTGAGCGCTTTGTGAGTGGCCCGGTGGACTGGGCGAAGGATTGATTTGTACTCGCGGCGAGAGTCCGGCGGTTATCGTCCGGTGGCGGCCTGTATCGGTTCGCCACTTTGCGGAGATGCCGCGTGGAAGTCCTCACCCAGCAAACGCGCAATCGTGGCCGCAAGTTGACTTTGCGTGACGGCAGCATTGCGCTGCTCACCGGTGGCTGGCGTATCCGGCCCCATCACGCCGAGCCAAACGTTTTTCGCCGCCGGAACCTTCTCGCCATGGGTAGTCCACTGCGTACCTTCGCCGCGTCCGTGATCGGTCGCAAAGAGAAGCGCCGTCTTGTTTCGGTATTGCGGAACAGACTGCACGGTCTTCCATAAAACCTGCAGGTACTGATCAGCCCGATGGGCAGCATCGAGATACAAATCGTAGCGTCTTTCATGTGCCCAATCGTCCGTTTCTCCCAAGCTGATAAACAGCACCCTGGGATGTTTCGCTTTCAGGTATTCAAGCGAGGTATAAAACGGAATTGCATCGAACGGTTCGTCGTCCCAATAGCGAGGCCCATCCAGTTTCAGCTGGTTCAATGTCGAGACCCGGGTATTCTCGGTCAGCAATCGGAACGGGTCCCAACCAGCATTTACCAGGAGCCCGCTCCGTTCGACATTGAGAATGGACGGGAATGCGTCCCAAGCGGCGAAGGCTGCGACGAGCCCGCGGTACGCCGGCTGCTTATTCAGCCATTCCAATACCGAAACATTGGGATTGGGCACCTTGTCGTTACTCTTCACGCGAGCGTCGGCAATACCGGTCAGCGCTTCGCTGTAACCGGGGTAAGAAAAGTTGAGGCCATTGGTGATATCCACGGCTGAATGCAACGCGGGATTTCCATAAATTTGGCCTCCGTTGACAACAGTGGTCCAGAGGAAAGGCAGTAAGGCGACGCGGCGCTCACTCTGGGATTCGCGCCAGTATTTCGCTCGCAAAGCCGAGACGTCCTTCACTCCACCGTTGTCTTTGTCCATCAATGATGCATCGGCTCCGCCAAACAATTCCTGCCAGCGGAAACCATCCGTCATGACGAAGATCACATTCTCTGTTTTGTGGTGCTCCGCGCCCGGACAGGTAAACGCGAAGATGATGGAGACAGCGAAGATGCGGAACAAATCACAAATGTAATTCACTTCTGTTTACAGATCGCGAAACCGGTTATGCGACCTAGCGGCCGACGCGACGCAAAACGAGTGGCGTAGAGCCACCGGCCCCTCGTCCGAACCCAGGCCCAAACGACGGATCGACACCCGGGAGGGGCGGGCCAACTACCGGTCGTGGTCCGGATGGCGGAGCAGAGTTTTCGGCACTCCCGAGCCGACGACGAGCGGGTGCGCTTCTTTGCAACTCGATTCCATCTGCGGTCGCTACACCGGTGTACGTTGTGGTGCCGGCACGGAACGAGATCTTGTCCCCTTCGATCCTGCCGTCTTCGATCACGCCGCCCGGAGAAACGGCCATGACGCCACCGCCGCCTGTCGCTTCCACCTCGCCAGTGACCACATTGCCTTCTTGGCGAAATGTGAAAACGATGTCTCCGCCACCGCCGAGTGCCATCGGATTGTCGGCGCCAGACGTCCCGCCTTCTTTTCCGACGGGGCGCCAAAGGCCTGTAATGCCTTCGCCGCTCGGAACAGAGCGCTCCCAGGACGAAACGTGCGGCCTCAGCTTGACGGCGCGTGTGGAGATCGTCACTTCGGCTGCCGTAAGTCCCGGAGAGGTCGCCCGTATCATCACCGTACCGGCAGTCTTACTGGACTGCACCATGGCCATACATAAACCGCCGAATGCTTTTCTCGATTGGCCTATGTCCGATTCGTGACTGGTCGGGTCACCATTGCCGACGCCTGCCAGATCCGCTGGACCCGTGACGAGAAACGTCACGCGATTGTCCGTAATCGGAACGACGACGCCTTTTGCATCGACCACCTCTACGCTGAAGACCGCCACGTCCTCCCCATCGGCGTCGATCTCAGGGCGATTTGCCTTTAGGACCAGCTTTGCAGGGGCGCCGGCGGTTTCCCGCTTCGCCCTCATGACAATCTGTCCGTCCTTGTATCCGCGTGCTTCGAGCGTTCCCGGCGCGTACTTAACATTCCAGGCAAGATGCTGGTTCCTCGGCATGTCCTTTGCACCCAGGCTTTCGCCGTTATGAAACAACTCGACTCGTTCTAGATTGGAGTACACCCAAACGGCAATCTCTTTCCCTTCCAGCCCCGGCCAATTCCAGTGAGGAAACACATGCAGCACCGGTTTGTTCGTCCACCAGGATTGGTAATAGTAAAACGTGTCTTTGGGAAAGCCGCAAAGATCGATCACGCCGTATTGGGAACTGATGTTCGGCCACTGGTAAGGCGAGGGCTCGCCCCGGTAATCAAAGCCCGTCCACACGAAACCTCCGGCCACCCACGGCCGATCGCTCACGAACCGCCACCACCCCTGTGCCGAGGCGCGGCCCGTGGTCGTGTCTGCATCGTAGGAACCCACATACCCTTTGGCAGGATCGGTAACGTATACGCCGCGAGTGCCAACAGCGCTGACGTTCTCCGTTCCAATCACCGGCATCGTCGGATTGGCTTTGTGGTACTGCTCTGCTTGCGGATCCGCATAGTTGTACCCCATCACGTCACAGACCACCAGGCCGCCTTTGCCCATGTATGGCCCCGCTGGTGGAGGTGCAATGCTGATCGGCCGTGAGTCGTCTAGCTGCTTGCCGGTGCGCTTCATAGCCGTGAGCAGTTTCAATCCCACGTCTGTGATGGCGATGCTCTCTTCATTGCCCATCGACCAGATGAACACGCTCGGATGATTGCGGTCCCGGCGGATCAGATTGCTGAACTGGGCGAGCCCGTCCGGACTGGATGACAACATTCGCGTTTCATCCAGCACCAGCATCCCCAATTCGTCACATGCATCCAGCAGTTCCGGCGTAGGCGGATTGTGGCTGGTGCGGATCGCGTTACAACCCATCTCCTGCAGTTTGCTGATACGGTAAGACTGCATCGCGTCTGGCAACGCGACACCGAGTCCGGCGTGGTCCTGGTGATTGCACGTGCCCTTGACTTTGACTTGCGTCCCATTGAGCAGAAATCCACGATCAGGATCGAACTTCAGGGACCTAATTCCGAAGCGAGTTTCTGATCGATCGACGACTGTTCCGCCGGCGAGCACTTCGGTTACTACTTTGTACAGATTGCGTTGTTCGAGCGACCAGAGCGCCAACTGCTCTGACCACCACCTGTTGTTCGAAACCGTGCTCATTCGCAGCCGTTATCGAAACGGGAGCGCTCATTGCTTTCCCAACTTCTTTGCCGGATGGATCCAGCACCGTCGCGATGACGTGAACGGATTGTCCGTTCGGTGACTGGTTCTCCACCTCCGTGAGGATCGATACGGTCGCTGAACCGGCTTGCTGCTTACTGCGGGCAAACATGCCCCATTTCTTCACATGCACCGGGGCCGTTTTAACTAACCAAACGTGACGGTAGAGTCCGGCGCCTTCATAGAACCAGCCATCGCTCAACGTGGCATCCACGCGAACAACAAGCACATTCCGTTTCCCGGGGTACGCAAAATCTGTCAGGTCGAAGCTGAACGGATCATAGCCGCCGCTATGTCGACCGACATAGAAGCCGTTGAAGATCACCATCGCCTCGCGATAGGCGCCGTCGAACTCCACGGTGATCCGCCTGCCGCTGTCGGAAGCTGGCAGCTCGAACACTTTCCGATACCAGCCGACGCTGGTCTCCGGGTAACCTCGGCCGACCGGGTAGGAACCTTTGCTCGTTAACGAAGGATCGTTCTGAAAGGGCAACCCAATCACCCAGTCGTGCGGCAGATCGACTGACGTTCCAGTTGCCGTCATCAAAAGCCAAACTGCTGGGGGGCAGGAAGTCCCCGGTTTTCTGAAAACCTCCGGACCGTCCGACTCCAAATCCGAAATCCTTAGCTGCGTCGGCAGCGTGTCCGAAATGGAAGCGCCACCCGAAATCGAGAAGCAAGCGCTCCCGAAGCTGGGGATTTCCTTTGTAAGCGCCAGGCTCGGACGACTCCGCCAGCTCTGCTGCAGGTTCAGCATTGGCTGCGATCGCCGCCTGCACGGCAATCCCACTCTTCAACAGCTTGCGCCGTGACCAGTCCTTCATTCGACCCATCCTATGTTTTGGGCAATTCAAAAGCGCCGAAGGGAGCGATCAAACGGGGCAATAAATGCCGGCCCTACTTCAACGACGGACTGTCATCCGCTTTCAGATCTCCCAGGACGTATTGAATCCCAGCGCGGAGGTGCTCGAGCATTGGCGTCATGGCATAGACCCGCCCACTATGGCCGTGCCCTTCGTAGAACACGCGCCCCTGACCCTCGCGACGGATATAACTGAGCGCGTAATCGGCATCGCTCCGGGGATTTGATTCCTTAGCCTTGTCCTCGGGGCTCATCTTGTCGTAATCAATGCTTGTCAGGACGTGCACGTTTTTGCGCGAGAACGAGTCCTGTTCGAACGTATAGGTCTCGTCGTGGATCTCGAATTCCTTGCCGTGGAACATTGCCGTGAGCGGGCTCTTCGGATCGTCGATCTTCACATAAATAAGCTGTGGGTCGGACCAATGGAATTTGAAGTAACCGCCGATCAGGGTGTTAAATTCCGGCCACTGTTGGACGGGTTTCGACTCCATGTTCGGACGCGGCAGCGATGAACCGAAGTGCGCCGCGAAATCGGCCTGGCTGACTTTGCCGGTGTGGCTCGAATCTAACTTTTGGAATAGGTCGCCGGCAAGTGCCGTCCACTCCTGCCGGTTCACGGCACCGCTATGATCCTTATCAGCGGCCTCTAGTAGTTGGTTCGAAAGCGCTACGGCCGCGAGATTCGGGCCGGCGCCGCCTGCTCCAGCCACCTGAGCCGTGCAATTTGTATGGTATGAGTCCGTCGCCGCATGGATTCCGGCGACACCTTTGCCGCTCCTGACGAACGTCATGAATGCTGATCGCCGGGCTGCCGTTACGGAGGCATCCTTATCGTCCAGGAAACAGGCGGTCGTGCTGTCGAGGAAAATGGCGTCGTATTGCTTGAGATTAGCCGTGTTGATGTCTCCAGCGTCGTAACTAATCGTCGTCGTCCACAAGCCACCCTGCTGCCCCAGTGCTTCCACCGTCTTCGCGGCGAGCGGAATCGAGGCATGAACGAAGCCTCCGGCACCTGTGTGCGCAAGCACCAGCACTTTCCGCGTGCGCAGCGGCTTTGCACCCGGGGTCTTGGGCAAGGCAGCCGTCATGGCATCCACTTCCGGTTGCGGCGCAGTCAGCGGTGTCGAGTTGCCGGAGCTATTGAAAGTGCCGACCTGGCCAGGTCTTGCCCCCGGCGGCGCTGGCACGACCTTGCTCAATCCAGCGACAATCTGCTCCCGCGTCAGTTTTCCGCTGTTCGTGGTATCCCAAGACTTAAACCAGGAAGCAAACCCGGATTCCATCTCGCTGCGGGTCATCGTTCCATCCCCATCGGGATCCAAAGAGGCAAATATTGCCTGAGCAGACCGTCCGGCCTGTCCCTGAGCCCAAATCACCGTGATCGCGGTCCCTAGCAATAACGCAGTACCGGTCCAAATACGCCTGATTCCCATCCGTCCGACTCCTACCATGCAGTTCGTCGTTCAAAAGTGTATCGCGGCGCTTCTTTATCCTTTGTCGAGCACAAAGTGAGTCGCGTACTCAGTCGCTTTGTGCTCCGTCACAGAAAAGCCTAGTGCGGACAAATCGATACCGGTGAACAATGCCTCTCCCCGACCGAGTACGACAGGTGCAAGTGCAAAGTGGAGAGAATCGATGAGTCCGGCTTGCAGGTATTGGCGGACCGTGGAAACACCGCCTCCGACTTTGACATCCTTATCGCCTGCTGCCTGTTTCGCGAGCCTTAGCGCCTCTTGAATTCCACCGGTTACAAAGTGGAAGGTTGTCCCACCCTCCATCACCAGCGGCTCGCGCGCATGATGCGTCAGGACGAAGGTTGGCGCATGGTAAGGCGGGTTCTCGCCCCACCATCCTTTCCATGAGTTGTCGGGCCACGGTCCGCGCACTGGGCCGAACATATTGCGCCCCAGAATGAAGGCGCCGAAATTTTCCATCGCCCGCCTTGCGAACTCATCGTCGAAGTCGATGGTGCCACCTTCCTGTCCGTGCATCGTGCAAAACGTCTTGGTGTGGAAGAACCACCGAAAGATCTCGGGACCTCGCTTGCCCAGTGGATCGTTCAAGCTCTGCTCTATACCCGCACTGAAGCCGTCCAGCGAAACGCCAAATCCCGCAACTCGAACCCTCTGCATCTATATCGTGCTACCTGCCTCCGAGAATCCATGCTATCGCCTGTCGCGCAGAGGCCAGTCTCGGGAGACATGCAATGGACGACTTGAGTTCCAGATATCACCAGCGGCAACAGGTGTTTTGATCTCGCCGGTACCGCTGTGCGGGTTTGACGGCGAGTTGTTGTTGCGCGACTTGGGCCGCTGCCAAAGCAGGGAGACGTCGGTGATAAGCGGCTCACCCACGCCGCTGCGCCGGACTCAATTGCTCGGCGAATCAGCTCCAGGCGTTCTCCGGCCCAAAGCCGAGGCCAGCTTGATTAACCCCGCACGAATCGCGGCTTCGTCGAATGCGGCAAAACCCAGGAGCACTCCTTTCGGGTCGGAAGAGTTTAAAGTGTACCGGTCCATCGCTATCGCCTCAATGTCATGTGCGGCTGCCGCCTTCTCCGCTTCGAGCGAAGTCATGCCGTTCTTCAGGAACGCTGCCGTATAGAGACCGGCTGTAACATCCGAAATCTGCAGCAAACCCTTGAGATAACGACGACCCTCTTCGATGAGTACTCCGAGACGGCTAGCATAAAGGTCGCGCATCCGTCGGAGATGCCGGCCGAGATGACCATCGGCGATAAAGTCACAGAGCACCGCCTGATCCATGCTCAAATTGTGGAAATCGGCGCGGTAACGATAGGCCAGGAAAAGGTCGACCAGTGAGGACGGCAGAACAACGTATCCAATCCGGAGTGACGGAAACAGTAGCTTGTTGAACGACCCGATAAAGATCACGTTGGAGTTTCGGTCGAGGCTTTGCATCGCCGGAACGGGGCGTCCTCCAAACCGGTACTCGCTATCGTAATCATCTTCAATGACGAAGGCGCCAGTGCGAGAGGCCCATTGGAGGACCGCCATGCGCCTCTCTAGCGTCATAGTCATCCCCAACGGGAACTGGTGCGCGGGCGTTACATACGCGCCCTTGGCATGACCGCATAACCTTTGGCCAGCGGATACATCTAGGCCCTGCTCGTCCAGCGGCACCGGGATCATTTGGGCGCCGGCGTTGCTAAAGGCTATGGTCGCGCCGAAGTATCCGGGATCTTCCATCCACACGGGGTCTCCAGGATTCAGCAGCAGGCGCGCGAGCAGATCGAGCCCCTGCTGCGCTCCGGAAACCACAATGATCTGGTCGGAGTTACATCGAACGCCCCGCGATGAGCCCAGGTAATCTGCGATAGCCTGGCGCAACGGCCGATACCCACGTCCGTCATCATCCGTGTGCAAGAAGGATCGGAAGGTCCGTGCTCGCCGGGCTGCAACACTCGCCCAAAGGTCAGCTGGGAACTCGGCTATTGCAGGATGTCCCATGGAAAACGGCCGAACCCCCTTCCTCGCCGTCAAGCCAACCCAAGCCTTGGGCCGGGCGTAATCGGAAATCGCGCGACGGATATAAACGGGTGGTTCGGCTCTTCGTCCCCGAACGGGAGCAGCCCGCTCGATCCGACTCACTCGCGTACCCGAACCAACCCGGCACGAGACGTACCCCTCGGATTGCAAACGCTCAAACACGTTAACCACCGTGCCGCGCGATAGACCATATTGTCTGGCAAAGTCTCTTGATGCAGGCAGTCTGCTTCCCGCCCGAAGTCGGCCGTCGATAATGGCCAACCGTAGTTGCGCGTAAAGCCAGCTCGTCAGTGTTTGATGCTGCGGCCGCTGATCGAGCGTGAGTTCGAAAGAGCTGATCGCTTTAGGCATATGCTCTTTGGTCCAAAAACAGAGCGGAAAATGGCTCTATTCATTGGACCAATCCCCGCTTACTATATACCCGACATGCGTCTGCTTGGAAGCTCGAAGCACACATGGTTGAGGAGCACGTCTAGATAAATGCGAGCCGGAGTTTACGTGTACGCCGCGGGATCGATCACTGCCGGAATCCTGGATCTGATCTGGGGCGAATTCGAGGCTGCCCATCAGCCGATCCAAGCCTTAGCCGATCACATCCCTGGTCGTGAAATACTCGCTTACATCGCCGCGATCTGGCTGGTGGCCGGCGGCACGGCGCTTCTGTGGCGCCGAACCGCTCGGGCGGGTGCTTGGGCGCTGAGCGCTATCTATTTCCTCTTTGCTGTGTTCTGGTTGCCGAGGTTCTATACGGCGCCGCACGCGCTCGGATTTCGAATCCCCGTTTTCATCGGCTTATTAGCCGGAGTCGGCCAGCAAATTATCCTTGTAGCGGCGGCGGGAATCGTTTACGCCTCGTTTGCTACGCACGAGTCCGCAAGGCTGTCGAGAGTACGCTCCCTCGTTCGTTGGACATTCGGACTCTCGTCCGTTGCCTTCGGTCTGGCGCATTTTGCCGGCCTGCGGCCGGTCGCGGCCATGGTTCCGAAATGGATGCCTTTGGGAGGGAACTTCTGGGCAATACTAACCGGATTTGCCTTCGTGCTCGCCGGCATTGCAATACTCTCGGGGATTCTCGACGTTCTGGCGGCACGGCTACTTGCGTTGATGCTGTTCGTCTTTAGCATCCTCGTTCTAGCGCGCGGTCCGATTGCTTCTCCCGGCAACCATGTGGCATGGGGCTCGAACGCCTACAACCTGGCTGCTATCGGGGCGTTCTGGGTACTCGCCGAATTCATTGCGATTCGCCGCCACGAACGACGGAACGAAATACCAGCGGAAACGAACCTGATTTCGAGTCCGACCTAGCTGATCAGTCCGCCGCGATCGAGCCGCAACCATCTGTTTTGTAACGTGAACGGATTCAACTCGCCGGCTGCATGCTGATCGCCTGTGTCGGACACGCTTCCACGGCTTCTTCGATCATTGCCTGTTCCGCGTCACTTGCATCGAATGTATACTCGGTACCCTGCAGCGCGCCGCTCGCATCGACAAGCTCGACGTAAGACTCCTCGCCGATCTGAAACAATTTCGGTTCAATACCAACGCAGGATGCGGCAAGAATACAGGCCGACGGATCGATTTTGACAGTGACCTTTGGCATAGGTGTTCTTCATCTTGCCATAGCGGCTTCGATACATACTGCTTGTCTCTGCTGTGTTTGTCTGATCCTCGAGGACGGATTCGCTCCGCTGGGATCAGGACAGTCGGAAGATGCGGCTTGCTCTCCGCTTCACATCCTGAAGAGTTGCAACACTCTGAAACCGTTGCGGAGCTGCATGCGCGGCTCCTTTTGCATGTGAGCTCTGGCGCTTGCGAAGAGCTAATCCTCCTCGCGTCTAATGAGCTAGCGGGTATATACTGTCCGGCCAGGACCCAAATCGTAGGGAGAACCTCATGCGCACGGCCGGATTTCTTTGTGTCTCAACCGTCATCGCCATCGGCATCGCCGGATATTTGGCGGCGGGCGAAAACACCACGGTGAACATCAAAGCCGACGAGATCGGCGGAGTGGTCTTAAGCGCTCACGGCCCGGAAGCCGGTGTGTGGGTCATCGCCGAAACCACTGACCTGCCCACGCGTTACATCAAACAGGTCGTGACGGATGATGGGGGCCGTTACTTGATCCCGTCGCTTCCCGCCGCGACATATAACGTCTGGGCACGTGGTTACGGACTTGTGGATTCGCCAAAGCTACAGACGCGCCCGGGCAAACAAGTCGATTTGAAGCCCTCTGTCGCACCTGATCGTAAGACCGCTGCACATTATTATCCGGCGAACTACTGGTACTCGATGCTGCACATCCCCAAGGAGAGCGAATTCCCTGGCACAGGAGCCTCCGGGAACGGGATCTCTACCAATATCAAAACGCAGGGACAATGGCTGCACCTTGTCAAAACGGATAGCTGTGAATCGTGCCACCAGTTGGGCAACGAATATACCCGCACGATACCCGCTTTGTTCCATGACTTCGATTCTCCGGCAAAAGCGTGGATGCGCCGCATTCAGTCTGGACAAGCCGGCCGGGCCATGGTGGGCGGCCTGTCTCAACTGGGCGCCGAACGGGCGGCAACGGAGTTTGGGGACTGGACCAGTCGGATCGCTCACGGCGAGTTACCCGCCGAAGATCCTCCACGGCCAAGCGGGATGGAGCGCAACATCGTCGTCACGCAATGGGATTGGGCCGATCCCAAGGCCTACCTGCACGACGAGATCGCGAGCGACAAGCGCAACCCGAGCGTGAACGCCAACGGACTCATCTACGGATCTCCTGAGGAGAGCCGCGATTACTTACCCGTGCTCGATCCGGTGCACAACACCATCAGCCAGGTGAAGGTCCCATATCGTGATCCGGATACGCCTGGCCAGCCGAAGCCCTTGCAACCGTCGGCTGTGTGGGGTGACGAAGCGATCTGGGACAGCCACACAACCGTCCATAACCCGATGTTCGACGAGCGCGGACGCGTCTGGTACACCGGGCGCATCCGGCCGAACGCAAATCCGGACTACTGCAAGGCCGGCTCGGATCTGCCATCGGCGAAGCTCACTCCGATCGCGACATCGGGGCGGCAGCTTGGGATGTATGACCCCGCGACAAAGCAGTCCTCCATGATCGATACCTGCTACGGCACACACCATCTGGTGTTTGCCTCGGATACAAACAACACGCTCTGGACCAGTAGTGGCGGCGGTGGCGGCGTCGTGGGATGGCTGAATACGCGGCTCTGGGACAAAACGCATGATGAACAGAGATCGCAAGGCTGGACGGCGCTGGTGCTCGACACGAACGGCAACGGCAAACGAGACCCATACGTAGATTCCGAGCAAAAGGTGCTGACCGCGCCAAGTGGAGAGAGCCTCGGAACGTCATCCGCCCTGAACGGACCCACGGCCGATTCGGGCCACGACACCAGGCTGAACGCCGCCTTCTATGGAATCGCGGTCGGGACAGACGGAATGGTGTGGGGCAGCGTCCTGGGTTTTCCGGGTGGTCATTGTGCGTCTCAATCCCGGATCGAATCCGCCGGAGACGTCTCTGGCGGAATATTATGAGGTTCCCTTCAATAACCCAAACGCGCGGGATTCGGGATTCTCACCTCGTGGCATGGATATCGATCGGAACAATGTCGTGTGGGTGGCGCTAGGAAGCGGACACCTGGCAAGCTTCGACCGGAGCAAATGCAAAGGACCCTTAAATGGACCCAAAGCCACGGGACAGCACTGTCCGGAAGGGTGGACTCTCCACCAAACCCCGGGACCCAGCTTCCGTGACGTGAAGGGTTCAGGGAGCGCCGATTCGCACTACTATGACTGGGTTGACCAGTTCGACACGCTCGGCTTCGGCAAGAACACTCCGATCATCACGGGCAACTCGTCCGATTCTCTTGTTGCTCTGGTGAATGGGAAATTCGTCATCATGCGCGTCGCGTATCCGCTCGGGTTCTTCGCCAAAGGCATGGACGGCCGAATCGACGATCCCAAGACCGGGTGGAAAGGCAAAGGCGTGTGGTCGACGTGGGGCACTCGTACGCCGTTCCACAGCGAGACGGGGAAGGGAACACCTAGTAAAGTTGTTCACTTCCAGCTCCGGCCAAACCCGCTGGCGGATTAGAGCAGCGTAGAGACGCAGAAGCGAACGACGGGAACCCCGATAGCCGCGACTCGATCTCCGCATGAAACCCTGCTCCTGACAGAGCGTCGGCAACTCTCCACTGTTCGTCCCCGTTTAGAAAATTTTCACGACCGCAAAAGCGGTCGCCTTTGCAATGAGCGGCATGCTGAAACAAAGGTGCAAATCGCCGCAAAATATAAGCGCCAACGTGCCCAGTGCACGAGTTGTCCGCGATCTCGCTCCCAGAGCCGCATAACGGGAAGACTTGCCATTCCATCGGAGAAAGAGACCTTCAACCAGAGCCCCGGACCTGGAGAAGTTTTGCGTCATACCCACGTAGCTCAATCGCCGCGGTGTAGCTGGCCGCCGCGCAAGCTCGAGTAAACTGGCGACCAAAAGAATCGCGATGCCGTTAGTTGAGCGACTCGTGTTCGGCACCGTTGGTTCTTTTCTATCGATCCGACTTCGACCGACACCAGCTCGTAACGGGACGTTGAAGTTGTGGACATTTATTGCTCGTTGCGATCAATCCGTTTACTTACCCTCGCATCGTGTACTCCATAAGTTCTGAGCTGGAATCTAGAGGACGAGTGCGCATCTGATCTCGTATCGGCAGCAAATCGCATTGTGTGATGCTGCGGGTCAGTTCACAGTCCTAGTACTAGGACGTGCTACATCTCGCGACCGCAACCCTCACCAGGAAGGTTGCAGGGTCACGGCTGTCCACCCGGCACGTGTCTTCGAACCCAGATGCCGCATCCCGAAGTGCTGGTAGGCCCGGCGGACTTCGGATTCGAGCGACGACGGAATCCCGGAGAGAACGATTCGGCCGTGTTTTCCCACTCGTCGCACCAGCACCGGCGCCATCTCGATCAGCGGCGCGGCGAGCACGTTCGCAATGACAAGTGGCCAGTGGCCCTCGGCCATTTCCGGGCCGCCCAGAACGAGTCGTAGTCGGTCAGATAGCCCATTCAGTCGTGCATTCTCCTCCGCGACTCTCAGCGCATCGGCGTCGATATCCAAACCAACAGCTTGCGGCACACCCATACTCAGCGCCGCCAACGCCAGAATGCCCGATCCCGTGCCAACGTCGAGAACGCTGTCCGGACGCTCGACGCTCAAGATCTCTTCGAGAGCCTCGACGCACAGCGCCGTCGTTGGATGATGTCCGGTTCCAAACGCATGCGAGTCGACCAATCGAAGCGCTCGCGGTGTAGCGATCGCTTCCGGGGAAACAACCGAAAAACTTCCGACGCGAACCGCTCGCGGACTGACCAGCCACACCGAGCCGTTATCTCGCGCGACCGCATCTGAAACGGTGACGCTGCCACTCCCGAGTGCCCCAGCGACAGTGTCCTGCTTCACGCCATCCGGTATGATGGCCGCAATCCCGTCTTGAACCTGTTCGACGTCGAGCGCTCCCAACTCGACAAGCACGTCCAGCGCATCAGCAGGCGGACAACGAATGTCGATGCGATATGGCATGCTGCAGGCTTCCGCCGATCACAGGCGCCCGGTAGCGCGATAGAAGTTTTCGATATAGCGGCCATCGATATCGGTAAATCCGTACTCTTTCGCCGCATCCCCTACAAAGATCAGTTGTCCTGATTTCTCGATCGCATTCGGATCTGCGGCGATCGCGGCGACAGCGCGTCCCGCATATTCGGGCGATTCCGCGAGATCGTACCGGTATCGCTTCTGCAGCGCCTCGTCTTTCATGTGTACCTCGACTCGCTCGGTTTTCATGAATCCAGGCAACAGCCCGAGCAGAGTGATTCCGGCCTTGCGCGCCTGGGGAGCAAGACTCACCACGAGTCGGTTTAGCGCGTAATGCGGAAGATGCTCGAACAGATCCCATTGCACGTCGCCGCTGAGCTGATCCGGCGCAATCATCGGTTCACTAATGGCCACAATCAATCCGGAACGCTGCCCTGCCATCATGCGCGCGGCTTCGCGGGCTGCAAACCAGAACGCCTGTGGGCCCGCGCCCATAAAGTCGTCCCAAAACTCGGCTGGTAACTGCCAGAAGGGCTGTTTCCAGATCGGATGGACAAAGCGCTCGTTACCACCCCAGACGGCACAAACGAGAACATCCAGCCGGCCATGCTCATCCTGCACCCGCTCGAAGAGCCGCTTCGTCTGCTCCGCGTCCGTGTGATCGACCTGCACCGGAATTCCTACACCGCCGCGCCGGGTGACTTCTTCCGCAGTCTCGTCTATCGTGCCTGAGATTCCATCGACCGGCAATGGACCGCCTCGCCTGGACCGGCCGGTCACATAAACAGTTGCGGCTTGTTCCCCCAATGCTACGGCAACACCGCGCCCGCAACCGCGGCTGGCTCCGGCAACGACCGCGACTTTACCCTTCAGCGTCTTAGACACGTCGCTACTCAGGATAGAGCGTCACAGCCTTCTTGGCTCTCTGGATCAGGGCCGCTTCGATGGACGGCCACTCTGCCGAGTGCCTGCCGCCCGGCATCAAATCGTTAACGGTCAAACCCAATGGCGCGAGATCTTCGACATAGATGATCATGAGCTCTTTCCGCTTCTGGTCATCGAGAAGGTGAACGAAACGGACGTTGGTCGTGCCTTCGGGCATTTGCAATCCTTTCGCGCGCAGCAGCGCCTGCACATGCTCCAGATCGGATCCCGGTTTTGCCGCATCAGCGCCGGGTCCGAATCGCGCACGAACGTCAAACAGTAGTCCGCTGAGCGTATCGGTTTTGGTGAAAGGGTAGGTGTGATGCAAATCCGGTAAGGATGGAAGATAGGCTTCAAACTGCAACCAGTACAACCTCTGCACCTTCTTCTGAGCCGTTGCTTCGACAAACACATGCAGCTCGCAATCAGCAATGCTAAGGAGCGGCCATCGATCCGCCCCGACGTACTGCACGGCGGGCGGCAATTCGATCCGTATCTTCGGATCTCGCTCGGACGTGACCACATTCGCTTGCACGCGACGCTCGGGCCGAGGATAGTCACTCGCGAGAACAGTCGAGCAGAGCAGGACACTCACGACAAAGTACAGCGCGTATTTCGTCCGGGACCGGGCAAGGTGGCCGCCACTTATTTTCGGGATCATTCTTCGCTCCTAAGACATCGTCGCGAACTGTTGCTTCTTCGCGGTCAACTGCCGAATCGATTTCAAGTTTCTTTTACGCGTTATCCCGAAGTACATCGCGGCAGGATAGACGATGCCGATCGCCAGAGCGACGAACAAACTCCTGCTTGCGAGCCAGAATTCATACCCTAGAACAGCGAACCCGGCCATCTGGCATGTAGTCTCAAACAAACCTAGACGGCGAAGAAAAGAATTTTCGCCTTTGAACCAGGCAGCGATTTCATCTTTTTGTATCGCATCAATCTGCCGAGAGTGCAATCTTTTCCTGAGTTGCTGGGTCCTGACGAACAGCGCCATCGCAACGCCCGCCTGTCCCGCGAACAGGATCAAAAGGCCCGGCCGCAGAATAAGCCATTCCGTGCGGTAAAGAAGTGCCAGTATCAGAATGCACATGAGTGCCGCGAATCGCAAACGTTTCACATGGCTGGTACGCTCGGATTCGACAAAGGAGAAGAACTGGTCGACAGCGGTGTTCATAGGTCGGCCTGATCACCAGTTTGCGCTGCGACAATGAAAAAGGAGTGGCGAGACAGCGCCTGGCAAGCAGATGCTCTTTGCAGCAGATTCGAATGTTCGATTTCCCAGGCGGTCGCTGCTAGGGTTGCCGGTGGTCGCGGCGTTCGCGGTCGCCGTATATCCTCGGCAGCGTAGACTTCCCGATCCTGCACAATCGGGCAACGGTCCCGAAGTCCGTGTAACTCTATTCAGGAACGACGGCAACCATAAACAGGTTGTCAGCCTCAGAACGTCTGATGCTGGAGGACAGCGACTGGCGTCGGGACCTCACAGGCGATGAGTTCGCGATCACGCGGCGCAAGGGCACCGAGTTTGCCTTTGCGAACCGCTACTGGGACTGTCATGAACAGGGTCTGTACCGCTGTGTCTGCTGTGGAACGGCCCTCTTTCGCTCTGAGCAGAAGTTTGACTCCGGCACCGGTTGGCCGAGCTTCTCAGCGCCTTGTGCACAAACGAACATCTACACGGAAGCTGACTCCAGCTACTCAATGCAGCGCACCGAGGTGCTATGTCGAAAGTGCGGCGCGCATCTGGGGCACGTCTTTGAGGACGGCCCTCCGCCTTCCGGCCTGCGCTATTGCTTGAACTCGGCGGCGTTACGGTTAGTCAAGTACAGTTAGCGGGCGACTTCGGATGAGTCGCACTCCGCGATGCGATATCCTCCTAATTCGTACCCGGCAACAACTCTTCGGAAGAGAACGGCGAAGCTGGTAAATCCGCGGCGTTGTAAAGATTGATCAGCGGCACGTCTTTCCAGCCAAAACGAACGTAGCGTGGTTCGGGCACTTCCGGACTCGAAACCAATACGCAATTCCCGCTGAGCTGCGCGGTTGCCGGTCGGTACTTTCGGTCCGCACCCGCTATCTCGAAGCCTTCGGGCGCACTTCCCCCTTTTGCGGTCAGCCCGTCGGCATGATCAAACCATACGCGCATCTCATGTCCGTTCGTGCCTGCCTGGCGAAACAACGGGCCGGAGAATTCCAGCTTCTCGCCGTAAGCGACCGAGCGGGCCGCCAGCGCCAATCTTTGCCCGACTGACTGTTTGTCCGCCGGATGGATATTGCCCGGGTCTCCGACATCGATCGTGACAGCCATCCCAGTATTTGCCAGGCTCAAGGTTCTCCGCTGCGCATCGCGCACGGTCGGCCACAGGTCTGTAGGCGAGGCCTTGTAGTTCGCAAGTTGCACGAATAAAAACGGAAAGTCACCTTGGCGCCAGTGCCGCCGCCAATCCGTAATCATCGAGCCGAACACTTTGTCGTAAATGGGAGCCCGCGCCGCACCCGTGTTTGATTCTCCCTGATACCAGATCGCGCCTTTTATGCCGAATTCAATTGCCGGCGCCACCATGCCGTTATAAAGTGCCGCTGGTCCCCACGACGCCGGTTCTGGCCGCCATGCGTGCTTGGGCTTCGGTGCATGGGCTTTCTCTGCGGCCTCGTCAGCGCGCTTGTCGGCCTCCTGCACGAGAAACATGTCCGTCTGCGCGTCCATCATCGTGCCCCAGGCGGAAAACACCGGCATCAACGAAGAGTCCGACGTCAGCCCCTCAAAACTCGTCCAGGCTTCGGCGGGCGTTCCGCCCCAAGTCGAATCGATCAATCCCACCGTCACGTTTTCCTTCTCCGAGACCGCTCGTCCAAAGAAGTACGCGACGGCAGAAAAATCAGCCGCAGTCTGCGATGTGCATGTGGTCCAGGTGTCCTGGTAATCACTGAGTGGATACGTCGCGGTCTTCTTTTGAATCCGTAACAATCGGATCTTTGGCTGATTAGCGCCCTGGATTTCGGCCTCGCTGTTTTTGATAGAGGCATTGCCAGGGAATCCTTTCAGCGGCATCTCCATGTTCGACTGCCCCGAGGCAAACCAAACATCGCCGATCATGACGTCTTCAATGGTCAGCGCATTCGTGCCTTTCACATCAATCCGAAATGGCCCACCGGCCGTGTGGGACGGCAGATATAAGCTCCATTTGCCAAGTTTGTCCGCCGTGGAGTCCACGCTCTGCCCGTCCAGGTTGACGGATACTCGCTCGTCGGGATCGGCCCAACCCCAGAAGTGCATCGGCCTGTCCCTCTGCAGCACCATATGACTGCTCAGAATCTTGGGCAAGCGCACTTCCGCCTTGCCCGAAACGCCGCTCAGGAACGTTGCCGCCAGCAAACAAACAATTTGTCGCATCCGCCTGATAATATCGCTAGCTCTCCGCCGGACACGCTTACTCAGGCAGTGCAGGAGGTTCGGTTGTTGTCGGGGATGCCGGCAACGTTCCACGCTGTTGAGGGATCCGCGAATTACGTTGCAGAGCTTGTCCCTCTTCAGAACAATGCTCCGTCTGGTACAAGAACTCCGCCCTAATCTAACCAAATCGGCTCGTGCGGACCCAACCTTACCAGTCCCAGCTTGATCGCCAGACGAGCAGTTACTATTCTCTGGCACTGCTCACAGCTCAGGATATGTTCTCTAACTTCCTCGCTCGCGCGCTCCGGTAATCGCTCCGCCAGATGATGATCTAAGGTCTCGATATCCGGATGCGCCGTGTCGTCCATCGAGAACATATCGGCATCGGTGCCGTCACGCTTGAACTCGTACCAACGTTTGATGGTTCCGGCTCGAAGTTTCTGATACCTCGTAGTTGGCCACGCTGTCCCGAAAGTTTGTGGTTTTAGCTATGAGTTAGGGGCGCGTTGGAAGATGTACCCAGCGCACGACGTACTTGGACCAAGCAACGCGTTCGAGATTACACGGTCATCACGTTGTAGCCTTGGCCATGTGTTCTAGACGGTCGCGACGGCAAGCGGCCTATCAGTTCAGTCCTCCACCAAGGGTTGAACGATCAAGCTTGCTGACGAATCCCATATTCGAGAGTGAAATAGGTGGGACCCAAACTGGACAACGGCTCGCTAAGCTTCGCGAGCTCCTCTGCGATGCCGTGAATCTCGAGCCGGGTCACCCGAGAGATCTTAAAGACCTCCTTCAAAAGCGCGTCGACGTTGGTAAGGTGCGTGAGGAGCCCTTCTGCATCCTCGTACGCCTCGCGGCAATGCACATCATCCCCGTTGAAACTGAAGCCGTAATACAGGCACTTCGTCTCCTGCGCAGCAATGGACATGAATTGCTGACACAATGCCCTGAATTCATCCATCTTCCCATCCGAGACTTTGAAGTAAGGATAGATAGACACAACTCGATCTTTAGTTGCCGATAACGTCATTTTCTAGTGAGACCCTCCACTCGTAGAGTTTTGTCAGCGTACTACCTTCCGCCGTATCACCGCAAGCTCATTCCGGATCGTGCCGCTCCCGCTACTTTCCCGCGTACGGGTTGTGCATGAAGGGAGGACGGTTGGTCCAGACGGGACGATCTGGCGTCTGCGCGACTTGGTATCCCACCTCCAACAGCACCTGAAGATCTTCGACTGCACCGCTTAGATCCCAGTCGGGCTTAATCTGATCCGTGGGTTTGTGATAGTTCGCTCGGATATACTCTTGCCGCTTTTGATCGCCCCACCCAGCCGGTTTCCCGACAAAGTCGATGCCCGGACTGGTGGCGAGTGAAGGCACACCGCCCATCGAGAACTCCACGTGGTCTGACCGCCAATAGAAGCCTTCCACCGGATCCGTATCGCCCGTCACCACTCGTCCTTGCCGCGCGGCTGCCTGCTTCGCCACATCGTCGAGGGAACTCATCCCCATGCCGAGAATACTGAAATCCTTCGTTCTGCCCCAGCCCCAGTCGCTGAAATAATCGAGGTTGATATTGGCGACGGTCTTTGCCAGAGGGTACAGCGGATGCTGCACATAGTACTTCGCGCCGAGCAGACCGCGCTCTTCTGCGGTTGGCCAAAGGAACACAACGGTACGCTTCGTTGGTTTTGGTAATTCGCTGAAGGCGTGTGCCAGCTCCAGAACGCCCGCCGTTCCTGATGCGTTATCGCTGGCGCCGTGGAAGATGTTCTCGCCCTGCCGGCCCATGTGATCCCAATGTCCGGAATAGATGAGGTACTCATTCCGCAGCGCCGGGTCGCTGCCTTCAATCTTCGCCACTACATTGTTCGTCTCGATCTCCCGAACTTGGTTGTGAATCGTTCCGTGACAGGCTCGCGGCCAGAGGCACCGGCTTGAAATCACGCAAGGTCGCCGCATCCCGCAGCGCGTTCAGATCTTGCCCGGAAGCGGTAAATAACTCCACCGCCTTCTCATTGTTCAGCGAGACCGTGGCTGCGATACGATCCTTCGAGGAAGCATCCCGCACAATCATGACCTCCCGCGTGATGTATCGGTTCGGGCCTGCGCCCGCGCCAGGAGGACGCGTCGGGAAGCGACCGGCGGGCCCTCCCGTGATGGTGATCACTGCCGTTGCCCCGCGGTGATGCGCAATGTCGGCTTTCGATGCGGGCCTGCCGTAAAACGACAGCTCCGGTCCGAGAAACATCTTCGGATCCAGCTTCGAAGGATCGTGGGGATCGGTTACGGGCGGATCGCCCGCCAGGACCACCACCGCCTTGCCCTTTACGTCCAGACCTTTGTAATCATCCCAGCCATACTCCGGCGCAACGATTCCGTATCCGGCAAAAACGATGGGCGACGGGGGGATCTGAATCTCAGCTTCCGGCTGCGTAGAGGAAGCTCTGTAATCGTCTGCGACAAGCGGAAACTCCGAGCCGCCGCGTTTGATGGAGATCTTACTCTCTCCGGATGTAATGCCCCAAAGCGCTACCTTCTGAAGATAGGTACCATCCGGGTTACCGGGAGCCAGCTTCAAACCGCGGCAGGCGTTTACCAGGTAATCGACTGTCTTCTTCTCGCCTTCCGTGGCGGGCGCACGGCCCTCATACTCGTCGGAAGCGAGTACACGGATGTGTTGCAAAAGTCCCTGGGGAGTAATGGCGTTCCAGGCCCGCGGCGGAACTCTGTCCCCTTTAGCAGCGAGGAGGAGAAAGAGACTGGCGAAGGCGGGAATGGCTATCGCGAAGCGGCGAAACATGGGGCCATGTTCGCACGACCGTTGCGCCGCATTTCAACCGAACCCGGCATCGCCCGTCGATACAACATCTAACTGCATGTCGCCGTAGATTTCGGGCGGGTGTGATCATACAAAAAGCCCGGTCACTTATTCAGTGCCGGGCTTTTTTGTTTCTCGAGGCCGAATGAGACGC
>CAVUVF010000011.1:160000-643106 GCA_963744795.1 uncultured Acidobacteriaceae bacterium
GCGATGAACCGACATCGAGGTGCCAAACCGGAGCGTCGATGTGAACTCTTGACTCCGATCAGCCTGTTATCCCCGGCGTACCTTTTATCCGTTGAGCGATGGCCCTTCCATACAGAACCACCGGATCACTAAGTCCTGGTTTCCCACCTGCTTGACTCGTAGGTCTCGCAGTCAACCTGGTTTATGCCTTTGCACTCGTCCTCTGATTTCCAAACAGAGTGAACCAAGCTTCGAGCGCCTCCGTTACAATTTAGGAGGCGACCGCCCCAGTCAAACTACCCGCCTTGCAATGTCCCTCTTCCGGATTACGGAAGTAGGTTAGAACCACAGAACGATCAGGGTGGTATCTCACGGTTGGCTCCCTCAAGCCCAAGAGCCTGAGTTCAAAGCCTCCCACCTATTCTGCGCAGATCGCACCATAGTTCATTGCAAAGGTATAGTAAAGGTGCACGGGGTCTTTCCGTCTAGTGGCGGGCATCCGGCGTCTTCACCGGAACCACAAGTTCGCCGGGCGGAGCGCGCCGACAGTCGTCAGATCGTTACGCCATTCGTGCAGGTCGGAACTTACCCGACAAGGAATTTCGCTACCTTAGGACCGTTATAGTTACGGCCGCCGTTCACCGGGGCTTCAATTCAAAGCTTCGCCTTGCGGCTAACCTCTCCTTTTAACCTTCCGGCACCGGGCAGGCGTCAGCCCCTATACGTCGTTTTAGACTTTGCAGAGACCTGTGTTTTTGTTAAACAGTCGCCTGACGCGTTTCACTGCGGCCCACCGAAGTGGGCACCCCTTCTCCCGAAGTTACGGGGTTAATTTGCCTAGTTCCTTCGCAACTCCATCACCCGAGCGCCTTAGAATACTCATCTCGTCCACCTGTGTCGGTTTGTGGTACAGGTACGTTTATTCTCCTTAGAGGATTTTCCAGGCACACGACCCGGCGGATTTGCCAATCCGAGTCTCACTCAACCTATCTTTGACCCTTCTCGCAGATAAGCCTTTGTGGTGCGTCCCCCCATCGGTCTTGATCGAACAAACGTAGTCACGGAATATTAACCGTGTGTCCATCAGTTACGCCTTTCGGCCTCACCTTAGGCCCTGACTAACCCTGAGCGGATTAACCTTTCTCAGGAATCCTTAGACTTACGGCGGCCAGGGTTCTCACCTGGCTTTTCGCTACTTATGCTGGCAGAGTCACTTCCTACCGCTCCAGTACTCCTTACGGTATACCTTCATCTGCTGTAAGAACGCTCTCCTACCACTCCCTGCCCGAAGGCAGAAGTCCATAACTTCGGTGACATGCTTGAGCCCCGTTGGATTGTCGGCACCGAATCCCTCGACCAGTGAGCTATTACGCTTTCTTTAAAGGATGGCTGCTTCTAAGCCAACCTCCTGGCTGTCTGAGGAACTCGACTTCCTTTCCCACTTAGCATGTACTTGGGGACCTTAGTTGATGGTCTGGGCTCTTTCCCTTTTGACGATCAAGCTTAGCCCTGACCGTCTGACTCCCGTATTACTCGTTCTTGGCATTCGAAGTTTGGCTGAATTCGGTAACCTGGAAAGGCCCCTAGTTCAATCAGTTCTCTACCACCAAGACGGACCATACGAGGCTAGCCCTAAAGCTATTTCGGAGAGAACGAGCTATCACGGAATTTGATTAGCCTTTCACCCCTACCCTCAGCTCATCCAAGCTGTTTTCAACCAACACTGGTTCGGACCTCCATTCGCTGTTACACGAATTTCATCCTGGCCAAGGGTAGATCATCCCGCTTCGCGTCTAATCCCAGCGACTGAATGCCCTATTCAGACTCGCTTTCGCTGCGGCTCGCTTTCGCTTAACCTTGCCACTGAGACTAACTAGCCAGCTCATTATTCAATAGGCACGAGGTCAGACATTGCCTTGCGGCCATAGTCCTCCCACTGCTTGTAAGCATGCGGTTTCAGGTACTATTTCACTCCCCTCACAGGGGTTCTTTTCACCTTTCCCTCACGGTACTAGTTCACTATCGGTCGCAAGTGAGTATTTAGCCTTACCGGATGGTCCCGGCAGATTCCCACAGGGTTTCACGTGCCCCGCGGTACTTAGGAGCCACTTGAAGTTAAGATTGCATTTTAAGATACAGGGCTGTCACCTTCTTTGGCCGGTCTTCCCAAACCGTTCTCGTAACGCTTTCTTATCCTTCGTTAGAATAAGGCCCGCCTGGAAACTTCCATCCCCAGCCGATCCTTATTCTTTGTGGTCCTGCAACCCCGCGCTCTCCTTTCGAATCGCACGGTTTAGGCTGTTCCGCGTTCGCTCGCCACTACTAGCGGAATCACTGTTGTTTTCTCTTCCTAGGGGTACTGAGATGGTTCACTTCCCCCCGTTCGCTCCAACTGACTATGTATTCATCAGAAGGTAAGCCAGTTACCTGGCTTGGGTTTCCCCATTCGGACATCCCCGGATTATAGATTGCTTGCATCTCCCCGAGGCTTATCGCAGCTAGCCACGTCCTTCTTCGCCTACTTGCGCCAAGGCATCCACACGCATGCTCTTAGTAGCTTGACCATAAAATTAACACTACGTTTTACACAAACGAGTTCTTCTCCGCGAATCACTTCCCAGGTCCCCATTGCGTCAGGAACCCGGTCCGCAACTCGCAGCGCTGCCGTCGCATATTGGTTTACTTCTCGCGACAGCACATTGCAACTTGTAGTTGCCCGTCAATAACTATTCAATTGTCAAACAACTAAACTACCTGGGTCGGCATCGCCAAACACCAGAAAGCACCGCTGAAGACCTCGGCCCTCAGCGCCGGTTTCTAACTTCTGGCTGATCCACCCCTGTTCGATACTTCAAACAGAAGCATCCATGGATCCAGCATTGCTCAAAAAGAACTTGAGTTACGCTATGGCTCAGGAAGACTCGCTCAACACGCGATTCTTTGAAGCTCTGACGGCAGCACTGGCTCACGCCAACTGCGTCCTTCGTATCATCCCACCAAATATGATGCCATGTTTGGGTCGGAGGATTCGGCGGAAGCGTCTCACCGGCTTTTTAGGTCCAGGTGATTGTCGCTTCATTGATGAGTCTAACAGTCACCAACCCGACGCGCAAGTGTTTCGGAGCTGCGATTTTTACATACTTCGCTTCGGCTTTACGGTAGCCGGCTGTGCAATCCTAAGCTCGCCTCATGACCGGCGCAGGGTCTCGGGCCAAATGGTATTTTCCTACTATCTCGGGATTCCGAACGACTTGATGGGATCTGCGGCTAGATACGAACGAACCAGCCGCGGCGATACATGACGTAGCTGAGGAGGTACATGAGCGCGGTAAACGTCAGCGCCCAAAGGAGAGAAGCATTCTCGGCAGACGCTAGCGGAGCGAAGAATTTGTTGTAGATCGTCACATGCAGCGAAGTGGCATCGAGGAATTCCGATAAGAACTCCGAAGCAACATAAACGACGATTGCATTCATGCCCGTAATGACGAACGGCTTTAAATATCTGCTGAAATGGTGCTCATCGACAATCCAGATCAGAGCTGCAAGGCAGACGAAGTCCATACCAGCCATGAACGTCGCGAACGAATCGGTCCAGAGTTTCTTATTGATCGGTAACCATATATTCCAAAGCAGACCGGCGACAACCAGGCACGCGCCGATCAGAAAAAGGCGGTTCCTGCGAACTGCCATTGGTAGATCCAAGCGAAGGACATGACCGCCCATCACGCCCAGCAGAGCGGTTGCTATCGAGGGCAAGGTGCTGATGATGCCCTCCGGATCCCAGCTCCGCGTGAAGACGTAATTGTGCGAGCCGAGTACAATCCGGTCTACGTAGTGGGCAAAATTACCTTCAACGCTTAAGTTTCCTGCGCCATAACCCGGTACAGGAATCAGCGTCATCATCATCCAATAGCCCGCGAACAGCAGCACAATGACAGCGATCTGCGTGCGAACGCCCGTATAGAGATAAATCAGTGATGCGATCAGGTAGCAGATCGCAATACGTTGCAGGACTCCGAGCAGCCTCTGGTGTGAAATGCTCATCGTCGGATAAATGTAGATCAGCAGTCCAAGAACATACAGGATCACCGCCCGACGAAAGATCTTGGGCAACAACTGCGCAGGCGAGTCTCCGAACCTCAGCCTTTTGCCTAAAGACAGCGTGATGGCAACTCCGACGATCCATAGAAAGGCCGGAAATACGCAGTCGGTCAGCGTCCAGCCATTCCAGGCCGAGTGTTCCAGCTGTCCATACGAAACAGAACCGCCCGCATTGTTAACCAACACCATGAAAAGGATAGTCACGCCCCGGAAGACATCAAGCGACAGCAGGCGCTGTTCACGTTTGACAGAAGATGCGAGTGCCATGAGCAACGAATCATTCAGCATAACCGGGAGATAGTCGAACATGGAGAAATGGAGAAACCAATCATCAGCACGATTGGGCATTCCACCCGGCCCATCGGTGAGTTCGTCGCCATGCTGAACGCACACGGCATAACGCGGCTTATTGATGTTCGTACGATTCCCAAGTCGCGACACAACCCGCAATACAATCGCCAGGCTCTTGAAGGGCAGCTTCAGGATGCCGGCATCGGGTATGAACATATGAAAGCCCTCGGGGGGCTGCGGCGTCCTCGCAAAGATTCTCCCAATACAGGCTGGCACAACGAATCATTTCGGGGGTATGCGGACTACATGCAGACAGCCGAATTTGCGTCTGCGCTGGATGCGCTGATTGGGGCAGCGGCTCACGAGCCGTGTCGTGATTATGTGTGCCGAGGCTGTACCTTGGCGTTGCCACCGCTCACTGATTGCGGATTCGCTCAGCGCGCGCGGCTATCCCGTGGAGCACATCATGAGCTCGACTAAATCGAACCGGCACACACTGACCTCTTTTGCGAAGCTTCAGGGAACATGGATCACCTACCCTGCCGAGTTCTCGACATGAGAAGGTAGAATCAGCACATTTGCCGTCAGCGTACGTACTGGCTCCGCTTTAAAAACGCATAGCTTTGGCGCAGACTCGCGATCGGGTCTTTGCTGAAATCCTGTTCAACGAATATATGCCTCGCATTGGTATGCGAAACGGCGTCCAGAATATCCCGGAGTGGCAAATCGCCTGAGCCAAGTTCACGATATGTCTCGTTCGGGACCGTTGCAATGTCATAGTGAATGGGCGTCCCTTTCGCCCGATCTTTCAAGTGCACCAGTTCGACTCGATCTGCATGCTCCCGAAGAAATTCAGCTGCATTGACCCCAGCCATGCTCACCCAAAAGGCATCTACTTCCAATCGGATCAGCTTCGGGTCCAGGTGCCTGCAGCAGAACATCGATCGGCCTTCCACCGGGCTTGGGCTGGAACTCAAAATCATGATTGTGATAGCAAAACTGCAGGCCTGCGGCGTTCGCTTTGTACGCGGCCGCATTCAGCTTCTCCGCCAGAGACTGATAGAAATCTAGTCCCAGGCGCTCCTCGGGAGAAAGATAATTGAAGACGATATAGCGGAATCCATGATCTCTCGCCAGCGAAACGCATCCGTCATACGTCACTCCTGCCTCAATGGGCGGCATGTCGGCGTGCTGCCATGCCGCCCAGTTCCCGGTCAGAAGAGGGGTTTCGAAATGCAGGCTGACGGGTGTGAGATTTACGCGCTTCAACAACGGCGCGAGCGCCTTCACTTGGTTACGCAACATCTCCACCTCGCGATAGCCAATCTCGGCGATCGCCTGAAGTGTTGCCCAAGGTTGCTTCAGCAACTCATTACGAACTGTATACAGCTGGACACCCGGCGCGATCGGTTCTTTAGCGAAGCCGGGAACGGCGGCCAATCCACTCAGCTTGCAGCAACAAGCGCCTGCTCACAATCGGTGCGTGAGTCATTTCGGTAAATCAGTCCTATCACAATCCCAGGCAAGAGTTCGCATCAGCTACGCGAGCTGTCTCGCCGTGAACTTATGCGGCTGAGCCAGATCTTCATTTACCCGATCAAATCCGCTCGAGGAATCGCAGTGCCTGAAACGCAGGTAGATACCAGTGGTCCTTTGCAAGACAGGCGTTGGATGGTAGTGGACGAGCACGGAGTGTTTCTTTCACAACGCAAACTGCCGCGCATGGTCCTGATCGAGCCACGCTTTGCAGGGCCTGATCTCGTACGTGACTGCTCCGGGCATGTCACCTCTGGTGATTCCACGGTGGTCGGGCGATGGCGAGTGGATTCCTGTCCGAATCTGGCGTGACCATCTCAAGCTTCCTCATCCGAATCAGGGCTATAGCGACTGGTTCAGTTCCTTCCTCGGCAGCCGCTGCCGGCTTGTCTATCTGCCGGACGAAGTCACGCGGTATGTCGAAGCCGCCATTCGACGATCCTAAGTGGCGAGTCAGCTTGGCTGATGGTTATCCGTTGCTGGTCGTAACGCAGTCATCGCTCGATCTGCTGAACGCCAAACTGGCGTCGCCGATTGGGATGGAACGCTTCAGGCCCAATCTCGTGATTGCAGGTGCCACTCCGCATGCGGAAGATAGCTGGACAGGCCTACAAATCGGTTCAGTTCAATTGGCGATTGTGAAGCCCTGTGCTCGATGCTCCACGGTGTTGGTGGATCCGACGACGGCTAAGGTTGGCCGAGAGCCGCTTAGAACGCTCGCCGAGTACAGGCGAATGCCCCGAAGTGTCATGTTCGCTCAAAATGCCTTGGTCGTTACTCCAGGTCAACTTCGGGTCGGCACAGCCGTCGAGATTTCCAATCCGAAAAGAGACTGCTGAATGATCGGAGGAAACCCATGTCGATGCGTATGACCTGCCGCTTCGGGATCTTGCATTGCCGCAGCAGGTCAGTACTGACAAAGACCAACGGCCCGCGCAGCTGTTTACAGGTGAGATGGCGGACTTCCCATTCCTAATCTGAAAGACTTCCGCCTTCGCCAGTCTTCGCATACCCGACTTTGCAGACAAGTGGATCATCTCCGCATTGGCGACGTATATCGATTGCGCTTACGCGGTTTGCAGGCTGCTACTTAGGATTAGCACCTGCCGGAATCGGCGCTCGATTAGATTGCCGATCTCGGCAAGTGCTGGCGATACTGCACTTACTTCATCGGCGTTCGGAAGCTGTCAGTCGGCGAAGTTTTTCTTTGTAAACGTATCGGCCAATGTCCGTGCCTTGTACTCCACCTTCCTCCTGGTCGTAGCGGAAGTGGATCCCGCCGTAAACCCGCGCGTTATCGATGTCGTCCGTGATCTCGCTCAACGCGTTGTAGTACAGAACGAAGCCCGGCATTGCCGGATTCGACAGAGCGATCGAGTCCTGTCTGTTGCCGAACGTTCGCGTCAGGATCTCGCGTGCCGAGTAACTCGCGCTTGCGTGGGCCGACGGATAGCTCGGAAAGCAAGGCGTAAGAATGAACGGCTCGTATGCGGGATTAGGTTCTGTGCGCGGATTGCCGTCGAGCGCGCCGTCCCTGATTGCGGTTTCCGGGCGCCAGCGCGTGTAGTGGTACTTGGTTTCCATGACCGTGACCAGCGCATCGCTCATGGCCATGTTTATGAGCGCCAGCGTCCGCGCATTCTCCGATAATGAACTGCCCTGCTCGATTGCTAGTTGGCTCGCTACCGGATTCCACACACCGACCGCAGAGGTCAAACTATAGAACGTCGCCACATCGGATAGGTGCGGAGGACGCGCGGTGCTGTTGACGTCCCCCACCCGCTTGACCTCGTTGTAGCTCTTCGCATACCTGACGCTGGTGAGCGCGGGCGGTGGATCGGAGCGGAATTGGCTGGAGCTTTGGACCGCGAATGGAGTCACATTCTGCCATTGAAACAGGATCCCACCCCCCGCAGGACAACTGGGCGTCGGTTGCCATTGGCCGGGATCGGACGAAACCGGCATGTAGAACTGCGCGGGCGCCGCGCCATCACTCATCCGGGCGGCTATCATGGCTTTCGCCGCAGCCTCGCCCACTGCGATACCGTTTACCTTCGCCGGCCCATCCGGGATGGAGGCAAGCGATTTGGCTGCCTGCCCGTCCAGGGTTACCGCAGATGCAGGAAAGTAGTTCTTCAATACGGCGTGTGCGGCCGCGATTGCCGCCGCCTCCGCGGACGAGCCCGGGGGCGCGCTGATCCGTGCCCAGGTACGGCGTATACTGGCCGGTGACCGCGTTTACCGCTTCGAAGACGGCCAACTGTGTGATCGCAGCGAAGCGCGCTTGCGCAAACGGATTTTGGCCGCTCACAGTTGTGACCATAATGTTGTTCCAATCCAGAACGACGTCCGCATTCGCTACGGCCGAGCCGAACCACAACACGGCGAACGTCGTCACGACTGCGTTCTTTAGAGTCATTTTGTTTGTTCTTCTTTCTTGCTGTACGCCGGTTTCGCCTTCGGTCTTTTCCTGGCTAACGACGTGCTTGCTAGCAGATAATAGAATCCCTGGAGCTTACGAATCTCAGGGAAATCGTGGGGTTTTCGTGGGAGTTCCATGGGATTCTGTCCGACCGGTGAGTGTTCTGTGATTCGCTTCGGTCCATTTGAGCTGGACCGTACTCAGGGGCTTCAGCGCGATAAAGAAGAGCTTCGTATCAGCCCGAAGTCGCTATCCGTTTTATGGGAGTTGGCCTCCCGGGCAGGACAGCTAGTCACGAAAGATCACCTATTTGGCACAGTGTGGGCCGACGCGGCTGTCAGCGACTCTGCACTGACTTCCTGTATTCAGGAACTGCGGCATGTGCTTCGCGACGATGCCCGGCGACCGCAATTCATCGAGACACTTTACCGGCGGGGATACCGGTTCGTTGCGAAGACCTCGACTTCCGCACAAAAAGAGCCGATTCGTTCATTTGCTGCCGCCGACTCGCGGCGCACATCATTGGACGGGAGCACGCGATCAGGGACACTCTGGAAGTCTGGCAGGCAGCCGAGCGAGGGGTCCGTCAGGTGCTGTTTCTCAGCGGGGAACCCGGCATCGGAAAGACCACGGTCGCGCAACAAGCAGTTGCAGCCATCACGACAGCAAGCGGAGCGCGGGCTACCTGGGGGCAGTGTCTGCAGCACTATGGTATCGGCGAGCCGTATCAGCCGCTGCTCGAGGCGCTCATGCGATTGTGCCGTCAGCCCGGCGGCGCCGATCTCGTGGCGGTCCTCGAAAGGTATGCCCCGACATGGTTGGCGCAATGCCCGCTCTGCTCGATCCGGAGCATCACGCGAGCCTGCGCCGTACCGTCGCCGGGACAACCGGGCAACGCATGCTGCGTGAACTGAACGATGCGCTCGAAGCGGCCACCACGCATAGGCCGCTCGTTCTTTGCCTTGAAGACCTGCATTGGAGCGACGCGTCGACGCTCGACTGGATCGCATCGTTCGCGCAAAGGCCCGAGCCGGCACGGCTTCTGCTGATTGGAACGTTCCGCCCGGAGTCGGAAGCGGGCAGCGGGCACCCGCTTTCGAGGGTTGTCGACGGACTCCGTATCAAGCGCTGCTGCCGCGAGATCAGTTTGAGCGGCATGAGTGAGAGCGAAGTGGCCGAGTATGTCGCTGCCCGGGTTCCCCCTGCGCCGGGTCACGCACAGGACCTGCA
Source organism: uncultured Acidobacteriaceae bacterium (assembly GCA_963744795.1). Taxonomy (GTDB): domain Bacteria; phylum Acidobacteriota; class Terriglobia; order Bryobacterales; family Bryobacteraceae; genus Bog-105. Next base: position 169,560 of record CAVUVF010000011.1, read on the forward strand.
CCGGCTGGCGCTCCTGGTCCACCGGCACACGGGGGGCAACCCGCTCTTTGTCCTGAACGTACTGGACGACCTCGTCGCGCGCGGGCTGCTTTCAGAGCGGGATCGCAAGTGGGCGTTGAACACGGATTTGAATATGATCACGCTCAGCACACCGGAGGACGTGCGGCGGGTCATCGGTGCGCAATTTGAACGACTTCCGCCAACGGCATCCGCGCTGCTGGAGGTAGCCAGCGTTGCGGGCTCCACCTTTTCGATCCCGACGGTCGCGGGCGCCGCGGGACTCGCCGCCGACGATGTCGAAGCTACGTTGACGGGGCTCGAACGGCAGCACCGGTTCGTGCGGCGCCGCGGCACGCGGTTTGAGTTCGATCATGTTCTGTACCGCGACGTGCTGTACGACCGGATCCCCTCCGGCCGCCGAGCCATCCTGCATCGAGAAGTTGCCGAAAGGGAGGAGGCGGGCTACGGCGAACGCGCATGCGAGATTGCGGCTGAACTGGCGATGCACTTCGAACGGAGTGGCGACGTCCGGCGGGCCGGGATGTATCTGCAGCAGGCGGCCGAGAATGCGACAAGCCGTAGCGCTTTTTCGGAAGCACGAATGCACTTCGAAAGGGCGCTGGCGCTGATCGAAAACGAACCAGCCAGCCGCGACCGGACCGAGCGTGAAATCAGGCTGTGGATTGGTCTGGGAGCCGCCGCTATGGCGGCACGGGGATGGGGGACCCCGGAGGCGGAAAGAGCATACTCGCGGGCCCGGGTGCTCTGCCAGGAACACGGCGAGAGCCCCGAGCTGTTTCCGGCACTCTGGGGACTTTGGTTGTTTTATTGGGGTCGGGGACCGTTAGCCGCCGCCCACGAACTCGCGCAAGACCTGCTGAGATTGGCGCGGAGCCGGGGCGACGACGGAGCGCTGTTACAGGCGCACCACGCCGCGTGGGCAACGGCATTTTCGCGCGGGGATCTCCACGCCGCATGCTTCCACGCCAGTGAAGGGATCCGGCTCTACGACCCACACCGGCACGCTAGCATCGCGGCCACCTATGGCAACCATGATGCCGGCGTGTGCGCCCGTCTGTTCCTGGCTCGGGCCTCGGCTCTACTGGGCAGGACTGAGGACGCCATTCGAACAGCGACGACGCGGTTGCGCTGGCACGCGCATTGGAGCATCCGTTTTCGCTGGCGCTGGCGCATGTGTTCGCTTCCGCCGTCGCCCAGGCGTGCCGCCAAACCGACCGGGTGCGGGCTCATGCCGAAGCCGCGGCAGCCATCGCGCGCGATCAGGATTTTCGGCTCCTGCTCGCGTGGTCATCGGCGTTCGAAGGGTGGGCCGTGGCGGTGGCGGGGAATCACGAAGAGGGCATCAGCCGGATCGTAGACGCGATTGCCGAAGCGCGGGCTGCGGGATCGGACCAGTTTCTGCCCCACCTCGCCGGTCTCGCCGCGGACGCATACCTCATGGATGGGAATACCGCGGATGGGCTCAAAAGTGTAGAGGAAGGTCTTGAGGTAGCGGCGCGCACGGGCGAGCGCTTCTGGAACCCGGAGTTGCTGCGGCTGCAGAGGCGAACTGCACATCGCCCAAAACCCGCAGGGCGCAGCAAGCGCAGCCGAGCATGCGTTCCGCGAGGCGATAGAGGATGCCCGCAGCCAGGGCGCCATTCTCCTGGCCTTGCGTGCGGCCGTAAGCCTGGGCCGTTCGCTAAGGCGCGCCGGGCGAGGCGCCGAAGTTTGCAACCTTATCTTGGAAATGTCGCAGAACCTTCAACAACGGACAGGACCTGACGTGGATGAGGCGAACGCGTGGCTTGCCAACTTAGCGGCCTGCTGACCACTGCCAAGAAGCTTGCTTCCGGCGAAAGAGACCTCGAAGGGAACCGCCGGGCTGAGCTGAATCGCCTCAGAATCTGCTTCGTGCTGGAACCTGGGCAAGCCAAACGTAATGCGATCACGGGAACTCATTTTGGCGCTTGCTAATGCCCGGCAGCCGTCGATACCATCAGGAACGACAAACCGCCGCTGCAGTCCTATGCCGATTTCTCCTTCACAGTCTGCTGCGATCAGTTTCAGCATATGAGCTACGAACTCTTTTTCCAACATATCGAAGCAAGAGAAATTGAGTTCATGATAAGCCGATCTTCCAAACAAGCGAGAGATCTACGCTTGAAGCCATAAGCGCGAGGCACGCTGCAAAAAGAACATCGGATCGCTGAACCAGGACCCCTCTCGCGGCCTTGGCATACAGGTTGTACATGGAGTTGAGCAAAGCAAGGTGGACCAATAGGAGAGTGAGCCAATTTACCAGAATCAGCCGGGCAACCAGAACGGGCCAGACACCGGCTATTCCCGCAAAAAAAGCAAGGACAGCCAGAACGAACAGAGCAAGCGCCATCTTATCTTTTGATTGCATAGGTCCGCCGATCGCGCGTATATGGTGTGAATTATAGATTACATCGCGAGAAACGCCATGAGCCCCGGAGATGCCGGCGTGACCTGATTTGCCGCCCAGTGCTATAGAACACCCAGCTCAGCCCGACATCGCGACTCGATTCCGATTCCGATCCAGGAGAGTCCGGTCCCACTTCGCTGAATCCGCAGCGGCAGAATATGCGCTCTCGAAAAATTCCAGCAGCGCGTCTTCAGGAGAAGGTTGAAGTCGCACATCGTCATACCGGAAGACGTACTCACCTAAGCTCTTATCCCACTTCGCTGCGTCGGGCGATATCCGTTTCTCCGCTAAGCCCTCCGGTACAGGAGCTGCATAACAGTAGAACGCCGCCGCGCCGTACCCACCATTTCCCGGCCAGAAGCCGGCAGAAATCACTTCATGCGAGTACGCCTCCCGTTGAATGGAGTCTGCGCCCTCTCGTGAAGGTGCAGAGCGACCAGAGAAGCGAGTCACAGCAAAATCGAAGCTTCCCCAGAAAAAATGGACTGGACTTACTTTCCCCATGAATCCCGGCGCCCAGGCACGGAACACTTTTTCTGCATGGAGCAACACCTTCCAGAACCTGTTCGCGTAGTCGCGATCGTAGGCGTCGTGTACGGTATCAAGATCAAAACGAATTGGGTTTTGGACCTCGACCGGCATCGGCCAGATCTTCACCGAAACACCGAGTGCTGCCAGGCACTGCTGATACTCGCGGTAGAACTCAGCAACGGACTTCGGCTTCAGCGCAAGAGACTCATTTTTTCCTGAGCTCAGCCGCATGCGCAATTGATGCTCGACAAAGTCAAACTCGATATCCAGCGCATCGTCACCGTAGGGCATGGCTGAGGTAGTTAACCCGCGCGCAGTCACGTATAGAGGTACATTCCACCAATGGTTTTGCAGCGGAGTGAGCGCCAACCTGGTCTTTCCTACAATCTGCGTCCACATGTGCAGAGTGCCTGCCGTCTCAGACCAGGCGTTCCACGGTAATTCAGGCCATGCAGGGCTGTTCATAGATGCTGTTAATCCCTGCGAAGAGCATACATCGCCTCGAGCGACACGCCTCCCGAAGCTTTGCACGAATCAAAACGTGGCCCTCAAGTGATATCTCGCCCGCTTCGTTCCATCGCATCGATCTGGAGATCCTCCGCCCGAAGCCTCAAGTTCTCCGCGAATCCCGCAGTCCTTAGTCGAAGGCTGATCGCGGCCCTTACTCACGCCGCAGCTTTCGAGAGTATTAAAACGAGAATCAGATATTTCTCACGAGTTCTGCTGTTCTGACTCTGTCTCGAGTGACGTTTCTGGCTGCGGCTCCCCTAGCTGCAACCATTCGCTCGTTCTCTGGTATTTTGAACCCAATCGGGGTCAGGCCCCAGCGCAGTGAAATGGCTGGCGGATGACCATCCAGGAGGGCGCTTGCTCCACCCTCGAAAGCCGAGGTGGACCCCAGTGCCTTGTCATCTCCATCTTAAGCGCCCGTGCATGCCCTGATAGAGCATAGCGTCATCAGATTGAAATGAACGGAGTCGGTCCTGGCGCGGCGCCGTAGGGAGGACGACGGATGGGAGAGCTGTCTCATCGGCGCGATACCATTCGCATCGGAAACCGAAAACGCATACGATGGTGCTGAAGCGGGTCGCTAACCGCTCTCAGCACTATGTCAGATATAGCTCACGAAAAGTTGGGATGGAACTTCCTCGCAAGGGCGTCCGCTTTATCGACGTTAAGCTTTGCGGATTTCTTTTTTGGGTCCCTGCGCAGTTCGGTTTGTGCGTGGAGGTGGTGTTGCTCCACACAGAACTCGAGGTGTTTCCATTTTTCGCTGCCGCGGCTGAATTCCGTATCCTCCGCGTCAAGGCGGGAAAGTAGTTGCGATTTAACAGGATCGTGCGCGAATCTGGCAACGGCTTTCTTTAAAGTTTCACGCTCTTCGGATGTAGGCTTGAAAAGAGACATTGTCGCGGCTGCCGCCGATGGTATCACTTGCATGCGGATGGCGATGATCCGTCTCACGCGCAGCAATCATGTACGGGAGACTTGTACGGTCGCGATTTCAGGACCATCCAGAATCGAATGCAGCCTGCCATTCCCTAGTTGCAAGCCGATAATCCGAGTCGCCCAATGATCCGAAGTGCCTGCTGTCCTGGCCAACTTTCTGATCTAATGAATCTCGTCCATGACTACTGCCGGCCAGATTCGGAACCAGTTAGACCGAATACTCGCCAGCAGCGCTTTCGATGGAGCCGAGCGGGCTAAAGAATTTCTTGAGGTTTGTCGTCACAACGGCACTCAACGGGCGACCGGAAGAGATCAAGGAATCGGTCATAGCTGTCGAGGCGCTCGCGCGAGGCACCAACTTCCATCCAAAGACAGACCCGATTGTTCGAGTAGAGGCGGGACGTCTGCGCGCCAGGCTCAAAACCTTCTATGAGTCTCAAGGTTTGCACGACGCTATTGTCATTGGGCTGCCGAAAGGCAGTTATATCCCCCAGTTCTCTGAACAAAGCGATCATGCGGAAGCTCCTGCCGCCTCCGACAAACGTATTTCGCTTCTGCAAATCGGGGCCGGGACAGTAAGTGGAATCTTACTTAGCTGCGTAGCTTGGTTGTTTTTTCACAAACCACTTGCGCGGGGTGAAGTTTTGCGCCTGTCCCTCATCCCGCCCGCAGGCGTCGTGATCCAGAGTTCGCGAATTTCACCTGACGGGAAAAAGGTGGTCTTTACGGGCTTACAGGGGAACCGGACAATGCTGTGGCTGCGGTCGCTCGATTCGGCTGGATCCACAGGCCATCGCCGGGACCGAGGCGCGACGCAGCCATTCTGGTCGCCGGATAGCCGCTCACTCGGGTTTCTCACCACCAATCGTTTACGGCGCGTGGAACTCGCCGGCGGACCAGCTCAGGAAATTTGCGCGACCTCAATTCCCATGGGAGGTGGAAGTTGGAGTCACGACGGCACCATCGTCTTTTCACCGCGACCGGCTGGATGCTTTACAAGGTTCCGGCCACCGGTGGTGTTCCGCAACCCGCCACAAGGCTGGATGGAACCGCGGTGAATTCATTCATCGGTCTCCGGAGTACCTGCCGGACGGTAAGCACTTCCTTTATGTTTCGAGCTCGAACAAGCGCGAAGCAACTGCACTCCGTGTGGGAGCTACCGACTCGCTCGATTCCACAGTTTTGCTCGAAGCCCGGACAAACGCGGTCTACACAGCTCCTACCGAGAGAAGACCAGGTTCGCTCTTGTTTTAATTTGGGGGCGCGCTTATGGCTCACCATTCGAGCCTGAGAAGTTAAAGCTAACCGGGGGCCGAACCACGATAGCGCCGGGGTCTTTTATAAGGATGGACGCGCAGATTTCTCGGTCGCCTCGAACGGGACGCTACTCCTCCGTTCAGGAAACCGGAAAGATCGGCAGCTGGGCTGGTACAACCGGAACGGCAGACTGATAGAGAAAGTCGGCCAACATAACGGCTACTTCGGCCTCCGTCTTTTCCCGGATGACCAGCGGATTCTGTTCACGGACGAAGAACCCGACTGGACGAACGGTGTCTGGGCTATGATCTCCCCCAGCGGCGGCTTTCGCGAATCACTAATTTCCGGGACGCGTGCTTCCATCCCGTGTGGTCGCCGGACGGCGACGAAATTGTTTTCTCCCGTGGGACTGAACAACATATGCGGGTGATGCGTCAATCCATCGACAGCGCCGTTCCCGTCACTCTGCTCGACACGCCGGGACCGAAATTCCTCACCGATTGGTCAGATGACAGGCGATTCGTCACTTACTTTACCTCGTGGCCAATTTCGCTCGACTCAGGACGATGATTTTGGATCTGAAAAATTCCTCGACCCGAGTCCTCTACGAAACTCAATACAGCGAAGTGGAGACAGCGTTCTCTCCCTACCAGCTTGAGCTCTCGCTGGATTGTCTACACCTCGAACGAAACAGGCCGGCGGAGATTTACGTTCGCGACTTTCCCCAATTGACTCGCAAGTGGCAAATATCGAGCGGTGGGGTGGGCAGCCAATCTGGAGCAGGAGTGGGCGTGAACTTTTCTACCTCTCAGCGGAAGGAATTCTCATGGCCGCCGCCATCCGGCCCGGGACAGAGTTTCACGCGGATGCGCCGCGTCCCCTATTCCGGACAAACATAGGACCTTATCCGGGAGGTCCAGAGGTGCCTGCCTATTCTTATGCCGTCATTCCGTAAGCGCTTGATGCCGCTGCGTACGTACAGCGTACGATACGTCCGGCGCACCCCTTCGTAATTCCCTTAAGCGCTTCTTAGGGTGCACTCTTCCTGGAACCATATTGGCAATGCGGGAGAAGAATCATGACGTCGACGCAATCACCAGCAATCGAGACACCGGCGGCAGAAAAATTCTTGAGGCATGCCAGCCTTCGCGCTGGGATTTCGTCGTCATGGCGTTCGCCTTACTCCTTCTCGCTGATGCCGGAGGTATGTGGGTGCAATTGTCGGGAGACGATAAGCACTCCCCGTATTTGCAAGATTTCCGAAACATGAAAAAGGTGGAGTGAGCTAGTTGTCGAATGATTGGGAGGGTACTTCCTCTTGTTCTCGGGGGTCATAGGCGCAAGCGCCTCGCCTCGGTGGCGTTTTCTTTGGGAAGCTACTTGTCCCGGAGACGCGGGTCAACGATCTCTTCTGCCGGAAACGAAAATCGGAGTTCTTTGAATTGCTGGTGCAGCGGAAATTCAAGATGTAGTTGTACTCGGTTCGGATAGCCGCTGAAGGAACACGAAAGACCGCCGTACGCAACGACCACGCCCAAACACTGCCCATACAATGCCGTAACGTGAACCGAGGATTCGTGATGCCAGTCAGGGCCAAGCCTCCCTATGTCGAAGCTTTCAATTTCTAGGCTGTCGGGGATCTCGATATCGATGACGCGGTAGTCAACCGGGATCAAACCGTAATGGACGATGACTTCAGCAGCCGCCAACGATACAGTAGGTGAGGTGTAGATGACGGGTATGCCCTTTCGATTCCAGCGGCCCCCGTACAGTCTTGCACCTTCAGCGTTGTCGGGAGCATACCTTGCACTCGCAAGGCGATGTACAAGCACTAATAGACGCCGTGCTCAATGCGTACCCAAGACATCCTCAACCTGCTTGCGGCCTTCTTCGGTTTGCATGACGGAGTAGGGCGTCTGGCCGTTGAGGGCGGAACTGGTGTCTGTAACCACTCGGCGAGCTTTTCTGGTGAACCACCAATCCGAAGAGCCTTGGTGATGAGTTCCACCTCTGGTGCCTTTTGGAGAAATGGCGCATAACTTTTCTCCCATTCCGCCTTCAACTCTTCCAAAACAGTTAGTCCGGTCAAGTACCGTTTGTAGTCGCTCGGATACCGTTTGTTGTACGTCGCTGAAAGCAACTTCAAACTGTCAGGATCGTTGATCCCCTCGACGAGCTTTCCCTGTTGAATCGCTTGGGCAATCAAGTCCTCAACCGTTAGCGTCTCGGGATTGGCGGCCATGTTTCGATTCTAGCCGGAAATGGCGTGGTGTTCTAGAGGGAACGGTACCAGGGAGCGGCGCGAGAGAGATGCTGGCGGGTGCCCAGGAGAGAGCGGACATCCAGTCTCTTGGCGATTCGACCAGCGGATCAGCCACTGCTGTGGGTTGATCAGTTTAAGGAGTGTGCAGTTCCCTCTTTCTGCTAGCAGCTTGGATAAGACGACGTCCCCTGCGGTGTATTGATATGTCGGCTGAATGATCGGCATTGCCAGATTTTCGCGTCGGCGGGTTCTCTGCCCGCCGTAACGGACCCGCGAAAATCGTATCGTCCGCTTCGATAACGTCAAGATCAACCCGGTATACCTAAGCGCGGTCTACGATCCGACGGGGACATGGGATGCAAAATCCTCACCGCCGTCTGGATCGTCCCTCGGGCTTTACGCGAAAAAGCGACATACGCCCGAACCGATTCATGTTTCCCCAGGCAAGACCATCACAATCTCTCTTAGTTTTAGTGCTGTCGAAGTCAAATTAGCTATCGCGGTTCAAACCGGCTCTTCTGACAGGAGATTCATCGAAATGGCCATCGCTTCCTGACGAGTGGAGCTCTCTTCCGGACTACGCATTCTGAGCAAAACGCACCTCCAGTCTTCTGGCAGCGGCGGAATGTTGTCTTCGGCCCAAGCGAGCAGGACGCTGAACGACAAGGTAAGGAGAAGTGCTTCATCCCCGGGTTTCAGAGCGACAGAAACGTCGGATTGCGACAATGGGACACCCATGGCGGCCTGTACCGCCGCGATCATCTCTGTGGTCCGGATTATCGACAAGGGATCTCCCTCACGCAGCCAATCTTTAGCGGATTCGTATTCGAGGGGCGTTGCGTCGGTATACTGCTGCCGCCCGCGGTAAGTGTTCCATCACGAAACGGCTCATTTCAGGATTATACGGGCTGCGTGTTCGGACTAAAACATCCAAACCTGACTGAACGGAACGGAAGCACGACTTGCACCACCGTTTCGGCAAAACTTCAGAGTCCGCTGTTATCGTCATCGTATGTTCCGTGCCATCATCGGGCTTCTGTTCCCTTTGATTCTGCTGGGCCAGAGCGCAACGGTCCAGGGCGTGGTAACAGACCCGACCGGCGCTGCCGTTCCCGACGCTCATGTCTGTGGCCATTCTGGAGACCACAGGCAGCGCGCGAAGCGTCAGCACCGATACTGGGACGTTACCGGATCCCCGCGCTCCCGGTAGGCACATATACGATTCGTTGTAAAAAGCCCGGCTTTCAGGACTCTGAGATACGGCATGCCGCACTGTCGCTCAACCAAACGCTCCAACAGTCCATTCATCTGAGCCTTGCTGCGGCGGGAACTTCCATTGACGTTCATGAGCAACCCGAAGCGCTGAACACGACAGCTGTTACTGCGGGTGTCGGGATAGGAGGCGAAGTTCTCGAAGAAACGCCTTCCCAAAATCGAAGTTATCTCGGTGTGGTTCTGCTCGCCCCAGGACTTGCGCCGGCAGCCGGTTCCAATGCGCTTCGGACAAAGGCCGGCGTGCGAAGTGCCGCGCCGGATAGTGGGTTCACCTTTGCGGGCATGCGCCCCCGCAACAACAGTCTTTCGATCGACGGTCTGGATAACCGCGATGAAACGACGGGATCCACGCGCGTCGCCATCGGCCAGGAAGCAGTGGCTGAATTTCGAGTCACGGCATCCGATGTTGCTCCTGAGTCCGGCGGTGCTGCCGGCGGCAATCTCAACGTGGTCACATTATCCGGCACCAACCGCTTCCACGGTGACGTCAATCTGTTCGCAGCCGACTCGTTCATTGAAGCGAGAAGCCCGGAAGCCGACACGAGGCTCGCCCGAACCGACGACAGTATCAGCCGGAGGCTGCCCTGAACGGCCCCCTTCAGCGCGATCGTACTTTCTTCGCCGCCACGATCGAAGGCGAGTTGGAGAACGGCAGGAGTTCTCAGAAATCGGCGAACCTGGTGCGCTTCGCAGGATCAACAAGCGCTGAATAGTCCGCTGTTCGCTCGAATCTCGGTACGTAGCTTTCTGAAGGCTTGTTCCCCACGGCATCGTCCTCAACCGAAACCTCATTCAAGCTCACCCATCTGTTTGGGACAGCACATCAGGTCACCGCTCGCTACGCGTTTTCCGGTGCCAACATCTCACGTGAGGTGCTGGGCAGCGATAATTTCAGGGACGAGTCGGCGCGCGGCAGTAGCTGAATCGGGACCAGTCGCTAGCCGCGAGTTGGCAGGCGGTCGGCAGTCCTCATTTCGTCAACGAAGTCCGTTTCCAATTCGCACGTCGCAGGGTCAATCTCACGCCAAACTCCCAAGGCGCGTTCTTCGAAATCCCGGGAATCGTGAGCATTGGGCAATCCCCGGTTCTCGATTCGTCCCGAACCGAAGATCACATTGAATTCGTGGACACCGCAACGCTCGTACGCGGCGATCACCAATTCGGGTTCGGCAGCTCGATACAACATGTTTCGCTCGATGCCCGGCTGGCCAATCGCTTCGCTGGCATTTTCGTGTTTCCCACGCTGAATGCGTTCACATCCGGCACGCCGGACATGTTCATTCAAGCGTTCGGCAACCCCCATACCCAATACGGAACCAACCCTATTGCTTCCTGGATACAGGATCAATGGAGACCAGCAGCCGGCATGACCGTGATCGGGGGCGTGAGATATCAAGCCCAGACACTGCCCGGATCATTTGGCACGGTCACTCACAATATTGCGCCCCGGCTCGGCATCGCATGGCAACCGCATGGCCGCGGCCCTTGGGTGTTCCGCGCCGGCGCCGGATTGTTCTATGATCGTTTTCCGCTCGCTTTTCTGAACGATGCAATGCAGAAAGACGGCATTGGCGGTTTCGAGCAATATGCCGAGGGTGCCGAATCGGCGCGCCTCTTTGCGCTTCTCAGGGTGGAACGTTCGCAGTCTCCGTTCCGGCATCACGCACTCGACTTATCGCCCCCAATCGGCGTTTGCCTCGAATTCGACCTACGCCCGCAAGTTCACAGCCGGGATCGAGCGAGCTCTGAATACAGAAACCACGCTCACGGTCGAATACATGAATATCGCCGGCTACCATCTGCCTCGGCTCCGGAACTCCGCCCTGACCCTGCCGCCGCAATTTCTGCTCGAACAGAGCGCCAGTTCGCGATATCAGAGGTGTAAGCGTAAGTCTGCGCCATCGTTTCACAAAAGAGCTGACATATCTCGTGGCTTATACGGCAGGTGCCGCGTACGACGATGCCAGCGATTTCAATGAGCAGCCGCTCAATCCTGCCAATGCGCGCCTGGATTGGTCACGGTCGCGGCAATACCAGGTGAATCGATTGGTCGCCAGTAGTTTGTTCGAGCTGCCGTTTGAAGATTGGGCGCGCCCACACTGGTTACGAAAGATAGGCGAGAAAGTTCGACCTGGCTCCGATCATTTCTGTCGGAAGTCCTCGACCAGTAAACGCACTTGCGACGACAGACCTCTATAGGACCGGCGCTTATCCGATTACGGCCCGCCCGGACGGACTCGGACGCAATCCTTTTTACCAACGAGGGCTGTTCAACCTCGATCTTCGCGCCACAAAAGGATTCGAATGGTGGAAAGACCATGGCATCTTCCTGTTCGGCCTCGGCGTTTACAACCTGACCAACCACACCAATGCGATTCTCGTCAGCCCGTATTACGGTCTGGATACGTATCGTGGGCTGATCGAAACCGCCAACGCCGGCAGGTACAGTTCAGCTTCCAGTGGGAGTTCTGACCTTTTCTGCCGATGAACCGCAACTTGGTCCGCTGAAAGCCTCTGAAGTCATCCGTTCTTCCGCACCACCCATGTCGTCATGCATCGCTCGTTTTGCACGACCGTAGTCTTCAGTGGATCCATGAGTTCGCCGTTGAGATGATCCAACGCTTTGGTGAGCAACGCTTCGTCCACGAGATATCGTTAGGAGCCGTCCGGCAAGAGAAACCGCCGCCTGCAAGCCGCTGTATCCGGTCCTCCAGGCCAATCGAGGAAGCGAGACGGCAGAACAGTAACCCACCCGGCTTCAGCACCCGCCAGGTGCCGGACAACATGTCTTGAAAGTCATCGTCGTCCCCAGCAAAGTGCAGGACGGCGCTACTAATCACAATGTCCGCAAACCTCGGGGGGAACGACATCGCCTGCACAGCCTCGACGCGAAAGTTGTCTGCCGGCAACTTCGGGGCGAGCTTTGCCGCAAGCTGCCGTACAGCCTCCACGCGAGACGCCTCCCAATCCACGCCAAAAACTTCGTACCCCTCCCGAAGCAGATAGACAAGATTCCGGCCCTCACCACACCCTGCGTCCAAGATCCGCATACCAGGAGCGATGCGGCCTCGGAGAAGTTGATCAAAGAGATAGATGTCGATATCACCAAACTGCTGGCGAAGGTCGCTCATGAATAATCCCGACCGTAACACGCCGTCGCACTTAAATCTCAGCCCAGCCGGTATATACTCTCGAAAGCAATAATTGCGCGCAGCGCAACAGTAGGCGGATGAAGAAACTGCTTCTATATTTCACCGCGGTCGTGAGCGCGTTCTCGGGCCCCCCCTGATACGGCTTGGAAAAAACATCTTGGCGGCATTGATTCCCCCCAGTACTCAGGTCTGGCACAGATCAATAAGACCAACGTCGCCCGCCTTCAGCAGGTTTGGTTTTATCCTGCCGGAGAAAATGGATTCCGCTTTGGAGCGAATCCAATCATCATCGATGGCTTGATGTACCTGGTCGGCGCGCATAACGCTGTAGTCGCGCTCGATGCCGCTACCGGCAGGCAGATCTGGGAACACGGGATAGGCGATGCGCAGTCGATGAACCATCGCGGAGTCGCATATTGGGAAAACACAGATCGTAGTGATCGACGCATTCTGTTCACGGCCGGAGACGAGTTACAAGCGCTCGACGCACGCACCGGCAATCTCGTTCAGTCGTTTGGTGACAATGGCAAAGTCAACCTGAAGAACGGGCTGGGACGCGACCCCGATTCGCTGCGCCGAGTGCAGTCCGGCGATCCCGGCCGCGTATTCGAAAATCTGCTGATCCTCGGCTCCGCTCCCGGCGAGGAGTATGAGTCGGCGCCAGGCGATTTGCGAGCTTTTGATACGCGCTCCGGCAAACTGATGTGGACGTTTCATACGGTGCCGCACCCAGGCGAACCAGGCTATGACACGTGGCCGCCCGATGCCTGGAAGTACATAGGCGGTGTCAACACCTGGGGCGAGATCTCCATTGACGAGAAGCGCGGAATCGCGTACTTCCCGCTCGGCTCTCCAACATACGACTTCTACGGTGCGGACCGCAAAGGCGCGAATCTGTATTCCGATTGTCTGCTCGCGCTGGATGCGCGGACGGGCAAATACCTTTGGCACTTCCAGATGGTTCATCACGACTTGTGGGACTACGATGCTGTAGCCGCTCCGAAGCTCTTAACCGTCAGGCACGACGGAAAGGATGTCGACGTAGTCGCTCAAGCGACTAAGCAGGGCTTTCTATATGTATTCGATCGTGTGACCGGCAAGCCGATCTGGCCCGTCGAGGAACGGAAAGTGCCGCAGTCCGATGTGCCCGGCGAGCAGTCTTGGCCGACCCAGCCGTTCCCGACAGCGCCGCCGCCCTTCGCGCGCCAGAGTTTCACCGCCGAGGATGTCAACCCCTACATCCTGGATCCGAAAGAGATCGTGAAACTGAAAGAAGCAGTTTCGAACTCACGTAATCTGGGTCTGTTCACACCGCCTGCGTTGGTGAACACAATGCAGATTCCGGGCAACAATGGCGGTGCGAATTGGGGCAGCACTGCGGTCGATCCCAAGCGCGGCTGGCTGTATGTTGCGTCAAAGGAACTACCGTCCATGCTCAAGCTGGAAGAGCAGAAAGCAACAGCCGCCACGTTTTCTGTCTCCGACCCGCCCGCGCAGGTCGGTAAAGCGGTGTACATGGCCAACTGCCAGCAATGCCACAAAGCCGATCTCAGTGGGCAGATGCCGGAAGTGCCGGCGCTAACCGGCGCAGTTTCGAAGCTCGGCGCGGAAAAGATAAAAAGGGTGCTCCACGATGGACAAGGCCAGATGCCCTCGTTCGCCAGACTGTCCGAGCTCGAAGTAGACCGTCTGATCACCTTCTTGCGTGATCCCGCCGTGGCCGATAGGAAAAGCGCGGCCTTGCCGGCTGTGGCGCCCAGTGGACCAGCACCGCCGCCCAAGCCCTCGCTGACCCCGGGCAATCCCAAGCGTTATTGGACCGGCTACAACTATATGAACGCGAGCGACGGTTTCCCTTCGATCAAGCCCCCGTTCTGGGTCATGACCGCATACGATCTGAACGAAGGAAAACTGAAGTGGCAGATTCCGATCGGAGATGTCCCGGCGCTCGTTGCTCGTGGAATCCGAAACACGGGCAGTATTCCGTCGCGCGGTGGTCCCGTCGTAACCGCCGGCGGACTCATCTTCGCCCCGTCACAATCGGATCAATCCGTCTACGCGTACGATTCAGAAACCGGCAAGATGCTCTGGGCGGGCAAAGTGTCCGCGGAACCGGGCGGAGTGCCGGCCGTCTACGAGGTCCGCGGTAAAGAGTATCTGGTCATGGCCGCCCGCGATCCCGATGCGCCTCGGCTGCGACCGGGACAGCCTCCTCCTCCTGCGGATCCGAAGAAGAAAGTTGTCCAGGGTTACTATGTGTTCACGCTACCTGACTAAGTTAAGAGCAAAATGAAACGCGCAACAATCCTCTATGCGCTGGCGGCCTCGCTCTGCGCCGCAGCAGATCTGGCAACCATCAAGCCGGAATCGGTCGGCTTTTCTGCCGATCGTTTGCAAAACGTGCACGAGCTCATTCAGCATGAGGTCGACGCAAAACAACTGGCCGGAGCGGTAACGATCCTCGCCCGCCACGGCAAAGTCATTGACTACCGGGTCTATGGCAAGCGTGACATCGAGACTGGTGCTCCGATGACCAAAGACGTGATCGTCCGCGCCTATTCCATGACCAAGCCGGTGACCGGCGTTGCCATGATGATCCTTTATGAACAGGGCAAGTGGCTGCCCTGGGATCCCATCTCGAAATACATCCCTGCGTTCGCCCACCTGAAAGTCTTCAACGGCTTCGATGCAGGCGGCAAAATGATTCTCGTCGATCCCGAACACACGCCGACCATCGCCGAAATCATGTCGCATTCGGCAGGCTTTTCCTACGGCTTTACCCATTCGCCCGTCGACGCCATGTACCACGATAAAAAGATCCTGCAATCCGCCAATCTGCAGGACATGATCGACAAGCTCGCAACCATTCCTCTCAACTACCAGCCGGGCAAAGGCTGGCTGTACAGCGTCGGAATGGATATCGAGGGATACCTGGTCGAGAAGCTCTCGGGACAAAGCCTGCCGGACTTCATGCGCGATCACATCTTCGGTCCTCTCGGGATGAAAGACACCGGATTCTTCGTCGGGCAGACTGAGCGGTCGCGTTTCGCAGTAAACTACGGCGCCTCACCCGATGGACAGATCAAGCCCGTCAGCCCTGGTGGCAGCACGCCTACTGACTACAACGCCCAACCGGCCATGCCATCCGGTGGTGGCGGAATGGTGACAACTGTGGAAGACTACTATCATTTCGCGCAGATGCTCGCCAATGGCGGAGAACTCGGAGGCAAGCGCATCCTCGCCCCTGCAACCGTGAAGCTGATGTCCTCTAACCATCTGTCGCCTGCGCTGTTGACCGGAGAATTCGGTATCGGCCAGTCCATCATGCGCCGTGGTTTCGGTTACGGGTTTAACTGTGCCGTGGTGTTCGATCCGCCCGAGGCCGGCATGGCTGACGGCAAAGGCACATTCTTCTGGGACGGTGCGGCCGGCACGTGGTTCTGGGTCGATCCGACCAACGATGTTGTGTTCGTTTCCATGATCCAACGCATGACTTCGTCCGACAATCACACGCTCGAATACAAGAGCCACGCAGCCGTTTACAGCGCGCTGCTAGATCCGACGAAATAATTCAGCGACTTGCGGCGCTCGCGATGAGCCTTGCCACGGCCCGAACGTCCGATGCTTGCAACTCTAAAGCCGGCTCGCCGCCGGGAACAGTCGTAAGCTCTCGGTCGGCATCGGCGACCAATCGTCGGCGCAGAGAGGTGTGCAGATCGACACGCGTGCGGGCTAGCAATCTGGCCGCAATGTGGACCGTGATGCCACCGCCCGCGGCAATACGGATGCGTCCCCGGGCTTGTTCGGCCAGAGCAGCGAGCGTGCGTTCTCCTTCGCCCGCGGTTGGTTTCCCGCCGGAGCGTGAGCACCCGACGGCAGCCGCATGCAATCACGTCTTCCAGTGCTTGCGCTAAATCGGGCGTCTCGTCAAAGGCACGGTGAAACGTAACTTCCATCGGCCCTGCCAGCTTGGCCAGCTTTGCAGTTTTCTCTTCATCCACAGTGTTGTCTTCGCGCAAGATACCGCAGACAACCCCGGCAGCTCCTAACTGAGCTGCGTGTTCGAGATCAGAGCAGATCACGTCGAACTCCGCAGCCGAATACACGAAATTGCCCGCCCGCGGACGAAGCATCACGTGGACCGGAAGCTTGCTTTCGAGTATGGCTCGCCGGATCAGGCCATGACTGGGCGTGACGCCTCCTTCAACCAGGTCGGAGCACAATTCGATTCGATCGGCTCCGCCTTCACGCGCAGCAACACAGGCCTGCAGCGTTTCCGCGCAAATCTCAAGCTGAAGCGTTGTCATGAGGAACCGGAGAACCATGAACGAGGACGCAAGTGTTCGCCCCTGATAATAGCGTCATGCCGCGCCGGATTTTTTTGTTTGTCGCCTTTGGGAATGTTTCTTACGATCGGGTTGTTCGCCCAACAGCCCGTCAAGTGGGCGGTCTCCGTCCACGGTGGCGCCGGTGCCGCGGAGTGGGAACACATGGACGCGAAGTCTGCAGCCGAATACCGGGCTGGCTTGGCCCGCGCGCTCGCGGCGGCGGTCGCTAAGTTGCAAGCCAAGGGGTCTGCGCTCGACGCAGTCCAAGCTGCTATCGTCCAACTCGAGGATGATCCGCAGTTCAACGCCGGCCGTGGAGCGGCGTTCAACGAACAGGGCAAGCAGGAGATGGACGCTTCGATCATGGATGGCAGCAATCTCGCCGCAGGATCGGTCGCCGGCGTTCAATTCACGAAAAATCCGATATCGCTGGCTCGCGCCGTCATGGAGCACACCCCGCACGTGATGCTGATCGGCCCAGGAGCGGACGCGCTCGCCGGGCGCGTTGGGCTTCCGCGAATGCCGGCGTCTTACTTCTTCACCGAAGGCCGCTGGCGGGAGTTCGTCGGAGTCATGAAAGCAAGTGGTCGTTCCGTGCCGCCTCGCCCGGTGCCAGGGCCGCGATCATCGGTGCAGCCCTCTGCCGGTACCTTCCGGGTCTTTGCGCACAAGTATGGGACAACGGGCGCAATCGCGCGCGACGTACGCGGAAATGTCGCCGCCGGTACCTCAACCGGGGGCATGCAAGGGAAAGATGCCCGGACGTGTCGGCGATTCGCCCATCATCGGTGCAGCCACCTACGCGGCAAATCAATCCTGCGCAGTATCGTCCACCGGAGTCGGCGAGTACTTCATTCGACTGGCTGTCGCGAAAGAGATCTGTGCGCTTGTCCAGTACCGCGGATTCTCCGTCCAGCAGGCGGCGGACCACGTCATCCACAAAGAAGTCGCGAGTCTTAAGGGCGGCGAAGGTGGCGTAATCGTCTTGAGCGCACGCGAAGATCCGATTTGGAGTTTCAATACCCTCGGTATGTTCCGGTCACAGCAGATCGAGGGGCATCAGCCTGTCATTATCGTGGAGAAGTAAAAGTGTTATGAACAGACGCGAATTTTCAAAGACCGTGGCCGGTGCGATCGGCGCGGCAGGCATTCCCGCGGTCGGAGCAACGGCCCCAGCCGAGAACCCCGGCGCCGCCGCTCCGTACCAGATCTCCGTGATGCTCTGGACCGTGTTCAAAAAGCTGCCCATTGCTCCAGCGGCTGGAGAAGGTCGCGGAAGCCGGCTATTCGAATGTCGAGCTGATCGGCGAATACAGGAAGTGGTCGGAAGCCGAATTCCGGCGAAGCGAAGGCAAAACGGAAACAGCTGAAGCTCCAGTTCGATATCACGGCCGGGCTGAAGCATGGCGCTGCGAATCCGGCCGATCGAGAGGCGCTGTTATCGGACGTTCGCAATGAGCTTCCCATCATGGAAGAGATCGAGTGCCCGGCCTTGATCATCATGTCCGGGAATGTAGTCCCTGGTATGCCTCGCCAGCAGCAGCACGAAAGCTGCATCGAAGGCCTGAAGCGCGCGGCCGCGCTGGTTGAAGGAAAGAAGATCAATGGCCAGCCCGTGCGGCTGCTGCTCGAAAACATCGATCCGGAGGAGAATCCGAAGTACTATCTGACGTCCGTGGCAGAGGGCTTCGAGGTCGTGCGCGCCGTGAACCATCCGCAAGTTCGGCTCTTGTACGACTTCTTCCACGAACAAATCTCAGAAGGAAACCTCATCGAGAAGCTCGAGAAGAATATCGAGTACACCGGGCTCGTCCACATCGCCGATGTGCCCGGACGGCACGCGCCCGGCACAGGAGAGATTAACTACGAGAACATCTACCGCAAGCTGGGGCAACTGAAGTACGATCGCCTAGTCGCGATGGAGTTCATGCCGCTCGGTGACGAAGTGACGGAACTGCGAACGGCGCGCGAGCAGGCCTTGCGCTTCGGCGCGGTGTAAGTTCCAACTCACGCCGCCACCGCCTTCTTCTCCGGGTGCCGGTGCTTCCACGGCCAGTGCCAATGCCCGGTGCCAAACCAATGGCCCAGTCCCTCCTTGTGTCCCGACATGATACTCAAAATCCCGCCGCAGCAAATCAGCAGCGTTCCCACAATCGCCGACGCCGCAGGCACATTCCCGAAGAAGATCCACCCCAGCAGTCCGGAAAACACCACAACGGAATAGTTGAACGGCGACAACTCCGAAGCCGACGCATACCGGTACGCCAGAATGATCAGCCATTGCGTCAAGGCATAGAACATCCCGACGCCCACTAACAAAAGCCATTCGCGTCCCTGTAACGGCTGCCATTGCAGAAAGACCACGGGCAGTAGCAAAACCGACGAGACCCCGAAGTTGTAAATCAAGGTGCGTGATGGCGGCTCCGTCTCGGCCAGCTGATTCGTCACCACCAATGCAACCGCCGACAAAACGCCCGAACCGAGCGCGAGCAGCGCCGAGGGATCCCGCAACAGCTCAGGTCCAGGACGAATCACCATCAAGACGCCCGCCAAACCGATAAGCAGACTCAACGCGACCTTTCTGCTAATCCCTTTCCTGAGCCAGATCCAGACCACAATGGGAATAAACAGCGGTGCGGCATTCGAAAGCAGCGATGCCGCGAGCAGCGGCAGTGAAGCCAGCGAAAGAAAGTAAAGTAACTGGCAAACAGAGCCCACCACGCTCCGGAAAACCTGCATGCCCAGTCGTTGGGTCCGCAAAACACGCACGCCCAGCCGCAAGCCCGACGGAAGAAAAAGGAGAAAGCTGATGATGTACTGGAACGCCAGCGTCAGGGTAGGAGGCACGCGGTGCAACCCCTTGCTCAATGCGCCATAGCTCGCCGCGCAGAAGAAGGCAAGGATGATCAGGCCGATACCTTCGGCAAACTATTCCCGGCGTCCTGCGCGCGAATGTCGATAGGTGGCATGCAGGTTCTATCTCAGCAAATGTCTCGCCTGTCGTTCGACCGAGTTGCTCCGCAAGCGCAACTTACTTGGCATAATCCCACCTCGTGTGCGTCTCCTCTTCCTCGGTAAGAACGTGGCCGCTGAAGCTGCCTCGCAACAGCGACTCTACTTGTCCGCCGAAACGTAACTATACGTTCCGCAAAGTTCCGCCCATTCGCAACGATCGCCGGATTCAGTTCCGGCTGCCGAGCGCCCGAGAAAAATGCCAGTGACAGTCGGGCCTCAGCAAAAACCGCCAGCACCCAGGTCGCATCGTGATCGGCTCCGCAGATGGTATTGCCGTTGAGGAGTCTCGCGTCTTTAGGAAGAACGATCTTGAACAGCTTGGCCGACGTCGGCTGTTCAGACATGTCGGCAATCTTGCCTGCTGAGGTCAGATGTGCCTGATCTACTCTCTTTCACCAACGTCAACGCAAAGGTCTTGCGAGCCAACGTAAGTCGATTGTGCCTAAGCGTGACCGGTCCCGGTAATGGAAGAGGCGGTTCTGCTCAGTGGCTTCCAACTTCCCTCCGAAGGAGGACCAAACGCCTCGGACGGTCCTGCTCCAGCGAAGGAGAGAATCGCAAGGGCAGCAATCGCGCCGCGCGTATCCACTACGAAACGGTAACTCCTTTTCCGTAAGCAACGGCGCTACTCTGCCTCGCACGTCAACACTGCCAAGTGTCACTTTACCTTCAAGTAAAATAAAAACTTTCGATGATCTTGAGCTGGCCATCGGAGTACGACCGCGATCCCCACGTGATCTATGCCGTCGATGAGAATTTCCGAATCGTACGCTGCAACCCCGCTTGGAATACCTTTGCGCTTGAAAATAACGGATCTGCTGCCAAGGCAAGCAAAGTAGCCGGCTCAAACCTGTTTGGGATGATTCCGCCGGATCTTTCCCACTACTACGATGCGGGCTTTCAGCGCGCCAGGAAGCAGGGCAGATGGCAGCATGAGTTCGACTGCTCATCAGCCCGCGTCCTGCGCCGCTTGCTCATGACCGTAACGCCATTCGGGTCTGGGTTGCTGTTTAGAAATGTGTCGGTGAAGGACACGCTCGCGCCGCCCTCGGAAGCGGCCGGCAATTTTGCGGATTACGGAACGGTGGTCACCATGTGCTGCCACTGCCGTCGCGTCGAGAACGGGAGAACAAACATTTGGCAGTGGGTTCCCGAGTTCATTGAAAACATGCCGGTCGAGACCCGCACCCGCCTTTGTCCTGCGTGCTGGGCTTACCACTACGGCGGGACGGGCCGGGGCGAACACACCCCAATCTCCGCGTGATCGCAGCTATCGTCCCACTACGACGCTAACGGTTCGTCGGTCAGCGGAATTGGGCACGAAAGTCTTCGCCGAGCAGAGCCGCCAGATGGCCGCAATCTCGTTCTGTGTCACAGGGCTGTTTCGCCGCTCGCCGGCGTATCAGGCCCGGCGGCAACCAGCCAAATTTCTTCGCCGCCGGAACCATATCGCCGTGCGTGGTCCACGGGCTCCCTTGACCTCGCCCATGTCGGCGGCAAACAGCGGCGCCGTTTTATCTCGGCATTGCGGAACCGACTGCACCGTACTCGATAGAACCTGGAAGTACTCGTCCGCCCTGTGTGCGGATCGGAGCCGGCATTCACGAGAGGCCGCTGCGTTCCCTGAACGGGCGTGTTCTCCTCTTCAGCCTTGCCGCCGCCACCCCGACCACGTTCGTCCCGTGCCTGGCCCCGACGCCGGCGCGGCGAGCAGCAACTCGTCGCGCCCCTCGCAGACTCGGGCAAAGGCGTAGGTGGCGAGTTCCGCCACGCCGGACTACGCAAGCTTCTGGCATCGGCGAGATCGCGCCCTCCCTCATCCTGCTCGCCGGCGCGGTGGCCTTCTCGCTCCTGCTTCCAAACGCAAGGCAGACCGCCGCGCAGGTCCAGCGATTCCACGACCAGCCGTTGCGCCGCCTGAAAGCTCTCCCGGCGTGATCGCGGCCTCGAATACCAGCACCCGTCCGCCCAGCCGTCTCATTCTATCCGTCCCGAGTTTTCCATCACTCCTGCCCGCTGGAGGAAAGCATCTTGGAACGCGATGGTGTACGTGGAAAGGAAGCCGGTCCGTGCGGCATCGGTCCCGAAAGCGGCGGAGTAAAATCGCTCGAGCGCGGCTGCGCGTGCGACGGAGAACACTGGGGCAAAGCCCGTCGGTCGAGCACGAAAGGTGTCGCTTATAGAAGAGCGCCAGGGAGCCTTCGCGCTTTGCAAACGCCTTTGTGTGTACCGTCGCGAGTTTCCAGTTCGCCACCGTATGGCCGAACCGAATCCTCGCGATTACTGCAACGCGACACGCTTGGCGTGAAGGTGTAGAGTACCCGAGCGATCAACCTCCTCGTTGTCGCACCTTAGCTCCGACCTTGAAATGAATTCCGGATTCCGGCAACGCGCAACGATCGTCAACTCCTTCCCCGAATTTTCGTCGTAGACGCTCGTCTCGTGCAGCAAGTTTTCCGCTGCCGTCTCTCGTGCGCAACTGAGCGCAATGCGGCCCGCCCTCTGAGAGACACTTCAGGTCAGTACAATCCGCGCTTAGCTGTATAGATTTGTGGGGATCTGTGCGAAAAAATTGAACTGACGTGCGGCGACCTTCGCGCGGATCCTCGGGCGCGGGCTGGTACATCTTACGAATCCAAAGAAATCCATCCTCCGGCAACTTAATAATCGTTGAAACCCGGTCCTCATCAGTCCAGTTCACAGTATTCGGGGGAACAGCTTCGATGGATGGGTCGATTGCTGGTATGCCCAACGAAATGCGGCTCCCATTCTTCGGGCGACACTCTCGTACATAGGCGGCTGTCGATACAGTTTTCACTTTTGCCAGCACCTCTTGTGCGCCCGCGCGATCGGTCGCGATCGCCGCTATCGAGGAAATAACCCCTGCTCGAGGTTCTCGCAGTCGCTGCTTGCTACGACGCCCGCCTGCGTCGACAACGGTCGTAGCTGCCGGGTAATTTTCAGTACAGGCGTCAGCGTCTTGGAAGTACCGGCAACGGTCAGCCATAGCGGTCTGGGTTGGGCTGTGAGCAGCCCCAATAATCCCGCCGATAAACCGAGCCTGAATCCAAGCCATTTACAGGTCACAGCCCGCTTTCCTGTTTGGCGGCAGCAAGCTCGCTGTTCTGCCGGCTTTGGACGTGGGCCACATCGCGAAAATCCTTCCAATCGCCGCCCCAAACCAGTCCAGCACCCTTCGCTGCGTTCCCTAGAGCGGTCCAAAACCCGTGTAGTTCAGCTGATTTCTCCCAGCCCCATCGCGCATCCACGATATCAGCGGCGTATGAATTTGGTGTCCCATCGGGCTTTTGGGCATTATGAAAACTGAACTTTACTTTCGTTACGCCCTTCCGATAGAGTTCCTGCTGAACAGCTACAGAACGCCACCCGAAGAAGATCTTGGGTTGGAATCCCTGGTCTCTAAGAGCGGCAAGAACCTGTTCCACCCTGGACCGAAGCGAGGGATTCAAACTGAGCAGCTTTTTCTCCTGGGTCCAAGAGGAGCTGTCTCCTGACCACTCGGAGTTGTTTTTCTCATTCTGGCGATCTTTGACGAAAACTGTCAGTCTGTCCCAAACAGCGCCTGCTTGCGTAATCGCATCCACGCTGAAGCGTCCCGGATGATAGCTGGAGAGTTCATATAACCGGATTCGCCCCCTAATGTCTCCCTTTTTTACGCTGATGTAGGGAGGAGCCAGAAGCTGCAATTCCTGGCCCTCAAAGTCCAAGAATCCCCAAAGGCCTACAGTCGTGGTCCTCGAGGGTAGATTCATGGAATTGGGAATGGTTATTTCAGTGATTCTTTCTCCCTTTGGGTAATTACAGAAATTTGCCATGAATCGCCCTCCTTGATGGACAGCTACGCGCGCGAATGTCGATTCAGAATTCGCTCCAGGTCTGCATTCCGTGATTCTCTGGGATCTCGAGGTACGTAGTATATCAACGGGTGCGCAGAAAGGAAAAACCGGGACAGATGGGATGAGACGGCTGGTTCAGCCGGAGAGCGATAAGCTGCCGGAACGCAGTCATGAGGTGGCAAGGAGAACCAGCCTGTGAAGAAAAATATCAGAGCAAAGAATCGGAGCAAGATTAATCAACCGCGCCCCTCAAACGGGAGAAACAGCAGGGATAGACTTAGGTGACAAAGTAAGTCGCTATTGTTTGTTGAACGAGGGAGGTCAAGTCATCGAAGAAGATACTTTCCGCAACACAGAAAATTCCATTCAAAAGTGCTTCGGTCCGTGGGGGCGAACATGGATCGCACTCGAGACCGGAACACAGTCGGGCTGGATCAGCCGCCTGCTGAGCAGTTACGGACACGAGGTGATCGTGGCACATGCGCGCGAACTGCGTGGTAATCATAGCGACCGAAAGAACGACCGCAACGACGCCGAGAAACTCGCTCGTTACGAGCGACTGGATCCGGAACTGCTACATCCGTTCAGCATCGAGATGAACAACAACAAGTCGATTTGAGCGTCGTGCGCGCGCGAGATGCGTTGGTGCGAGCACGTCTGCTGCCGGTGAATGCCGCCCGTAGGCTAGCCAAAGTGCATGGCGAGCGGACGGTGGTGGAGCGAATTGGGGAAGCGCGGTGTCCCGAAACCGTCCCTCTGCGCTCGATATCGAGCATCGGTCCAATTACGGCGTTGACCTTTGTACTCACATTGGGAAACCTGTACCGATTCACTCACAACCGCGATTTGGGCGGCGCCTATCTGGGTCTACGGCGGAGGCAGCACGATCGTTTTCCCGTTGTGTCTTCAGCTGACAGTCAACCGCGCGCTACGCGCCCGGCTTCTGTTGAGCCAGAACCCTTGTCAGATCAAGTCTGAGCTATTACAGCTAACGGCAAGCTTGGAAATCGTACCCGTGATTTCCACATATATACAGCCCAGCTACTCCTACGAAAGAGTTTTTCATTTCCTGCCAGGTCTGCTGGCGAACAATGAGATGGCACAACGGTCTCACCCGGCGCTGTCAAACCCGTACTCGGAAAAAGTCCAAAACGACTGACTAGTTAAATGGGACAGCAGATCTGGGAGATCAGCCAGGATCTCTGCTTCAGTCATGCCCGAAGCCAAATAGTCGAGCACATCATAGACAGTAATCCGCAAGCGGCGGATACACTTCTTTGCCGCCCATCTTGCCCGGCTCGATCGTGATGATGTTTTCGTAATACAACCCGGTGCTCCACAATCAGTTTTCCCAGTCACAACCCACTCCCAACCCAATCTCTCGCACCCTCGCGCACTTACGGCCCACCTGCCACCGCGTTCGATCGAACGGGGCCGCTACCCTACCCGATGAAAACCAAACCTGCGTCATGAAACAGCCACCGTCAAACCGCTTTTCACCAGAACCAGCCCAACGCTCGAATACTTCTCCGATCGCAAGCTCGAAGCGAACCGGAACAACGCGCAGCTCTCCACCGGTCCCATCACCGAAGCCGGCAAAGCGGTCTCGTCTCAGAACAACTTCCGCCACGGCCTGACCGGCGCGTTCTGCGTCCTTCCCGACGAAGAACGCGGATGGATTCAACAAGCTCCATGCCGATCTGAGCGAGGAGCACCAGCCGGCGACCGCTACCGAATCCATGCTCGTGAACGACATGGCTCGCCATTACTGGCTCTACCAGCGCGCTCTCCGGTTGCAGGAAACCTGTTTCGCTGCCGACCTCACCGCCGGCGCCACGCAAAACCAGCTCAGTCTCTACCTCCGCTACGGCACCACGCACGAACGAGCCTTCCGTCGCTGCGTCGCCGATCTCTAAAGCTCAGAAAAGAAAGACTTCGCTCTGGAACGTGGGTTCGAATCGCAGAAGCGCGAGCGGGCCGCCGAACTCCGCCGCGAATCCCGCGAACAGCGCCTCGCCGCAGTCGAAAAACGGGACGCGGAAGCCTACGAAAAGGAAAAGAACAAACCCGAAACCGAGTTCGACATCATCAATGAGTATTTCCGGGAGATGAACACGCGGGATCTCCGCGAAGCTCTCGAAGAGAAACTCAGGAGCAACGGCCAAAAAACCATGCCGACTAAAAAGGTCGGACAATTACGGCGCGAGCCAAGCCGGAATCCGCCCTCCGCGATCAAATATATACTGAAAGGTGGTTTCCCCCGTATGAACACCTACGTGAAATTTGGGGTTCTGATGGCTCTTATTGTCGGGTCCCTGGTTTGGCTGGCCGCCGGCGGGATCTCGGACACGAAGACCTATTACAAGACCATCCCGGAACTCGGCAAAGATGGGCGAAACCGCCCACAACCAGCGGCTTCGGGTAGGCGGCGATGTCAAGCCGGGTTCCATCGTGAAGCACGGGTCCGCCGTCACCTTTATTCTGCACCAGGATGCCCAGAGTCCTGAATGTCGTCTACACCGGAACTGATCCGCTGCCCGATACCTTCAAGGACAACGCCCAAGCGTTGGCCGACGGCCGCTTCGGTCCGGACGGGATATTCGAAGCCAGCAAAATTCAGGCGAAATGCGCTTCGAAATATGAAGCGAAGCCGGTTCAGCGCGGTCTCTCCCACGAAAGCCCCGCAACTAAAATCAGCAGTCTCAGCCGGCCCGCGTCGGCTCCTAACGCATCCGAGTCTGAACTTTTAACCTCTCTATATGGAAAATGTCGGAGCCATTTCGGTTCTCCTTGCCTTTTGCATGGCCGTATTCGCGGTCGCGGCCGCGGTCACCGGCAAATACGCCAGGCGGCCCTTCCTGGTGTCAGCGCCGAGCGCGCCGTCTACGCCGTCTGGGTTCTGCTGACGCTCGCCTCCGGCGTCCTCGTCACGCTCTTGTCTCGTGGCGATTACCGCCTCGCCTACGTCGCCGGCCACAGCAACCAAGCCATGTCGGCCTTTACAAATTCACAGCCTGGTGGGGCGGCCAGGAAGGCTCGCTGCTGCTCTGGAGTTGGCTGCTCGTCGACCTACTCCGCCATCGTCGTCTTCACCAACCGCCGCAAGTTCCGCGACATGATGCCCATCGTGATCGCCATCATGATGACGACGGTCGCGTTCTTCGTCGGCATGATCACCTTCGTCGCCAGCCCGTTCCAAGTGCTGATGGCCGGCAAGGGAATCATCGACGTCGGCGACGGCAACGGCCTGAGCCCGCTGCTCCAGTGGTGGACCATGGCGATCCATCCGCCGTTCCTGTATCTCGGCTACGTCGGCTTCACGGTGCCGTTCGCCTTTGCCATGGCCTCGCTGCTCACAAAGCAGCCCGGCGAAGCCTGGATTCACACCACCCGCCGCTGGGCCATTGTCACCTGGCTCTTCCAGAGCACCGGCATTCTGCTCGGCATGGGCTGGGCCTACACGGTGCTCGGTTGGGGCGGCTATTGGGGCTGGGATCCGGTCGAAAACGCTTCGCTGATGCCCTGGATCACCGCCACTGCCTTCCTCCACTCCGTCATGATGCAGGAGAAGAAGGGCATGATGAAGGTCTGGAACATGGTGCTCGTCTCGGCCACGTTCCTGCTGAGCATTCTGGGCACGACGCTCACGCGCACCGGCCTGGTCTCCTCCGTCCACGCCTTCGCGCAATCGCCGGTTAAGCCGTACTTCACGACTTTCTTGATCACCGCGATCGTCCTGACCGTCTTCGCCATCGTCCCGAACCTGCCGTATCTGCGCAGCGAGGTGAAGCTTGAAAGCGTCGTCTCGCGTGAATCGAGCTTCCTCTTCAACAACCTGATCCTGCTGGCCAGTTGCTTCGCGGTGCTCTGGGGCACGCTGTTCCCGGTCATCATGGAAGCGGTCACCGGCGAAAAGGAAACCATCGACGCGCCTTACTACAACCGCGTCAACGTACCCATCGCGCTGTTCCTGATTTTCCTGACCGGCGTCGGCCCGTTGATCGCCTGGCGCAAGAGTTCGGTGAACAGCCTGAAGAAGGCGTTCCTGATTCCCGCGTTCATCGGCGTTCTCACCGGCGTTGCTCTGCTGCGTCGCCGGCATTCACGAGATCGGCGCTCTCATCTCGTTCGGCTTGTGCGCGTTCGTTCTCGGCACCATCCTGGTCGAATTCTGGAAGGGATCGCGCGCCATCCAGGCGAAAGAGAATCTGGCGCTTCCCCAGAGCCGTCTTTGAACTCACCTGGCGCAACACGCGCCGCTACGGTGGATATCTCGTCCACATGGGCATCGTCTTCATGTTCATCGGCTTCACGGGCAGGCCTTCAATCAGCACGAGACCCGCAATCTCGGCCTTGGCCAAACCCTCCGCTTCGGCCACTACGATCTGAAGCTGCTGATCGTGAACGATGACGAGACCGGCGATTACCAGTACAGCCACGCCACGATGCAGGTCTCGAAGAACGGGCAAGTCATCGATCAGCTCGAGCCCGAAGTTCGCCTCTACAAATCCAGCCAGCAGCAAAGTTCCATCGTCGGCATCCGCCGCCGCCTGAACGAAGATCTGTACATCAATTTCTCGGGTGTGTCCCAGGACAACAGCAAAGCCATCTTCCAGCTCTATATGTTCCCGCTCGTGTCCTGGATCTGGGTCGGCTACTGGGTCTTGCTGTTCGGCACGCTCATCTGTCTGATTCCTGGAAAGGTGCGCCTGCAGTATGCGCGCACGGAGGTAGTAGGCATTGCCAGCACGCCTGCGACGGTTCCAGCGCAGCATTAACACTAAGCTCGCCGTTGCTTTCTGTCTCTGTTTCGCGGCCCTCTTCGCGCAGGACCCGACGTCCTATTTGACTCCTGACGTCGCGCGCGTCGGCGATCGTCTCGCCTGCCGCTGCGGCGGCTGCCGAAACACTGTCGGCAACTGCCCGATGCTGCACTGCGACTCGGCCGATCCGATGCGCCATCGCATCCACGAGATGCAGTCGAAGGGGATGAGCGATGACGCGATCGTCAACACATTCGTGCAGGAAGAAGGCGTCGTGGCGCTCTCGTCGCCGCCGTCCGGAAGTCTCGGCGGCTTGATTACCTGGATCATGCCCGGCGTCATGCTGCTCATCGGCTTCTTCATTTATATGCGTTACGTCCGCCGCAACCGGCAAGCGCCGGCGCCGATCTCGGCCGAAGACCAGGCGCTCGCTCGAACGCTATCGCGGGCATCTCGGAGACGACGAGTACGAATGGTCTGGCCACATGATCGCGTGCAGCCCTGGTCGCTATCTCGCGCTTTCATCTTCATCCTGTTCGTCCGCGACAAAGACATTCCCGAGCCGATCCCCGTCTCGCCGATCCAGCACCTGGAAGACCGCAAACAGGCCATCTACGAAAATCTGCGCGACCTCCAGTTTGAGTACCGCCTCGGCAAGCTCTCGGACGAAGATTATCAGCAAACCAAACAGGCCTCAGCGGGAACTGGCGGCCGTTCTCGCCGAAACGGAAGCGACCCTGAAGCGCCTCGGCCTGACCGCCAAGTCCAAAGCCGAAACCTGCTCCGAAACCGAGCGGCACAGTCTGCCCGCATTGCGGAGCAACTTTCCCCAGGCGCTGAAGTTCTGCGGCGAATGCGGAAAGGCCATCGCATGAAGCTCGCTCTCGTCCTGCTGATTGCTGCGACGCAATCTGTTCGCCGCGATCGACGGCACTGTCGTCAACCAGACAACCGGGAAGCCGCAAGCCGGCGTCAGCATCACGCTGGTCAAGCCCGGACAGGCGGAATGCAAACGCTCGGCAACACCACGAGCGATGCCTCCGGCAATTTCGTTTCGAACACGATCAACCGGGCGGCGGTCCACAACTGCTGCAGGCGAACTACAACGGCGTGAACTACAACAAGCTGATCACGCCGAACATCCCGACCTCCGGTGTCGAACTCGACATCTACGAAGCGACGAAATCGCCCGCCGTCGCGCACATCGCCCAGCACATGCTGGTGCTCGAGCCATCCACCAGCGAGATCGCCGTCAACGAAACCGTCCTGATTCAGAACGACTCGAAGACCACTTACAACGACGAGCAAGCTCGGCGGCTTGCGCTTCTATCTGCCTCCCGCCGCCAACGGTCAGGTGAGGATCAGCGCGCAAGGTCCCGGCGGAATGCCGCTTCCGCGCCCCGCCGAGAAGACGGAAGAAAACGATGTCTTCAAGATCAACTTCCCGATCAAGCCCGGCGAAACCGAATTCGAAATCACCTACGTTCTCGCCGCCGGCTCGCCCTTCACCTTCCACGGCGCCGTCGTCGAGCGTGAAAGGAATGCCTCCCGGCTCCGTTGCGCCTGGTTGCTCCCTCCGGCGTGACGGTCGAGGCAAAGACCTTCAGCAGCTCGGAACCGAACCGAAGACGCAAGCAACGATCTACAACGTCACCGCGAAGAAGTTCTTCGATCTGAACGTCACCGGCACCGGCACGCTCCACCGCCCGAAGCGACAGCCGAGCGACGAAAGCGATTCGCCGAAGGTAACCGAAGGTCAGCCGCAGATCTACGCTCATCTGTCCTGGCTGGTCGCGCTTGGCGCTCGGCATTCTGGCTGTCGGGCTCTTCTCGCTCTATTTCGCGCTCTCCGGTCCGTCCTCAGATGAAGCCGTCCGCGGCCATCGAAATTGATCAGCGTCTGGAAGTTCTACGGCGATTACCCGGCGCTCCGCGACTACACACTGACCATTGGACAAGGTTCCTGTTGCGCACTGCTCGGCCGCAACGGGGCAGGGAAGACCACGATGCTCCGCATCCTCGCCGGCCTGTCGTCTCATCAACGCGGAGCCGTCCGAATCCTCGGCGCATCGCCGCGCAGCGGTGACGTCCGTACGCCGCGTCGGTTTTCTCGGCCACGGCATCGGCGTCTACGAAGATCTCTCCGCGCGCGAGAATCTGAAGTTCTTCGCCCGCATCGTCGGCCTCGAAAACCGATCGCAGACAGTCGATGAGTGGCTGGAACGCGTCGGCTTAGCGCGGGTTGCGACCATGCCGGTTCGCCAGTTCTCGCGCGGCATGCGCCAGCGTCTGGCACTGGCCCGCACGTTTCTGCACACGCCCGATCTGCTGTTTCTGGACGAACCGTTCACTTCGCTCGACGATCGCGCCATCGCGATGCTCAGCCAGTTGCTTGTCGAAGCGCGCGAGCGCGGCGCGACGATCGTGCTCTCCACGCACCAGCTTCGCGAAGCGCTCGCGATCGCTTCGCACGTTGCGCTGATCGAAAACGGCCGGCTGCGATTCGCCGGCGAGCGGACAGCCGAAATGCTCGAAGATCCCGCCTTGCTCTATCGCCTCCACACGGAGCTTGGCGCGGATTGAGAGTCTTCCGTCAGGCGCTTTCGGTCGCGCACAAAGATCTTGGCGATCGAGCTTCGCACCAAGGAATCGCTCAATGCCGCCGGCGCGTTTGCCATCGCGATTCTGCTGCTCTTCAGTTTCGTCTTCGATCCGTTTTCCGATGTGGTGCGCGAAATGTCCGGCGGCCTGCTCTGGCTTGTGTTTGCGTTTTCCGGCGCGCTCATTTTCAATCGCGGTTTCTCCCGCGAATTGCCGAACGAATGCCTGGACGCTTTGCTTGGCTTCGCCGCTTTCTCCCGGCGAGCCTGCTGCTCGGAAAGGCGGGCGGCATCTTCGTCACGCTGCTGCTGGTCGAACTGGTTTCGCTGTTCGTTTTCGGAATCTTCTACAACGTGCGCTGGTGGCTCCACCCAGCCGAACTCGCCGGGATTTTCGTCCTGGCCACTTGGGGCATCGCGATCGTCGGCGCGGTGTTCGGCGCGCTGACCGTGAATCTGCGGCTTCGGGAACTGATGCTGCCCGTCATCATCTATCCGCTGCTGATTCCGCTGCTGATCGGGGCGATCGAAGTCACGAACAGCTTGATCGCCAACCACCCGATCACCGATTACGAATGGCTCTGGGCCCGCGTGCTTCTGGTCTTCGACATCGTCTTGACGGCGCTTGCCTCCGTTTTGGCGGAAACAATTTTGGTCAACTAGTATTGATAGGAAGAAATTCAGAATGAGAGAACGACTGTCGATCGCGCTGGCAGCCATCGCGGCGCTGCTGCTGGCTTATAACCTGTACCAGATGTTCTTGGTCCTGCCGGACGAAGCGATGCAGGGCGCCATCTACCGGATCCTGTTCTTTCACGCGCCGGCCGCCATGGTCGGCATGATCGGCTACTTCGTCGCGCTCACGTTCAGCATCATGTATCTCAGCTTCGGCGACTTCAAGTACGATTCGCTGGCCGCGTCGGTCATCGAAGTGTCGCTTGTCTTTCTCGCTCGTCAACATCGTCACGGGCAGCATCTGGGCGCGCATCATCTGGGGCATCTGGTGGACGTGGGATTACCGCCTGACCTCGGCGCTCGTCTGCATCCTGATCTTCAGCGGCTACCTGATGCTGCGCCGCGCCATCGACGAACCGACTCAACGCGCCCGCCTGTCTTCGGCGCTGTGCATCTTCGGCTGTGTCGACGTGGTGATCGTCTGGAAGTCGATCGAGTGGTTCCGGAACCAGCACCCGGACCGGTTCTCGATTTCCGTACCGGCGGCGGACATATGGATCCGGCCATGGCACACGTCTTCTATCATGAACTTCTTGGCGCTCCTGCTGGTTGCCACGGCTCTGGTGCTGATCCGTACACGTCAGGAATCAACTGCGCGCGAGATCGACTCGCTGCGCCGGTTGGCCCACGCAGCCTAGAAGGAGAAATACTATGGACGCTCGAAATTTCACTTTCATGTTTTACGGCTTCACGGCCGCCTGGCTGATCGTCCTGCTGTACGTCATCAGCCTGGCGCGCCGTGGCGCACGGCTCAAGAAAGAACTCGAAGACGTGAAGCAACTCGTTCGAGGCGAACGTTCCAAGGACGAAGACTTGTTCCCGAATCGGGTTCGTTGATCGATGCCGATCGTTCTTGACCGCCGGTCGTTTCTGAAGTACGCAGCCGGCGCTTTGAGTCTCGCGCTATCGGCGACTCGCGCGGACGCTTCTGTTGCCCGTCTTGCTTTGCTTTCAGACACCCACATCGCCGCCGACAAGAACGACACATTCAGGGGCTTCAACCCTTTTCGAACCTGACAACCGTTGTCGGTCAAGTGGGAGAACAGCATTTCGACCTCGCAATCGTGAACGGCGATCTCGCCCGCCTGACGGGTGAACCGGCCGACTACGCCCAGTTCGCTTCTCTGATGAAGCCGGTCTTCGACAAGACGCCGACGCTGTTGACAATGGGTAACCATGACGGTCGCGAACACGCGCAAGCCGCTTTGACCTGGGACGGCGGCACGGTTCAGCCCGTCGCCGAAGAAATGGGTCACCACGGTGGACGCCGGGCCGGTCAGCCTGGTTTTCCTCGATTCGCTGCTGGCGACGAACGTCACTCCCGGACAACTCGGAAAAGCGCAGCGAGCCTGGCTTGCCAATTATCTCGACGCGAACGCCGCGAAGAACCTGGTTGTCTTCGTCCACCACGATCCGGATCCCGAGATGACAACGCGCTGGTCGATGCCGAGGCTTTGCTTGAAGATTCTTCGCCCCCGCCGCGGCTGTAAAGGCTCTGATCTTCGGCCACACCCACGAGTACCGGTGCGACAAGCAGGACGGGTTACATCTGGTCAACCTTCCGGCCGTCGGCTACAACTTCTCCGATCCCTATCCGGTCGGATGGGTGGACGCCACGTTCTCTGCCGCAGAATGTCGCTCTGAAACTCCACGCCATCGCGGGTGAGCGGCGTGATGACGGGAAGGTGACAGAACTTTCGTGGCGATAGTCAGTAATGGTCGTACTTGTGTTTTCATTGTGTTAAGATGAAACGGTATAAATCGAGATTAGGATAAAGGCGAGGAGTATCGTTTTCTAGCATGGCCCTGGCGGTTGAAAGTAAGTCGGAAATAATCGGCAAATACAAGATTCACAAGTCCGATTCGGGATCGTCAGAGGTACAGGTTGCGCTTCTGAGCCAGCGTATTCTGCAGTTGACTGAGCACTTCAAGACGCACAAGAAAGATCATCACTCTCGGCGTGGTTTGCTGACGATGGTCTCCCGGCGTCGTAAACTGTTGAAGTACCTGAAAGATCGCAACCCAGAGCGGTACCGGACTCTGATCCAGAGCCTCGGCATACGCCGTTAGAACGGTTCTCGAAGCAAAGACGGGCGTGGCCCGTTGAGGCGTGGCCATGTGGGTCCATGCCGTCGAGCACTGATGTCGCTGTTCGGTTCTTTGTTGTGTTCTATCGCAGCAAGGCGAGCGACTAGTCGCGCCTGCTCTGAGTCCCCACTCTTAATCCCGAAAGTCGGTCCGCACGCCGGTACACATCTGTTTACGAGCGTGCATTGGAGTTGGATGCGGATCACGCATCGGGAAAGTTTAAATGTCGCATATAGTTGAAATCGACCTATTCGGGTCAAAGGTCTCGTTGGAGACTGGCAAGATTGCCAAACAGGCCAATGGGTCTGTTGTTGTTCGTTCGGGTGATTCGGTGGTGTTAGTCACCGCAACCTCATCCGGAAAGCCGAAGCCGGGAGCAAGCTTCTTCCCGCTTACGGTTGATTATCGTGAATACACTTACGCCGCCGGCAAATTCCCCGGCGGCTTCATCAAGCGCGAAGGAAGGCTCTCCGAGAAGGAAACCCTGACTAGCCGCCTGATCGACCGTCCTATCCGTCCGCTGTTCCCGGAAGGCTTTGGCTGGGACACGCAGATCATCGCCATGGTGCTCTCTGCTGATCCGCAGTACGATCCCGGAGTCCTGGCCATCATCGGCGCTGGTGCCGCACTGGCCATTTCCGACATTCCGTTCCTCCATGTTCTGGGTGGTGTTCGCGTCGGCTTAATCAATGGCGCCTTCCAGGCGAATCCCAAATACGACGACGTCAAGAACGCAAAATTGAGCATCGTTGTCGCGGGAACCGAGCAGGGCATCGTTATGGTCGAGGCGGCCGCGAACGAAGCTTCGGAAGCCGAAGTCGTCGAGGCGATCGAGTATGGCCACGACTGCTGCCGCAAGATTGCCGCTGGCATCCGCGAGCTGGTGAAGCTTGCCGGTAAGCCCAAGAGAGAGTTCGTTTCTCCTCAAACCAATCAGGACATCCTGACCAAGGTGTCAGATGCGGTCCGCGCGGAACTGAGTGACGCGATGAACACTCAGAAATACAGCAAGCTCGAAAGCTACAGCCGTGTCGATCAGGCGAAGCAGAAAGCGATCGCCTTGTTCGAAGATGAGGCTCAAAAGAGCGAAGCGGGCAAGGTATTTGATGCTCTGAAAGAGCGCATCTTCCGCGACGAAATGTTGAAGGATCGCCGCCGCCCGGATGGTCGGGCGTTCGACGAGATCCGTCCCATCACGTGCGAAGTTTCAGCTTTGCCTCGCACGCACGGCTCTGCCATCTTCACTCGCGGTGAAACGCAGGCTCTGGTGACCACAACGCTCGGCACGAAAGATGACGAGCAGCGCATCGAGATGTTCGATGCCGCCGAGACTTCAAAGCGATTCATGCTGCATTACAACTTTCCGCCGTTCAGCGTCGGGGAAGTTGGATTCATGCGTGGACCTGGCCGACGCGAAATTGGCCACGGTGCTCTAGCGGAACGTTCGCTTGCTCCGATGATTCCGGACGAGAAAGCTTTCCCGTATACGCTTCGCGTTGTCAGCGACATTCTCGAATCGAATGGTTCGAGCTCTATGGCCAGCGTCTGCGGTGGAACGCTTTCGCTAATGGATGCCGGTGTGCCGCTTCTGTCTCCTGTGGCCGGTATCGCAATGGGTCTGGTGCTCGAAGACACTGCGTACGCCGTGCTCACGGACATTGCCGGTGCCGAAGACCATTACGGCGACATGGATTTCAAGGTCGCCGGAACCAAGAAGGGCATCACGGCTCTTCAGATGGACATCAAGGTCCCGAACGTCACGACCGCGATCATGTCCGAGGCGCTCGAGCAAGCCCGCAAGGGTCGTCTCGAGATCCTGGATAAGATGCTCGCGACCATTCCGGAACATCGGACGCAGCTGTCTCAATACGCTCCACGTATTTACACAACGAAGATCCCGACCGATAAGATCAGAGAGCTGATCGGACCGGGCGGCAAGGTGATCAAGGGAATCATCGATCAGACCGGCGTCAAGATCGATGTGTCCGACGACGGAACAGTTAACATTTTCGCTTCGGACGGCAATTCTGCGGCGCGTGCACTCCAGATGGTGAGCGATATCGCGGCCGTTGCGGAGGTGGGCAAGACCTATCTCGGTAAAGTTGTCCGCATTGCCGATTTCGGTGCGTTCGTCGAAATCTTCCCCGGAACCGACGGGCTTCTCCACATCAGCGAGATCTCGGAAAGCCGCATCAAGAATGTTCGTGACGAACTGAACGAGGGCGATCAGATCCTGGTGAAGGTTCTGGCGCTCGAAGGCAACAAGATCAAGCTCAGCCGCAAAGCAATTCTCAAAGAGCAACGGGAAAAGCTTAAGGTTGGCGCTGAAAAATCTGAATAAGTAACTCTGGTGAGGTGCTTCCCGGCGCCTCACCCATCTTCCCTCAAGCTGCGGTAACGTTCTCGGTTCGAATGGCTACGCATATTTTCACCAGCGCCGCGGCGAACTACCTTCCGAAAGCTCGTGTCCTTGCAGCAGAGCGTTCGCCGGTTCCACCCCGAGTGGAAGATTCATCTCGTCCTTTGCGACGAATTACCTTCCGGCTTCACTGACCCCCATCACTTCGACTCCGTCTGGCTCTTACCAGATCTCGACATTCCCAATCTGAAATCCTGGCTCTTTCAACACACGCTTGTCGAGGCCAGTACAGCGGTTAAAGGCTTTGCCCTGCGCAAACTGCTAGCGCTGCCGGATTGCGATCACGTGCTCTACTTCGATCCGGACATCGTCGTTCTTTCGCCACTCGAGCAACTCGTGCGCGAGTTCGAAAGAGCGTCGATCCTCCTCACTCCTCACATCACCGAGACAGAAACGACGCGTCAAGCGATCGTAGACAACGAGATCAACGCGCTCCAGTACGGGATCTACAATCTCGGGTTCATCGGAGTGAAAAACAGCCAGGAAGGAAATCGTTTTGCGTCCTGGTGGTGCGAGCGCCTGGAGGAGTTTTGTTTTGACGACAGGCCCCGTGGACTATTTACCGATCAGCGATGGGCCGATCTGGTACCGGCCTGCTTTCCTGAGCACCTCATCCTGCGGGAGCCGATTTACAACGTCTGCACCTGGAACTTAACTCACCGGACCGTCACAGGCTCTTTGGCAGAAGGACTACTTGTCAACGGACGCCCGATCGGCTTCTATCATTTCTCGGGGTTTGACAGCGGTTCGCAGCAGGGGATGTTGGATCGGTACGGCTCGGAAATGCCGGCCCTCTACGAACTTCGCCAATGGTACGTGAAGTCTTGCGAAGAGGCGGACGGTGAACAGTTTTCGCGGCTGCCGTGGGCATACGACTTCTTCGACAATGGCGAGCGGATCCTGCAGGTCCACCGCAACCGTTATCGCGAGTCTTCATCTCTTGCCACGCTTTTCCCGGACCCTTTTGCCGCGTCGGATGATGCCGATAGCTATCTCGCCTGGTTCAATCGCCGCGCGATCGTTGAGCAGTTCACGGAGCGAGACCGTTGAGCCGGAGACCGACACGATACCCGATTACCGAATCATTGTGCTGGCGGCGCGAGAGGACGCCTCATACGCTTCGGATACCTGTCATCAGATCATTGAACGGAGTTACAAATGTTCTGAGCCGGTGATCCTGCTGGGTTCCGGTGCGAGTCCTTCCGAGCCGATTCCGTCACAGTTCGAGGTCCTTAGAGAAGAGGTGTTGGCTACTCGGCGCTAGTGATCGCGGCTCTCCAGAAGTTTGGGAGCAAGGACTTGCTGCTGATTCGAGCAGGAGCGGCCCCGCCTGCTTTCTGGGATCTGCGACTCGCCTGGAGCGCCGCTCGTCAGCCCGGATCGCTCAGCGTTGCGCCCGTCGATCGTCGATTGCTCGATCCCTCAGGTGTATTCAGCACACTCGACGACGCGACTCTGGATCGCTTCTGCTATTGGTACCGGCGCCCGAGCGACGAAGAGACCGCAGCATTCGAAACAGATTGCGTCTACATCCGAGCCGACAGCACTAGCCGACATCCGCGGATACCGCATGCCAGCGAGTGTCAGCGACCTAGCAACTCAGGCAGCGCGCTTGCGCTACACGAACGTGGTCGCTACCCATGTCTGCGTAGGCTGGAAGGTTCCGAGACAGGCGTCCGATCTCCTGAACATCGCCAGTTCCACCGGCTGGTCCATGCGGCAGTTCCGCGATCTTATCCGGATACACGGGGCTGATCCAAATGCTTGCCCCATTCGAGCCGTAACCCCTGGCACGAGGCCTACGCTGCACATTTCTCACAGTTGGGGCGGCGGAATCGAGCGCTGGCTCTCTGAATTCGCCGATGCCGATCAGGTGAACGAGAACCTTGTTCTCAAGGCACATGGACCGCCGGGCAGCTATGGCTCCGAACTCCGGCTGTACCGGTACGGTGGTATCGGCACGGCGGCGGAGGTCTTGGGTACATGGCCGTTGAAACCGGCAATCAAGGCCACCGACACACGAAACGAGAGCTACGCGGCCGTGTTGAGCGAGATCTTGCGTCAGTACGACATCGGAAACATCCTCGTTTCATCCGTTATCGGTCATTCGTTGGAGTGTTTGAAGCAGCCTGTACCAACGGCTTTCGTTTGCCACGATTACTATCCATTCTGCTCCGCTGTCAGCCTGAGTTTTGGCGAAGTCTGTCCATCGTGTGAGGTTCCGAGGTTGAGAGCGTGCCTCGAAGAAAACCCGCTCAATCAATCTTTCCCGAATGTGCCCGTTCCAGAGTGGCTCGCCATTCGATCCGAGTTTGTCCGCGTGCTGAATGAGCGCGCGATTCCCCTGATTGCTCCGTCGCCATCAGCCAAAGAGAATTACGCTCGAGCTCTCCCGGACGTCAGCCATCTGTTCCGCGTCGTTCCTCACGGGGTGAGCCGTCTGCCCTGCGGCACGGTGGAACCCTCCTCCCAACCTGGGCAGCCGCTTCGCATTCTTGTTCTGGGAAGCATGGCTCTTCACAAGGGCCGGCTTCTTCTTGAAGCACTTCTGCCAGCAGCTTCTCGAGTTTGCCGATATCACTTTGGCGGGCTGCTTCGATTTCCCCGATCAGTTTCTATCTAATCCCCGGATACGTGTGATTCCGTCCTACGATCGTGGGGGCCTTTGCCGGTTGGTCGAAGAGGTCTCGCCGGACGTAGGGCTCTTGCTTTCGGTGTTTCCCGAAACGTTCAGCTACACTCTGCACGAACTGCAGATGCTGGGCATTCCTCCTGTTGCGACTCGGATCGGTAGCTTCGCTGATTGGATCGACCACGGGGAGAATGGATTTCTTGCGGATCCTCGACCCGAGTCCCTGGTCGAATTGTTGCGCTCTCTCTGGCGAGGACAGATCCAGGCTGAAACGAGTTCGCCACGCCCTTTCGAATTTCGCGGTTCGGAGCCCGGAAGAAATGATCCACGACTATCGCGA
Organism: uncultured Acidobacteriaceae bacterium; assembly: GCA_963744795.1. Taxonomy (GTDB): domain Bacteria; phylum Acidobacteriota; class Terriglobia; order Bryobacterales; family Bryobacteraceae; genus Bog-105. The sequence continues at coordinate 208,713 of CAVUVF010000011.1, forward strand.
GCTGAGTGGAATGCAGTACTCAGCTCGGAGGTATTTCAATGGTCCGGGCGCGCCTCCTCCGCTGAAGCATCGGGGACTCCAACTGTATTGGCGAACTCAGGACCAGGACTTCTCGGAGCAACACAGCGTCGTCGCTTTTCCACGCGGTTCGTCGCGTCAGATATTTCGTCTCGACTTTGCGACACCGAACAGCGTTCCGGCACAACTGCGTTTGGATCTGTCGACGCGGCCTGGATTTTTCCTTTTGCACAATCGTTTCGTTATTGGGACGCAAAGAAGAGGCGCTTTGGACGATGGGGGGCGATCCCGATGCTTTGCGTGATGCGCAGTTCGTGCAGTGCTTCGTTGTCACTGAACGTGCTCGCGGTGGAGGCGCTCTTGCTCTGTCTTTTTGGCGAAGATCCGCACATCCTATTGCCAATTCCCGATACCGCGCTCACTCGGTCACAAGGGGCCGGGACTATTGAAGTCGAGTTCACGCCCGAGCCGGAGTTTGAGACCTCCACAGAGCGCGGAGCAGGGAAGAAAGACAGCGTCCTGCTTACGTCGGAGTTCAGGATTGTTGAATTGGCCGAGGCTTTGCAACGCGCACGCCATGACTTAGCTTCGGCAGAGCTTCGATCTGCGCAGGCGGAACAGCATCTGCAGCATGCCAGGGCCGAAGTTGCCCAACGTGAACAAGTCATCGCCGGGCTGCAGGAATCTGTTTCCTGGAAGATCACGAAGCCGCTTCGAGCCTTGGCTCACGCAGGTCGAAAAGACAAAAACGACGATGAGAGCGCAGCGGGATAGGCGCTGTTATAGGAAGCGGCGGGCCAAACGATGCAGGAACGATCGCTCAAGCTCGTTCACACGCTTGGCACTTTCTGCATTGGCTGCCTCTGCAGACCGCAAGCTCTTCAAGAGTCCTTCTTCGACCTGTCGGTGCCTTGTCTCACTTGCGCCGTAGGCCGCGGCCATCTTTTGCGTGAAGCCATTTGCGTCGAGAGCTTTCATGTGAATCAGGAAGGTAGCTCCCTTCTGCAAAGCTTCCCTTGAGCCTTCGGGCAGGGTCAGACGAACCTGCGAACCCAGCGGCGCATTAAGGACCAACGCGCCCTGACCATCCTCTGTCAGGATCGAGTGCAGTCCTCCGGCCTGGAGAGCGAGCAACTGGTCAGGGATCGTCCATCGACACATCTCACCGTCCTCCGCATCGAGAACTCGGATGGCTCGAAGCTCAAGTAGAGCAAAGGAAAGTGTCAGGTCAATACGAAACTCGACATACGGCGTGAGAGCGGGCGGCAAAACCAGTTTCGCCTCGGAGAGCTCGGCTTGGGCGATATGCGCAACCCGAACACTGGATTCTTCTGTGAATTGTGTGTGTTCATCGCGCCAAAAGAGCTGACTCGTTACGTCCCATTCGGCAGGCATGAGCCGCCTCGCCGGACTCGAAATCATACTCTAAGTTTCCGGCGCAGACCTGGTAATAGCGGCGCAGGTTCTTTAGTTCATCTTCGTCCGCCTGCACCATGGCGTTCGCAACATGATCCGCGTTCTCTCCTCCCGGCTTCACGACGATTCCCAACCCATGGCTATGAAAGAACTCGCTCACCGGGAACTCGGTTCGCAGCTCTTGGAGCAGTTTCCAAACACCAAAATCTGCATGCCGATCGAACGAATCGTGCATGATGACTACGCCGCCAGGCTTTACCTTGGGCCACCACGTATCGAAGTCATGCTTCACAGCCTCATACGTGTGCAGTCCGTCAATGTGGAGCAACTCGATCTGGCCGTCTTCGAACATGGGCGTAGCCTCGTCGAAGGTCATCCGCAGTAGCTTTGTGAAAGTCGGATAGTGCTCTCGCGCATACGAATTTACTTCGCGGAACACGTCATCGCTATAGGCGCCCGTGTGCGCATCCCCTCTCCAGGTATCGACGGCAAAGGCCCGGCACTCCACTCCGGATTCGGCTATGGACTGGCAGAACGCGAAGAACGATTCGCCCGTATGAGTGCCCAACTCAACGAGTAATGAAGGCCGAAGTGTCGCAATCAGATCGCATGCAAACGGTATGTGTCCCGACCAGTAACCGACGCCGTGTGGTTTGTAGCGGCGGGGTCTGAAGTGCAAAGAAGCACGATCGAGTGAAAAAGAAGGCTTCAATCCCGAGTCGAGTCTAACACGCGTTTGTTCGCTCGCCCTCGAAGCCAGAGGCCGAGGAACGCGATCAGGTTTGCGAGCAAAATCGGGTGCACGGGGTGGGCGTAAGAGCGTCCCGCTCTCAAGCTGAGGGCGCCGGCAAGGAGATACGTCACAGGAATGGCAGTCAACGAAAAGGGCAGCCCGCTTCCCGACTGGACCGACACGAACAACCACCAGAGCGTCACGGAGGATGCAATCGAGAAGAGGTGGGGTAAGAAGCGCAGGTAAGGTATCAGGTCCTCTCCGTACCCAGGAATTGAAAGAACAAACGGCCGACGGCGAGTAAGTAGCCGACTGGACTTCCGATTGCGTGAACTTGACCGCCGAGTGATAGAGGCGCGACTCCGGAGAGCAATAAGGGAACGAGCGACAGTAGCCCTGCAACCGAAATGATCAGGATGTTCCCACCTTACGCTCGAGCGGTTTGTCCGTAAGGAACTTCAAGAGCGTTCGATACGGTCGATTTGAGTCAGGCGGAACGTAGCGCAGCAACAGCGTAGGCAACAGCGATGGCGGCCCAGAGAGGGAGGAAGCACAGCTGCAAGATCCAGTCCAAGTACGACGGGCACAGCCAGCGCTAAACAAAGCGCAACGGTGTGCTTTCGGTCCGCCGTGTAATCGCGGGCGCACAGCAGGGTCATCAAAGCGGAGAGACAAAATAGGGCCAGTGCTCCATGCGATGACGAAGTGAAGCCGGGGTACAACGAAAGCAGGACAAGGCTTATTGCGCCGGCGTTGGTGCCGGCTAGAATGCGGACGATAAAGGCTAACAGAAAGATTGCCGCCAAAGTCAACAGCGAGAGGGAAGAGAATGGGCGTGTCCGGCGGAAGCGGAGTGAGGAAGAAACTAAGCGTGACGATGAGCGCGGCGAAGCCCTGAGAGACGCGGTAAACCACGTGTCCACCTGAGGTCAGATTCCAGTCCAGCGGATGAACAGAGCTGCTGCAATCGCACCGCAGACCGGTCCCATGATCGGAATCCAGGCAGTAAGCCCAATCAGAGCTGCCCTTGCCCTGATCGGGACGAGCGAATGAACCAGGCGCGGCCCAAGATCGCGAGCCGGATTGATGGCATACCCGGTAGTCGCTCCCAGGGAAAGGCCGATACTCCAAACGAGAGCACCGACGAGCACGGGACCTAATCCGGGCGCCACTCCACCTGGCGCCAACCGCCGTGATACGAGCGCAGAAGCAACCAGGACCAGAACGAACGTGCCGATCACTTCGCTCAGGAAATTGCTGCCGTAGCTACGGATCGCAGGGCCGGTCGAGAAACAGGCGAGCTTTTTGTCAGGCTCCGGCGTTGCCCTCCAATGGGGCAGGTAGAAGAGCCAAACGAGAAATGCTCCCATCATGGCGCCAAGGATCTGTGCCGGTATGTACGAGAATATCCGTTCCGCGTGCCCCGTCATGAGAACCGACGCCACTGTGAATGCCGGGTTTAAATGGGCATCGGTATCTCCGATCGAGATAGCGACCGCGACACCGGAGAAAACGGCAAGTCCCCAGCCGGCCGTGATAGCAACCCATCCAGCGTTCTCGGCCTTTGATTTCGCAAGAAGAACACCACCCACGACCCCGTTACCTAAAAGGATCAAGACTGCGGTCCCGACAAACTCCCCAACTACTGCTTCGCTCAGCGTCATAGATCTTGGTTCACCAGATGTACTGCGATGCCAGCTTATTGTATTGGGCAAGCTGGTCTTCCTGCCAACGTTCATCCTTTCCCAGTTCTTGGGCGAGCAGCTTAGCGACGACCGGCGCGGCTTCCATACTGGCTTTCGCATGGAGAAAGAGCGCCCGGGTTCTCCGCGCTAACACGTCTTCGACTGAACGCGCCATTTCTTCGCGCGCTGCCCACAGCACTTCAGCCTTGCTGAACGGAAGATCGCGATGGAGCGGTTCTAACAGGTCTCCGTTGCCTTCCGCAAGCGCATGAGACTTTGGGGAGATCGCTTCCATAGACACGCTGCCATTCGTTTTGCCCATTCACATCCGTTGCCCATCCGTGCAATCTCATGTCGGCCGTGCGGGAAGGCGACGCGGGCAAGTTTGCAATTTTGCGCTGCGCGGTCGACCGCGTCTTCGCCCATTTTGCGGTAGGTCGTCCACTTTCCGCCCGTCACGGTGATCAGCTTCGCGCGTGAAATCAGGATCGTATGGTCACGGGAGAGCGCCGCGGTGTTCTTTGCGCCGGCCTTTCTGACCAGCGGCCGTTGTCCGGACCATACGCTTTGAATGGCTTCGCTCGTGAGCTTTGGCGTCAGGTAACGTTCGACGTGTTCGAACAGGTACTCGCGCTCTCCTCCTTGCGCCTTTGGTTCGATCGCGCTTTCGCCGACAGGATCATCGGTGGTTCCGACAACCACGTGCTCGTGCCAGGGAATGGCGAACAGAACGCGCCCGTCCGCGGTCCGGGGAATCATCAGTGCGGAATCGCTCGGCAGATAGTGACGGGGCAACACCACGTGAGTGCCTTGACTCACGGTCAAAATCGGTTGGGCGTTCGGTTCATCGAGCTTTCTGAGTTCATCGACGAAAACGCCCGTCGCATTTACGACTGCCTTGCCTTCGACCTCAAACGTGTTTCCTGATTCGGTGTCCACCGCTCGCACTCCCGTGACCGCGCCATTGCGCTCCAGCAGGCCGGTAGCTCGCACGTAGTTCAAAGCGGTGCCGCCGAGATCGACGAGCGTTCGAAATAATGTGATGGCAAAGCGCGCATCATCGAATTGCCCGTCGTAATAGAGAATCCCGCCTCTCAGCCCTTTGCTCTGGAGCGTCGGCAGCGCTTCTTTCACCCTGCGGCGGCTAAGGATCCGCGATCTTCCGATCCCTTCACGGCGGGCGAGCAGGTCGTAGAGAGTCAGGCCGATGCCGTAGAAGGGAAGACCGAAATACGAATAAGTGGGTAGAACGAAGGCGCGACGGTGAGCGAGATGAGGAGCATTGCGCAGCATGCGACCGCGCTCCTTCAGGGCTTCGAGGACCAGCTTCACGTTGCCTTGCTGGAGATAACGCACACCTCCGTGAACCAGTTTGGTACTGCGACTCGATGTCCCCTTTCCGAAATCGTAGGCTTCAAGCAGAAGGGTTTTGTAGCCACGAGAAGCAGACTCAACCGCAGTGCCGAGTCCGGTAGCGCCGCCGCCAACGACGATGATGTCCCACGTTTTCTCCGCTTCCGAGGGTTCGAAGAGCATCTTCGCGGGTCAGGGAACCAGCCATCGTTCAGTGTGTCTCCCAACCTCTCGAACGTTCGAGCGCCTTGGCCCATCCCGCTCGACGAGCAGCTCGCTCGTCAGCTCCGATGTTGGGCTCGAACCGCCGGTCAGCCTGCCATTGCTTCGCGATCGAATCGCCGTCGGGCCAGTAGCCGAGAGCCAGGCCCGCAAGATACGCGGAGCCCAGGACTGTTGTTTCCGGATTCGCCGGCCTGGTAACAGGCACACCTAACAGGTCCGCCTGGATCTGCATGAGCAGATTGTTACGGGCAGCTCCTCCATCCACTCTTAATTCGCGAAGCGGAACACCGGAGTCGCTCTCCATCGCGCTGATGATATCGGCGATCTGGAATGCGATACCTTCGAGAGCCGCGCGGGCAATGTGAGCGCGAGAACTGCCGCGTGTCAAACCCAGGATTGATCCTCTTGCATATTGATCCCAATGCGGCGCACCCAGCCCCGAGAAGGCGGGCACCACATAAACGCCAGCGGTATCCGGAACGCTGCCGGCCAATTCTTCAATTTCGGGTGCCGTGCGGATGATTTGCAACTCGTCGCGCAGCCACTGAACGATTGCGCCAGCAATGAATACGCTGCCTTCGAGCGCATACTCGGTGCGGTTCCCGATTTTCCACGCGACGGTCGTGAGAAGACGGTTCCGCGACGGCACGGGCTTTGTGCCCGTATTCAGCAGCATGAAGCTTCCGGTGCCGTAGGTGCATTTCACCATGCCGGGCGAAGTACACATCTGGCCAAAGAGGGCGGACTGCTGATCGCCGGCGATACCGGCGATGGGTATGCCTTCGAGGATGCCTTTCGACTGCGCGCAGATTCCGCTTGAGGGCACGACTTCCGGCAGCATCGAACGGGGCACGCCCAAGATGGACAGAAGTTCGTCGTCCCAGGCACTCGTCTCCAGGTTCAGGAGCATGGTCCGAGAGGCATTCGTGACATCCGTGACGTGACGCGCACCTTCGGTCAGTTTCCAGATGAGCCAGCTATCGACATTTCCGAAAGCTAGTTCACCGCGTTCGGCTTTCTCCCTCGCACCGGGCACGTTGTCGAGAATCCAGCGGATTTTGCTGCCCGAAAAATAAGCATCGATCACCAGACCTGTTTTGCGCTGGATCAATTCCTCGTGGCCGTCTGCACGCAAGCGGTCGCAGAATCCGGCGGTACGACGATCCTGCCAGACGATTGCGTTGTGGACAGGCTCGCCCGTGTGCCGATCCCAGACGATCGTGGTTTCACGCTGATTTGTGATCCCGATGGCGAGAATGTCCTCGGGCCGGAGTCCGCTTTGGGCGAGCGCTTCCATGGCAGCGCCGAACTGCGATGACCAGATCTCGCCGGGATCATGCTCCACCCAGCCCGGTTTGGGAAAGATCTGGCGGAAAGGTGTTTGCGCCGATCCGAGTACATCGCCGCTGTGCCCGACGATAACAGCGCGTGAGCTGGTGGTGCCCTGGTCGAGCGCCAAGATATATTTCATTGAGCTGCCGTTCGATCGTGATTATAGTCTGGGGCTTGTCGCGGACCGTTGCGTGCGGGTAAGCCGCCTGACGACTTGGAGCTAGCTTCGTCTGATTTGCAGGCGCTCGATGCTGCGGGCTTTGCCGGTTGTCTCGTCGGCATCTATGATGACGCCATGCAGTTCGGCACCCTGCTTCGCTGCTTCCATCCTGCCATTCAGGCCTGTCAGGAAGCGCCGGACGATCATGTCCTTATCAACGCCGATCACCGAGACGTAAGGACCCGTCATTCCGGCATCTGTCTGATACGCGAGGCCGCCGGGGAGAACGCGCTCGTCGGCTGTCGGAATATGCGTGTGGGTTCCGATCATCGCCGTGGCACGGCCGTCCAGATACCATCCCATCGCTACTTTTTCACTGGTTAACTCGGCGTGGAAGTCGACAAATCGAATCTTAATTTCCGGGTCGAGTGCCGCCAGGATCCGATCAGCTTTGCGAAACGGGCAATCGATGTTTGCCATGAGCGCCCGGCCCTGCAGGTTGATCACGGCGTATTTCTCTCCGTTCCTCGCTTTGGAGGTCCACACGCCCACACCCGGTAAGCCATCCGGGTAATTGGCCGGGCGAAGCAGGCGCGGCTGGTGCTCGTAGTAATCGTGAACTTCGCGTTTATCGAAGCTGTGGTTGCCGCCCGTAATTACATCGAGACCCAGAGAAAGTAAATCTTCCGCGATGGCTGGCGTAATCCCGAAACCACCGGCACTGTTCTCACCGTTCGCGATCGCCAGATCGATTCTCCTCTCGGACATAATCCGGCTTAAGTGGTCGACAACCATTCCACGGCCAGCCGCAGCGAAGATGTCCCCGATGAAGAGGATGTTCATTGTTGGTTCAGGGGTGCGTCCCGGGCGTAGACCGCCACTCGACCCCCGTCATTGACCCCTAAAGAGCAAGGGGGGAATCCTCCGAGTACCTTCAGGCTTCTCCTGACGGAACGCCGGAGCTTGCACACCAGTACTTAATTCGAGTCGGACTCCATGACATTGACTATCGGATCAATTTTTAGGAGGCCAAGGGAAGAATAACCAGGGACGCGTATCCAGCTTAACAGGAGTTTAGGGACGAGATCTAAAAGGCCGAATAGAAGTGCGAACTTGTAAGCTCTGAAACGATGAGTTCCTTCAGCTGTATTAGTTCGCTTGCAGCCGTTCGGCGATGTCCCGCTCGGAGATGGCGCCTTCCTTGATCACGCGCCAGTAAGGTTCGGTGATGTCAACAGTCGTCGGGCCTTCTCCGGTGCACAAGCCGCCATCGAGCACAAGATCCACGCGTCCGTCCATCAACGCAAAGAGTTCAATTCCACTGGGCACGGTCGGACTTCCAGAGATGTTCGCGCTGGTCGCAATGACAGGGTGCCCAATTTTGTCGATCAGCGCGTTAAGCGTCTTCGAAGATGCATGGCGGATCGCCAGCCGACCGGTGTTGCCAGTCACTTTGAGCGGCACTTTGGCAGCGGCAGGAACGATAATCGTGAGCGGCCCGGGCCAAAAGTGGCGGGCAAGGATATAGAAGCGGCTAGTTAAGTCCTTACCGAGATCTTCGGCCATCAGGATGTCTGAAATGGCAAGAGGAAGAGAACGGACGCTGTCACGCCCTTTCGCGGCAAAGACGCGTCCTGCCGCATGCAGGTTGAAAGCATCCGCAACGAGGACGTAGCGTGCGTCCGTCGGCACTCCGACGACGCGTCCGCGCCCGACCTCTCTTGCTGCACGCTCGATTGCCTCGGGCGAGGGATTTACGGTATCAATTTCGATTAGGTCTGTAGCCACGAGAAAGGGGAAGTAGCGACGGCCCAGCGCGTTACGCGCTGAGCAATCGTCAGTTTACCGTTCGCCCAAGGCTTGGGCAACTTGCACTGCCATATCGTAGCGGCCGAACGGGGCACTAAGCTGCGCGCCCTGAACAGTGGCGCGCACACGCCGGGCCATTTCCTGAGCGATTGCGATTCCTTCGGCCCGAGCACTTTCGGTGCTGTCTGCGCGCCGCATGCGATCCATATATTCCTGGGGAACGGGTACGCGGAGTTCGTTGACCATGAACTCGGCGTTCCGATAGCTGGTCAGCGGCCAGATGCCCGCGATGATGGGCAGCTTGTATTGTTCGACCCTTCGAAGAAACTGCTCGAGCAGATCGAGATCGAAGACGGGCTGTGTCACGACATACTCCGCCCCCGCTTCAACCTTCCAGGCAAATCTCTTCATCTCTTCGTCCATGTTCAACGCGCCCGGATTTGCGCCCACGCCAATCACCATGGCGGTCTGCGAACCGATCGGATTACCGCCTATATCAAGGCCCTGATTCAGATTGTTGACGATGTTCGTAAGGCCGATCGAATCGACGTCGAATACCGCGCTTGCGTCGGGATAAGTGCCCATACGTGGCGGGTCGCCCGTAATGCAGATCAGGTTTCGGACACCAGTCGTATGAGCACCGAGGAGTTCGGATTGGATGCTCAGGATGTTGCGGTCGCGGCAGCAGAAATGAAGCACCGCCTCGATTTCGGCCTTCTGCTGAATAAGCTGGCACGTGACTTGGGCGCTCAGCCGCGCGCTGGCACGTGGGCCATCCGGCACGTTGATGCAATCGATTCCGTTGTCTTTGCAGAGGCGGGCACCCGCGATTTCCTTCGCAGCATCGACTCCGCGCGGTGGAAGAATCTCAACAAAGGAAACGAACTGGCCGGCTGCCATTTTCTTCCCGAGCTGCGACTTTTCGGCCAGTGGAATTCTGGCGAGCGGCTTTACAGCGGGCTTCGTGTTATCGACGACGGTGACGGTGGTGGCCTGATGCTGAAGCGGCTGTAAAGACCGCACATCACCGCAGATCTCTTTGATGTGCTCCGGGGTAGTGCCGCAACAGCCGCCAATGATGCGCACGCCGGCCAGCAGGAATCGCCGCGCATACTGCGCCATGTATTCGGGAGAACAAAGATAGATGTTGCGGCCTTCGACCGTCGCCGGCAAGCCAGCGTTCGGCATCGCGCTGAGAAGTTTGGACGTGAAACCGGCCATCTTCTCGATCGTTTCGAGAGCTACCTTGGGACCGGCAGAGCAATTTACACCGATAACGTCGACGGGCCAATCGTTCATGACGCGTGTGAACGTTTCGGTGCTCGTGCCGCCGCGAAGACTGCCATCGTCTTCAACGGTCAGTTGCGCGACGATCACCATGTCGGGGCCCGCGGCTTCCCGCGCCGCATACACTGCTTCGCGTAGTTCGTTGAGGTCGAAGAACGTTTCGAGAACGATCAGGTCAATCCCAGCCGCCACAAGGGCGTCGGCCTGCTCGCGAAAGACGGAACGAGCCTCGGCAAACGACATGGGGCCAAGCGGCTCGATGTTCGTCCCCAGTGGGCCAATCGCTCCCGCGACGAATGCCTGCTCACCGGCCGCTTCGCGAGCGAGGCGAACACCGGCTTCGTTGATGGCGCGCAGTTTCTCGACTAATCCGAATGCGCCGAGTCTGACGCGGTTACTCCCAAAGGTATTGGTTTCAAGTATCTCCGCTCCCGCACGGACATACTCCTGGTGGATTCCCTTAACCAGCTGAGGCGACGAGAGGTTGAGTTCATCAAAGCAACGATTGATGAATATGCCTTTGGAGTACAGCATCGTCCCCATGGCGCCATCGGCAACCATGATCTTGGACTTTAGTTTTTCGCGAAGTTCAGCGGCGCGGGTGGACGTATCGGTCAGCGTTGCGGTCATGCTCAGGTAGAAATACTCAAGGCGAGTATTGGAAGGGCAGTTGCGGCTATTATAGCGCTTTTCGCAGGATTTCAGGGTTTCCGGAGCGGCGGGCCGTTCGCTTCAAGGTGACGTAATCTCCGACGGCAGCGTGGAGCCTCGAGGCTGCATTCCCTTGATTGACACCGACTTCGAGGTATCCCGAACTGCCGGCGTAGGCAAGTATCTCTCCCGGAGGAACTTCGCCGAAGGTAGCGCCGTATCGTGTCACAAACTTGCCGGCAATGGCTATTTCGAAAGCTTCCGAGCTGGTAAACGAGAATGCCGCAGGACCGAAAATTCGTGATCAGGTTGCCGAAGCGGTCGACATTCAGAATGCGCCCAGCCCACGTGTGCGCGTCCAGTTCTTCGGATTCCAGTCCGTCAAGTTTCTCCCAATCGAAGATTTCGGGCCCGACTTCCGCAGGCGCGGCCTTCCCGGAAGCAACCGCCGCTCCCACAGGCGCGAAAATGTCACGACCGTGAAACGTGGACGAAATCTCCGAGCGCATCAGTTCGCGGCGGGTAATCTCAAAGCACCTGGGTGCCCTGTCGGCTTTGGCGACCATGCTGAAGACGCCATTATCAGGACCGACGAAGATCTGCCCTCCCGCTTGCAAAAGAACTGGCCTACGAGCGGTACCTACGCCCGGATCTACCACTACGATGTGAACAGTACCCGGCGGGAAGCAGGGTGCCGCCTGACTGATCGCGTACGCACCCGAAAGAAGCGAAAATGCGGGGATTTGATGAGTAATGTCAACGATCGGCGTGGCCGGATTGACGCTCAAAATCACACCTTTCATCGACGCAACGTAGTGATCCTGAAGCCCGAAATCCGTCGTAAGTGTGATGACAGGGTACTTCGGCCGGCATAGCATCGCTGATAGAATTGTAGTGTAAACACGGGCGTTTACCCGCCCCGACTCAGTCGTTTCCCCTACATTCGCGACCTTGCTTTACTTCGATCATAATGCCACTACGTTCGTCTTACCTGAGGTAGCGCAGGTCGTGGCGGAAGCTTTGTGCGAAGTGTTCGGGAATCCGTCGAGCATTCACAGCGTTGGTCAACGGGCACGGCAGGAATTGGAAAAGGCTCGACGTACTCTTGCCGCTGCATTCGGTGTGGCTCCGGGCGAAGTTGTATTCACAAGTGGCGGTACGGAATCGAATAACCTGGCGATCTTCGGCCTGGTGCGCCGGTTCCACGGGCGGCCGGCTCATGTCGTGACAACCACGATCGAGCATCCGGCAGTACTCGAGGCGTGTCGTCAACTCGAGATCGAAGGCGTTGAAGTGACCCGCGTCGGAGTTGGTCCGAACGGTCTCCTTGATGCTGACGCGATTGCCCGAGCGATCCGGGAGACCACTGTCCTCGTCACGGTCATGCACGCCAACAACGAAGTCGGTACGATCCAACCGATCCGGGAAATCGGAGCAGCGGTCCTTGCGCGCCGCCAAGGTGGACAGGAGATCTATTTTCATTCCGACGGCGTGCAGGCATTCGGCAAGATTCCGTTCGACATTCGAGAGCTCGGCCTGGATCTCTATTCCGTTAGTGCTCATAAGCTCTACGCCCCCAAAGGCACGGGTGTTTTGTACGTTCGCAAGGGTGTGCCGCTCCTTTCGAGTGTTGTCGGCGGCAGACATGAAGGGGGACGTCGCGCGGGAACAGAGAACGTCGTGGGCGCGATGGCGTTTGCGAAAGCGGTCGAAATGCTTGACCGGACTGCGCCGGTTCGGGTTGAGGCGCTCAGGAATGAATTCGAGGCCCGCATTTTGCGTTCAGGGGTCCGCGCTCAGATCAACGGATTGGATGCTCCACGTCTGCCAAACACGAGTAACATCTGCTTCCCTGGAGTGTCGGCGGAGAATCTCTTGATCGCCTTAGACCTCAAGGGGATTGCCGTGTCGACCGGATCGGCATGCAGCAGCGGTTCTCTCGAACCCTCTCACGTTCTGCTTGCGATGGGCGGACTCGCGAAGAGGCTCGTTCAAGCCTTCGCATCTCGCTTGGCGCTTATCAGACTGCCGAAGATGTTCGACACCTCAGCGATGCGCTGGTCCCGATCGTTGCGAGGCTGCAATCGACGAAGGAAGTGGAGACCCGTGTTGCTGTCTGAGATATTAGCGACCCAGGATCTCGGAGGTCCGGTACCGGACCGATCGCGGTAGCCATGTCCGGGGGCGTCGACAGCTCTGTTGTGGCAGCGCTGCTTCACCGCGCCGGGCACCGCGTCGTCGGTCTGACGATGCAGCTATGGAACCAGCGGCGCCTGCCGGAACTTACGCCCGAAGGCGGCGCCGTGGGCCGTTGTTGCTCGCTCGATGACGTCTACGATGCGCGGGCCGTTGCTGGAGAACTTGGCATTCCCTACTACGTCGTCAACTTCGAAGACCGGTTCGAGGAACAGGTCGTGAAGCCGTTTGTCGCCGACTACCTGGCGGGCCGCACGCCGATCCCCTGTACACTCTGCAACAACTTCATCAAGTTCGACCAGTTTCTCGCCATGGCCGATAGCGTCGGCGCGGAGAAGATCGCGACCGGACACTACGCCCGGATTGAATACGACGCCGAGCTAGGACGTTACCAGATGCGAACCGGCGTGGACGGAACAAAAGACCAGACTTACTTCCTGTTCGGCCTGACGCAGGAACAGCTTTCGCGTACGGCTTTCCCCTTGGGAGGACTTGTCAAATCCGCCGTTCGGAAGCTGGCTGAGGAGTTGGGCTTAGCCGTTGCGACGAAGAACGACAGCCAGGAAATCTGTTTTGTGCCGAATGGAGATTACGCGGCGTTCATCGATTCCTACTTCCGGGAGCAAGGGAGAGATCCCGCAGAGAGCAGGGGCGAAATCGTAGATACGAACGGCCAGGTTCTGGGGGAGCACTCAGGCACGCACCACTTCACCGTCGGCCAGCGCCGTGGGCTACGCATTGCTGCGGCGGAACCGCTCTACGTCATTGCAACCGAGCCGCAAACACAGCGCGTCACTGTCGGGCATGGTTCAGAGTTGATGCGATCGCAATTGGTCGCGCGCGACGTGAACTGGGTCTCGATCGCGCCTCTTAAAGACGCTCGAACCGCCACAGTGAAAATCCGCAACAAGCATCTGCCGGCGGAGGCAACACTTGTTCCGACCGCCGACCCGTCAGCTGTTACTGTTCAATTCCGCCAGCCGCAGCGAGCTATCACGCCGGGACAAGCCGCCGTTTTCTACGATGGCGATTTAGTACTTGGCGGCGGTTGGATCTCCTGAATTCGCTTGGCTGAGCGTAAAAGTAAGCTTCAAACCTGGCTGGAGTATGCCGTCGCGCGTACCCTGACCGGTGCTCTGGAAGTCCTCCCTCTACCGGCAGCCGAGGCTGCTCAGTTCCGGAGCGGCTCGCTTACTGGATTTGGCCGTTCCTAAGCTGCGCAGAGTGGCTCTGACAAATCTGTCGTTCGCTTTCCCTGAACTCACGGACGACAGCCGAAACGAAATCGTCAACGGTATATTCGCCAGCATTGCCAGGCTGCTTCTCGCCATTTCGCGCTTCCCGACGTTCAACGCGTCCAACATCCGTAACTGGATCGACTACGACGGACTCTCAAACTATCTCGATGCCAAAAAAGGCGGCCGCGGCGTACTGGTGGCAACTGCTCATCTCGGAAACTGGGAGCTCAGTGCTTTTGCGCATGCTCTGATGACCGAGCCCATGCACATCATGGTCCGTCCGCTCGACAACGAGTTGATCGACGGTTTAGTCGAGCATCGAAGGGCGCTTTCGGGTAATACTCTGATCGAAAAGAGAGATGCGGCGAGACTGGTGATCAGGGCTCTGCGCGCGAACACCGCAGTCGGCATTCTGATCGACCAAAATACAACACCGGCTGAAGGTGTCTGGATCGATTTTTTCGGCAAGCCCGCCTGTGCTTCGTCCGCCTTTGTCAAACTGGCTCACCACTCCGGAGCCGCGGTTGTGCCGGGATTTGCGCTCTGGGACGAAATGTTGGGTCGCTATGTTCTGCGCTTCTACCCGCAAGTTGAGATGACCGGCGATGTTCAGGCCGATACACAAAGTATCCACCGCATCTTCGAGCAGGTCATCCGTGAACACCCGGACCAGTGGCTTTGGATTCATCGCCGCTGGAAGACTCGCCCCGCTGGTGAGCCGCCCTTGTACTGACCTGGTCGGCTCCGCGCTATGATAACGCACGAAAGCGCGATGGTTTACATCGAGCGAAAACCGGCCTTCCCGTTACGCCGTTTTGTGCGGAGTCTCTGGTACGCGAATGCGCCTTTGGTGAACCACCCGCGAGAGCGCATTCTGCCCAGCGGATGCGCCCAGATCGTGCTGAGTTTGTCACAGGACTTTCTCACGGATTGTCCGGAGGGTAGACCGGAACAGCGAACTGCCCCGGCCCTGATGGTAGGACAACGTTCGGTTTACGAGATTATTGCGACAGCGGATCTTGTCGACCTGGCGGGCATCCTCTTTGAACCGGGCGCTTTGCCGGTGTTTCTGATGGATCGTGCCGACCGCCTTAGCAACCAAGTCGTCCCGCTCGACGAAGTATGGTGCGGCTTTACAGATACTCTGCGGAGCCGCATGCTTGAGGGTTCCTCTCCGGAAGCGCGGCTCAGTATTCTCGAAAGCTGTCTGGCAAATCTTTTTTCGACAAGGCAGGTGCGTGAACGCTGCGTCTCTCATCCTGCCGTGGAGTTCGCATTAGAGCAGTTCGCACGAGACTCGAACCGGTTCTCAATCGCCGAACTCGCTCGCAACAGTGGCTGGAGCGAACGCCGGTTCTCACAGGTCTTCCGTGAGCAGGTTGGATTCCCGCCTAAGGTATGGTGCCGGTTGCAGAGATTTCAACGCGCAGTGCGGCAGTTGCGCGCCGGTGTGGACGTCCGGTGGGCTGAATTGGCAATCGGATGCGGATTTTACGATCAGGCTCACTTTGCAAATGAATTCCGATCGTTTTCCGGAATCGACGTGACCACGTATACGGCAACCTCGCACCGGTTGTGGGCAAACCACACGCGCACAGAGTAGTCGATACTTCCGATTTTTCCAAGACCGCATGCCCTTGCTTGTTACAACATGGGCGGGAGAGGAAACCCGATATGACGAGTGTTGCAACGCCTGCTAAATCGACGATCATGCCTGCTCTGCGGTATCAGGACGCGCCTGCCGCCATTGAGTGGCTCTGTAATGTACTTGGATTTGAGCGCCACGCCGTCTACCCAGGACCGGACGGTACAATCGCCCACGCGGAATTAACGCTTAACGGCGGTATGGTTATGCTGGGCTCCCAGAAGGATGACGAATTTGGGCGCAGTTTCAAATCACCCAAAGAGCTGGGCGGATTCGAGACCGGTAGCACTTATGTCGTGGTCTCGGATGTCGACGCAGTCTACCTGCGCGCACAAGCAACCGGCGCGACTGTCATCAGACCGATAGAAGACACGCACTATGGCAGCCGCGAATTTACCGTCAACGATCTGGAAGGGCATACCTGGTCCGTGGGCACTTATAACCCATGGCATAAGCAGGATTAGCTCTCGGATCGGGATCATTGGCTGATGCGGTGCAAAAGCCAATGATCCACGGAACCGGGCCGGCTAGGCCTTTAAGGTATCCCGCGGCTTTGCCACCGGCCGCTGATCCAGACCAAGTACGGCGGTGACCAGATTCGACAGCGACTGCGGAATGGAGATGGCTTCCCGATGACTCAGGTATTGGTTGCCGCGTTCCGAGACCAAACCCAGGCCAACACCGAACGCTTTCTGCATCTGAGCCGCCGAGCCCTGCACCTGAACAGTCCGTTTCGCGGGGTCCGCACTTTTCACCGTGAGGCCGTGTTGTTGAGCAAATTCCGAGACTTTGTCGATATCCTCTGGCGATGCCGCCGTGCTAGCTTCCGCGTCGGCAGACGAAATCTGGGGACTTCCGCTTAAGAGTAGTTGGTCGGCTGCATCACCGTTCTGGCGTCGAAGCAGGATGGTCGCCTCGATGGGATGCTGTTCCGGGTCAGGAATGTCGGACCAGTTTGCCGATGGGCTGTGATTCGGAGTACTGCCTTGAATCGGCGCTCTGGTTGTCCCGGATGAGCTCGACAGGCTTTTCAGAAGAGCTGCGCCGTTCGGACTCCCGAGCCCTGTGCAAGCATCCCAACCGGGTCCTGCCTTGTAGTAGCCGAGATTGCTGTCGTCATTGCTGCCGCTCGTGATGTCGCGGAAGACTCCGGAACCCATGGTGTAAAGCTTCGGGATTTAAGAATCCAACCGGCTTTCCGATTTGCTGGTTGAAGAGTGCAATCAGTCCCGCCCAGAGAGGCGCCACGGCACTGGTTCCGCCGATCACCTGATTTTGGCCATTGACCCGCACCTGGTAGCCTGTGCTTGGATCTGCATCACCTGAAACGTCAGGTACACCGCGTCCGACGAAATTTGTTTGTGGTTGCTTGGGAACTTTGGCGGATTGCTGATAACTCGGGAGCGGGAATGCGGTGCTGACGCCGCCGCCGGTCGCTCCCTCCTTCTTCGCGATCTCGTTCCAGACAACCTCCGAAGAGATCGTCTTACCGTTTCCGTTCAGCGTAGTTCCACCGCAGGCTAGAGCGAAAGGACTCGACGCGGGAAAGTCGACATGAAGTTTCTTGTCACCTGCGCCGTCCGTTGATCCGTTATCGCCGGAGGCAACAGTAACGGTCACGCCAAGTGTGGCGGCATCCTGCAGAGCGGCGTTCATGGCGTTGCGAGACTGCGCGCTCCATTGGTCCTCTGGTGCTCCCCAACTGATCGAGATCACCGAGGGCTTTCGCGTGGTGTCGTGCGCCGCATCGGTGATTGCATCGACGAAGCCCTTGTCGGTATTGGGCGCAAAATAGACCGCGATCTTCGCCCCGTTAGCCACCGCGCCCACAACCTCGATGTCGAGCATGACTTCGCCATCCGCATCGGAGCCGGGCGTATTCTTGCCGCCGTCGACTGAAACGGCCGTGACATTCGGGCTGTTCAGTTTAAGGCCCTTGAAGTACGCGTCCAGATCCGCTTTCTGATACCCTCCTCCCAACTCGATAATCGCCACTGTTTGACCGCTGCCGTTCCCTGCTGTCGGGAAGTTGTACATGGCCGCTACTTGCGCCGGCGTGTAGCTGGTTGCCGCTGCTGCCGCTTGCTTCGGGAGGAAGTGCGGCTTCGCTATGGGCCGCGTGTCCAGGCCTAAAACAGCGGTCACCATGCCTTCCAGCTCTTTCGGCACCGAAAGATTGCCTTTGCGGCCGCGATATTCGCGCCCGGTAGACGCTTGTCGATAGGTGACCAAATCGGCAGCGAAGGCCTTCTGCATTTGCTCCGCTGTACCGGTCAGGATCACACGCCGTTTCCGGGCGCTGCTCTCTACTACAGTCAGACCGGCATCGTGAGCAAACTCTTCAACAGCGGAGATGTCGGATGGGTTAGCTCCTAGCGTTGCGGCAGGAGCGTCGGTCGCCTCGCTGCTGCCCGCTTTCGACTTCAAGGCCACGAGCGCTCGTTGCGCGATTGAGTATAACGCTCACCTTAACTATCTCGTCAGTCTTTACCGGTCCCCCGGCCTCGAGGCCAGGGCGCTGAACGTTGTCCGTTCCACGTAACACGACTTTGTCTTCGAATGGCATTCGAATTACCTCCTCGGCGGTCGTGTTTAAGTTTACTCTCTTACTTAGGTCTACGGATCGGGTGCGATTACCGTGTTCTTTTACAATGAGAACTCCAGACTGACTCACGAATGGAGCCTTCTTCTCTTCAGATCCGCCAACTTGAAACTCTCCCGGAATTCTCGGAAGTGGTCGCGTTACAGCAGGAAATTTGGGGATTCCACGATGTTGAATTGTTGCCTCGCCGCTTGTTTGTTGTCGCCAGCAAGATCGGCGGACAAGTGCTCGGTGGGTACGATCGGGAAAAGCTGGTGGGATTCTGCCTTTGTATTCCAGGATTGAAGCCGGGAGGCCGGGGTTATCTCTACAGCCACATGCTCGGAGTGCTTGGTCCTTATCGAAATACGGGACTGGGCCGTCGTCTCAAACTTGTGCAGCGGGAATTTGCTCTACGATCGGGCATTGAACTCATCGAGTGGACCTTCGATCCGTTGGAGCTTAAGAATGCCTTCTTCAATATCGAGAAGCTTGGGGCGATTGTGCGCCGTTTTGTGCATAACCAGTACGGAACAACCAGCAGCCATTTGCATGGCGGGCTTCCCACCGATCGGTTGATCGCTGAGTGGCATCTACGTTTGCCTCGCGCAGTAGAAGTCTTAGAGGGCGGAGAGTCTTCCCGGCGCGTGGAAGAAAGAGAGATCGTCCGGGTCGCTGTTCCTGCCGATATCGCACAGATCAGAAGTGACGATCCTGAACGCGCCCGGACCATCCAAGCGTCGATCGGATCGCAGTTCGATCAATACTTCGGGCAGGGCATGGCCGTGACCGGCTTCGAGAGGACGAGTGAGTTCGGAACCTACTTATTGAGTCGATGGGAATCAAATTAGATCGAATCGTTCTGAGGCATATTCAAATGCCTCTCGTTCACTTCTTCGAAACGAGCTTTGGCCGCACTTTCTCGCGCGACATCGTCCTGGTTGAAGTTATGGGCGAGGGAGTATCGGGCTGGGGTGAAGTAACCGCCGGAGAGAATCCCTTTTACAACGAAGAGTGGACCACGTCCGTATGGAGTATTGTGAGCGACTACATTGCTCCTCGCGTGCTCCATCGCGAACTCAATGACCCCTCCGATGTGCTGCCGCTGTGCTCTCAAATCCGCGGGCATTACATGGCGAAGGGCGGAGTGGAAGCTGCCGTCTGGGATCTAGAGGCAAGGCGGCAAAACCAGCCTTTGTGGCAGACGATCGGTGCCGGTGCGCGACGGGAAATCCCTTGCGGTGTATCGATCGGGATTCAGGACAGTGTTGAGCAACTCCTGGATAAGATCGCGATCGAATTAGACGCCGGCTACCAGCGCATCAAGATGAAGATCAAGCCAGGATGGGACGTTGACGTCATTCGCCGGGTCAGAGAACGGTTTCCGCAGATCAAGCTTATGGCGGATGCTAACTCCGCCTACACTCTCGCGGATGTGGAACATCTGAAGCGCTTGGACGAGTTTTATCTCATGATGATCGAGCAGCCGCTTGCCTCACGACGACATCATCGACCACGCCGTTCTGCAGAGCAGCCTGGAAACACCGATCTGCCTCGATGAATGCATCCGTACTCCGCATCATGCGGAGCAGGCGATCCGGCTTCAGGCGGGCAGAATCGTCAACATAAAACTCGGACGTGTAGGCGGCTTCGGTGCTGCCAAGAAAATCCACGACCTTTGCATGTCCGCGGGCATTCCTGTGTGGTGCGGCGGCATGCTCGAGTCGGGTATCGGCCGGGCTCACAACATCGCGCTCGCAACGCTGCCGAATTTTGTTCTTCCCGGCGACGTCTCCGCCAGTAAGCGCTACTGGAAGCAGGACATCATTTCACCACCTGTGGATATCACTAGTAGGGGCACCATCGAACTCACCGACAAGGTTGGTTTTGGCTACGACCTGGACACAGACTATCTGGAAAGTCTAGTCGCCCGACGGGAGGTACTGGCCTAAGAGAAACCTTTCCTTGGTTCGCTGCTATCTAAAGTTATCCTGAAGCTTATGCTCAAGGCGAGTATCTTTCGCGAGTACGACATTCGTGGCATCGCAGACGAGGAGTTGCTGGACCACGACGTCGAGTTGCTCGGGCGCGGCTTAGCGACTTATCTGATCCGTCATAGCGGTCGGGTGATCTGCCTTGGCCGGGATTGCCGGCTCAGCGGAACACGTCTTCATGACGCTCTGCGGAAAGGTCTTCTGGCGAGCGGTTGCACTGTGCTCGATATCGGCGTTGTACCGACTCCGGTGCTCTATTACTCAGCGGTTCATTTCAAAGCCGATGGCGCCATCATGATCACCGGCAGCCATAATCCTCCGGAATACAACGGCTTCAAAACAGTATGCGGGTCGGGAACGCTACACGGCGAGACGATCCAGGAAGTTTACAAGCTAATCACCGGTGCTGATTTCGAATCGGGGCAGGGAAGCGTCAAAGAAGTCGACGCGGTCACTCCTTACGTCGACGAGATCTCCCAGCAGTTCAACTTCGACCGCAAAGTGTCTGTGGTCGTTGACGCCGGAAACGGAACTGCCGGCCCGGTTATGCATCGGGTGATCGAGAAGCTTAACGTCAAGGCCAAAGAGCTTTTCTTCGAGATGGACGGTGCATTCCCGAACCACCATCCCGATCCGACGGTTCTGTCGAATCTTAAGGCTTTGCAGTCCGAGGTCCTGCGGGGCAAAGCCGAGCTTGGGATTGCCTTTGACGGCGACTCGGATCGCATAGGAGCTGTTGACGAGAAAGGGAACGTGGTCTTCGGAGATATGCTGCTCCTGATCTTCGGACGCGAAATCCTTTCCCGGAAACCCGGTTCCACGTTCATCGGCGAGGTGAAGTGTTCCCAAATCATGTACGACAAGCTGAAAGAGCTTGGCGGTAATCCCATCATGTACAAGACGGGACATTCGCTGATCAAAGCCAAAATGAAGGAAGAACACGCGGAACTGGCGGGCGAGATGTCCGGGCACATGTTCTTCGCTGACCGCTATTACGGCTATGACGACGCGATCTATGCAGCCTGCCGTTTGCTCGAGATCGTCAGCAAGTCGGGCAAGCCTCTTTCGTATCAGATGGAAGGCATTCCGGCCTTAGTCTCTACTCCCGAACTGAGAGTGGATTGCCCCGACGACATCAAGTTCAAGGTGATCGCGAAAGTAGCCGATCACCTGAAGCAGCACCATCACGTGGTCGATGTCGACGGCGTGCGCGTTCCATTCGAGCAAGGGTGGGGACTCGTCAGGGCTTCGAATACACAGCCGGTGCTCGTGATGCGCTTTGAGGCGACCTCAAAAGAGTTGCTGGACCGCTACCAGCATGAAATTGAAGGAACCGTGGAACAGGCCAAGAAAGAGATTGGCGTCAGCTAGGCGGGCTGGCTGACCGCCTCCTTGACTCTTAATTTTTGGGGCCGATATTTTCCGTGCGGCCGGCCAGCGGCTTGACCGTAGGACCGCCGCAAACGCCTACCCCATTATTCAGCAGCGCGTTCAGCAGGTTGAAAAGCACCGCATAAACTACCTGCTCATTCACTGGTTGGCGTCCAGGCATCCGAAAGCTTCCGGGAAGTTCTTTCGCGATCTGAACTCGTATTGCGTTCGCAAGCGTGCGCCCTTTCCTGTCTCGCTGATTCGCGACCGACATTGGCGTTTGCAGGACGTTTCCGGTTTTGCCGTCCACGTAGAACTGGCATCTGGAAAACCAGCCGAGGTTGCCAGGATCTGCGGCATCGAACAACAACAGCGGTGCCTGACGGTCGGAGGCGGAAAGCTCGAGCGACATCACTCGTACTCCGTCGTCGATCTTGATCTCGAACCCCACTTGGCGGGCGATGTTCGCCACCGATTCAGGTTCTATCTCCAGCAGAAGATACTTGTCCGATCCAGCTTCAAGAACTTGCATGGGGTGCTTACATTTTATCCGGCGGAAGCGGTTTGTCCGAATACGCGCCCCGCGTTTTCCACATAGATCTGATGATCCAGGGTGCTGAACTGGACGAGTTTGATTTCCCGGAGCTTTCCCCGGTCGGCCCTCAGGGAGGAAACGACCGTACGAACCGCAATTTCGGCGGCTTCTCCGACCGGATACCCGTACACGCCCGTACTGATAGACGGGAAGCTGATAATTTCCACATCGAGTTCCCTCGCCAAGCGCAAACACGTGTGGTAGCAACGCTCGAGAGTGCTGGGCTCGCCGGAGCGGCCGTCGCGATATCTCGGACCAACGGCGTGAAAGACGTATTTAGCGGGTAGCCGGCCAGCGGTGGTCACGGCTGCGTCGCCCGGCTCACAGCGTCCAATTTGCTTGCGGATGAGATCCAATTCCGCCATGATCTCGGGGCCGCCAGCCGCGTGGATCGCGCCGTCAACGCCGCCGCCTCCGGACAGTGCGGAATTGGCGGCATTGACCATCGCGTCCACTCGGAGTTTTGTGATGTCGCCGTGTAGTAGCTGCAGTTCGAGTCCCGCCCCGAGCCCAAAGACTTTCCCTGCGTTCATAGCAGTGACTAAAGGCAGGAACCGATAGAATCGAGCAGAAATTTAACGCTATCCGGCTCCGCGAGCGGGCCCATGACGCCGATGCGAATCACCTTGCCCGCCAATTGGCCCAGACCGCCGGCGATCTCGATTCCGTAACGATCCATCAGGCGCTTGCGCAACTCCGCTTCATCGACTCCCTCGGGAGGAACGACGGTGGAGACGTGCCAGACGCGATCTTCCGCATTCCTCACCAGAGGAGTGAACCCAAGGTCGATCAATCCACGCATGAGTTGCTCGCCTGCTGAACGATGGCGAGCCCACCGTGCGGAAAGACCTTCCTCTTCTATGACCGCCAGCCCCTCATGCAAGGCGTAAAAGAGCGGAGGAGAGGGCGTGTGATGATACGCGTGCGGTGGGTCGTAGTATTGCGCCATCAACTTCAGATCGAAATACCATGAGCGTTCATCCTCCCGGTGCTTTGACAACTCTTCCCAGGCGCGCGGGGAGATTGAAAACGGGGACAATCCGGAAGGACAGCTCAAGCCTTTCTGCGAACAGCTGTAAGCCACGTCGATGCCGATCTTGTCCAGCTCGACCGGCATGGCTCCTAAAGAGGTAACGGTGTCGGCGATGACCAAGGCGCCTGCTCTACGCGCGATCGGCGCGATGGCCGTTCCGGATTGATAAGCGCCGGTCGAGGTTTCGGCTTGCACGAAGCACACTACGTCGGGACGTTCTCGAGCGATGAAAGCTTCGGCTTCGGCCTCCGTGAACACTTCGCCCCATGGCTTTTCTAGTTTGGCGACTTCCGCGCCGTGTCGCGCTGCCATGATCGCGGCTCGATCGGCGAAATGACCAGCAGCGAAAATGACAAACTTCGATCCGGGGCGAACGAAGTTGGCCATCGCGGTTTCCATAGCGCCGCTGCCGCTGCTCGGAATGGGAAAGGTTTTGGAATTCGAGGTGCCAAACGCGGATCGGAGACCCGCGCGAACCTCGTCCATAATCTCAAGAAAAAACGGGTCGCGAATGCCAAGCGCGGGCTGTCTCATCGCCTCCAGTGCGCGTTCGTCCACCATCGATGGACCCGGCCCGTATAAAAGCCGCTTGGGAGCGGTTAACCGCTCGGTCGTTGTACTAACCACAATTCCAAAATATCAGGACGTATGATGTCTAACGAGAGCTGTCCGCGGCCACGGCTTGCAGCAAAGGCGCTAGGCGCCCGGATTAGGAATCCGGTCCGGAGTTCCGAACTCGCGGAGGCCGCGTATTTGTTCGGGGGATTGTTTCTGCACAAAGGCGGCAAGACTCTCAGCGGTGATTTCGTCATGCGAGCCGCAGGCAATGATCTCTCCCCTTCGCAATACAATGACTTGCGGGGATTCATGCTGAATACCGGTCTGCTCTGCGATATGGGTCGAGACTTCACGGCGGCGGCGAACAGAAACCAAATAGATCGGCACTTCCGGGTGCGCTGACCGGTACTTCATTACTTCACGATGCGCCATCCAGCTTACGGGACAGGTAGGGCTGTGCTTGAAGAGAACTACTAACTCTCCCTTCACCACGCTGGCACACTCTTCGATTGAGTCAATCTCGGGTAAAGCCTGAGCTGACTTGGACCACGGCATCGCCATCAACTTAAGTTAAACACACTATTGGGTGTGTACGCCAGATCGCAATGGTAGTCAGGCATTCAATCCTGGAAGGCGGAGCCGGGATTATCTTTTGCGGGGTGGAACGGCTGTTCTTGCGTACCGGCACTTGCCGGCTCTGGCGTCTCGATCTCAAGGTTCACCACGATCGGATCCTGGCCACTGCGGACGACAACAGCCTCACAGATCTCGTCCGTTTTCGCATTGATTTCCTGGTGAGGAACAAAAGGCGGTACGAAGATGAAATCCCCAGGACCCGCCTCGTCGCTGAATTCGAGATGTTCGCCCCAGCGCATGCGAGCACGCCCGCGAACAATGTAGAGCACGGTCTCCAACTCACCATGGTGGTGTGGACCCGTTTTCGCACCTGATTCCACCTTCACCGTGCCGGCCCAGAGTTGCTTGGCCCCGGTCCGGGCATTTGTGATTGCTGCTGCGCGTGTCATCCCAGGTGTTTGCGGCGTATTCGAATCAAACGTGCCCGCCCGAACAATCTTGACGCCGTGTTCTTTCCAGTCAACACTCACAATCCGCCTCCATTCAGAGCTGGTTGCGTGGAAGGCCGAACGATCTCGGGCTTCGTGCCGCGGGACCCTTACAGGGAGGTTGAAGTAGAACGTTGACCCTCGCGGGGATCGCGGCTCTACCCAGATCTCACCGCCATAACGCTCCACCACTCTTTCGCAGATAGCAAGCCCAACTCCGGTTCCTTCATAAGAATCCGAGCTGTGGAGTCTCTTAAACAGTCCGAAAACCTGCTTTGCATGTTCGGGAGCGATTCCGATACCGTTATCAGACACCCAGAATGTCCAGAAATCGCCATCGGGGCGGGCGCCCACTTCGATCAGCGGTCGTTCTTCGCTGCGGTATTTGACGGCATTTGACACCAGGTTCTGCAGCAGTTCGGTCAGGTGAAAGTCATGCATTCTCACGGAAGGAAGTTTTGAGGCTTCGACAATTGCCTGGCTTTGTTCGAGTGCATCTTTGAGGTTCACCATTACTTTAGAAAGCACCACATTTGCGTCTACCGGTTCGATATCTTCCGTTGGGGCATGGACGGAACGTGAATAGGCCAGCAGATCTTCGAGGAGCAACTTCATTTGGCGAGCCCCGGTCACGATCGCCGCGACGTACTCGTTTGCCTCAGAGTTCAGTTGCCCACGATAGTTCCGGTCCAGCAATTGCGCATACAGGGTGATCATGCGGAGGGGTTGCTGCAGATCGTGCGACACAGAGTAGGAGAACTCGTTCAGCGCGTCGTTCAGGCGTTGCAGTTCCGCGTTTGATTTCTGGAGCTCTTCAGTCCGCTCCCGGACTCGGGCATCCAACTTTTCGTTCGCCTCCCGAAGCGCTTCTTCCGCCTTGCGACGGCCTTCGGCCACGCGGCTGATGAGCAGCGAGACTGCCAGAACGAGGACAGTCCGAGCCACATCCACATGCAAGATGCTGAAACCAGGAGTGAAGAAATACGGCGCGGCGAGCAGCCCGAAAAGGCACGCCAGAATACCCGGGACATAACCGCCCCACCACGCGCTCGCAAGAGTGGGTATAAGGTAGGCGATCGTTAGAGCCGAATGACCCGCCTGGACGGATCGTAATCCCTCTCCGACCAAGGTTGCGACAGGCATTCCAACCAGCGGCACAGCGAAACGGTGCCAAGTGCTTCGTGGGTAGAAGCGATTCTCCGCGGGATCGGTGTTAGTGCTAGGTGTGACAACCGCGTGCGAATTTGGAGCGGCCAATGAATCTAGAGTACAGGAGATCGCCGGAGCCGTGATTCGCTCGACTTTTGCTGCGGTTTATAGCCAAGGATTGTTTAAAAACAACTAGTAATTTTGCCGACGAATTTGTGTTAGGGTGAATCCATGGCTAAGACCATTCATGTCCAGCGGAGGCAAAACGAGACGTACGAAGTTCACGTCGAGTCACCGTCCTTCGGGCGAGCGGAAGGTCTCTGGTCGATTCCTGGACGCAAATCGGCTGCAGGAAGAACTTGCCCACCACGGCTGCACTCCTGAGCAGATCGAACAAGGGCTCGGCGAATTGAAGGATCACGACAAAGAGTCCGCAAGAATCAACTGTGGACGATTAATAGATAGGCCTTGTTGCCAGTTCTGGAGAAAAGGGCATAGAATTGTTGGTCGAGATTCGTCGGCCGCTTGCTTCCGAGGCTCGACAAACCCGCTCGAGGGCGCTTCCCTAAGCCTCCGCGTACTCAACCCATCATTAAGAAAGGTGGAGCTATGGCGTCGGTTCACCAATATTGCAGCCTGTCCGGCTGCGACTGCAAAACAGAAAACGGCGAGGAGTATTGCAGCGATTACTGTAAACAAGCTGCGCGGCATGCCCCGGAGACGAGATTACTGCCAATGCGGGCATGCGAACTGCGCCTCGCCTATACCGATGGAGCGCGTCCTGTTTCGGTATCAGCTCACGGAGGCGATTTTTCTTTCTCCCGGCGAGGTGACAATTCACTGCACGTCAGCCGAGCAGCTTTACCAGCAGGTTGAGCTTCTGGCGAAGGCGTTGCAGGAGCATTCCGACGATCTCTGGAAGCGAGTAGAGCCTGGCTGCTGTCGAGGCGTCCGGTCCAGAGCGAAGTTCTTGCCCGTTCGCATCAGCGAAAAGTGCCTGACGAGATCCTCGCGCTTAAGTTTGCCGCAGAGTTCGCAAGCAGCGGCTCAGGCCGGGGATGGATCGGAGCCGTGCTTATTCGCATGCTGTTCAACCCATTTCTCTAAACCAGGCGAGCGGCCGCGGAGATATCGTACAGCGAAAACGACTTCATCCGGGATGCGCAGCGGACCAGGCGATGATTCGTTCGAACTTCGTTAAGTCGTCCTGAATAGCGGCGATCTCCGCCAATTCTTCTTCGACGATTTGAACGTCTCTCACGACCCGAATGCTACCACGAGGCAGCCATTCAGATCTTCCATCGCTGGAACAACAATTCTGCTGCGGCAAGATCTTCCAGCGCGTGTCCGGCAGATTTGAAGAGCGTAATGTCACCTGATGAGTTCCGGCCCTTGCGCGTTCCCGCAAGAACTTCTTTCAGGGTCATGATGTCGGATCGTTTGAATGAAGACCGCTTTCGAGTGGCTGTGCCAGGTCTCCCGTTCCGAGACAGCGTAGCTCTCAACGTCCGCCACGACGGCTGCTGCACGGGCGACGAGATCGTCGTCCGCTTCCCTCATCTCTCGCGTAAATCCCCCAACAAGGTCGACGTGGGTTCCAGGGCGCACATAGCGGCCGGGAATGACGGCGTCGCGCGCCAGCGTTGCTGACGTAATGATGTCCGCCGAGGATAGTGCTTCGGGCAGGTCAGAGGCCGGTCGCGCCTCAGATGCCCTGTTCGCCTAACTCATCCACGAATGCTTGAGCTTTGCTCTCCCGCCTTCCCCAAACGAAGAGTTGCTTGTGGGCGAAAGATTGCGGCATACGCTCGCGCCAGTGATTTTGCGAGAGACCCCGTACCGACTACGAGTACCGTTTCGGGGATTGGGTCTTGCCAGAGCTTGCGCAGCCAGAAGCGATGTGGCCGCCGTGCGACGAAGCGTGAGAGCGTGCCCGTCGATCAGACCTTTCAGTTCACCGCTTTTCGCATCAAGGGCGACATAGATGGCCCGGGTAGCCCCGCCCGGGCGTTCGGTCAGCGTCGGTTGGATGGTGATGATCTTGACGCCGAGCAGACCACCGGATCGTAGAGAAGGCATCACGAGCACAGTCCCGCCCGGTTGCTCTTCCGTTTCGACGATGGGTATCGCAAGCCTTCGCGGAGTTGTGGGCGGATGAAGGAAAGCGGTCGCGAATCGCGTCGATGAGGCTCGGATAGTCCAGTAAGCGCTCGACGGTTTCCGCAGTCCGCCATCGGAACACTCGCGTCGTTCACTCGAAGAAAGTCTCCCACGCTCCCGGGAAAACCAGCGTCTTCGCGCGAAGACCTGCCCTAACCTGATAGCTGATGGAGACCTCCCGGCGTACTTGCCTTCACGGCAATATCGTCTTGCCAGACGCGATCCTTCCCGGCGCATTCCTTGTCATGGAAGGCGGCAAAATCGCCGCAATCGGTCGTGAGAGACCGGCCGGTCGCGGAAACGGAGGTCATCGAGGCCGGCGACGGATACATCGCGCCGGGTTTCGTGGATATACATGTCCACGGAGGCGCAGGCGCCGACTACATGGACGGCACGGCCGAAGCCGTTCGCATTGCCAATAAGGCGCATCTGCGCCATGGAACCACAACGATCTTTCCGACTACGACAACCGGTTCGACGGCTCAGCTCGAAAGGATGGTTCGGGCCTGCCTCGAAGTGCGAGACGGTTGGACAGCCGGCGGATGGGCCGCATATCGGCGGAATCCACTTCTATGGACCCTATTTTGCCGAAGAGAAAGTCGGTTGCCACTCACTCGGAGGGCAGACGGAATCCGGACGCGGAAGAATACCACCACTTCCTGAATTTCGGCATCATCAAGGTTGCCACCTGTGCCGCCGAACTTCCGGGTGCAACATCGTTTTATCGGGCAGCCCGCGAGCACGGATGCTCTGTCACTTGCGGACATTCGAATGCAAGTTGGGCGGAGATGCAGAGCGCATTCGATGCCGGTGTTCGCCACGTGGACCATTTCTGGTGCGCGATGAGTTCGGTCACATCTCTGCGGATCCGGTTTGGTACACCTATGCAGGCCAGCATGGAGCAATTCGTTCTTGCGAACTCGGAGATGAGCACCGAAGTGATTGCGGACGGTCAGCATCTGTCGCCGGAGTTGCTCGACTTTGCCTTTCGGATGAAGGGTCCTTCGCGCTTATGCCTCGTTACCGATTGCAATCGTGCTCTTGACATGCCGCCTGGTGAATACCGGTTCGGCTCCGGCGAGGACGGGCCCTGGATCGAGAGTGATGGCAAGGTCGGCTTTGTTCCGGGTCAGGGATTAGCGAGTTCCGTTGTAGGAATGGACACGATGGTTCGCACCATGGCGAGCGGGACGTCCGCGAGCTTGGCGCAGGTAATCCGCATGGCAAGTCTCACGCCGGCCGAACGTGTGGGCATGGCGGACGAGATTGGGAGTCTCGAGATCGGCAAGCGAGCTGATGTTCTCGTTCTGAATCAGGATCTCCACGTTGACCGGGTCTGGGTCTCAGGACAGGAGAGTTACGAGCGTTGATGCGCTAGTCTTCGCCGCGATTGCACAATGACAAAAACCTGAGCGTAACTATTGCGCAGTGCATCTCGATCACAGTATCGAAATCTTCGCCCGCGAGGGTCCGGCACATGGCAAGCCAAGCGCAACAGCGTACCTCAGCGATTGCGTCGAAACAAACGTTCCGACGCGGCTGGACCGTCTTGCCCTGGAGCCGCTGGCATGTGCTGGTTGTCGTCTCGCTGGGCGTGACCTGGCTCCTTGATGGTTTGGAAAGTAATCTGGCGGGTTCGCTCGCCGGCATCTTGAAGCGGCCGGACACGCTTGGGTTTCACCGATGCACAGCTCGGCTTAAGCGGAACTTACTATCTTGCGGGTTCCGTCATAGGTGCCTTGGTTTTCGGCTACCTGACGGACCGTTGGGGCCGAAAGAAGCTTTTCACCATAACAATCGCCCTGTACCTTGTGGCGACGGCTCTCACCGCTTTCTCCTGGAACTTCTTCACTTCACTCTGTTTCGAGCGCTTACAGGCGCCGGCATTGGCGGTGAATATGCTGCAGTCAATTCGGCCGTGGACGAACTCATTCCCGCGCGAATCCGCGGACACGTGGATCTATTGATCAACTCAACTTTCTGGGGCGGAGCTGCCCTGGGTTCCGTGGCTTCCTTCTTTCTTCTGAACAGTCACTCACATTTCGCCGGAGTTTCAGCTGGCGATTGGCATTTCTGATCGGCGCGACTATAGGCGCGGTGGTCCTTGTGCTGCGCCGTTATGTGCCGGAAAGTCCGCGATGGTTAATGATCCACTCCGAGCCGGGCGAAGCCGAGAAAGTTGTCGATGAGATCGAGCGGCAGGTTACTGCAAGCACCAGGCAGCCCTTGGGTCCAGCCGATAAGAAGATCAAGCTGGTAACCCGGAAGACAACACCGCTGCGAGAAGTTTGGACCGCTATGGCATACGAGCACCGGCGTAGATCGATCCTAGGCTTCTCGTTGATGGTGAGCCAGGCATTCTTTTACAACGCGGTGCTTTTCACCTATGGTCTGGTCCTGCTCAGATACTACAGCGTTCCGGCAGAGAAGCTCGGAGATATTTCTCATCCCACTGGCACTCGGCAACTGGGTGGGGCCACTCACGATCGGGCGCCTGTTCGACACAGTCGGCCGTAAGCCGATGATCACGATCACGTACGTCACGTCAGGTGTTCTTCTGGCGATCACGGCTTGGCTATTTCACCTCGGTGTACTCACTGCGTTCACGCAAGCCGTGTGTTGGAGCGTCATATTCTTCATCGCGTCCTCGGCGGCAAGCGCGGCTTACTTGACCGTAAGCGAGATTTTTCCGCTCGAGATTCGAGCCGTAGCAATTTCGATTTTTTACGCTTGCGGAACGTTGGTCGGAGGAGTTGCAGGTCCTGCACTCTACGGATACATTGTCGGAACAGGATCGCGAACGCTTCTGTTCTGGGGCTATATGGCTGGTGCAGCAGTCATGATTGCGGGTGGACTCGTGGAAGCGTTTCTTGGAGTGAGTGCGGAAGGTAAATCACTCGAAGATATTGCGCGGCCCATTGCCTGCAAGGGCTGATTGTCTGCCGGCTAGCGAATTAGCAAATCTGTGGCTGAGACAAAGGTAGGTAGCCTTCGGGCTCTCGATGCACTGAACTTCTGCAATGCCGGCATACAAACCGGCCTTGGTCCCTTCATTGCCATCTTCTATACGGCCGTACGGCATTGGAACCCCGGTCAGATAGGAACTCTGATCGCTTGTCAATCGATAGCGGGTGTCATCATTCAAGGCCCTGTGGGTTATTGGGTGGATGAGTCCCGGCATAAGCGGTTGCTGACCGGGGCGGCCGGATGTGTCGTTGCTCTCGGTGCTCTCGGAATTGTGGTCCTGCCGAGCTTCTGGGCACAGATTGTCGTTCAGATCATCATCGGTTGCGCTGTGACGATCTTCCCGGCGGCTACTGCGGCTTTCGCACTTGGGATGGTCGAGAGGGACAAGTTCGCGCGACGCGTGGCACGCAACGAAGTCTTCACCCATAGCGGCAACGTTGCATTCGCAATCGCTGCTGGAGCAGTTGGCACCGTGCTGGCACTGCAAAGGAATCTTCTACGGCGCAGCGATGTTTGCGGCCGGCATGGCGCCCTCTGTTTATTTCATCAACGAGAAGGACATTAGCTACGAAGCGGCCAGAGCCGGGGATGAGAAGGACAATGGAGACGGTGAAGCTCAAACGGCAAAGCTGGCGTGACCTTGCCAAAGATAAGCGCATCATCACTTTCGCCGTCGCTGTCGTCGTGTTTTACTGCGCGAATGCCGCTACCCTGCCGCTTGTGGGAGAAATCCTCAGCAGCGAAAAGCATGGCAAAGGATCGGCATGGCAAGTAGCGGCAGCAGTTATCGTTGCAGAAGTGGTGATGGTCGCCGTTTCAGCTGTTAGCGGACGGCTAGCGGAATCCTGGGGTCGGAAACCGCTGTTCCTTGTCGGATTCGCTTTTCTTGTTCTGCGGAATGCGCTGACCGTCGTCAGCCACAACGAATACTACTTGATCGGATTGCAGGCTCTTGATGGTGTGGCCATGGCAATTTATGGAGTGCTCCTCACGCTCATCACTGCCGATCTCGCGAAAGGGACCGGACGATTCAATCTCCTTCAGGGCGCCGTGCAATCGGCCATGGGACTCGGCGGTGTCCTGAGCAACAGCCTGTTCGGCTGGATTGCGAAAAGCCTGAGTTTTAATGCGAGTTTTCTCGGGTTAGCCGCTGTAGCTGCAGCAGGCGGCCTCTTCTATCAATTCAGGATGCCCGAAACGAAGTCCAGTGAAGAGCAGCCGGAAAAGGAAAGCGTTCCGGCCTAAGCAAATGGATGCTCGAGAGACGGACTCTGCGGGGTGAACAGCCGGGCGCCGTTCTCGGTGATATGCATGTCGTCCTCCAGTCGAATCCCAAACTCATTCCGAATATAAACTCCCGGTTCATCACTGAAGCTCATATTAGGCTGCAGCTTCAAGTTGTTGCCTCGAACCAGATAAGGCCACTCGTGACCGTCCATCCCGATACCGTGGCCAACGCGATGAGTGAAGAAGTTGTAATTGGGTCCGAAGCCTGCCTCCTCGACTATCTTGCGAGCGGCAGCGTCTACGGCCTGGCACTCGACACCGGGTTTTGCGGCTGACAAGGCCGCTTGTTGAGCTCGATGCACAACATCGAAGACTTTCTTCATCTTGTCCGTTGCCTTGCCTAGAACAAACGTACGTGTGATATCGGAGTTGTAGCCCTCGACCGTGCACCCGTCGTCGATCATGACGATCGTGTTTTCCTGAATGACTTGGGGTGTTGCTGAACCGTGAGGGTTTGCGGTGTAAGGGCCGACCTCGACGCTCGCTTCTCCGCGAAATCCAACCTTGGCGTAACCGGCCGAGATTAAGGACAACGCTTCGGCTTGTGTCATGCCGGGTTTCAGAGCATGATAGACCGCCTCGTAGACTTTGAGCGTTGCTTCATTGGCAATAGTCATCAGTTCGAGCTCATGGGGGCTCTTGATCATCCGGCAGCCTGCCGTGATCGGAGTGGCAGAGGTGAGCCGGACGCCGGGCGCAGCTTTCGAAATTCCCTCGCTGAAGACCCAAGGAGTGCGTTCTTCTACGCCAAGCGTTGCGCCTGACTTTCCCAATGCACTGAAGCCCCGAAGCGACCAGGCGATACGGGCTTTCATCTTCCTGCCAGGTCATAACGCTGGCATCTTCGAGCGGTCCCCGATTGAGCTGCTCGCGGGCTCGCTCTTCTTCAAATGCCGGACAAACCACGAACGCCTTCCCGGATTGGGGAACAACGGTGGCCAGCAGCCGCTCGCTGTTTCCCCATCGCATTCCCGTGAAGTAAAGCTGCGACGTTCCTCCGATGAGCAGAATCGCGTCGATCTTGTGAGCGGCCATAAGCTGCCTGGCCTTTTCGATCCGGTCCTGGCGTTCCTTCAGGGTGATCGGTTTCACTTGGTCACGCATGGACTTCAGGTTTGAGATCGATGGTGCGGAGGTCGAGGCCTGCCCTGCCGCGTCCGACGTTTGGAGCGCAAGTGCCACGCTACTCATGCCTGCTCCGCGCAGAATCATGCGGCGCGATACTTTTCGATCTCTGCTCACGATTGGCCCTCCAGAAGCCGTAAATTCGTTCTTCGTCAAGGATAGTATTGGGGACTCGACAATTTTGAGATGAGCATCAATCGGATCTGCATTTTTTGTGGCTCAAGCATGGGGATCGACCCTGGAT
Source organism: uncultured Acidobacteriaceae bacterium (assembly GCA_963744795.1). Classification (GTDB taxonomy): domain Bacteria; phylum Acidobacteriota; class Terriglobia; order Bryobacterales; family Bryobacteraceae; genus Bog-105. Next base: position 242,589 of record CAVUVF010000011.1, read on the forward strand.
ATGCGTCCGCGGCGATCCGCCTCTCCGAGTTTCTGGTGGGACAGAAGATTGGAATCGTGTACGGCGGAAGTAACGTAGGGCTGATGAGAATTATCGCGGATACGGCGATCAGACAGGGGTGGGGAAATCATCGGCGTCATACCGCAATCTCTGGTCGATAAAGAAATTGCTCACCGGGGACTAAGCGATTTACGTCTGGTTGGTTCCATGCATGAACGCAAGGCGTTAATGTCCGAATTGGCCGACGCCTTTATCGCGTTGCCAGGCGGATACGGAACCTTCGAGGAATTCTGTGAAGTGTTGACCTGGAGCCAGCTTGGACTGCAAAGGAAACCCTGCGGGCTCTTAAACGTGCGAGGTTACTACGATCCGCTGTTGAGCATGTTTGATCACGCGCTCAGGGAAGGGTTCTTGAAAGCCGAGCACCGGGAGCTCGTTGTCTCGGGCGAAGATCCGGCCGAACTGGTGGAACGTTTGCGCCATGCTCGCCTGCCCCTTACGGATAAGTGGACGGATATTCGAGCCTGATCCGTCCGGGTGGAGAATTACGAACCAGGGGAGAGCTGGATCGTTCCGACTCTCCCCATCATTCGTCTCGTGTCAGACCGTCATCAATTCGGGTTTGACTACTTTTTCGCGATTCCAATGCCGCAACATCCGGCAAAGGGTGATGAACTTCGAAGCGCCCCCGGAATCAGCCAACTGAAAGCATCCGGCATCAAGGTCTTCCGCAATTCCAGCTTTCGTCAGAAGCGGTTTCGCCGCATCGTTGTACGCGATGAACTTGAGATGGGTGAATGCATCGGCGACAAAATCCCTTGCTGCAGGATGTTTCGCCAGGGTTTGCGCTGCCGCTTGAGACGGAAGCACGGCAACCGCATCGTACAGTACGGAGGGTCCACCGCCGAGCTTCTGGTCTGCCGGAATGAGCTTGCCTTTGCTGGACTTAACGCCTCCCACAGCAGGCGCGATTACCTCCACCATGGCGCCTTCCGCCTCTGCCGCGGACTGGAGCGCGTTGAGGATATCTTCATCAACGCCGTCGGTGACTAACAGCCCGATTTTCCGGCCTTTGAAACTCTCCGGTCCGTTTAGAGCAATGCTAAGCGCTTTCGATGGCTTGAGATCAGTACGCGGAGTCTGGGCCGGCTTTGCCGCCGTCGGCAATTTCCTGCAGACCGAGCCCTTGTGCGACCTTCTTCGCCAGTTCACCGTCAATATTCGGCAGATGAGAAACCACCCGCATACGAATGGCTGGACTTTCAACTTTGCTCAGCTCGAAGATCAGAGCATCGGCGATATGGCCCTGCTCGCTCGGAGTCTGGCTGATATAGAACTGCCTCGCCTGGCTGTAATGGTCCGCGAAGCTTTCTGATCGGATTCGGAGCTTATCGCCTTCTTCGTGCGCGGGAAACGACTCGAAGCCGGTCTTGTGACATTCCCGAGGGCCGCCCAGTGCGCCGCCCCAGGAATTCGGTTCGTAATTCACCCTTCCCTTGGGATTGTGCATAGCCATGTGGCCATCCTGCTGAAAATTAAGGAATGGGCATCGAGGCGCGTTGATCGGAATGTGCGTGAAGTTCGGGCCCCCAAGGCGCTTCAACTGCGTGTCGAGGTAAGAGAAGTTGCGGCCTTGCAGCAACGGATCGTTGGTGAAGTCGATGCCTCGGACGATGTTATTCGTGCAGAACGCAACTTGTTCGGTTTCAGCGAAAAAGTTCTCGACCATCCGATCAAGGACAAGCCGGCCTACGCGCCGAACCGGCACTTGTTCTTCAGGAATGATCTTCGTCGCGTCCAGCACGTCGAAATCAAATGAGTTGGCGAATTTCTCATCGAAAAGCTGCAGCCCCAGCTCCCACTCCGGATAATTTCCGGAGGTGATCGAGTTCCAGAGGTCACGGCGGTGGAAATCGGGATCGGCTCCGTTGATCTTGAGAGCTTCATCCCATACCACCGATTGCATGCCGAGTTTGGGCTTCCAGTGGAACTTTACGAACGTCGACTTCCCTTTCGCATCCACGAGCCGAAAGGTGTGAACGCCAAATCCTTCCATGAACCGGAACGAGCGTGGAATAGCCCGGTCTGACATGGCCCACATGATCATGTGCATGCTTTCCGGCATGAGCGAGACAAAGTCCCAGAAGTTGTCATGAGCCGTCTGCGCTTGGGGGAAATCGCGATCGGGTTCCTGTTTGGCCGCATGGATAAGGTCAGGGAATTTAATCGCATCCTGAATGAAGAACACTGGAATGTTGTTCCCCACCAGATCCCAGTTGCCTTCTTTTGTGTAGAACTTGACGGCGAAACCTCTGTACATCGCGGGCCAGGTCTGCCGAACCTTTATTGCCTGCGACCGTCGAAAAGCGGACAAAGACCTCGGTCTTCTCGCCCGCCCGCTGGAACAGGTCGGCCGCGGTGATGTCGGACAGCGATTGGTAGTTCTCGAAGTAGCCATGCGCTCCGTAGCCGCGAGCATGGACAACGCGCTCCGGGATCCGTTCGTGGTCGAAGTGGAAGATCTTTTCACGAAAGTGAAAGTCCTCGAGCGCTGTCGGTCCCCGCTTCCCGATTCGGAGCGAATTCTGATCATCGTAGACCGGTACGCCTTGTTGTGTCGTCAGGCGGGGTACTTCACCTCCTGCGACCTGATGCACTTCTCCGCCGTTCCCGATTTCTTCCTGACTGCCTTTATCTTTCAAATCCGGAGTTTTCATACACGAAACCTTTCTCTATGCGTACGAGCAGCATTAGGCCGGGCTCGGCCGCTCGGTACGCAATCTCCAATGTCTGTCTCGCTAGATGGAATCGAAAAAAGCTAGTGATGTTTCTGGGTGAAATACGTTGGGGCTACCCGTATGTATCCCAGGTGTGCGTCCCGCCCGAACCGAGAGGTCAGCCACTTCGATAAGCTGGGAAATTCCCAGCAATGCCAAAAATACTCAACCAGTACAGTTCTCGCATTACCCAACCCAAGTCGCAAGGGGCCTCGCAAGCCATGCTTTACGCAACCGGCCTGGTGGAGCAGGACATGCAAAAACCACAGGTCGGCATCGCCAGCGTGTGGTTTGAAGGAAATCCGTGCAACATGCATCTTCTCGGACTGGCCGAGAAGGTGAAGGAGGGCGTCACGTCTGCCGGCATGATCGGGATGAGATTCAACACCGTCGGCGTAAGCGACGGCATCTCGATGGGGACTGATGGGATGAGTTTCTCGCTACAGTCTCGGGACCTGATCGCGGACTCCATCGAGACCGTAATGGGCGGACAGTGGTACGACGCCAATGTCTCGATCCCGGGCTGTGACAAAAATATGCCAGGCTGCCTGATCGCCATGGGACGCCTGAATCGGCCGTCGCTGATGGTTTACGGCGGAACGATCAAGCCGGGACACAGCGATGGCGAGAAGCTCGACATTGTTTCGGCGTTTCAAAGCTACGGCGAGTTCATTACAGGCAACATCACCGAACAAAAGCGCTTCGGCATCGTTCGCCACGCCTGCCCCGGTGCAGGTGCTTGCGGCGGAATGTACACGGCAAATACCATGGCTTCCGCTATCGAAGTGATGGGAATGACGCTCCCGTATAGTTCTTCAACGCCGGCCGAGCATCCTTCCAAGCTGGATGAATGTGTGAGAGCGGGCGCGGCTATTCGGAATCTACTCGAGTTGGACCTAAAGCCCCGAGACATCATGACGCGGGATGCCTTCGAAAACGCCATGGTTCTCATATCGGTCCTGGGGGGCTCCACGAACGCTGTTCTTCACCTGCTGGCCATTGCAAGGGCCGTGGACGTGCCCCTTACGATCGACGATTTTCAAAAGGTCAGCGACCGTATTCCTCTGCTCGCTGATCTGAAGCCGAGCGGCAAGTACGTCATGGAAGAACTGCAGGATGTGGGCGGTATACCGGCAGTCATCAAGATGCTGCTGGAAGCGAAACTCCTGAACGGCGACTGCATGACCGTTACCGGCAAGACGCTTGCGGAGAACGTAAAAGATCTTCCGGGCTTGAAAGCTGGCCAGCAGATTATCCGGCCGCTTTCGGACCCGGTTAAGTCGAGCGGGCACATCCAGATCCTCAAAGGCAATCTGGCTCCGGAAGGGGCCGTCGCCAAAATCACCGGAAAAGAAGGTCTCTCCTTCAGCGGTCCAGCAAAGGTGTATGACTCGGAAGAGGACATGCTGAAATCGCTCGAGCAGAAGGAGATCGAAAAGGGCGACGTGATCATCATCCGCTTCGAGGGTCCAAAGGGAGGGCCCGGAATGCCGGAGATGCTCACTCCTACGTCGGCCATCATGGGTGCTGGTCTCGGAAAGGATGTAGCTCTTCTGACCGACGGACGGTTCTCCGGCGGCTCACACGGATTCATCGTGGGACACATCACGCCCGAGGCCCAGGAAGGCGGCCCCATTGCGCTCGTTCGCAACGGAGATCGTGTCACGATCGACGCCGGAAATCATTCGCTAAGCGTCGACCTTCCGGACGCTGAACTGCAGTCCCGGCGAAAAGGTTGGACAATGCCTCCCTACAAGGCTGACACGGGGAACGCTGGCGAAATATATTCGTCTTGTGAAGAGCGCGAGCAACGGCTGCGTGACAGATGAGCCGTAAACAGAAAAGGGCGGAGAGCTAAGCTCTCCGCCCGCGTTAGAAGCTGAACTCTTCTACTTAAAAGCTGACCTTCAACGCCAATTGCAAAGTTCTCGGATCGGTGGCGGCGGTTGCCTGACCAAAGTTCGAGCTTCCCAGCACGTTTGAGAATGGTGGTGTACGAGAAGTGATTCGGGAAGTTGTACAGCTCAGCCCGGAGGCTTGCCTGGACCTTTTCGCCGATCGGGAATGCCTTCTGAGGTCGAAACATCCCAGTTCGCAATAGAGCGGATACCAGAGAGCGTATGCTCCCAGATTCCCGAACTTGCCCGCAGCCGGAAGAGCAAAGGCCAGCGGATTGAAGACCTGCGTGCGAGCTGCTCCAGCACCGGAGCATCCGCGTTCGCCAGTACGCAGATCCGGCCGCTGGCCGCCGTATGAGGAGCCCGTGCTGCTGTAGCCGATGCCGGCCTGATCAGACGAGATGACCATGTTCAACGGCAAGCCGGTCTGAATGCGTCGTCACGCCGGAGACCTGCCAGCCGCCAAGAGCCTTCTGCACCCAATTGCTGCCATGGAGCCAGAAGGGTAGCGGGTAGACATAGCTCGCTACAAAGATGTGGTTGCGATTGTAGCTGGACGGTCCCCAATCCCCGCGAAGGTTGTAACTGTCCTGCGGCTGATAGTTGTAGGCGTTCGCGTCCGTTCGGGCTTTCGACCAGGTGTAGGCGACGTTGATGAGTCCCCCCTGCGTAAACTGCTTCCGCAATTGAACCTGCATCGAGTTGTAGATGAAGTTTGCCGCCGGTGTTGTATTGGAAGATGTCCGCGTAGCCCAGATAGGGGCGCAGTGCGTTGACGTTAACACCCAGTATTTGCCTGCAGTGTTCCAGGGCGCAATTGATTCGTGTCCTGCTGGTAAGCGAGATTCGCTGCGCTTGATCCGACATAGCCGAGGCTCAGCAACGTATCTTTGCCGAACTTGTGTTGAAGGCTCAAGGCTCCAGTTCATCGTCCGCGGCACTTTCATGTCGAGGAAGTGCGAGTTGTTGATGGTGCTCGGGAAGCTTTGAAGCGCTCCGCCCGCCGGATTTGTCGACGTTGCCGTAGTAGATCAGCGATTGCTGTACGAAAGGCGGATTGTTCACCGCGCTGAAGAGGTAGTTGCCTTCGACTCTTTCGTAGAACATGCCGAAGCCGCCTCGAAGAACGGTAGCTTGGTTACCCGTCACATCGTAGGCAAATCCAATACGCGGCTGCCAGGTATTCCAGTCGGTGTTTGCTGTTCCCTTTGGGAGTCCATGGAAGAGAGCCTGAACGGCCGGATCTTTGGTCGACCGAAATGCGATCGATGGCGGCTTGCGGGAAACTGTCGCCCCCAAGAGCCAGCCCGTTATAGGGGTTGCCGCTGTTCGGAACGATCGCGCCCGTCGCCGGATTGATTTTGACCGCTTGCGCGGGATTGTAGAACTGGGGCAGGAAGGCGGTGGTGTTATTCAAGCGCGCTGTATTGCGGCTGCATGTACGCCCAGCGCACGCCAAGGTTCACGGTCAAACGGCTGTTGACCTTCCAGTCGTCTTGAACATAAGGCTCAATCTGGGTAAAGCGATACCAGCCTTCGCGCGTGCTGCTTGCTTCGGTGTACGAATAGAAGTTTCCGAGCAGCGCGTCAGCCACAGCATTGCCCGTCGTGTTTGTTGGGCCCACCGGTCTGGACGTCGTGTTGAAAACGAACGTACCGTTGATTGCGGGAACGTTGTCCTGGTTCTTCCGGCTGCGCATGATGAGGACGCCGGCCTTGAGGTTGTGATTGCCCATGATCTTCGAGAAATCATCCTTCCAGTCGAAGATACGGTTGAAGTTGTTGAAGTTTAGGGGTGTCGAGGTCAGGTTTGTGAAGTTTGCAATGTTGAGGCTGGGGATCGCATTCGACGCGTTGTAGATCGTCGGATACGTGAGGCCCTGACCGGCGCGCGTATAGTCCGTCACGAAAATGGGATTTGGCGCGATGCCTGTCTTCTCGAAAATCACGTTCCCGGTGAAGGTGAACTGTGCCACGTTAACGGTTGACGCATTCGGAACAAAGGTCCACTGAACACTCGAATTGGTGCCCGGTATGTTGCGGTTGTAAAGAATGGTCTGGGTCAGATTCTGTACGGACGTATAGTAGTCGCGGAAGTAGTGAACCGAAAGCTGATTCTTATTGCTGATGTTGTAGTCGACTTTGAACAGGTACTGATTGGTATTCAGGGGCGCAACGGTGTTGAATATGAATCCAGCTGTGCCGGAGTTCGGTTTGGGATACAGATTCAGCAGCTTTGCCGAGTTTGCGTTCCACGAAGTGGCTGGTACGATACCGCCGGGAAATAGCGTGCGGCTGGCCGGATCGACTGGCCACTGACTCTGCGGCAGGGCTGAGAAATTACCGCTCCGTTGCGCGAGGCTGGGAACAGTCCAGGTATTGGTTGCGCCTTGACGCAGGCGCTTGAAATCCTCGCCGACAAAGAAGAAAAGCTTGTTGCTGTTCTTCTTAACAAGTCCGGGTATCCAGACCGGCCCCCCGAGGTTCCAACCGAAGTTGTTGAATCTCAGTTCAGGGATGGTAAGTGAGTTAAAAGCGCGAGCCTGGATGGCGTCGTTCCGGAAGAATTCGTACGCTACGCCGTGGAAATCGGTGCTACCGCCCTTCACCGCGATGTTGATGACAGCGCCGGCGCTTCCGCCATATTCCGCGCTGTAGTTCGACGTCAAGAACACGGAACTCGGCAATCGCATCCGGGTTGATGTTGACGAAGTTATTTCCGCCGCCGCCGTTGTCCTTGTTGTCGGCGCCGTCCAGATACCACGAGAATGTGTCCGTCCGGCTTCCATTGATCGACTGACCGCTGTTGTTCACTCCATAGCCGCCGAACAGACTGAATCCGCTGTTATAGGTGGTTGAAACACCGGGAAGTAGTTGTAGCAACTGAGGGAAGTTGCGTCCATTCAACTGAATCTGACTGGCTTGCGTTCCCGTTATCAGATTGCTGACTTCGCCCGAAGTAGTATCCACGTGAACCGCGTCGGCCTGCACGGTAACCGACTCGTTCACGTTTCCTACGTCGAGCGTCACGTTGAGGGCTGCCTGTTGGCCTACCGTGATTTCGAAGTGGGAGACCTGATACTTCTTGAAACCGGCCGCGGTCGCAGAAACATCGTAAAACCCCAGTGGCAAATTGGAAATGAAGTAAGCGCCGCTCTCACTCGAAACGGCGGAGCGCGTCAGATTTGTCCCTTGGCTCACGACGGTCACCGTTGCGTTAGGCACAACGGCGCCAGTGGAATCCTGAACAGTTCCCGATAGGGACTGATTGTTTGTCGTCTGTCCCGAAGAGAACAGACGACAGAGATAGATCGCTGCAAACAATGCAACGGCAGTTCGCACGAAGAACCTCCTGAAGCTAACTTTAAAACTTGACCGACCTAGCGAGTAATTGTATAGTACTTAACCTTGCGCACAGTGGCAAGAACTTTCAAGGGAGAACTTTACGTCCGTTGACGGAACATCGTGATGCGACGATGCAAACGGGCAGTACTTTTGATCCGCATTATTACGTGAGCAGCGGAGTCTATCGGCAGGAGGAACAAGATGTTTCGAATCTACAACCTGTGCTTTTGCTGCTCTCGGTGTCATGTTTGCCGGCACGTATTGTCAAGCTGCAACGATTTTGACCGCGAACATCAGCAACGCTGCGGAGAATCCTCCGACTGTGCCGACGACCGACGACGGGAGCGGCGAGGCCAGCCTCCTTTGGAACGGCGACGCTTCGTTCTGAACGATGCGATGACCTCGATGACCATGCAGGTCACGATCTTCAACATCGATTTCACCGGTACCCAGACAGCAGACGTGAACGACAATCTGACTGCGGCGCATATCCACGCGTCTCCGACCGCAACAACCGTCAATGCGCCGGTGGTGTGGGGATTCTTCGGGTCGCCTTTTAACGACAACAACCCGAATGACGTGGTGGTTACTCCGTTTGCCACGGGCGTTGGCGGCACAATCACAGGGAAATGGGATGCGCCCGAGGGCAATGGGACTACACTGGCTGCGCAGCTGCCCAACATACTGTCCGGCAACTCCTACATCAATTTCCACACCACCCAGTTCCGCTGCAGGCGAGACGAGGGGATTCCTGGAGGTGGTTCCGGAGCCTTCCACCAGCTTGCTGATGAGCTTCGGGTTCGCCGGGCTTGATGGCGGTTGGCTTCAGCCGGCGTCGCAACGCCGTCGCGGCGAAGATCCGAACTAAACGGCTCTCCTGAACGTTAGATTAATCCGGAAGCGACCAAGAGCAGGGTGGATGCCGTCTTTGAGCGGTAGAACGCCGTGGTAGCGGAGACGGGCGGGCCCGCCCCATGCGATAACGTCTCCGTGGAGTAACTGGATTCGCTGAGGTTTTTCACTCCGCTTCAGGCCTCCGAACTGGAAAACAGCAGGGAGGCCTAGCGAAACGGAGACGATCGGCTGATCGAAATCCTTTTCGTCTTTGTCTTGATGGAGTGACATTTTCGCGCCGGGCTCATAGCGGTTGATCAAACACGCGTCGGGTGAGAACCGTGGGAAACCTCCTTCGGCCGCCGCGTCCGTCGCCAGTCGGAGAAAGGAATCGGGAATCGGCGGCCAAGGTTCACCGCTCGCCGGATCGATGGGGTCGTAGCGATAGCCTTTACGATCCGATACCCACCCGACCGGGCCGCAATTCGTCATCGCAACCGACATCCGAAATCCGCCCGGCGTCACCATATGACGAAAAGGAGCGAGTTGAACGACCTGGTTCAGGTCCTGAAGGAGCGCTTTCTCGTCTCTCAAGGCGAAACCTCGCAGAAGCGTCACTCCCGGCCCGAGATCGAGTTCCTCAGGGTCCGAAAGTTCCGCCGGAAACAGATCCATGCTTACGATTCTGTCTCTTTTTGCAGCGACGGCGTTTCCGCTCGATGCCCCAGCGATAACCCGCGAGTTCACCGTCCTGGCGCACCACTGGATGGCACGGAATGGCGACTGCCAGTTGTTCGCCCGGCAGGCCTGGGCAACGGCTCTGATCGATTTCAGGCGCGCCCAGCCGGCGAGCTAGTTCGGTATAGCTGAGCCGCGAGCCGACCGGGAGCTCGGCTCGGGTTTTCCAGACGCGTTCCTGGAATGCGGTGCTGCGAAGGTATGTCGACGTGTTTCGCGAGTTGTTCAGGGACGGGACACGATCGGACTCTTCAAGGAGCCGGCACACAAGCGTTACCTCGGCGGGGTGCTCTTCAGCGAGGGACACACCCCGTTATGTCTGCAAAGTTTGCACGGTCGGAAGCCGGCTTCTTCTCCATATCGGCACAGGTTTGGTGGAAACGGACGTGTTCTCGTTTCGCTAAGCGAGCAGGGCAAGAGGGCCGGCAGTAGACACCGGTTGTTTCGACCGAGTAGTAAAAGTTCCCGTCGGCGCCTCCATCTGCGTTTCGTAACCTGGTCCCAGATAATCCTCGCGCCACGGAGCATCCACCTCAGCTCCCACCGTCGACAAAGCCAGCATGAGTGCCAGCCGAAAGCGCCGCGCTGCCCATGAGATGATCTGATGCTCTCATGGCCGACGGGGAAAATCGGCGTTAGGGCGCGTCGACCTTCACGGCAGCATAGGCTACCGTCTCTCCCGGGTTCAGCAGGAGCTGGTGAGGCACCTTGGCGGGGATCTGGACAATATCTCCCGCGTTAATCGTGCGTTTGGTTCCATTCCGGATGGAATCGCCCCGGATTTCGCCGCCGCCAGTGTCCTTTCCGTTCACGACTTCGCCGCCAACGATCAAAGTGGCAGTGCCTTGCCGAACAAAAAGCATGTCGTGCTTGTGCAGGTGAACTTCTACCACTCCGTTCCCATTTCGCTGAATGAGCGACAGGGAATGACCCGAAAACGTCCCGACCACTTTCGACACGGACGGCTTCTTCGGATCAGCCGCACGAATGGATGCAAAAGTGGAGTTAATCTGCTGGTCCGGCATGAATCCACAGATCCTTCGACGATTGTTGCGCAACTGCAAACAATCCACTCAGCACAGCAAGTCCAGCGATGCGCTTCATCTCTTTTCCTCCGATTGGTCGGGCACTATTGGAGCATCACAGGCTGGGTAAATGCGCCGTTGCCGGCCGAGTCCCAGGCGGCGAAACGAACCCACTTTTTTCCGGTAGCGTCGAACGGGATTTTGAACTTCTGGTTCCCAAAAGGCGCAAGCTTCGTGGCGGAAATCACCTGCCGGTCCGTTTTTTGACCATCACCCCAGACCAGTTCAACAAACTCCAGTGGGAAAGTCCACTCCAGGTCGGCCGTATACGTGCGTTTCGCTCCCGAGCCCTCCATGCCCCAGTCACGGAAGAGCACTTCTCCGCTCGAGACGAAGTAGTCTCCGCCCCGGACTGCTTTCATCAGCGGATCCCAGCTTTCCGTGAACTTGGGCACGCGGTTCAGCTTGACGTAGTTAACCAGCAGTTCCGGGTAGGTTTCGTCGTCGGGGTACTTCATATAAGTGTCGCCTTCCGCGATCATGTACTTCGGACCGTTCCAATTGTTCATGTCGTCGAGCAAGCCGAAGCAGCGCTCTTCGCATAAGCGCTTTTGCGATTGATCAACCGGCAGCGATTGGTAGGATCCGCCAACGAAGCGCTCGCTCTTGAAATGATCCCAGGTGCGTACGGCGTCGGGATATCCGGCCGAGCCTTTTGTACGCGGGATGAGTCTGCCACATGTACCCGTTTTCCTCTTTGAGCAGATTCAACTCGTCGGAGGCCGATGCCGAATGGTAGACCTTCCCGTATTTGCCGTCGTTCTCTACAAACTTCTGTCCGTCTTTCCGGACGTGTGACCAGAAGAGGGGCTGCGGGAAAACGAACATGTAGTGTCCGCCGAGGTTCGCGTCAGGCTCCTCTCCTGGAATCAGCAGAAAATCGTTATCGGAAAATCGCTTGCAGCCTTCGAAATAGACTTGCTGCTCTTTGAACCGGATCGGTCCGGGGTCGTTAGGGTGTGAATCCGAATGGAAATCCGCGAGGATGACGGCATTGATGCCTAAGCCGCGAAACACCGAATACCAGGATGGTTGCTGATCCAGAGTTCCGGCGTCTGTCAATTGCTCATTGAAATGCATATGGAAATGGCTGACCAGGACTTTGTAGCCAGGCATCTCTTTGTAGACATCGCCATGCGTATACGCCAGGATGTTTGCGTCCGTGGTTTGGCCATCGTCTGCACTCAGGTAAAAGTAGACCGGCATGTGCTGCGCCGTTCCCGGCGGAGCGTTATATAACGCGAAATTGTTGATGTCGTGCCGCGCTTCATTCGCCCGCTTCGTCCATTCTTCGTCTGAAACGCCGTAGGGTCGGTAGGGCTGCTCGTGCTCGGCTTGGCGTATGCCGACGGCGAAGGAATTGTCACTCTCTTTCCGGTAATAAACAAACCCCAGATTCGTTTCAATCTCGCGGGCGAAGAAGAACTTATGAGGAGGAGGAAGAAAGCCCAATGAGCCGCCCGAAGTCTCGATGATGCCGAGACGATTTCTGGCGATCAAAGGCACATCGTCTTGATTCGCGGCTCCTCCGAATGAGTATTGCTGCCAGTTGCGAGCCACGTCCTTCCAGACGATCCGTGTTTTGGGGCCTATGGAGAAACCCTTCAGACCGCCGTTGTACTTGTAGGCAACCCGGTCTGCATCTGTCTTGGCGACCACTTCCTGGCGGAGCAGGTTGCTGCCGCTATAAACCGTATATCTCAGATCTCCAGAAAACAGTCCCAACTCCACGCCGGCCAGAGTCAATCTCAACCCGGGCTCCATCAGACGCCACGGAACAGCTAGCCTGGCGGAACTTGGCGGAGTCTCGCCGGATTTCATCGGCCGTACGCGGGAGATCTTCGCTTGTGCCGGCATTTCCGGGAACATTCAATGGAGCGTCCCAAAACGCGTTCCATCTTTCCGTCTTCAACAGTTCCGGAGTCAAGGCGACATTCAGCTTGCGGAGCGGCGCCATCTGCTGCTCCGACATCCGGCGTTTGCCCGTTGTGACCTGATACTCGGGCGATAGATCCTTACCAAGAACACCCCAGCTCGCCACTGCTCTTCTTCGCAGCGAGTTCCCGAATCAGCGGTTGGTCTTGCTGAATGGCGAATGTTGCGCGCAATTGCTGGCCGCGCTCGCCCGCCCAACTAACGACCAAGGAGTCGGCCTGGGATTGCACCCTCACTCCCGAAGAGTCGTTATAGGCTCTGCAGGTTGCAGTCTAGATTCTGCGCGTACGACGCGCCGCAAAAGGCAGCGCTAAGCCAGAAAATGCGATGGTAGTGCACGTTTCTCCAATCGAAGCAGCATCAGTATATCCGCGGCATTTGGCACGGAGAAGCGCTCGAGCTCTGGTTCCCCCCAAAGCTGCAGGAATCCGGGATTTAGTGGAGTGCGCCTGCCAGATGCTACGTCGTCCCACACCGTGGGACGGGAGTACGCTGATAGGTAAATCTTTGATTGGTACGACCAAATTTCATTGACAGCAGCAGCGCGCTTGCAGTAGATGTTTTGTAGTTCGGGAATGGTTCAGTCCGCCCAATAGCGGGCCATGGGGTAAACCAAATGAGCAGACAGTATCGGCTCGCGATCCTTTCGTTGTTGCTGAACCTGATGTGGGCGCAGAACCTTTCGTCTCAAGCCGCCACGGGAACATTCGTGGCACAGTGGTCGACAGCTCCGGAGGCGTCGTCCCGAATTGTGCCATTACGATCACAAACCAAAACACGGGCGATAAGCGAAGCCTCACCACCAACGAACATGGCGACTTCAATGCCGCCTCGATCGCGGTCGGAACGTACACGTTGACGGCCGAGATGCCGGGTTTTCAGAAACAGGAATTGACCGGCATCGTTCTCCAGGTCGATCAAACCGCCAATTACAACCTGACGCTTCAGCCTGGCGCCGTAACCCAGACCATGCGGGTGGAGGCCAGCGCGCCGCTCCTTGAGACGGAGACTTCCTCCGTCGGGCAGGTCATCGCGGATAAGCAGATTCTGGATATGCCCCTAAACGGCCGCAATCCGTTCGCCCTCGGCGTGCTATCGGGGGGAACCGTTCAGTTCCAGGGGTTGACGACGAATCTGCCGATTGTTGCCGGAGGCGGACGGATGTCGGCGAACGATATTCTCCTCGACGGGGCAGACGACAATCTGCGAACTACAACGGATCGGTGGGACGCGCCGGAATCACCTACATTCCTTCCGTGGACGCTGTGGAAGAGTTCAAGGTGAAAACCAGTTCCTTCTCTGCTGAGTATGGACACTCGGCCGGTTACGTGATGAACGCCACCATCAAGTCCGGGACGAATCAATTTCACGGACATGCCTGGGAGTTCCTTCGCAACGACAAATTGGACGCGAACAACTTCGTTTCGAATTTTGCAGGACGTCCAAAGGCTGCCTTTCGCCAGAATCAATTCGGAGCGACAATCGGCGGCCCTGTTCGTCTCCCTTACTACAACGGCCGCGACAAGACATTCTTTTTTGTTGATTATGAGGGTACGCAGATCCGGCAGGCCGCCGGTTCAACGATCAACGATTTGCCGCCTTCCTCATTTCGCGGCGGCGATTTCTCAAGTTCGAGCACTCGCATCTACGATCCTGTTACTCGCCGCATAGGAGCGAACGGCGCCATCATTGACGATCCGTTTCCGAACAACATCATTCCCACGGCGCGGCTGGATCCAACGGTACTGAAATATCAATCCCTGATTCCACTGCCGAACCTGGGAATCCGAACGCCGTCTCGCGGAATTACTTCACGCCGATTCAGCAGCAGAACAAACATCACCAGGGCGATGCCCGGATCGACCATCACTTTTCAGAGAAGAATTCATTGACGGTGCGAACATCCGTCTCGCGGCAGGAGTCTCCGAATGCGGGGACATTCATCTTCAGCCCGCAGACGCAGTTGTTCAACACGATCAACGCGGTGATCGCCGACACTCACGTCTTCACTCCCACGACTCTGAATGAGTTCCGGATGGGCTACAACCGGGCGAACAGTTCAAATTTCGCGTCGAATCAGGACGCCGGCATCGCGTTCGCAAAAGAGAATGGATTTCAGTCGGGTCCCATCATCGGATTCCCCAATGTGAACTGGACATTCTCCGGGCAAACGCTCGGAACCAATGAGTTCACCGCATTCACTTCCTCAACAACGAACTACTCTTTCGAGAACGCGTTTCAATGGACCGACAACGTTACCCTGATACGCGGCAATCACACCGTCAAAACCGGGATCGACGTTCGGCGCTTCCGTTTCGATCGGCTCCAGGGATATCCCAATAGCGGCAACTACTTCTTCGGTTCAACTTATACCTCGAACCCCAGTCTTTCCGGCTGCGGGCGGGCTTCCCTATGCGGATTTTCTGCTCGGTTTGCCGACGAGCGTCATCAGCGGTAACACAGCGCAGGTGAACTGGTCGATGCAGCGCGATCTATACGTTGGGCCTTATATACAAGACGACTGGAAGGTGACATCAACGGCTCACTTTGAATCTCGGCTTCCGATACGACCTGTTTACCCAACCCGTGCAGGCGCGGGATGTGGGCGGCATGTTCGACCCGTACGCATACTCGAGCACGGGCCGTCGCGGCATCATCATTACTCCCGGCACTCCCGGTTACTCCCGCGCCATTGTGCAAGGTCACCACAAGAACTTTGCTCCGCGATTCGGATTTGCCTATCAATCCACACCGAAGTTGGTTTTCCGAGGAGGATGGGGAATCTTCTATAGCCAGCGCGAACAGAATGACCAAACTACCGATTTCGCCGTTTCGCTTCTCAACTTCAGAAACATCAACATGCCGGTAGCTAACGCTCAGACCACGCTGCGTCCTCTTTATACCTTCACAAGCCCGGTGCAGGTGAACGCGGTGATCGATCCTCAGTTCAGTGCCTTCACAGCGACGAATCCGCTCAGTTCCAATAGCGGAAGCTTTAACGCGGCTGACATTACGTTCTCGAAGTTCCCGATGCTTCAGCAGTTCAATTTCTCCGTGCAGTACGAACTTGTCCCGAATCTGCTGGTGGAGGCGAGCTACTCGGGTGCCCGCGGAGTCCATTGGGTGCAACGGATCGACCTGAATCAGGTGCCCTTCGAGGCTGCAGTTGCCGGGCGAAATACTCAAGCGGACCGGCCATTTCCGTTCCTGCAGAGTTCGGCCGGACTGGATACGGCCGACGTCAGTAACTGGTACAACGCATTCAATTTCAAAGTCGAGCACAGGTTCTCGCGGGGATTGCAGGTACTTGCTAACTACACGGTGTCCCATGCAACGGACTCCGGCAATGCCGGAATGAGCACCTTCAATAATCAGGGCAACACGCGCGCCATGAACTCTTACAATCTTCGGCTCGAAAGCGGGCTGTCGCCGCTCGATCTGCCGCAGAAATTTGTCCTCAGCGCCAATTATCAGTTGCCGGTTGGAAAAGGACAGAGATTCTCAAGTTCTCACGCCTGGGTGAACCAGGTCGTAGGCGGTTGGGAAATCAACGGCATCGGGACTCTTCGTTCGGGATTGCCGACGGATGTTCTGACGGGCTCTCTGCCTCCGGTGTTCGCTACGATCAACCGGCCGAATGTCGTTCTGGGTCAGCCCTCGCTGGTCGCCAATCCGGGCTTCGATCAGTATTTCAATCCCGCGGCGTTCTCCGTGCCCGGCACGGTGCTCAACGTGCGCGGAGCGCCGATCACAACCTTCGGCAATGCAAGTCGGATGGTCCTGCGAGGCCCAGGTTCCAAAAACCTGGATTTCTCGCTGTTCAAGAACTTCCCGATAACGGAGAGAACGCAACTACAATTCAGGGCGGAAGCGTTCAATATGACGAACACGCCCACGTTTTCGCTTCCTAGCGCCAGAAGCGCGGCTTTGACCGTTGGGAACGCTGCTTTCGGGCAATTGACCAGCTCACAGACCGTGGGCCGGCAACTGCAGTTTGGACTAAAGCTTCTTTGGTAGTTTGATACGATTCGCAGGTTAAAAAAGGCATGCCGATAACAGTAGAAAAGAACACCGATAAGTATCGGATTCGGGTGCTCGATCGAACTTTCGATCTCCTCGATGCGCTAGCGGAGTCGGAATATCCGATGGGAACGGCAGATCTTTGCAAGCGTGCACATCTCAGTAAGAGCACGGTGCATCGTTTGCTGACGGTGCTCGAAAGCCGGCAAATGGTGGAACGCGAAGGCGACAGCCACCGGTATCGATTAGGTCCGAAGGTGGCAGAACTGGCACGGCGTTCCCGGCCACTGGGCAGCGCGGATGGAACACAGATCTTCCTCGAAGAACTCGCACGCAAAACAGGCGGCACAGCTCCGCGTCGGCGTGCGAAGACTGTACGAGCAGATCTCGCTTGTACTCACCTCGGGACGTACCGTGGACACTGCCGGTCGCGGCGACGTACGGATGCCGATTCACTGTACTGCCCTAGGAAAAGCCATTGTCGCTTTTGAGCCGCTGTTTCTGGGCGAATTGCTTCCGTATTATCGATTCGTGCCGTATACCAGCCGGACCATAACCGAGCCCGCCAGGTTCCGCGCAGAACTGCGACGCGTACAAACCTGCGGATTCGCCTGCGACAACGAGGAATACAAGCCGGGCTTCCGCTGCGTTGCAGCGCCTATTCGGGATGCAAGAGGCAGAGTCATCGCGGCGCTTAGTGTCTCCGGAACAACTTCGGAGATCAACCAGCGGAATCAGGAAGTCATCATTCATACTCTGCAGGCGGCAACTGAAGAGTTGTCCTCGTCAGCCGACCTCGTGCTCCGTACCGCAGCGAATAGCTCGATCCTGCGAAACAAAGCTTTCTGAGGCCGCTACGTTTTTTCGCTGGCGAAACGCGCCGTGGTAGCCGTATACCATGGATCCGATTCGGCTGCTGAGTGAAGTCCAGCGGTTACAGGCTCTCGCGCAGGCTGGGCTTGCATACGGAGTCAGTGCGTATGACCTTGAACGCTACAGCGAAATCAGAGCGATCAGTGTCAGGCTGTTGGGAGAACTGACGGACGAACCTTTCGAGAAGATCGTCCGCGCCTTCGCTTCGGAAGACGGATATCAAACGCCGAAGATCGATATCAGGGCCGTGCTGTTCCGAAGGCACGGAAGAGATCCTGCTCGTGAAAGAGAAGGTGGATAACGGGAGGTGGACCTTGCCGGGGGGCTGGGCTGACGTAGGATACACGCCGTTTGAAGTCGCGGCCAAAGAGGCGGAAGAAGAGACTGGATTGGTCGTTGGGCCTGTACGCCTGCTTGCTCTCTTCGATAAGCGGAAACATGCTCATCCGCCTCAGCCCTGGTACGTCTACAAAGCGTTTATTCGATGTGAAGTCCGGGGCGGTTCGCCTGATTCAGGATACGGCCGAGACCGAGGGTGCACGCTGGTTCAGGCAGGCCGAATTGCAAGGCATCGAACTGTCGGTCGATCGGACGACGCGATCGCAGTTGGATACGCTGTTTGAATTCGCCAAAAATCCTGACTTACCGACACTCTGCGATTAGATCTTGCCGAGCTACTCTGCCCTGACTGCAATACCCGCCGGCACCCAGGAACAGAAGATCTCGCCGTCGCTTCTGCAGAGATTCGGATCGCTCTTCACGCGCTGGGTGAAGCTGTTCAGCGGGGCCAAATGCTTGGACGCCACGATAGCCATATTGTGGTCTGATCCGCTCTGCCGTACGAGATAGAGTAAACGGACGTGCTGGCGCTTCCGGGAAGCGCGAACGGAAGTTCGGGCGCTTTCGCCAGTTGGCAGCTGTCTTCCCGTCTTTCGTGGATTCGGCCGATTGGAACCGGAGTCGGACGATCCCGTCCGTATTTCCCACGATGGAGTAGTAGGAAGATTGATAGCCGGCGAGATCCGCCGCTGAGAGCACAACGGAGCCGCCTTCGTCTGCTCGAAAGTTGAGGTGATTTGGTCGTGTCCGGAGTTGAACACCGGAACGACAACCTTCAATCTTCCTCCGGCCTTTAGATCCAGGAACGAGTTGTCACTGGCCATCGTTGCTCCGCTTCGGGGCTTGAACAGTTCTGTGTGAACAAGAAGGGAGCGAGCACGCGGATACCAGTGCCACGGTGCTGATCGAAGACCGTCGCTTGAGCTTGCTTCGGGTGATGCTCATTTCGATGCGGCCCGTATGGAGCGGGTTCCTCGAGAAATTCTGGAATGCGGGCCGACATTTCTTAACGCGCAAAAAGCTTTTGAGCTGTTCTTGCGTTTCACTGCGCGTTTACCAATGAGGACGAAAGAAAATGATGGTCGAAACTCTACAAGAGCCTGTTTTGAACACCGGAGCGGAGCAGGTCCCGCCGCCAATGGCATTGATGCAGATGCTGTTCGGAAAGCACATCACCTATTGCGTATCCGCCGTCGCGCGGTTGGGCGTAGCGGATCATATGACCGCCGGTCCGGTTCACGTCGAGCGGCTTGCGGAAAAAACCGGCTCGCATGCACCTTCTCTCTACCGCGTCATGCGCTGCCTCGCCAGCTTCGACGTGTTCGAAGAATTGTCGGGCAAGAGATTCGCGCTTGAAGCCGATCGGTGAGCTCTTGAGAACGGACAATCCGAATTCGTTGCGCTACTCCGCCATACAGATGGGCGAGCGTTGGAGCACCCGCGCCATGGAGTATTTCACGGAAACAGTGCGCACCGGGCAGGACGGCATCACCAAAGCATTCGGCAAGAACGTTTTCGAGCTTTTCGCGGACAGCCCCGAGGAGGCCGAGGTGTTCAACAAGTCGATGACGGCGTTCTCGAGTGTGGTCGTCGATCCGATCGTCGCGGCTTACGATTTCACCTGGATCGACCGAATGGCTGATATTGGAGGCGGTCACGGGTACCTGCTGGCATCCGATTTTGAAAAGCAATCCTCAAATGCGTGGCGTTGTTTACGACCTGCCAGAAGTTGTTTTTGGTGGAGCGGGAAGCGCGCATTTCGACGGTTGCCAGGGGCGCGTGGAATTCGAAGCGGGCAGCTTTTTCGATCGCGTACCGTCCGGTTGCGATGCGTACATCATGAAATTCATCCTTCACGATTGGAGCGATGACCATTGCAGAAAGATCCTTGGCCTTATTCGCGAACAGCTTCCGCCGCACGGACGCGTTCTCGTTTGCGAGCAGGTCCTCGATCCGGCTCCGAAGCCGAGCCCCGCCAAGTTGCTTGATATCGAGATGCTTGCCATGACGGTCGGCGGGAGAGAGCGTACGGCTGCCGAATTCAGCGACCTGTTCGCATCCGCGGGTTTACGCCTGGTGACGGATCGTCGAGACCGGAATCCCCGGTTTGCGTTCTGGAAGCGCGGCTGGCGTAACCCGCACCCTTCCCGGCCTTCTAATTACCAGGAAGAGTATCCCGTGGGTTCCACCGGCGTTTCGGTGGAACCGGGCGGCATGGCAAGGTAGGCGCTCCACAGAGAGAGCTTCATGCCGTCCGTTGAGATTTCTTCGAGAGAGCGCAGGCCCAGATAAGCGCGAGCCTGTTCAAACAGCTCCGGTATTCCGAACGATCGTGTTTCCGGGCCCAAGATAGCTTCGATGGTGTGCGCGCCCAGGCGGCGATAGCTCTCAAATTGCGATTCGTCGAACCACTGATCGGTTGTGGATTGCTGCGGGAACTCGGTATTCGCGGAGTAGTAATTGAGCACATCCGCTGGTTCGTCGCCCGTCAGAAGAGGCTTGATATAGAGGAGACGGCCCTTCTCCGCACCCGGATCGACGCAGCCATAATCAATCTCACCGAGCGCGCAATGCCTCGCCTTGACGCCTAAAGAGGGATCTGTCGGCACTCCGTCAGGGAATTCGGGAAATTCGATCGGAATGCCAAGGTCAATCCTGATCTTGCGTACGGCATTACCCAAATCTTCTTTTGTGTAGTTCGGATCCGCACCGGCATCGACCACCACGATGAAGCGGCAGCGTCTGAGCACCATCTCGAAGAGGCCGAGATTCTCGAAATGACCGCCGTCCGAAAGGTAGACATAGCGATTGGCATCCGTCGTGTTGCCTAAAGCTTCGTCAAGAATAGGTCTGATACCGAATGCCGGGCCGCTTTTATCCCAGAAACCCCGGCCTGGCTCTCCAGGATTAGCGAGCCACCACCCTAAACGTGCATTGAAGAGCGTCATCACCAGGGCGGTGATTGGCGACGAGTGATAGCCCTGGTTCGGGCTTGCGGCCGCTCCGGAGATCGTCATGGCCGTTCCCAAGCTGATGCCGTCGCGCGTGTTTCCGCTGCCGTAAGTCGCCGACGGTTGGTAGCCAACGCGAAAGCTGCCTGCGTGGTATCGGGTAACGGTGAATGGTTCCGCTTTGCGCTGTTGCCAGGCGAGTCTCGTGCCCCGTACCAGGTTCAAACACACGTTGAGAACATGGAGTGGCTTCTTCGGGCTCAATTGACTCATGCGGAGGTTGTCGGCGATATCAAAGCCCGTGAAGGGATTGGGCGTCTGTTCCTTATGAGATGCGCCCAGATATGCCCGCACAAGGCGCATGCGATACATGGCGTGAAGAGAGAACTTGTTGACGTTCACTCCATAGGACATCAGAACTGCTACGCCAAGCTCGAACAGAATCAGAAAGTGTCTTGAAATTCCGAGGAGTTCCTCGATCCATGCATTTAAGAAAACGAGGGAGCACGCCAAAGCGACGAGAAACAGGATGGCTGCCGCAGGAAGAATCAGTCCGTCCAGTTTTTCCTGCGTCCAGCTTTTCTTCTTAGCCGATTTGTCACCCCGGAAATCGGATCCACTTCTATCGTTTGCTCCCGCGCGGGAAACAATCCAGCCGAGCACGGCGCTTGCGGTAGAAAGGCTGATCGACCAACGGCGGTCCACCTGCGTTACCGCATCAGGCAGGAGCAGGACCAATGAACTGAACATCAGCCAAGTCAGGGAAACCACAAGTACCCAGGCACCCGCGCGAGACCACCACTCTCTGTCATCGTCGCCGGTGATCTTGCTGCTCACACCGACAGAGAGAACTCCCACGCAAGAAAGAATCAGGAAAACGAACGGAACGCCAAAGCACGCGTAGAATCCATGGCCATTCCGAGACGGATGGAAAGACGTGGCCAAAGACGAAAAAAGCCAGGCCCCAAGAGCACCGGTCAAAATGGCTGCCGTAAACGCCGTGCCGAGATAAGCCGGCCTGAAGTGACCTTTACGGAAGTTCGGCGATCGAAAGCCGAGTGAAAGAATGACACCACCAATCACTCCCATGCTGTGCATGCTTGCGCCAAACAAAGCGAAGTACTTGCCGGAGATAGCGGAAACGTCTTCCGCGCTTTGCCAACCCCACCACAGCGTCATGCTGATTGCCGAGATCGTTAGAGGCAGCATGCAGTATGTCAGAAATCTGTGCTCTCCATTCTTCCCGTTACCGAAACTGGGAAGGTTGTACATGATGAAGGCGGTTCCGATTACGCCGGCGGAGAATCCCAGGGCGAGAACCAAACCTGTGTACTTCGAGATCAAGCTTTGATCGAGGAGCAGCAAACGGCTGAAAAGCTGGGGCAGCAGAAGCGCCGCGGCAAGAAACGGGATCAAAACAAGCCAGTTCAAAAGCATGTTCCGAAGAGCCGTCGCGGCCAGCGTCCAGGTGTCAGCGGAAAACAGGCCCAGACGCGGATTCAGGTAGTTGCTGTAGTCGCGCAGGTAGCGCAGTGGCTTCGGTTCGGGATCCAGCTTGTCTGAAGGTGTGCTGGCTAGTTGGCGGATGACCGGCTCGACGCTTTCTTCCCTGGCGATCCAGGAACTCAGCCACGAGCCGATATAGCCGCCGCCCGATACGGTCGAAAGATAATCGAACTCTGCCAGCAAGCGGGCGGGCTCCGATCCCGGCTCCCCTGGGTAGGAGTATTTCGCCATGGCGTGCAGAACGCCCAAGAGCGAACGTCGCACTCCGAATACCGCCACCCGAAAGGCAGAGTGCGGAACGATTGCGATCGTGAAAGATGGAGTAAAGGGGCGCCAGACAACGCTCGTCGGCGATCGTCAGCGTCTCCTGTGCTGATTCACAACTGGCTCGATCAGCGCGCTTGCGGCGCAAGTCGGTCCAATGATTGCGGGCAATCCGCGCTGCATTCTCTGAGTTCTTTGTACTGCGCCAGGCACTCAGCCTCTTCAGTTGTGCCGGGTTGCCAGTCGGCGCCTAACTCGGCAAACAGCACGTCGTGCAGCGCTGCTACGTCCGGAGCAGGGGAAGACTCATCGGGAGAGATGGCCATGTTATCGTTCACGATTCGGGAGCATGGGACAGGTGTCGCGCTTACGCGAGACCGTCCTTCTTTAAGTCAGAGACTTCGATCGGTTCTTTCCAGCTTCCAGCGCCGGACAGACTGGCACTCCACTTCTGCCGATAACTGTGCGAGAGCGGTTTGCTGCTTTTGCCATTCTGGCTTTCCGGCGAGATTCTCCTGTTCGAACGGGTCCTTCTCCAAGTCGTAAAGCTCTTCGAAGGGCGCGGCATTATCGGTGTATCGGAGATATTTCCACCGCTTTGTCCTGATCCCCTCGCTCGAAGGAATCCAGCCATTATTTGCGAAGTGATGTTCGAAGAACCAGACGCTTCGATCGCCGGCATGGCCGTTTCGGATGGCCGGAAGGAGGCTGCGGCCTTGCGTTGGTGAGCCGGGTTGGAGACCTGCGAACTCCAGCACGGTCGGATGCAGATCGATGTTTAAGCGTCATCGCATCCGATCCGTTTCCCGCGGCTCTCAGCCGGTAATCGAGGGTCGTAAATGATCAGCGGGATACGAATGGATTCTTCATGTCCGTACCACTTGCCGGCGAATCCGTGCTCGCCGTTGAAGATTCCGTGATCTGCGGAGTAAATGATGATCGTGTTGTCTGCGAGCCCTAACTGTTCCAGCTTTGCGCGGATGGAGCCCATCGCTCTGTCGATGCCGCTAATCAGGCGGTAGTAACCCTTGACGGACGCCTGATAGATATCCGGAGTTGCGAATCTGACGCCCCATCGCGCCTGTTCTCGGAGTGCTGAATTGCCAGCGGAAAGCGCCTTACATCGTCGGGTCCGGCCCCCTTGGGTGGCGGTATCGTTACGTTCTCGTACAGGGAAAGCGTATCCGTCGAAGGTAGATACTGTGCGGGATCTTCGTCCTGTACGTGCGGCGCCTTGAAGCTGATCGAAAGGCAAAACGGCTTGTCCCGAGGTGCCTTCTCGAGAAACTCATTCGCCTGATCTCGCATGATGTACGTCAGATGAGGACCGGACGGCCCTTGAGGGAAATAGAAACCTTGCCCCGGAAATGCTTTCCAGTAATCGAATGCTTCGCCGGGCATCTTGTCGCCCACACCGAACTTCCCGATAAAGCCAATGTGATAGCCGGCTCCCTTTCAACTGTTGCCAATAGGTCTGCTTGACCTGTGGAGCGCTGAGTGGCGTCTTGAAATCGTTGATTCCGTGCGTACCCGCGTACTGGCCCAGCATAATGCTGGCGCGACTGGCGCAACAGATTGGAGTCGTGCAGAAGTGGTTGTCGAAGATAACGCCGTTCGCTGGCCAGGCGGTCGAGTTCCGGAGTTTGCACAATCCGGTGACCCATACAACCGAGAGCGTCGGCGCGATGATCGTCTGCCAGCACAAAAAGGATATTAGGGCTTTTCTCGGCACCCGATGCTCGTTGAGGAATAAGGGACGAAGCCCCAGCCGTTTCGAGGAAGTTCCTTCGCGAGACTTTCATGTGTCTTCTTTCATTACCAGGTAAGCTTCATCGCAATCTGAACCAACCGCGGCGGCAGAGTGCTCGAAACTCGCCCGAAGTTTGCGCCCGCGCCGGTATTCGCGTTGGGATTTGTAAACTGCGCGTGATTGAAGGCATTGAAGAACTCGCCCCGTAGTTCAAGCCGTGTGGCTTCGCCTAAGCCAAGCGAGAACTGTTTGTGAACTCCAATGTCCCAATTGTTCTGTCCCGGGCCGCTGATGGGAGTGCGTCCGGAATTTCCGAAATAGCCCGCAGCGGGCGTTTGGAAGCACGAAGTGTTGAAGTAGAGCAGGCCGTCCGTGCGCAGATTGTCGGCGAGATTAGGATCGCTGCCGTCACAGGTGCGATTCGGCCGCTGCGAGACGTAGATGCTGGACGTCTGACTGGGGGAAACGATGTAGATCGGAACACCCGTGGCGAAGGTCGTGATAGCGGTAATCGTCCATTCGCCGGCAATCGCGTTGACGGCGGGATGGACCTGAGCCCCGAAGCGCCGGCCTTTCCCGAACGGGATGTCATAGATCGTGCTTGCGACGACCCGATGGCGCTGATCGTACGACGACAAGCCCTTGTCACAGGCCCTGCAAGAAGCAACTTGCGTACTGGTTGCTACATTCGGGTCCTTCGAACGCATCAGTCAGCACTTTCGACCAGGTATACTCCAAGTCGGAAGTTCAAGACCCGACTCCGGCCCGGTGATTGAATTTCGCGTACATCGCTTCATACGACGAGTTTCCGTTGAACTCAGCGTTCAGAAGTCCGGCATAGCGCGCGTATGGTTTGCTTGCGGCGCTGCAGAATAACGCTGCATTCGGAACGCATTGATCCAGATCGAAACGATTCTGGAGCCGGTGGGACGAGGATCCGAGATAATCCAGCTCCACCGAATTGTCGGCTCCGAATGCACGTTCGAGCGAGAAGTTCCACTGCGTCACATAAGGAACGGGCGCCATTCGGGTTCAGCAGGAATGCCGTGGTTCCCGTCGGAAGCGATGCGGCGGTGGAAGAGGACAGGGCGGGGAAGGACGATGCCGGAAACACATTCTGGCCGAGCACATACGTCGGATTGGGTTGCGCGTTGAACAACTGAAGCGGCGTGTTGAAGGGCGGCGCGACCATCGCGAATTGAGCTTCAGATAAAGCAGAGTTGAAGTAGTACGAGTCCAACTCCGCCTCTGATCACCGTGTTGGGCATGTTCGACGGTTTCCAGGCGAAGCCGAAGCGAGGTGTCCAGTTATTCTTGTCCAGACTCATGACCTGCGGCGAAACTTGACCCAAAGCCGCGTACGTCAGCAAACCTGTCTGCGGGTTAAACCCGTGCACAAACTGCCGCGCTGACCCTTGGGGATCGGGAACGGTGCTGAGATACCAGGAAAGGCCGAGATTCAGGGTTAAGTTCGAACTGACTCGCCAGGTGTCTTGCAGATATGGCTGATATTCGGTAAAGCGGTATTGGAACATCGGCAGCCCGGCAAGCGATGCGTTGAAAGGCGTGCCAAGAAGGAAATCGGCAAACGAGTCGCCTGAACCTGCTACGGCGGAAAGTGCGCCGGACGACGAGCGTGCCAGTTGCGCCGTGAAGAAAGGCTGGAAGGCAAGTGTTCCGAGTGCATTGGCATTGGCGTTCTGCTGCCAGGTGCGGTGATAGCGAATGCCCGCTCCAAATTGAAGCGTGTGGCTGCCGCGCACCCAATTCGCTCCTTCATCCAACTGATAGTTGTTGTCGATATTTCCAAGATTGCCGTTCGCGCGTCCGAACGAAGCGTATCCGGTCATCGTCACGGAGGACACGCCTTGGTCATCGAGCGTATTCGGGACGCCCAAGCCGCCCAAGATATGGCCGGCCGTTGTGCCCTGATTTGTATATCTGGCCTCGGCGCGCGTGAATCCGGCACGAACGGTATTCACAAACGTAGGGGTCAGAGTCCAGGTGTGTTGAAGCATCGCTAGAGTGCTCGTGTTCGGGTAGGCGGCTCCGGAAAGCGGGAACGTGCCCGGGTTTACAGCCAGCCCGGTCTCATGGACCACTTGGCCGAACAGGCTTTGGCGTGCGCTCAGCAGAGTGTCGATCCGAAGCCCGCCTTGGTCGTCATCGAGCGAATTGCGCGGGTTGGCGAAAAGATTGTTCGGCAGCAGCGACAGGCTTGCGCCGGGCAGGTAATAGGCGAGCAAGTTCCGGGAGACCGCATTGATCCGATTCTGAGGGATGATGTTGCCGGCGAAGGGTGAGCGCGTGCCGGTCGCCGCGGAGTACGTCGTCGGATCGTAGATTACGTTTCTGAGCGCCTGGAAGTTCCCGTTGAACATGCTCTGCGTAGGCGTGAAAGCGTTCGAATTGAAGCCCGAGATCTGACGCAGTCCTTCGTAGAAGCCATAGAACCAAAGCTTGTCTTTTCGAATCGGGCCGCCGAGCGCTCCGCCGAATTGATTTCGCTTCAGTGCTTCGGGAGCTTGGGCAAAGAAACTGCGAGCGTCGAACGCTTCGTTACGTAGAAACTCGAAAGCCTGCCCGTGGAAGCTGTTTGTTCCTCCCCGGGTCGTGATGTTGATCAAGCCGGGATCGGGGCCCTGGTCGGGGAGGAAGAAGCTCTGCTGAACTTTGAACTGATCGATGGCGGCAATGGAGAGATTGACCGCGCTCTCGCCTAGCCGCTGTCCCCGAGTCGCAATGCCGTTGATGGTGTAGCCGGTAGTGGTGGGCGGGTTGCCGTTGATGACGACGGCGCGATTCGGATGCCCGATCTGGGCTGAGTAGACGTCCGAACCGCCCGTAACCTGGCTGGAGCCCGAGGCCGTTAAGCAAGCTGGAGGAAATCTCTTCCGTTCAGAGGCAGATCCTGAACCTGGTGGGCGTTCACGACAGTGCCGATTACGTTCGATTCGGTTTCGAGAAGCGTCGCTTGCTCTCCGGAAACGGAGATAACAGTGGAAAGAGTTCCGGGTTGCAGCGTGACGTCTACGGTCGCCACCTGACCCACCTGGAGTTGCAGGCCCGTGACGCGTTTGGAGTCAAAACCGGACTTCTGGGCCTCCAGACGATAGACGCCCGTCGGAAGGTTGGGCAGAGTATAGGAGCCCGAGTCGTTGGTCTCGGTCTGCCGGGTGTCGCCCCGCTCAGTGTTCGTGACGAGAATCGTGGCTTTCGGTACGGCGAGCCCGCTTGCGTCCCGCACCGTCCCTGAAAGCGTTGCAGTCCCAAGACTGGCCTGACCCCAGACGGAAGGCGGCGCACCAAATGCAAGCGCGACAATCAAAGCCGAAAGAATACGTACGTCGACGGACGAAGTCAGTTTGCTGAATGTTCATACTGTGCCCGGAAGATCAGGGCGAACACACAGCTTACTTCTTATCCGGATGGAGGGACAACTTCTGCACTCGCCAGTTCAGAAGCTCAGCAACATACAATTCGTTTTCCGACGGACAGGCCATCTCGTGAATCCAGCCGAATTGCTTCGGCTGACGGCCCGTTTCGCCCAAGCATGCCCACGACTTTGCCGTCGAGCGTCATTTTGTAGATGCGGCCGGGGAATGCGTCCGAGCTGTAACAGATATTGAGTCGGGCCTGGCGTGATGCAAATTGCCCACGGAGATCCGGGCTGCATGGTACCGGCGGCATCCGGTCCAGGGCGCGGCCCCATCCAGGGCTGCGCGTCCGGCGGCGCAGGGATGTCGATCTTCATCTCGCGCAAAAATCCGCCGTCATGGTCGAAAACCTGGATGCGGCGATTACCGCGATCGGCGACATAGATGTTGCCCTCTGCGTCTGCAGCGATGCTGTGAGGAGTATTGAATTCGCCCGGACCTGTGCCCGGTTGGCCCCACTGCTTCACCCAATCGCCGTTCTTGTCGTACTTCGCGACGCGTGAGTTGACGTATCCGTCGCTGATGAAGAGGTTGCCTTCACGATCCCAAGCGACGTCGGTCGGTTGGCGAAACTGTCCATTCACTGCAGGACGAGGCGGCTTGACATGCGTCCAGGGTCCATCGTTATCATCGGACGCTTCCTTCTTGCGCCCGAACACCATCGTGACTCGGCCTTGCGGATTGAACTTGATGATCATGTCCGAGCCCTTGTCGATAGCCCAGATATTGTCGTCCTTGTCGACGCGAACAGCGTGGGCGTACGACCAGGCGTAAAGATTCTTGCCGATTTCGCGAACGAATTTGCCATCCGGCGCAAACTCCAGGAGTTGTGCCGCGGCGGCACCATAAGCCGGTCCGACCGTGCTTCCTCGCGAGAAGACGAAAACGTGCCTCTTCGAATTCACGGCCACGCCCGCGACCTCGCCGAAGTAAAGATCCGCCGGCAGTTTCAGCGCGTCCGGGACCGAATCATAGGCGATCTTGGGTACGGACTGCTGGGCATGTAGTGTTGCGACAGCCAGACAGCGCGAGAGTGAACCAGCTTTTCACGAAAGAAAACCTCGAATTCGAAATCGACAGCTTTCGTGTAGCGTATAACAACCGGGCGAATGCCGGTTTCAGCCTCGCCCGATAAAAGGCATCGTCGTAGCCATTAGCGTCATGAACTGAACGTTGGCGTCGAGCGGAAGATTAGCCATGTACAAAACCGCTTCGGCAACGTGCTCCACGTTCATCCTGGGTTCCGGCATCTTGGTCCCGTTCGCCTGCGGGACGCCGTCGGTCATCCGCTCCGTCATGTCCGTCGCGGCATTCCCGATATCGATCTGGCTGCAGGCAATGTTGTACTTCCGGCCATCGAGGGAAATCGCTTTCGTCAATCCCGAGATCCCGTGCTTCGTCGCCGTGTAAGGTGCCGAGTTCGGCCGGGGTGCATGCGCCGAAATAGATCCGTTGTTGATGATGCGCCCTCCTTGCGGACTCTGCGCTTTCATCAACCGGAAGGCCGCCTGGGCACAGAGGAACGCGCCCGTCAGGTTTATGTCGACAACCCCCGTCCATTGTTCGAACGAGAGGTCTTCGAATGGAACCGGCGGGGCGTTGACACCTGCGTTGTTGAACAGAACGTCCAGGCGGCCGTACTTCTCCCCGAGCACCGCAAACAGATCGTTCACCCCTTCGGGTTTACTTACGTCCGCCGGTGCAATCGTTGCGGTTCCTCCAGAATTCTCGGCCATCTGGGCGGTTGCTTCTAGTTCAGTGCGCCGTCTTCCGGTAAGGACAACGCCATAGCCTCCCTTCGCTAAGGCGACACTGACGGCCCGGCCAATACCGCTGCCCGCCCCTGTCACCAGCGCGACCCGTTTGATCATCCATGCTTCCTCCCTGTCGTTTATGTCTGTTGCAAGTTTTATCGCATTGAGCATCTCATCTTCGGGTAGAGTCATGATGCTCCCGGATTATCTGGTTGTGAGACGGCAATAGTCCCGGTTTTCGCCGCGGGAAGGAAACTTTGGGTGCATAGTTCGGGTCGTATTCGAGGCGGTGATTTCTACCACAAACATGAAGAGAACTCGTCAGGCTGCGGCGATCGCGATTGCGTTGTGCTTATTACTCGCGAGCTGGGCTATCTGGAGGGCTAGGTCTTCGTCCGAACCTTCTCGGTCCTCTGCGTCGCCCAACACTCAGCAGGCAAAAGCGGCTCAACCGGAAGTCGGCAGCAGAAGCGCAGACCTGAGCCCGACAAACATTTACGCACATAACCTGATGCTGCGCAAAGGACCGAACTTCCGAATCTATGTTCGCTGGTTGCGCGGTCAGATGGCACGCTCTCGAAAGAACGTAAATCCCACGTTCGACGATCCCGATTCATTTTCGCTTTACATCAAAACCGGAGTGATCCGGGCCAATATCGGCGACATCGCCAATTACCTGAATTCGGGCGCGCTCGGCGACGCACCAATCAAGAATATCCAGCTTTCCGGGAACGGCGATGAAGTAAAGATGAGGGGAACGGTTCACAAAGTCGTTCCCCTACCAGTGGAGTTGACCGGAACGCTTTCCATCGTTGGCGAGAATGGAATCCAGATTCATGTCAAGAAAGTGAATGTGCTCAAGGTTCCTTTCAAAGGAATGCTGAATGTTTTTCACGTGACTCTTTCCGATCTGTTCAAAGTGAAAAACGTACCGGGTCTCGAAGTCACGGAAAACGACATACGCTTTGACACGCATACTCTGTTGCCACCTCCTCACATCGGCGGTCACTTGACGCGCGTACGTGTCGCGAATCCCGATCTCGAGGAGATCTATGGAGACGCAAAAGAAGACGTGGAGCGTACGGAGGAGTGGCGGAATTTCCTCAGCCTCCGCGGCGGGAGTCTCGATTTCGGCAAGTTAACGATGCATAACGTGGATCTGATTATGATCGACATCTCGAAGGACCCTTGGTTCGACCTGGATCTTGCGAATTATCAGGAGCAGCTTGTCAACGGGTATACGCGGATGACTCCGCAAGCGGGGCTTCAAATTTTCATGCCCGATTTGAGGGACATCAAAAACCCGAAGAAGAGCCAGGACGTCAGCATCGAGTGGCTCAAGAATCGAAATCTTCCGCCTCCGCCGGAGGTGGTCAACAAATAGGTGTTAGCCTACGCGACTCTTCGGTGCCGTTGACCGTTGCGGCGACTTGCTCGTCACTCGAGGGGCGCAGGCAACGTTGCGAATCCACTGATTCGGATTCACTGGTTCGCCGTGAACGTACAGGGTCCAATGAAGGTGAGGTGCCGTGGATCGCCCCGTCGAGCCGACAAGACCCAAAGCATCCGCCGTTGTAACCCGATCGCCGGGTTTCGCTAGAACCTTGGACATGTGCAGATAGATTGAGGTCAGCCCTTGCCCATGGTCCACCGCAACGGTTCCGCCTCTCAATTCATATTGAGCGGCAAGTCTGACGATCCCATCGGCGACAGGATGAATCGGTGTGCCCGCCGCCCCGCGCTGATCGATTCCGGCATGATAGTCGCCCGTGGGCTTTCCGTTGATGTAGCGTCCCACTCCAAACAGCGACGTCATGCAGCCCGGAATGGGCTGCTCGAGGGGCTCCCGCCAGAAACGTTCCGGAGTCTCTTCGACGCGGAACGCGTTTACGCTTTCCCGCTCTTCCGGAGAGGATTTTAACTCCGCAACGGCTTTAGGAAGGACAACGTACTGCTTTGGATATCGCGCATCGGCAACGATGAAGCTGGTCTTCTCAAGGACGGCATCGTGATCGTCCAGAAACTCGATTGTGTACTCGCCCGGCTTTGGCATTGACAGCGATCGGCATGAGGCCCGATTTCAATGCGCCGTCGGGATAAAGAGGGACTCTACGCTTGCCCAGCCGCGCTGCCGATGCCGCAGGGCTCGCCGTGAGCCGAAGGGTTTCACCCTGACGAATCCTTTCCGGCTTTACCGAAAAGCTTTGAGCGTAAAGGGGAGGCAGGATGCATAAGAGCAACCATCGCATCCCCTCAGGATAGTGGCAGGGCGGTTCAGGCGCGTTACGAACTAAAACAGCAGCTTGAGAGCAAGCTGTCCGATTCTCGGATCCTGAGCCTGATTCAACGAACCGAAATTCGAACCGTTGAAACGCCGGTGTTGTCGAGTTACCGGAGGGCAGATTGTAATTCACCCGATTGAACACATTGAAGAACTCGGCGCGAAATTGAAGCCGGACGGCTTCGGACTTAATTGGGAATGTCTTTGAAGAGCCCGGAATCCACGTTGTAGTAATTGGGTCCGCGAAGGCTGCCCTTTCCGACGTTTCCAAATGGCCGGTCGGCGCGACGGTGAACGCCGCCGGATTCAGGAAGTTGACGCAGGGAGCGGTATTGCCGCAAGCATTGCCGCCGTAGGGATCGACATTGCCTACAAAGCTGGCACGATCCGTACTCAAGCCCGGTACGTGAGACGATCGGTACCTGCGCGCACCGTGAAGGGCGCTCCATTTTGCGCCGTGAAAATGCCGGTCCACTCCCATCCCCCTACCGTGTATCGGAGCCAGGCAGAGTGGCCGGTTAACTTGGGAAGATCCCAAACGTACGAGAGGACGAACCGATGCGTGCGATCGAACTCCGACGGTCCGTAGTCGTTCTGATGACGGCCCGGGAAGTTCCATGGGATTGCTGAGTAGTTGGCCTGATCGATGGTGCTGATCGCCATCCCGGCGGGCAGGTCATCCAGCGATTTTGACCAGGTATAGTTCGCCAGTAGCGAGATGCCATGCGAGAGCCGTTTCTGCAGCGTGACCTGGGCAGAGTGGTAGATCGAGTTAATATCCTGGCTGCCCTGTGAAACGCTTCCGTATCCCGTAAACCGCCGTCGTGCGTCGGTCGAAGCAGTGCTTCCCGGCGTGTAAACCGCAGGATTCAACTCGACCGACTCCTGCAAATGGGTCGACCGGGAACCGACATAGGCGACGCGGAGTAGCCATGTCGAACTCAACTGCCGCTCGAGCGAAACGTTCCAGTTGTAAACCGTCGGCGTCAGTTGCTTTCCGTCTCTCGCCGGATCGTACGTCACAACCAGGACAGGAGGCGGAAACGAAGCAGTTTTCGGTGGCGGGAACGGCGCCGGGAATGGATTGGTGACTCCGAGGTACGGATTGCTGAAAGTTCCCGGAGGCGTGAGTTAAAGAAAGTTGCGGGCTGAAAGGCGTCAGATCGACCGTCCGATTGTTGACGATGCCGCTAACGATCGAATCATAGAAAGAGCCCGCTCCGCCCCGGAGACTGGTCTTCCCGTCGCCCGTCAGATCATAGGCGAAACCAAGTCGAGGCGAGAAATTGTTCAAGCTGGGGTTTGCACCCCAGCGCGGAACCCCGGGATCGCCGGGAAATAGCAGGCCCGCCGGTGCATTGACGTAGACCGTCGATTTCACGCCTTTGTAGTAATTCTCAGGAGTGAACTGCTCGATCCGGTTCTTCTGCTCCATCCAGGGGAAGAAAGGGTCATAGCGAACGCCGAAGTTCAGCGTGAGCCTGCTCGATACGTGGAAATCATCCTGAAAGTACAAACCGTAGGTGTTAATCAGGTTGTCTTTGAATTCACCGAAGCCCTGAAGTAAAGGTTCGGACATAGCCCTGCATGAAACTGGCAAGTCCGTCACCGGTCGTGTCAGCCGTGAACGTGTAACTACCCGAAGTGCGGAACTGATTGCGCAACAGAACTTGCGCACGGCTGGCCGATCCGCCGAATGAGATGGTGTGCCGGCCGCGAACCAGATTGAAGTCGTCGCTCAGGTTGTATTGATTCCGAATGAACGACGCAGGGTCGGTTTGTGCCGGATTGAAGTAACTATTGACGTTGATGCCTTCGATCGTCTTGCCCGTGGAAGGCTGATAAATATTTACGCCTAGATCCGTCAAGCCGAGATGCTTCCATTCGCTGGACCGCGAACGGAAGTCTCGCGCGAGAAGCTGGCGCGAAATTCGTTCACCGCCCCGGCGCCGAAAATGTGTGTTTCGCCTACTAATGCATTCTGGGAAATGATGGTGGTGAAGTTCTGATAGCTCAGGATGTTCGCCGGATCGATGTAGCCCTGGTTATCGAATTGATCGTAGAAGTAGCGAAGCGACAACCTGTCGTGTTCCGAGAACGAGTGATCACCGCGTGTCAGGAACTCTTTGAAATTCTGCGCAATCGGCTGCGAGAAGAAGGTCGTTCCATTCGCCGAGGTTGGAACGGGGATGTATTTGAAGAAATTGATCGCCGCCGGATCGAAAAGACTCGACGGGATAATATTGCCGGCTAACAAGTTGCCGCCCTTATCCCGCAACTGAATGGATTTGCCGGAAGGGGTTCGCCGGGCTATTCGCGTCCAGCAGAGCGGAGAAGTTTCCCCCGCGCTCGGCCGCCGTGGGTAGGGTTGCGGTCTGGACGATTCCCAACGTTCCGGATGCGAGTGCCCTGGTATCCGAAAAAGAAGAACGTCTTGTCTTTGCCGTTGTAGAGCTTCGGAATGACAACCGGGCCGCCGATCGTTCCGCCGAACTGGTTCCGTCTTCAGCTGATCGCGGGCGGGAGCGAAGAAGTTGCGGGCATTGAATACGCGCGTTTCGAACAAATTCAAACGCATCGCCGTGCAGGCTGTTGGTGCCCGATTTGGTAACAACGTTTACAACGCCGCCGGCATTTCCGCCGTACCGGGCGCCGTAGTTGCTCGTTTGAACGCTGAACTCCTGCAGCGCATCAGGGAAGGGAAACGGCTGGTTCGTGTTTGTGTACAGATCGTTGTTGTTTGCGCCGTCGAGGCGATAGCTGACCTGGTTTTGGCGTGATCCGTTGGTCGAAACAGTGACTGCGCCTGGGAAAGTTTTCGTGTTTCCCTGGTCCACGTCGGTTCCTGGCGCCTGGTTCGCACCGGCGACCACCAAGTAAGAGTGTTGCGGCGTTGCGTCCGTTCAGCGGCAGATCGACGACACGGCGCTGTTCCACCACTTCGCTCATCGTTGCGGTCGTCGTGTTGACCTGTGGAGGTTCGGCGGTCACAAGAACGGTCTCCGCCGTCTTGCCTAGCGACAAGGTCGCGTTGACGGTCGCGCTCTGGTCTGCCAGGAGCGTGACGCCCTTCTGCGTCGCTAAACTCCGAAGCCCGGACGGCTGCAACCGAAACGTCGTAAGGAGCGGGTTTCAAGCGAGGGAACAACGTAATAGCCTTGGCTGTTCGTGGTCTCCTCGCGGCTTTGTCCGGTGGCCGGGTCAGTAACCGTGACCTTTGCCCCTGCCACGACGGCGCCCGACTGATCCGTTACGGTACCGACGATGGTGCCGAAACCCTGGCCGAAGACCGAAGAAGAAAGAGAAAAGGACGAAAAGCGCTAGACACGCTCCTCTTCGAGAAACGCCCGAAACCTGGGGCGTAGGAATTCACCATGGAATTACCTCCTGAAGCTGCTAGTGGAAGCGTACTACAATCCACGGCAGAAGCACGAAGATGTGAGTACCGGTGCTGCTTGCCGGTACGAATTCGGCGAGGCTACTCGATGGTGAACGCCATCACCAGGTCGCCAAGTTTGCTTCCGTCGACCTTCCCGTGGCCGCCAGCGGAGATCACGACGTAGCGTTTTCCTTGCCATTCATAGGTGCCCGGCGTCGAGTTCGCCGTAAACGGCAAATCGGTCTCGAACAGCTTTTTGCCGGTATCCGCGGAAAACGCCCGGAACTTGCTTTCAAAGAGCGTGCCGCCGAAGAAGACGACGCCATTCACAGACAAGGGGCCGCCCAGACTGACCGTCATAGGGCTCTCCCAGCGAACCTTGCCCGTTTCGACCTCAATGGCAACCAGAGCGCCCCAAGGCTCCTGATTGCAAGGCCGTCCATCCGGCCCGATAAAAGTGCGGCGAGACATGCCGAACGGAGCGCCCTTTTGAGCGCCGTACTCCAATCCCAGCCGTTCG
The DNA here is from genome assembly GCA_963744795.1 of uncultured Acidobacteriaceae bacterium. GTDB lineage: Bacteria > Acidobacteriota > Terriglobia > Bryobacterales > Bryobacteraceae > Bog-105. The sequence continues at coordinate 278,275 of CAVUVF010000011.1, forward strand.
CCAGTATCGCCGTGTCCTGATCGGTCGAATGTCTCGCGGGGAATCAGCCGCACTTCTGTAGCTAGTCGATTCGCCGCCGTAAAGATCAGGCCGCGCTCGGCATCGTAACTTCCGCCGCCCCAGTTCGCGCCGCCCACGTTGCCCGGGAACACCAGTGTTCCGCCTAGACTCGGCGGCGTGAAGATTCCCTCGTAACGAAGTTTTGCAAATCGCTCTTCGCACCAGCCGGGCCGCGGAACAAACTTCTGCTCCGTGAAAACGCCGCTCACCGGAAACGGTTGCGTCGGCGAAGCGGCTTCGCCCGGCACATCCGAGCGGGGAACCGGGCGCTCTTCAACCGGCAGTAACGGTTTTCCGGTTTCGCGATCGAGCAGGAAGTAATGTCCGATCTTTGTCAGAACAGCAACTGCGGGTTTGCCTTTGAAATTCACAAGAACCGGCGCTGATGCGACGTCGTAGTCCCAAAGATCGTGATGAACAGCCTGAAAGGACCACAGAAATTCACCGGAGGAGGCGCGCAAGGCCGTTACTGAGTTGGCGTAGTGATTGTCGCCAGCTCTCAAGCCGCCGAAGAAGTCAGGGGAAGCGCTGCCTGTCGGAATGAAGACAGTGTCGCGGTCTGCGTCGAACGCAAGACGCGACCATGCATTCGCCGCTCCCGTTTTGCCCGCTGGCGTCGGATCCCAGCTCCACTTCGGATTACCCGTTCGAAGGTCAAACGCTCTGACGACCCCACGCTCCATTTCGGCGTGGCCGTTATCGCCAATCGACGGAGCCCACAATGACCGTTTCACCGGCGAGCACAGGCGGAGAAGTGATCTGATAGTTGCCGTCCGTTACACCTGGCGCAATCGGAATGTCCCACAGACGCTTACCATCGGTCGCGCGCAGGGCAATCAGACGGGCATCAAGTGTTCCGAAGACAACGATGCCCGATGCGAACGGCACTCCGCGCGCAGAAGCCTCCGAATACTCACGATCTTTCGCGACCTCGGGATCGAACCGCCAGCGTTGCTCGCCGGTTCCCGGATCGAGCGCAAAACCTGGTCGAAGGGCGTGATCACATACAGCAGGTCTCCAGCCAGCACAGGTGTTGCCTCGAAACGCTGCGATCTGCCGCCCGCTTATTCGGCGCGAACGCGTCCGTGTGGCGTGTCCAGGCCGGGAACAACCTTCAGTTCCGCGCCCGCCAGGACGCCGTGCCGAGCAGAACAGGGAGCAGGAACGTGAGAATCCGGTTCATTTCTTCGTCGCCAAAGCCTTCAATGCCTGTTCATCCAGTCTGGCGATCTGCCCTTTGGGCCGACCACCCAAGGCAAGCTTAAGGCGTTCCAATTTCCTTTGTCGAACGGTTGCCAGGTTTTGCCATCGTCGAACGATACGTCGCTTCCGTTCGGTCCCACCGCAATCCAGCATTGGAATTGCTGTTCCCAGGCAACAGCGGAACGAAAGCCGGCGGGCGGTGCCGACGCCGGCTGCCAATGCGAACCGTCGAGCGTGTACGCGGCGGTCCCACCCCGTTGCAGCGGCTTCTTATAGTCGCCTCCGACCGCAACTCCTGTCTGAGAAGAATTAAATGCCAAGTGAGAAAGCTCCCGCCGATTCGCTGTTCTCCGCAAGCGGCAAGACGCCTGAGAACCATGCCGAAAAGAATCCGCCGGGTCTGTCCACGTTTGGCCGAGATCCAGCAGTGACGAGAGCTCAAAGATCTTGGGCCCGTTCAGGCCGCCGGTAACGAAGCGCCGTTGGCCCAGGTGGCGCCGAGCTCGAGCGACGAATTGCTTGCGGCAAATATCCCGTCCCGCTTAGGGTCGGCCTGCCAGCTCGCGGACTGGGATCGCGGGTCCAATGTTGACCGAGATCTTCCGTGTGGAACACGGTGAATCTGCCCGTCTACCGGGTCGCCTACCAGCAGTCCGTCGTTTCCGTTGAAAACAATCCCGTCCCAAAACCCTGTAGGATCCGGATTCTTGAAGCAGAAGCCGCCAGTCGCGCCTCCGTCGACGGTTTCGTACAGTCGGGAAGCATCGCCGGTCCCGCTGGACATCACAATTGCGTGATTTGCGTCCCACGCCCAGACTCCGCGGAAATCAAGATTGCTCGCGCTCGTCAGGCAGATGGAGCATTTTTGCCAGACGAACCCATCGTCTTCGCTGCGCAGCACGGTTCCTCCGCTTCCGCTGGCCCAGATGACTCCCTTTCCGGCGTTGTGTACGCCTCGAAGACCGGCCTCCGTCCCGCTCGACTCCACACGGAATCCACTGCGCGGAGGCCAGGGAGGATAACGTCAAATGCAGATTGCCAACATGTCGTCGCCGCTCGAAAAGCTGAGTCGATCCAGTGCATTGATTATTAGAGTTTATGCGTATATAGCTCCGTTCGCCTGCTCAGAAGAACGAAGATTTGGGCAAGTAGAAGTCCATATTCTATGAGGACAAGAACCTTTCCTGCTGAGAAAAGAAAAACGTATGGTTATAATCGACTTTGGTTTCGCATCCAACGTCTTTTTCCGAATGACCAGATAAGGTATGCCACAACTCTTCAGACCAAGTTCAAACACGATCGCAAAGGTTGCGATCGTGTCGGTCATTACGCTCGTTGCGTCGACGATCGCCGTGGCCTATATCGCCGACCGAGGTCCCTGGTCGACTTCGGTGCAGATGGCGCCGGTTCAGCCGATCGAGTTCAGCCACAAGCACCACGTCAAGGACGACGGAATCGATTGCCGTTACTGCCACACCTCAGTCGAGACTTCCGGGTTTGCGGGCATACCGGCGACCGAGATCTGTATGACCTGCCACTCGCAGATCTGGACCACTGCCTCGGTCACAAAACCAATTCGCGACAGCTGGCAGAGCGGGAAATCGATCGAATGGGTGCGCGTACACGATCTTCCGGATTTCGTGTACTTCAACCACAGCATCCACGTGAATAAAGGGATCGGCTGTTCGTCGTGCCACGGGCAGGTCAACGAGATGCCGATGATGTGGAAGGTCAACACCTTGAATATGAACTGGTGCCTGAGCTGCCATCGCGACCCCGCCAAGTTCGTCCGGCCGAAATCCGAAGTCTTCAATATCAACTACAAATACCCCGCCAATCAGGCGGAGTTGGGACCAAAGCTAGTGAAGGAATACCACGTGCAGTCGTTGACTGATTGCGTAACTTGCCACAGATGAGACGTTCACAGCACGAACCCCACGACCACGATCATCCCCACGACCACGATCATCCCCATGATCACGATCACCATCACCCGCATCCGCACGGGCATGCCTCGGGACTGGTGACGCTCGGCGCCATTGCAGAAGAAACGGGCAAGCGCAAAAAGGCAATCGATATTCAGGCGTTGCGGGAGAAGCTGGCTGCCGGACGGGGGCCTGCATTCTGGCGCACGCTCGACGAGGCTGCGGAGAGCGAGGAGCTTCGCGAGTATATCGAGCAGGAGTTCCCCGGGTTTCCGGGGAAATTCCGCAAGGGTGTGGATCGACGCGCGCTTCTGAAGGTAATGGCGGCGTCGCTGGCGATGGCGGGTGCTGCGGCTTGTACTAAGCAGCCCAAAGAGCTGATCGTTCCTTACGTTCGGCAGCCCGAAAACATTATCCCTGGCATTCCTCTTTACTACGCAACCGCCATGCCGGCGCACGGCTATGCGCGCGGTCTTCTCGTCGAGAGCCACTTAAACCGCCCGACCAAGGTGGAGGGCAATCCGGACCACCCGGCCAGCCTGGGCTCGACAACCATCTTCGAGCAGGCTTCGGTATTGAATCTTTATGACCCCGACCGGTCCGAGACGGTTCTGCACGAAGGCCGTACTCAGCACCTGGGGTGAATTCACCGGTGCTTTAGCACCGAAGCGCAGAGCTTGGGTATTCGCAAAGGTGAAGGCCTTGCGATTCTGAGCGGCATCAGTACTTCGCCTACCCTGATCTCTCAGATCAATTCGCTGTCTGGATCAATGGCCAACGGCGAAGTGGTACGTGCACGAGCCGTGCGTGAACCCGGCGAAGGCCAGTGCGGCACGGAGGATTGCGGGAAAGAACGCCTTTGTCGCGTACGATCTTTCGAAAGCCGACGTGATTGTCAGCCTGGAAAGCGATTTCATGGTGGAGGGCCCGGCGGCCCTGCCGTACGCCCGGCAGTTTTCCGCGCGGCGTCGAGCCATCGATTCCGGAAAAGATCCCGTGCCGGTTTTATGCCGTCGAGTCGATTCCCACACCCAGCGGATCTCTGGCCGATCACCGGTTTGCTCTCGAAAGCAGCAAGATCCCCGCCGTTGCTTACCAACTGGCGAAGGCGTGCGGTGTTGCGGCGGCGGACGCGCCGGGCAACGCGCCCGCATGGCTCAACGTAGTGGCTCAGGACTTGCAGAGTGCCAAAGGGCGCTGTGTGGTGATCCCGGGAGAATATCAGCCCGAGAGTGTTCACCTCGCCGCTTACGCCATCAATGCCGCCTTGGGCAATGTTGGCAAGCACGGTTCGTCTGATCGAGGGTGTCGAACCGGAGAACACTCACTCGATCGAGGAACTCGCGAGCGACCTGAACAGCCGGGCGCGTCGAGGTGTCTGGTTATTCTCGGCAGCAATCCGGTCTATACGGCTCCGGCTTCGCTCAATTTTCAACAGGCAATTCGCAAAGCGCGGATGGTGGTCCGGCCTGGGCAGCCACTTTGATGAGACTTCCAAGTGGAGTCACTGGCACGTTCCCGAGGCTCACTACCTCGAGACCTGGTCCGATTCACGAGCCTTCGACGGAACGGTGACCATCCAGCAGCCCTTGGTCGAGCCGCTCTATGGCGGTAAATCGGCGCACGAAATCGTTTCCATTCTTCAGGCAAAGCCCGACCTGAGCTCGCACGACATCGTCAAAAATTACTGGCAGACGCCGGCTGAAGGGCGATTTCGACGCAACCTGGAAGACATCGCCTCCACGACGGCATCGTCGCAGGGACACGGCGTCAATACGATCAATGCCGCTGCCGTGCCTACGCTGCCGGCACTCGGCAATCTCGCCGCGTACGAAATGGAAGTGGTCATCCGGCCGGATTCGACAATCGGGGACGGCACTTACTCGAACAATGGTTGGCTTCAGGAGTTACCGAAGAGCCAATCCAAAATGACTTGGGAAAACCCGGTCACGGTCAGCCCGGGCAGAGCCGCGAAGATGAGTATCTCGACCGGCGACGTTCTGCGCGTGACGGTGAACGGTAAGAGCGTAGAAGGTCCGGCCTGGATTCTTCCCGGGCAGGCCGAAAACACGATCGGCGTGACGCTCGGCTACGGTCGCGAGGGCTCCGGCCGCGTCGGAAACAACATCGGTTACAACGCCTACTTCTTGCAGGATGCCAATACGCGGTATGCCGTAGGTGGAACCGTCGCAAAAACAGGCAAGCACGTGGACGTGGCGGACGTCCAGGAAACGCAGACCATGGCGGAGCGCGAGCCGGTTCGTACGACGAGCCTTTCTGAGTACAAGAAGCATCCGGATTTCCCCAATCTCGAAGAGAAGCCCCTCGATCCCGAAGACAACATCTATCATCGCGAGAACTGGCCCTACGAAGGTTACAAGTGGGGCATGGTCATCGACCTGAACGTGTGCATCGGATGCCACACGTGCACCATCGCATGTCAGGCCGAAAACAACATCGCGGTAGTCGGCAAAGAGCAGGTCGCGAAGCGCCGCGTCATGCACTGGATCCGGGTGGACCGCTACTATTCCGGCGATCTGGACCAGCCCGAGATCTTCAATCAGCCGGTGCCTTGCATGCACTGCGAGCAGGCGCCCTGCGAAGTGGTTTGCCCTGTGGCGGCAACCGTTCACAGTAATGAGGGCCTGAACGAGATGGTGTACAACCGCTGCGTCGGTACTCGCTACTGCTCCAATAACTGCCCTTACAAGGTACGCCGGTTCAACTTCCTCCTGTACTCCGACTGGCAAACCGAAAGTTTGCATGGAGTTCGTAACCCGGACGTCACGGTCAGAAGCCGCGGCGTCATGGAAAAGTGCAGCTACTGCGTCCAGCGGATTCAGGAAGCGAAGATACAGACGGAAAAGGAAGGGCGTCGAATCAAGGACGGTGAAGTGATCACCGCCTGTGCAGCAGGCTTGCCCGACCCAGGCAATCGTCTTTGGCGATCTGAACGACAAGAAGCAGCCAAGTCAGTAAATTCCAGAGCCTTCCACGAAACTATTCGTTGCTGGACGATTTGAATACTCGTCCGCGCACGACCTATCTGGGCTTTGTCCGGAACGTGAATGAGGCACTAGGAGGTCAGCGTGGCAACAAAGAATCTTAACGAACCAGCGCTTAATACAGACGTTGTCATCCCTGACCCGGGGCCGGATAAGATCCTCGGGCCGGGGCACGATTACACCACCGTCACCGACCGGATTGCGGGCATTGTTTATCTGCCCTGGAAGCAGAGCCCCAAGAAATGGCTCGTCGGCGCATTCATCTCCTTCTGTTTTTGTCAATATCCTTGCGCTTAGCCGTTTGCTATCTGTTTCTGAAGGGCGTCGGCATATGGGGCATCAACATCCCGGTCGCCTGGGGTTTTGCCATCATCAATTTCGTCTGGTGGATCGGTATCGGCCACGCCGGAACGCTGATCTCGGCCATTCTGTTCCTGCTGAAGCAGGACTGGCGAACGTCGGTGAACAGGTTCTCGGAAGCAATGACGCTGTTTGCCGTCGCTTGCGCCGGCATGTTTCCGATTCTCCACCTGGGCCGTCCATGGCTGGCTTACTGGTTGATTCCCGTACCCGAACTCAATGTGGCTCTGGCCGCAGCCGCGTAGTCCTCTCGAATGGGACGTCTTTGCGGTCTCGACCTACGGTTTGACGTCCCTCATCTTCTGGTACATCGGTCTCATTCCTGACCTTGCTTCCATGCGCGATACCGCGCCGAAACTTTGGATGCAGAAGACCTACGGAACGCTGGCGCTCGGCTGGCGCGGCTCTGCCATTCACTGGCATCGTTATCAGAAGGCCTACTTGTTGCTGGCAGGCCTTGCGACGCCTCTCGTTCTTTCGGTTCACACGATCGTCAGCTTCGACTTCGCCGTCAGCCAACTTCCGGGCTGGCACACGACGATTTTCCCGCCTTACTTTGTTGCGGGTGCGGTGTACTCGGGCTTCGCCATGGTTTTGACACTGATGATTCCGCTTCGGGCCTGGTACAACATGCGCGACCTGGTCACCATGCGGCATATCGAAGCTGCGAGCAAGTTGATGCTTGGTGTCGGCCTGATCGTTGCTTATGGATACAGCACGGAAGCGTTCTTTGCCTGGTATAGCGGAGACAAGTACGAAAGCTTCATGTACTGGAACCGCATGACCGGGCCTTATGGCTACACATACGTCCTGCTTATCCTGTGCAATATTCTGATCCCGCAGGCTTTATGGAGCCACAAGGTTCGAACCAACATCATCGCCGTCTGGCTGATCTCGATTGTCATCAACATCGGAATGTGGCTGGAGCGTTTCGTGATCGTGGTCACCAGCTTGCATCGCGACTTCCTTCCGTCATCCTGGGGCATGTATCACGCCACCAAGTGGGACTGGGCGACTTACACCGGTACTCTCGGGTTCTTCATGCTCCTGATCTTCCTCTTCGTCAGGGCGCTTCCGTCCATCTCGATCTTTGAGGTGCGTGAAGCGGTACACCACGGGAAAAAGCACGGTGAACACGAACTGGAGTCTGCCACCGTATGAGTCAACATGTGCAATTGAATGAGTTACCGGCCATTCATGGTGCCATGGCCGAATTCGAAACTCCGGAAGAGCTGATCGCCGCCTGCGAAGAGGCGTATGCCCACGGTTACCGCCGCATGGATGCGTATGCACCCATGCCGGTGGAAGGCTTGGCGGAGGCGATCGGGTATAAGAAGAACAAAGTCTCGCTTGCGGTTCTGATCGGCGGCTCTTGCGGCGCGATCGGCGGATTCACTCTGCTTGAATGGATCGCCCAAATCGCGTATCCGCACAACGTCGGAGGCCGACCGCTGAATAGCTGGCCTTCGTGGATACCTATCACTTTCGAGTGCATGATTTTGTTCTCTGCCATTACCTCGCTTATCTGCGTGCTTGCAATGAACGGATTGCCTCAGCCGTACCATCCCGTGTTTAACGTCCCGGAATTTACCCGGGCATCGATCGACCGTTTCTTTCTTTGTATTGAGTCCTCGGATCCAAATTTCCGCACGGAGGAGACACTGCAGTTTCTGCGCGATTTGGGAGGCAGTGAGGTGACCGTTGTTCCAGCGTAGGGCAATTTTCGGCGTAGTTGCGTTTGCTGCATTGTTGTCTGCCACTGCCTGCCGGCAGGACATGCACAACCAGCCGAAGTACAAGCCGCTGGCTGGGACGGACTTCTTTGGCGATCGCCGGGCTTCCCGTCCGACGATTCCGGATACCGTCGCGCGCGGTCAGCTGCGCATTGACCAGGCGCGCTACACGGGAAAACTGAATGGCAAAGATGTGACGGCCATTCCGATTCAAATCACCCGTGAGGATCTGGATCGCGGCCATGACCGATTCGAAATCTACTGCTCCCCTTGCCACGGACGCCTCGGCGATGGGCAGGGCATGATCGTCAAACGCGGACTTCGACAGCCGCCCAGCTACCACGATGAGCGGCTTCTGACGGCGCCGATCGGCCACTTCTTCGACGTGATGACGAATGGATACGGAGCCATGTACTCTTACGCTTCCAGAGTTGCGGTCGATGACCGTTGGAGGATCGCGGCGTATATCCGTGCTTTGCAGTTGAGCCAGAACGCTCCTCCAGAGCTGCAGGGAACCAGTAGTACGGGCGCGAAGAGCGCATCCGGGGGAAATCAGTGAGCGATCACCATCACCATAGATCTGAAGTCCCGATCATACGGCTAGGATCCCGCGCGGCCAGCGTCGAGCGCATCTCGGGCGTGATCGGCGGCGTCGGGTTGCTGTTATGCGTTGCCGGGTTTTTTGCGAACAGGGCCGAATTCTTCCAGTCCTATTTGTTCGCCTTCCAGTATTGGGGTGGATTCGCGTTCGGCGGCCTGGCTGTTCTTCTTCTGAACAACGTAGTCGGAGGTAAATGGGGCGTCACCATCCGCCGCTTGCTAGAAGCGAAGGTGCGGACCCTCCCTGTCGTTTTTGTGTTGTTTCTCCCCATCCTGCTGGGGCTTCCGTATCTGTATCCCTGGGCCAACGACACCCTCCACCTCAACAAGGTTGTGCAGCACAAAGCGGCGTACCTGAACACGCCATTTTTTGTCGCCAGACTATTCATTTACTTCGCGCTCTGGATTTTCTTCGCCATGCGCGTTCAGAAGATGACGGACCGGCAAGATGAAACAGGAGACCCGAGTCTTGTGGTTCGCCTGCGCCAGTTCAGTGCTCCCAGCCTGCTGGCCTTTGTTGTCACGTCTACATTGGCTTTCATCGACTGGGTCATGTCAACGGACCCTGAGTTTTACTCCACGGTTTTCGGCGGTCTGATTCTGATCGGCGATGTTCTTCAAACATTCGCGTTGAGCATCATCGTGCTGATTCTGACCAGCCGCGAAGACCGGTTCGGAGACCGCATTGGCTCCAAGATCCTGCACGATCTCGGCAACCTGATGTTCGCGTTCACGATCTTCTGGACTTATCTTTCCGCCTCGCAGTTGATCATCATCTGGCCCGCTGACCTGCCGCAGGAAATCGGCTATTACTTGCTGCGGACCCAGCGGCTTCTGGAAAGTCCTCACCTGGGCACTCGGCCTCAGCATGTTTGCAATCCCGTTCCTCGCCTTGCTATCGCAGCAACGTAAGCGGGACCCAAAACGGCTGATTCGTGTTGCATTCTGGATTCTCCTTGCACGCGCGCTCGATGTGTTCTGGGTGATCGAGCCAACTTTTCGGAACAAGGGCTTTGCGCTCTATTGGACCGATATCGCGGCGTTTTTTGGCGTGGGGGGCATCTGGCTGTTCGTGTACCTCGGACAACTCAGACGAAGGCCGTTATTACCGTTGCATGATCCGCGCCTGCCCGAGCCGGAGCCTGTTCGGGAGCTAGTAGCATGAGCGAACACTATCAGAAATCAAGCGAACCGTATCCGAACGCCGGTCAGAATCGAGACCTGGACGAGACTGCAGAACAGGATGGTCAGTTCCCGTGGACCCGTGGAGTCCCATCCCCATGCCGGCCACGAAGGCACCGCGTTTGAAGAAGTCGACGCGCGGGCGGGAATCGTCCTCAGTTCCTTAGCGGTTATCGGCGGTACGCTGGTCTTCGTTTTCGCATTGACGCTGGTGATCCACTCCTTGCTGGTAAAGATCAATCCGCAAGGATCGCTGCCCAGCCCGATGGCTGCGGAACGAGTGATTCCTCCAAAGCCCACTCTTGAAGTGCATCCCTGGGACTTACTGCCCGATCTGCGAGCACATGAGGATCAGGTGCTGGCCGGGTACGGGAAAGACGCGCAGGGTCACGCTTACATTCCAATCGACCGCGCTATGGACGCCGAGGTTTCTCGACTCAACATCGCTCCGGGCGCTCCGATGGGGATCCGAACTCCTGGTGGGGATGCGACGTGATTCCTCCGGCGGCACGACGTCCAAGCCGGTTGGCACAGGCGCACAGCCGCGGCCACAGATACAAGGGGAAATCCGGAAGAATGCGCAGTAAGCTTGGCCATTACGGCTGCCCTGCTGACCTCGGCAACCTTAAGCTTCGGGCAGTACGCCCGTCCCAAGGCAACGCAGGGCGTCAACCTGGAACAGAAGCTCAACTCTCCCGTTCCGCTCGATTTGATGTTCAACGACGAGAACGGGCAAGCCGTGCCTCTCCGCACTTACTTCGGCGAGAAGCCGGTCGTGCTGGAGCTGGTGTACTTCAAATGCCCCAGCCTTTGCCCGATGAGTTTGCGGGAAACGGTCACGAGTTTGCGCCGGGTTCCGATGCAAACCGGAATCGATTACGACGTTGTGGTCGTCAGTTTCGACCCGGCGGACACTCCGGCAGCGGCACGAGAAAAGAAAGCCGAATACGCCAAGATGTTCGGCCGCGCCGGATTTAATAACGGCTGGCACTTCCTGACCGGATCTCAGGATTCGATCACCAAGCTCGCCTCCGCCGTTGGCTTCGGATATCGGTGGGACGAACCTACGAAGCAGTTCATCCACGCGGGCGGCATCATGGTGGCGACGCCCGAAGGGCGAATGTCGCGCTACTTCTACGGCGTGGACTATGCGCCGGCCGATCTCCGAATGGCTTTAGTCGAGGCCTCAAAACACAGAATCAGCAACCCGGTGAATTACGTTCTCCTGTTTTGCTTCCATTACGACGCGACACAGGGCAAATACACGCTTGCGGTTCAGAACATATTGAAGGCAGGAGCCGCACTGACGGTTCTGCTGCTCGGCGGACTTATATACCTACTCATGCGAAAAGACAAGACTCACCGCGTGCGGGAACAGTGGAAGGAAGCGGAGCATGTGGGCTGACTCGCTCGTTCTAGCACAACTGCAGTTATTTCCGGAATTAGCGTCGAAAGAAGGCGGTCAGATCGACGCTCTGTACTGGTTCATCAATGTCGTGTCGCATCGTGATGACGGTAGCTGATCTTCGTTGCGATCGGGTTCTTTGCGTACAAGTACCGCCGTCGCCCGAACGTCGCACGCCACCCAGATCGAAGGTTCGACGAAGCTAGAGCTGACCTGGTCCATCCTGCCGTTCCTGGTGATGCTGATCATGTTCGCCTGGGGCGCGCAGCTGTACTATGCTGCGCAGCAACCGCCGCGAGAACGCGATGGAGGTCTTCGTCACCGGGAAACAGTGGATGTGGAAGGTTCAGTATCCCAATGGCGGAAGCGAGATCAACGAACTGCATGTGCCGATGAATCAGCCGGTGAAATTGACCATGGCTTCTGAAGATGTCATCCACAGCTTCTCAATTCCGGCCTTCCGCGTTCGCCATGACGTGGTGCCGGGGCACTACGATAGCCTGTGGTTTACACCTAGCAAGCCGGGGCGCTACCGCTTGTTCTGCACCGAGTATTGCGGACTGCTTCATTCCGGAATGGTTGGCTGGGTCAATGTCATGGAAGAGCGAGAGTACGCCGAATGGATGAGTGGCGGCGGAACCGGCGGCTCACTAGCCCAGCAGGGTGAAACGCTGTTCGCCCAGTATGGATGCTCTACGTGTCACTTGACTGACCAGCAGGGCCGATGCCCCGTGCTGAAGGGTTTATACAACAAGCCTGTGCAACTGGCGAATGGACAGACGGTTCTCGCGGACGATGCGTACCTTGCGAGAATCGATCCTCGAGCCAAACGCAAAGATTGCGGCCGGGTTCGAGCCCAATATCATGCCTAACTTCAAAGGGCAGATCAGCGAACAGAATGTTATTCAGTTGATTGCGTATATCAAGTCCCTCGCTCCAAGCCAGCCCGCGTCCCAGCAAGGCTCTCAACAAGCCCCGGTAGTGATTGCGCCACGGGCGCAGGGGAACAATCGAACAGGTGCGGCGCAACAGCGATAGTGTGTAGTTAATAAAGGATCAAACCAAGCTCATGGCAACAATTGCACGAGAACTTCCTGAGGTAGAGGTCGAACCGGTCGACTACCTCAATGTCGAGCATGGCTGGAAGAGCTGGCTCTTCACGACGGACCATAAACGGATCGCGTTCCTCTACCTGATCTCCATCACGCTGATGTTCTTCGTCGGCGGTGCGATGGCCGTTCTCTTTCGTATCAACCTTCTGGAACCTGAGGGTATTTTTAGCCCGGAGGTTTACAATCGCCTGTTCTCGATGCACGGCATCGTGATGGTGTTTTTCTTCCTGGTACCCTCCATCCCGGCGACTTTGGCCAACTTCCTGATCCCCATCATGATCGGCGCCAAAGACCTGGCATTTCCGAGGATCAATCTTCTTAGCTGGTATATCTACGTTGTTGGCGCCATCTTCACGCTCTACGCGGTAGTACGCGGCGGAGTGGATACCGGCTGGACCTTCTACACGCCTTACAGCAGCACTTTTTCTAACTCTTATGTGCTGGCGGCTGCGGTCGGTGTGTTCATCTCCGGCTTCTCATCCATTCTGACCGGCCTGAACTTCATCGTCACGGTGCACAAGATGCGGGCTCCCGGAATGACCTGGTCGCGTTTGCCCCTGTTCGTGTGGTCCAACTATGCAACCGGGTTGATTCAGGTTTTAGGAACACCGGTCATTGCTATCACCTTATTGCTGCTCGCTTTCGAGCGTGTGGCGCGAGTCGGTATTTTCGATCCGAACATCGGTGGCGATCCCATCCTGTTCCAGCATCTGTTCTGGTTCTACTCTCATCCCGCCGTTTACATCATGATTTTGCCGGGCATGGGTGTCATCAGCGAGATCATGGCCTGCTTCTGTCAGAAGCGCGTGTTCGGGTACAACTTCGTTGCCTTCTCGAGCATGGCCATCGCGGTCTTGAGCTTCGTTGTTTGGGGCCACCATATGTTCCTTACCGGCGAAAGCCTGTATCTGGGCGTGGCCTTTTCGTTCCTGACTTTCATGGTGGCGGTTCCGTCTGCGATCAAGGTCTTCAATTGGACCGCGACCATGTATAAGGGTTCGGTCTCGTTCGATACTCCGATGTTGTATGCGCTCGGATTCATCGGGCTTTTCACGATCGGCGGCTTGACCGGACTCCACCTCGCGACTCTGGGCACGGACGTTGCGACCCACGGCACCTACTTCGTTGTGGCGCACTTCCACTACGTCATGGTGGGCGGAATGGTTATGGCGTTCCTCGGTGGCTTACACTTCTGGTGGCCCAAGATCACCGGACGGATGTATCCGGAAGCATGGTCCAAGTTTGCCAGCCTTATCATCTTCATTGGCTTCAACCTGACGTTCTTCCCGCAGTTCATTCTCGGCTATCTCGGAATGCCGAGACGGTATCAGTCCTATCCGCCGGAATTCCAGGCTCTCAACGTTCTCTCGACGGCCGGTGCTTCGGTTCTCGGGATTGGCTACTTGATTCCCATGGTCTACTTCACGTGGTCCATGTTCAAAGGTCCGAAGGCCGGAAACAATCCATGGGACGCGGCAGGCTTGGAATGGCAGATTCAATCGCCTCCGACCACCTTCAATTTCGATGAAACACCCGTCGTGAAGGAAGAGGCCTACAACTACGGTCCGCTGGAGGAAGTCGTTGGCTGACACAATCATTACCGCGACAGAAGATGTGATACCGCCGGTCGAGGAGGCTCACCTCAAGCACCACTTCGCCACGCCCGCACAGCAGATGGATGCGGACACGCTCGGCATGTGGACGTTCCTGATCACCGAAGTCTTGTTCTTCGGGGGAATGTTCGCGAGCTACGCCGTGTACCGCAACCTGTATTTCCCGGCGTTTGCAAGCACCAGTAAGTTCATGAACGTGCCCCTCGGGGCCACGAATACCGCGGTACTGATTTGCAGCAGCTTGACCATGGCCATGGCGGTGCGTTCTGCGCAGACTGAGCCAGCGCAAAGCACTGATCCGGTTTCTGATCCTGACCATGTTTTTCGGAGCGGTCTTCCTCGGTGTCAAGGCTTACGAATACCACGAAAAGTGGGTGGAGCACCTGGTTCCGGGCTTCGGCTTTCAATACGAAGCAGACTCAATTTGAGCGCAACGCTCAGATCCTGTTCTTCCTGTACTTCGCCATGACTGGTATGCACGCGATCCACATGATCGTCGGATTCGGATTGCTGACCTACCTGGTCGTTAAAGCAAGAAAGAACGCGTTCACCGAGCACTACTTCGCTCCGGTCGAAATGATCGGGCTTTACTGGCACTTTGTCGATATCGTCTGGATCTTCCTGTTCCCGATGCTGTATCTGATCGGAGGCAGGCGATGAGCAGCGGAGCAGCTGGCGCATCATACGCCCATCCCGAAAGTTGCGACCCTTGTTAAGGTCTTTCTTTCGCTGATTGTTTTGACGTTTGTCACTACGCTCGATTTCTTACATCGATCTCGGGGAAGTGAACATCGTGGTTGCCCTGATGATTGCGGTGTTCAAGGCTTGCCTCGTCGCCTGGATCTTCATGGGCGTCCGCTACACGACCAGCCTGACGAAACTCTTCGTCGTCGCCGGTCTTGTTTGGCTAAGCATCCTCATCGTCCTCACCTATACCGACTACACGAGCAGGAACTGGATCTATCATGCAAGGCCGTGGAGTCAGACGAAAGCCCCGTACTTCGAAGATAAAGCAAAATAGTCCTCATTTTTGCGAGGGAATAGCCTCTGGAGCGTAAGCTCCAGAGGCTTTTTTGTTTTCCGGAGAAACAGCCTCGGCTGGACTCCGGTCTGATATTTTGCGGGCGAAGACGCCTGCTCGACGCGAAGGAGTAACGAACATGGCTGAAACGAGTGTTGACGTAATCAAGACGATATCTGCAGGATGCGATCGCTGCGGAGAAAAGCTTCGAGACCCAGTTGGAGGGTTTCTCGAAGGAAGGAGACGACACTGTCGTGCAGTCGTTGTTCCGGCAGCACGCAGCGGAGACAAGGCTGCAGTATGAGCGACTCACAGCCAGGCTTTCGGCTCTGGGCGGCAGTCCCTCTACGGCGAAGAGCCTCCTCGCTCATGTATTTGGTTTGAGCCCGAAGGCGGCTCAGTTGGGCCACGAAAAAGAAGAGCGGACCACTCAAAACCTGATGATGGCTTATGCTGTCGAGAACAGTGAAATGGCGATGTATGAGTCTCTGGCGACGGTAGCGGAAGCAGCCGGCGACACGGAGACAGCTTCGCTTGCGCGGCAGATTCAAGCGCAGGAAAAGGAAACTGCCGAAAAGATCTGGCGAGTGCTTCCGGGTTGCGCCGAACAGGCTTTCCTGCGCGTCACCGGTGACACTGGATTTCCTGGGACTCGCACCGCCGCAGTGTGACAAAGAGCGGTCGTTATCTAGCCGAAACTTCAGTTTTCTTATCTGCCGTCGCTGCGCGCGACAGCCGGAGCGACTTTGGTGCCGAACAGTTCGATAGCCCGTAGCACCTGATGGTGCGGCATGGATCCTACGCTCATCTGAGCCAGGAATCTCTGGTGTTTAAAGATCTCGTACTGGTAGAGAATCTTCTCGATCACCTGCTGCGGGCTCCCTACCGCCAAGGCACCACGCAAGGAAGTTAACGCGTCGAAATCACCTCGAGTCATCGGATTCCACCCGCGTTCACGGCCGATTTTGTTCATCATGGCCGAATAAGGCCCGAAGAATTCGTCCGCCGCGCGCTTGAGACGTGTCTGCCACATATCCGTGTGAGTTGATTCCGACCACAAGCTTCGAAGCGTCGTGGCCCGCTCGCTCGCCGGCCATCCGATACTTCTCGACAAAGCTGTTGAAGCGCTCGGGCATGCCGCCGATGATCGCGATCGTCATCGGCAGCCCAAGCCGGCCGGCTCGAACGGCGGATTGCGGAGTTCCGCCGATGCCAATCCAGACGGGTAATGGGTTTTGCACCGGTCTCGGATAAACACCCAGGTTCTCAATCGCGGCGCGATGCTTTCCTGACCAGCGGACCCGTTCTGCCCGGCGGATCTCGAGCAGCAAGTCCAGCCGCTCCGAAAACAATTCATCGTATAGCTCGAGCGGAAACCCAAATAGAGGAAACGACTCGATGAAGGAACCGCGGCCCACGATGATTTCCGCGCGCCCGTTCGAGATCAGATCGACCGTCGCAAACTGCTGAAAGACCCGCACCGGATCATCCGAACTCAAGACCGTAACGGCGCTGGTCAGACGTATATTTTTCGTGCGAGCGGCGGCAGCCGCGAGGACCACGGCAGGTGCGGAGACAACGTAATCTGGCCGGTGATGCTCGCCGACGCCGAACACATCGAGTCCGACCTGGTCCGCGAGCTCAATCTCTTCAAGCAGATTGCGAAGCCGATCGCTGGGGCTGATCGTCCGGCCCGTTTCTAGATCCGGCGCGAGATCGCCGAACGTCGCAAGTCCGAGTTCCATCATGTGGTGTTCCCTTCTACGGATGTGGGACGAGCTTGGAACGATGCCGAGCGAGAGCGTACGGCTCTTAGACTGCGGCCGTCGTTCGAGCTTTCTCGTTCTCCTGAACGGTCTCGTTCCAGCCGACCAGATTCTGATCGCCCGTGATCAGTCGTGCCGAACGGCTGAAGAAGAAATAGGTCCAGGCCCACTGCAGAAGCACCAGCAGGCGGTTTCGGAACCCAATCAGGAAGTACACGTGAACAAGCGCCCAGGCGATCCAGGCAAAGAACCCGGACCAATGTGCGTGGAACGGCCACTTCAGGTTGGCAACGGCAGCATGACGCCCGATTGTGGCCATGTCACCTTTGTCGAAGTAGTGGAATTTCTTCCGAGCACGTCCAGCTAGATCGCCCCGACCGTCTCGGCGGCGAAATCCCCCATCTGCATGGCCGGTTGCGCCACGCCCGGTACGCGGTTGCCATTCTCTTCCACATGAGCAAGATCGCCAAGTACGAAGATATTCTTGTGGCCGGCCGGGTTCAGGAATCTCATCGACAATCACACAGCCCTTGTTGTCCACCGGCAGACCTAGGGTCCGGCCGAGAGGAGATGCCTGCACACCTGCGCCCCACAGCATGACAACAGCATCAACCCGCTTGCCGTTCACGATGAGATAACCGGGCTGAACGTCCTCAACTTTGCTGTTCGTGTAGACTTCCACGCCGAGATTCCTGAGCTGCTCTTCGGCGCTTTTGGTCAGATCTTCCGGGTAGGCGTTCAGAAGCCGCGGCAATCCTTCATATAAGATGATCCGCACTTTCTCCCGCGTGATGTGCCGGAAATCCTGCTTCAGCATGTATCCGGAGATATCGGAGATGGCGCCCGCAAGTTCTACACCCGTAGGTCCGCCGCCCACCACCACGAAGTTCAAAGGCGGATGATCGCCCGTTTCAATCGCCTGCCGCTCAGCGAGTTCGAATGCCAGAAGGATGCGGCGGCGGATTTCGGTCGCATCTTCAAGAGTCTTGAGGCCTGGAGCTAGAGTCGCCCATTCATCATGCCCGAAATAGGAGTGGGTCGAACCCGTTGCCAGAAGAAGATAATCGTAGGGCAGCGAGAGCCCGCTCTTCAGGTGTATTGTCGATTGCGCGAGGTCGCCGCCCACAACCTCGTCCATAACGACCTGCACATTCTCCTGCCCGACTCAAGACTCCTCGAATTGGCTGCGCGATGTCGGCGGGCGAAAGGACGGCGAGAGCAACCTGGTAGAGAAGCGGTTGAAACGTATGATGGTTGCGGCGGTCTACCAGCACGACATCAACTGGTTGGTCTGCCAGGCCCTTCGCCGCGTGCAAACCAGCGAAGCCCCCTCCCACGATGACCACCCGCTTTCGGATGCCTTGACGCTCGGCGATCGGACTGTGTTCACGTTGGGCTCCTGAGCTTTAGATGAGTGCAGGGGCCTAGTGTGCTGCAACCGGGCCTTTCGGTTTTCATTCGCTTCAGTCGCCCAAACGAGAGGTACACAACAGAAGCAAGCGAGCGCCATGTACCGCAAGATCGTCGACAAAAGACCAGAGAATTGCCTGTTGCGTCAGCGTTGCCTTCGACCAGGCCGTAAACACGCCGGGCTGCTTCCGCAGGACCGTAGGTTTGCGTGAGGAATTGCGTCAACTCGGTTAAACGTTGCTGAAGATTGTGCGAGGTAGTGACCAGATTCCGGCTCAACTCCGATCGATGGAGCTGTTCATGGCGAGCGAGGATTGTGTTGACGACGGAAATACCGACGCTTCCGCCCACATTTCTAAGCAGGTTGAAGAGACCGCTTCCATTTCCAATTTCGCTCGGCTTCAATCCGCCTAGCGAGACAGTACTGAGGGGGACGAAAACGAAACCGAGCGCAAACCCGCTGATGATGATCGGCATATCGAGAGTATGCGGTGAGATTTGCGTGGTTAATTCTCGACCAGGTCAGGCTGCAGATGCCGAAAACAGTAAAGCCGAACGAGACCAGGATCCGGGTATCAATTTTGGCGACGAGGAATCCGACCAGCGGCATGGCCAAAATTGCTCCGATGCCTCGAGGAGCAACCGCAAATCCGGAAGCCGTCGCCGAATATCCCAACAGGTTCTGATAAGAAGAGCGGAAGCACGGTAACAGCGCCATAGATGCAGCCGCCGAAGAGGAAAATCAAAGCGCCGATCCGATCGCAAAATTGCGGTTTCGGAAAATCCGGAGATCCGTCAGTGGTTTCTCCGCCATGAACTGGCTGTAAATGAAGGCGATGAAAGTCACCACCATGATGGCGAAGGTCCAGCGGATCCAGGTGGCGCCGAACCAGTCGTCTTCCTGGCCCCGATCGAGAATCAACTGCATGGCTCCAAGCCAAATCGCAAGCAGGCCAAAACCGATCTTGTCGAGCGAACCGGGCTTTGCGTCTTTGATGTACGGCGGATCTTCCACAAAACGGCGCCACCAGGAACATTGCGATGCGCCCCGATGGGCACGTTGATGTAGAACGCCCAACGCCAGGAGTAGTTGTCGGTCAACCAGCCGCCCAATGTCGGACCCAGCACTGGAGCTACGACTACACCTAATCCGAAAAGCCCCATCGCCATCCCACGCTTCTCAGGAGGAAAGCTCTCGGTGATGATCGATTGCGAGAGCGGTTGCAGTGCTCCGCCGCCGGCGCCTTGTACCAGCCTCGCCAGAATGATGGTGAGCAAACTATTGGCTGCGCCGCACAGAAAGGATGCGACGGTAAAAATGAAGATGGACGCCATCAGGAAGCGTTTTCGGCCGAAACGCAAAGAGAACCAGGCACTTGCGGGCAGCACCACGGCGTTCGAAAGCAGGTAGAACGTAAGGACCCAGGTAGCCTCATCACTCGTTGCCGAGAGGCTACCAGCGATGTAAGGGATACAGACGGCCGCGATGGAAGTATCGATCACTTCCATGAACGCCGGCAGGATTACGGCAAGCGCAATGATCCAGGGATTAACACTGGGCTTCCAGGCTTGTTGTTCTTTCTTTTCTTCGGGCATGATGCGAGAAGCAGGGACTTCGAGCGGTCAGCTGGCGAGCGCACGGTCGCTTCCCCTTCCACGTCAAACCACAGTCCAAAGTTTGTAGATGTAAGCTCAGTGCCCTTAGGCTTCAGAGAAAGCTGCAGTGCCGGCCTACGATGCCGGCAGGGTGAACCAGAAGGTAGAACCGTCGCCCGGTTTCGATTCTGCTCCGATCCGTCCACCCCAGCCCTCTACGATCCGTTTGCAGGTGGCGAGACCGATGCCAGAACCAGGATAGTGCCGCGTGCTGTGCAGCCGCTTGAACGGGCCGAAGATGCTTTCGGCCTGCTCCGGTCGAAAGCCGATGCCATCGTCTTTCACCCGGATGACCCATTCGTTACCGACGCGCTCGGCCCACCCATGAATGTGCGGAATCGTGCCGGGCTTTCTGAATTTGATGGAGTTGCCCAACAAGTTTTGAAATAGACGCTCACCAGCTGATTCCGTGCCAGATTGATCTCGGGCAGGGGATCGTGGGTAATCACGGCGCCATCCTGTTCGAATGGTTGAGTTCAGCAAGCTGACGGCGCTCTCCCAGTCTTCATTCATGTCGACCGAGACCACCTCGGATTCTTGGAAGGCCAATTGAGAATACGCCAGAAGATCCGTGATAAGGGTTGTCATCCGGTTGCTGGATTCCACCAAGGCACCAAGCATCTTCTTCCCTTCCTCATCCAACTTGGCCTCATAGCGCTGGTGCAATAGGTCGGCGTAAATCGAGAGCGTACGCAGCGGTTCCTGAAGGTCGTGGCTGGCCGCAAACGCGAATTGCTGCAGATCAGCATTTGACTGTGTCAGCGCGTCGTCAAGATCTTTGCGCGCCGTATCATCAACCACCGATTTAGAGAAACCGAGGAATGTTCCGTCCTCATCGTGAAGAGCGACTAACACGCCACGCAGAAACACGCGACGTCCATCTTTTCGCCTGTGCCAGCGTATATCAGCGGAGCGGCCTTGTTCTTTTGCGGTCTCCATTTCCCGCGCTGCCACTCCGCTTTCCTGGTCCTCTTCGGTGAAGATAATAGCGGCAATCTGGCCCAGCCACTCTCGCTCACCGTACCCGAAAATCTGCTCGACGCCTCGATTCCATGTCGCCATGCGACCCTCAGGCGAGATAACAAAGAGAGCGAAATCGGATTGCTCGCGAACCTGGAGCCGATAAAGCCTGGCGAGATCAACGTCAGTCATCTCGCCTGAGGCACGAAGCGGGTTACTCACAGGTGCACAGTCGATTCATGGAGTGGCGGCCGCTTGCCGGAAGGCGATGCCGCTCTAAGAGCATAACAGCCTGTTTCAGGAGGGCTTCACGCAGCCAAAGACGCTATACGTCCCTCCGGTGGGGAAGCATGTGTGGTGTTATCCAATGACCGGTTTTACCTGATTACAATGCCTGTTCAACTGGATATGTCCAGCCTCGACCGACGGTAAGACTCTCGCGCGTGGTTCAACGCGGCGCGCTGACGGCCATGCTCAACTACTATCGTGCCCTGATGCGCAAGCGACCTGTGCCCAGCACGAACGATCGGATTTCGTGCTGGGCATTGACTCTGTGGGGAAAACGCGATCATATGCCGTCCGCTGAGGAAGAAAAGCTGTTGAGAAGACTAGTCGCCAATTGGTTTACACGGCCCGTTCAGTTGATCGTTTTCAGCCTCACGGAACTAATAATCGCGTGGGATATGTATCGTCACCGCAGCCATCCGGCGCAATCTGTGACTCACGTTGTCCTCGCTCTGATACTGGTAGCGATTTGGTGGCGAGCGGCACGGATCAATGCTCGGGATGCTTACGACACTGTGGATTGGTTTTCGTTTATGGTCGTAAGCGGACTGGCCTTAATCCCCGACTTCATCCCGTGACTGAGCGCAGGTCGCCCGTACGTCATCGTGTCGTTGGCGGGAGTTGCGTCTGTGATTGGTAGGGGGTGGTACGCCCGAGAAGATTCGAACTTCTGACCTCTTGCTCCGGAGGCAAGCGCTCTATCCAGCTGAGCTACGGGCGCTCGTGAGAAACTAATTCTTTTTCGCCAGGGCGGCGCGGGTGCCGGACGAAGTGGCGCGTTTGGCGGACGGACTATCCGAACCCAGAAGCTCTTCGATGTGCTGCCGGATCGCGTCCTCTTTCATGAGCTTGTCCCAGTCCTCATTTTCAAGAGCCGGTGTCTTGTATCGGATCATGCCTTTTCGATCGATCATCACCAACTGAGGAACCACGAATCTGCCATCATTGAAGCCCATGAACTCGGTCATCTGACTTCGCGGAGTCCAGCCGACAGGGAACCCGACCTGGTAGTCTTTCACGAAATTGCCCACCAGGAGATCGGCGTTGTCGTTCACCGCGATGTCCAGCACCTGGAGGCCACGCGATGCATACTCCTGTTGGTACTTCGTCATCACCTTGGAGGCGGCTTGGCAGTGAGGGCACGTCGTGAAGATAAATTCGAGAGCGACTACCTTGCCCGCGGTATTGGCTGAGCAATTTCTGGCCTTGGCCAGGGATTGTGAACGCCAGTTCGGGCGCTTTCTGCGGTTCTGCAGCTACCAGTGAGAAGGCCAGGAGGAAGGCGCTCGATAGAAATGCGACAACGGTCTTCACGACATTTTTCTCCAACTTCAGTGTAGCGTAAGGCGGACGCCCGGCGAACTGATCGCGATCGTCCTTAGAAGCTGACATTTTACGGGGAATCAGTTCCGCCTGCAACTCAGCCGTCCAGGATGTCTTCAGCTGCCGCCACTCGGCTTCACTGCTCAGGCCCTCTACGCTCCAGAAGGCAGTCCCCTTGTGACGGGCAGATGAAGAAGCCGTTGTCCCCGGAACCAGCGAGGAGGCCGTCCCCGGAAATCGTCACGTCACACCGTTTCCATTTGCCGCAGAGGATTTTCTCGTAGGCCTTATAGAAGCTGGTCTGCGCTCTCGGGCGAATCCCATTCCGAGGCGTACTCAAGAACGGGCCGATGAGCCGCGCCGGCACTCACGATCTTGAACTGTCCTCCTCGCACGTGAGGAGCGAGCGAGTTCGCTTCCTCCTCTCCCACGTATTCCCGAATCAGCATCTGATGATCAAACTCCCCGACCGAGCCGTCGGTGATCACTTCTCCGCGTTTTGAAGGCAGGGACGGCAGATCCGGCCGCAACGGCTGCTCATGTACGAAATATCGTTCCGGATGAAGGATTTGGGCGGAATCAACAGGAGGATTCGCGAACACTTCCGTAAAGGCCCGCTTCCCGAGTTTCTTGTAGACGGCATCAAAGAAGGTAGTGCCGTACGAGTAAGGAAACAATAGGGATTGCTGGATGTAGAGAGGCGCCTGCCGCAGGACGGGGAAGTCTGTCATCGAGGACTGCCCGCTATCGGACATCGACCGGAGCATTTCCGGCGTCGGCACAGGCGGCTGGCCCGCTTGCTTCAAGTTGTAGGCAATCATGACCCATGTGGCTTCGCCCTCCACTACCGCCGAATGGGCCAGGTTCTCATCGTCGCTCGCCGGCGTGTCGTCCATGAAATTATCCAGGTGGAAATGCTGGTCGGCAACCGCGTGGGCCAGTTCGTGAGCGAGCGTAACCGTATCGCTCGTAACGGAAGAGTCCTCCATCAGGAAGAGCTTCTTCTCGTCGTAGTCGTAGAAAGCCGCCG
The DNA here is from genome assembly GCA_963744795.1 of uncultured Acidobacteriaceae bacterium. GTDB lineage: Bacteria > Acidobacteriota > Terriglobia > Bryobacterales > Bryobacteraceae > Bog-105. Next base: position 301,924 of record CAVUVF010000011.1, read on the forward strand.
CCTGTTCGGTTAGCAGGTCGATCGTCGATCTGCGAAGGTCGAAATCCTGCGGTACGAACCCAAACATCTTGAGCGCGAGCTCGTCAGCGTAGATTTCTTCCGGCTTCAGCGACTTCTTGATCCTCTTATTAAGGAACTGGCGGAGTTGACGTTTGGACATGCGGCCATATGGGACCGGATGCTTTTCGGGAAGGCCCGTAATCTCCGAAATCGACTTCACGATGGAGTCGATTTGACCGAAAACCGCGTCATTGGAGGCCGCCAGGTGCGCTGAAACTAGACAGAACAGCAACAAACCGGCGAGCCACACACGTGAACTCCTGGGCATCATCTCGAAGAAGGGGCTAACTCTTAGACTACTAAGCTTGCGGGAGGAACCGTAGACGGCCGCAGACGTTTGGCATGATCGCCGCAGGCTTACTCACGGCCATCTGTGTCCGGAGGAAATGGAACCATTCTCCTGAAAACAGTGACCGATCTTTGATCAGTGAGTAGAGTTCAGGAGCGTTCGTACGCCCTCCCAGACGATCTGGACGCCGATACAGAGCAGAATGAACGAGCTAAGCCTGACGATCACGTTCATTGCCGTCTCGCCGAGAAGTTGGGCTAGACGCTCCGCGAACCGGTAGCTGAGGAAAACACTAAGCGCGATGAGCGCGGGCCCGACCAATGCGGCCAGCAGCCGAATCAGATGGCTCCGGTGTATCTCGGTAGCGCCAACCGTGAGCGCGACGGAAATCGACCCGGGGCCGACCGTGAGAGGGAGAGTAAGCGGGTAGAACGCCCGATTGGCGATGTCCCGCTTGCTGATGTTCTTTTTGCTCGGGGTTTCCGTCGGCTCCGACTCTCCCTGCAGCACGGACCATCCGGCAAAGATCACCACCAATCCGCCTCCCACCTGGACGATCGGGATGGAGATCCCGAAAAACGCCAGGATGTGAGTGCCGACTAACATGGATCCGGTCAGCAGCCAGAAACTGTTGAGCGCGATCTTACGGGAGAGGATGGTGCGCGCCTCGCTCGAATAACCGGACGTGAGGCTCAAAAAGATGGGGCTGTTCCCCAGCGGGTTCACGATAGGAAAGAGCGCCGAGAAGACGAGAAGGCAGCTTTTAACAAGTGCGACGATCACTTCAGACGGCATGAATTTCAGGGTAGATGGTCCAGCTTCCGGGAGCCGTTCGGATGCTATTCTGAAATCGCTTCCCCCCGCCCGAATTCATGGATTTTCTTGCAGGTCTAAATCCGCAACAACGTGAGGCTGCTGAGCATGTTGAAGGTCCAATGCTGCTGCTCGCTGGAGCCGGCAGCGGCAAGACCCGCGTCATCACTCATCGCATTGCGCACTTGATTGACAGGCACAAAGTGCCGGGGCCGGCGGTATTGGCGGTGACGTTCACGAACAAAGCCGCGGACGAGATGCGCCAGCGCGTGAATTCGCTTCTCGGCGATCCGACCACGGCTTATACGCCCCTGGTTTCGACCTTCCATTCGTTCTGCGTTCGTACTCTCAGACGCGACGGAAGCACTCTTGGGGAAATCCGCAAGGGCTTCACGCGTCAGTTCACCATCTACGACGACGACGATCAGGTCTCGTTACTCCGGTCTATCTATAAACAGGTTGGGCTGGACGACAAGTTCATGGCGTATCGGGCCATGTTGTCGCGGATCAGTCATGCCAAAAGCCACGGAGAAACGCCGCTCGACTGGTTCAAAGCCGCAACAGATCCGAAGCTGACGCGGATGGCCAAAGTGTACGAGCTGTACCAGGAGCGGCTGTTACAGGCGAACGCCCTCGATTTCGACGACCTGCTGCTCGAAGCCGTGCGGCTTCTGAAGCACGATGAGGCCCTGCGGAGCCTTTACAATCAGCGGTTTGAGTTCGTGATGATCGACGAGTATCAGGACACGAACCACAGCCAATATGAGCTGATGCGGCTGCTGACTGAAAGCCGGAAGAACGTCTGCGTGGTCGGCGACGAGGATCAGTCGATCTACGGCTGGCGCGGCGCCGATATCCGGAACATTCTCGATTTCGAGCGGGACTACCCGAATGCGGTGGTGATCCGGCTGGAGCAGAACTACCGATCGACAAAGAACATTCTCGAAGCCGCCAGCGCGGTTGTGGCCAACAACAAGGAGCGGAAGGGCAAATGGCTCTGGACGAGTTCGGGCGAGGGCTCGAAAATTGGCTATTATGAGGCGCCGGACGGCGAAAATGAGGCGCTGTTCATCGCCGATACCATCGAGAAGATCCTGGCCAAGAGTCCGCGGGACCGCGTGGCCGTCCTGTACCGGACAAACTTCCAGTCGCGCCAGATTGAAGAAGCGCTCCGGCGTTACGGCCGTAAATACCTGGTGGTCGGTGGCTTCAGCTTCTATCAGCGGGCCGAAGTGAAGGACCTGCTCGCTTATCTGAAGGTCCTGCTGAGCCCGCAAGACTCCGTCAGTCTTCTTCGCATCATCAATACTCCGGCTCGGGGAATCGGCAAGGGCACGATCGACCAGATGGAGCAGTATGCGCTCGAAAACGGCATGAGCCTATGGAACGCGCTGCCAAAGATGCTGGAAGAAAAAGTCTTCCCGGCACGCGCCGAATCCGCTCTTAAGTCGTTCCTGAGCATCATTCAGAGTTTGTCGGAAAAGGCCCGGGAGCAGCCGGTTCACGAGACGCTGCGGGAAATCCTCGAAAAGACCGGCTACGAAGCGATGTTGAAGTCCGACATTTCGCCCGAAGCCGAATCCCGGCTGGGAAACCTTGAGGAATTGATCAACGCCGCGGTGGAAGGAGCGGAGCGGGGCGAAACGGCGGCTGAATTTCTGGATCACGCCGCACTCGTGGCTGACGCCGATTCCGTTGACCAGGAAGCCCCGGTGTCACTGCTCACCATCCACAACGCCAAAGGATTAGAGTTCCCGAACGTCTTCCTCGCCGGGCTCGAAGAGGGTATTTTCCCGCACAGCCGGTCGCTGCTGTCCGAAGCCGGCATGGAAGAGGAGCGCCGGCTCTGCTACGTCGGAATGACACGGGCGGAGAAGAGGCTTTACGTCACCTGGGCGAGATACCGGAGGCGGTTTGGCGGCTCCCAGCCGGAAGCGTGCCTTCCTTCGCGTTTCCTGAACGAAGTGCCCGTTGCTCTGCGGGAGAAGCTCTCGCCCTACAGCGAACCTCAGGCGGACGAGGTGGATCTCTTCGCGGAACAGTCGGATGTTCGCCAATCGGTGAAGCGGAATCTGTACACCGGAAAGACGTACAACTCGGTCGAGAACATCGCTCAGTTCTTTGCCGAGCGTGGCATGCCTCCGCCGTCGGGCTTCGTTCAGAAGCTGGGAGGACAGCCGAAGCCCCCGGCGCCATCGATGGCTCCGAACGCCAAAGCTGCACCGAGCGGGAACTGAGCTTCGGCAGCGCGCCGTCATCGCCGCCGAAAACCGGGCCCGTCCCTGTTGTCAGGCCATCCGCCGGAACTCCCGCGAGAACTGCTCCGGCAATCGAGCTCCAGGCCGCCGATCCGCCAGATGCCGGCTCGAGGCGTGCGGTCCGGGAGCACAATTCAGCACCCGAAATATGGTCGTGGCGTCGTGTTACGGAGAGAAGGCGATGGCGAGGATGCGAAACTAACAATTAGCTTTCCGGGCCATGGCCTGAAGAAAATCGTCGAGAAGTACGCAGGAATCAAAGTCGAAGAATGAACACTAAGCACGTAGAGAATCCAGAAGAGCGCAAGAAACTGAAGCGCGCGGCCCGCAAGAAAGCGGCACCGAAGGCGAAACGGCCCGCTAGTGAGGCGCGCGGCTCTAACAAGAAGAAGGTCAGGAAGTTAGCGAAGGGTCAAAAGGAAGCGCTAAGCTCTAGCGCTTCCTTATTGAACCTCCTAGGTCTTGAGCCGAACCGGCCGGTTTCGCTCTTTGATGGCGACGCCAGGTGTTGCCAGTTGGAAGCCTACCCGTTCCATGGCGCTGCGAATGTAGTTACTACGCATGAACCAGCGCCATACGTTTCCCGTCAGCAGGTTTTCGATGCTGAGCAGGGAAATACCGACGTCGATGCCGACAACGTCCTGATTAACCCAGAGCTTCTGGTCTTTCCAGTTCGGGTTGAACGCATCGGCGAAACCGTACCGGCCGTAAACCTTGTCGCCGTACACGTTCTTCATTTCGCGAAGCACGGGGAGGCAGATATCTTTGGCAAACATCAGTGAGCCCGCAGCGGCGCAAGGAACGAGCGTGCCGTTGATGGGACCGGCGTACGGTGGTCCGCCCCAGGCTACATAGCCGCCCGGGCCGTCCGATGCCGTGATGCCCCACATGTTAGGGCCGTAATCGCCGTACCGGGATTGCAGACTGATGCAGAAATCACGGTGCGCGTAAGTGGCGATGATCGAGTTCCTGAAGTAGTTCAGATACGACGGATCGCCGTCCTGCTGGTGACGAAAGTCGACCCAGGCGTGGGAAAACTGATGTGTAAACAGCGGACCGCCGCTAACGAAACTCCACTGGTCGAAGTGGACTTCCGGACGCAGCCAGGCGTACCAACTCTCGGCCGGTATCGGATGCTTTGCCGACCCGATCGCCATCAGATACAGGACGGAAGCTTCGCTGTAGGCGCTCCAGCGGTGGCTCAGAAAACCCGAACCCGGCATTGCTCCGTGGCAGAGAAGCAGGGGACTCCCCGCCAGCATCCAGGTAAAGTCAACCCGATCAAAGATCTGGTGCGCCAGAGCCTGTATCTCGCGGTCGGAAGAAAAGTACCCGGCTGCCGTCAGCACTCCGCAAAGCAACCAGGCAGTATCGACAGCTCGAGATCTCTGATCCGAGACGCCGCTGCCCGTTGCTCGCGTCCATGAAATGCAGGTACCAGCCGTGATCGTGGAACGCGTGAACCCAGAAATAACGAAGAGTTGTCAGTACGCGAGCACGAACCTGGTCCTTCGGTAACCAGCCCCGGCTCGCACCGATGCACAACGCGGTGAGTCCGAAACCTGTTGCGGCGGAACTGCCAACGTTGTTGCCCGATCGAGTTCCATCGTTCCGGGCCCGATCCATGACGATGCCGGTATGCGCATCCGCTTGATCCCAGAAGTAGCGGACGCAGCGTGAGGCGAAATCTTCGAGGAATATTCGCTCATCGGTCGCAACAGGCGACGAGATTTCAGCGAAGCTGGCAGCTTTGCCGGATCGGCCCAGCAGCGCTAAGCCGGCGCTCGAAACGAGCAAGCTTCGTCCGGGAGAGATTTGTAAGTTCGCGCCTCGCACCCATTGCAAAAAGGTAGTGTGGGAATGGTGGTGGACATTCTTCCCAATAATGTTGATGCTTACCAGAAAATTCCGGTGCAATTCAACCTCCAATCCGCGGATGCGAGACGTTCCCGACCTCTAGAAGCTAAATCGAGCCTGAAATTCGATCGTTCTTCCCCCCAGAGCCGACTGCGGCTGGCCGAAAAGCGGATTGCTGGTTCGGCCGTCGGTGCTGATCACCTGATCGACCGAGTTGGCCGTCAGAGGCGAAAGGTTCGTCTTATTCAAGATGTTGAAGAAGTTGGCGCGGAACTCAAATCGGGCAGCCTCGCCGAAGATCCCGAAGCCGGGCACGCCGAAAGCCTTGGTCAGAGTGGCGTCGACGTTCAGGAAGTTCGGCCCCTGTAGTACGTTGCGTCCAACCGAGGGAGCCGGAGGTATGCCGCTTGACGGGAACGTTGGAACGGTGAAATAGGCCAAGGCGCCGTTTGGGAAGTTGCCATTCGGTTTTCGGAAGGTGTCGTTACTGTAATCAGTACCAGCTCCGCCGAAGTAGGCGGAAGGCCGAAGATTGCAGTAATTGCTATTCGGATAAACAACGTTGCAACCGGTGTTGCTGTAGATCGGAGTCCACGGGAAACCGGTGTGATAGTTCATGATTCCCGTTACCTGCCAGCCGCCGAATATCTTCTCTTTCCAGGTATTGTCTTTGAAGAGACGAGGGCTGTATTCGCCGTAAACCTTAAACAGGTGGCGTACATCGAAATCGGCCAGTCCCCTCAGGTATTGCAGACCATACGGATACTCGCCGATGAAGGTGTCATTCGATCCGTTGTCGATAGTCTTGCTCCAGCGATACTGAGCATCGATCTGGAATGACTTCGCAAAACGGTGCTCCAATTCGGTGAGGAGAGCATTGTAGTTTCCGTTCGTGTCGTTCGTGTAGTAGTACAGGTTCTGGATGATCGGATTCGAACGCCCGTAGAGGAAGTTCAAGTTGTTCTGGCGCGTGTAGTGCCGGCTCGAACTTCCCTGGTAACCCAACTTCGCTGTCCAGTTTCCGCCTAGATCGTATTGAGTGTCCAAGCGAATAGCGGTAAGTGTATGGCGTGGGTACAAAGGATGGGAAGCCAGTCAGGCTAATGGGAGCGCCGCCGACGGGCAGGTTTGTGTTGGGATCGAAGGTCTGGCGAGCGTTCGGATTTGCTGGATAGCCGGCAAACTGGTTGACGTTGGTAGGAAGAGCGTAGACGATATTCGCTCCGGTCAGAGTAAAGCCGGTGATCAACGGCGGATTTGCGCGGCCTTGCAAGGTGATTGCTTCCTGCATGCGGTTGTAGCCGATTCCGAAGCCGCCCCGCACGACAAAGCGTTGGCTCGCCGGGTTCGGTCTCCAGGCGAAGCCGATCTGCGGACTGAAATTCAATTTGCTCGCGTTATAGAGATCGCCACCAACTCGAAGCGTCAAACCTGTCAGCGGGTTGGGACCGGAACCCAGCACGACGTTGCTGATGTTGCCGTACTTCTCACGAACGGGCTGGAAGTATTCGTAACGCAAACCCAAATTCAGAGTTAGATTCGGCGCTACACGGTAATCGTCTTGAACAAAGCCCGCGTAGATGGCAGAACGAATATACTTCGATGCCGCCGAGGGCTGCCCGGTCTTCGGGTCGAAGTTGCCCACTTCCTGGTAAGGAGCGTCATTGCCCAGACTCCAGATATTTCGGAAGGAGTAAGTCGGCCGCGCAGCGCCAGCGTTGCTGTCCGCGTCCTGCTCCCAATACAGATCGGCACCCACTTTGATGGAATGATTGCCCTTCACCAGCGTCGCGGTGTCACGGAAATTGTAAGTTGTCTGGGCAAACACACCCGGTCCCGGCGCACCAAGGAACTGAAGGGCGACTGAGCCAAATGTGTCCACTTGCGCCTGCGGCAAGCCCCACGGTTCTTGCGGGTTGCTCCCAATCTCGTTGAAGCGTCCAACGAGTTACATTGAACCGGGCCTCGTTGAGCAGATTCGAAGTAACCGTCCGATTCCAGAGGAGTGCGGCCGATTCATTCAGCCGGTTACTGTTCCACAAATTCGCTGCGCGAACAGGACCGTTGTAGAAGGTCTGGTCCGAAGGAACGTAATAGGTAGTAAACGTGATCAGATCTTTCGATGTCGCCTGATAGTCGGCCCGCCCGCTGTATTGTTGTGGCCGTAGCGTGACGGGATTCACGGTTTGCACATAGAAGACATCAGGAACGCCGTCCAATCCACCGCCAGCGCCGAAGTTGCCGTTGTTCACATAACCGGGATCCTGCGCGCCTCGAGCCAAACCGCGCAGAGGTGAACCGACGTCGAGACCGGCATACTGTCCGTTCGAGAACACCGGCTGGCAGAGCGTCGCAGAGGTAATGCCGGCGTCTGCACACGTCTTGTTCACGATCTGGTTGGCAGCTACGGCCTCACCGGGATAATTTGCGTATCGGGCCGCATAACTGTTGGGCGATGCGCCGGCAACGGCGGATAGAAACTGCGGCGTCTCGTACCAGTTCAATCCCGTTGAGGACGAGCTACTCAGCAGAGTTTCGTAGGAGAAGAAAAAGAATAGCCGATTCTTGATGATCGGTCCGCCAATGCTACCGGCCCACTGGTTGAACCGGTCAGTGTTTCTTTGGACAGGGTTGTTCGGACCGTTGTACCGCTGATAGGCATTGAGTCCCGGGCGGTCGGCCTTGAACAGCGCGCTTCCGTGAAAATCGTTCGTGCCGTTCCGAGATACGACCAGCACTTGCGCTCCGCTGTTCCGGCCATTTTCCGCGCTATACGGATTCGACTGCACGGTAACTTCCTTCACCGATTCTTCATTCGGTGTGATCACAGCGGCGCCGCCCCATGCCAAGCTGTTTACCGAAACGCCATCTACCTGGAAGTTGTTGGAACTGTTGCGGGTACCGTTGGCGACAATCTGAACCTGATTCTCGGTTTGGAAGATGCTCGACGTGGCGCTCGTGCCGCCGGGGCCGGAGCTGCCCGGCAGATTCTGGGAACCCGATCCGCCGGCGTTGCGCGCGTTATCGCCGAAAGAGCCCGGCGCCAGTTGGGCCGCCTGGAACGGATCGCGTCCAAAGGTGGGCAACGCTCGTAGCTGATTTCCCGAGAGTGTGCCCGAGATAGTCGCTGTTTGCGTCTCGATTGCCGGTGTTTCATTTGCCGATACTGTCACCGTTTGCGTTGCCTGATTAGCAAGCTGCAGTTGAACGTCCTGCGCGCGAGCCTGCTCATTTGCGATGGCGATGTCCTGATCTTTCTTAGCGAATCCTGGTGCTTCCACGGACAGAGTGTAGGCGCCCGGCGCCAGGCCGGTGATCGAATAAACCCCGGAGGCCGAAGATGTCGCAGTTTTTGCGCTGGTACGTTTCGCGGCTGGTCAAAGTGACGGTTGCGTTGGGAATAACGCCGCCTTGAGCGTCCGTGACAGTGCCTTGCAGGCTCGCGCGATACTGAGCGAACACAGCCACGGAGATGAACAAAAATGAGCAGACGACGAGAGTCAATCGCCTCAGGTCGACCAACATAAGCAAAGAAACGACTTGGTTCGGCGAGACATGACCTATAGACGTGAGTACGGCACGTACGTGACGTGCATTGTGAGATGTGCGATCTGGGCACCGGCGAATTTAGCGGCCTGACCGGGCTCTAGCTCGCGACAGATTCCTGCGCGCGGTTTCCGCGTTTGGATCGATCTCCAGCGCTCGTTCGAAGGCATCGATCGCTGCCGGTCAAATCGCCTGTGATAGCTAACGCAGTACCAAGGTTCGTCCATACGTCGGCGTCTTCCGGTTCAAGCCGCGCCGCTTCGCGAAAAGCAGGAATCGCTTCCGCATAACGCCTTTGCCGGACATAGACGCTGGCCAGGCCGGCTTGGGCCGCCGCATCATCCGGTTGCTCTTTAAGGAAGAGCCGGTATTCCGTTGCGGCGCCTTCCAGGTCACCCTCTGCCGCAAGGGTGCGTGCGAGATTGTACCGAGCATTGGAATAATCGGGATCGAGCTGGAGTGCCTCCCGGAATTGCGACGATGGCGGACTGCGCTTGATCGCTCGCCAACAGTGCGCCTCCCAGGCTGTTGTGAGCGGTTGCACTGTTTGGTTCTCGGACTCGAGCGCAGCCTGATACTGCGCGATCGCTTCGTCTAACTTGCCGCGCGATTGTAAGAGCGAGGCTAAGTTGTAATTGGCGGCGAAGTCGCCAGGGTACTTCTCCAGCCTTTTGCGCATGACCGCTTCCTGTAGTTCCAGCCGAGGGTCGTCCCGCGACGTCCGTTAGTTACGGGAAGCAGTTGTAACCAGACGTGGCCCATTTCGTCTTCGCTTCGGTTTCCTGCTTGCACCCGGCGGGGCGGATGATTTGGATTTCGGCCATTTGCAGCCGAATTGTCATAGCTGACACGCATCGCGACTTTTGTTCCCTTGGGCAGAAGCATCGGACGTTTGTATTCGTACACGGCTTGCCAGTTGATGTCCCAATCGGGAATGCGGATCAACCACTCGCGACGTCCGCCGGGCAACGTAGCCCATGCCTCAATCAGCTTCCCGAGATAGTGTGCATGGGGATAGATGGCGAGAAGTTTGCAGTCGACCGGCAATGTGAGTTCATCAGTGACGACGAAGTTGTTAGCTCCGGGCGGGATATTAATTGCGCCATCGTGCTCCAATTGCACCAACATGGGGAAAACGGTCGGGGCGCTCTTGGCGAAGTACAGCCCGACTTCGCGCCTGAATTCGCTCTTCCTTGCCTGTTGGTTGCAGATGAAGATTAATGACCAGATCCGTATGCGGATCAAGCTTCCAACTCATAGCGATCGGGCTCGGGATGAGGAACGCCCCCTGGCTTCCAAAACAGGAAATGGGAATCAGGATCGAAGTCGCCGGCAGCGGCTTCGGTCAGAATGTCCATGCCAGGGAAGCCCGGATGCCCGTCCTCCCCATCGCGCTTGCGCAACGATTGCGCGCGATCTAAAACAATGTTGGCGTGGTGCACCACTCGCGTGTTGTCGAGGCGCAACTCTGCTGCCCGAACGTATCTCGTGCTCGTCAGACCTGTGCGAAGGATGAAATTTCGAAACACATCTGTTCCCTCGGCTGCGATTGTGTATGAATTCGGGCATGCGCAGCATGAGGTCGGGCGTGCCCAGCTGCCATCCATCATTGAAGTGCGGCGGATCAGGACGACTGCTTCGGCGGGCCTTCCGGCGCTCCTGCATTGGCCCAAGCGGCGAGCAGCCGGATCTCTTCATCACTCAATCTGCGCTCGTCTGCGAAAATCGCCGTATCCCGCCTGAGGCGGCCAGGCGGCATGTAGCGCTGCTTCGTCACGGCGGCGATTTGAGAGGCATGGCTCCGAGCGTCGTGATAAGACACGAGCGAAAACGGGCCGATTCCTCCAACGTGATGGCACGAGGCGCAATGCTTGTCGATGATGGGCGCGATATCGCGATTGAAGGAAGGCGTCGCGGCGGCAAGCGGCAAAGCCGCCGACCACGAGGCAAAGTATGGCAGCGCGGCTGATGCCGTTCCATCATCTTTCGTGTCCGCCATGATACAGGCTACGCTACTCCGGCCGGCAGAACTTATTTCGCGGCCTTGGATAATCAAAGATTCCGATGAGCGCGACATTATCCACTAACCCAGAAGCCTCTGAATACTCCGCGCCAGGTTCTGTTTGCAAGCCTGATCGGAACGAGCATCGAGTTCTTCGATTTTTATATCTACGCGACGGCTGCGGTTCTGGTGTTCCCACGCCTGTTCTTCCCGGCTTCGGATCCGGCGGCGGCAACACTTGCCTCGCTCGCAACCTTCGGCATCGCGTTTTTTGCGCGTCCGATCGGTTCGGCCCTCTTCGGTCACTTCGGGGACCGGATCGGCCGCAAGACGACCCTGATTGTTGCGCTCTCGACCATGGGTTTGTCTACCGTTGTGATTGGTGCCTTGCCGACCTACGCAGACGCATCGGCTTCGCGGCGCCGCTGCTGCTGGCGCTGTGCCGTTTCGGACAAGGGCTTGGGCTGGGCGGCGAATGGGGAGGCGCTGTTCTTCTTGCCATCGAGAATGCGCCGCCCCGGAAACGGGCCTGGTACGGCATGTTCCCGCAATTGGGTGCACCTCTCGGATTCTTTCTTTCTGGCGGGGTCTTTTTGCTACTGTCCCGCTGGCTCACCGACCAGCAATTCTTCGCGTTCGGCTGGCGCTTGCCGTTTTTGTCGAGCGCTGTTCTGGTATTTCTTGGCCTGTACGTGCGATTGACTATCACGGAGACTCCCGTTTTCCGTGAAGCTCTGGAGCGCGGAGAACAAGTGAAGGTGCCTATGGCTGTTGGTGTTCGGCCGCCACACGAAGGCGCTTGTCGCGGGTATACTTCTTTGCCTGGCAACGTTCGTGCTCTTCTATCTGATGACCGTGTTCGCGCTTTCCTGGGGCACGAGCGCGCTCGGCTATAGCCGCGGCAAGTTTCTTCTGATGCAATTGTTCTGCATCGCTTTCTTTGCTTTGACCATACCGCTTTCCGCTTTATTGGCCGAGCGGGGACGGCGCAAAGTCATGCTTTGGGTGACGCTGCTGATCGCCGTGTATGGATTCGTCATGGCGCCGTTATTTACGGCCGGTACAGTGGGAGCGCTGGCTGCCATGGCCATCGGTCTAGCGCTGATGGGGATGACTTACGGACCGCTCGGAACGGTACTGTCCGAGTTGTTTCCGACGGCCGTCCGCTATACCGGCAGCTCGCTGGCGTTCAACTTCGCGGGCATTCTGGGTGCGTCGTTAGCTCCGTATATCGCTACCTGGCTTGCAAAAACACGGGTTGCCCTACGTCGGTTACTATCTGTCTGCCTCTGCCGTGCTGACTCTCGTCGGTCTCATCATGATTCCGGAAACGCGCGACGAGGATCTGGCGAAAGCTAATCCCGAGTTGGCCTGAGACTCTTTCGATTGCTCCGCCGATCGAAGTCGCGCGATTTGTGTAACCTTCCCGCATTCCGCCAGTATTGAGGAGTGAGGCTGAGTGGAGGAACTGACCGATAGCTCGTTGATGAAGCTGGTTCAGGCTGGCGACAGCAGCCATCTGGCGGTGCTGTTTGAGCGGCACCACGCCGGGCTTGTTTCGTTATCTGATGCAGCTTTCGCGAAACCGGGCGCTGAGCGAGGATTTGACGCAGGAGGTGTTTTTTCGTGTGCTCAAATACGCCGGAACCTATGATGCGGAGTTCCCGTTTTCGGTCTGGCTGTACCGGATGGGGCGCAATGCCTTCTTCGATTCACTGCGCACCCGCTCTGCGGAACCGATGAGTGCGGAAACGTTCGAAATCAGGAGCCGCGAACCAATGCCCGAGGAAGTATTTCACTCGTAAAGAAGACCGGATAGTTCTTGGAGGAAGCACTCCAGAACTTGTCGGAGGAGAAGAGAGAGGTACTCGTCCTCAGCCGGTTTCACGATCTCCGGTATCAGGAGATCGCCAAGATTATGAAATGCGAGGTGGGCACGGTGAAGGTGCGAGTGTACCGTGCTCTTCGTGAGCTTCGCGAAAAGTTCTGCGAATTGCGTGGAGAAAAGCTGTATGACGTCTGAGGAGTTTCGGTACTTGATTCCCGGATATCTCTCGGGAGGATTGACTCCTGAAGAGAAGAACATCTTCGAAAAGCGGCTCGAGACGGATGGGGAACTCAGGCGCGATTTGGCGGAGCTTGGAGGCTGTCTGGAAAGACCTCGGCGACGTGGAAGAAGCAGCAGCCCAGCCCGTTCTTAAGGGCGCGCTTCTATCAAAGGCTCAACGAGCTCTCAGATCGCGAAGCTCGGCTGGCAAAGGGCGCTTTCGCGTGGTGGAAGCCGGGGCTGGCCGGTTTGGTGCGGCAGGCATTGGTGGCGGTCGGCGTTGTTCGCGCTTGGGCTGTTTGTCGGACGCGACAGAAGCAGCAGTCCGTCCCGTGACCAGGTGGCGCAGCTACACAATCAGGTACAGGAATTGCGGCAGACGGTTGCTTTGTCGCTGATGGACCGGCAATCGGCGACATCTCGGCTGGAGGGCGTCTCGTGGAGCATGCAGGTGGATCAACTCGATCCCGAACTCCTGAGTGCACTTGTTGCAGGCGCTGAACCATGATCCGAACACAAACGTTCGTCTGGCATCGCTCGATGCGCTGGAAAAGTTCACGCGGGACAAAGACGTCCGGCAGGCTCTGGTCAACTCCATCCGGCAACAGGACTCGCCGCTGGTCCAGATTGCGCTGATCGATTCGCTGGTGCACATCCAAGATCGTGGCGCGGCCGGCGAGTTGCGGAAGCTGACACAAGACCGAGCATTGAACTCCGCCGTGCAGGAACGAGCGCGCTGGGGTCTCCAGAAACTCTCCCTGAATTAAAGGAATAAACAAATGAAAACTGGTGTTTGCCTTGCGCTTGCGGCGTGTGGCCTGGGAGCACTGTGTCTTGCCGGCTCTTCTTCCGAGCGCTGGCCGGTTCGGGAACAAGAAACGATCGAGAAAACGCTGCCGTTGTCGGGCTCACCCGATCGATTGATCGTCGACAACCTGCGAGGGGTATGTGCACGCGACCGCTTCGGCGGATCGAGCGGTTCACATCAAAGCTCATAAAGTGATCCGAGCTGAAACGGATGCCGATCTGGCGGAAGGAAAGCGCGACGTGAAGCTCGACATTTCGGAGAAGCCGGGTCAGGTGTCGCGTCATTTACGAGGCTCCATGGCGCTGTCACGGCGATGGTCAGCCATGCTCGGGCGAACACAGGCGACTTCTACGAAGTCGTTTACGACATCGACGTGCAGGTGCCGCGTGGCGCGAGAACCGTGATCTCCACCGTGAACAGAGGCGATATCCGCCTGGAAGGGCTGAACGGCAATTTCGACGTGAAGAACGTGAATGGAGGAATCGCGATGCAGGCGATCGGTGGGTCCGGCGATGCTCATACGGTCAATGGCCCGGTCGCGATTCATTTCGCGAAGAACCCGTCGGGTCCGTGCAGCTTTAAGAGCGTCAACGGATCGCTGGACGCGTATCTTCCCGAGCGAGCTTTCAGCGGAACTCCTGTTCAAGACTCTCAACGGGCAGATCTACAGCGACTTCGACGTGTCCCCGAGGGCGACGCCGGTGGTACGAGAGCGAACGACGCGATGGAAAGTTTGTGTACCACGGCAACAGGCTGTCCGGAGGACGCGCGGGGCGAGGCGGTCCGGAGTTAAGCTTCAACACTTTGAACGGAAGTATTCGCTTACATCGAGAGCAATGAAGGGTTTGATTATGAAGTACATCATCGGAATAGCGTTTCTTTACGCTGGGTTGATCTTTGCGCAAGACGGTTCGCAGAAGGCGACGGTACCTCTGGACGACCCGTCTCGTCCCGTCCAGATTCGGGCGCACCTGATGTCGGGGGGAATCACCGTGCGGGGCGGCAACGTGAAAGAGATCACCGTCGAGGCGCGCTCGCGTGGCGATGAAGAATCAAGTGAGCGCCGCCGGCCTGCGGAATCCCGCGGTATGAAGCGATTGAACCTTCCGGGCAACGCGGGCCTCGACATCACGGAGGAAAACAATATCGTGAACATCAAAACGTCGTCCTTCAATCGCCCTGCCGACCTGGTGATTACTACGCCTCGCCGCTCCTCGCTTCAATTGAAATGCATGAACAACGGCGATATCGAGGTGGAAGGTGTTGAAGGCGATATCGAAGCCAATAATCTCAACGGCCGGGTCACTTTGAAGAATGTTTCGGGTACGGTCAACGCTCATTCTCTGAATGGAGAAGTAACGGCGGTGCTTGGTACCGTCGATCCCTCGAAGCCACTTTCGTTCAGCACAATGAATGGCGATATCGATGTGACTCTGCCGGCCAATCCGAAGGCGAACGTCCGGATGAAAACAGACCACGGCGAGATTTACAGCGATTTCGAAGTGAAGTTTGAGGCGGGAGCGCGCGTCGAAGAATCCGATTCACAACGCAAGGACGGCCATTACCGCTTGCGCTTCGATCGGACGCTTCGCGGAACCATCAATGGTGGCGGCCCCGAGTATCAATTCACCACGTTCAACGGGCAAATTTACCTTCGCAAGAAGAAGTAGATCGCGCGCCTAACCACTGATTACGAGAGTCGTCAAAGAAAGACTATGAACCTGACGCGAGATATCAGTTTCGCCCTTCGCAGCTTCGCCAAATCTCCGTTGTTCGTCACGGTGGCCGTCTTATCGCTTGCGTTTGGCATTGGTGCGAATACGGCTATCTTCTCGCTCACGGACCAGATTCTGGTGCGGTCGCTTCCGGTCAAAGATCCGGGGCAGCTCGTGCTGCTCAGCGCGCTCGGCCGGCACTACGGAAGCAACCAGGGATGGAACCGGCTCTCGTATCCGATGTACCAGGATTTCCGGGATCACGACCTGGGTTTTCAGGGGATGTTTTGTTTCCGCGACGTAGAGATGAGTCTTGGGTTCGGCGGCCGGACGGAGCGTGTGGCGGGCGAAGTCGTGTCGGGCAACTATTTTCCCGTTCTGGGTGTCAACGCTGCGCTGGGCCGGCTCTTCACGGCGAAGGATGACTTGTACCAAGGCGGCCATCCCGTTGCTGTTCTGAGTTATGACTTCTGGCAAAGAAGATTCGCGGCGAATCCGGGCATCCTGGGGCAGAAACTGCTGATCAACGGATTCCCGTTTACTGTTATTGGCGTCAGCCCTCCGAATTTCTCCGGAACCGATCCAAATTATGCGCCGCAAGTTCGCGTGCCGGTCACAATGAGCTGCGAAACTCGGACGCTACATGGACCTGAATGACCGGCGATCCCGCTGGGTAACGGTATTCGGCCGGCTGAAGCCGGGCGTCACGCTGAAAGAAGCAAAGGCGCGCATTCAGCCTTACTTCCACAGCATTCTGCAGATGGAAGTGCAACAGAAGCCATTTGCGAAAGCTGCGCCCGGAGATGAAGAAGGCGTTTCTCCAGATGTCCATGGATGTGCTTCCGGCTTCGGGCGGGCGATCCTCTCTGCGCCGCAGATTTTCGAAGCCTTTGCTCGTCCTGACCGCAACGGTAGGACTGGTTCTGCTGATCGCGTGCGCGAATGTAGCGAACCTGCTGATTGCGCGCGCGACCTCCCGGCAGAAGGAGATTGCGGTGCGCCTCGCGCTTGGCTCGAGCCGGCGGCGAATTATCTCTCAACTGCTGGTGGAGTCTCTGATCCTTTCGGTAGCGGGCGGCTTGGCGGGTCTGGCGCTTGCGTTCTGGACCGATCACGCTCTGATCAGTCTTCTGCCGCCGAGCTCGACACCTCTCAAGCTTTCGTCTGTTCCCGACGTGCGATTACTCGGTTTCAATCTGGGTCTCTCGATTCTGACGGGGCTTCTTTTCGGGCTGCTGCCGGCGTTGCCAGTCGACTCGCCCTGACGTTGCCGGCACTTTGAAAGACCAGGCTGGTTCAGTTACTGGTGGGGCATCGACAGGCATTCGCAAGGCGCTCGTTGTTGCCCAGGTATCGCTGTCACTGATCCTGCTGATCGGTGCCGGCCTTTTCATTCGCAGCCTGCGAGCACTGCAGGAATTGGATCCCGGGTTTCCACACATCGAACCTGCTGGCATTCAAAGTGAATCCGACATTGAACGGTTACACGCCGGAACGAACGCGCGCTTTTTACGATCAGCTCCGCGAAAACCTGCAAGGGCTTCCCGGCGTGGAGCGTTCCGCGCTGGCCGTGATGCCTGTGCTTGAAGGCAACGAATGGGACCAATGGGTCACGATCGACTCTTACTCACCGAAGACCGGGGAACTGCCGGATCCGCACATGAATTTCGTGTATCCGGAGTACTTCGACACGCTGGGATTCCGCTTCTGACCGGGCGCGATTTCCGCATCAATGACGTGCTGGGCAGCGCGAAGGTATGCATCGTGAATGACGCGTTCGCGAAGAAGTACTTCGGAACGGTCAATGCTGTTGGCCACAAGATCGGGATGGGCATTGATCCAGGGACGAAGACGGACATCACGGTGATAGGTGTTGTGCGCGGTACGAAGTACGAGAGCATGCGGGACGAGGTGCCGGTGGAGGTCTTCCGTCCCTATCGGCAGATGGAATTTGCGACGGGGATCACCGGGTACGTCCGAACGCGCAGCAGTCCGGAAGAGATGTTCAACACGCATCCGCAAGCGAGTACACGATCTGGATTCGAACTTGCCTGTATTCGAGATGATCACGCTCGAGAAGCAAATGGAGAACTCGCTTGTGACAGAGAGGCTCGTGACGTCACTATCAACGGGCTTCGGTTTGCTTGCGACAGTTCTCGCGGCCATCGGCTTATACGGCGTGATGGCTTATACAGTAACGCGGAGAACACGCGAGATCGGTATTCGAATGGCGATTGGAGCCGCGAAGCCGCACGTGCTCTGGCTGATCATGCGGGAAGTTCTGATCCTGCTCGGAATCGGAATGGTCATCGCGCTTCCGCTCTCCTGGGCGCTGACGCAGTCCGTGCGTTCTCAGCTATACGGCATTCAGCCTACCGATCCGCTTACCGTTGCGGCGGCGACTCTTGCGATTGCAGCCGTTGCGATGCTGGCCGGATACCTGCCGGCTCGGCGTGCGAGCAAGGTTCATCCGATGCTGGCCTTGCGGTACGAGTAGTAATCATCCGCTCGGGCCGATCAATTCCGAGTCGTGCGTCCATGCCCTCTGGCTAGGACGAAGTCGAAAACCTGCTTTGCATATTCTTTCGTTAAGTGCTGGCCCAGTAAAGCCGGAAGCAACTGCGATCCGATCAACAAATTAATTGCGAGATCCGGATCAACGGAGGGCGGCAGTTCGCCTGCGCCTATTGCTTCGCGCATCACCTGGCATCCCTCGGCACGTCGAGGCAGGAACACGTTTTCGTAGAAGGCGCGCTGAAGAGCTGGATTCTCCTGAATGGCGGAGAGTAATCTCAGAAAAACACGGCCGTTTGCGCCATTCAAAAACTCAGCGATTCCCGCTGTGTATCTCTGCAGCCGCGCGACGGGACTTCCACGCTTGCCATAGGGAAGCAATTCGCGCGCCGTCTCAAGATAAGCGTCTACCAGGATGCCTTCTTTGTTCTTCCACCAGCGATAAAGGGTGGCGGTACTGACTCCCGCTTCTTTCGCGATGTCGTGGGAGGCGATGTCAGCAAATCCGTGCCGCTTCAGTAGCCGAAAGGCAGCTTTTAGAATGGCCTTTCGGGTCTTCTCGCTTCGAGGCCGACCGATCTGCTGTTTGCGTGGCGGAACATTGCGCTTACGGTCTGTTTCCGGGTTAGGCAAGTGTTCGACCCTCCAAAGCAAGCAGTTTACCCGGTTCCGTCCAGCGTGCGCGATTACAATGAAACGAAAATGATCGTTTCGTAATGAGTGCTGCTTCCACTGCTGACGCGGTTGCTTTTGCCTGGAGGCCAAAGGCCAATCCATGGTTGATCGCCTTCGTGGTCTCCTTGGCCGCGTTCATGGAAGTGCTCGATACCAGCATTGCGAACGTAGCGCTGCCCCATATTGCGGGGAACATGGGCGCAAGCAGCGACGAGAGCACGTGGGTGCTGACTTCTTATCTCGTCTCGAATGCCATCGTCTTGCCGATCACGGGTTGGCTCGTCTCGTTATTCGGGAGAAGACGTTTTTTCCTGATCTGCATTTCGCTGTTTACCGTCAGCTCGCTGTTTTGCGGGATTGCCCCCAATTTGGCACTGCTTCTGATCGCGCGCACGATCCAGGGAGCCGGCGGGGGCGGTCTGCAACCTATGGCTCAAGCCATACTGGCGGACACATTTCCGCCCGAGAAGCGCGGGCTGGCGTTCTCAGTGTATGGGGTGACCGCCGTGGTGGCTCCGTCCATTGGGCCGACTCTCGGCGGTTGGATCACGGACAATTACACCTGGCGCTGGATCTTCCTGATGAACCTTCCTGTGGGGATCCTGGCCATCTTTCTGGTGCTCGCCTTCGTTGAAGACCCGCCGTTTCTCAAGCGAGCGAATCTCGGGGAAAACCGGATCGACTACATCGGATTTGGGCTGCTTGCGATCGGGATCGCCTTCCTGCAGATTGTCTTGGATAAGGGACAAGAGGACGACTGGTTTGGATCGAACTTCATCCTCACGCTCTCGATCATTGGCGGTAATTTGTTTAGTCGCATTGATCGCGTGGGAGTTGACCGTCGAGCACCCGATACTCGATATTCGCCTTTTCAAGAATCTAAACTTTGCGACGTCTAGCGTCATGATGTTCATGGTCGGAGCAGTTTCTTTTTCGACCACGGTGCTGATGCCGCAATTCCTGCAGAGCCTTTTGGGCTATACAGCCGAAAGCGCAGGCATGGTTTTATCCGCAGCCGCGATTCTGCTTTTGATTGAACTTCCTCTGGTTGGGCAATTGACGAGGAAGATCCAGGCACGCTATCTCATGGCGTTCGGATGGGGAATGCTGACTCTCGCGATGTTCTTTTCGACAGTCCGCATTGACCTTCAAATCAGCTTCGTTTCGGCCACGTGGCTGAGAATCGCGCAATACGTGCCGATGGGCTTTATCTTCATTCCCGCGACAATGGTGGCGTATCTGGGAATACCGCCAGACAAAAGCAATGCAGTCGCGGGACTGATTAACTTCGTGCGTAACATGGGCAGCAGTGTTGGCACCTCTGCCGTCACCACGATTCTCGCCCGGCGGGCGCAAGTTCATCAAGTGATGCTGGCCAGCCACACTGCTCTGGCCAATCCAGCGTTTCGAGACGCGACCGGCGGCTTAGCCGATCGATTGCAAACTGCCGGGTCGACTAATGCCCCGATGCAAGCTTATGGCCGGATGTATCAAAGTGTCCAGGCCCAGGCATCTGCACTGTCCTACATCGATACGTTCTGGCTGCTGGGAATCGCCACAGGAATCATGTTCTTTCTGTCGTTCCTTCTGAGTAGGAACAATCCGCGTCGAGCCGCTGGGTCGACACTCGCGCACTAACTTCCCGGATGGTACTCGCGTTCCGTGTGCCCTTTGAGCTGATCGCGATAGAAGTACACGTCGCGTAAGTCGCCTGTGCTGTAGCGTTCGGCTTCGTCGTTGAAGTGAGGTGATCCGGGATGGCCGCTTTCGCCGCCCGCGGTCACGGCTTTTGCTCGAACTTTGTCTGCCGAACTCAACAACGGCAACAAAGCTGTTGCCACTAGTCCCATACCATTTCTTCGTGCCTGGATAGGGCCGCGCTCCGAACGAGGCAAGGGAGCCCCACATGGACGACGTGAAGCCGACGGGAATGCTTGGCTTGTCGTCGTTGAATGGCTGTACGATATCGCCTGTTAACCGCTGGTATCGATTGATTTCACCCCACGGAGTCTTCCAGGTACCGAAGTCGCTCGTGAGCCGATCGCACGCTTTTCCGAATGATTGCAATAAATCCTGAGCCGGAACTTTCGTTGCGATGTAATCTTCTACCAAAACACCCGCCTTTCGCGATGGAGCAAGTGTTTCCTTCCGGATCTCTTCTCCCCAATACACAGCAAGTGAAGTGGGGATGGAGTTAACTGCCCAGCGATGGTCCCACGACTTAAGCACGGCAATTGGCTCCGTTATCTTTGCTCCCCGGGGTTGTGCCCCAGCCGCATCGTCCCAGGCTTTCAGGAGCGCGGGAAGAGTTTTGTCAAACCACGGCAGATAACTGTCGTACGCGGCCGTTATCAAAGAATCAAGCGTGAAATCCTTTTTATCCTGCAGAACGCGGATGGCATGGAGGCCGCGCGCTGATTCGGTCCCGTTTTCAACATAGGCAGGGTAATCGGCTCGCTTCGGGCTGTCCGGTCCGGCAGCCGACCACGGCCAGTCGTTGCAGTTATATAACCAGCCGCTCTTCGGATTTAAAAGGTGCGGAGTCTCGTCAACCGCCATGAGGCCCTGCCACTCTGTCGCCGGATTGCTACCGTCAACTACCTTCGTCCAATCAAATCTCTTGTCGCGCTTGGGAATGAAGTTGCCGTGGAAATAAGCGATATCGCCGTCGGCATCGGCGAAGATCGTGTTGTTGGACGAATTGGCTTTAAGCTCCATCGTCTGGCGATAGGACTTGTAGTCTCTTGCCTTCGTGCGCGTGTACGACTGAGTGAGAGCCTTAAGGGGTTCCTGCATCAATCGAACGCTGATCCACTTGTCGCCATCGCTGCGAATGATCGGTCCGTGGATGCTCCGATATGTAGTGAACTTCTTCTCTGCCATGCCGGTTGTTGTCTTATACGGAATCGTGATTTCCTTCGCAACGAGTAAGCGCTCCTCATTGCCGTACTTTGCATAAATCCCGTCAGCACGTTTCGATACGGTTTCCGCGTATTCGTCGACGGCATCCACGCCACTCGATGTGTGCATCCAGCCCGCTCGATCATTGAATCCCTGATAGATGAAAAACTGGCCCCAAGTTGCCGCGCCGTAGGCATTCAATCCTTCGTTGCTCGCCATCTGTAGTTCCGATCGAAAAAAGAACGAAGTGTGTGGATTAATCAGCAGCAGAGCGTGATGCCCCGTGGTATTCGAAGGCGCGATGGCCATGCCGTTGGATCCGGACGGTTCCGCCGGGCGGCTCTCGTCGTTCCGGGCAACCTGCTTGGGCGGAGTCTTCCCGTAGAACGATTGCAATTCGTCGAGCTTGATACGTTCAATATCTCCGCCAATGCTGCCTTCGGTAAAGGAGAGCGCCATCCAGGGCTCAAAATGCGTGATCACACGCGGCTTCACGTCGGGATGCTTGACGAGGTAGAAGTTCAAGCCATCTGCAAATGCATCCATCAGCTTCTGAAGCCAGGCAGGACTGGCCGCATATTGTTTCTTCAGGTCCGCGGGGTCGATAAACAGCTTCATCCGGAGATCCTGATAGATCTTCGCTTCGCCTTCAGCTTCGGCCAGACGCCCCATTGCGTTCAGATAGTTGGTCTCGACGCGATTGAAATCGTCTTCGGCCTGGGCATAGATCATGCCGAACACCGCATCCGCATCCGTTTTGCCGTATACGTGCGCGATGCCCCAATCGTCGCGGATGATCGTGATATCCCGCGCATGTGCAGACCAGCGGGACGTTTCCCCGTCGGTGGCGCCGAGAGCGGTGACAGCGGCCAATGCAGTTGTAAAGGCAAGTCTGACGATAGGGAGGGTGTGTTTCAAGGAGAGGCTCTTGCTGATTTTACTCGGCTGTGTCAGGAGATTGCTCGATAAACGGCATATACTGGCAGGCGCCGGGATGCATTTCAGCCGGTATCGGAGGCTCCATTGCACGAGCACGGTCACACCCGCCACCAAGGTTCAGGCCCTCACACGCATTTGCACAGCAGGCGAGATTTCTTCGCGAAAACTTTCGGCGGGATCCTGGCCGGTGCATCTGTGTTCGAGGAGGCCTTCCTCCGAGCAACTTGGGCGCGCGCTCAATCTCCCACCGGATCGAGCAATCTGTTCGCGATCGAGAAAGTTGCAGACGGCATATTCGCCGCGCTTGCCAAACCGCAGGTTATGATCAACTGCAACGCTGCGATCTTCGTGAACTCCGATCACGTCGTGGTGCTCGATGCCCATTCGAAACCTTCGGCGGCTGCGTCACTGATCAACCAGATAGGCAAAGAGATCACGACCAAACCTGTACGTTATCTCATCAACAGCCACTTCCATTGGGATCACACCCAAGGCGATTCGGCTTACAAGGCCAAGAATCCTCAATTGACGGTGGTCGCGAGCGATACGACGAAGCAATTGATGACCCAGCTTGGCCGCAATCGTGCAAAAGAATCCGTCGATACCGTGCCCAAAATGATCGACGATATTCAGGCGCAGATGAGTAAGGCAAAAACGGCTACCGATCGGGCTTACTGGCAGGAACAGATCAGGCAGCTCAACGGCGTACCGAACTGAGATGCTGAACTACGCTCCGGAACTGCCGACTCTGACGTTTGCCAAATCCTACACTTTGAAAGATCCGGAGGGCGATCTGCATCTGGAGTTTCACGGCCGCGCGCACACCGCGGGAGATATCGTCGTGTTCAGCCCGAGAAAGCGGGTCGTCGCATCGGGCGATATGATCTCGGGATTTCTGCCGAATATGAACGATGGGTTTCCGAGTGAGTGGCCCGGCACTATAACTTCGGTTGAAAGCCTTGCGTTTGACCAGACGATTACCGGGCCACGGCCCCGTGCAGCATGATCGAGCCCGGATCGGCGCGCTCCGAAACTACATTGAGGAATTGACCGCGCGCGTCGAGGCAGGGAAGAAAGCCGGAAAATCACTCCCGTACCTACAAAAGGAGACTTACTGTTCGATCGCTGAAGAGTTTCGGAAGCAACGGTTACGCGGAGTACGTGGCCAAGAATCTCGATAACTTCACCGTTCATTTTGGCGCCAGCCCGCTCGAGGGTAGGCTGGCGGGCAATATCGAGGCGATTTACCAAAAGGTTTCCGGCCGCTAGAAGACGGGCGAGCCTAGGGCTTTTTGACCTTCAGTTCGTCCGGGAAAATCCGCCGCGTGCTCCTTGTTTGCGTTGCGTTTATTCGACTGTGCTCCACTATCGCGAAACAAGGGTATCTTCATCGCTCCGTTCGTTTCCATCAGATCGAATAGCCGCTTGTTGAGTTCCTTCACCGTCCCTTGCCGTTCAGGATTGGAAATCAGGTTATTCGATTCGAGCGGATCTTCCTGAAGATCGTACAGTTCGTCGATGTCCCAGATGCCGTAGTAGTGGATGTATTTGTATCGGTCGGTGCGCAACGAGTGCATTGTGGGTGTCTGGGGGAAGTTGCGCTCCCAATAGTATTCATAGAGAAGCTCCTTGCGCCATCCCGGGTCGCCTTTTCCGGAGAGAAGCGGCAACATGCTGCGGCCGTCGATTCCATCGGGGATATTGACTCCCGTGGCGTCCAGAATGGTCGGCATGATGTCGAGTCCGGAGACCATTTCACTGACGACTGTTCCGCCGCGGAACAGCTCCGGGCAACGAGCCAGCATCGGCACTCGCATCGATTCTTCGTACGCGGTCCGCTTGTCGATTAGTCCGTGCTCGCCGAATTGAAATCCGTTATCGCCCATGAAGATGATCAGCGTCGAATCCAGTTCGCCGCGGTCGCGCAGCGCTTTCATTACCCGGCCGAGACTCTCATCCACACCCATCAGCGTCTCTGCATAGCGTTCGTAGTACTCCGCGATGTTCAGATCCGAGTGGTAAGGAAAATCAACTCCATGCCAGCTGTTTCGTTGATTCTGGACCCACATGGGGCGGTGCTGCGCATACTCCCCGGAGTCCGCCATTGTCTTGGGCGGATGAAATTTCTCCTTGGCGTATAAGCCCTTGTGGCGTTCGGCCGGAATGAATTCCGAATGAACCGCTTTATGTGACAGGTAAAGAAAATAGGGCTGATCGCGCCCGATTCCGTTCAACCACTCGAGCGCGTAGTCGGTCAGTTCGTCGGTGATGTAGCCTTTCTGCGGAACGTGCTTGCCGTCGATGTTCAGGCCATTTTTGCTGGGGAGATACGTTCCTTGTCCCTGGAAGCTGATCCATTTATTGAAACCCGGTTGCGGCTGGTCGCCGGTGGCGCCCATGTGCCATTTGCCAATGAAGGCAGTCTGGTATCCGGCCTTTTGCAATAGCTCGGGGAAGAATCGCGTTCCCGGAGGAATCGCAGTGTTGTTATCGACGATCTGGTGGCGATGCGCGTAAAGGCCGGTGAGAATGCTCGCACGGCTGGGAGAGCAGAGCGCAGTGGTCACGAACGCATTTTTGAGATGAGCTCCTTCATGGGCGAGAGCATCCATGTTCGGTGTTCGTAACCAAGGTTGTCCAGCCATGAAGCCCAAGGCGTCGTACCGTTGATCGTCCGTCAGAACGAAGACGACGTTGCGAGGTTTCGAGCCTCGTGTCTGCGCTTGCGCCTGCGCCGGAACCAAGTTCGCGCTCAGGGCCGCTCCGCCGGTCAACTGTACAAAGTCACGTCTTCTCATCGCCATTTAGTATCTGCTGCTTTCTCGTGATCGGTCCAGTTATATCAATTGACCGCGCCCAGGAGTACACTCTGAGCTAAGACAAAGCCGCCTGGAACCAGGAAGAACGATGCGTAGCGGCGGCGAGACCATCGAAGGAGTAGCCGGATGAAAAAACCACGTTCGCTGTTTTTCGTTCCTTTCGCGTTCTTCTGCTGCGGTGCTTTGGCGTTGGCACAATCCGCACCCACACAGAATCGGATATTCAACACCGTCAAACAGAAACTGGCGGCGGGAAAACAGGTTGTCGGAGGGACGGTCGTCATTCCTGATCCGGATACCTATTGCGCCATGGCTTCCTCAGGGTTCGACTTCCTCTGGATCGAGATGCAACACAGTCCCATGACATATCAGGATGTGGCGCACATGATTCGAGCTTGCAAAGGGGCGCCTGCGATGCCATTCATCCGGATCCCTGACGCCACGGAAGGAGACATCCAGAAGGCAATGGATATCGGGGCCGCCGGAATCATCATTCCGATGGTGGAGGACATACAGAAAGTCCAAAACGCGATAAAATTTTCGCATTACCCACCCGCCGGTAAACGGAGTTTGGGAAACGGCCAGTATGGCGCTATGTGGGGATCCGATTACCGGCAAATTGCAAACGACAACGTCATGATCGTGGCGATGATTGAATCTCCCGCCGGCGTGAAGATCGCGGATGAGATTGCCTCGACACCCGGCGTAGATGTGGTGTTTGTCGCAAGCACGGATCTCGCCAGTTTTTCCGGTTATAAGCAGGGCGACCCGCAGTACGAGGCGCTTGTGACATCTATTCAGCAATCGGTATCGAAAGCCGGGAAAAAGCTCGCCGGCCCTCTGGCGTGGAAGTTCAACCGCCAGGGATACTCATTCTTCCAGGGACCCACCGAGGCATCGCTGATCAAAACGGGAGTAGAATTTGATCTCGGCGGCAGTCCGAAGAGCGAGTCTCGCAAGGGCGTTGCCCCGACCGAAGGTGCAGAGAAGCCTTAGCTTGACCCTTGTGATTGCTTCTTGAGTTCCCTCCGGAACGCTGCCTCGCGATCGGCAACATATTGACGATAACCCTCCGGATCGATGAACGGATTGGCGCCGCCCGCTTTTAAGCGCGGATACTTCTCCGACATGTTGTAGTACTCGCCGTGAGCGCCGAGAAATACATCGCAGGGGAGTGATTTCAGGACGGCGAACGTGTGTTCGTAGTCCTCCGCGATCTTCGGATAGAGCCGGTTATTCACTAGCTTGTACCCTTCATTCACGTTCGGGCTGCCGACGATGACGACGTTGTATGTTTTCCCGCTGTCATTTACCTTGAGAGTCCAGGTTGTGCAGCCTTTGGTGTGACCGGCTGTCAGATGAGCCACCAGCGTGACTCCGCCCAGCTTCACTTCGTCTCCGTCGTGCAGCACGCGATCCACCTTTGCCGGTTTGTAGAAGGAACCGGGAGAATTCCGGTAATGGAAATTCTCTTTTCCGCCCGTTTCGATGTCGTGCACATCAGCGTCCATCACCATGTACTTGGCCCCGGTCGCCGCTATCAGTCCCGCGCTTCCGGCACAGTGATCCCAATGCGCATGACTGATCAGGAGAATCTTCGTGTCCGAAAACTTGAATCCAAGCTTCTCCACGCTCGCGCGGATCATCGGCACGGAACTCTCCAGATTGCTGTTGATCAGAATATTGCCTTGTGGCGTTGTGATCAGGTAAGCAGCGAGCCCTTTGCTGCCGACGTAATAAACGTTGCCGATTACGTGATGCGGCGGAAATGGTTCCGTCCATGAGGCGTTTTCTTGAGCAAGCAGAGCGGCTGCAAAGGTGAATGCCGCGAGGGAGGCGCGAACGAACATAAGGACAAGTCTAGCGGTCACTGTCAGTCGACAGTTGAAACGGAATCTTCTTTCGACCGATCCTAAGAGAGGAGGCGCACATGGCAAGCACGGTTTGGCGCGGATTTATCACGTTTGGTCTGGTCTCGGTGCCGGTGCGGCTGTTCCGCGCAGCGCGCGCGGAGCGTGTCAGTTTGCGGCGGCTCTATCGGGCTGAACCGGCGGCTTCGTCGTACGCTGGCCGCGCCGAAGAAGAGGAAATGGAGGAAGCACCTCCTCCAGAGCCGGCGAAAGGCAGAAGGAAAGGGGAACCGGCTGTGCCTGCGCCTTCGGCCGTACGGGCGCCAGAGCCAGTGCTTGCACCCGTCCGGCAAGTCTCGTTGAGCCAGGACACGAACGACCAGATAAGCGAGAAGCAGGTTGTGAAGGGCTACGAATACGAAAAGAATCGATACGTGGCGTTGGACCCGGAGGAGCTGAAGAGCCTGGAATCGAAAACTGCAACCGAGATGCAGATCGAGGAGTTCGTCAGCCTTTCCGATGTTGATCCGGTGTATTTCGAAACTTCTTATTACGTGGCTCCGGATGCGGCGGGAGAAAAGGCTTATGCCTTATTGTTTGAAGCTCTGCGGAAATCGAATCTCGTTGCCGTTTCGCAGTTGGCAATGCATAGTCGGGAGCACATCGTCATTGTGAGGCCGGGTAAGCACGGGCTCGTGGCTCACACAATGTTCTTCAGCTCTGAGGTGCGCGCGGATGAAGAGTACCACGCCATCACGGATCTGGTAAAAGACAAGGAACTCGCACTGGCGCAAACGCTGATCGAATCGCTTGAAGCTCCTTTCGAGCCCGAGAAGTACAAAGACACACGCCGGGAACGCTTGGAAGAGATGATCGCGAAGAAAGTTGCGGGGCAACCGATCACTCTGGCGGAAGAGCCGAAGCGGCAGGCGGCTGTCGTGGACATCACCGAAGCGCTTCAAAAAAGCCTGGCTGCGCTGAAGAAGCCGGCTTCCTCAGAAAAGGCAAAGTCTGCCGGCAAGTTGGTGCGAGCAGCAGGTCGAAAGCAATAAAAAAGAGGCCCATTTCTGAGCCTCTTTGAAGTGACTGCTCGCTGCTTTTAGTCGCGGCTCGGGAAGAGACCTGTCAGCGCGATGCAATAGTTGATCGCGAGGTAGGGTGCGCGATTCTCGTGAGCCTGATTCCCGCCAGCTGTGGAACTAGTGCCCGCTCCCATCTGGGCATTCGATGTTGCGGAATAGATGCCCGGCGATTGCGAGCCAAGGTAATTGTTAGCCGGACTCTCTTCACCGCCGGGATCGCTGCTGCAAGCTTGCCCGAATCCGTGGATGTGCGCCGGCATCTCGGGCGATGTCAGAGTCACGGCCTCGACACCGCCCTTCTGTCCCCAAACGTAGTTCTGGAGACCCGGTCCCTGACCAACGTGAATAGGCGCACGCCCGCGCAAATCGGGCAATCCAAATGTGCTTTGTCCGTCCCCGCCATAGGTGGTTCCAATGAGGCTGAACAATGCAGCGTTCTGCTGAATGGGCAATAACTGCCCGTTGCAAAGTGCCCACCCAGCGGGGGCATAATTGCCTGCAAACAACATGATCTGTCCTATATAGGAGTCATTCATGAGGGATATCTAAGACGATACCTTTATCACTGACAAGTAAGGGCCAGCTTGAGGCGCGAAGTCGCCACCGCTGTTCCCGATACGAAATAGTTAATAAAATCCGTTGGAAGGAAACTCACGCCGATACTGGTACCCGTTGCTGACGTTCCGGAAAAGTTTAGCGTGTATGCATCAACGGCATTCTTGCGAATTACAATCGATAGCGAAGCCGTTTGGTCGGTGCGCGCGTACAGCGTCCCGGCTGTGCAGGTGGCTCCAACCAGCTGTTGGTAATTTGCCTCTGTGCTGCTCAGGCCTGCGACGATGCCTGAGACTGGACCGTAAGCACTGGGTGACGCGGACAGATTATAGATCGAACTCGTATAAACAAGGCCACCTGAGCCAGACCCAGCAGCACCGGTAGCGCCCTGTTGCGCGAGCAGTGACCAGGAACTGGTGTTTGTGTCTGGCTGCTTGTTCGTGTTCGTAGCGGTCGCAATATAGCTGGATCCTGAGTAGTAGACCGCATCGTTCACCGCATAGCTTGTGCTCGAGGACCATGTTCCTTTCCAGGTAAGACCTGCTGCCCCGGTTGCACCCGTCGCTCCAGTTGGTCCGGTTGCGCCAGTGGCACCTGTCGCACCAGTCGGTCCGGCCACGCCCGTTGCGCCCGTGGGTCCGGCAGGACCAGTGGCGCCTGCTGGGCCGGTTGCACCCGTCGCACCGGTGGGTCCAGTTGGGCCAGCGTCCCCTTTCTGCGCCAGAAGAGACCAGACACTAGGATCGGAATCCGGTTGGATATTGAAGTTGGAATTCAGAGCGAAATAGCTCGAACCTCCGAAGAACACAGCGTCATTCGACGCGTAAACCGTACTCGATGACCAGGCGCCTCGGAACGGCACCCCTCCGGGTCCCGTCGCTCCGGTCGCTCCTGTTGGTCCTGTCGCTCCCGTCGGTCCTGCTGGCCCCATCGAGCCTGGGGCACCAGTCGCACCTGTCGCACCAACTGGTCCGACAGGACCCGCTGGTCCAGCTGCGCCCGTCAGCACCGGTTGGACCCTGAAGCCCCTGTTGAGCCAGAAGCGACCAGAAGCTCGCGTTCGTGTCGGGCTGCTTGTTCGAGCTTGCCTGAGTCGCCACGTAGCTCGAACCTGAATAGAACACAACATCACCGGTTACGTAGGAAGAACTGGTGGACCAGATACCCTGATAAACCAGACCCGGCGCTCCGGCTGCTCCGGTTGGGCCCGCGAGGCCGACCGGACCGATTGGGCCTGCTGGACCCATCGGACCTGTCGAACCTGTCATACCTTGGACGCCAGGAATGCCGATCGGACCCGCTGGACCGACCGAACCCGCCGGACCCATAGGCCCAGTGGGACCCGCCGGACCTGCAGGCCCGGCTGTCGGAGCAGGGATGAAGTAACCGTCGATGTCCATCACGACCTCTGTTTCGTCCGTTGCAAATGCGGAAACATTGCCATCCGTACCTGCGCTGACGACTACCGAGTTGGCCACTGTCTCGCCGTTTCTGGAATTCAAGGTCGACGTATCCGGCTTCGTTTGGCCGGTCGCGTAGACCGTCAGGTAATCCAGGGATTCTTTGGGGATGGCGGTCACGTTCATCGAATACGCAACAGCCGTGGACGGGATGGAGCAGGTACCGCTAAGAATCGGAAAATCTCTTGTGCCCGGCGTCATGATCGGACTGCCAAGCAGCCCTTTAGCCACACGCGTATCAACGGCACGACATGGCGTCATCGGGACGAACGTAAGAGAGGTCTGCGCTTCGGCCGCAAACGGCAGGAAGCTCCCGCCGAGCACGAGAAGGGTTGCAGCGTTTATGTTTTTTGACTTGAAGCGGAGACTCAAGAAATTCGTTCCTTGTTCATCGCGAAGCTGTCCGAAAGTGATCGCGCCAGCTGTCGACAAATGTAATTTGGCGTATCTTTAGTCGCCGCAAGAAGGAACTATTCTCTTGAAAGTAGAAGAAAAGACTCGGAGAAGGTTTTAAGCAGGATGACGTGGCGAATCGTTCGCCACAGTAACGTTTCGCGAACGAATACGCGAAGGGGCCGGGAGGCCCAGATTCTCGAGCAGACGCTTGCTGGAGGCGCTAATTTCCAGAACAGCACGATCAAACGCTTCCTGGTTCGCCTTGGATGGCTTGCGCATTCCCGGAGATTTTACGAACGAATTGCAGCGCTGCGGCCGTCGTTTCGTCTTCTGTCGCCGGAGCTTCTTGCCTTCGCAGTACCTTGATGCTTCTGCACATCACTTTCAGCTTCGCATTTCACTGAAGATAGACCGTATCGAAGCGATTCCCGAGCTCAATGATCTTCCCCGGATCTTTCGGTGGCCATTCCGGCTCATCCTGAATGAGTTCGAACAATTCGCAAAGGAAACGCTTGTGATCGGCGCTGGAAGCATGGGCTAGCATGCGCGCGGGAGCGTCTGTATGGTTCGCAAACGAGTGCGGGATCCCAGGCGGAACAAGGGCGAAACCACCCGCTCCGAGCGTAATCTCTTCATCCCCAATCCGGAACCAGATTTCGCCTTCCAGAACGTAGAAGGATTCAATCAGAACACGGTGATAGTGAAGTACGGCTCCGAATTGCCGTGCCGGCAAAACGTAGTCAAGAACGGTCCAGCCCTCCTGCTCTCCAACCGGACTCTTGAACGTAATCTCCACTCCTCCGAACGAGATTCGTTCGCCTTGACCATGCCGAAGCGCAACTGTGATTGTGCAAGGTTTATCGACATCGCTTCCCCTTCGATACTGTACGCGTGAAGGCTGTAAACAGATCAAGAACATCACTGCTCAACGGACGACCGCCTATAATCTCGTGATGCGAGCGTGTTCAGGCTTATTGTCCGTACTTGCGGTTTTGCGGAATGCAACTTCATTTATCGGCGCAAGTAACGAGGCCGAGTCCGCCAAATACGACGTTCATTCTGAAGCCAGCGCAAATTTTCGACGGCGAGGCTCTTCATCAGAATTGGGCAGTTCGGGTTTCGGGCGACCGCATAGAAGCCGCCGGTCCTGCTGCGAGCATCGATAGCGCCGGGGCCAAGATCGTCGATCTGCCGGGCCTGACGCTTATGCCGGGACTGGTAGAAGGGCATTCGCATGTTTTCTTACACGCATACAAGGAGACGTCCTGGAACGACCAGGTGGCGCATGAAGGGTTAGCTCTTCGCGTGGCTCGCGCGACGAATCATTTACGCGATGAGTTGCAGGCCGGCTTTACGACAATTCGCGATCTCGGGACTGAGGGCGCGGGTTATTCGGACGTGGAGCTGAAGCAGGCCATCGAAGCAGGGAATCATTCCCGGTCCGCGAATGCTGGTTTCCACGCGCGCGATTGTTGCTACGAACACCTATGCTCCGAAAGGCTTTGTGCTCGAATGGCACATTCCGCAAGGAGCGGAAGAAGCGGATGGTGTCGATAGCCTGATTAAGGTTGTCCGAGACCAGATCGGACGCGGTGCGGACTGGATCAAGCTGTACGGGGATTATCGCTGGGGACCACACCCCGGTTCGCATCCGACCTTCTCGCTCGAAGAGATGAAGCTGGCTGTTGAGACCGCAAGAAGCGCGGGCGTACCCGTTGCCGTCCACACCAGTACGCCGGAAGGAATGCGGCGAGCCATCCTCGCGGGTGCCGAGACGATCGAGCATGGGAACGAAGGAACGCCCGAGATCTTCAAGCTCATGGTCGAGCACCACGTTGCGTTTTGCCCGACATTGACGGCGGGCGGCGGTGGTGTTGGCAACACTGGTCAGGCGCCCAGTTCTGCTGCTGCGGCTCGACGAAAGGCGAGTTTCAAGGCTGCTCTCGAAGCCGGCGTGACCATAATTAGCGGTAGCGACGTAGGGACGTTCCCACATGGCCAAAACTCCTGGGAACTGGATGCCATGGCGGATGCCGGCATGTCAAAGATCAATGCGCTGAAGGCGGCCACGTCGGTTGCGGGCCAAGTGCTCCATATGGATATCGGGCAGGTGAAACCCAAGATGTTCGCCGACTTGATTGCTGTCGAAGGCAATCCGATCGAAGATTTGAATGCGCTTCGCCGTGTGAGGTTCGTGATGAAGGGCGGAGTGGTTTACAAGCAATGATGGCCGCGCGCAGTACGGCCTACCGGACAGAAGGATCCGTAAACACGCTATGACCATGCATATCGGACTGATTGGAGGAATCGGCCCAGGAGCAACAGATTATTACTATCGAAGGTTAATTTCCACGTTTGCGGAGAGAAACTCCGCCCTGGATCTGACCATTGTGCACGCCGATGCACCCACGCTTCTGCGCAATTTAGCCAGCAATGACGTTGCGGCACAGACATCCATATACGCCCGACTCACTGCCCGCCTGGTTTCGGCAGGCGCCGAATGCGTAGCTGTAACATCGATCGCCGGGCATTTCTGTATCGATGCCTTCAAGGCGATATCAGCCGCTTCCCCTTATCGATATGCTTTCCGAAGTGAGCCGAGCTATCGAGAGCGCGCGGCCTCAAGCGGATCGGCATTCTGGGAACTCGCACCGTGATGGAGACGCGTTTCTACGGCGGTATCGCCAGCGCAGAAATCATTCCGCCAATCGGACCCGACTTAGACCGTGTTCATGAAGCCTACGTTGCCATGGCAACATCGGGCTTTGTGACGCCCGAGCAGCGCTCTGTGTTTGATGACGTGGCTCACCGTCTGCTCGCGACCGGAGGCGCAGAGGCGATCCTGCTGGGAGGCACAGACCTGGCACTGGCCCTCAGCGAAGAGACTGCCGGATACCCTCTAGTTGACTGTGCTGGCATCCACGCCGATGCAATCGCCCGGTTTGCTCTAGCTTGAGCACGTTAAGCCCTAACGGTTTCCATTCCAACGTACCTGAACGATCCTTCTGAGTTTTGGGCTCGCCAAGATAGGGGGTCCTTCCGGGAATAAAAGCGGCACTAGCCAGTAAGCACCTTTAGACTGCGAAAGGACACGATCTCGAGTTGTCTGGTACTGTTTCATTGAGCCGCACGGCACTGTCTGCGTATCCGCTGAGCAAAACCATGTCGCAATCCGAGCTCAGTGCCGAGTTTGAGCGGGTGATTCTCCCCCACTTGAACTCTGCTTATAATCTTGCGCGTTGGTTACTCCGCAGCGAACAAGACGCGCAGGATGTGGTTCACGATGCATTTCTGCGGGCACATCGCTATTTCGCCAGCTTCGACGGCACCGATGGGAGGGCGTGGCTTCTCGGCATTGTTCGGAATGCTTGCTACACCTTGCTGAAAGCCAGTAAAGGGCAGCAAATGCCGGCGAGTGAAGATCTCGACATGCAAGCTTCTGCTGAAACGAGTCCCGAGCGCAGAATGATGCTGGAGGAAGATCTGCAGGCGCTGCGAGGTTGCATTGAGGCTCTTCCGCCCGAATATCGCGAGGTGCTTGTTCTGCGGGAATTAGAGGAGCTTTCTTACAAAGACATCTCAATCGCCGCCGGTCTTGCGATTGGAACAGTCATGTCTCGCCTGAATCGAGCACGAATCCGCCTCGAAACTTGCCTGACCGGTAAGGGGAAGGAGGTTCGTCAGTGAACTGTTCGGTTGCGCAAGAGATGCTGGGACCATTCTTCGACGGTGAACTCGACTCCAATGCCGAACTCCAGCTTCGACTTCACGTTTCGACTTGCGACACGTGTACCGCGGCGCTGGCGCGCTTGCAGTCCCGTCGAGACATGATCCGCAATAGTGGAGTTAAGTTATCAGGCTCCTCCTGGCCTTGAAGCACGCATTCGGAAGAGCATCCGCGCCGACCGGCAGACCGCGCCTAATTGGCGGGTTTGGGGTGCACTTGCGGCCGCCATCTTACTCGCAAGTACCCTTTCGATTCGGCTGATGCAGCAAAAGACGGATAAAGGACTGGAAGACCAAGTAATTTCGAGTCATGTTCGCGCGCTGATACCGGGACATACCACCGACGTCGTTTCAACGGACCGTCATACGGTAAAGCCCTGGTTTAACGGACGAATCGACTTCTCGCCGCCGGTAAACGATTTGGCACAACAGGGCTTTCCTCTTGTGGGCGGTCGAGTGGATTATCTCGGCGGGCGATCCGTCGCGACCCTGGTGTATCAGCGAAGAAAACACGTAATCGATCTTTTCATCTGGCGCTATTACGACCGGCGAGGCAAGCGGGCGATGAATCGTCGAAAGGTTACAACGTGATTCGCTGGAGCAACGGCGGAATGTACTTCGTAGCTGTCTCCGATCTGAACAAAATGGAGTTAGAGCAGTTCAAGAACTTGCTTCCGAAGAATTAGCGGGAATTTTTTCTTCCGTCTTTCCAGTACAGGGAACGAGGAAAGGAATATGTTGTTTCCCAGACTACGACTCTCGCCCGCGGCACTAGCGCTTTGCGCCGTTCTGCCATTTTTGCCCAGACAGCGCCGGCACCCAGCTCCCAATCCGATCATTGAATGGAACCGCACGTTGCTATCTCTCGTTCGGACACCGAGTCTGCAACCAGCGACCATTCATTCCACCCGAAATTTCGCAATGATGCACGTGGCGATGGAGGATGCAGTCCGCTCTTTCAATGGCAGCGACAACAACGGGGAGGCATTGCGAAAGGTGGCAGCCATCGCTGCCGCTCACGAAGTGCTAATTAGCTTATATCCGAGTGTTAAGGCTAATTTAGACCAGACGTACCAAGCTTCCCTTGCAACGCTCGCAACGGTCCTAAAATGGCCAGGTTCCTCGAAGCCATCGTCACTGGCAACCGAGCCGGCGACCGGATTATCGCGTGAGCGGGCAAACGACGGGTCGAACGCAACACCCCCTACATACACGTTTGGCATGAATCCCGGTGACTATCAATCGACGCCGCCAAATTTCCCAAGCAGCCTCAATTGGTGCACTGGGCCGATGTTACGCCGTTCGCTTTGCAGAGAGCAGCGCAATTCCGGCCCGGACCTCCGCCGTCGCTGAAATCGAACCTGTATGCGCGCGGCATTGAGTGAAGTGCAGATGCTGGGCGCGACGGTGAATTCGTCCGCCACGCCCGAACAGATGCTCATTGGCAGATTCTGGAACGGATCTATTCAAAACTACTGGAACGAGATTGCACAGACTACAACGGCGGCGCAGAGTTTGAACACGGCAGATACAGCCCGCGTCTTTGCCCTTCTCAACGTGGCACTCGCAGATTCCGTCATTGCTTTTTATGACGCAAAATACCAATACAATTTCTGGCGTCCAGTGACCGCGATTCGAGCGGCCGACCCGAACCTCACGCCGAGTGCAATGCCGGATCCACAGTGGCTACCGGAAGTGACGAATACGGCACCGGATCCGTCATACCCGGGTGCTCACGCGGTGGTTAGTGCCGCTGCGGCGGAGATCCTGGTTGCGACACTTAAGACCGATTGGATCTCGATGGACGTAACGTCTGAAGTGATGAGCGGTGTCACACGTCATTTCGATAGCGTCTCTGACGCCGAAGTCGAAGCGACCCGTAGCCGAGTTTATGCTGGAGCGCATTTCAGTTTTGACTTAACCGAAGGCGAACGCCTGGGTAGAAGAGTTGCTGCATTTGTCTTAGAACACCCGGCGAGGGCGCTGAATTAGCGTTTCTTGCCTCCTTCGTCCCTGTTTCGAAACCTAGACTTTCCGCAGTTGCGTTCCGTTCGAACTTGACGCGTTCGGCGCGGGCCTTTCGCCGACTTACGGGCGCACTGCGGAGCACAAGCGAGGAGATTCGGTCATTCATGAGATCAAACCGTCGCGAATTTTCGAGCAGTCTGTATTGCGGCTGGGCTCGTCGCCACTCCCCGCGCGAGCGCCGGCCGATCGGGCCTGGGTCGTGAAAGCAGTTGCGTTTGACGCCTTTGCTGTTCTCGATCCCCGGCCCATATTCGCACTTGCCGAGAACCTGTTCCCTGGCAAAGGAGCGGATCTGGCGACTGCCTGGAGGACTCGGCAGTTTGAGTACACCTGGCTCCGAACAGCGTCGCGCCAGTACGTGGACTTCTGGCGAGTGACTGAAGACGCACTGGTGTTTGCGGCGAAGCTGCTGAAGCTCGACGTGCCGAGTATCCAACGTTTCGTCTGATGGACGCGTATTGGGAAATTCGATGCTGGCCAGAAGCACCGGCGGCACTTCGCACTTTGAAGAATGCAGGCATGCGGCTAGCCTTTGTGTCAAATATGACCGAGGCAATGCTCGACGCCGGCATCCGAAATTCTGGTCTCGAACAGGTCTTTGATCATGTTCTGAGCACCGATCGTGTCGCTGCCTTCAAGCCCGATCCCCGTACCTATCAAATGGCCATCGACGCTTTCGGTCTCAGGCGCGAAGAAATCATGTTCGCCGCTTTCGCGGGGTGGGACGCAGCAGGCGCTAAGGCGATTCGGGTATCCCACGTTCTGGGTAAATCGGCAGAATCAGCCGGCTGAGGAACTCGGAGTGACGGCCGATTACTCGGGTGCGACGCTGGACGACCTGGTCCGTTGTCTTACGTCTTAGTACGTGAAACGCAGTCTCGAACCGGGCGCATAAGACGCCAGTCGCAAACAACAATACCCTGAGTTAACGCAGGCGCGCGCCCGTCCTTCAATAGAGCCAATGAGCGAGCTCCATCGTACACTGATAAAAAAGCTGCACGTTCCGGAAGCAGGTCTATGTCAGAACCTCGCATCCTCAGATGGCCGCCTCGCTCGCGCCACGCTTCGCCGGATCACATCCGGTTTAGATCTGGACCAGTTCTTCGCATCGGTCGTTGTCTAGCTGGATCAGCTATCCGCGCTCCATCGTATCTTCAGGGAGAATCTACCAATTGAGAATCAGACCAGAGAAAGGTGCGGGACGCTATCGTGCAGGACTTTCCGCCATCAGCGCCACCCTTGCCATCTCTGCCGCGCTTTTGTCGTCCGTTGGCCGCCCAGACTGGCGGAACGTTAACGGGTACAGTCACGGATTCAAGCAAAGCCGTGATCGTGGGCGCCACGATGACAGCTACAGCCGAATCGAGCGGGCAGTCCCAGACAGTGACGACGAATGGAGCGGGGCTTTATCGGTTTCCATTCATTACGCCCGGCTCGTATCGGGTCGACTTCAGCATGCAGGGATTCGGTAAACGATCGGACACGCAACGGTTGCCGTGAGCGAAACCGCTACTCTGGATGCCACTCTTGCTCCTGCGGGAGTGGCCTCGCAAGTCAGTGTTACCGAAGAAGCACCGCTGTTGCAGACGGATAATGCTGCGCTGGGTCGAGTGGTGAACGAAAAAGCGATCCAGGAAATCCCGCTCTCGTCGCGAAACTTCACCCAACTTCTGGCGTTGTCGCCTGGCACTTCTGCGCCGTTGAACGATGCCGGAGCTCTAGGACGAGGAACGCAAACGATCTCGGCGAGCGGTGCCCGCACCGTATCAAACAGCCTGACGATCGATGGTATCGATGCCGTGAACATTCATACGAACAGCCTTTCCGAAAACACATCTTCTTCGAATGGCTCCATGATCCCTTCGCCTGAGACTATTCAGGAATTCAAAGTTCAAACGAGTTTGTACGATGCGCAGTTTGGCCGTAATGGCGGGGCGAATGTCAATCTCGTAACAAAATCGGGAACAGCTCACTATCACGGCTCGCTGTTCGAGTTTCTCCGGAATGACGACCTGAACGCGAACGACTTCTTCTTCAATCGAAACGGGTCTGCTCGTCCCGTACTGAAGCAAAATCAGTTTGGCGGTACGGTGGGCGGGCCGATCATCAAGGACAAGACATTTTTCTTCTTTGGTTATCAGGGAACCCGGCAAAGCAACGGTTTGTACGGCTCCAGCACCATTACGCTTCCACAGTTGACGAGCGATCGCTCCGCTCGTGCTCTCGGTGCTTTGTTTGGAGGGAAGGCCGGTACTCGAGGAGGCTTGGCGGTGGCAGCCGACGGGTCGAATATTTCACCCGTTGCATTAGCGCTGCTCAATTACAAGCTGCCGAACGGACAATATCTGATTCCCTCGCCCCAGAGCACATCGCCGACCGGCAACTACTCGATTTCGTCTCCTGCTCGCTACACCGAAGACCAGGGGACGATGAACGTCGATCATATCTTTTCGGCGAACAACCGCCTGTCGCTGAAGGCCTTCATCTCGAACCAGCCGCAGTTTAGTTCCTTTCCTACGGCCAATGTCCCCGGATTTGGAGTCACCCAGGACTTTAAGGGACGCGCATTCAACATTAGCGATGTCCATACCTTCAGCGGAAGATTGGTCAACGAGTTCCGTGCCGGTTTCATGCGAATTAAAGGCGCTGACATTCCCGAATCCTCACTTCCGATCTCACCTCTTCGGTATGTCGCGTTTCAACTCGTCCGATCTTCTCGGACCTTCCGCAAATCTCGGTGTCCGGGCACGTTTCGCGCTCGGCTATTCGGTTGACAACGATCAGGCCGGCGCTCAAAACACGTGGCAATACTCCGACAGCATGTCGCTCGTCGCCGGAAAGCACAGTATTCGGTTCGGAGGTGAGTTCCGCCGCTACCAGGACAACTACTACAACAACAATCGGGCGCGCGGCACCATCTCGATGCTTTCGTTCCCGGACTTCCTGCTGGGGCGACCTGCGGGATCGATCGCCCAGGGCGGCAATGGAACTGTGTACAGCAACCTCAGCAGCACCAGCGTCGCAAGCGGTGTGTCTCTCCGTGCGGATCGCCTGAGCGACTACG
Source organism: uncultured Acidobacteriaceae bacterium (assembly GCA_963744795.1). Classification (GTDB taxonomy): domain Bacteria; phylum Acidobacteriota; class Terriglobia; order Bryobacterales; family Bryobacteraceae; genus Bog-105. Next base: position 341,328 of record CAVUVF010000011.1, read on the forward strand.
ATGCGTTCGTGCAGGATGACTGGAAGGTGACTTCCCGTTTCACCCTGAACCTCGGATTGCGGTGGGATCGTTTTGGATTGGGAGTCGACAAAGGCGGGCGCGATGGGAACTTTGTGCCGGCGCTGTACGTTCCGCCTCCTGCCGGAGGATCAACCAGCGCCGGATTTGTTCAGTCCAACAACGCGACGAAGCTGCTCCAAGGTCTTCCGGCCGTGAACCCGCGGTTGACCAACGACGAGCTCTGGAAGAATTTCGCACCTCGGCTTGGCTTTGCATATCAACTCACAAACAAGCTGGCGTTGCGTGGCGGATACGGCATTTTCTTCGATCGGCTTTCGAATCAGATCGGGCTGCGAACGGCTCTGGCTCCTCCCAATTACCTTCGTTCCGATCTGTCGGGCACGGATAATGCCGCGGCAAGTCTGGCGAATCCGTTTCCCGTTCTGCCTCTGCCGAGCCAGTTCCCGCTGGCCCCGCTGCTCTATTCGCCGCCATACTCACCTACGCGTCCTGCGCTCGCCACAAACGCCATCGATGCAAACCTGAAGACGCCTTATACCAATCAATACGCGTTGAATTTGCAATGGCAGCCGGTGAATTCGCTGCTGTTAGAAGCCGGATACGTGGGGAGCAAAGGGACTCATCTGCCGACTCAGCGGCTCATCAACCAGGCTCTTCTGGCGAGCCCGTCGAATCCGATCAACGGCATCACGACGAACACGGCTGCAAACGCCAGTCTGCGGGCTCCGTTCGTCGGCTTCTCCACAAGCGGGCTCGTCTATCTGGAGGACGACACCGATTCGAATTACAATTCCCTTCAGCTCAGCGCCACCAAGCGGATTTCACACGGTCTGCAGTTCCTGATCTCTTACACGTTCTCGAAATCGATCGACAACAACTCGGGCGCTTCCACGTCCGTGTTCAACACCGTCAGCGGCGATCAGAACGATTTGAAGCAAAACCGTGGTCTGTCGGACTTCGATCGCCGTCACCGGTTCGTTGTGAACTACATCTACGAGGTGCCGTATTGGGGCTTCGCTCTGCCGAAAAACGGGCTCACCAGGACCATCTTTGGCGGCTGGGAACTCGCGGGAGTGACGACCTGGCAATCGGGGAGTCCGTTCAGCATCAACGATTCCACTGGCGCTACTCTCTACGGAGAAACGACCTCGCGAGCAAGCTGGGCTACCGGGAGCGAGCACGGCTAGCGTCATGACCAGCGGTTCGGTTGAGAGTCGCTTAAACGGATACTTCAACACTGCTGGCTTTGTGACTGCGGGAACCGGATGGGGGAATACCGGGCGCAACATTCTGCGCGGTCCTTCTCAGGCGAATTTCGATTTCTCGGCGGTGAAAAACTTCGCCATCGGGGAACGTCGAAACCTGCAATGGAGGTCGGAGTTCTTCAACATCTTCAACCACCCGAACTTCGGGAATCCGTCCAGCTCGATCAGCACCGTTTCCACTTTCGGGACGATCAACTCGACGGTGGCCAATCCGCGCGTTATCCAGTTCGCATTGAAATTTCTGTTCTGAGGACCACATGAAGAACGCCGCGCTTTACCTGTCACTCGTCGTATTCCTCGCGGGAGCGGCCTCCGGGCAGTCACCCGCGGGAGAAACACGCACTCAAACCGCTCGGCCGGCGCAACCGCCGGCGTCCGCCGGCTCCGATCGGTCGGAAGAGATCCTGAAGCGGGTGGACGACCTCATGTGGTACACGAAGCTGGGCGACGTTGCCGAAGTGGACCAGATCGAGTACACCTCGCTTCCGCGTGCACATACGCCCAATCCAAAAGCTCCGGGCGCGGTCAATCCTCTGATCATCCACGCGTACACATTCCTTCCGAAGAACATGGACAGATCGAAGAAACAGCCGCTCATCGTGCTGATTCATGGCGGTGTTCATGCAAACTTCGACACCAGCGAAGCGCATATTGTCAGTGAGCTCATCGCCCAGGGTTACAGCGTTATCTCGTCAGATTATCGCGGCAGTACGGGCTATGGCCGCGCGTTCTATGAGGCCATCGACTACGGCGGCCGTGAAGTGGACGACGTGTACGAGGGTGCGCGCTGGATGCTTGAAAATTACGACTTTCTTGACAGCAAGCGCGTCGGCATCATGGGCTGGAGTCATGGCGGACTCATAACCCTGATGAACATTTTCCAGCATCCAACGTTCTATGCGGTCGCATATGCCGGAGTGCCGGTCAGTGACTTAGTTGCGCGGCTGGGATATGAAGACGTGTCGTATCAGAACTTGTACTCCGCTCCTTATCACATCGGGAAGACGGTGCGGGAAGATATCGCCGAATACCGCAAGCGGTCTCCCGTCACACACGTGAAAGAGCTCCAGACTCCTCTGCTGGTTCACACAAACACCGCGGACGAAGATGTGAACGTCCTGGAAGTGGAGCATCTGATCGAGGCTCTGAAGGCCGAAGGGAAAAAGTTCGAGTACAAGATCTATGAGAACGCGCCCGGCGGTCATCATTTCAATCGAATCGATACAAAGCTGGCGAAGGACTCGCGTAAGGAAGTCTATCGATTTCTAGCGGGCTATCTTCATCCGGCTCATCCAGCTTCAGTAACATCGCCGACTTGTAGCGCGAAAAATTTTTTCGCGGACCGTGACTTACCACTGACTCCTTCCGAATAAGTAAATGCGCGACGAGCAAGGAGGACCTTCGCTAGGTTACCTCCGTTACGTCCCGCAGAAGAGGAGTCGAGAAGTGTCCAGAACATCTATGCGAATGGCTGGTGGTCGTGCTGATCGCCACTACGCCTATGCTGACCGAAGCTGCAACGGGAAAGGCGGGCGCTGTCTTCGTCATGACCAACGCCGCCGACAAAAACGAGATCATCGCCTTCGAACGGAATCCGATGGAAGTCTTTACGATGCGGGCCGCTATGCGACGGGCGGAAGGGGCAGCGGCGGTGTTACCGATCCATTGCAATCCCAGGGCGTCGCTTATCCTCAGCCAGGATCATTCGCTTTTGTTTGCCGTCAATGCGGGCAGTGGAACGGTATCGGTTCTCCGGGTTCGTCATGCCGCGCTGACGTTTGTTGATAAAGCGCCCTCCGGCGGCGCCGAGCCGGTTGCTGTCGCGCAATGGAACGATCTGGTTTACGTCCTTAACGCTGGTGGCCCAGGCAGCGTAGTTGCGTTCCGCTTGGACGGGAACAATAACTTGAAGCAGATCAGGAACTCGACGGTCTTTCTAACCGCAAATACGACCGGCGCATCGTCGGTTTCCATCAGCCCGGATGGACAATTCCTGGTCGTGACCGAGCGAACACCTAACAACATCGACATCTATCCCATAAAGACCGACGGGACCTTGGGTCGAGCCGTCGTTAGTCACAGTTCCGCCCCGGGCGTCTTTGCCGCAAGCTTCTCGTCGCTACGAACGATAGTGGTTTCTGAAACCGGCCCTGCCGGTGCTTCGAACGGGTCCACCATCTCCTCGTACTCGGTCTTGGCGACCGGCACGCTTTCCGCAATCAGCCTGGCTGTTCCTACCCTGGGGGCTGCGAACTGCTGGAACGCAATGACTCCGAATGGCGAAGTGGATCTACGCCTCGAATGCCGGTTCCTCGAATATTTCCGGCTTTGCCAATGGGAACAACGGATCGCTGACGCCAATCGGAGGGACGATCGCCGGCGTCAATCCGCCGAACAGCGGGAATCTCAATATCGCGATCTCGACGGATGGTAAATATCTGTACAGCTTAAATTCCGGCACGGGCAATATCGGAATTTTCGCAATCGGGCAAGACGGACTGCTCTCAAGCCTCGGTGATGTTGGTGATTTTACTCCGGCATCAGGGTTTCAACGGCATCGCCGCTTACTAGGAGAGCAAGTGAATCTGCCACGAACAGCGCTTCTCTTTGCCGGGCTTTTTCAGCTTCCTCTTGCCGGTTCTCGCGCAGCCTCCCGCAATCGGTGAAAAAGCACCCGATTTTGCACTCTCTACGCCGGAAGGCAGAACCGTGCGGCTCTCCGACACGGTCGCGAAAGGGCCAGTAGCGCTGGTCGTGCTCAGAGGCTACCCGGGATATCAGTGTCCGTACTGCAATCGCCAGGTTCAGGATTTCCTGCAAAACTCGGACGCTTTCGCCAAAGCAGGCGTCCATCTCATGCTGGTGTATCCTGGGCCCGCCGCAAGACCTGGGAGGGAAGGCGAACGAATTTCTGGCGGACAAGCATCTGCCCGGTAATTTCGATCTGGTGCTCGATCCCGGTTATCAATTCACGAACGCGTACGGACTCCGCTGGGATGCTCCGAAGGAAACCGCCTATCCTTCCACGTTTCTCATCGATCCCCAACGGGGTGATCTTTTTCAGCAAGATCGTCAAGATGCATGGCGGCCGGACGACTGCCGCAGAAATCCTCGACGCCATGCCAATGTCCAGAGCGCAGCCTTGAACGCCGCTACGATCAGGACCCGACCTCCAGCATTCGGTTTACTATGGCTGACAGTGGATGCGAAGAAAGGAGACGAAGCCGAAGTCAGAGACTTGTCCGCTGCCACGGTGAATGTGTCTGAGGCGATTTCCCATCGAGCGTTGGATGGAGCGTTACCAGGCAGCGGACCCGCAGGCGCCTTCTGTGCTGGTTCATGCGATCAGCCCGACGCTCCTTCGGTTCTTCTGTGCACAGGGTGGAACTCGTGAAGAGGCTGATGATCTTCTCCAGGAGACATGGCTGCGCGTGCATCGGTCCCGCCACACGTATCGTCCGGGAGAACAGCTGATGCCTTGGATCTATGCGATTGCGCGGCATGTGCGTGTGGACGCCTATCGAAAGAAGCGTCGCATCACAACGCACGAAGCTGCGGTCGACTCCCTGCCGGATCTGCCGCCGATTCGTACCAATGCGGCGGCAGAAGCGCCTACATTCGAGGAGTTGATTGCGTCTTTGCCACCCTCGCAGAAGGAAGTGGTCACTATGCTGAAGGTCGCCGGGTTGAGCTTAGAGCAGATAGCAGAGGCCACCTCTTCTAGCGTCGGTGCCGTGAAGCAGAAGGCCCATCGTGCTTACGAGCGTCTTCGCACCTTGTTACGTTGTCGAGAGGAGACACGTTGACGAACTCCGATCGCAAATGCCGCGAGGTGCAACAAGCTGTTTGCGGCGAATCGGCCGATGCACTGCACTCGCAAGAAGTGAAGGACCACATCGCCAGCTGTCCGGAGTGTCGAAAGTTCGCCGAAGCGCTTAACGGTTCGACCCTTGTTTCGGCGCCTTCGACAGAGGTGATGAATCGAGCCGCTGCGTTGATGCGCGACGATCTGCGACCTGTTCGGCCTCTCGCCTCGCGATTGACTTACGCGATGGTCCTCGCCGCAATTCTTTGTTTCGCCTTCGGTGTTGCGAGTTTCAGCATGCGCCGCTTACGGTTGGGAGGAAATGGGCGCACTCAAGACAGCGCTCGTCCTGGCGGCACTAGGCGCATGTGCAGCCGCGTGCGTGTGGTCTCTCGTGAAGCTAATGGCTCCGGCAGGACGCTACACGGTAGGGCCTGAGCTACTGCCGGCGCTTGTCGTTGGGGCGCTCGCAATCGGAACCGCCGCAAGCTTTCATTTTGAGCGCGAAGACGAATTTTGGGCGACCAGTTGGGTGTGCCTGAAGATCGGACTGGGCGTCGCGATGCCAACCGCTGCGCTTGTATGGCTGGTGATTCGACGAGGGACGGTACTTGCTCCGGGCGTGACAGGCGCAACTGCTGGCGTACTTGCCGGATTGATAGGAGCCGCCGCCCTCGAGGTTCACTGCCCGAATTTGGACGCATGGCACATCTTGGTGTCACATGTAGGTGTTGCTGTCTGTGCGGGATCCTTAGGCTGGGCAGTGGGCACTATCGTTGCCGCACGCCCTTTCCGGAAAACTCTCCCCAGCGTAATGCGGCGTTCTCCTAACGAATAAAAATCCTACTTGAACGTGACAGTGCTCTCGCCGCTGTACTTGTGGTAATCGCGGAAGTCAACCGCGTTCTTGCTGCAGATTGTCGTACCGCGTTGGCAGCTTAGATTTTCAGCGTGAACCGGAAGCAGGAACGATGCAGTTCCCAATCGGACCACATCGTAATCCACTGCCCACTGCACGCTATCGAGCGGGAAGTCCTGCGGAATCTTGTCCGCTTGCATTTCGATTCTCCGGACCTCGCCCGTCGATCGATCGATCCATACGCTGCCGCTATAAGCAGGCTTCAGCGCCTGGCTTGCCACCTTGATGAACCAGTCGGAGTTGGGAAGCGCCACCTTGAAATCGTAAATTGCGGCTGCTGTTGAGCCAACCGTAGTCGACTGCACGAACTTGAAATCCGCTTGGCTGCGCGGCGAAAACAAGCTTTGTAGTGTCGAGGCGAACTCACCCGTCGAGGTTGAGCCACCAAGGTCGAGCATCGACTTGCTTGTCCTTTTGCCCCCCACAGTGATCTCCTGATACCTTTCCTTGCCGTCCTCATAGATCACTTTCGCTGTAACGATGTCCAGCGCCTGCCAGCCATCGGACTTCGACTGCTCCACGTAGCGCGTTGTCATCTGCTGGCAAACAAAGTTGGGTAATCCGTTACGTAAATGTACCTGCCCAGTCGGTGGCTTTTGCAATCAGCTCGGAACCATTCCCCTTGGGCTTCGGCCGGTTAGATTCGTCTTCAATGGTGAAGTCGGTGGAATCTTCCTTCTTTTCTTTGCCGCTCGTCTGAGCTGCCCCCTTCGGAGCGGGCTCGTTCTTCGCTACCAGAACGTCGTCACTCTGGCCACTATCTTTATGCGTCGCGTTACCCTGCGGTTTTCCGCGGTGCAACACAGGCCGGTCGGGATCGTCCGGAGCTTTGCCCCACGAGGTAGGATCCGGGATGGCTTCGTTGTCCGCGTCTGCGCGTTGAGTTTCGGTTTTGCGCGGCTGGGCGTCCCGTTCCCGGATGCTTGGCTTCGCTTCCGCTTCCTGCGCCTGAGCTTCCTTGAGAAGGTCCACCTTTACTGCTGTCAGGTTCGATTCGTTATCTTCTGACGCGTCGACGTGCACTGTGGTGCGTGGAAGGACCTTATTGCCCTCAATACTCGCGCCCCCCTTTACGTACTTCGTTTGCGAAGTCACGGCCAAGGTGATCTCTCGTCCGTCTTTCGTCTGAATGATCAACTGCTTCCCGTCGTTCGAAACGGTCTGGCCTTCCGCTGAAAAGGTCGGTGCTTTCGATTCCTGCTTTTTGTCCTTTGACTTCCGCCCGCCCCAGGGTACAGGAATACCGCTGCCCCCTGCAGGGCTCTGTCCGGGAGGGTATTGGCCAGGTGGATATTGTCCGGGCGGGTATTGGCCGGGCGGATACTGGCCAGTGCCGGGCGGGTATTGTCCCGGGTATTGCGCCTCCATCGCTACGCAGGCGGCAAGGAAGAGGAGTGCAAAGGGAAGGGCCAGCTTGTACATCAGCATTTTAGATGAGATCACACGCGGTCGGGGTTTCATTGGCGGTGCTCTCTCGCCAGGAGAATCTCGGGGGTCCGCCCTTGAGAACTACGCTTGCCGGGCGGCACCTATTCCACGTGTCTAGAACCGTATCAACAGCTGAAGAAACGCTGTTTTGGCTCGCCCTCAGGATGGTTCCCGGTCTGGGAACTTTGGGAACTCTGAAGCTGCTCGGAAAGCTGAAGTCTCCCCAGGCGATCTTTCGGGCGTCGGCTTCGGAGTTGGAAGCGGCAGGTCTGAGCCAGTCCCAGGCCCGCAACATCGCAAGCGGTTACTCATTTGACGATGCGGTGGATCAGCAACAAAAGCTCATGAACACGGGCGTGCGGCTCATCACCATCCACGACGAGAATTATCCGCAGCGGTTGCGAGAGATCTTTGACCCGCCGCTGCTTCTGTTTACGCTTGGCAACCCGGAGTTGCTCGCGACCCATTCCATCGCAGTCGTCGGCACCCGCCGCCCAACCCCCTACGGAATTGCTGCTTCGGAACGGCTCAGCGCTGACCTGGCGAAAGCAGGCCTTACAGTCGTTAGTGGAATGGCTCGCGGGATCGATACCGCAGCTCATCGGGCCGCCCTGAAAGAGGAGGGCGCCACGGTAGCCGTTCTCGGCTGCGGAGTGGATGTGCTCTATCCGTCAGAAAATCGTCGGCTTTACCAGGAGATCGCAAGCCGCGGACTGCTGGTTTCCGAGTTTCCGATGGGCGCTCCGGCATATCCCCAAAACTTCCCGATTCGGAACCGGATTGTAAGCGGCCTTTCGCTCGGCGTGGTCATTATAGAAGGCGCGCAGCATAGCGGATCAGCCATTACGGCCAAGCTGGCCATGGACCAAGGGCGGGAAGTATTTGCGGTTCCGGGGAATATCACGTCGAAAATGAGCTGGGGGCCCAACCTTTTAATTAAGGATGGGGGCGCCAAGCTGGTCCAGGAATGGACTGACATCACGAACGAACTTCCGTCCGCGGTCCGCCGCGACCTGGTTTCTAGGGCTAAGCAAAAAATTTTATTGGAAGCCGGCGAGTTCGTTGCCCCGGCTGAATCGGCCGGGCCGGAAGAACCGCAAAAAGCGCTTGCCCGCAAGCTGCTAAATACGTTGCAAGTCGATGTGCCTCAACAACTTGAGATGCTGGTTGAATCCTTCGAAGGTGTTTCGTCATCTGAACTGATCGCAGCACTCTTTGACCTTGAGATGTCTGGCCTGGTGAGGCAATTACCAGGAAAGAACTTCGTCAAGGTGTGGTAAAAGGGTAGCGTTCCCGAGGGTCCGTTGGTGGCTCCTGGAGAAGCGGTACCGAAGAAAGCAGGATATGGCTAAAGCGCTCGTCATCGTTGAATCCCCGGCGAAGGCGAAAACAATCGGGAAATATCTAGGCAAACAGTACATAGTTAAAGCCTCGCTTGGTCACGTTAAGGACCTTCCGAAGAAGGACTTGGCTGTCGATATCGAAAAGGACTTCACACCAAAGTACGAAGTGATCGAGGGTAAGAAGAAGCTCATGACTGAGCTGAAGCAGGCGGCGAAAGGTGTGGATTCCATCTACCTCGCGGCTGACCCTGATCGCGAAGGGGAGGCAATCTGCTGGCACCTGCAAGAAGAATTGCTTCCGAAAAAGTCTGATAAGCCTGCCATCTTCCGCGTGATGTTCAACGAGATCACGGCGAACGCGGTCAAGAAGGCCTTCGATAAGCCGATGGCGGTTAACGTCAATCTGGTGGAGGCCCAGCAGGCCCGGCGAGTGCTGGACCGCCTGGTCGGATACAAGATTTCTCCGCTGCTCTGGGACAAAGTTCGGCGCGGTTTATCCGCTGGCCGCGTGCAAACGGTGGCTCTACGCCTGATTGTCGAACGCGAACGCGAAATCAAGGCCTTCGAGAAGCAGGAATACTGGACGATTGACGTTGCACTGAACGCCAAGAAGCCGCCGATTCTCAATGCCCGCCTGAATAAGGTAAAGGACGCAAACCCGGAGATCACGAACGAGGCGACTGCTACCGGGATTGTGAGCGATCTGGAAGCCGCCGACTATGTGGTCCGTTCGGTTGGCACTAAAGAAAAGAAGCGCAACCCCGTTCCGCCGTTCATTACCTCGACGCTCCAGCAGGAGTCGTCTCGCAAACTGCGTTTTAGCGTTAAGCGCACCATGATGCTGGCGCAGGGCTTATATGAAGGTAAGGAACTCGGCAAGGAGGGGTCAGTCGGTCTCATCACCTACATGCGTACCGACTCCACCCGTGTTTCCGAAGACGCTCTTACTGAGGTGCGCGAGCTCATTACGGAGCGGTATGGGCAGGATCCGGCTAAGAATCCGGGCTACAGCTACCTGCCTGAGAAGCCTAACGTATATAAGACGAAGAAGGATGCGCAGGACGCTCACGAGGCCGTTCGCCCGACATCCGTGCTGCGAACCCCGGAATCGCTCGAAAAATTCTTAGCAGAAGACGAGCTGAAGCTGTATCGCCTGATCTGGATGCGCTTTGTCGCCTCCCAGATGACTCCTGCGGTGCTCGATCAGACCACCATTGATATCAACGCCAAAGGAAAGAGCGGAACGGATTACATCTTCCGTGCCACCGGCAGCGTCCTGAAATTCGATGGCTTCCTGAAGGTTTACGAAGAAGGAAAGGACCAGAAGGACGAGGACGACGAGGACCTGAAGAACAAGCTCCCCGCCGTGACAGAAGGCGAGAAGCTGAAGTTCAAAGAGATCACTCCCGAGCAGCACTTTACCGAGCCGCCGCCGCGCTATAACGAGGCGACTCTTGTCAAGAAGCTTGAATCGGACGGTGTGGGCCGGCCTTCCACGTATGCGTCGATCCTGTCGACCATACAGGAACGTGAGTACGTCAAGAAAGAGGGCGGGAAATTCAGCCCGACCGAGCTTGGCATGGTTGTCACGGACCTGCTGCTTGAAAGCTTCAACGACCTCTTCGATGTGAAGTACACGGCTCGCATGGAAGAGGAACTGGACGACATCGAAGAAGGCAAGCTGGAATGGCGTAAAGCCATGTCCGACTTCTACGATCGGTTCCAGCAGAACCTGGACCACGCGGCTCGGCACATGACCGACATCAAGCGGATGGAGAAGCCGACCGACTTCATCTGCGAAAAATGCGGCAAGCCGATGGTGATCAAGTGGGGCAAGCACGGCAGCTTCATCGCGTGCTCCGGGTATCCGGAATGCAGCAACACACGCGAAGTAGCCGCCGAGTCTCCGGACGGAACCAAAGCTGAGTTCGGTGAGCAGGACGAAGCCGAATATTGTGAGAACTGCGGCCGTCCCATGGTCCTGAAGAAGGGCCGCTTCGGTCAGTTTTACGCCTGCTCAGGCTACCCGGACTGCAAGACGACCAAGCAGATCGGCGGCGAGCAGCGCAAAGACGTCACGCTTGAAGATAAATGCCCGCAGTGTGACAGCAATCTGGTTCAGAAGTTCGGGCGTTACGGCGAGTTCGTCGCTTGCAGCAATTACCCGAAATGTAAGTACGTTCGTCAGAAGACGATCGGCGTACCTTGCCCGAACTGCTCGGAAGGCGAAGTGGTAGAGCGCCGTTCGAAACGCGGCACCACATTCTACGGTTGCAATCGCTATCCGGATTGCGATTTCGTCGCCTGGGGTAAGCCGATTCCGGAGAAGTGTCCGGAGTGTGGGAACAGCTACTTAATCGAAAAGTATCTGAAATCCGGACCTGTCGCTCAGTGTCCGAATAACGAGTGTAAGTACAAACATCCTCTCGAAGTTGTAGCCGAGACCAGCGTGGCGTGATTCGCCTTGAACCCCGAACGTAGAAGGCTGGCGGAAGCCGAAGCGAAGCAGAAACACTGGCGTCGCTTCGGGCCCTATCTGGCTGATCGTTCCTGGGGCACCGTCCGGGAAGACTACAGCGCGAATGGCGATGCGTGGAGCTATTTCCCGCACGAGCATTCGCGCTCTCGCGCGTACCGATGGACCGAAGACGGTATTCTCGGTATCTGCGACAACCATCAGTTCCTTTGTTTTGCGATTGCTCTGTGGAACGGCAAAGATCCCATCCTTAAAGAGCGTTTCTTCGGCTTGACGGGCCAGGAGGGCAATCACGGAGAGGACGTCAAAGAGGTCTACTATTATCTCGACGCCACTCCTAGCGCCTCGTACCTGAAGGGGCTCTACAAGTACCCACAAGCCGAGTTTCCGTACGAGCAACTCGTAAGGGAGAACCGGAACCGCACCCGCCGAGACCGTGAATTCGATCTGAACGATACCGGCATCTTCGATCAGGGCCGCTACTTCGATGTGTTTGTGGAGTACGCTAAACGGGATTTCGAGGACATCTTCATTCGTGTCACGGTTGCGAACCGAGGGCCCGATCCCGCCAACTTGACTCTCTTGCCGACGCTCTGGTTCCGCAATACCTGGAGCTGGGGCAGAAGTGAGCAACCTGCCGAAAGGCCTTCGTTGCGGTTACGTGGGTCCGGCCAAGTCGAGGCAAGTCACTCGAGCCTCCGAACATTCCTGCTCAGGCTCGATGGAACACCCGAGATTCTGTTCACCGAGAACGAAACAAATTATGCGCGCATATACGGCGTGAAAGGCCCGGGCAGCTACGTGAAAGATGCTTTTCACGAATACATTGTCCGGGGAAACCATGATGCGGTGAATCCCGCGCTTCAAGGCACCAAAGCCTGTGCCGTGTACGAGATTACTTTGGCGGCGGGCGACGAGCGTTCGTTTTACTTTCGGCTGTCGCGAGAAGATGCGCCTGACATCCCCAGGGAAGCGTGGGCTGACGTTTTCAGTCATGCCGAGAAAGAAGCCGATGAATTCTATGCCGAATTCGCCAGTCATCTGAGCGAGGATGCGCGAAGCGTCCAGCGCCAAGCCTTTGCCGGCATCTTTTGGAGCAAGCAGTTTTACCATTTCGTCATCGACACATGGTTGAAGGGTGACGACTGCGGACCGGTGCCGCCGCCCGAGAGAAAGTCTGGCCGCAATCACAATTGGGTCCACCTCTTCAACGAAGACATCATCTCGATGCCGGACAAGTGGGAATATCCGTGGTACGCCGCATGGGACCTTGCCTTCCACGCGGTGGCGATGGCCCCGGCTGATCCCGCATTCGCCAAAGCTCAGCTTTCGCTATTCTTGCGGGAATGGTACATGCACCCGAACGGGCAATTGCCCGCTTACGAGTGGTCATTTAGCGATGTGAACCCACCGGTCCACGCCTGGGCTGCCTGGCGTGTGTTTCAGATCGATCGCAGGATTACAGGCAAAGCGGATCTGGCCTTCCTGGAGCGCGTGTTCCACAAGCTGCTGATGAACTTTACGTGGTGGGTGAACCGCAAAGATTCGGAAGGTGCGAATGTTTTCGAAGGCGGCTTCCTTGGTTTAGACAATATTGGCGTGTTCGACCGCAGTGCGCCACTTCCGGCGGGATGGGTGCTGGAGCAGTCAGATGCCTCGAGCTGGATGGGTATGTACTGCTTGAACATGCTCAAGATTGCGCTTCAGCTTTCCGGAACAAACAAGACGTACGAAGATATCGCCAGCAAATTCTTTGAGCACTTCCTTTACATTGCCGATGCGGTCAACAACTATGGCGGTACAGGACTCTGGGATGAGGAGGATGGGTTTTACTATGACCGGCTCAGGATTCGTGGAGGTGAGAGCAAGCTACTCCGGGTCCATTCGCTCGTCGGCCTGATACCACTCTTTGCCACGGACACCTTGGAATTCGAACAGGTCATCAAACATCCTGGATTCCAGAAACGGATGCAGTGGTTCATCGACAATCGTCCGGACCTCACCGAAGGATTAGCCCCAATGCTCGAAGGTGGCGAGCAGCGCCGGCTATTGTTTTCACTAGTAACCCGTGAACGGATAGAGCGCATTCTCCAGCGTCTACTCGATACATCCGAGTTCATGTCTCCCTATGGAGTCCGTTCGGTTTCGCGCTACCACAAAGACCATCCTTATACGCTGACATTGAACGGACAGGAATTACGCGTCGACTACGAGCCAGCAGAGTCGCACACAAGCATGTTTGGAGGAAACTCGAACTGGCGCGGGCCCGTGTGGTTTCCAATGAATTTCCTCCTGATCGAAGCATTACAGCGGCTGGACTACTATTACGGCGATTCCTTCAAAATGGAGTGCCCGACCGGTTCAGGCAATCATGTGCCTCTCCGGGAGGTCGCAAGGCACTTGTCCCACATCCTGACTAAACTGTTCCTGAGAGACGAGAACGGACGCAGGCCGATCTACGGCGATGTGGATTTGTTCCAGTCGGATCCACAGTTCCGCGATTACATCTTCTTCTACGAATACTTCGAAGGAGATGACGGTTCGGGTCTGGGAGCAAGCCATCAGACCGGCTGGACCGGACTCGTCGCCAAACTGCTTCAGCAAAGCGGCGCAGGCGCGTGATCTGCTGACAGTTTTCACACTACCCGGAGCCACGGATGCACTGCTAGGTTGGTGCTAGTGCCTGTTGAAGAGGAATTAGCCGGACAGCCGGAGCTCACAGAAAAGCAAAAACAGGAAGCGGAAGACCGTACATCGGTTAGTGCTGTCGTCGTTCACGAGGCGGTCCGGTTGGACGGCGATGAAGAGTTAAACCGCTCTCCTTCCGCGTTGGCGTGGTCCGGGCTTGCGGCTGGCATGTCGATGGGATTCTCATTCGTCGCACAATCGCTGCTGCACACTTACCTTCCGGACGTGCGCTGGCGGCCACTGATTACGGCATTGGGTTACCCGCTCGGGTTCTTGCTCGTCATTGTCGGCAGGCAGCAACTATTCACGGAGAATACTCTGACGGCCATCATTCCGCTCCTGGCGAGACGGAATTGGGAGACGTTTTTCAAAGTCGTCCGAATCTGGACAATCGTTCTTATCTCCAATCTGGTCGGCGCGCATCTCTTTGCCTGGGTCATCGGAAACACTCCCATGTTCAGTCGCGAAGTGCAGGACTCGATGATGAAGCTGGCCACCCATGCCATGTCCGTCAGTTTCGGGACGGCGATTCTCCGGGGGATCTTTGCCGGCTGGCTGATAGCGATGGTCGTTTGGATGCTGGCCGCTATCGATACCGGGCGTATTGCCGTGATCGTAATCGTCACTTACGTCGTCGGGCTGGCGAACCTGACTCACATCGTGGCGGGAGCGGTTGAGGTTTTGTTTCTGGCTATGGTGGGCGCAAGGCCTTGGGGCGATATCGCGGTTGGTTATCTAATCCCCACGCTGCTCGGCAACATCATCGGTGGAGTCTCACTGACGGCTGCCATCAACCATGCCCAGGTGGTTGCCGGACAAACGGCACAAAACGAAAATCCAGCGTGACCCGCTGCCGCGCCATCTGCCTCAGTTGGTAGCGTCCCTCGGGCTACAACAGCCTGGATTGGTTAAGAGCTCCGTTCAGTCACGAGATCCACAATCGCGCTAAGAGCGCGTTGCTCTGGCGAGTCCGGAAAGGTGCTGATAATACCGCGTGCTTTCTCCGTGAAGCTATGGGCACGCTGGTACGCACGCGCGATGCACCCTTTACGCTCGAGCATCTGCAGAATACGCATGAACGGAGCCTGTTCGTAGTTCCCGTCCGCGATTACGGATTCCACGGATTTGCGTTCTTCGGACGAAGCAGTCTCGAGAGCATAAATCACGGGAAGTGTTACTTTGCCTTCTCGCAAATCGTTGCCGGATGGTTTTCCCAGAATCTTTTCGGATGACGTGAAGTCCAGGATGTCATCGACAAGTTGGAACGCCATGCCCAAGTTCCAGGCGAAGTCGCCGAGCTGGGACTCCAGGTGTTCGTCTACCCCGCCAGCGACCGCCCCGAGACACGCACAAGCGGAAAACAAGCTGGCAGTCTTGCGGTCGACCAGCTCCATGTAGTCCGCCTCCGTGATGTCTATCCGGTGCAGACGCTCTAGTTGGAGCAGTTCGCCTTCCACCATCATCTGGGTCAGGCTGATCAGAAGATCGAGAATATGGAAGTTGCGTTCTCGAAGGGCAACCTGAAAGGCCTGCATGTACAGCCAGTCGCCTGCCAGAACGGAAACATGATTCCCCCACACGACATTCGTGGAGGGGCGGCCACGGCGCGTCTTAGCCACATCAATCACATCGTCGTGGACGAGTGTCGCAGTGTGGATCATCTCCACAACAGCCGCCAAACGTCGCGCACACTCTGTCGGCGGGCCGACAAGCCGGTTACAGAGCAACAGCAAAGCCGGACGCAAGCGTTTCCCGCCGCCCGCCTGCAGGTATTGATTAATGGTGGTGATAGCGTCGAGCGAGGCGATCGACTCTACACTGATTTCCCGTTCCACTTCCAGAAGATCCGACTGAACAAGGTCGAAGGCCTCACGAGCGCTAAGGGATTGTCGAATCTTGCTGAACATGGATTCCCAAAAGGGGGAATCCTCAGTTTAGCTGGTACGCGTTGAGCGTTTACTGCATTTCAGGTAGCAGGATTCTCTCGAAAGTAGAAGTCGTCTGGGCGCCAAGTTCGGCTGCAGTGCAGTTTCGGACACCGGCGAGGACTTCGGCCGTGTGCACCACGTAAGCCGGTTCGTTACGCTTGCCTCGGTAGGGTACCGGGGCCAGGTAGGGCGCATCGGTTTCGAGCAGTAGACGGTCCGCCGGCGTAATCCGTGCGGCTTCGCGAATGTCGCCTGCCTTCGGAAACGTGGCGACACCTCCGAAGGCGAGATAGAAGCCGAGTTCCAGGCATTCTTCGGCTTGCCTGACGTCGCCGGTGAAACAATGCATCACGCAGGGCAGCCCATTGCCGGCCCAATCGGACCGCAGCACGGCAAGCGTATCGTCCCAGGCGTCCCGGGTATGGATGATGACTGGCTTCTTCGCGTTCGCGGCAAGCGCAAGCTGCTCGTCGAAACAGCGGCGTTTGTATCTCCTTCGGGGTGTCCCAATGATAATCGAGCCCGATCTCGCCGACCGCCGCCACTTTGGGATGCTGAAGCAGTTCTTCCACACGGCTCAGAGTGCCGTCCGTAACTTTCCCGGCGTCGTTCGGGTGAACGCCGACGGTTGCGAAGATCCGGTCATGCTCTTCCGCGAGGCGAACGCGCCGCCTCCAGGTCGGGCGGCCCTTCACCGGTTCCGATCGCCAGCATGTACTTCAGGCCGGCGGCGATGGCCCGCTCGATGACGGCCTCGCGATCTTCCGTAAACTGCCGGTCATCCAGATGGCAGTGAGAATCGACAAACGCCATTCGCTCGCCTCGTTACTTGAGGCGAGCGCCAATCGGCACGTCTTCGGTAAACGCGGCCAGCACCGGCGAACCACCTTCCAGACTTGCGGCGACGATCATGCCCTGCGAAGTAAGACCGCGCAATTTTCGAGGCTGCAGGTTCGCCACGATCACAACTTTGCGTCCGACCAGCTGTTCCGGTTGGTAGGCGAGAGCAATCCCGGCCACGATGCTCCGCGGTTCGGCCTCCCCGATATCGATCTTCAGGTGAAGCAGCTTGTCGGCTCCCTTCACCTTCTCGGCCGACTTCACTTCGCCGACGCGGAGATCCACTTTCGAGAAATCGTCGATGGAGATGAGGTCCGATACCGCCGTGGGAGCGCGTCTCAGCCGCAGCGGGCGCATCCGGCTTTGACTCCCATCAGGGCCGCCTGCCGCGCTTTCTCTTGCGTCTCAAGTTCCTGCATTTTTTCGATTGTTGGTTTCGGCGTCGAGGCGTGGGAAGACCGCCTCGATGGTTCCGATCTTTTGCGAGCGCAGACGGCCCCAATCGAGCGCATCGATCGTCATCTCATCCAGCGGATCGGTGAACCCCAGTTGGTTCCAGATGGCTCGTGCCGAATGCGGCAGAACCGGACTGACTAAGACAGAAATGACCCGCAGCGCTTCGGCCGCTGTATAGAGTGTCTCGTCGAGCTTCCGTTGTGCCTCGGGCGATTGGTCTTTGGCCAGCTTCCATGGCGCTCGCTCAACGATGAACTTGTCCAGATTGGAGATGATGCTCCAGATTTCTTCGAGGGCATGGGAGAAGTCGAAGTCTTCGTAAGCGGTCAGGATATTAGAAACCGCGGTCCGCGCGGCTTGCTCCTGCGCCTTCGTCGCCGTCCGACTCGGGGATCGTGCCGGCCCGATACTGCGAGATCATGTTCAGCGTTCGGCTGGCAAGATTGCCCAATCCGTTCGCCAGATCAGAGTTGTACCGCCCAACGAGCGCGTCGAAGCTGAAGCTTCCGTCCTGGCCGAATACGATCTCGCGCAGAAGAAAATAGCGAAGAGCGTCGACGCCCATGACGTCCGCGATCGGAGCTCGGGCCGCACAATGTTGCCGCGCGACTTGCTCATCTTGTCGTTTTCGAAGAGCAGCCAACCGTGAGCGAAGATGCGTTTCGGCAGCGGCCATCCGGCCGCCATCAGGAACGCGGGCCAGTAGACGGCATGAAAGCGCAGAATCTCCTTGCCGATCAGGTGCAGGTCCGCCGGCCAGCGATCCTCGCCCTCCACTGCGCTCATGTAAGTGGTCAGAGCGTCGAACCAGACGTAGAAGACGTGACTCGGATCGGCTTCTACCGGTATGCCCCACTTGATACTGGTGCGAGTGATGGAAACGTCGGAGAGCCCGCCGCGGACGAAGGCCAGACACTTCATTGCGCCGGATCTCCGGTCCGATGAAGTCCGGGTTCGCGTCATAAAACTCGAGCAGCCGATCAGTGAACGCGGAGAGCTTGAAGAAGTAGTTTTCTTCGGTCACTTCTTCGTATGGCTTGCCCGTTTCGGGGTCGATGTCCCCGGGTTTGGCGTCGTTCACGAACGACTCGCTGACTACGGCATACAGCCCGGTGTAGCTGCCCTTGTAGATGTAGCCGTTTGTCTGGAAGGCCTCGAATAGCTTGTTGACCAGCTTCGCGTGCTGCGGGTTCGTGGTTCGCTGAAACCGGTCAATCTGCAGATCGAGCTTCTGCCATTGCGCTTCGGAATTCGTTCGAGATCAGATCGACGAACTCTTCGGGCGTTTTCCCTTGCGCCCGCGCGGCTCGTTCGACCTTCGTCCCGTGCTCGTCCGTGCCGCTGGTCAAGATCACGTCTTCGCCCCGCAAACGCCGGAAGCGCGCAATGGTCTCTGCGGCAATGGTCGTGTAGGCGTGACCGATGTGCGGCGCCGCGTTGACGTAGTAGATGGGCGTTGTGAGGTAGTACTTGTCTTTGATCATTGCGTTATGAGCGTCAGATGCTCGAAGGCCCGCGTCGCCTCAGCGATCACTTCTCGCAACGGCACATGCTGTTCTTCGGCGATCTTGCGGCAATCGTCGTACTCGGGCGCGAAGCTTCCCAGGTCCGTGTATTTGATCCGCACACGGCCATGCGAGGTCTCCACTTCCTGGACGTTTCGGGCAAGAACGCGACGTTCGGCATCGAAGATCCGCACCCCCAGCGTGGAGGTCTCGGCGAAAAGAATCTGCGACAGGCGTTCTGCCAGGTTCGGCGCACAAATCACCGAAATCTGAGACGCCGGACGATTCTTCTTCATGAAAACCGGCGTCAGTGTAACGTCGAGCGCTCCAGCCTCGAGCAGCCGTTCCATGGCGTAACCAAGCACCTGGGGCGTGGAGTCGTCAATGTTCGCTTCGAGTACTTTGACCGACGTCGTTTCCGTGGCACGGGTCCGTTCCCCAATCAGCACTCGCAGCACATTGGCCCGGGCAGGGAAGTCTTTGTCCCCGGCGCCGAAACCTTGCGCAAGGAGGCGTACGGCCGGCAGAGGTCCGAACTCTTTTGCGAGGGTTGTTGCCAGCGCCGCTCCGGTCGGCGTCGTCAGCTCTGCTTCGGGTCCCGCCGAGTAAACGGGCCGGCCCTTCAAGCAGCTCCGCCGTCGCCGGCGCAGGGACCGGAAGAACGCCGTGTTGAGTATTGACCGTTCCGCTTCCAACGTTGATCTGCGAGCAGTAGACTTCCTCGACGCCCAGCAGGTCAAGCGCTACACAGGCGCCGACGATGTCGCAGATCGAATCGACCGCGCCCACTTCATGGAAGTGAACCTTCTCGATCGGTACAGCATGGGACCGGGCTTCTGCTTCGCCTAGATTCTGAAACACCGAAAGGGCGTTTTTCTTGCTCCGGTCGGAAAGCGAGCCTGCCGCGATGATCTTCTCGATGTGCGGGAGGTGGCGATGCTTCTTGTCGTCCGTCGCGTCGACATAGAATTTGGAAGCCGCCATGCCACGCCGTTTCGTCTTCTCCAACCGGAACGAAGCTCTGCAGATCGAGGCTTTTCAGAGCGTCTTCGAGAGCGCCCCAATCCGCTCCGGCATCGAGAAGCGCACCGACAGTCATATCGCCGCTGATGCCCGGAGAATGCGTCAAAATAACAGATTTTCATGTGGATTCGAGCACATTGGGCCGGCTCGAAGGCCGTTTCCAGTTTAGCGGGAAGACAGGTTTACGAACGAGGAGATCGCGGGCGTGAAGCGCGTCGCGCAGAGCCTGCGCCGGCCGTGGAGGCGATGGCGGTTAGGTGGCCCATCTTGCGGCCTACACGCGGCGTGAGCTTGCCGTACAGGTGTAGCTTTACGTCCTGTTGAGCGGTCGCGGCAGCCCAATCGGGCTCGCCATCGGACCAGATATCGCCCAGCAGGTTGACCATGGCCGCCGGAGCCCATTGCGTCACGGCACCGAGCGGAAGCAGACAAACAGCACGAAGCTGTTGCTCGAACTGGCTCGTCAGGTTTGCGTCGAACGTGAAGTGTCCGGAGTTATGCGGCCGGGGGGCCAGCTCGTTGATCAGCAGCCGTCCGTCCCTGGTGACGAAGAATTCCGTGCAAAGGACTCCTACAACTTCCAGGGTCTCGAGCACGGCACGCGCAATCTCGACGGCTTCCGCCGCGACCTTCGGGGAAACACCGGCCGGAGAAACCGACGTATCCAGAATCCCATTCACATGGTGATTCTCCGTGGCCCCATAGTGAACGAAATCACCTGAGATGCTACGTGCCGCTACCACCGAGATCTCGCGCTCGAAATCAATCATCGCTTCGAGAACGGCTTCGGTCTCGCCGACGGCCTGCCAAGCCTCCTCGAATTGAGAGACATCGGTCAGCCGGAACTGGCCTTTGCCGTCGTATCCGAAGTCGGCGGTCTTGAGAATGGCGGGTAATCCAAGTTCGCGGGCTGCCACTCTCAATTCGTCCAGGCTGGCGACGCGCCGGAACGGAGTAAGCGGCAGACCGGCCTTCGTCAGGAAGGTCTTCTCGCGAAGCCGGTGCTGTGTGGTGTGAAGAATGTGACCTGCCGGGCGCACCGGCAGCACATCGTGCTGCCGCTTCCGCTGTGGCGGCCGGTACGTTCTCGAATTCGAACGTGACCACGGAAACGTCGCGAGCAAATCGGCAGACAGCGTCCAAGTCGTCGTAAGAAGCCGTGATCTCGACGTCGGCCACTTGCCCCGTGGGAGTGTCTTCGTCGGGTGAGAAGGTATGTACGCGGTACCCCATCCGCCGCGCCGCAATAGCGAACATGCGCCCGAGTTGACCGCTTCCTAAGAACTCCGATCGCGCTGCCAGGAAGAACCGGCGACTCTTTCACGAGAGCCGATCCTGCAGTACGGTTTCAGTTTGCGCTTGCCGCCAATGTTCGAGCCGCGCCCGGACCTCGGGATACTTGTTGCCTAAGATGCTGGCGGCCAACAGCGCTGCGTTTGTTGCGCCGGCATTGCCGATCGCAAGCGTGCCGACCGGAATCCCGGCAGGCATCTGCACGATCGAGAGCAGGGAATCGACCCCGTTCAACACACTGCTTTTGATCGGAACACCAAGCACAGGAAGGACGGTATGTGCCGCGACCATGCCGGGCAGGTGGGCCGCTCCACCCGCAGCCGCGATAATCACCTCGAGCCCTCGCGAAGCCGCTTCTTTCGCGTACTGCGCCATCAAATCTGGCGTTCGATGGGCCGAAACGATGCGGCATTCATGCGGAATAGCGAGCTTTGTCAGGGCTTCACTCGTCCGCCCCATGGTTTCCCAATCGGATTTGCTGCCCATGATGACTCCGACCAGCGGCCGGCCGGAGTCCCGATTGGTGGCGTGTCCATCAGTTCTTAGCAGGCCGTAAGCATCTCGGCCACTTTGTCGATGTATTGCGTTGTGTTGAGCCATTTCTGGTCTTTGCCGACCAGCAGAGCAAGATCCTTCGTCATGAAACCGGCCTCGACCGCGCCGATCGGTGGCCTTCTCCAGACGGTCTGCGAAAGCGACCACATCCGGCGTGTTGTCGAACTGACCACGGTAGCGGAGTCCCGAAGTCCAGGCAAAGATGGAAGCGATCGGGTTCGTCGACGTCTCCTTGCCCTTCTGGTATTCGCGGTAGTGGCGCGTTACCGTTCCGTGCGCCGCCTCCGTTTCCACCGTTTTACCGTCCGGAGTAATCAGAATGGAGGTCATCAGCCCGAGAGAACCGAAGCCCTGGGCGACTACGTCGGATTGCACGTCGCCGTCGTAGTTCTTGCAAGCCCATACGAACCCACCGTCCGATTTGATCGCGAAGGCGACCAGATCGTCGATAAGACGGTGTTCGTAGCTGAGGTTCGCGGCCTCGAACTTCGCCTTGAACTCGTCGTCGTAGATGGACTGGAAAATGTCTTTGAACCGGCCGTCATATCGCTTCAGAATTGTGTTCTTCGTGGAGTGGTAAACGGGGAGTCCACGGGAGAGGCCATAGTTGAAGCAGGCCCGGGCAAAGCCCTCGATCGAAGCATCCAGGTTGTACATCCCCATGGCAACGCCGCCGCCCTTGAACTCGAACACTTCATAGTTCGTCGCCGCCCCGCCGTTCGCCGGCGTGAATGTCAGGGTGAGTTTGCCCGGCTCTTTCACGACGAAGTCGGTTGCGCGGTATTGGTCACCAAAAGCATGACGTCCTACGACAATCGGCTTCACCCAGCCGGGAACATAACGCGGAACATTGCGGCAGATGATCGGCTCGCGGAAGATAGTGCCGTCCAGGATGTTGCGAATCGTGCCGTTGGGCGATTTCCACATCTGTTTCAGGCTGAATTCTTTGACCCGTGCCTCATCCGGCGTGATGGTCGCGCATTTGACGCCGACTCCGTACTGCTTAATAGCGTTGGCGGAGTCGATCGTGACTTGGTCGTCGGTTGCGTCTCGATGCTCTACCGAGAGATCGTAATACTTCAGATCGACATCGAGAAAAGGCAGGATGAGGGAATCCTTGATATTGGCCCAGATGACCCGAGTCATCTCGTCGCCATCAAGCTCCACTAGAGGGGTCTTCACCCGAATCTTTGTCACGCTTGAGTTCGCCATCGTTTCCAGAGTTAATTAAACCAAACAGGCTCGCCTCAGAGGCGCGAAGGGCCGTGGCGGGAACGGCGGTAATAGGTCGTAACCGAGAGCCCCTGTCCGTCACTTGTCCTCGGGCCCGAAGTCTTACCGGGTGTCTTTTTACGACCGTTTTGAGAACGCAGAACACATCTGATTCAATCTTTTGGCTTTTCGGGTTTCCTTTTAGAACTCTTCGCGGACACAATCCCGACAGTGAACGAGACGGAAATGACTGCTAGCGTGACCCGGAGCCGCCGCCACGTTAAGTGTTCCGGCCGTGGTTCCATGGTCTCTCTGTCGCTTGTGACCTTCCGGGTTATCAGTTGCTTGTCAGCAGCCAGTTCGCGGTCGTTTTCGCGCAGACGACCCAGCGGGACAGCTACACTGACAATGTCGAGTGTTTCCACTTCCGATGTGTGCCGTAACGTTTTCAGGCTTACTTAACCACTCTCTCAAGCTACATCCGATAAGCCTGTGACCAGGCGAGCGTTCCAATCGGCTCTTCTTCCATCGCTCCTGGGCCTTGTCGGCACCAGCTGCGTTAATCGGGCGAGCAAAATACCGAAGTACGATACGGTTCCGCCATTTCGGATGACGGATGCTTTCGGCCGCCCGTTCACGGACAAAGAGCTGAACGGCAAAGTCTGGATCGTCGACTTCATCTACACGAACTGCCCCGCTGAATGTCCGCGCATGAGCTCGCGGATGCATCAGATGGAAGACCGAACGAAGGGGCAGATGGACGTCCACTTGCTTTCCGTCTCCGTGGATCCGGATCGCGACACGCCGGACGTGATGCGGGAATTCGCCGGGCGATATGGTGCTCCCAACGACCGCTGGCACTTCGTGACCGGGTGACGAGTCGTCCGTGCATCTCCTTGCATATCAAACATTTCACGTCGGTGATGTTCTTGGAAAAATCGAGCACAGCACTAAGTTTGCCGTCCTGGACAAAGCGCCGTACAGTCCGCGGTTACTACTCAAGTTTCAGCCAGGAGGAACTGTCGAAGATGCTGACCGACATCGACGTCCTTCGGAAAGAGAAGTCCTGATTCCATGGCGCAATCGTCCAATCTGTCCGTAGAAGGTCCGCAACTCGCGCGCAAGCCGATCCCGGTCATCTTGGCCTTAAGTGCGCTAATCGCCGGGTTTCTGATTTGGTTGATCTACTTCAAAGGACGAGCAGCGGGTCCCGAGTGGGTTGGGTCGCTGCCAAAGGCGAACGCGATATTCAACTCGCTAAGCGCCATCTGCCTGGTTCTCGGCTACATCAACATTCGCCGCCGGAATCGCCTGGTTCACATGCGATTCATGCTGTCTGCCACGGTGTTCTCGTCGTTGTTTCTCCTGAGCTACATCACTTACCACTACTTCCATGGCGACACCAAGTTCCCCGGACACGGATGGATCCGGCCCGTTTACTTCTTCATCCTGATCACGCATATCGGGCTGTCCATGGTGGCCCTGCCGCTAATCCTTGGCACGCTCTGGTACGCTCTCCGCACTCAATTCCGATTCCATCGCCGCGTGGCCCGCTGGACGCTGCCCATCTGGCTTTACGTCTCTGTAACGGGTGTGATTGTATTTCTTGTCTTGAACGCTTACACGCACTCCGTAGCATTCTGAATCTATGAATGCACGGACCTCATGGGATGCCGAGCTCTATGAGGCACAACATGCCTTTGTATGGCAGCTGGGCGCAGGTCTGATCGAAATCCTTGCTCCGAAACCGGGAGAGAGGATCTTGGACGTTGGCTGTGGGACGGGTCAATTGACGGCCGAAATAGCCGAGCGCGGAGCCGATGTCCTGGGCCTGGACGCTTCACCCGAGATGATCGGGCAGGCGCGGCAGAACTATCCGCGGTTGCGCTTCGTCCTGCAGGATGCGACATCCATGAGGTTTCGATGAGGAGTTCGACGCAGTGTTTTCGAACGCCGCGCTTCACTGGATGCTGGATGCAGCAGGGGCAGCCGATTCCATGGCGCGTGCCTTACGCACGGGTGGACGTTTGGTGCTTGAGATGGGTGGACGCGGCAATATTTGCCAAATCCATCGTGCGGTCGAATCAGCTTTCCGGCGGCATTCAAGTGCAGCCTTGCCGGCTCCGCGTAATTACTTTCCGTCGGTCAGCGAGTACACGAGCATCCTGGAAGCACACGGCTTCGAGGTTCGTAATGCCGCTGCTGTTTGACCGTCCGACGCCTCTCGAAGGGGAACGTGGGATGGAACAGTGGATCCGTCAGTTCTGCAGCTTCTATCTCGACGAACTGCCCTCGTCCGCGCGCCAAGCTGCCGTGAATGATGCCGTGGAACAGCTTCGACCTCGTCTCTACATCGATGGTCAGTGGTTCGCAGATTATCGTCGCTTGCAAATTTCTGCAATGAAACTTTGAGCTTCGTTGTAAGAGGAGATATGATGACGCTGTGCTGCCGCTGATGTTGCAGCAGAAACTAACTTGATACTGAGGGATCTAATTCGAGAGCTCTGTAACTAGCTCGAGAACTTAATCGGCTGCATCAATCCAGAGGTTCACGCATGGCAAATTTATCGAAGACAACACAAGATCATGAGGAGATCCGGAGATGGGCGGAAGAACGTGGGGGTAAACCCGCTCACGTCAAAAGCACGGAATCGGGCGATGACGTCGGCATCATCCGGATAGACTTCCCGGGATACAGCGGTGAAGGTTCTCTCGAAGAGATCACTTGGGACGAGTTTTTCGAGAAGTTCGATGACAATGATCTTGCTTTGGTCTATCAGGAAGAAACTGCT
This sequence comes from uncultured Acidobacteriaceae bacterium, assembly GCA_963744795.1. Classification (GTDB taxonomy): domain Bacteria; phylum Acidobacteriota; class Terriglobia; order Bryobacterales; family Bryobacteraceae; genus Bog-105. The sequence continues at coordinate 366,877 of CAVUVF010000011.1, forward strand.
GATGGGGAGCGAAGCAACTTCAACAAGCTTGTCAAAGCAGAGACCGTAGATCTGCCCGAAAAGAAAAGCTCCGACAAATCGCGCGAAGGTTCACGTGCCTCGAAGCGCGCTTCAAGCGATATGGACGAAGACGAGGAAGACGAAGAGATTGACGTTGAGGATGAGGACGAGGACGACGAGGCTGAGGCCAGAAAGCCCTCCGGCCAAGAAGACCGCATCCAAGCGTTCGTCTCCCGTAAAGAAAACCTCAGACCACAAATCAGCAGCGAAGAAGGGAACACCGGTGAAGAAAGCCACAAAGAAAGCAAGCTCCGCCCCATTAAAGAAGGGTTGCCCTCGAAGGCCGCCGCAAAGAAGGCGTCTGCCAAGAAGGTTGCACAGAAGAGTGCGGCCAAGAAGGTGGCCTCCAAAGCGGCTGCGAAGAAGGCGCCGGCAAAGAAAACTGCCGCCAAGAGGGTAGGGGCGAAGAAGACGGCAATGAAGAAGGTCGCTGCCAAGAAGACCACCGCCAAGAAGACTGCTGCTAAGAAGACCGCAGCCAAGAAGACTGCACCCGCAAAGAAGTCGGCCACCAAGAAGTCCGCTGCGAAGAAGTCGAGTTCGCGCTCTCGTCGTTAGGGCAGACCATCGATTTGACCCTACGGTCGAATGACGGAGTGAATGGCTACACCTAACTCCACTCCAAGCCGGATTCCCCGCGGGCTGTTCATCGGCGCCGCGGCCACGGTAGTGCTGCTCGCGGGGATTCTGTTTTACTTGTCTCGGCCGGCTGCCAATAGCCCACCGCCCCCGGTTTCCGGGGAGGCTAAAGTCATACGTCTCGAAGCTCGCCTTGAGCGACGTGACGATGCAGGCTACCGAAAACTTCATGAAGCAGCGGGTCGTGGAGATTGAGGGCAAAATCGGCAATCAGGGCGACCGGGAGCTGCATGGGATCGACGTTTACTGCCTCTTTTATGACGTGAGCGGCCACGAGATCCATCGCGAACGGGTGCCCGTTCTCAACCGGAAAGGCGCTCCGTTGCGTCCGGGAGAGAGTCGGTCGTTCCGGCTTCCGTTTGATACCCTGCCTGACGGTTGGAATCAGGCAATGCCGAAGCTGGTGATCGCCGGTATCGACTTCACCTCTTAGCAGCGCGCTTATTGGTGAACGCAGCGCGGCCGGAGGAGGCGCCGGACGTTTTGCCGCATCAAAGTCGATGATCAACTGACGTGCAATCTTGGACGCCACATCGGCGCTGGCGCCGCGAAATTTGGCTCCCAGGCTCTCTTGTGTCGTTGACCAGATCACGTCTGCCGACGTTGTTGCATAAGCCGGACAGTCGCGTATGCTTCATGCTTCCGTTCCTTGATGCGGTGCGACTCTCGTTCGGCAGTTGATTCGGCCCCATAGCCGCCGCCGGATCTCGGTCGAGCGCCCGGTCAGTCCATAGATCCCGCCGCCGGTTCGACCGCTGAGGCTCTTATCCGTGTCGAACGTGTCTTCGAACGCCTTGTCGTCGGCAGCGCCCTTCAGGATTGCGTCGGCGCGATCGGGATTATCAGTCAGCACGAACAGCTTGGTTGAATTCAGACTGGTGATGATCAGGTCGCGCAAGTGCTTGTGCGGCGGCCGTACCAGTCAGGGGCTCAACATAGACTCGCTGCACCTGGCTCAACTGAGTGACCGTGGGCATTCCGTTTGGCTTTGAATGCTTGCGCGCCTTGGCCGGCAGCAAACAGAACCGCCGGAGCAAGAAGAAGGGCGAAGCATGGGACCGGATTCTCATGCAGGTCAGCCTTTCCCGTAGATTCGGGCTTCTTCATCCTGGAACTTCACTTCCTGTCCCGTGCGAGCCTCGAGCGTCACCAAAGCCAGGCGCAGATCGTCTTTGTTGACCCGGAAAACCATCGCTTCCTGGTGACCGTTGTCGTTCTCGAACCCGACCGTCAGGAAGTGCTCCCGCTTTTTCGCCACCATGAAGAGTGGAGAAATGATCGCGGCCGCGATGTAATGACGGTCAATCTTTTGCCCGTACTCAAGCAGATTGATGCGCTCGTAGGGGATCTTCACCTCTGTGTGCTTCGAGATGAAGACGAAATAGGTCTCGTTCGTAACCCGGATTTCGCCGTTGTTATTCGCGCGGGATGTCACCCCGGGTCCCGCCGAGATATTCAACACGACTACCGGTTCTAGCCGCTACCGCCAGGGCGGCACAACTGCAGACGAGTAAACAAAGGAGAAAAGTGCGCATTTCGCCGGAAGAGAGACCTCTTGAGAAATGTGCCTTTCCCTCGCTTCTTTTCTCCCGCGGTTTATGTCAGGACCAGATCTTCTCTACGGGGAACGTCGCGCTTGCAAAGCTCGCAAGAACCCGAGTCTTTGTAATAAGTTGCGTCCATCTTCGCGAGGTAGAAAAACGGCAGATTGCCGAAATCGGCGACGGTCGGATTCGGCTGATACACAGCGACGGCGAGTCCGACCACCTCAGCTCCATGCGATTCGACCAGCGCTTTCAGTTCCGTAAAGCGACGACCTGATCTAAGGATGTCGTCGACCAGCAGCACCTTCTCTCCGGGTTTTGCGTCAACGAACTGGCGGAAGCCGCAATGGCGAACTGTCGGTTTCTTTCTCGGCCCAGTAGACCTGGTGCGCCCTTAGCGCTTCACAGACTCCGTACCCGATCGGAAGACCTCCGGTTGTGGGACAGACAATCGAAAGCTGTTTGATCATGGCTCGGATTTCGGGATCGGCCCGAAGCCGGCGGCTGAGGCCAACGCTCAGGATCTTTGCATACTCGAAATAGCGAAACGCAAGCGCAACCTGAAGGAACTCGTCCGCGTGCATCCCGTTCGGGTATTCGAAATGCCCGGTACGGAGTGCTCCGGTTTCCCGGAGCATTGTTAAAACTTCATCATTTGTCGGAATCAGGTGCATGTTGCCTGCCTTTTGGGGATTTCTAGTGCGCCCCTCGACCGGCGAGCACGAGCGGTATCGTTCGCAAGATGATCGACCAATCCAAGCGAAGCGACCAGTTTTCAATGTAAGAGATGTCCATTCGCATCCAGGTGTTGAAATCTACCCTGTCGCGCCCTGAGATGGCCCACAGGCATGTCAGGCCTGGCCGCATACGAAGACGCCGCCTTTGCCAACGTTCATAACGATCGACTTCTTCCGGTATGGGAGGCCGTGGACCGACGATCGACATGTCTCCCCGAAGCACGTTGACAAGCTGCGGAAGTTCGTCGAGAGAAAAGCGCCGGAGCCACAATCCGAGGGCCGTTACGCGCGGGTCTTTGGCGATCTTGAATGCCACCTGGCGGGTGTTCAGATGCTGAACATCGTTCATCAGCTCTTCCGCGTTCTCGACCATAGACCGGAACTTGTACATGGTGAATCTCCGGCCGTTCAGACCGCAGCGGCGCTGCCGGAAGATGACCGGTCCCGGAGAACTAGACCGGATCAGGAGCGCAATAAACAGGAACAGGGGAGCAAGCAGCACCAGGGCGCTGGCCGAGATCACAACATCGAAGAAGCGCTTGAGCAGAAGCCGGAGGTCTTCGAGCGGTGCTGCTGAGAACGTGAGCAGCGGCGCGTTGCCAACGCGATCGAGGGTGATCTCGCTGTTCACGTGGGGGAAGAAGTCGATCGCTACCCGCGTTCTAACGCCCTCTTCGTCGCATCGCAGGAAGACCTCCTCGAGGCCCGGAAGCTTACTGCTATCCACGTTGAAGATGACTTCGTCGACGATCTGTCGCGCCAGCAGTTCCGGCATCCGCGCGGCGCATTCTTCTTCAGAGAGCCTGGCCGAGATTTGAATGGGAAACGGCGAATTCTCGCGCAGGTTCTCGACGAGCGCATCTGCCTTGGCCGAACTGCCGACGATAACGATGTGATACCGGGTTCCAAACTCACGCGCGAATGTCCCGATCAGGTAAGGAGAAGACCAGCGGAACGAGGCGAGCAGGAAGCAATCGATCAGAAAAAAGATCAGAAGGAAACTGCGGCTGAGAGGGTGATCAAGCTGCAGCAGGTATTGAAACATAATCACCAGAACGGTCCCGAACAGGCACTGGCGAAATGTGCTCGTCAGGATATAACGGCGGCCCCCCGAGTGCAAGTGTTCGTAGATCCGGAGGAACGACCCGACCGCAATCCAGAATGCCACCGCGGCGAGGATCAGCAAGAGATGATGGCCCCGGTTGAGGAAGAACAGGTGCTCGAGCGACAGGCGCGTACGCGTCAGGTACGCAAGTTCGAACGCGAGAAGCGTCAAAATCCCGTCTGCGCTTGCAAACAGAAGCTGAACTCGTTTTCGATGATGCGCAAACAAACTGGTTCCCCGGCTGTCAACTATATCCAGTTTCGCCCAACAAACCCCTGCAACTACGCAACAGGAGCGAGCGCCTGGTCCAGATCAGCCTTGATGTCTTCGATATGTTCAATTCCCACAGCGATCCGAACCAGGTTCTCCCTTATCCCCAAACGCTCGCGAGTCTTGGGAGACAGGTTCCGGTGCGAGGCCATCTGCGGATAAAGCAACAGGGTATGAACATCCCCGAGGGACGTGCCTGGGACGATCATCCCAAGTTTGTCCATGAACTTCAAAATGGCACTCTTATCGGCGCCTCGGATTTCGAAACTGAGAATGGCTCCAAACAAACCGGGCGCAAACGAATCGCGAATTACCTCCGCGTCGGGGTGATTCGGATCCGCGCAGTAGTACACGCGCTCAACCGCGCCGTGCTGAGCGAGCCAGCAAGCCAGGGCTTTGGCGTTCTGGCACTGGCGCTCGAAACGTAGCGCCAGCGTCTTCATGCCCCTCATGGTCAGGTAGCTTTCGAAGGGTCCTAGCGCCGGGCCGGATATTCGCGCCAGGGCTCGCACCGTTTCGTGATGCGCTTCATTCGCGACGACCAGTCCGCCTAAGACGTCGCCATGGCCCGCCAGGTACTTGGTCGCGCTGTGAACCACCATGTCGGCGCCCAGAGTCAAGCGGCCGAACCAGCATTGGCGTGGCAAACGTACTATCCACAACCAGGGCTGCTCCGCAGCCTTTGGCGATGCGGGAAAGCTCACGAATATTTCCGACCCTCATCAGCGGGTTCGAGATGGTCTCGAGGAAGATACACCCCGGTTCGTACTTCGCGACGGCCTTTTCGACGGCATCGAGCCGGGATATGTCGACGTAATTCACCTCGACCCCAAACGGAGCGAAGAACTTATCCAGGAGTTCAACCGTCGCGCCATACACTGCGTTTGCCGCCAGGATGGAATGTTTCCTGTCGACCAGAGCCGCCTGCAACGCGATTTGCAGGGCCGCCATGCCGGAGCTTGTGGCCAATGAACCAGCGCCACCCTCCAGGCTCGTCGTCAGGTCTTCGAGTGCCTCATTCGTCGGATTCGTATACCTTGCGTAGCTGAACCCGGGCTCTTCGTTGCCCATAACCCGATCGAGCTTCGCGGCCGAATCGTAGAAATAGGTGGTGGCCAGGCTGATGGGAGTTGTCGAAGCGATGGCGCCTGTGCCCTGCCGCTTGCGATCTCCTGCATGAACTACTTGCGATTCGAACTTCATTTACGCTTCCAGCGGACTCCGTCCTTCGTGTCTTCGAGAATGATGCCGTACTCTGCCAATTCTTTCCGGATTTCGTCCGACCGCTGAAAGTTCCTGCTCTTCTTTGCCTGAGCGCGCTCTTCAATTAAAGCTTCGATCTGCCGGTCCGTCACCGAGGGCTCCGGGCTCGCTGCGACGTCGCCATTCAGGGAGGGCAGGTTATCCGAGCGCTTCAACACGTCGAAGACGCAGGTCGAAAACCTCCAGGACTTTAGCCGCCTCCCACCGGTTCTCCTCGAGAAACTGGCTCTCGTCGATCGCAGTATTGACCGTACGCACATACTCGAACACCGCGGCCAGCGCTTCGGCCGTATTCAGGTCGTCGTCCATGCTCTCTTCGAAGTGGCGGATCGCCTCGCGCGACCTCTCCGAGAGGTCCTCATTCATGCCGGGCCCGAATTTGGTCGTAGCAAGACGCAGTTCAAAATCGCGCAAACGCTCGATGCTTCGCGCGGCGGCCTTCAGGCCCTCAAAGGTGAAGTTCAGCTTCTTGCGGTAGGGCACGGAAGCCAGCAGATATCGGATCGTCTCCGGCTGATGGCCCAATTTCAGCAGGTCACGAAGAGTGTAGAAGTTCCCAAGCGACTTCGACATCTTCTGAGACTCAATGTGCAGATGCTCGGAATGCAGCCAGAAGCGGGCGAACGGCCGGCCGGTGATCGATTCCGATTGAGCTATCTCATTCTCGTGGTGGGGAAAAACCAGATCGATCCCCCCGGCATGAATATCAAGCGTCGAGCCGAGATAGCGCATTGCCATGGCGGAGCACTCGATGTGCCAGCCGGGCCGCCCATCGCCGAAAGGCGTGTCCCAGGATGGCTCACCTTCTTTTTTGGCCTTCCAGAGCACAAAGTCCCTGGCGTCGGCTTTGTCGTACTCGTCGAAATCGACTCGGGCTCCGGCGCGGATACCGCTGAAGTCATTGTGCGATAGCTTTCCGTAACCCGGGAAGCTGGCGATCCGGAAGTAAGTGGAACCTTCGCTGGTGTAAGTGCAGCCCTTTTCCGCCAGGTCTTCTATAGCTTTCACCATCTCCGGAATGTGCTTGGTGGCCGGAGCTACGTGCTCCGGTTGTTCCAGCCGGAGAGCCGCCGCATCCTCAAAAAAGGCCTTCGTGAACCCGGCTGTGTATTCGTCGATGGATTTGCCTTCCCGGGCGGCATTGATGATGATTTTGTCGTCTACGTCCGTCACGTTCATGACGTGATTCAGTTGGTAACCCCGATACCGCAGCCATCGCCGCAGTATGTCCTGAAACGTAAAGGTCCGGAAGTTCCCGATGTGAACGAAGTTATACACCGTAGGGCCGCAAGTGTACATGCGCACGACGTTGTCCTCGATGCGGATGAAATACTTCGGACTCCTGCGTCAGAGTGTTATAGAACCGGAGAGCCATCGGGACGGGTAAGTCTCAATCGTAACAAGTGGGTCAGATCTCGCTGCAAGTTGTTGGAGCGACAATAGTTTTTATGTCAGCGCTTCGCTTCGAGATACAGGCTGTGTGCGCCGAGACCGGCGCCCGGGCGGGCCTGCTCCATACCGCTCACGGGACGCGTCGAGACCCCGGTCTTCATGCCGGTCGGCACCCAGGGAACAGTGAAAGCGCTTACCCCTCGTCAGCTCGAAGAGGATCTGAGACGCACAGATCATTCTTGCTAATACATATCATCTATTCCTCAGGCCGGGACACGAACGCATCGAGCGTTTCGGCGGTCTTCATCAATTCATGGCATGGCCGCGACCGATCCTGACCGACTCGGGAGGCTTCCAGGTCTTTAGCCTGGATACCTTGCGCAAGGTTACGGATGCCGGCGTCCTTTTTCGATCTCACCTGAACGGAGACTCTCACTTATTCACGCCGCGCAGCACCGTGGACGTGCAACTGGCATTGGGAAGCGACATCATCATGGTGCTCGACGAGTGTCTGGCCTACCCGGCGACTCACAAAGCGGCCGCGGAGTCGACCAAGCGAACCGTCGCGTGGGCCGCGTGCCGGATACGAACATTACCTGCAGACGAGAAAAGGGCCGGCACTGCACCTTGTTCCCGATCGTGCAAGGCTCTATGTTCCCGGATTTACGCGAGAGCTGCGCGAATGAACTCCTGGAGTTGGACGCAGGCGGCTATGCCATCGGCGGACTCTCCGTCGGTGAGCCTCGTGAACTGAGTCAGGAGATTGTGGCACGTCACCGCGCCACTTCTGCCCAAAGACCGGCCGCGTTACGTCATGGGCGTGGGCATGCCGGAGGAACTGGCGCAGTATGTCGCGCACGGGGTGGACATGATGGACTGCGTCCTGCCCTCCAGGAACGCGCGGAACGGATGCCTGTTTACCTCGGAAGGGAAGGTTCTGATCAAGCAGGCGCAGTATGCCGACGATTCGAGTCCGCTCGATCCGGCTTGCGACTGCTATACCTGCCGCACGTTCACTCGAGCCTACCTGCGCCACCTGTTCCAGGCGAAGGAGATCCTGTTCTCCACGCTCGGAACGCTCCACAACATCCACCACTTCCTTACCCTGATGCGTCAGATGCGAGCGGCCATTCTGGCGGGATCTTTTCCGCAGTTTCTACGCTCTTCCATTGCGCGAGCAGATCTCCTGGCCCGTTCCCGATCTGGTCCCTTCTTCGCCGAGCACTTACTCTATATAAAGATACTAAATGCTATGCTTCCTTCCTTCCTTCTGCTGCAGACGGCCGCCGCGTCGCCTGGCAGTTCCTTCATGACGGGCTTGTTGCCGATTGTCCTCATGGTGGCGATCTTCTACTTCCTGATCTTCATGCCCATGCGCAAGCAGCAGCGCAATCAAAAGCAAATGCTGGCCCAGCTTCAGAACGGACAAACGGTCGTGACCAGTGGTGGAATCATCGGCACCATTGTGGCCGTGAACGATGATACTCTTATACTTCGAATCAAGCCGGATAACTTGAAGCTACAGGTAGCCCGCAGCGCTGTTACGAGCGTTGTCACGACGGACGAAGCGGGCAAGAAGAGCTAAGTAGCTAAGCCCACCCGCGCAAACGAATGAAACGCCAACTACGATTCAAATTCCTGTTCATCATTGCGGTCATCCTGGTCTGCCTCTACGGCATCATCGGAATCCCGCGCAGCAAAGCCGAGCTGGTTGCCAATTGGGAGAAGAACATCCACCTCGGGCTGGATCTCCGCGGTGGAACTTACCTCGTGGTTCAGGTGCAGCAGCAGGACGCGTTCAACGCTCAGGCCGGAGCGGATGCCGACCGCCTGAAGGAAGAAGCGCGCAAAGCAAACATCCAGTTCGCTGATGTCGAGGTGGAGGAAGCAAAGTCGCTGGCCACCGCCGTTAAAGCGGCCATTCTGGTCAAGGGCGTTCCCGGCACTCAGGCCGGCTCGTTCCGAACCATGGTCAACGACAAGCTTCCGCAATGGCTGTCGACTCCGCTGAACGGGACCGATTACCGGCTGACGATGAAGCCCTCCGAGGCTCTTCAGTTCTGGCAGAACGTCCTCAGCCAGTCCAAGAACATCTACGATCGCAAGATCAATGCTTTGGGCCTGAGCGAAGCAACCGTGCAACAGCGCCGCGAGGATGCCGATTCCGAGCTGCTCGTGCAGATGCCGGGCGTCGATGACCCGGGCCGTGTGAAGCAGATCCTCCAAACGGCCGCCGTCCTGGAACTGTACGACGTCAAGGGCGGGCCGTACGCGAGCAGGGAAGAAGCCTTGGCGCAGAACGGCGGCGTGCTCCCCGTTGGCACACGTCTGATCGGCGCGCCGGGTTCCGATCCGAACGCCCGCGGCGGCGGGGTGTACCTGGTTGCGCGGACACCCATCATCCGCGGACCTGATATCCGGGACTCTCGACCGCAACAGGGCCAGCTTCCCGAGCAATTGGGAAACGCTGTTTGTCCTCAGCCAGGATGCGGCCCGGCGGTTCGGAACCTACACGGCAGCCAACATCGGCAACCGGCTGGCGATCGTGCTCGATCGGAAGGTGTTGAGCGCGCCGAGGATCGATGCCGAGATTCACGATACCGGCGTCATTACCGGAGCAACGACGCAGCAGGAAGCGTCCGATCTGGCTCTGAACCTGAAAGCCGGATCTCTGCCCGCCGGAATTGTGTTCGAGCAGGAAAGTACAGTCGGTCCCTCCCTGGGCGCCGATTCCATTCGCGAAGGCTTTGTAGCGGGTATCGCAGGCGTTCTGGCGGTCATCGTCGCGATGCTGATCTATTACAAGAAGAGCGGCATCAATGCGACTCTGGCCCTGATCCTGAACGCACTGATCCTGATCGCTTGCCTCAGCTACTTCGGAGCGGTTCTGACGCTTCCCGGGATCGCCGGAATCATTCTGACCATCGGTATGGCGGTGGACAGCAATGTCCTTATCTTCGAGCGCATTCGCGAGGAAGTGCGGGCGGGGAAGGGCCCGGTCGCGGCCGTGGATGCCGGGTTCGGGAAGGCTCTCCTTACCATCATCGACACCCACGTCACGACGGTGGTTTCGTGCGCCATTCTTTTCCTGTTCGGGTCCGGGCCGGTGAAGAGGATTTGCGGTGACGCTCGTGATCGGTCTGGTTGCGAACGTTTTCACAGCCGTTTTTGTGTCGCGCTTTATCTTCGATTGGGAGCTTTCCCGGCCCAAGCCGGTTCAAGCCCTCAGTATTTGAGCTGGAAGCCACAATAATCGCGCTTTTTGGGCGCGGCATTAAGGAACATTTGTAGATTACTGGTGTCTATTTCAAGTGGATGCCGGTTTGTGAAGCTAGATGGAAATATTCAAGCAAACAAACTTTGACTTTCTCGGCAAGAAGTGGCCGTTCATCGTCCTGTCCTTGCTGCTTACGGCGGTCGGGATCATCAGCCTGCTGGTCAAAGGTGGTCCGAAGTACGGCATCGATTTCAACGGTGGGGCGCTGATGGACGTGAACTTCAAACAGCGGCCAAGCGCGGAGGACATCCGCGCTGCCCTTCGTAAGAAGATCACCGGCGAAATCGAAGTGCAGGAGGTCGCCAACTCGCAGGAAGTTCTGATCTCCACGAGCGTTCGAGATCCCAAAGGGCTGGAAGCTGTCCGGAACGACATGCTCGCCACTTTGAATGCCACGTTCAACCAGGGGGTGGCCGGCAAGCTGGACATCAATACGGCGACCCAAAGCGAACTTCATCGAAGGATTGCGGGATCCGCTGGCGAAGGCTGGTGCCGCGTTTGAATGACGATCAGTTGCAGGGCCTGGTGTCAAGGATCCTGACATACCGGGATACGCCGCCGCGCTCCGGTCTCATCCGCAACCTGGATGAATTGTCGAGCGTCCAGGGTGTTACGCCCGCGGTTCTCGGCGCGATCAAGGGTGTGGCGGTTCCCGGGTAACCTGCACGTGGGCCGGGTGGAGATTGTCGGGCCGAAGATCGGTGCGGATCTGCGGCAGCAGGCGATCAATGTTGTTCTGATCGCGCTCGCCGCCATGCTGGTTTACATCGCGTTCCGGTTTGAATGGATGTACGGCGTTGCGGCGGTGATTGCGGTCTTTCACGATACGATCATCACGATCGGCCTGTTTTCGTTGTTCAACAAGCAGATCGATTTGACGGTGATTGCGGCCTTGCTGACATTGGTCGGGTACTCGATGAACGATACCATCGTGACGTTCGATCGGATCCGGGAGAACCTTCGCTACCACATGCGCGGATCTTTCCGTGAAATCGTTAACGCCAGCATCAATCAAACACTAAGCCGGACCGTGTTGACGTCCGGGCTGACGTTCTTGACGGCGGTTTCTTTGTATCTGTTTGGCGGCCAGGTGCTGAACGGGTTTTCATTCGCCCTGGTTGTCGGTATTATTATTGGGACCTACTCGTCGATCTTCATCGCAAGTCCTTTGCTGATCGCCTTGAAGGACTTAGTCGAGAGTCGAAGGAAGAATGAAGGCCATCGGCAGTTGATGTGCGGTCGCGCTCAGTTGCCGGCTCGGTGAAAGGGATCAAAACGGTTAAGTAGTCAATGAGAGCAGGTCCGCTGTTTAGCGGGCCGAAGCGAGGGGATTATGTTTGATCAAACGTTCGTAGACGGAACGCAGAAAACAAAGAAGCCATTCACGATCGTCGTGTCGTTGCTTCTTCAAATCGCGGTGATCGGTATCTTGATTCTGATCCCTCTGATTTATACGGAAGCGCTACCGAGCGCCCAGTTGAAGAGCATGCTGGTTGCCCCGCCGCCACCGCCGCCTCCTCCGCCCCCACCTCCACCGCCCGCCGAGGTGAAGGTGCAGCCGAAGCCGGTGGTCAAGCAGTTCGTCGCCAACCAGTTGATGGCCCCCAAGGTCATCCCGAAAAACATCAACAAGATCGAAGAAGCTGCGCCGCCGCCCGATACCGGAATGGGTGTCGTCGGTGGAACGGGTGAAGCCGGCGGTGCTGCTGGTGGTGTGATCGGTGGCATCGTTGGTGGTGTTCCGGGTGCTCCGCCGCCGCCTCCTCCTCCTCCTGCCGCTAAGCCGTCCGGCCCGGTCCGGGTCGGTGGACAGGTCGCCGAGGCGAACCTGATTCGTAAGGTTCAGCCGGTGTATCCGCCCCTTGCTAAGTCCGCTCGTGTGTCTGGTACGGTTGAGTTCACGGCGACCATCAGCAAGGAAGGCAACATCGAGAATTTGCAGCTTGTCCGAGGGCATCCGCTGCTGGTGAATGCTGCAAAGGAGGCCGTCCTCCAGTGGAAATACAGGCCGACCATGTTGAATGGCCAGGCAGTAGAAGTTATTACCAGCATCATCGTGAATTTCACGTTGAGCCAGTAAGTTGAAGTAGTCCGCTTTAAAGGGTTCGATTCAAACTTTAGGAGAAGATAAATGGTTTTACAGCTTCAAGTATGGGCCTTCTGGCTCTTCCAGGAAGAAGGAATTAGCTTTGATCCGCGAACGGTATGGGGCAACATGGGTGTTCTCGCCAAGTTGGTTGTCCTCGTTCTGTTCATCATGTCCGCCTGGTCCATCGGCGTCATGATCGATCGGGTCATTGCGTACAATGCCGCAAGAAAACAGTCTCGGGCTTTTGCGCCGGCGGTTGCGGGTGCTCTTCGCGAAGGTAAGCTGGACGAAGCCGTCAAGATTGCCGATCGTTTCAACAAGAGCCATCTGGCCAAAGTCGTTGTTGCCGGTTTGCAGGAATTCAAGGCTCACCAGATGAGCTCTGAGATTCCGGGTGAGGATATCGAAGCTTCCAAGCGCGCTCTCGAACGCGCCGAAGCCATTGTTCATGCCGAGCTGAAGCGCGGCGTCAGCAGCCTGGCAACCATCGGTTCCACTGCTCCGTTCGTCGGTCTCTTCGGAACGGTCGTCGGTATCATGAACGCGTTCAAATCGATTTCGACCTCTAAGTCGACCGGTCTGGGCGCTGTTGCCGGCGGTATTTCGGAAGCTCTGATCACCACAGCCGTCGGACTGTTCGTGGCTATCCCGGCCGTCTGGATGTTCAACTACTTCACCAACCGCATTGAGGCGTTCGACGTAGAGATGGGTAACTCCAGCTCCGAGTTGATCGACTACTTCCTCAAGCGCACTCAAGCAAGAGTGGGAGCGAAGTAGATAGTCAGTTAGTAGAGTCCGGAAAGTTTGAATCGGCTGGAGGGCGGCCATCATAACGCCGCCCTCCGCAACCCAACTTCGGACGTAAGTTTTTGAATTGGTGCAGTTCAGAAGGAATGGACAATGAAATTAGCCAAAGCTCCTCCCGTGGTTTCTGACATCAACGTCACACCCATGGTGGACGTGATGCTCGTTCTGCTCATCATCTTCATGGTCATCACGCCTATGTTGTCCAAGGGCCAGACCGTGAACATGGTGAAGACTCATAATCCGATCAAAATGCAGGAAGCGGATAAAGAAGATGCCGTTCTGATTGCGGTTACTCGCGACGGTAAAGTCTTCCTGAGCCCTGGGAATACATTGGTTCAGCCGAGTGAGCTTCCCTCGAAAGTGAAGGATTTGCAAACGGCTCGGTCGGACAAAACCGTTTATCTGAAGGCGGATGCCCGTGCCCGTTTTTCCAGCTGTCACGGATGTGATCGACAATTTAAGGTCGGCCCAAGTGGATCAGCTCGGTCTCCTCACAGAAGAAATCAAAGAGGGGAAGAAGAACACAGGTCTTTAGAGTTCTTAAGAAAGGTCTTTTAGTTTATGGCAATGGCAGTTGGTGGCTCCGGAGGAGCCAGGGCGGACATCAACGTCACGCCACTTATCGACGTTTTGCTCGTGCTGCTGATCATCTTCATGGTCATCACACCTTTGACTCCGCACGGTCTGGATGCGTTGGTGCCTCAGCCGCCACCGCCTAACCAGCCGCCGCCTCCTCCTAATCAGGATCCGACTGTTGTGGTCGAGGTAAAGAAGGATCAAAGCATGGAGATCAACGGACAACCAATCAAGGAGGCCGATCTTACGGCGCGCTTGACCGACATCTTCAAGACTCGCGCAACAAAGGTCGTGTTCGTGAAGGGCGATCCGGACCTTGACTATCGCTACGTGGCGGAGGCCATCGACGATGCCAAGGGTGCGGGTCTCGATAAAGTCGGTATCATGACCCCGAAAGTAGAAGCGGGCCAGTAGGAGAGCGACATGAAGCAATCATCCAAGCTCTTTGCTCTGCTGCTTTGCTCGGCTTTTCTGGCCCTGAGCACCGGTTGCGCCAAGTTGCAATCGAGGGATCAGATGAACAAGGGCATCCAGTCATACAAGGGCAATAAGTATGCGGATGCCGTGAAGCACTTCCAGGAAGCTGTTCGGCTTGATCCGACAAATGCGAACGCGCAGAAGTATTTGGCTACTTCGTACATGATTCAGTGGGTGCCGGGAGCCGATTCTCCCGACAACAAGAAGAACTACGACATGGCCCGCCAGGAATTCGATACCGTTCTGAAGAACGATCCGAAGGACAGTCTGGCGCTGGCTTCTATGGCCAACATGGCGTACAACTCTGCGACCACGGGAACACCTGAGCAGAAGACCGCCGCGCTCGAAGAAGCCAAGAAGTGGAATGAGCGGCGTATCGAAGTGGATCCGAAGGATTCCGAAGCATACTATTACCTGGGCGTCATTGATTGGGCGCAGGCGTTCACTCCTATTCAGACCGCCCGTGTTCAGATTGGGAATGAAGGGCACCGACCCGGGTCCTATCAAGGATCCCAAGGTCAAGGCCGAGATGAAAGAGAAGTACGGGAAGAGCATCGAAGAAGGGATCGCGAATCTTCAAAAGTGTCTGGACAGTCGACAAAGAGAACGAAGACGCCATGTCTTACATGAACCTTTTGCTTCGTAAGAAGGCAGATCTTGAGGACACCCCGGATGCTGCGAAAGCTGACATAGCCCAAGCCGAAGACTGGTCGAACAAGTCTCTCGACATCAAGAAGATGAAAGCTAGCCGTCCAGCTAAGAAGGCCGAAGTCCTAAGACTTACAGCATAGAAGCAAAAAGGGGAGAAGCGCAACCGTGCGCTTCTCCCCTTTTTGCTTTTGGCTTAGTTCAAGAAGTATGTGCGGTACAGCGTGTCGCGCTGTTTCGGCACGAAATCCGGCGTCGCGGATCATGCGACGGAGCTGCTCTTCGGTGGCGGAATGATGAGTGCCGGCGGCCGAAACCACGTTTTCTTCGATCATGATGCTTCCCACATCGTTCCCTCCAAACCGCAAACCCAGTTGGCACACCTTCAGGCCCGGAGTGACCCAGGAAGCCTGGATGTTCTCGATGTTGTCGAGATAAATGCGCGAAATCGCAAGCATCTTGAGGTACTCGACCGCTGTGGCCTCCTGCTTCACAAAGCGCCCCAACGAGGTATATTCGCGCTGGAAGAACCATGGAATGAACGCCGTGAAGCCTCCGGTATCTTCCTGGATCTGGCGAACGATCTCGAAGTGGTTCAAGCGCTGTTCGAACGTCTCGCCCGTGCCGAACATCATCGTAGCCGTCGTGCGCATGCCCAGCGAGTGTGCCGTTCGATGAACGTCAATCCAGTCCTGAACGGAGCACTTCAGGCGGCTGATCCGATGGCGAACTGCCTCGTCGAGGATCTCCGCGCCTCCGCCCGGTATCGAATCCAGGCCCGCATCTCTCAGCCGTGCGATCGTATCTCGCAGCGTCAGCCCACTTACCTCGGCGATGTTGATGATCTCCGGGGCCGAGAAACAATGGCACCAAATGTCGTGATTCGACTTGATCGTGCGCAGCAGATCCTCGTACCACTCGATCTTCAGATCCGGGTGGAGCCCGCCCTGCATCAGGATGCCGGTGCCGCCCAGATCGATGGTCTCCTGGATTTTCTGCAGGATCACTTCCTTCGGCAGGATGTAGCCTTCTTTGTGGCCCATCGGCCGATAGAACGCACAGAAGCTGCAGTATTCAGTGCAGAAATTCGTGTAGTTGATATTCCGGTCGATGATGTAGCTCACGACGCCATGCGGATGCAGCTTTCGCCGGATTGCGTCGGCTTGCATCCCGATCCCGACAAGATCGTCGCTGTGGAACAGGTCGGAAGCTTCTTCTCTGGTAATCATCTTCTTCGTATAGCAGTGTACTTTTATTTTGACTGGACCGCCGCGATCGATGCATCGGCACCGGAGAGCGCCCAGAACTGCCGGAGTCCTTCGAGTTCGTCTGGCGCCGAGCGGAAAATGGATGTGCTCGGCGAAGTAACGCTCGCCGAGGCTCCGGCTGATGCCCACGTTTGCCGCATTCCAGGTCCAGGATTTCGGGCAGGTGGGACATCCCGAACTGGTACGAGCGCAAAGCGACGTCCCGGAAGCCGCGTGTCCGGCAAACCCGGTTTGCCGGCCCAGGCAGCGAAGACCATCGGGAGTGCCGGTTAATCTGCTTCCACTCGGCACCCAAATCCAGGTATTCGAAAGGAAGCTTTTCGGGATCGATCCGCAAAGCCGGATCGCCGATAACAAGCGCCGCATCCGAGTTCGACAAGCATTTCTCTCCAGTCGGGTCTCTGCTCGAGTGATTTCTGGCTCAACTCCGAATCGTTCACGCAGAATGACCTTTGCGAGCTGCACCGAAGTTCTGGAACTCGAGTCTGCTGCCAGCGAGCGGATCTTCGGCCAGGGAACACGAGAGATGAGCAGGATGCTCCGAACCGCGCCGTGCGCAACGATTCCCACATCGGCCACAATCTCAAGTCCCTGGCGGGCAATTTCCCAGACCGGGACCAAGCCCGATCTCCGTGACACCGTCTGCGATCTCGGCCGCACAAACGGACGGGAATGGAGAACGACAAATCGACTGCGTTTTGCTCGTTCGCCCCGCAAGCATGCCCCAGATCAGCGGGACTGTATTGAGATAGCTGACTGCTCCGACGCGGATTTTTGACCTTTGTGTCGACCAAATCCCAGTGTATCGGGCGCTTGCCGGCGCCGGGTCACACGCCCCGTTTCTGACCCCAGAGATCGATATGCAAGCGGGGACTGAACCGGAAGCCTTTCTCTTTGCAGATCTCGACGATCCATCGGCTCCTCTCGGCGAGGATTTGCGGATCCGTGCCTTCGGGCATGAGGATCACCTGCGAGACGGGAGCCTCCGTCATCCGCGACGATCTCTTCAATCTCCTCCAAGTCTTCTGGCGCGGTGACGACAAATTTGAGTTGGAAAGGGTAACCGGTCGTCAGGCGTTTCAAGACGTCCGGTTGAAGGCGAAGCTTGTTCGTGCCGGGCCGCCCATCGCCCGTTCTCCCGATCCGTGCGGCACCGAATTCGACAGCTTCGGGCTGATACTCATCAGATCGCATGCCACTGGTGCGTCTACAGTGCCTGCGGTTTCGATGGTGATATGCATGCCTTGAGCGCGAAGCGCCTCGGTAAACGCCGGCATCTCCGGGACGATCATCGGCTCGCCTCCGGTCACCACCACGTGACTGCAGCCGTAATCGCGCACCGGTTGCAGGACTTCTGCGACTGACAGCATTTCGCCTTCAGGATGCCAGGACGTGTAAGGCGTATCGCACCACGAACAACGCAGATTACAGCCGGACGTGCGAACGAAAACGGAAGGCACACCAACGAGTGAACCTTCGCCTTGGACGGAATAGAAGATCTCCGAAATCTTCACGTGAGAAAGAGGCGTTCAAGCGACCGGATCAAGCACGCTGCGCTGCCTCGAAGCCTTTCCGCCGCAAGCACGCAGGAATCGCATCGGCCGCAGGGCTTGCCGGACGGCATCGGGATCGTAGCAGCTATGGGTCAACGAAAGATCCACTCCGAGTTCCACCGCTTTGCGGACGATATCGGCCTTGGTCATATGAAGCAGCGGCGCTTCGACGCTGCAGTATCGAAGTGCCTTCAACGCCGGCCTTGGTTGCCAGATTCGCCAAGGTTCTCGAAGGCCTCGATGAACTCCGGGCGGCAATCCGGATAACCCGAGTAATCGAGAGCATTCACTCCGATGAAGATGTCGGTTTGCCCCGATCACTTCCGCGTAAGCCAATGCGAGCGAAAGGAAAATCGTGTTGCGAGCGGGAACATAAGTCACGGGTATTCCGTCGCCCGGTTTCCGCTTCATTCCGGTCTTTCGGAACGTCGATCGAGTCGGTGAGTGCCGAACCGCCAAAGCTCGCAGATCCATCTTGATCGTCCGAAGTTCCTCGGCGCCGAGCGAATGCGCAACACGCCTTGCGGCCTCGAGTTCAACGGCATGTCGTTGGCCGTAATCGAACGAAAGGCAGTAGCACTCGAACCCCCTGTGTCTGGCGATAGCGAGACAAGTCGTCGAGTCGAGTCCGCCGCTCAGAAGGCAGACGGCTCGAGCGCTTCGGTCGTGCTGCACTCTTAATTATAAGTTGCTGAGCTACGCCGGATCGATCTTCGTGACGGTGGATTCGAGATCGGCCGCGGCTGAGACGAATCGTCAGGCGATCGCCCAGCCTCCGCCTCAGCGGAATTGCGAACGAGACGGCCATCGGCAGCCTGAACGAGAGCATAGCCCCGCTGCAGAACGGCCAAAGGGCTCAGATGGTCTCAGTTGAGCCTCGGCTTTCGCCAGCCGGGCCTGAAGCCTCGCGGTCGTATTCTGCCAGCAGCGGCTCGAGTCGATCGGACAAGGAGATGATGCCGGTGACGGCTGCGCGCAAGTCTGCAGCTCGATGTTGTTCTCTCCCAGGCGCCGCGAGAATTCTGCGAGCATTTTCCGCCGCGCCTGCAATGCTCGTTCGTTGTTAAGGATAAGACGCCGATCGAGTTCGTCGACCCGCTGGGCCCGTTGCGAGATAAGCTCTTTGGATCAGGGCGTGTGGGCGGTCGCCTGCTTTCCTGCTCAGTTCGCGGGAGAGAACCAGGACCCGGTACCGAAGCGCTTGTTTCGCCCGGGCACGACTGGTTCTCAATTGTTCGAACAGGCTCTCACGAGTACACACGACAATCTCGGCGGCGGCCGAGGGGGTCGGTGCGCGGTGATCTGCGACGAAATCCGCAATAGTGAAGTCTGTTTCGTGGCCGACCGCAGAGATCACAGGAACCGTCGAAGCGCTGATGGCCCTTGCAACGGCCTCTTCGTTGAAGCTCCAAAGGTCTTCGAGCGAGCCGCCGCCTCGAGCGAGTATCAGAACTTGTGCCCACGGGTTCCGGCTGAAATACTCGATACCTTTGCAAATCTGCTCGACAGAATTCTCGCCCTGTACTGCCGCCGGAAACAAGCGGATGTGCAGACCCGGGAACCGCCTGCCGAGCACGTGCAATATGTCCCGCAATACAGCGCCGGCCGGAGACGTTACGAGCGCTATTCGGGTCGGAAAGCTCGGCAGCGGGCGCTTTCGTGCTGGATGGAAAAGCCCTTCGGCTCTCCAGCTTTGGTCTTCAGCTGCTCGAAAGCGACCTGAAGAGCCCCGACGCCCCGCAACTCGATGAATTCAGCGATAAGCTGGTACTCCCCGCGAGCTTCATAGACCTCCAGCCTGCCCCTTGCGAGCACCGCAAGACCGTCTTGCGGTCGGATCTTCGAAAGGCGCAGCGAGCCCTTAAACAGTACGGTTCTGATCTGACTGTCACGGTCTTTAAGAGTGAAGTAGTAGTGGCCGCTGGCGGCTGACCGGCATCCTGAGATCTCACCCGCGACCCAGATGTTTGAGAATTCTCCGGAAAGCAGAACTTGAATGGCAGCATTCAGCTCCGTCACGCTGAAAAGCCTGTCGTCCGGGAGCAAGCGGCAGGTTTAATTGACCAGTCGACTCGTGAACTCAAATCGGCCACACTATAGTGTAGAGTCGCACTCTCATACAGATGGAGCGCTAGCCCATTTCGGACAGTAGCTGCCCAGAATCCGAGAGAAGCTGGAAATCTCTTCCAGTTGGGAAAGAGCGCGCTGGACGGCCGGGTCATTGCTTCGGCCCATGATATCGACGTAAAACATATATTCCCACGGCTTTTCCCTGTTAGGCCGGGATTCAATTTTAGTAAGATTGATATCTCGCAGCGCAAAACAAGCATGGCTCGGAACAGCATTCCCGGTGAGTTTTTTACTGCGAAGACCAGAGACGTTTTCCAAGTTCCGGATTCGGAACGTGCCTTTTCCTGTCTGCTGTCAGCTTTTGCCAGCAGGAAAAATCGTGTAAAGTTCTGAGCGTTATCCTCTACATTGCGCTTCAGGATGTTCCCGCCATAGATCTTGGCGGCAGTCTCTGAAGCGATCGCCGCCGCTCCCGGCGGTCTGTCGTTCATGATCATTTCAACGCTCCCGGCGGTGTCGTAATACGACAGCGCCTCGAGGCGTTTGTGCTTTCGGAGAAAGATCCGGCACTGATTCAGAGCGACCGGATGCGAATAGACCCGCTTCAAAGATCGAAACGTCACTCCGGGCGGGGCGATCAGATGATGCGCAGATTCTGACCGTTGTTTCACCAGAATATCTTCACATCGTAGCGGAGTAAATTGTCGTAATTCTCGTGGATGCTGCCGTGAAGCGTGTTCTCGATGGGCACAACACCGTGGCTCGACGGCATCTGCCGGATACTGCTTCGAAGATCTCGCCAAATGTCTGACAGGGCTTCACTTCCACATTCTCGGAAAAGAGCTGTTGGGCCGCTTTATGGCTGAAAGCTCCTGGTGCCCCTTGGAAGGCGACAGCTATTTTTCGGTTCTTCATGCGGAATCGGTGTTCAAAGTCATGATGGCACCTCGTGATAACTGGGCGCGGCATCGGGAACTAGTAAGCTTCGATTCCTCATGGCGTAATTAATCAGTAAAATCGCATGAATTAACTTCGACTTGTCATTAAATCGCCATTTAATTAGCCTCTGAAATTCTGGTCTCGTCTTCGCGCCAGAAATCCTCTGTTCTGAAACCAGAACAAATTCGGTATTGTGATACCGTGACTGAGATCCCGATCAGGACTCATAAGTATGGAAGACGCCGGCCAAAAGCTACGTCGCTTGCGTGAGCGGCTGAAGCTGACGTATCGCGATGTCGAACAGGCCACCCAAAAAATCGCCCAGATGCACGGCAACTACGAGTACAGCGTTGGTCTGAGCAGGCTGGCTGATATCGAGAACCGAGGTACACTGCCTTCTCTTTTCAGGCTCTATTCTTTGTGCGCCGTATACAGGATCGAGTTCGAAAAGGCGCTCAGTTGGTATGGCATCGACCTACAGTCGCTCTCCGTTGATGCTTCACGCTCGCCTCTCTGTCAGACTTATCCGTTCGATCTTCGACCTCCGGACCAAAGCCAGGTGGGGATTCCTGCGGTCGATTCGGCGGTCGACCTGAAGGCCACAGTCTATTTAAGCCGTCACCTTCAACGCTGGGGACGGCTGCCGCTGAATCTCCTGAACGCCCTGGATCACAGCCGAAACCGCTACGCGTTCATTGGAACAGACGATTGGTCAATGTATCCGCTTGTGCCGCCAGGCTCATTCATTGAAATCGATACGCAGAGGCGAAAAGTGCTTCGCGAAGGATGGGCAGCTGAGCACGAAAGACCCATCTATTTTCTTGAATGTCGAGACGGATTCAAATGCGGTTGGTGTACGCTGCGCGACGGAAAGCTCTACGTTCAGCCGCATTCGCAGTCTCAGGACCCGCCCAGCATCTTCAATTTTCCGGGCGACGCAGAGATCATCGGACAGGTGGTGGCAATTGCTATGCGAATAGATTTGGGGAAGCGACGCCATACACGTTCTTGAGAAGCCCGAGGATCGCCTCGAAGTCCGAAATGTGCTTCTCTCGATCCGGGCCGCAGATTGCGGCAGGTACCAGATTCTTATATGGCGTCAGTCTCAGCCACGCGTCGACCAGTTCTGAAGGATTGATGGAATCAAGTCCGCGTATATAAAGCTCAATATCGGCCTTTTTTCGTTTCAGGGTGAAGTTAACCCATTCTCGAAAAATAGCCTCATGAAGGCGAAGGAAGTACGTGTGTAGGCGCTCGCGGCACCCGGTTCAGCCGCGTAATGCTCGTATCGACCGGTGTTTGAATCTCGCAAGCTGGCCAGGTATACAAGACGGCCGTAGGCGGTCTCGATTTCGGCCAGTTCTCGCCCCCAGGTTTCGTCGATGACCTCACGGTCGTTAACGATAGGTGCGGGTGTCCACATCAGAGTGCCATCTAATACTTTCCCACGGCCCTGAAAAGCACTTCAAGATCTACGAGTACTCAAAACCAACACGTTCCGTTACCAGAAAAAACATAACCTCGCGAATCCCATTCGGGCTTTTACTGGGCTACTGTACAGTAGGACCTATAAATAATATAAATCCAAAGGAATCAATGGCTTATGAGACTAAATCTATCTGTAATCATCCTTGCATTAAGCCTCGCCGGAGCCAAGTCACAGGGCGCCAATTGTTCCTCCTGCGCTGCCAAATTCACCCCTAGTACCCCAGAAATTCCCCGAGCGTTCTTTCCTAAAGTCAGTTTTCGACAATTACGAACTCCCATCAGCTTCGAGGCCCCCCTACCTTTTCCCGGTTCCGGTGAACCGCCTGCACTTGCTTCGACGAACTCGTCACCAGCTTTTGCGCGATCAGCGGAACGAGCAGATTCCTTCAACTTTGAGGCTCCTCTGCCGTTTCCCGGCTCCGGCGCACCGCCTGCATTGACCCCGGCAGATTCATCACCAGCGTTGGTCCGGCCGATCGAATCTCCAAATGCTGTTTCCTTTGAATCCCCGCTGCCATTTCCCGGTTCCGGCGACCCTCCGACCATTGCCGCTCTCACCTCAGTGCCCACCCGGGGGAATCTGAGAATGGCGTCGCGGCTTCATTCGAGGCACCGTTGCCCTTTCCGGGCTCTGGGGACCCACCCACATTTCAAAGCGCTGCAGTAACAAAAGGTTAATCTCGAATAGATCTGGTTTCACTCTAGAGTGAAAGCGGAGTTTTGTCTAGCGATAGTAGTTGCTGTCACCCTAAGGTTCGACTACGATGCTATTTACGGCCAGAAGCCATGACCTGGGAAAATTCGGTTCAAATCCTCGATCTACTTCTCGGTTCAGCACTGATCGTAAAGCTTTGGAAATCGGGACTTTATAAGAACTATCACACGTTCTGGCTCTTCCTGATCGTGGACATTCTAGGGTCTTATGGCTGGCTGATCAGCCGAGCTGATCCCGAACACCTGGATTATCGCGTCGTTTGGCTTTGTACCAGCATACCGGTCTGGGTGCTGACGCTCTCGATGGTATATCGCCATATGCAGAAGATACTGATCAACCTGCCCGGGATAGCCAAGTTGTCGCGTACTGTCCTGAATCGGGTGTGTGGCGTGGCCATAGCATGCGGGGTTTTGGTCACCTATATGCAGTACGCAAATCGAGGCGAATGGAATTGGGAGAGACTTCTTGGTTACTTCGCTGCATTGGGGATCATACTAGCTGGCACGTGCGCGGCAATAGCCCTGGTCGTTTTCCTCGCAATGCTCACGTTTTTGATCTGGTTTCCCGTATCTGTTCCGAGGAATGTCGCCTCCTTGACCGCGGGTTTGCTTCTCTATTTCATGGCGAAAACCGTATTTCTGCTAGGCCAAACCTCCTGGTCGCGAGAGTCCCTACGACTCATCAGCTTCTGCATCACTATAGTGTCGGCACTTTGTTTCGCTTTCTGGGTCATTCTAATTACGCCGGCAGGTGAGAATTCGGTTTCCAAGCTGCAACTTCCGCGCCGTAACATTGATAAGGAAAGGCTGATCCGACAATTGGAACTCGTGGACCAGTCTTTAGCTCATCTCGCCCGGCGGTAGGCCCTGTGTCGATCGCTCTACTACACCGTCGGCCCGGGATGGAATAGCAGCAATTTCCCGTTATTATTCAGAAAGCGAATTTAGAGTGGCTGAATTTACATCTTGAATTGAGCTGCTATATCTAGTACCTTGGACGTACGGACACGATGCAAGCAGCCCTGATCGTCTTCCTATTCGCTATCGTCGCGTTTGGCATAGCAGTGTTGGGCCCGGTTGTTTTCCGTTTGTTCCAACCTTGCGCTTTCAACGAGATTCCTCGCGAGTGGCTGGAAGAATTTTCGCCCAGCTCTTACTATCCGATGCAGAGGCTTTTGTCGGATGAAGACTTCCGCTTTCTTGCGAGACAGCCGGGTTTTGACCTGTCGCTTTATCGAAAATTGAAGCGAGAGCGCTTGCTCATATTCCGTCAATACCTGCGCCGTCTCATCAGAGACTTCAACCGTCTGTACACCGTAACCAGGACCATAATCTCTCTTCAACCGGAAGATCACTCCGAACTCGCCGTAAAATTGGTCAAGCTCAGGGTGAGATTCATGTTCTCGGTGCTCTCCGCCGAGTGCAGCTATGTCTTGTGTTGTATGGGCTTTAAGACGATCGTCGCCACGGCGGTGCTGGCCCGCCTGGAAGACATGAGCGCGGAATTCCTGCGTGTGGCGCGGCCTCAAACGGCTTAGCTGCTCGGAACCGTCGCCAGAAACCTTTTAAGCGCGGTTCTTGCCGCATCGTAATCTTCAAATCGCTTTTCGGCGGCCTTGAACTCTGCTGTGTGCACGCACCGCCTTGCCGTGCGCGACTCAGCGGGATAGACCGTGTGCAACAACTCGTGAAAGAGCACGTAACTGACAATCAGGTACGAGGATTCAGCCGAATCGAGCAGGCAGGATAGCACGATCGCATGGTGGGCGGGATCGTAGTGTCCCAGCGTTGAGCGTGAACCCCGCAAGCTCCAGCCCATTGCAGGGGCCTGTAATTTTCCTTCGAAATACCGGCAATTCAGGTCATTAAAAATTGTAATTAAGTCGAAAAACTCCCCAGACGGGTGTCTCATTGCTTTTCGACCACGCTCACGCTTCGCAGTCGTAACAGCGCCCTGTACCCGGGCGGTGTTTACATAGCGCTGGTACTGCGCAACCGACCTCGGATCCGGTCGCTTGCGCAACAGCTTGGATACGAGAAGTATCGCCAACGCCTCTTGGATAGGTGCGGGAGCCTCTTTCAGTACGTCGCTGATGTCAACAGCCAGCCTGTCCCGATCAAGCCTGATTCGGCTATTGGCATTGGCATATCTGCGGAACCGGACCGACACTTCCTGGAGATTGGCCCGGGGATTTAGGGACTTGAAAATGCGCCCGTAAATCTCCTCTAATGACTCGAAGAAAATCGCGGTCTGCACGCTGGATTTCGACCAACTGTACCATGGTGTGTCAGAGCCAGAGAAGCTTCGTATCTTTGGCCTCGAACGTAAAGGTAGAGTAAATGAAAGCGAAAATCAGCTCGTTAGGGTGTTTCGTGCCGCCGCGGATCCTGACCAATGATGAGCTGTCCACCATAGTCGATACGAATGATACCTGGATTGTGGAACGTACAGGAATCCGCTCGCGCCATATTGCCGATGCAAGTGTGGCGACTTCAGATATGGCTGTTGCGGCCGCTCGCGAAGTCCTGAGGCAGCGGGGAATCGATGCCTCGGAACTGGATGCCATCATTCTTTGTACCGTCACGCCAGATATGCTCTTTCCGTCGACTGCGTGTCTTGTGCAAGATCAGCTGAAAGCCACCGGCGCCTGGGGTTTTGATTTGAGCGCGGCATGTTCGGGATTTGTGTATGGATTAACCACGGCCGCCCACCTGGTCTGCGCCGGGAGCCACCGCAAAGTTCTGGTGATTGGTGCGGACACGATGTCCCGGATTATCGATTACACCGACCGAGCCACCTGCGTTTTATTCGGAGACGGAGCAGGCGCGTTTCTGATTGAGCCGACGGACGAACCCGACCTGGGATTTATCGGTTTCGTCAATGAGATCGATGGTTCCGGCGCGAATTTCCTGAAGATGCCGGCGGGTGGAAGCCGGATGCCAGCCTCGGCCGATACCGTGGCGAACCGGCTCCACTACGTGAAACAGGAAGGGCAGCAGGTGTTCAAGTTTGCCGTGCGGAAAATGTCCGAGCTTTGTGAAAAGGCGCTCGCGAAATACTCGCTGACGGCTTCCGACGTCAGCCTTCTTGATTCCGCATCAGGCGAATAAGCGGATCATCTCGGCGACGGCAGAGCGTTTGGGCTTGCCAGACAGCAAAGTGGTCATCAACCTGGACCAATACGGGAACACGACAGCGGCGACCATTCCGCTAGCGACTCGAGATGCCGTCGAGAGCGGCCGGTTGAAGAAGGGCGATCTGGTGCTGTATGCGGCCGTCGGGGCCGGGTACACTGCCGGCGTTAATCTGTGGCGCTGGGCTTACTAGCGGTGACGTGGCCGACCGGCGGGACGGCGGTGTTCATCGCGGCGGCCTTTGCTTTCAATTGCTTCTTATACTCTTCGAGGACCTTTAGGATATATCGGCGAGTCTCTTCGTAGGGTGGGGCGCCCTTGTATTTCTGCACAGCGCCGGGTCCCGCGTTGTAGGCCGCCAGAGCCAGGACCGAATCCCCTTTGTAGCGAAGCAGCAGCTCTCGAAGATAACGCGCGCCTCCCGGTTGCATTCGCCGTCGCCTGTTTCGGATCCACATGGAGGTCGGCTGCTGTGTCCGGCATGAGCTGCATCAGACCGATGGCGCCCTTGGGGGAGATGGCTCCCTGCCGGAGACCCGATTCGATTTGGGCCACACTTTGAACAAACGCCGGGTCGATACCGTAAGCCTCAGCGGCATCGGCGAGTATTTGCTCCGGTCTGGGTGTGGCTTCGATTTTTCTTTCGGCAGTATCTCTGGCGGGCTGATTTACAACCTCAATGTTGCCGATTTCGCTCTGTGCAAATGTGAGCGTTCCGCTTCCCACACGCAGGACGAGGGTTCCATCTTCCGCGGTGTGCGAATCGGCCTCGAAAGAGAAGCCGTTCTTGAGATGTACGATTTCAATACCAGAGCATTGATACGCGAGCGTGAGACCGAAAGCAATGCTGAGTAGGCGAAAAGGCATGGAATTTAGGACACGGACCGGCCGAATTCGTCCAGCTCAGAAACGGTGGCAGCCCGAGTCTTCGATGAGAGTTAGTTCGTGCTCAAGCAAAGTAGTGGAAACAAGAGATTTAACGGCCATTTCCGCGATGCTGCTGTCTCTTCCATACCGCGAAGAGAACAGATCAGAGATATCCTGCAGTTGCTTTCTAATCCCGCCCAAGTGTCTGGCTATGGCGGTGTATTCGTCCCGACTCAAGGGATACTGCACGTCTTTCCTCAAATTATCGTGGCGTTCCACGCTATTCTGTCACAAATTTTCTCGTCCCACCTCATCTCCGCCGAAGAAAAAACGGATGTGGGCGCTTAGCCCGCGAATGCGCTGGACGGTAGGATGGACACAGCATGGGAAGAGCTTCCGAACTCGTCTGCAGCCGATGTTCGCTTACGTACGATCCTTCAAAACCAATCAATCTTTGCACTTGCGGAAGTCCGATTCTCGTCCGTTATGATCTCCCCAGCATCCGCCAGAGCTGGAGCAAGAAAGACCTGTCGAAGTGCGGCTCCAAGCATGTGGCGATACGCGCCCGTTCTTCCCTGTGAAGCTAATGAAGCTGTGACACTGCAGGAGGGCTGGACGCCGCTGAAGAAGGCGGATTCACTCGGAAAGGCGATCGGGCTTTCTGATCTCTGGATCAAGGATGAAGGGCGAAACCCGACGGATTCTTTCAAAGCCAGGGGGCTGTCTTGCGCGGTCAGTATGGCAAAGAAGTTCGGCTTGGAGAAGCTTGCGATACCGTCCGCCGGGAACGCGGCGGGCGCTTTGGCGGCCTATGCCGCGGCGGCTGGCCTCGAAGCAAACATCTTCATGCCAAACGACGTGCCTCAGGCAAACTACATCGAATGCAAGGCATTTGGAGCGAAGGTCACCCTGGTAAACGGACTCATCAGCGATTGCGGACGAATTGTAGGCGAACGCAAAGCGCAAGAAGGCTGGTTTGAGGTCAGCACGCTCAAGGAGCCTTACCGGATTGAAGGCAAGAAGACCATGGGCTATGAGGTCGCGGAGCAGTTCGGATGGGAGGTGCCGGACGCCATCCTTTACCCTTGCGGCGGGGGCGTCGGGCTTATCGGAATGTGGAAAGGCTTTCGCGGAACTGGAAGAACTTGGGTTGGATTGGTCCGAAAAGGCCGAAAATGATTTCAGTTCAGGCGGCGGGTTGCGCGCCGATTACTCGCGCCTACGAGCAAGATCAGGCGGACAGCAAGTTCTGGGAAGGTGCGGCAACCGTGGCGAGCGGTCTACGCGTGCCTAAGGCGTTGGGTGACTTTCTGGTGCTCGCAGGCCGTCCGCGAGAGCGGTGGAACCGCTCTCTCCGTCTCGGACGCCGAGATGCTCGACGCCGGAGTGCAGCTTGCGGAGAATGAAGGTATTTTCCCGGCCCCCGAGGGCGGAGCTTGCGTTGCTGCGGCTCGGCAATTGGCCGAAAACGGATTTCTCAAGGCTGGAGAAAAGGTGGTAATCTACAACACCGGTTCCGGTTACAAGTATCTTGAGGCCTATTCAACTCGATTTCCGCGAAATGGCGGCGGGGAGGAGGAAAAGCTCGGCGGGCTGATCACACCCCGCTAAGAAAGGTCGGTGAGCCAATTCACCGAATTGGCATGCTTCAGACTGGGACGGAAAATGAAATTTGTGGCACGATGGATGTGTCCTTTGGGAGCTGGTTTTCACGCTTGGAGTGACTTTCTGGTAATTCGCCCAACTCAGATGACCTATCCTTCCGGACAACAATCAGGAGACTGTCAATGATAAAGCTATTCGTGGGGAACTTGCCTTATAAAGCAACCGAAGCGGATATTCAGGCGTTCTTCGAAGAGGCTGGTGTACGCGTAGACACCGTCAACATTCTGCGTGATCGGTTCAGTGGAGAAGCCCGTGGATTCGGGTTTGTTGAGATTAATGACGACGCCCTCGCAACACAAGCCATTCAGGCCTGTAACGGGCGAGCCATGATGGGCCGGGCGCTTGTTGTCAACGAAGCGCGCCCGCCAGAGCGCAGAGAGCGATCGCAAGGCGGCGGTGGCGGCGGCCAACAGCGAGATTTTGGCGGCAGCAAGAACCGGTGGTAAGTCGAGCGGATCACTGAACTGAGCTCGGGGAAGTCTCGCTACCCGACTTTGTAGGAGGGAAGGGCAATAGCGAAAGTCGCCCCTTCCGTCGTGTTTTCAACCCGGATTTGGCCTCCTTGTGCCTGCACCGACCATTGGGCGATTGCCAGCCCTAGACCCGATCCTCCCGTTTCGCGAGTTCTCCCCTCGTCGATCCTGTAGAACCGTCTGAAGATTTTGTCGCGGTGTTCTGGCGCGACCCCGGGGCCATCGTCCGAAATCCTGATCGAGATCCAATCCGGATCGGAAACGCCCGTCCAAACTTTGATGATTCCCCCGGCCGGAGAGAATTTCGTCGCATTGTGCAGAATGTTCACCAACGCCTGTCGGAGAAGCGGCCGGTCCGCCTTTACGGTCGTGCCGGGATCTCCCGTGACGACGATCTGCTGACTCCGTTCTTCGGCGAGCACTTCCACAAGGTTCACCACCTCCCTGACCAGTTCGTCCGGTGAAAAGACCGAAAACTTCAGTTCAATCTGTCCGGCATCCGCGCGGGAGATAGTAAGCAGATTTTCAACGAGAGAAGTAAATCGAGTTACTTCTTCCAGCATGCTCCCGATTGTGTCCCTGTATTGTTCCTCGCTCCGCTCACCCTGCAAACTCACTTCACCGACGCTTCCAGCAATTCGTTGAGAACCTTTCTCGATTCAATGTGATTGTGGTAATCCTCGTTGAGCTGAACGGCCCCATTCGAATCGAAGAAAAGTAGGCGTTCGACCGTTTCGACGTCCTGGATTGCAAACGGAGTGCGCTGACGAGATAGTTGCCAATAGAGGACAGTAATCGTGGCGTCCGCAAACAGCAACAGCACTGCGCCAACCACCCAGCACGTACCAAATCGTCAGGCGCGTGCGAATGGGAAGGGACTTGGCCGACGGCAGCGGGAGTCCTCGCGAAGCACAAAGCCCAATCCTCTTACGGTATGTAGGAGCTTGATCTTGATCTTGAACCGCTCGTCTATTTTCCGCCGCAGGTGATTGATATGCATATCAATTCCATTGTCGAGACGTGTCTGGCGCGCCGTGTCTTTCCATATGTCTCTTGCGAGCATCTCGCGCGAGACCACTCGACCTGGTGTACAAACAGGTATTCGAGTATCTCTGCCCGGACTCTTGCCAGCAACTCCGGAAAGGCAAACGGTTTCACCAGATAATCGTCTGCTCCGGTATCGAGACCACGTACGCGATCCTCGAGGGTATCTTTAGCGGTGAGCAGCAAGATCGGAATTTTGAGGCCCTGTTCTCGCAAGTGATGTCCAATGTGATCACTGCTCTCACCTCTAATCAGATGGTTGCCCCCAGTATCTGGGTTGATCCGAAGAACGGCAATAACTACTGGCTGACCGTGCAGTATCCGGAGCAGAAAATCAAGGAGCTTGAAGATCTGCGTGCCATTCCGTTACATGGGGCGAATGTGCCGCTCCACTCGCCTTGACATGGTCAGCAATATCACTCCATTTCAGGCGCCCACGAGTAGATCATACCAGATTCTCGCCGCATTGAAGTTTATGTCCGGCCAGTGGGAGAAGCCCTGGGTACCCTTGCCAAACAGATCCATCAGATCGTTGCGGGTGTGCAGCTTCCGGCGAACGTCGAGTCCATGCAAGGAACTGTTCAATCTATGAATGCTTCTTTCCGCAGCTTTGCTGTCGGATTGGTTTCTCGGTTCGCGCTACCACCTCCGATCTCCTGGCGTGCTGATTGCGCTTGTTACGACGGGAACGACGCTGAATGTTATGTCGCTAATGGGCGTGCTGATGCTGGCGGGGATCGCGATGTCAAACAGCATTCTGATTGTGGAGTTTGCTCACTATTGGCCAGGGTAGACGTTCGAGTCTGCGCCCCGTTCTCTGCGTCACTTGCCACAATCATCGGATTGCTACCGATGGCGATGAAACTCGGCGAAGGCAGTGAATCTATGCTCCGCTAGCACGCGCATTGATCGGCGGCTTGACACTTTCGGTGATTGTCACCGTTTTCATTGTGCCGGTCGGCTTCACCTCGCATACACAAACGCCACCGATCATGTGCGGGCGTGAGCCTCTACGCGGTTGCGTTCCCGGCCGCGGAATACTGTTCGACTCTCAGCTGGCGAATGACGGGCACGAGAGCGTCGACGAATTGATCGCGGAACCGGATCCACCTCCCGGGGTAGGGAAGTTGCAGGATTGGACCGCGCCAGTTTGCCTGTGCGACGGCAGTGGCGACATTGCGTGTTATAGAGCGGAGCATGGGAGCAATCATCTCCGGCTGAAGGCGTCCTAGCTCTCTCGTTAGAACCCTCTCGCCACGAACGCGCATCGCACGCCGCAGAGGAGGTTCCAGATGATCAACAGGCTCCTGACACAGATCGATCAGGTAACAGCCATACGCTTGAAAGGTTTGGAGGAAGTTATCGTCGGCGATACCTGGATCGGCCTGTCTGGAAAGCACTGTGCATTGCGCGATACAGTCCTGAATCGCCGCAATAAAAGAACCGGCCGGACGCAGGAGGAGATTCGCCGATGAAAAGTAAGCGGATACGACAAGGCCGGAAAGATCGCCTCAGAAGTTCGCGTTCTCGCTTGGTCTTAACGGTCATCGGAGGCTAAAAATGCGATGCTCATCACCGAAGCATACTGCTCTCGAAGAGTGACTTGTTATTTGACTCTGATATGTCCATGTCCGAAAACCGCTAGTCGATCGCACTGGTCACTGAGAGAATGACCCTATGGAACTCCCGGATCGCGAGACGTGCTATCGGGCACTGCAGAGCCGGGATTCTCGCTTCGATGGTCTGTTGTTTGTCGGCATTACTTCGACTGGTATCTACTGCCGTCCGGTGTGCCCGGCTCGGACTGCCAAATTTGAGAACTGCCGATTCTTCGGGTCGGCTGCAGCGGCACAGGAGGCGGGTTTCCGTCCCTGCTTACGCTGCCGTCCCGAGACGGCGCCGGATCTGGCCTCCTGGCGAGGAACCTCCAACACAGTCTCCCGTGCGCTCGCATTGATCGCAGACGGCGCCCTGGACGGAGACGCCGCTACTGTCGAAGTGCTGGCAGAGCGCCTCGGAGTCGGCGAACGACATCTTCGACGCTTGTTTGTTCAGCATCTGGGCGCGTCTCCTATTGCCGTTGCCCAAACGCGCCGAGTTCTCTTCGCCAAACAATTGATTCACGAGACGACAATGCCCATGACCGAAGTGGCATTGGCGGCTGGATTCGGCAGTATCCGCCGATTTAACGAGACCTTTCGCGCACTCTTTCAACGTTCCCCCGGCGAACTGCGGCGAAGAGCGTCATCCAACTCGTCAACTGGTGAAGCTGGCGTGACGTTGCTGTTGCGCTATCGTCCGCCGTACGACTGGAATTCCATGCTGGATTTTCTGCGGCCGCGATCGATCCCGGGCCTCGAACTGGTCGAGAACGGATCTTACTTGCGGACGATCGGCATGGATGGATTTACCGGAAGCGTCCAGGTCAAGCATTGCCCGCAGCGGCAAAGCCTGGCTGTGACGATTTACTTTCCGCGCGTTCAATCATTGCCTGCAATCATCAGCCGCGTGCGCCGCGTGTTTGATCTCGGTGCCGATATCGAAACCATCGACGCCCATCTGTCTCTGGATCCGCTGCTTGCACCGTTTGTAGCGCAACGGCCGGGTTTACGCGCTCCCGGCGGCTGGGATGGTTTTGAATTAGCCGTCCGAGCAATTCTAGGCCAGCAGGTCAGTATTACGGCGGCTCGCCGGCTTGCAGAGCAGCTTGTCATTAACCATGGCGAACAGCGTGTCGCGTGAATTCGTGAACGAACCGCGACTAACGCATGTCTTTCCGGACGCGAAGCGGCTGGCGGAGGCAACATCCATCAATGTAGGTATGCCCGAAGCGCGGCGAGCGGCTGTGAAAGACCTCGCGATCGCAGCGCTCGCCGAGCCACATCTATTCCGCTCGTTTGGAAGTATTGAGGAGACAGTTGCCAGACTCTGTAAGATTCGAGGGGTTGGCGAGTGGACAGCGCAATACATCGCGCTACGGGCTTTACGGGAAACGGATGCATTCCCGGCTTCTGATGTGGCAATATTGCGTGGCGCAGAAGTGGTGGATGGGGCGCGACCGACAGTTCCGGATCTCTTACTCCGTTCCGAATCATGGCGACCGTGGCGAGCTTATGCTGCGCAGCACCTGTGGGTCGCTGGCGCACCGAACAACTAAATAAACAGCTAAACAAACCTGGAGGGCTTATGCCTGACGCATTGAACTTATCTCTCGATCGAATTCCTACGCCTATTGGCGAACTACTACTTGTCACAGATGAGCGCGGAAGTGTGCGCGCCATCGACTGGAGTGACTACGAAGCGCGCATGCTGCGACTGCTGCAGTTGCACTACGGAAAGAATGGCTTTCATCTTCGCCCTGCTCATAACCCGCACGGCTTGCAAGATGTGATAGGGCGGTATTTCGCGGGCGACCTCCATGCAATAGACGAGATACCGGTCGAAACCGCGGGAACGCCATTCCAACGCAGCGTCTGGCGGCAGCTTCGCCACATCCCGAGCGGGCAGTCGATCTCGTATGGAAAACTCGCCGAACAGATTGCTCGCCCCAAGGCGGTGAGAGCGGTCGGTCTTGCGAATGGCGCTAATCCTGTTGGCATTGTAGTGCCGTGCCATCGGGTGATCGGATCAGATGGATCGCTCACCGGGTATGGCGGAGGCTTGGAGAGGAAGCGCTGGCTGTTGGATCATGAACGAAGATACGTAAAGCACAGCAATTAGCCTGTGCTGGAAAGGACGGTCCCGTGGCCCGCCTGCTCTCTTTGAATGTTGGTATGCCCCGCGATATCCAATGGCGAGGTCAGACGGTTCACACAGGGATTTGGAAGGAACCGGTCACGGGCCGTCGCACCGCTCGGCGCCTGAACGTTGACGGAGACGGGCAGGGCGATCTCGCGGGACATGGTGGGGAGCAACGAGCCGTTATGGTTTATCAGGTGGACTCCTACCGCTATTGGGAGCGCCAGCTCGGGCGCAGCGGTTTCGACCTACGGTCAGTTTGGTGAGAATTTCACGGTCGAGGGACTGGCTGACGATGAAGTGTGCGTGGGCGATCGATATCGCATCGGCGGCGCGTTGTTTGAAGTAACGCAGCCCAGAGTTACCTGTTATCGCGTAGCCATCAGGATGGAACAGCCCGAGATGCCATCTCTCCTGGTTTCACATCACCGCCCAGGTTTTTACTTCCGTGTTCTCGAAGAAGGTGAAATCGGGACGGGTGACGAGATTTTCAAAGTGGCCGAAGGTCCAGAGCGTTTGACCGTCGCCGACATTGACGCCTTGCTCTACTTGCCCGGACACACCAGGGATCAACTTGCGCGTGCAATAAGTATTCCAGCGTTAAGTCCTGGATGGCGGACATCCTTTCAGGCACTTGTGGATCAGAAACCAGGCAACGCAAACAGTGGCAATCCTGGCCTGTCGTCTGCAACCGGACCTCCTCCTGCATGGAAAGGGTTCCGGCCCTTGAAGGTGGTGCGAGTGGACCGGGAAAGTGCCAGCGTTCTCTCATTCTCTTTCGAGAACCCGGATGGATCACCGCTGCCTCCAGCACTGCGCGGGGCAGTTTCTTGTCCTGAGGCTGCACCCTAAAACCGGCGGGCCCTCGGTTTTGCGCAATTATTCGATGTCGGGGAAACCAGGTGCGAGCGCTTATCGAGTGAGCGTCAAAGAGGAACCGCACGGGATCGGCAGTACGTTCCTTCATCATGGTGTTGCGTTGGGCGACACCGTTGAAGTAAGTGCGCCCAGAGGAAGCTTTCTTCTGCGTCCAGGCACCGGACCGGTCGTCCTTGTCAGCGCTGGAGTCGGAGCTACCCCGGTGCTTGCCATGCTTCATGAGATTGCTTTGGCTTACCAACAGGCCAGTTCGCGACGCGAGGTCTGGTGGTTTTATGGAGCCCGCAACGGCGCAGAGCATCCATTCGCGAAAGAGTCGCGCGAAGTGCTCCGTCTCGTGCCGGGAAGCCGCTCATACGTGGCTTATAGCAGGCCCGGCATTGACGACAGGCTCGGTGTCGACTACGACGTGCAGGGGCATTTGGACGTAGCGGTGATGGCAACGTTAGGGGTACCGCGAGAAGCTGACTTCTATCTCTGTGGGCCGGTGGCTTTCATGCGCGACATCAGCGCCGGTCTAAAGCGCTGGAACGTCTCAAGTGCGCAGATCCACAGCGAAGCGTTTGGTCCTGAAGAAGCGATACGACCGGGTATATTGAATGCGCAGTCAGAGCGCTGTGCACCCGCCCTCGGGACCGGTTGGATCTGGGCCACAGGTTTCGTTTACGCGAAGCAGCCTTTCAGTACCCTGGCATCCGCGGTTCCAGAGCCTCTTGGAGTTTGCCGAGGCATGCGATGTCCCAGTCAGGTGGGCCTGCCGAAGTGGCGTCTGCCATACTTGCGAATCCGCGTTGATAGGCGGGACCGTTGATTACCGACCGGAGCCGCTCGACTCGCCGGGCGACGGCAATGTGTTGATCTGCTGTGCTCAGCCTGCGAGCGATATTGAGATCGACTTGTAGCGCGGACAGGAGAGGTTATCTCGCGCTGTCCTGTACTCGTCCTTTCCAAATGCCGCCCGCTCCGGACCAGAACTTTAGAGCGGAGTGAACTGTACAGGCCGCGTAGAAGATTGCTACCAGCGGTAACGAAAGACTCCAAATGGCCGAGCGCCGGTAGAACCGCAGCAGCGGTACGTACGAGATTGTCATCAGCGCGCAAGCGACACCGCCGAGCAGCATAGGAAGCAATCTGCCGGTTAACAGCAAAAGAGGCGGAAGTACATACGTTACGATCAGTCCTGCCAGCGTTACGATCAGCAACGCAGTCGAGTGGCGGAGCTGATGAAAAGCCGATCTGGAAATCATCTGGCCTACGCCCCCGAGACCTCCGTAAGAACGAATGCTTTCGCTTTCTTCGGTCAGTCCGAGCCAGACTTTCCCGCCGGTCTTCTTCACGGCACTTGCAAGAGCACAATCGTCAATGAGAGCGTCCCGGATTGCCGCAATTCCGCCCACGCGTTCCAGCGCTTCCGGGCGAATTAACATGCACCCACCCGCTGCCCCTGCTGTTCGTGAACCAGGAGAGGCAATCCACTGGGGCGGATACAGCTGGAAAAAGAAATAAACAAACGCGGGAATGGTGAACTTCTCGGCTGTAGAAGCAACTGAAAGTTTCACCATGTAGGACGCGAGGTCAAGTCCGCGTTCCTGCGCGATACCGGTTAGCCGACTGATGCTTCCGACGCGGTGGCTAATGTCAGCATCCGTCAAAAGATAGTAATCCGGCAATAGCTTCTGAGCCGCTGCGATCCCTTGCGAAACGGCCCATAACTTCCCGGTCCACCCATCGGGGAGAGGCTTGCCTTGAAGAACGGTCAGGCGATCAGCGGCGCCGATGTCATTGGCGGTACTTGCCGCCAGCTGCGCCGTGTTATCCGAACTTCCGTCATCAACCAGGATGACGTGAATCGGAATAGGAACCCACTGTTCCAGCAGAGATCGCACGGCTTCTCCAATAACGGAGGCCTCGTCGCGAGCGGGAACGATCGCTACGATGCGAGCCGGAGATTCAGGTGCGCTATCGGCAGGGACAAGATGCGGGCGGACGCGCCAAAATCCGCCACGGCCGAAGAACAGGTACAACCAGATTCCAAGAGGAAGCGCGGCGATCAGCGTAATCGTCACGGCTCGTCAGCCAGGCTGTTGCTGGGTCATGCAGTGGAGTGTTCCCAAACCGAGGACCAAATCCGTGCAGGCGATTCCGATTACGGTTCGATCCGGAAACAATTCGGCGAGCGTATT
The DNA here is from genome assembly GCA_963744795.1 of uncultured Acidobacteriaceae bacterium. GTDB lineage: Bacteria > Acidobacteriota > Terriglobia > Bryobacterales > Bryobacteraceae > Bog-105. Next base: position 403,777 of record CAVUVF010000011.1, read on the forward strand.
CAGCGCAATTCGATCGTTCGGGTCGTTGAAAGTCGGCACGAGTACCATGCGATTCGCGACGTAGAAATTGGCATAGCTCGCCGGAAGTCTCTGTTCATTGAAAATGACCGGCGAGGGCATAGGCAAAGTCTGGACCCTGAAGTTCTGGCCCGTTTTGATCTGTCATCCCGCGGAGAAGGGCAAGGTTTTCCGCCAGCGGTTCGAAGTTGATGTCGGACGAATCTTTTTCGGTCGCGATTACGATTGTTTGCGCATCCGTAAATCGGGCAAGGTCGTCCACGTGCCCGTGAGTGTCGTCGCCGGCGATACCATGCCGCAGCCACAACGTCTTCGTTGCGCCCAAGAAAAGGTTGAAGATCTGCTCCAGATCTTCACGAGCCAAATCGGGATTACGCGCCTGAACCTTGCTGAGAAGGCACTCTTCCGTGGTGAGAATACATCCCGCGCCGTTTACGTCGATGCTGCCGCCCTCGAGCACGACTTGCTTGTCCCTCCAGATTGGCGTTATCTTCGGAAGCTTCAGATGCTCGGCAAGAGCACCGGAGACAGCGTCGTCGTGTTCGGAATTATCGTACTTCGCCCAGCCGTTGAACCTCCAATTCAAGATGTCGAGACTGGCTCGCCTTGTCCTTTACAAAGATGGGGCAGAAGTCGCGCGTCCAGCTTCGATCCGTCGGGCAGTGAAAGAACTCGACAGCGCCGCAAATCCGCATTGCTCTTCCGTAAGACGCGGCGTGCCTTCTCTTCCGCCTCGGCGTCTTCAATGAGAATGCGAACCTTTTCCACTCGGGAAAGATGTCGGACGATCTCGCCATAGACCCAAGGAATGGGAGTGAATTTGCCGGGCCAGTCGGTCTTTTCGTGGGGCCACGCTAACCAGGTCGCTTCGTGCGGCTCCCATTCCGCAGGCATTCTGAAGCCGGCAGACTGGATGTCGTCGTATTCGGACATCATCCTAGTCGAGCCAGCGTTGGACGATGGGCGAATAGGCGTCGATTCGTCGATCACGGAGAAACGGCCAGTTCTTCCGAACTTCGTCCATGTCCTTCGGATTGCATTCGGCCACCAGAACTTCTGTCTCCGTGGCCGAGGCTTGGGCGATTACGCGCCCGAACGGGTCCGAGATGAAAGAGTTGCCCCAGAATTCAATGCCGCTTTCGGCAGGTCCTTCAAAGCCCGTGCGGTTCACCGCCGCGACAAAGACGCCATTAGCGATCGAATGAGCACGCTGCATCGTCCGCCACGCATCGAGTTGAGCTTCGCCATATTGTTCCTTTTCTGCCGGATGCCAGCCGATCGCAGTCGGATAGAACAGAACATTGGCCCCTTGCAGGCTTGTAATGCGTGCACCTTCGGGATACCACTGATCCCAGCAGACAAGCACGCCGATGCGCGAATAGCGCGTTTCGAAGTTGCGAAAGCCCAGGTCGCCCGGAGTGAAATAGAACTTTTCGTAGTACAGCGGATCGTCCGGAATGTGCATCTTGCGATACATGCCGATCAGCGATCCGTCGGCATCGATAACGGCCGCCGTGTTGTGATAAAGCCCCTGTGCTCGCTTTTCGAATAGAGAGGCAACCACGGAGACTTGTAACTGTTTCGCGACTGCGCCGATGGCTTCAGTCGAAGGGCCGGGTATGCTCTCTGCTAAATCAAACCACCTTGGATGCTCTTCTCTGCAGAAATACTGACTCCGGAAGAGTTCCTGGAGGCATATGATCTCCGCGCCGGCAGCGGCGGCCTTCTTGATGCCTTCAATAGCCCGGCTGAGATTCGCCTCAGGATCAAGGGAGCAGGGCATCTGCACCAGCCCGATACGGAAGCTGCTGTCGCGCTTTGCTTTGGGAGATACGGTGATGGAAGACATAGTTGAGTGTGCAGCGCGCTCGGGCGCACCTCACATATAGATGCCGCCGTTCACGTCCAGGACGTGCCCGGTTATGAAACTTGCTTCTTCGCTGACCAGAAATTTCACTGCATGGGCTATGTCGTCCGGCGTGCCCATCCGGCGCAGGGGCGTGTTGGCGAGCATCTTCTGCCTTCAGTTCCTCCGACAGGCCACCCGTCATATCTGTTTCGATGAATCCTGGCGCTACAGCGTTTACTGTGATGTTCCTGCTGCCTACTTCCTGCGCGAGAGATTTTGTGAGGCCGATCAGTCCTGCTTTCGAAGCGACATAGTTTGCTTGCCCGGGATTGCCCATCTCACCAACGACAGAAGAGATATTGACGATCCGGCCCCAACGCTCGCGCATCATCGCTGGTAGTACCTGTTGGATGGCAAAGAACGCTCCGCTCAGATTCGTCTGGAGGACCGCGTTCCAGTCGCCTTCTTTCATTCTCACGGCCAAGCCGTCTTTTGTAATGCCGGCATTGTTGATCAGGACGTCGATCCTGCCAAAATCGCGGGCCACTTTCTCAAACCCAGCCTTGATCGAAGCGCTTTCGCTTACATCCAGGGCGACGGCGTAGGCTTCAGCGCCAGCGTTCTTCACCTGGATTTCTGTGTCTTGCAAGATTCTCAAGAGCGCGAGCAGCAACTGCTACCCGGTAACCGGATTTTGCCAGGGCGAGAGCGCAAGCCTTGCCGATTCCTCTGCTCGCGCCAGTCACGAGCGCCGTGCGGGTTGCCGTCATCCACTCCTCATCATAATGGGTGTAAAGAAATGGCATTCAACGATCTCCGCGCATTCATACGCGCTCTCGACAAAGCAGGAGAACTCAAGCGGGTGAGTCTTGAAGTGGATCCTTATCTGGAGATCACTGAATTTGCGGATCGTGCCGTGAAACGGAACGGCCCCGCGCTTCTGTTCGAAAATCCCAAAGAGCTCGAAATTCCCTGTGCTCATCAACGCATTTGCCAGCATGCGGCGGATGGAACTGGCCTTGGGTGTCTCGAAGGATCGACGAAGTTGCGGACCGAATCTCAGGATTCCTGGAGATGCAGAAGCCGGAGAGCTTGCTCGACAAATTGAAGATGCTCCCGAAATTGGGAGAGCTGGCCGCCATGTTCCCCAAGATGGTCTCGAGCGGGCCGTGTAAGCAGGTCATCCAGCACGACGGCTTCTCCCTCTACGATTTCCCGATTCTTCACTGCTGGCCTGGCGATGGCGGCCGCTTCATCACTCTGCCGATGGTGTTCTCGAAGAACTCGGAAGGCAAGCGAAATTGCGGCATGTATCGGATGCAAGTCTTCGACGGCGAAGACGACCGGCATGCACTGGCAGAAGCATAAGCAAGGCGCAGAGCATTACCGGCGGCTGGCCGCGGAAGGCAAATCGACTCGCATGCCGGTTGCCGTGGCGATCGGATCTGATCCGGCAACGATGTATTCCGCCATTTTGCCGCTTCCGCCCAGCATCGACGAGATGCTTTTTGCGGGTTTTCTTCGCGGCAGCCCGGTCGAGATGGTGAAGTGCGAAACGTCCGATTTAGAGGTGCCTGCCAACTCGGAAATTGTTCTCGAGGGCTATCTGAACCTCGGAGAATTGCGCCGCGAAGGCCCGTTCGGAGATCACACCGGCTTCTATTCTCTCGACGACGACTATCCGGTGTTTCATGTCGAATGCATCACGCGCCGCAAAGACCCCGTCTACGCCGCGACCATTGTGGGTCCGCCGCCCATGGAGGACTTCTACATGGGGAAGGCAATCGAACGCATCTTTCTGCCCCTCATGCGCATGCAACTTCCCGAAGTGCGCGACATCTGCATGCCTGCAGAAGGGGTTTTTCACAATCTGATTCTGGTCGCGATACGGAAATCCTATCCGGGCCAGGCGCGAAAGGTGATGCATGCAATCTGGGGACTCGGACAGGCCATGTTCAGTAAATGCGTCGTCGTCGTGGATGAAGACGTGGATGTGCAGAATGTTTCCGAGGTCTGCTGGAAGGCCCTGAACAACATCGATCCGCAGCGGGATATCGAATTCGTGACCGGCCCGGTCGATTCGCTCGACCACGCGAGCCGCTTGCCCAATTTCGGCTCGAAAATGGGCGTGGATGCGACAACAAAATGGCCGTCAGAAGGTTTCGCCCGGCGCTGGCCGAATGTGATTCGCATGTCGCCCGAGGTGGTCAGCCGCGTCGATGAACTGTGGAAGCGCGCGGGCTTGTCTCGTACCTGAGGAATGGATCGCGTTCCTTTCCGGGCAACCGTCGGCTCCTCGTTATATGAGGATCTCCGGCTTCCGGTCACGATAATCCTGGACAACGTCCGGAGCATGTACAACGTCGGGTCATTCTTTCGCTCCGGAGACGGCGCCGGAATCGAGGCGTTGATTCTCATCTGGCATTACTGCGCGTCCGCCTCACAAGGGAGTTGCGAAAACGGCTCTGGGCGCCGAAGAGCGTGTTCCGTGGCGGGGCGTCGAGAATCCCTTACGACGAGATTGAGAAGCTCAGAGCGACGGGTCACGAGATCGCTGCGATCGAGACCAGCGACCGTGCTGTCGACATCTTCGACTGGCAGCCCCAGTTTCCCGTCTGCGTACTGTTTGGGCATGAAGTGGACGGTCTGGACAGCCGGTTGTTAGATGCCTGTGACACTCACGTCCGTATTCCCATGCTGGGATTGAAGCATTCTTTGAACGTTGCGAGCGCAGGCGCCATCGTGATGTACGAGCTTCTTCGCAAGTATCGCTCGCTCCACGCCGCCTAGTTGATGATTCGCCAGGCGTGACCATCTCGCGCCAGAAGCTCGTCAGCTTCGGTGGGTCCTTGACTCCCAGCGGGGTAAAAGGCCAGAGCCCTTGCCAGCATTCTTCGCCCAGTCGTCGAGAATCGGCTGAACGACGCTCCATCCCGCTTCGATATTGTCGGCTCTCTGGAAGAGGGTGGCGTCCCCGGTCATTACGTCGTACAGCAAAGTTTCGTAGCCGGTTGCAGGCGCCGTTCCGAAATAGTCGCGATACTTGAAGTCCATGCGAACATCGCCAATGCGCATGGATGGACCAGGTATCTTTGCGCCAAACTCCAGTGCAATTCCTTCGTCCGGCTGGATGCGAAGCAAAAGCCAGTTCGGGGCAGGCTTTTCGAACTCAGTGTTTCGAAGAAGCGCGGCAGGAACCTGTTTGAATTTGATGGCGATCTGGGTCTTTCTTCGAGCCAATCTTTTCCCGGTTCGCACGTAGAAGGGAACTCCCGACCATCGCCAGTTATCGATCAGAATCTTCAAGCGCTACATAGGTTTCGGTCGACGGAGTCGGGAGCAACGTCGGGCTCCTCCCGATAGCCTGGCACCTTCTCGTCATCGACCATGCCCGCCGTGTACTGGCCGCGCACCGCATTGCATGTCATGTCGTGGGCGTTACAGAGCCGCACTGCTTCAATCACCTTTGCTTTTTCTGAACGGATCGCGTCGGCACTGAAAGAGTTCGGCGCTTCCATTGCGGTCATCGCCACAAGTTGAAACACGTGGTTAGGAACCATGTCGCGGAGCGCGCCTGTTTTTTCGTAGAACGAGCCCCGCTTTTCAACGCCAACCGTCTCCGCTACCGTGATTTGAACGTGGTCGATCCGATCGCGATTCCACAACGGCTCAAACAGTCCATTGGCGAAACGGAACAGCATGATGTTCTGCACCGTTTCCTTGCCGAGGAAATGGTCGATACGGTAGACCTGGTTCTCGCTAATGACTTTGAGGATCTGTTTGTCCAGTTCCTGAGCTGATTGGAGATCGTGTCCGAATGGTTTCTCGACCACCACACGGCGCCAGTGCCCATCCGTTTCGCAACTCAGGCAACTGTGCCCCAGATGCTCTACGACGGTTCCGAAGAACCGTTCCGCGACGGCCAGGTAGAAGAGATAATTGCCGCCGGTATTGCGAGTCGCGATCTATTTCCGCCAGTTTCCGCTTAAGCTCTTCGTAAGACGTTGTCGTCCGTAAGATCGCCTTTGAAATAAGACATCCTGTCGGCCAGGAACTGCCAGGCGTCCTTGTTGAATTCAGGCTGCTCGCTGCCACCATTCGCGAACTCTTCCGTCATCTTGGCCAGGCTGGTTCGCCATTGCTCGTCGGTCTGGTCGACCCGATCGAAGCCGATGATCGCGAACTCTTGCGGCAGAAGGTGAGCGCACGTGAGGTTGTAAAGCGCGGGGATGATCAGCCTTTTCGTCAGATCACCCCCGGCTCCGAAGATCACCATCGCGCAAGGGCCGGCAGGTTTCGCTCCGCTGTCTTTATCGTGTGGCATTAACCTATTCTCCTCTGAGCAGTAAAGGTCCTCGTTTTATCGAAGGCGATAGTAGTAGAGGGATCAGCTCAACATGAGTCACGAGCTTTTGGCGCTCTTTATTCTGGGCCTGCCAATCGCATCGATTGCATGGACCGTTACGCACGAAGAGGTGTTTCGGGAACCGCGTGAATATTGTAAGGACCGCAGCGAAAACTGCGACAAGCTCCTGAAGCGAAAGTTCTTCTATCTGTTCACGTGTGAATACTGCTTCAGCCACTACGTTACAGCTTTTTTCCTCCTGCATTACTCGTTTCAAGCTTCTGTTCCCGGACTGGCGAGGCTATCTCATTAGCGGATTTGCACTCGTTTGGGTGGCCAACCTCTACATGAGTATCTTTGCCCGGGTACGTTTGGACGTCAAACGAGAGCGCGTGGAGATAGCCGCTCAGGAGAAAGCCCTGAACGACGACTAGCGCGGTGTCCCGGACACCAGTTTGCGTTGATCCTCGGGCTTCAGTTCGTCGTACAGAGCAGTAAAGGCGGCGTTTGTCCAGCCAAATCCCGCCTGATTTGCGCTATAGCCAAACTTGATCTGTGCGCTCACCTCCGTGCCGCCCTTCACCACGTCATATTTCTCGACAATGAAGCCCTGACGCAAAAACTCGCGCTGCACCATAGTCAGAAATTTCATCGAGACGCGCTCGGCGTCTGCCTCGAACCCGTACTTTCTCATGCCCTCAACCGCGATCAGCTGCAGTGGCGCCCAGCCGAACGGCGAATCCCATTGGTTTCCACTGACGAAAGTGCTTGTCTGTAACCCGCCGACCTTTTCAAACTTGTCCAGGTTTCTCATTACTCGAGCAGCTTGCTCTTTGCTCGCAAAGCCCGCCCAGAGCGGGTAAAAGGTCGTGAGAAACGGATATTTGCGTGTCTTCTTTGTCGCGAAGTTGTAGTCGTAATACAAGCCGTCCGCTTCATCCCACATCAACCTATTCACTCGTTCCGCGCGGAGCGTTGCCTTCTGTTTCCATGCCTGTGCGCTGCCCGGATCCCCCAGTTCGCCGTGAGATCTCTGCAATCTGCTGTTCCATCAGGAAGAGCAGGGAATTGAGGCACACCGGATTGTAATGAATGATGTCGATGTTGAACGCGCCGAACCGGTTGGAGGGATCAAAGCCGGATTCACGCATGGACCGATCGCCTTTGTAAAACAACGGTGTTAGCTGGTTTGTGGATCGATCGTAATATTGGCTGACGTCGTAATCCGAAATGGGGTTTGCCTTAAAGAAATCACGGATCCGGTCGTAATGAGTCTCTCCGTTGCTGTCACGCTCTGACGAGATAACTTCCGGAGCCGGTCCTTCCCCGAGATCGAAATATCGGGCCAAACTCGTTTCCGGTGTTAAATGCGGTTCTTTGGCCCACACTTCGTAGTACTTCGTGATGGAGGGAAGCGCATCTTTCAACCATTCGCGGTCATGGGTCTTACGATAAACACCGAGGACCATCTGAGTTAAGAAGGGCGGCTGCGAGCGCGTCAGGTAATAAGTACGATTTGCATTCAGTACCTGGCCGTAGTGTTTTACCTCATAGAGAAAGTTGTCGGCCAGGTTCTTTGCCATCTCGGTCTGGCCATCGCGAAGCAGGCCAACCTGTATGAAGTAACTGTCCCAGCCATACATCTCGTTGAAGCGCCCACCCGGGACCACATAGGGGTGAGGCAGATAAAGCAGTCCTTGCGTCGTGAGTGCATCCAAGTCAGCAGGCAGCGGCTCAATGGCGATGCTTTTGAACGCGGCAGCCGGCATTTCACGCCGCAGACCCTCCTGCACAACGTCCTGATCCTCATTACGCGGAATATAGACGGTCCAGCGGCCGTCAGGCCTCGGCTTGAATTTCGGATCAACGACAGCGGTCCCAAGATTGGCGTTCGAGCGCGTCAGAACGGACCATGTCGATCTGACGTATTCAAGGATGTTCCCGGTTTTGCTTTGTGGTCCCGGCGTCTGTCCCGCGAGGAGCGCCACAAACAGGAGCGCGACCGGGACAGCGGTGGATCTGAATGTTCTCCGAAACCGCAGCATTCCTCGACTATATACAGTCACGTGGGACCCGGCGGTGATCCTTACCAGCGAAAAGTAACTGTTTGTGTCTGGTACCCGGTGCCATCGGGAATCTGCAAAACAAGCTGACCGCCCGAAAGGGTTGCTCCTTCGACCCTGATACCAGCCCGATTCAATCGAACGGGCAGCTCATACCGTGCATTCGCGAGCGCAGAAAAACTGAATGTGGCTGAGTTGTCCGTGTACGTTTCGTCCGTTACCTTCAGTTGATGCGTTCTCGATCCCGGTAGGGGCAATTCAGCCGGAACGGAGATTTCGACTGGGCGTAACGGCACCCGAAGCTCATGGATACGACCAGGTGAGGCGGTGCAAGGATGCAGCACGCGCTCGGATGATAGACAGAACTGTTCGGGCTTGCCGGATGTCCCCTGGATGATCAACTCGCCCGCCCGGCGCGTGATATCTAGCTCCAGGCGAAGGGAGCCCAACGGAACATTGTGTACTCGAACGTGATCCCATTTCCCTGGCAATTGCGGGTTCACGATCAAGCGTGCGGTTGAGCGCATCCCAATCGAGCCCAAGCAGGCCGCGCACTACCGGAGAGATCACCATGGCAGAGGACCACATCTGATGGGAGCTGCTACGCCCAAGTGGTTGAAATAGGTCCCCGGAGAGAAGTTCGGTCACAGCGCCCAGGTCTTGCGCCCATGTCAGATTCGCATTCTGCATCAGGTGCATGTATCCGGCAAGGGGCCGGCCCGCCCTGTATTCCGCAAGCGAAACCCAGCCGGTAAAGAGAGGCCAGATCGAGCCCTGGTGGTAGCTGATGGGATCGTAGAAAGGTGTTCGATTGCTGATGTCTCGTGTTCCCCAATCGGTTGAGAATTCCGGGGACGCCCATCGGCCGATCATTTCCTTCGCTTTCGCGAGACGGAATGTTCCGTCCCACCACGCAACCGCCGGATAGATTGTGGCTGTCCGATCGAGCGATTCGTCACGGTTCCGGCTGAACGCGTAGAACTGGTCGGGTGCTGAATAGAACTCCTGCTCGATCGTCTGACCGATACTGTCGGCCTTTTTCCTGGCTGCCGCGGCAAGATCCCGGTCGTTCGCTTGGAATGCCAGGGCAGACATTGCGTCAGCAGCTTGCTTATCAAGGGCAGCCAGATAGATCTCCTGGTGCGGCATGCCCCCCGGCCAGGATTCTACCCATCCAGTTCCTTCCGCATTGCTGTAAATTCCGTTTCGGTCTTCGTGTTCGCGAAGGAATCTGTAGGCTTTGACCACTGCTGTCCAATGCTTTTGAAGGTACGGCAAATCTCCGCTGATCTTCAGGTAATCAGCAATGGCCATGATGAGAAGCTGAGTGGAGTCTGCGGAGGCGTAGAAGTAAGGGGTCGATTTCCAGTCCAGTTCCTCGGCAGTTTGGGAATACTCATGCATGATTTTGCCGTCATCGCGCTGTCTGGTGAACAGGAAATCGAGAGCACGCCTTGTTAGTGCGAAGTCGCCATAACTATTGATCGCGTAAGTGGACCAGAGTGTGTCGCGGCCGAAGAACCACGCGTACCCCGGGCGTGCGGAGTCAGCGGATTCGTAGTAGCCCGCCACCAGACCCGTTTCATTGCCATGCCGTACCTGCATTTGGTCGAGCGCTACTTCGGCCCACTGGAGGGCCTGATCAAGCTTTGGGTCCGGTGTTTCGATACGGAGGCGATCTTGGAAGAAACGCTCGTAGTAACCCTGGGTGGCGCGATACGCTTCCGGAATCTTCGCGGATACTTCAGCCGCCTGCGCGATTGGGTCTGAGCCATTGCTCATCGCCAGGACAAGCGGGAAAGAAAGCCCGGCATCGCGTTTGGGATCGAACGTGATTTTCAACTCGAGCGGATAGGTCTGCGGGTGCTCCTGGTACGGAACCAAAATCCCGGGCTTACTCCGCGGCATAGCTACAATGGCCGAAAACGTTGGATCGTCCGTATGGAGGACGTACATGCCAGAATCGCCTTGAGCGATCCATTCTCCATTCGGACGACCATGATTCGGAGCGGGCCACATCCGGAGCATGTCGGGTGTAAATGAGAAGGAAAGCCTGAGCGGTCTCGCTGAGTCTATTTCGAAAACGACCGAAGCCGCAGGGTTTGACCAGATCCTCTCCTCGCCTCGCAAACATTCGCTGCCGGACCGTGAAAGCCGCGTGCGAGTAGGTGATGACGGTTTCAGCCGGCGTGACCTGGATCTCAGCGGACAAAGCGTTCACATCGATCGGCACAGGGTAATCGGACAACTCGGCCTGGATTGAGAAGTTGCTAAGCAGCTTCACGGGCCAAAGCCATGCTTCGAATTTTCCGTTTTGTCTCCCGAAGAGCGCACCTCGTTCGCCTGCAACGGTCCAGGGTTGGCTCGTTTGCGTGCGCGCAAGAATCTGAAGTGAACTCTTCGGGTCAGGTAAGGAAGGAATGGGCGCCAATTCCGCTGGGCAGAGGAAAGCCGCGAACGCGGCAACAAAGAGAACCCGGATCGCCCACATGCTGTCTGTTATGAAATCACAAGTCTGAGCGCCGCGAAAAAACAATCACCTATTGCCGGGTAAGCGTCTAGTTGGACGAGGAGACACTTTGGCAAAAGACGAAAATCGTTGTTGGCCGGGTTATGAACCGGTTCCAGGAAAAGCGCAGCATGAACAGGGAAGTTGTCGACCGAAGGCGGACTCGAAGACCTCCGGAGGCGAGAAGAAGTTTCGTGCGAAACGCAAGAAGCAGTTAGACAGTTGGAAAGCGGAGCATCCCGGATCTCCCAAGAAAGCAGCGCAGCACTTACACGCGCCGGGTCAAAAGACCAAGTCGGGCGCGAAGAAGACTGCAACAGCTAAGAAGCGAGCCCCCAAGAAGGCGACAAAGAAAGCCGCCGCAAAACGTCCCGCGGCGAAGAAGGCAACTGCTCGGAAAAGAACAGCAGCGCGTGCGAGGAAGGCAGCTTAAGAGCCCCGGGGCTGGGATGGTGGACCTTAGTGGACTCGAACCACTGACCCCTTCCGTGTCAAGGAAGTACTCTAACCAACTGAGCTAAAGGTCCAGGATCTGCAGTCGCCATTGCCGGGGTAATGGGACACCTCTAAATTACCACGGAAACTCAGGCGGTTCCGCCGACGAGTGTGGACAAAACCCACTGACAATACCCTACGTGAGGGCTCCAGTATTCGTTGGTGTGCCAATCACTTGCCATTTGCGAATCGAGAATGGGCCGGTCCTGGTCATCGCCGCAGATTCCGTTCATAATGCCGCCCGTGATAGCTCCGACAAACGGTGAGAATGGGAGCAGGCTGGCGTGACCCTAAACCTGTGGCCAGCGAAGCGGCAAACGGATTGGCTCCAAATACCCATTCCAATTGTGAGAACGCCAAATCACGATAACGCGAATCCCCGAACTGGGTTCCAGCTTCGAGAAGCAGAAGCGCATGCCCAAGCAGGTGCGAGTTCAGTCCAGCCCACAATCGCGACGTGTCTTTCGTCGGCATGAAGAACCTGTAGCTGTATCCGCCGCCGAGGGAGCGGTACAAATCGGCTGTGCCAGGCTGTAGGAACAGTCCGTACGGAATGACGGAGTAAGCGGATTTAGCAGCCATGGGCAGTACGTAGCCGTCCAGGTAAAGTTTTGCCGCTGTGCTCCAACGCGCACTCAACTCGGAACTCGCCCCGGAGATAATCTTCGAGGCGCGCAGAAGGCAGTACGCGGGTAGAGCCGAATGAACCGGATCTCGCAACGGCTGAGCATTGCCCGGCCACATCGGGAAGAAGCCGCGCAATGGTAGTTGCGAGTTCGGTGGAGCTGCGAATTGGACCGACGCTACCTGGCTCGCCAGGCGGATCAGTTCATCGCGGTAAATGTCTTTGCCGGTAATCCGATACATCTCGGCAGCAGCCATCACCCACCAGGCAAGGTCAACCGTGTTCGGGCCGGTCCTGTTGCTGACGGACCAGCAGCGTGCAGCCGCATTCATGCACTGCGTCGAATAAGTCGCATCCGAGCCGAGGAAAGCTTCGGATGTCAGCGCCTGAGCCATCACGAACATCGCTTGTATGCCTGGCTTTTTGTCCGTGTTGATCCAGCGGTCGTCCGTCGTTCCATTGACGTTGTCGGTCCAATGATTGTCGCTGTTGTCACCGTTGATTCCACCGCCAACATCGGCCCAGACCAATCCGTCTGAATCCTGCATTTTCAGGAAGTAAGTGTTGCCGTACCTGACCTCGGCGAGGAGAGCGGACCTTGCTCAGCGCACCCGTTGACGGAAATGAGCTTAGATTGCGAAGTATCGCCAGAAGACCAAAGAGGTCCATCAACGTCGCATCGACCCACTTGCGAAGATCGCCCGCATCGTGCCATCCACCGACGGTGTCAACCCGATCTCCAGTATCACGACGGCGGGCGTCGTCCAGGTGGCAGGTGGGCCGGCTGGACCGGTTCGTTACCGCACCGCAGCGCTGTTGCCCTTGATAGGTTGCGAGAACTGCCAGCGCCTGTTGCCAGACACTGGGACCGACAGGGAAAGACATCGATTGCTCGCCGCGAAAGGTTGCCCGATAATTGCCGGGGATAGCGACATCGCTGAAATCTGCCACTCTGCCCGGGCCGAGATCATAAGCCGCCGCAGGCAAGAAATCCAGTGCTCGACTGTTGCCGTCAGGTGTGAGTAGAGTGACCTTCTCGCCATCGGCCACCGCGCCCCGGACGACAATCCGCTTACGCGCAGTTTGGAAGAAAACCAAGATGACAAACTCCGAGAACCGGAGACTGATCTGCCGTGAGCTGGTTAAACCGGGTTTCCGGCTCGCTCTGTCTCCGGAATGCCATTGTCGCAGCCGCCGCTGCTAAGGGCAAAGTCGAGATCCAGTGCCGTCGAGTCAGATTGAACTTGTTCATTCAGTGAGAGGATCGATAAGGAAAGGCTGTTTTCAGATTTTGCCTTTGATAGCAAAGGCTCGTCCACACGTACGCCATTCCGACGTATGATCCTGGCCGGCACACCGGCAACGACACAGTTTGCGGGAACGTCTTTCGTGACAACAGCGTTAGCTCCGACGGTAACGTTGTTGCCGATCGTGATCGGGCCAAGAATTTTTGCGCCCGCTTTGACACTGACATTATCGCCCAGGATCGGACCTCTTGTACGGTCAGTCCAGCCGATCACAACGAGTTGATTCACGCTGCAATTCTTGCCAATGCTGTATGCTCCCACACTGGTCGCGTATCCATGCTGCATGAAAAAGCCAGGGCCGATCTTGGGCGATCGCAAATGGAGCGTGGATTCAGGCTTGAATATGATCCGCAGAAGCAAGCGAAGCGGCAGAGGCGACCAGGTTTCCCCGCCAGATTCGGTAGTAGTAGAGATTCCGGAATTCCTTGATAGCTGCCAAGCAGAAACAGTAAATTGCCGATCGTCGATCTCTGTGCTATCGTGCAAAAGCTCCATCCAACGTTCGCAATCGAGGCGAATCAACTCCTTCTCGCTCGACAGAAAGTAGAGGAGGAGAAGCGGGAGTGCGATTGCCTGACCGGTTCCACGATAGAGCCGGGCGGCCATGCTGGTTCGGGCGACTGGCTAATCTCGTCGGAAGCCATAGCTACTGCGCAACCCGCTCGGGCTCGTGACTGAGATCGAGGGCCGTTGTGATCGATTCACGACGCGGAAATGGTATGGCATCGTGATAGACGTCCAGTAACTTGCTCATCATGCTTTCGATCCGAAAATCGCGGTGAAATCTGTCTCGTCCCGCTTGTCCCATCGCCTTGAGCAGTGACTTGGAGGAAAGCGCGCTCTCAAGATTTTCCCGGAGTTGCTTTACGTCCGAAGGCGGAGTCAAAAAGCCTGTTTTGCCGTGCTCGACCGCCTCTGAACACCCGCCCACATCACTCGTAATCACGGCTAAGCCTGCGCGCATGGCTTCGAGAATGCTTAGCGGCAAACCCTCCCACTTGGTCGACAGCACAAACAGATCAGAGCTGGCAAGGACTTCCGCTATGTCGCCCCGATCACCAAGAAATTCGATCCGGCCAGACAATCCAAGAGTTTCTGCTTCCCCTTCGATCAGCGGTCGCGTGGGGCCGTCTCCTACGAAACGAAGCCGCCACGGTTGGTCGATACTCCGATAGCGCCTGAACGAGTGACATCTGGTCTTTTTGAGCCGCAAACCGCGCGACCATGACGATCGTCGGAATTTCGGCGGACCCCGGAGTCGCTCGTGACTCTGTATCTGGGATACCGTTCCAGATTGTCAGCAGGTTCGCGCGCATCGGTGATCTTTTCTCTCCTGGCGATCTCCTCGTTTGCCCGCGAAACGGTAATTACCTTTCCGCCGATGCGCCCTGCGAAGCGTTCAAACGGAATCGAAATGCGGCGCTGCAACGATGAAATTCCGTCAGCAAAGCTCCAGGTGTGAGCGGTAAACACCGTAGGCGTACCAGTTAGCCAGCCCGCCAGCCTTCCCAAGAGTCCGGCTTTTGAGGTGTGAGCGTGGACAAGGTCCGGGGACTCCCTCTTGATAAGGGACCTGATCTCACGGAATGCCAGAAAGTCATTCGCCGGAGATATCGGCTGGCGAAGGTGCGGAATGTGGTGAACCGGGATACCCAGTTGACGCGCTTCTTCCACCAGGTATCCGTCCTCTCCGGTGGCCACGATTGGGCGGCACCCGGAAGGCAGATTCTTCAAAACATCCAAAAGATGAATTTGCGCTCCGCCACGTTCCGAACGAGTGATCAGATACAAAATCTTCATCGAACTGCTGTCCTCGTTCAAGGCGCACTCGTCAGTCATCGCGGACTGCGATTGTCCCGGGGAATTGTGGTCAATATATCTGCGATACAAACGCACCCACTCTTCTCCAACATTCTGGAACCGGTAATTTTCAACGCAGTGACGGCGGGCGGCTAGTCCCAATTCCCGCCTCTCGGCCTCGGGAAGATCCATGAGTCTAGTCATGGCGCCGCCCAACGACCGGGGATCGGCAGGAGGCACAACATAGCCGGTTGTCCCGTCCATGACCAGATCACGATTTCCGCCGACATCCGTTACGACGGTGGGAAGCCCTGTAGCGGCGGCTTCGAGCAACGCCATGGAGAGGCCCTCGAAGGCGACGACATCACGTACCCGTCGCAGGCTTTGAATAGGTCCTCCATGTTCGTGCGAGTACCAATGAACTGCACACGATCGGCGAGCGCGAGTTCCGCAACCAGATTCTTTAGTGCGAGCCTCAAGCGGTCCATTTCCGGCTATCAGTACTCGCCAATTGCCTTCAGGAATTCGTGTCAGAGCCGAGAACAGGTTGGGATAGTCTTTTTGCTCGACCAGCCGTCCAACCGCGAGCCAGATAAAGCTGTCGCCCAGGTTCAGTTCTCTCCGAACGCGCTGCCGGATCTCGTCCGAAGGAGCGAATCTGTCCGTATCTACGCCGTTCGGAATCATCTGCAGCTTACGCGGCCGGCACCGCTCTTGTCTGGATATAGCGTTCGTAGGCGGCGTGGCAGATGATCGTCGTGCGGTCGGCAAGAAAGTCGGTCAAGCGGTAGAGCAGCTCTTTGTGCCATGTCGGACCGCCCTTCTCCGAGGTCTCGCGCAGGTTGTGCGCCGTGCAGATCAAAGCACGCATCGGGCAGATGAGTCGTGTGAAGCGGCCGAGGAGATTGGCATGCACCATGTGCGCATGAACAACGTCGGGATTGAACTCCCGAATCGAGTTTGGCCAACCGAAGCAGAGCGCGCGGGTCGGGTACGCCACGCCTCATATCTAGCGAATAAACCGGAACCTTATGCCGTTGCAGCACTTCGGTGTGAGAAGACGGCGCGATCATGCACGCGACCGCGACGTCCCAACCCCGGGATTTCAGCTCGGTGGCCAGCCGGACGACTTGTGTTTCTGCTCCTCCGAACGTGAGAGTCGTGATAAGCATCAAGACTCGTCCCGGCGGGGTTGAGAAGTTCGATTCGGTAGTAACGGCGTGCCTCCTGAGTCAGCAACTTTTGTTGCGTATAGCCCCGTTTGGGCGGCTAGATTTCCCGGCGAGTTCACTCGTGCGTAGAGGCTCACCGTTTTCCTGCCGATCTCGGTCCAAGATCGAGTTGAGTTCATCAATTCCGCCCCGGTTGCGCCCTTTTGTCGTAGCGCTTCGAGGCCGAGAGCGAGTGCAGTTCGATGGCATGTTCAACGGCTTGCGGCGTAGGAGCTTCAATAGCAATGCCCAGATCGGCTGCTGATAATAAAGTGCTAAGTCCGCCTACATTTCTCGCAATGATGGCGCGCCCATTGGCCAAGGCAAGAGCGGCGACACCGCTTTCCGAGTTTCCGCCTGTGTAGGGCAGAAGCATGGCATGGCAATCAGCGATAAGGGCGGGCAGTTCGTCGTCGGCAATGAATCGTTCGTCCACGCGAACGCAATCACCCGCCTGCCGCGATCGCGATCTTACATGCGTCCCAATACGTCTGCCTCCCGGGCATTTGCGACTGCACCCGCAATCGTGAGTCGTACCGGCTTGCCGCGCACGTTGAGACGATGCACAGCTTCGATCGCAAGATGGATGCCTTTGTCTTCGCGAATGGAGCCAAAGAGCAGAAGCTCGAGCCGGTTGCCATGTTTAAAGGGGTGGGCGGAGTTGCCAACCGACTAGCGGACCATGAGGAACAACCGAGATCTTGGAAGCGGGTTGGCCGAATTCTTCCATCAGCAGCTTTCGGTCAGCCTCGTTGTGAACAATGATCAGGTCGCTCAGATGGTAGGCGAGGCTGAGCGTCCCACGTTCCACCATCCGGAGCGATTCAGGTAGCAGCCATTTGTGCGGTACCGGATCATGCGCCGTGAACACGACTCGGCTGCCGCGGCATTTTGGCGACGAGGAACGAAATCAGTCCTAACGGGAAGTAGAGCGGAAACTGGACATGGAATACGTCACCGGGTCTGGCACAGAGAGAACTGGCGGAGAAAGTGATGCGCGAAGAAACGAAGATTTCTCGTGATTCGTGTAAGGAGTGAGCCGGGTTCTGTGCCTCGCGTTGCCGAGTAGGAAACGGAAACGCCGGACTCTGCCAGATCCGCCGCATAGGCGAAATTGGAAGGGCAGAAGAGGAGCACCGATGCCCCTGTACCTGCGAGCGATTTCACCAGTTCGAAGACGTATCGCGCCGCCCCGGATGCGGGCTCAGGCGTGTAAACCACAACGCGTTTGTGCATCGCTAGGAAGTCCCCGTTCGGAGAGCCGCAACCGACATCCGCGGAAAGATTGTTCTGCCGCTCGCGAGGGCGAATCGCGTAGGTCGCTCAAGAAGCGACATTCGGCTCGCTACAAGAGCGACAAACAGATACGCGAGGTAGTCCGTCACATCCTGGCCGTATCCAAATAAACCGGGGATCTCGATCAGTGCTCTCACGCATAGAAACAGGCACGTGAATGCTATGAACTCTCCTCGGTAGTGCCTCGTCTCGGTGTGGAAAGCCATACGCAGACTGTCCCGAAGAAGCAGTCCCAGAAACGTTAGGGCCGACAGGAAACACAGCAGGCCGCCTTCCGCGAGCAGGGTCACATATTCGCTGTGATACCCACCCGCTTTCAACTTCTGAAGAGCGCCAGTTTCCTTGTAGTAGCCGGGAAGCCGCGAGAAAAGATCATCTCGCCACGAGTCTGGTCCGTAACCCAGAGCCGGGCGTTCGAGAAACTTGGCCCATCCGACGGTCCAAACGTCGTAGCGGCCTTCGGTCGCATCTGAGATCTTGTATGGCGTCGCCTGCGAAAGTAAACCAGTTATAACCACGGTTCCGAGCAAAAGCGAGCCCCACGCCGCGACGCGATAGGTTGATGTGCCGGCTTCGAGACGAACTTGAGGAACAGCAGCGCCGCCCCGCAGACAACGAGCAATGCGACCGGTGCCCTGGAACCCGTTAACCCGCCGACGACAACCAGAACGAATACCGCCAATGGAACGCAAAATCCAGCTCGGGGGTAGAATGCACATCCCCATCAGACAGAACAGGAAAGCCGCACTGGCCAAAGGATTCAGTGCCACTCCCGAGCCGCGCAGCGCTGATTCCTTGAAGATCCGCAGACTCTCATAACCCGGCGTTCGGAAGCCCATGTAGTGCCAGTAAACAAACAGAACCAATGCGCAAGAGATCAGGCTCGCAAGGATGAGAGAGATGCCGAAGGCCTTGGCTGTGGCTGGATGACGCAGCGCCCGTACAACGCCGAAACCTGCAAACATAGCGGTCGCCACACGTACCCAGTCCTGCAGTCCGCGGCTGATATTCGTTCCGCAGAGCGCTGAAACCAGATAGACGAGCGAGAAAACCCGCCGAGGACCGACGCCCACTTTAGTTCCGAGCGACTGATTCCCGTTCCAGCTCCAAAGGAGCAACAGCAGCAGAGAAGATCCGAGTAGCCCGGCGCGCAAGGCGGCGAGCATGATGACTGCATTCACATGGCAGGCGATCACGGGCCAATGGAGCGCCAGCAGAAGGGGAATAGTGAACCCGAGCGCTCGCGACAAGAAAGGTGCGGCGCCTTTCAGACTCAACATCCTAGATCTGTTGCCCCTCGGGAGTCGGAAGAAATAGCGGTAATTCCCGCTCTTTGCCCGCAAGGCAACCATAAAGATTGACAAGGAAGGCCAGTCCTTCGCCTAAAACTGCACACCAGATCATGTAGGACGGAGCCCAGTGCCCGGCGAGCGCAAACCGCAACCCGTTCGCGAGACCGTATCCGCAGAGCATATTGCGGGTATAAGATGAACCCCGCGACGAAATGAACAGGTACTTGGCCGCACAGGAGTTGAGACACAGAACAACGAAGTACGCTACCCAAGCCGGTAAATCGAGACCACCTCGTTCAGTTCAGCCACGGAAAACTTGCCGCGCATGTAGACAGCCTGCGCGATCTGGTAACGAGCGAAGAACACGAGAGCGGCGAACGCGACGCTCGCAACTGTCATCATCAGCAGGAACTTCTTAAATTGCTTCTGCCGATCTTCTTCGCGAGTCACACACATGCGCCCCTGTATATATTGCCCGAGCGGCTGCGCCAGAAGACTGTAACCGAGCATCCCGATGCGCGAAGCGCAGTTGTTTGCCGAGATGGCGCCAGTACCGGACTGGGCCAGGAAATGAAGCAGCAGGAACTGATTACTTGTGAACCCAAGACTCTCAACCGATGAAGCAGTCAACTGACGGAGGAACGTTCGGAATTCGGAAAATCGCCAGGGTTGCAGACTGCCTTCCGTTCTAACCGGCTTTTCGCCCCGGAAGATCTTGAATGCGCTGAAGGCTCCGACGGCCGCAAAGCCGGCGGTCATCGAGATCGGCAGGGTGAGCCCGCCCAGGTGACCCGTTGCGTAGATCAGTAGCAGCGCGAGTGTCATGACCAGATAAGGCAGCCCGGTCAGTGTCATCGACCAGAGATTACGTCCGTAGCTTGTGCAGATACCGGCGGAGATCCCGATCAGGATAATCGGTGCGTAACAGACGCTCAGAATCCTCAACGTCGATTGCGTTCCGGCGTCCGGAGATGTTGTGAACAGGCGAAGCAGGAGCGGCGATGCCCCGAGCGTCAGAGCAGTGAGAAGAAGCCCAAACAACGCCCCGTACAGGAGCAATCCCGGGAGCCAGCGAACGTTCCCGTCGCTTCGGCGTTCATGAGCGTACGCAGGCGTGAAGGCCAGAGCGAACGCTCCAAACATAAAGGTTGCGAGCGTCACCGGTAGTTGTTGAAGAGCGAAGTACGCGTCCGTGAGAGAGGACAACCCGAAACGCGAAGCAATGAAGGCTTCTCTGGCGAAAGCGGATGTTTTAAAAACCGCCCCTGCGCCGAGGGTGAAAACCACAAGGAGCAGAGACCGCGAGCGAAGCTTAGTGACGAACTTGTTCATCTGGCGCTTTGGCTCAGGCAGCCTCATTCACTGCGGGCCGGTAGTAGCGCAGATCTCTGAAAAGGCGGTCTTGTTTTACCTGGTTCAGAACTAAACCAACCACGTTGGCGTTCACGCGAACAAGCGGCGAGGCGGCTTCGTTGATGAGTGGCACCTTGGCCGAACCCGATCGCGCCACCATGAGAACACCTCCGGCGCACTTTGCAAGCTGCATCGTTTCCGGCACTCCAAGCAGCGGAGGCCCGTCGATGACGACGAGGTCAAAATCCGCATACAGTTCTTCGAGCAAATCAGGAAGCCCTGCTCCGATGCGATCCAGTGCTCTGGGAGAGAGTTTTCCAGCAGGCAAGAAGTACAGCGGCTCGCGAGCCACCTTGACTAGGCTGTCCTGCCAGGATGCTGTTCCGGAGAGGACATCGGCGAGTCCGCTTTCTCTCGATGTTCCGAAAAGATTGTGAAGCGAGGGACGCCGCAAATCGGCGTCGATGACGATTGTTTTGCGTCCAGCAGTAGCGTAGGCCAATGCGAGCGCGGAAGCAATGGTGGATTTTCCTTCTCCGGCTACCGAACTGGTTATCAGGATCGACCGGAGTTTTGACCCTGCTTCGGAAAGATCCACAGCATTTCGAAGGTGTCGAATGGCATCTTCGAAATCCAACGAAGTCTCGGTCGGGGCTTGGGCCTTCCCGTCACCTAATAACGGCGATCCGGTCGTTCTACCCGAGATCAGGATCTGGGATTTCGCAAATTTCGGGACCGTGGCGAGTACGTGCAGATTCAAGTGGTGCTTCGCGTCTTCTGCCGAGACGAGTTTCGCGGCGACGGTGTCGTAGAAGGTGCATCCGATGAACCCGAAGAAGCCGGCGAGCAGGAAAGCGACGCCCATATTAACAGCCAGTTTTGGACTAACAGGTTTCGCCGACGCTCGGGCGGGATCGGCCACTTGGATGATGTTGTCCTGAAAACTTCGGTTGATCTCTTCTTCTCGGGTAACGCGCTGCAGGTCTTCGTAGAGCTTTTTGTAGTTCTCCGATTCTCTTTTCAATTGCGCGTATTCGTAAGAACGGCCCGAAAGCCGCTCCACTTCGTTCCTGGTCTGAGACAGTAGGGTGCCGCTCAGTTGTTCTCGCGTCAGAGCCTGGCGATAGTCGGCCTCTACCCGCTGCTCACTGTTGACTTGCAGCTCTTTCAGCTGTGCCTCGAGTTCATTCTTCTCGGTCAGAGCTTTTTTATATTCCGGGTGATTCTCGCCGTACACGGAGCTTACGGTCGCGAACCGCTGGCGAGCTTCGTTCGTTCGATCTACGATCCGTTCGAGGGGCTGTCCGTGTCCGGAAGCCTCCGCGGCGGCCACAGTTCCGACCTTCGTAGCCTCCAATACTGCTTCTTTACGGAGGCGATCCGCTTGAGCCGCTGTGAAATCAGTGTTCAACTGGAGCAGCCTTGAAGACAGCATGCTGACCCTTGCTTCGGGGTCAACAACGTTCAACTCTTTCTCTAATTGCACGAGCGCCTGTGCTGAAGCGGACATCTTATTCCGCAACTCTTCCATCTGTCGGTTGACAACTTGCGCGACCAGGTCCGAAGAACGGTCACGGGTATCGAATGCATGCGCGATGTAGGACTTAGCGATCGTGTTGACGACATCAGCGGCAAGCGCGGCGTCCGGTGCGCGATAGCTCAGGCGAAGAATGTAGGTGTTCGGAACGTGAGAAACGGTCAGACGCTTCAGCTTGATTGGCGAGTTCCGCTTTCGAACCTGCTCTTCGGGAGAAAGGCCTTTGTACTGATTTTCGAGTTCAAGCAGATGAAACTGTTCTGTTGCCGGACGAAGGACGGAATCTGACTGGATAAGATCCAGTTGCGTGTTCATCAGTTGATCAGAATCGCCGGCCGGCGGCAAGAGCGCCTGAATGCCGATATAGCCGTTGTTACTTCGTCGTTCCACCTTGAGCGTGACGGTGGATTCGTACAGTGGTGTGATGGCTCTCGTAACGAGGTAGGCGGCCAGGACGGCGGCTGCCATGATGCCAGCAATGGTCCAGGTGTATCGGCGGATTCGCTTGCCGAAGTAGCGGAGCGACACGCCGGCCTGAGCGTCCGTGAGTTGCAGCGGAGCGGGAGCGAGCGGTGCTGTTCTCTCCCCATGAACTGGCTCATGGAAGGAACGATGGGCAAGACCGCGGTCCCCGTGCTCCAAGTAATTCGAGATCTCTTTGGTTTCGCTCATAAGCTGGACGTGCGCAAGTGTCTATCGAAAGATGAGTAGGCCGGACGCTGTTGAACTGCCAAACGTGCCGACCTTGGCCAAAACCTCAGCCGTAATCTTCTTTCCGGAGTTGTCGGGGATGTAAAGGATGTCGTCGGCGTTCAGCTGAACGTCGAGAGAGTGATGCTTAACGATATCTTTCACAGAAACGGTGAGTTCTTCCCGCTGAGTGGAGTCCTTTTTGGGACGAAAGATGATCGCCGTGTTGTGGGAAAAGGGCAACATGCCTTGGCATACGGCTAGAGCTTTCAGCACCGTCATGCCTTCAGCCTCCGTGATCGGGTATGCGCCGGGCGCTTTCACATTTCCCAGGATGTAGAGCTTGCCGGCCTGCGGGATTCTGATCTGCTCGCCGCCATGCAGTATCTGGTTCAAAGAAGGGTCCGAGCCGTCAATCAAGCGCTTGAGCGAGATGTGTTGAACTGCGCCCGCGCCGCCATTCTCGTTTGGCTTGAAGAGAAGCACTTCTGTGCCCGCTTCGGGAGAAACACCTTCTGCTCTGGCGATTGCGTCGAGAAGGCGAACGCCGCCGAGCGCCTGGAATGTCAACGGGTGACGAACCGCGCCGACAACATCAACAGCTCTACTTCGATACTCGACAACGTTGACTGTGACAAGCGGATTAACCAGGATCTTTTCTTTCGCCAGCGTGCCGCTGACAGTCTTTTCGATCTCGGGTGCGCTCAAACCTGAGACTTGAATGCTGTGACTCAATACGGGAAGCGCGATGCTGCCGTCCTTGGCAATTCTGTAGCTGCGCGTGACTTCCGTCCAATTGGCGACAGAAACATACAGCAGATCGCCGGGACCAACTGGCTCTAGTGAAAGGTTGTTAAAGAAGGGTGATCTGTCTTCGGAAGCGAGCGTAGCCGCCGCATTTCCGACCATCTGAGCCCACAGCGCTCCGCTGAACAGCAAAGATACCGGCAAGAGCAATGTAAGAGAGCGCGCAATCATGAACCAATGACCTCTGTCAACTCAGGCAGATGCGTATCGAGTGATATCGCCGGAGCACTCTTTTTCAGTTCCGGAGCCGAGTAAGTAAAGTAGTCTTTCAACTGGAGGAATCTCACTTCGAAGACGTGCCAGCTGAGAAAGGCAACGGCCCCGCTTACGACGGTGACCAGCACATAGGCAATCTCGGCGGGGTAAAAGTGAGCCCCCAAAGCCTTCGCAAGTTTGGGCTCTAGAGCGGCTCGATACGCTTGCGCAATGGGCCAATGGAATATATAAATGCCATAGCTGTATCCTCCGAACCACCGCAGGACGGGTGAGGAGAGGAATGAGCCAGCCGGCCTTCCCGGGTCGCCAGATGGTGAATAACCGCTGCGAACAACACCGCTAAACACGAGTACCCAAGCACGACTGTTTCGGTCGCCTCGTAGGGTAGGTAGTGATTTCGAATGGCGATCGCAGTGAGCGCGACCGAGGAGAAACCGATGGCGGCGATGATCAGACCCCGAAACTGACGCAGCAGTTCCGGCTCTCGAACGAGCACAGCCACCAGGGCTCCGGCAAGCAACGCGTCGGCTCGTGTGAACGTATATTGCCGGATTGCCCATTCACGGATTCCGGCGAATTCAATCAGAACCAGCCTGAGCACTGGGGAAGTCAGACAAACAACGAGACAGATATGGAACAACTTACGGCGCGAAGCGAAATAAACGACCGCCGGCCAGAACCAGTAAAATTGTTCTTCAATTGCCAGGGACCAGAAGTGTCCAAACCCGGGAAGCGTATGAGCGCCCGTGGCCTGAAGATAGTTCGCCGTGTAAGTCCAGAGCCAAACCTGATTTGCTAGCAACCGGGGGTACAAGTCCGGTAGATGAGCCGGTCCCAGAATGGCCGGAACGGCTATGATCGCTACGGCGAGAACGCCGTAATAGAGGGGGAAAATTCGAAGAGTCCGGCGTGCGAAGAAGGTCTTGAAGTAATTTGGGGAATTCCGTGTATCAAGCAGAATGCCGGTGATCAAGAAACCAGAGAGGACAAAAAAGAGATCTACACCTGCCCACGCTGTCTCTTGCAGCCGGCTGAACGCTCTTCCCCACAAGCCTTCCTGTCCGGTGACCCTAAGCGTGTGAAACGCAATGACGGACAACACAGCGATGCCGCGTAATCCGTCCAGGCTCTTCAGCCGCTTACTTGAGAATTTGGTGGCTGTGGACTGATTTTGCTGATGTGTGATTTCGTTCGACACTTGTCCCTATCTGCACAGGTAGTGGGGCCAAGTGTCGATTTTTCGCTAATAAGCGCCGGCAGCGCGAAGAACGGTGGAAACGGTCTTTAGGATAATTCCGAGATCCATTCGTAAAGACCAGAAACGAACATACTTGCAGTCGAGGGCCACGCGATTCGGATAACTGACATCATTTCGTCCCGAAACCTGCCATAGTCCCGTAATACCGGGGCGGACGGCTGCATAGCTGCCGAAATCTTCCCCATAGTATTGAACTTCGGCTTGCACAATCGGTCTCGGCCCGACGATGCTCATATCGCCTTTCAGAACGTTCCAAAATTGCGGGACTTCGTCGAGGCTGAATTTTCGCATGATCGCGCCGACCCGAGTCACGCGTGGGTCTTTCTTCAGCTTCCGGTCTGCTTCCCATTCTGCCTTCGCCTGCGGGTCCAGCGCCAGATAGGCGGACTAAGACGGATTCGGCATTTGGCACCATTGTGCGGAATTTCAGGATCTGGAAAGGAACACCATTCGTGCCAAGCCGGCGTTGTCGAAACAACAGGGGGCCTGCGGATTCAGCCTTCATGCCGATAGCGCAGGCAGCCAGGACCGGTAAAAAAGTCAGCAGCGCGCAGACGGCAAAAAGAATGTCGAACACGCGCTTTGCGAGACAAATCGAAGGATGGCTGGACTGCCGGCCGGCACTTTCGGCAAATCGCGTTTCCGGAGCGGCGGCCATTGTGCCGCCGAGAAGAACGCCGTTCAGCGCCAACAGATTGGCGGACATAGAGATCGCGGAGAGGTTCTCACGGTGTACCGCGTCCGGGTAGATCAACTCCAGTTCGAATGGATCAAGGGGCGCCGAAGCTCCGAAATCTTCGCTTTCATCGACCGCCACCGGCGCCGTAGGATGGATCCGCTCAGAAGTCATGTCTTAGACGAGGTGTGTAAATTTGACCGATCCGATCGGAAGGTTTCTCCTGAAGGAAATGTCCTGATGGGTATAGGAAGAGTAGTCCTAGACCGCAGCGGAGGTCGTTTTCTGCATTCGTGACCGGACGGTAGGGCTATGATCCGAGTAGGGGTGAATCAAACACATGAAGCGTGATGGGATCTCCAGACGCTACTTTTTCTACGGCAGCCTCCTTGCGGGCGCTATCCCGTCCGGCGGATTCGGCAGTGTTCCGTCCCTCAAACAGCTTGGCTACAAATCGCCGAACGAAAAGCTGAACATCGCATCGGTCGGCGCCGGAGGTAAGGCTACCAGTGATATCGAGGCTTGCGCGGAGACTGAGAACATCGTGGCGCTCTGCGACGTTGACGAGAGACGTGCCTCGAAGATCTATGGGCAATTCCCGAGCGTACCCAAATACAAAGACTTTCGGGCCATGTTCGACAAGGAAAACGCCAACTTCGATGCCGTGATCGTGACAATTCCCGACCATATGCACACGGCCGTGGGTCTGGCTGCAATGGAACGCGGGAAACACGTTTACATGCAGAAGCCGCTGGCGCACACGGTCTGGGAGTGCAGGGAACTGGCGAAGGCAGCCGAGAAGTACAAGGTTGCGACTCAGATGGGCAACCAGGGTTACTCGAATGAGGGAACCCGCCAGTGCGCAGAGATGATTTGGTCAGGCGCTATCGGCAACGTGACAGAAGTTCACGCCTGGACGAATCGTCCCGCTTGGCCGCAGGGCATCAAAGAAGCTCCGGCGTCCTCGCCAGTGCCAAGTACTCTCGATTGGGACTTGTGGCTGGGCGTCGCGAAAGATCGGCCGTTCAGCGACGACTACCTGCCGTTCAGCTGGCGCGGCTTCTTCGATTTCGGATCCGGATCGTTGGGCGACATGGCTTGCCATATCCTGGGCGCTCCTAATATGGCGTTACGCCTGGGAGCGCCAACGAGCGTGGAATGCATAAAGCAGGAGGACACCAGCGATATTTACTTCCCCGCCAAATCGGTCGTCCGTTTCGATTTCCCGGAGCGGGACAATATGCCCCCCGTGAAGATCTTCTGGTACGACGCAATGAGAGAGGACCAGCCGACGTTTCCGGGTGCGCCGAAGGAGGACATTCTGGGAGACCTCCCGCGTAATCGTCGTGGAAGCGTTGCGCCTAACGTCACTCCGCACGAGCGCCAGATTCAGGGCGGTGTGTTCACGGTCGAAGATTTCTTCAACCCGAAAGACAGGCCCGCGCCGGCCAGAGCTTCTCGACCTGCCGAACCGCAGGACGAGCACGCTCGAAAAGAAGCGCAGTGGATGAAACTGATCAACACCGGAACGAACGGCAGCCTGTTTAAAGGTGAAAAAGGGATGATCACCACAGGCACTTACGGAGAGTGGACCCGGCTGGTTCCTGCCGAGCGTATGAGGGACTACGAGTTCCCGCCCGAGTTCCTGCCGCGATCTCCCGGTCATTATCGCGATTGGATTCGCGCCTGCAAAGGCGGCGTCCCGGCGTGCTCAAACTTCAATGTGTCCGCTCCGTTTACCGAATGGATCGCGCTCGGGGCCATTGCCATCAGGCTGAACTGCAAGCTCGAATGGGATGCAGAAAAAATGCGCATCACAAACAACTCGGAAGCAAACGAGCTGCTTAAACCGGTCGTTCGAAAAGGCTGGAAGCTGAGCTAGGGACCGGTCTACTTCGGCCTGTAGTTTGTCCATTTGTTCGTCCAGAAACTTGAGAGCTTGAGAAAGCTGCTCGCGATGGCGGGGATGGCGGGCAGCTTCAAGTTCACGGCGAATGCGTTCACGAGAGAGCTCAACACTCTCTCGTTCCCCTTGCGAGCGAAGTTGGGCCTCGCTCAGCTTCGGCTGAGCCGCTGCAGCTTTCCGGTTTTCAGCGGCATCCACCTGCTCTTCAACGGATTTGCTTTCCCAGCCTCGCGCCACGTTCTCATTGTAAAAGCTTTTTCGCGCGCCGGTTAGCGCCGTGATCTGCCGGTGCCGCCGAGCAACGAGCCGAGTACTCCTCGCACGATCTCGTGACCGAGCTGAGTGCCGACGGACCGCGCCCCGCTCTTCAACATGGCTTGTAGGACGGAGTCGCTGCCACGTCCTCCACGCGGCCCGGTCGTGCCTGTTAACAAGCCGCCCAGACTGCCCCACAGACCTCCGCCCGGAGCAGCGGGAGAACTCGTACCCGCTTGTGCCGTCGTCGGAACCGGGTCCCGTTCCTCGCGGCTGGGCGCCTTCTGCTGCGCCCGGTTCTTCAGCGATTCGTACGCAGATTCCCGATCGATCGCCTGGTCGTAGACGCCAGCAACAATAGAACTCTTCATGAACGCTTGCCGTTCGTCAGGTGTGATCGGTCCGATCTGGCCCTCTGGTGGACACACGAGTGCGCGTTCGACGATTCCCGGTGTACCTTTTTCATCCAGAAACGACAGCAAAGCTTCGCCGACTTCGAGCTTGGTGATCTCCTCCGTCACGTCCAGCTCCGGGTTGGTGCGAAACGTCTCTGCTGCGGCTTTTACGGCCTTCTGGTCCCGCGGCGTAAAGGCACGGAGTGCATGTTGCACGCGATTTCCAAGTTGGCCCAGAACAGTTTCCGGTACATCAATTGGATTTTGCGTGACGAAGTAGACGCCCACGCCTTTTGAACGAATCAGACGAACAACGCTCTCGATCTTCGATTGCAGGATTGCAGGCTGATCGCGGAAGAGCAAGTGAGCTTCATCGAAGAAGAAGACCAGTTTCGGTTTGTCGAGATCACCAACTTCTGGAAGCCGTTCGAATAGCTCAGAGAGGAGCCAAAGGAGGAAGGTGGCGTAGAGTTGCGGTGCGGCCAGCAGCTTATCCGCGGCGAGCAGGTTCACGACTCCGCGCCCGCTTCCATCGGTTTGCAGCAGGTCGTCAATATTCAGGGCCGGTTCGCCCAGGAAGTGTTCGCCTCCCTGGCTCTCAAGCGTAGTCAAACTTCTTTGAATTGCGCCAACGCTCGCCGCCGATATATTCCCGTACTCGGTGCGATACTCTTTCGCCCCTTGCGCCACAAACTGCAGAACCGCCTGCAGATCCTTCAGGTCGAGCAACAACAACCCGTTATCGTCGGCTATTTTGAACACCAGAGAGAGCACGCCCGACTGAGTGTCGTTCAGGTTCAGGATACGGCTGAGTAGAAGCGGACCCATCTCCGAGACGGTCGCCCGAATCGGATGCCCTTGTTCTCCGAAGACGTCCCAGAACGTCACCGGACAACCCTCGAATCGGAAATCCGAAAGGCCAAGCTGGGAAACTCGCGCCTTGATTTTGGGATTGTCCTTTCCGGGTTTCGCGATTCCGGAGAGATCACCCTTCACATCGGCAGCGAAAACCGGAACACCGATGCGGCTGAAACGCTCAGCCATGACCTGGAGCGTGACGGTTTTCCCGGTACCCGTGGCGCCCGCAACCAGGCCATGCCGATTTGCCATAGCGGGCAGCAGATACAGTTCTTCCTTCCCTTTTGCAATCAACAGGGGACTCGACAATTTCTCTTACCTCCGGGCGTCCTCAAGCGACAGCCCTAAAACTTTCAACGTTAGCAGTTGCCTGCGTGTCACACTGGGAGCTTTCAGCCTTTCGATGGAAGTGCCCGCCAGATCAGACGAGAAACCCGCTTCACGCAGAACGAATCGCAGAGGTCAGATAATTTCGGCGGCTGAGGAGTTGCTGCGCACCAAGGGTCTCTCGGCGGTCACAACGAGACAAGTGGCGGCGCGGGTTGGGTGCTCCGAAGCCGCTATTTACGTACATTTCAAGAGTCGTCTCGAACTGCTTCTGGCGGTGCTCGCGGAAAGCCTTCCAGATATGTTGGAGCCATTCCGGAAACTCTCCGAGTCCGTGGGCCGAAACACGCCTGAAGAGAATCTCGAGAATGCGGCGAAGGGAATGCTGGCCTTCCAGGGCCGAGTGATCCCGATGATCGCAGGCCTGTTTGCGGAACGCGACGTGTTGAACAGTTACCGCGAGTCACTGCTCAGTGCCGGCAAAGGACCGCATCTCGCGAGCGCCACCGTTGCTCAGTACCTGCAGAGCGAGCAGGAACTTGGGCGTATAAACAGAAGCCTCGATGCCGTCGTGACAGCAAACCTGCTGGTTTCCGCGGTGTTCTTTCGATCTTTTACCCAACAGTTCTTCGAGGCACCCGGTGCTTCGACCAATAGCCGCTACCTGAAGCAGGTTGTCGCCGCTCTCCTGCGCTGAGGTAGCGCAATACCGACTCACAGAGCGCTGTCTCTTGACAGCTACTGCAGCAGAGGCGTAATCTCTAGATTAGTAAGCGATCGTTAACCTAGGTGATGCCCGTGAGACAATTCGGCAAGCTTCTCATGACCTTTGTACTTGTGATGCAAGCAGTGCTCGGTTTCGTGCTCGATTGGAGTCCGAATCACTTGCTGAACCCGGCTTGGCATCCACACGCTCGTTTCCACGGAGCGCTGCTGCTGTTTCTGCTCGCGGGAGCGTCCGGGACCTGTTTGTGGCTGTTATGGCGCCGGTCGCCTGAGCCGCACGTCGCGTTAATTGCGTCCGCCGGTATCTCGTGCGCTTTCTGGGCGCCGTTCTTCTTCGTGACGTCTCTGCTGCCCGGCTCAACCCTCTGGGCAGGTGACCCAGCTTCCATGCCGCACATCGCTGGTTATCAGTATTTCCCAAATGTCGCGGTGGCGGCAATGTTTCTCGTTCTGATCGGGATCAGCTTACGAGGAGGGAAGCGTGCCGCGTCTTCTTGTAAGGGTCATCGAGCACGGATCAGTCGAATCTCAAAAAGCTTTGGCCATCGTTTTCCCGTCACAAACAGCCGGTGAGATTTGGCGTCGTACGCGATACCGTTCAGGACAGAGTCGGAATTCGGATCGGCGCCGCTCAAACTCTCGAGCCCACTCAGATCGATCCAGCCAACCACCTTCCCGCTGTCCGGATTGATTCGGGCAAGGCGGCTTGTGCCCCAGACGTTCGCATAGATCTCGCCGTCCACCCACTCCAACTCATTCAGACTGGTAACTGGACGGCCCCGATCCGTCACCGTGATTCTCCCCAATTCCTCTAGCGAATCCGCGATCCCAGAACCGAATCTGTGCCGTACCGTCATCCATGATGATCCGGTGTCCGTCCTGAGTGAGTGCCCATCCTTCACCCGGGTAGCGGAACTCGCTTTTCTTCTCGAAAGTTTTAAGGTCGTATACAAACCCGACGTGGTTCTGCCAGGTCAACTGCAGGATCTGATCCTTCCAGTTCACAATGCCTTCTCCGAAGTACGAGTCCGGCAGATCAAACTTTTGAAGGATCTCGCCGGTTTCGAGCCTCACGCGCCGGAGAGACGATTGCCCTTCGAGGCCGGTGCTTTCATAAAGAACTCCGTTCAGGAAGAACAGTCCCTCTGTAAATGCCGTCCTGTCATGTGGATAGGCGTGGACGATTTGGAAGCTATACCGCGGAACGTCGGACGGCAACTGGCTGGCGCAGGCACAAAGCATCAGTAAGGCTGTCAGAGATAGCGTTCGCATGGGCAGGTTTGATAGGGATCGACGAGGAAAATGTCGTCGGGACCGGCTAACCGGGGCTACTCTCCTGAGTCTAAATGACCAACCGAATGGAATGGACGGACGAAGCGGCAGCCGCTGAGACGCGAAAAGGGGATCGCAACGCCTTTCGTGTGCTCGTGGACCGTCACAGCCGGGCAGTGTTCCGTTTGGCTTACCGAATGACTGGAAATGAATCAGACGCGGAGGACGTGGTCCAGGAGACATTCCTCCGCGCCTACAAACAGATCAAACTATTCGACGGCCGTTCGTCGTTTTCTACCTGGCTTCACCGGATCTGCTCGAACTGTGCGCTGGACCTGATTCGAGCCCGCAAAAACCGCGAGAAACAACGCGAACCTCTCGGCGACGAGAAAACAACGAGTTGGATCGACAGGGTTGCTGCCCGGGACCCGGATCCCGAACGCCTGACCCAGAGCGGCCAGATCAACAGGCTGCTGGAACCAGCTTTGGAGCAATTGAGTGAAATGGAACGCGTGGCATTTACCCTCCGACACTTCGAAGGATGCAACGTGGAAGAGATCGCGCGCACCTTGGGAGTGCAGCAAAATGCGGCTAAACACAGCGTCTTCCGAGCTGTTCAGAAGCTCCGCCGCGCACTGGAACCGGCTTGGGGGGTGACACGTTGAGACACCTCACCGAGGAAGAACTCACCGAGCTTTACTACGGCGAAGCTTCGCCTGCGACGGAAAAACATCTTCGAGACTGCGTCGAGTGCAGAACAGCGCTCGGACGTCTGGAAGATCTCCTCGGTTCGTTTCAGCACTATGCAGTACCCGAACCGGATCCGGACTTCGAGCAAAAAGTCTGGAAAAAGCTGTTGCCGCGAATGCCGAAGGAGAGAAGTTGGAGCGGCATATGGCTTTTCCGGCCAATCGTACTGGCTCCGGCGCTGGTTGGCCTTCTCGTGGTCGGTGGTCTCGATCGGCTTTATCGTGGAACGCCAGCATCGCCCGAGCGGAATCTCGGCTCAGGCGCAGGCTCGAGTATTGTTCAACACTCTGAGCGACCATCTCGACCGATCTCAGATTCTGCTCGCTGAAGTGGCAAACGCCAGCTCCGGCCCGGATGCTCTGAAGATGACTCAGGAACGAGCGCGAGATCTGGCCGACGAAAACCGGTTGCTGCGGCTGGCGAGCAATCGGAACGGCGAATCATCGCGCGGCGCGTTGCTCGAGGATCTGGAACGTATTCTTCTCTCGGTCGCGAATGCTCCGTCGAATTTCACCGAGGATGACTTGTCGGCTTTACAGAAGCGGATCGACGATGAAGGGCTGCTTTTCAAGGTGAGGATTACTGATGATGACCTCCGGAGGGAGGAAAGGAAGTTATGAGGAAACTTGGCTTTGTGGTGCTGGGAATTGCCGCACCTTTGTTTGCGCAGGATGTAAGTGTCTGGGTTCCCGATTCCTCGTTCAGACGGGATTTCCAGTCCCGGTCACGCTCAAGCGAGAACAGAAGCGAGGACCGCGATTACCAACGAGGTTTGAGTGCCCTGGACTCTCACAGGTGGGACCGGGCGATCGACTCATTCCAAACGGTGGCTGAGCGCAAAGGGACAGACGCCGATGCTGCTCTTTACTGGAAAGCCTATGCACAGAGCCGGGCGGCTAATCGCGAGGATGCGCTCGCGACCCTTGGTGAATTGCGGCGGCTCTATCCTTCCAGCCGTTGGTTAGGTGATGCCCAGGCCCTCGACGTGGAAGTACGAGCGCAAGCCGGATCACCCGTCAACCCCGGGGCTGAGAGCGACGAAGAGATAAAGCTGATTGCGATCAACAGCTTGCTGCAGTCCGACCCGAGCACGGCGTTCCCCGCGCTGCAGAAAGTGCTTGCTGGTAACAGCTCGGTCAAGGTCAAAGAAAAGGCGCTCTTCGTTTTGACTCAGAACTCTTCGCCGGAGGCCCGCAAGCTGCTCGGTACGGTGGCAGCCAATTCGGCGAATCCGGACCTGCAGATGAGGGCAATCCGATATGTGGGACTCATGGGAAGCGATGATGCCCGGAAAGAATTGGAGACGCTATACAGCCGGTCGAGCGACGAACGGGTCAAACGAGCGATTCTCCAGAACTTATATGCGCTCGGGATCGAAGACTTTTCTCCTGAACGCAGCCAAAACGGAGAAAAATCCCGAGTTGCGAGGGGAGGCGATTCGGCAGCTCGCGCTCACCGGAGGCCAGGACGAGCTTTGGCAGCTCTACCAATCCAGCAACTCTACCGACGACAAGAACGCCATTTTGAAGTCGATGTTTCTCAGCCACAACTCAACTCGCCTTGGTGAGTTAGCTCGGACTGAGAAAGATCCTCAATTGCGAGTGAGCGCCATCAAGTCGCTCGGATTGATCAAGGAAAACGCCGCGAGTGACACGCTGGTTTCGATCTATAAATCGGATTCCAATGCGGATGTCAAGAGCGCCGTATTGAACTCGCTGTTCCTGCAGCAGAATGGCAAGGCGCTGGTCGACATCGCGAAGAGCGAGAAAGACCCACAGCTGAAAGAAAAGGCTGTCCAGAAGATGTCGCTCCTGCATTCGAAGGAAGTCACTGACTACATGCTGGAGGTGCTGAAGTGAGGCCCGTACTGGTCACGTTCGTTTTCGCCGTTGCATCCTTCGGCCAAGGGTCACAGCCTGCGGTGACTAACGCGAAATTCGAGACACAGGCGTTTTCGGGGAACCTGAACGACGTCATCCGCAGCGGCGCACCGCACTGGTTCGGATACGCGGTCAAGACGGCGCCCCGCGGAGAAGACGGATGTTGCTGGGGTAATGGCAACGGCTACGGTTGCGGCCTCGAGGGCCGTTCGTCCGGGGCCGTTCCTGCAAATAGCAACCCGAAACCGATCGAACTGGAGGGCCCTTCGGAACTCGGTATCCTGATCCGCGTCGAGAACGGGGTCGCAAGTAAAATTCAGGTGTACTCGCTGCGATGTCCCCTGGACGCCGGAGGATTGCCTTTTACTTGGCTCACCGGTGTTTCCGCTGACGCCAGCCTGCACTATCTGGAGTCTCAGGCGTCAAGCTCGGCCACTCGGTAGAGAATGGCGCCCTTCTGGCGATTTCGCGTCATGCCGGAAGTCAAGCCGTTCAGCTTCTTGCGAATCTGGCGAAATCGCGCTCCGTCCACTCACGTGCGCAGCCAGGCCCTGTTCTGGCTGGCAGATCGGGCCGGACAGCAGGCGATTGCCGCGATCACCGATGCCATTCAGAACGATCCCGACACTAAGGTGAAACGCCAGGCCGTTTTTGCACTGTCCCGATTGCCGCAAGACGAAGGTATCCCAAAGCTGATCGAGGTGGCACGAACGCAAAAGAACCCGGAGGTCCGGAAGCAGGCCTTCTTCTGGTTAGGACAATCTCACGATCCACGCGCGATTGCTTTCTTTGAATCCGTCTTGAGCCGGTGATTGGGTTCCGGCGGGAACCCGAAAGCACTCTCTGACAGCTTTTACGTTACCTTTAGTAATTGTATTCCCGATTATTGATGCACGGTCTCGCACCGATTCTTGCCTGCCTGGCGCTCCTGCTCTCGCCATTCGGCGTTCGCGGACAGGAAACCACCTCGCGAGCGACCTCCCAAGCCAGCGAACAAACAAAGGCGAAACCCGATGGGAAGGACCCGCAGTCTCATCGCAAGAGGAAACCAAGAAGCTCAACACCGAACTCAACGAGGAGCAAAAAGAGCAGGAGCACGAGCTAGCCGAGAAACAACTGAAACGGCAGGAGCATCAGCGTATCCTCGGCATCATGCCTGCGTTCAACTCAGCTAACACGGGAACCGCGGTACCTCTTTCCCCGAGTCAGAAGTTCCGATTGGCTTTCAAGAGTGCCACTGATCCGTTCACCTTTGCTTTGGCGTCTGTGGACGCAGGCATTGACCAATTACAAGACGACTATCACGGATATGGCCAAGGCGTGGCAGGGTATTCCAAACGCTTCGGGGCTTCCTACTTAGATACTTTCAACGGCACGATGTTGGGCAATGCCCTCCTGCCGGTGGTGTTCCACCAGGACCCGCGCTACTTCCGCAAAGGGACCGGTTCAGTCAAAGGGCCGACTCTGGTACGCCGCCTTGTCGACCGTTCGCTGCAAAGGGGACAATGGCCGGTGGCAACCAAGCTATTCGAACCTCTTGGGGAATCTGGCCGCTGGCACGATCTCGAATGTCTACTATCCTGCGGAAGATCGTGGCGTTGGACTGACTTTTCAGCGGGCTGCCATCGTTTCTGTCGAAGGAGCACTTGGGGCCATGGCACTGGAATTCTGGCCCGACATATCCCGTAAATTTAGCGGTCGGCACAAACCAAAAAACTAAATCGTTTCTACCAATTCCCGAGTCATCGACACCGGCTTCTGATCAGGCTTTCGTCCCCGAAGTCTTCTGTTTAGCGGCTCAGAATAAAATTGAGCGACTACGGCGCCTAATACTCCCGAGACGAGAACGACGAAGATCAGCCACACACTTTTTGGCATTAGATGCAGGCTCGCAAACGCAAAGGCTGCCCAGACCACAATGAACTCGTGGGTCATGTACACTTCGTAGCTGTTGCGACCGAACCAGCGGATAGGTTCGGCCCAGGTTCGTCCGGGTGCCCGCTTAAGCGCGGACGGAATGGCAACAAGGCAGGTGCCCAGTGCCAGCAGAGTCCCGTCCAAGCCGTATCGATCGATGACAGCCATAACGGACCAGAGAGGCCAGAAGGCTACAAGAGCCAATAGCGCGAAGCCGGCGACTTGCAATGCTCTGGCATGCTTAGCCCGAGTAATCAGGTCAGCGTTTCCTGTTTTCCGGACAAAATCGACGAACAGTGCTGCCAGACAGCCGAGTGCAATGCTACTCATGCCTGCAAGGTAAGACTTGTCCCGCCAGATCTCGCTCGAAGTCCGGTCGCTGCGCGCGAAAGGGCCTGCTGCTACAAGCGCCAGAAGTACGGCGATAAAAAGCAGATTCCCTTTTCGAAGGCGCGTGACCAGACAGACCAGCGGAAAGGCGAGATAGAACACCTCTTCGACAGAGAGCGACCAAAGCACGTCCCAATTCGGGGGAAGATAGCCACGTACGCCTTCAAGCCAGTTCAAGTGGAAGGTGAGAGCTGAAAACAGAGCTCTCGCGAGCGTTGCCTTCTCCGGCGCTATGTAGAATCCTTGCGCCTTTATGCGGTGAAGAATACTCAACGCGAGCAACACAAGGAGCAGGAGTGGTGCAATACGGGCAAAACGAATCCTATAGAACGCTCGCAGGGTCAGATGTTTGAGCGCGCCAAACCGGCGAAGAGAAGTGGTTGTGATCAGGAACCCCGAGATCGCAAAGAAGACGGACACACCGTTGTTGCCGTTCCTGAACAGAAGGTGAAAGAGCCACGGGGGAGCATTAGGTGCGATGGGAGTGCCGCCCAATCGCATTCGAATGTCAAAGTGAAGAAAGATGACGGCGAGAATGGAAAACCCGCGCAGCGTATCGACTGCATCGAGCCGCCGCGCAGTCGTGTGTGCCTCGTTTCGTTCCAAATACTAGCTTAGAACGCCCAAGGCATTTCCCTTGTGAATGCGATTGAGCGCGTTTACGGATTGAGCTTAAACACCGTATACGGAAGCTTTCGTACGCTCAGGCCTTCGTTGAATTTAGGTGAATCGTTGATGTGAGAAGCCGTTATATAGATGGCGCCATCCGGTCCTTCGCTGAAGGTGTCCGGCCACTGTAATCGCTTATCTGTGGCAAGCGTTTCAATTTTCCCGTTCGGCAGCAGACGCGAAACGGCGTCGTGCGTCAGATCGCTCAAATAAAGGCGGCCCTTCTTGTCCATCCAGAGCCCGTCAACAGGGAATGTCTGGGTCACCTTTTCAACCGAAGACGCCGCTGCAGATGGATTGTCCCGCAAAGCGCTTGTTTTTACCCGGTATAGCGTCTTGGCGGTGACCGCCTGGAAATAGAGATCGTTCCCGTCCGGTGAGAGCGCAATGCCATCCGAATTGAAGGCTGGCGGCTTCTTGTCCGGACCGAGCACCGGTTTGCCATCAATCACGATCTGGACGCCTTTCTCGAACTTCGTGGCTGGCAGATCATCAAGAGCCCGATGCGCTTTCCCGGTCGAAAGGTCAAGCACAACGATGCCGCCGGGGCCGCTATCGGTCATGTACGCAGTGTGGCGCGGGAGATCGAAGCGAATATCATTCAGATAGCTGTCGGGCTTCACCACGTCAGAACCGAAATTGATCACGCGGCTTACTCGGTTTGTCTTCAGGTCGATAGCGACGAGCTTCGCTCCGCCCGGAACAACGGAAGCGAGTAACGGTGCGGCAGGGTCAAGCACCCACAGCGTGTCCGAGTCGTCCACGACGACACTCTGGACGCAGACAAAGTGTTTACCCGCCGAAGCCGGCTTCGAGTCCCACAAATTCCATTCCGTGTCCGGAAACGGTTTGGACGAACCGTCCTTCATCACCTCCGCGACGGCATACCGGTAGGTATCCGACCAGCGCGGATAATTGACAAACAGCCTGCCGGATTTCGAGACGGTGACACCTGTCAATTGGAAGTGGTCGTCGTGGAAAACCTCAGTCAGAGAGTGAGTTTGAGCCCACCCGATCTGCGCTCCGAGGACAACGAAAAGAGCCTGATAGAAACCCGATCGACTGCAAGCCATCTCTATTGCATGTAGGATCGCTTCTCAGAACGATCGTTACTCACCAATTCGCAGCAATTGCAGTATCATCGATGGGGTGCGGATGGCAATTTTGCCTACCGTATGGGGAATAGTTCAATATGGCGACAATTCGAGAACGTAAGAAACGCGGAGAGGAGATCGTGAAGAAGTACAAACCCTCCAACATGAATGACCCGTATACGTGCGCTGTGGATGCTATCGCGGATATCCTGCTGTACGTAGCGGAAAATCAGACCGAGGGTAGAAAGATTCTGCATTCGGCCGAGATCGATTTCAGGAACTCGGCGGAAGGCGAAGCGTTCCTCACGGAAGGATAGCCCACTCAACTCGCATGAGTCCCCAGTTCTTCATTCAAGTCGCGAAGAACTGACTCACGCTCAGGGCCGGTCAACTCTTTCTCCAGCAATCGCAAGGCGAGGCCAACCACATCACGATGGTGTAGCTTCGACCCAAGAGCGTCTTCTGCACTCAGCCGCAGCCACAAATCATGGAGCTTGTCGATGTCTTCCGGCCAGAGTCGCGGCGGATGAGGACCCAGGTTTACAAACGTAGAGGGCCGGTCCGGAGTGATGATTTCGAGGGAGAAAGCGTGCCGGGGTTCAGGAAGCCGCTCCCACGCGAGCCCGATTCGGCGAGCCAGCTCATCCGAACTCATACGCGGAGAAACGCCGGTGACAAGCCGCGAGATCTTCAACTGATTCGCCGTCTGAACGAGAGCATCGAACGGGTCAATGGCCGGCACAACCAGAAGTTCTACCGGCTTGCCTTCCTTTTCCGCCAGGTTTACGACGCTGGTGAATAACGCGCTCTCGTCGCCGCCGAACACTTGCTCACCTTTGAGCGCATACTCACTATCCGGAGCCATCAGCCGTACTGTCATGACGACAATGTCGTTGCGGCGCAGGTCCGTTTTCTGCAGCGTACGTCGCAGATGCTGCAAGTTCTTGGCATTGCGAACCGCAACCAGCACAGAACCGGGGCGTGCATGCAAAGAACCGGCATCGATTCGCGGCTGCGACTGTAAATTGAAATGCTCCAGTTGGTGATCTTTCAGGTTCTTGTGTTTCCGCCGATTGACGTGTTCCGAGATGGTGAACATCAGGAAGAAGGCGATAGTGAAGGTGACGCCGTAGATGGTTGCGTACTGTTTCGAGAACAGGTTGACGATCGCTGTCGTGAGCAGCACCAGCGTCGTGAGCGCGAGTCCAATGGGAATCTCGCGACCGGCAATCGTGATGTTGAGAGGTACTTTGTACTCCTGATCATGGCGTTGGAAACGAAGCGCAAGAACGCCGAGCGCTTTCAATGCAAAGCTCCAGACGACGCCGAATGCATACGCCTCGCCAAGCAGATAAAGATCGCCGCCGCTCAGCACGATCGTTCCAATTTGCATGGCAGCGATGACGTTTATGATGTTGTGCGTCGTGCCGAACTTTGCATGAGGTCTGCGGAACCAGTCAAGCAGGACACCGTCTTCCGCCACCCGGTTCAACACTCCGTTCGCGCCGATAATCGAGGTGTTCACGGCACCGGAAAGAATCAATACACCCACAACGACGACGAAGACGTGGAACAAGAGACGAAGAATCTCAGGCCCGGCAAGATTCATCGCCAGACCGCCGATCAGGTTGTTCACGTAGGTCTTGCGAACGTCGTCCGGGATGATCATGACGGCGAACAAGGTGATGAACCCTGTGGAAACGATGGCGTAAACGCAAACGATATTAGCCGCAAGCTTCAGATTCTTGAGCTTCGGCGAAGCGATTTCGCGGTAAACCTGCGCCAGGGTCTCGAAGCCGCTCATCGATAGCAGCGAATGCCCGAACGCAATGACGATCAGTACGATCGGGATGTTTAGGAAGTGTGTTCCTTTGAACCAGCCAAGCGAGTCGGCGGTAAACGTGAGATGGCTCGGGACCGGCGACGGCGGCAAGTTCCATTTGCCCTGTAGCAGAATTGTCAGCGGGCACCAGATCAACAACATCACGACCATGACGGTCGTGATCTGCATAATCCTGCAGCGCAGCCGAACTGGATTCTTCGATGCCCTTGATGTTGCTGCGCCAAAAGTAGATCGTCACTACGACGCCGAATACAGCAGCAAACAGGTTGGGATTCACGTGGACGTTGACGTGCGCGAATCCAAAAAGCTCTTCCACCAACCGGCCCAGGTACTGCCCCGCGCTGACCGAACTGATCGGTCCCGTCAATATGTAGTCGAAGACGAGAGCCGAGACAGATAAGCGGGCAGCAAACGGCCCCATACTGTCTCGAACGACCACATAGACACCGCCACGCACGAACATCCCGCAGCTTTCCATGTACACGGAACGGACCGCGAAGCTGAAAATCATGACGCCGAGGACGTACCACGCGGCCGATTTGCCGATAGCCTGCTCCGCGATTCCGCCGGCGTAGAACATGGACGAGGCAAGATCGCTGAGGACAATGGCTGCTCCCCGCCAATAGCTGATGAATGACAGCGCTACCGTGGTTGCGACGACAACCTTCAATGACTGAGGGGTTGCTGGATTTCGAATTCGTGGACACAGAGAGACAGAGACAGTATCCCGCAGTCCGTGTCGACCGGAAGCTCCTCGGACGTGAACTGGCCTTGCAAGATACGCTATCTTTAAGTCGATTTGCGCCGAACGAACTATTTACGATGCAGTTCCAGGACCTGCGGGGCCA
The DNA here is from genome assembly GCA_963744795.1 of uncultured Acidobacteriaceae bacterium. Classification (GTDB taxonomy): domain Bacteria; phylum Acidobacteriota; class Terriglobia; order Bryobacterales; family Bryobacteraceae; genus Bog-105. Next base: position 444,254 of record CAVUVF010000011.1, read on the forward strand.
CTTTGGATCTGCATGACCGCTCGCTCGCCTGCCCGCGATGCGGCGGCCTGCTCGAGGTCGTCGTCGAGATTCAGGATTTGGATGCGCCGGCTCTCAAGGCTACCTGGAGAGAGCGGCGACGCTCCTGGGATCCGCAGGATACTAGCGGCGTCTGGCGCTTCCGCGAGTTTCTCCCGCCTTACGACTCGGGAATCGTAACGCTGGGCGAGGGGAATATCCCGCTGATCGCCGGTCAGAAAACGAGGGAGTGGGCCGGAGTCCGGGAACTCAGGTTTAAGCACCTTGGCTTTAATCCAACCGGATCGTTCAAAGATTTGGGCATGACCGCCGGAATGACGGAAGCGAAATTCACCGGCGCTAAAACCGTCGCCTGTGCGTCTACAGGCAATACCGCAGCTGCCCTGGCTGCCTACGCTGCGCGGGGCGGCATGGCGGCGCGGGTCTATCTGCCTGCGGGCCAGGCGTCGGCGAACAAGCTGGCACAGGCGCTGGATTATGGCGCCGAAGTGGTGCAGATTGAAGGGAATTTCGACGACGCCTTGAACCAGTTGCTGGACAGCACGGATTCCAGCCTGTATTTCCTGAATTCGATCAATCCGTTCCGTATCGAAGGCCAGAAAACGGCGATGTTCGAGCTGATGGAGCAGTACGACTGGCAGCCGCCCGACTACCTCGTTCGTCCCGGGTGGAAATCTCGGTAACTCGTCCGCCTTCGGCAAGGCGCTTCGTGAATTGCAGAACTACGGTTTTATACAAAAGCTTCCCCGAATGGTCATTGTTCAAGCCGAAGGGGCGAATCCGCTTGCCAGAATGTGGGAATCGGGAGCCGCAGACTTGGAGGCGGTGCTGAAGCCCGAAACAGTCGCGACTGCGATCCGGATCGGAAACCCGCGATCGTGGAAGAAAGCTCTGGAAGGCATCGCGCTGACGGATGGCCTTGTGATGGATGTGACTGACGAAGAAATTGGACGAGCAAAAAGAGAGATCGGAAGGGACGGCATCGGATGCGAGCCCGCTTCCGCTACTACACTCGCCGGGATTCGCAAGCTGGTTGATGCCGGGAAGCTCGATCGGCATGCGACCGTTGCGGCCGTGTTAACCGGCCACGTGCTCAAAGACACCGAGTACATCATTAAGCATCAAGCTCCCGAGGAAGAGGCGATGCCTAAAGCTGTGGCTCTCGCTTGACGAACATCCATTCCAAGCTTGCGGCAGGGCGATTTCTTCGACTTGAGCGTTCCAGCTTCGGTCGCAAACCTTGGTCCGGGATTCGACACGCTGGCCGTCGCGGTCCAACTTTATCTTCACCTGCGCGTGCAGGTGATGCCGGGGGAGGGCGAACTGCGCTTCGAGTTCGTCAAGGAAAAGCTGGACGGCGAAAACTACATCGAACGCGCCTTCCGCTTTCTGGCGAATCAGAGGAGTGAAAGCTTTCCGTCTCTCGCAATTGAGGTGAGAAGCGACATCCCGATGAAATCCGGGCTCGGAAGCAGCGCTGCGGCTACAGTCGCCGGCTTGCGGCTGTTCGAGGCAATCGCGGGTCCGCTGCCGGCCCAAGGTTTGCTGAATGCAGCCTGCGCCCTCGAGAACCATCCGGACAATGTCGCGGCAGCTCTACTGGGAGGTCTGACCTTGAGCTGTCAGCTTTCCGATCGGTCCGTTGTTGCCGTCCGGATGGAATGGCCCGCCAATTTACAATTGCTTGTGTCGACTCCCCGGTATGCGCTCTCCACGCACGAGGCGCGCGGAGTACTGCCGGAACGCATCGCGCGCGAGGACGCCGTTTTCAACCTGCAGCACATTGCGCTCCTGCTTCAATGCTTGAGCAGCGGCCGTCTTGCCTTATTGCGTGAGGCGCTCCAGGATCGTCTTCATCAACCGTTCCGCCAATCTCTCGTTCCGGGCCTCGAGCGCGCTCTGGGCCTCGAACATCCCGATCTCCTCGGTGTCTGCTTAAGCGGCGCCGGGCCTTCCGTCGTGGCGTTTGCCGAACGTAATTTCAACGAAGTGGAACGGGTGCTGTCCGAAGCTCTCGAATCCACAGGTATTCCGTTTACTCTCCGCCGGCTACGCGTCCACCGGGAAAGCAGCCGTGTTTCGGAGCCGAGCCCGGCTTGAAATCCTCAATTTAGCGTTGCTGCCAAATCCGGCGACGCCAGGTGACACTCCTGATGCACAGCCTGCACCGCACGCTCCAGTCCGTCCAGACGAACGATGATTCCGATGGTAATCTCGCTCGAACCTTGCGCAATTGCGATGATGTTGATTCGTTCGCGTGAAATTGCGGTAAATACGCGTCCAGCGAGTCCCGGAGTACCGCGCATGCCTTCGCCGACCACGGCCACAAGACCCACGTTCTCATCCACCTGGATTGGCTTCAGATACCCGTGTGCGAGTTCGATGGACAAGTTGGACGCCAGAGCTTCGAGCGCAGCGTCCACATCGTGTTTCCGGATCAGGAAACAGAAGCTCTGCCGGTAGCTGGAGCTGCTGAAGACAAGAATTTCTACGTTCGCGAGCGCTAGAGCGTCCAACGAACGAGCCATGACGCGTGTGCCTGTCAGGACGGCGCTGGCCGGCTCCATGGAGACGAGCGCAACGTTCGACATGGAGGTCACGGCTCGAACACCTCGTGGCTCATCCACGTGACCGATGATTCTAGTGCCCGGCTTTTCCGGAGCGAAACTGTTTTTGCTCCAGACGGGAATCTTTTTCTCGGCGAGCGGCGCTAGCGTTCGCGGGTGAAGCACCTTGGCTCCGTTGTAGGCGAGTTCTGCGGCTTCCGCATACGTCACCTGGTCCAGAACGGCAGCATCCGAGACGAGTCGAGGGTCGGCGGTCATGATGCCATCGACATCTGTCCAGATCCAGAGTTCCTCCGCATCCAGTGCCGCTGACAGGATGGAGGCGGAGAAATCGGAACCGCCACGCCCGAGCGTCGTGGGACGCCCGTCCTCTGTAGCGCCGTTGAATCCGGTCACGATGGGCACGATGCCGGCCTGGAGAAGCGGACGCAATCGGGCGGTACACCGGGCTCGCGTCGGCTCGCTTTGAGGTGAAGCATTGCCGAACACGGCATCCGTGACGACCACGTCCGCCGCATTGATGGCTTCGGCGTTGATGTCCCTGGACTGCAGGAAATTCGCCAGAACAGCCGAAGAAAGGCGTTCACCGATCGAGAGCGCTTCATCAACGGAGCGAGGAGGACGCTCACCCAGCATGAGAACTCCGTTTGCGATGCGCCGGAGCTCAGAGACCAGAGAGCCGACCAGGCGTGCGGCGATCTCCCCGAATTCCGGGTTTCGGGCGGTCGCGAAAAGTGCTTGGCAGGTCGTGACGTGGCGCTCCAGCAGGAGTTCCAGATTGGCTGCGACGCCGGCCTGGTCCCCCACCTCGGCCCGCCGGAGAGTATCAAGCAAGAGATCCGTGATCTTCGACATGGCCGAAACCACGACCAGGACCGGCCGCCTGGCGGATTCGGCCGAAATAAGCTCAGCGGCCACCTTCATACGTTCGGCGCTTCCCATGCTGGTCCCGCCGAACTTCATCACAAGCAGGTTATTCACGGAGAACTGCTCCAAAATCACGGGGAGTGATCATTCTTCGATCTTAGCGATGAGGGTGGACGAGCCCGACCAACGGTATTGATACGGGCAGCCAATTCCGTCTTTTTTTCGTAACACTAAGTTCACGCCGAGATCGAACGGGTTATGAAGTGGGCGAACGACTTGGGTCAGCAGACGGCGGATGAACTAAAGGAGCTGCACAGTTTCTTTTCCGTCGCGGACGAACTATACCGAACGTTCAGGTCCATGCATCTGGAAGATCGGAAGACGCACCTGATCGAACGAGTAGTGGATTGGGTTCCGTGCTCGGCGAACTAGGCGAGCATGGCAAAAGCCGCGCCAGTGGCGATCAGCATTATTGACCCGTTTAGCCGAAGCTTGGCAGTTTGGCGCTAAAGTACTGACTCTTGACTTGCTGACGTCAGCATCTCGCGAGTTTTCCGGAGTCTCATCCTACTGGCTTCCAGCAGTAACCGCGAACGCTGGCATAGTTCAGCGCTTTCCTTACACATCTCACGTGCTCTCGCCGCCATCTCTTGCGCTGATTGCGCGTAAGAAGTTGCCAGCTCGTCTGCCGATGGAAATGACTTTACATTCTCCACTAAGAGAAAGTGTATTGAAGCGAACGATAAAGATTCGCATCTGGGATTTTACTCAGAGAGCAACTGCGGGCGCCGTCTAAAGCCCAGAACACCTTGTAACTGACCTGAAACACAACCCATTCACTCCTGGTGGAAAGTGCGATCCGGATTTGCGAAAGCCAGGCTGTTGTGTAATTATTCATTAGAGTGAATAAAAATTCAGCTCACGGCTAGTGTTCCCATGGCAGCTTCCGTTTCTCGCCCCCCTTCCGAAGTCCATACTCCAACCTTCCGGCACGATCTGGACCTCTCGACCGAGCAGCTCGTCGGCTTGCTCGAATTATCCGGCGAGGTGAAGCGAAACCGCCAAGCATTCGCCTCTGCCCTAAAGGGCAAATATGCCGCGCTCCTGTTCGAGAAGCCGTCGCTGCGCACACGCCTGACGTTTGAGCTTGCGATGAAACAACTGGGCGGGGATAGCGTAACCCAGGTCGGCATGATCGGCGAGCGCGAGCCGTTGAAAGACGTTGCGCGAAATCTTGCCCGATGGACGGATTGCATCGTGGCTCGAACGTTTGAACAGAAAACAATCGACGATCTGGCCGCCTGGTCCGGCATTCCGGTGGTCAACGCCCTTAGCGACACCTATCATCCGTGCCAGGCGCTCGCCGACGTTTTCACGCTCAAGGAGCAGTTCGGAAAGCTGAAAGGCCGCAAGCTCGTGTACGTTGGCGATGGAAATAACGTGGCTCACTCCTTGATGCTTTGCGGAGCACGGCTCGGCATGCAGTGTACTGTCGCCACTCCGCCGGGCTATGAGCCGCAGCCGGCGATCGTGGAACAAGCCGTCGATTTGGCGAAAGGAAGCGGCGGTGCGATCGAAATCACTAACGATCCCGCAAGCGGCTGTTCACGGGGCGGACGCCGTTTACACGGACGTCTGGGCAAGTATGGGCCAGGAGGCCGAGGCCAGCCGGCGCAAACAGTTGTTCGCGCGTTATCAGGTAAACACGGCGTTGATGGCAGGTGCATCGCCCCACGCCGTCTTCATGCATTGTCTTCCTGCCAAACGCGGCTTGGAAGTAACGGACGAAGTCATGGAATCGCGACAGAGCGTTGCGTTCGACCAGGCGGAAAATCGCCTGCACGCGCAGAAAGCTCTGCTGTTGACCTTATTGCAATAAGCGGCAAAAGCACTCGCCGGGATGTGAAATCCGAGGTGTGCCTCGACGGGCGAAGCTGCTCCAATAGAGAGGATTTCGAAGATAAAAGATGAGCAAAGTAACTGCGAAGAAAGTAGCGCTGGCGTATTCGGGCGGTCTTGACACGTCCATCATCATTCCCTGGCTCAAGGAGAACTACGGATGCGAGATTGTCGCCGTTTGCGGCGACATCGGCCAGGGTGGCGAAGAACTGGATGGGCTGAAAGAGAAGGCGATCAAAACCGGTGCTTCCGAAGTGTACGTCGAAGACATGCGCGAAGAGTTTGTCACCGAGTATCTCTGGAAGCTGGTGCGCTCGGGCGGCGTGTATGAGCACAAATATCTGCTCGGTACCTCCATCGCCCGGCCCTTGCTCGCGCAGCGGCAGGCGGAAGTTGCGCTGAAAACCGGGTGCGATGCGTTGGCGCACGGATGCACGGGGAAGGGAAATGACCAGGTGCGGTTCGAGCTGACATACAAAGCCATCGCGCCGCATCTCAACGTGATTGCGCCGTGGCGGGAATGGGACATCGTTTCACGCGAAGACGCTATTGAATACGCCAAGGCCCATAACGTTCCGATCGCACAATCCACCACCAAGATTTACAGCCGCGATCGCAACATCTGGCACATCTCGCACGAGGGAGGTGAGCTGGAGGATCCGGCCAATGCTGCTCCAGAACACATCTGGATGCTCAGCAAGAGCCCGGCGGATGCGCCAGACAAACCAGCCGAGGTAACCATTGGCTTCGAAGCGGGCGTTCCCGTTTCGCTGAATGGAGACCGGAACCTGAGCGGCCTGGCATTGCTTGAAGAGCTGAATCGCGTTGGCGGCGAGAACGGAATCGGACGGATCGACCTCGTCGAGAACCGCTTCGTGGGCATGAAGTCGCGCGGCTGCTATGAAACACCGGGCGGGACGATCCTGATGGCCGCAGTTCGGGAGATCGAATCCCTCACGCTCGACAGAACCACCCTGCATTACAAACAGAAGCTGGCGCTCGATTACGCAGAAATGGTTTATAACGGGCTGTGGTTCACTCCGTTACGTGAGGCGCTGGATGCGTTCTTCGCCAAAGTATCCGAGCCGGTGACAGGCAGCGTTACCATGCAGCTCTACAAAGGGAACCTTCAACCCTTGAGCAGAAAGAGTCCGAACTCTCTCTATAGCCTGGACATTGCGAGCTTCACCATGGGCGCAAGCTACGACCAGAAGGATGCTCTCGGATTCATCAATCTAATCGGCCTTCCCATCAAGGTGGAAGCGCTCTTGAAGAACAAGTAGCTCGCGCATGAAACTGTGGGGCGGTAGATTCGAGGCGGGCCCGTCGGAGGTTTTCGAGACCTTCTCCGGCTCGCTCCACTTCGATCGCAAGCTGATCTTTGCCGATGTGGAAGGCTCGCAGGCGTTTGCGCGTGCACTGCGGGCCCAGGGCATCCTGACGGATGAAGAATGCCGGAAGCTGATCGAAGCATTTGCGGAAATCGGCGAAGAAGCCAAAGACGCCAGGTATCTCGACGGCGCCAACGATGAGGACGTTCACACGTTCGTCATCCGAAAGCTGGGCGAAAAGGTCGGCGGCCTCTCCGCGAAGATTCACACGGGACGTAGCCGAAATGAACAGGTTTCGCTCGACGTCCGGCTCTATTTGCGCGCTGCGGTCGACACACTCCTCGGTGACATTGCCGACCTGCTCGAGGCTTTGCTGGCGCTTGGGTGATCGGTATCCGGATGCTGTCGTGCCCGGGTATACACATCTCCGGCGGGCGCAGGCTGTGCTCTGGCAGCATTATCTGCTCGCATATTTCGAGATGTTCGCGAGAGATGCTGAACGGCTGAGCGAGGCGCGGGCACGCATCAACACGCTTCCGCTCGGTTCGGGGGCCTTGGCCGGCAGCGGGTTTCCGTTCGACCGCGACGAAATGGCGCGCGATCTGAATTTTGCCGCCATCACAAGGAACAGCCTGGATGTTTCCGGCGACCGCGATTTTGCATTAGACTTCCTCTATTGCTGCAGCACTGTCATGCTCCACTTAAGCCGACTGGCGGAGGATTGGATTCTCTATTCGAGCGAAGAGTTCGATTGGATGACGCTGGGCGATGGCGTGACCAGCGGATCGAGCCTGATGCCACAGAAGAAAAATCCGGATTCTCTCGAGCTGATCCGGGGTAAGTCCGGGCGGGTCTTTGGCGACCTCACATCCCTCTTCGTCACGATGAAGGGGCTTCCCATGACCTACAACCGTGACATGCAGGAAGATAAGGAGCCTCTGTTCGATGCGTTCTACCAGACATCGGGGTCTCTCCGCATGGCCGCGGTTGTCGCTTCCTCCGTGACGCTCAAGCCGGAGAAACCGCTCGCGGCCGCCGAAGAAAGTTGGGTAGTGGCAACGGATCTAGCCGAAGAACTGGCGCGCAGCGGTGTTCCATTTCATCGCGCTCACCAGTTGGTCGGAAAGCTTGTTCTCGAGAGCACAAAAAGCGGCAGGAAGCCTTCGGACTGGAGCGCCGAGGAGTTGTCCGCGTTTGCGCCTGAGTTCAAGCCGGAGATGGTACGGCTTTTAGAGCCTCGGGAAGGCATGAAGAGCCGAAATCTGCCGGGAGGCACCGGGCCCGAAGCCGTCCGAGCTGCCACGGCAGACGCTCGGAATCGGCTCGAAAGCCTGCGCAAACGACTGCAGTGAACTTATGAACAAGAGTTTTCGCCAAGGTCAAATCATCAAAACGATCCGGGCGAAACCCATCTTCACTCAGGAAGAGTTAGCGCGCGAACTCGGCGACCTCGGGATTCAGACCACCCAAGTCACTCTATCCCGTGATATACGCGAACTGGGCCTGGTGAAGACAGCCGACGGGTACCAGCAGTTGTCGAGGGATCCAACCGGACCCCGCCTTCTCGAAATTGCGAACGAGTACCTCCAGGACATTCGCGTTGCTCAGAATCTCGTGGTCCTGCGTACTTCTCCCGGGCATGCAAGTGCATTAGCGGTCAGCATCGATCGGCAGCAGCTCCAGGAAGTCGTCGGCACCGTTGCGGGCGACGACACGGTGCTCGTCGTCACGGCTGACTGCCCAGCGGCGGAAAACTTTCACCAGCGGATGCTTGCTTTGATCTCTGGCGAGGTCTAGCCGTGATTGTGCCCGGCGTGCGGATTACTCGCAACCATGTGACAGCCGCCATCGGACAGCACACAAGGGACGTGCTCGAACTGTATTGTCGAGTGGTGAATGCCCAAGTCGCAAAGAACTTCGTTGATGCGCTTTAGGATCGTTTCGCTTGCTGACGGAGGCATGTCTTCGATCAGGACATGCGAGCTAAGAGCATGGGTATTGGAGCCGAGACTCCAGACGTGAAGATCATGGACGTCAAGAACTCCGTGGATCTGCCCCAGAGCGTTTGTGATCTGAGGAAGTTCCAATCCCCGGGGAAGACCTTCGAGAAGAATGTTCAGCGATTCGCCTACGATGTCCCAAGCCGTGTAGACAATGAAGATCGCCAGGATGATCGAAAGAACAGGGTCAACATAGCTGATGCCGGTGTAATGAATTGCGACTGCGCCAAGGATGATCGCTACCGCGCCCACTGCATCGCCTGCCATGTGGATGACCGCAGCCCGGATGTTCAGATCGTGCTGATGGCCCCGATGCAACGCCGCCACGATGGCACCGTTCACCAGAAGCCCCAGGGCGGCAACCCACATCATTGTGCGATCGTTCGGGAGTTCCGGGCGGACGAATCGCGAGATCGCCTCCCATGTGATGCCGATCGAGATCAGGATCAATGTGGATGCGTTCAGAAATGCCGCGATTACACCGGCCCGCTGGTATCCGTATGTCTTGACGCTGTTCGCAGGTTTGCTTTGCAGATAGAAACCGAAAGCTGCGAGCACTAAGGCAAGCGCATCGGTGAAGTTATGCCCGGCGTCCGACAAGAGCGCCAAACTGTGAGACCGCAAGCCGGTCACAATCTCTAAGGCAGTAAATCCGAGCGTAACGGCTGTGGATGCGTAGAGAATCCAACCGGTGCTCGGTACATGGTGGTGATGAGCCAATCGGAGTCTTCCTACCTTCAGGGTACGACAGGAACGGTGATGTTCCGGATCTTTACTGTGGAGGTGTTGGCGGCTTTTCGCCTGGCCTGTAGAGTGAAGGGATCTTCTTCTTCTCTGCGTCCCCTGAAGTCTTTTCGGCTTCTTTCTTCCGGGAGGCGACCTCTTTAGTGGTCATCACCGACTCGCGCTCTGATTTCTCTTTGGTATCTTTCGCGGTGACTTCAGTGCTGCGCTTCGCTGAATCCTCAAGCGACAATTCCCGGCTATCGCGGGTCGCGTCTAAAGCTTCAGCGAGCACGAACTTGTAGCGATCGAAATCACGAGGGCTAGAATCCTCAATTTTGCTGAGCTGGTCTAGAAATTCCTTTTCCGCATTGACCAGCGCGATCATGCCCTTGTCGACCGGGTGATTGTGGCGAAGCGCATCGTCGGTCACTGAGTCGATGGCTTCAATGATCTTGGAATAGTCCTCTAGAGCGTTGTGAATGAAAATACTTCGACCGGTTTTGTCCTGTTGAAGGTAATGTTGAACCAGATCCATACGCGTTTTTGCGAAATGGATATAAAGCAGAATTCGATCATTCGGTTCTTGAGCTGTTCGGACCTGGTCCACTTCGTTCGGAGTAAGGAAGTCACGGTCCGCCGATTGAGCGTTGACGATCAAGCTAGCCGACAAGAGAAGAGGCGCAAGCAACTTCATTTCTTCATGGCTCCTTCCAAAAGCTTATCGTGAATCTCTTCGAGTTTCCGCCCCGTTTGTTCAGCCCAGCCGCGCTGGGTAACCGAGATGTCGTCCAGCAGATTCTGCAGCCGGCGCTGCAGGGACGCAACCCTCATTTCCGCTCTTTTATAGAGCCGGTTTTTATGGGCAGTATCCAGCGTTGAGACGCAGTTTTGTAAAGCAGACACCATTCCATCCAACTGCGCGTCGCCGGTGTGAACGTCGTCTTTCGTGTAGGCAGCGCGAGCATTGTCAAACGCTGCTTCCGCTGCCTCAAGGAATTTATCGGAGCGTTTCCCGGGATCGTGCTCTTCCCTGAAATCCACCTGGACAGGGTGAGCCGTGGCCAGCCGAGCGGGGAAAAGGCCCATCGCCGACAGGCTGATCCCCAACGTGACACGAACAATCACAACTGCGAAATAATCAGCGGTTCGCCTCTTTTGCAAGGATTCTACTCCTCTGGCGCGCAATAAACTCCTGGTCAGGAAACTTCCCCGAACTCATTTGGAGGAACTGCCCGTAGCTCGCGAGAGCCTGTTTTACTTGGTGAAGCTTATCGTAAACAATCGCACGATAATAGAGATCTCCCGGGGTATCACCGTTCAGGCTATGAACTTTGTCCAATGCCCCCAGAGCTTCCGGAAACTGGTTTGACAGAACAAAAGCAGTTGCCGCTTCGTTCCACGCCTCTACCGAATCGGGCTTGATCTTTGTAGCCGCTGTGAACTCTCTCGCCGCTTCGACGTAGTTGTGACGGTCCCGGCGGAGCCGGCCAACTACCATGCGCAAGTCGTAGTCATTGGGAGCTGAAGCAAGAGCCTGCTCGAGGATTGGCGTCGCGAGATCGGGCTGGTTGTTCTTCAGATAGGCAGTTGCCAGCGCCAGCCGGTTGGCCGGAGTAGGCGAAGCCGCTACACTTTGCCGGAACTCTTCGGCTGCATCGCCCGGCCGATTCAGAGTCAGGAAAAGCCTGCCCAATTCTTCGTGAGCGGCGACGTCCGCAGGAAACTCCTTCAGCAGCGGAACCGCTTCGGCCGGGCGATTTGCCTTCTCGAAAGCGGTCGCTAGTTCCAGTAAGTAGGACTTCAGGTTGGCGTCGAGCGTAGCAGCTTGACGGAAATGCGGTGCGGCTTCGTCCAAAGCGCCGAGCGCGATCAGGCTCTGTCCCAATCCCAATTCTGCAGCCGCCAGCTTAGGGTCGCTTTGCAGTGCTTGCTTATAAAGATCGCGTGCTTCGGCCGCTTTCCCCTCCGCCAGGAGCGCGTCTGCAAGATATCGCTTCGGCCTCGGCTGGTCAGGCTTCTGTTTGACAGCCTCGTTCAGCAGCGGTAATGCTTCCGCACTCTGCTTATTGCGCAGATACAAGATACCGAGATTGAGCTCGGCTTCGAACAGATTCGGCTTCAGTTCGAGAACCTTCCGGTAACGACTGATAGCCTCATCCCGTTTTTGTAGGCCGCTTTCGGCCAAGGCCAGGTTGAAAAGCGCGGTGTAGTCCTTCGGATCCTGGGCCGCGAGCTGCGAGAAAATCTGTTCCGCCTGGGAGAACTGCTGATGATCTAGCGCCTGTAATCCCTGGGCCTGAAGGTCAGCGCCTTGTAGAGCCGATCCAGCCAGCAAAATCAGTAATCCAAGCAACCGGCAATTTTCCCCACCCACATTCTAGCCGGACGCTGACGAGGAGGCTCAGATGTGTTCGCGCTTCTTAGCGGAAGCGGCAGCTTCCTTGTGCAGATGGCTTAAGTTGATGCCCTCGAGAGCGAGAGCCACGAATCCCGCGACGATCAGCGGTAGCGTAAGGGCAGCCCAGAGGATTAGAGAGAACCGTTTGGCGTGCGCCGAAACCATGCCGTACATCATCAGAGTCTTGGCTGTTACCCACTGGAACGACCCAAGATTGCTAGGGGCTTGCGGTACGACACCGCTCAGCCGAAGAAGGACCAGAATCAGGAAAGAAGCCATCCAGGGGACGTCCAGGTCGCTGGCTCGCACAATGGCGTAGATCGGAACCATTTGCGCGAGCATGTAAGCGCCGCTCACGAGGAATGCGAAATAAAGGTAACGGGAGTGGCCAATAAGGTGAAGGTCTTCGATCAGGGTGTTGAGCCAACGCGGCCAGGACATTCCGAGGAATCGATGCAGAGATTGTTGCTTTGCGTACATGGCATAGGCCAGGACCAATCCCAGCAGCACGATCAGCAAGCCCAGAATGTAGCCGCCTTTTACGAGAACGCCTGGGAGTGTTTCCACCTTGAGGCAGAGGAAGAAGGCGACCATCAGCCACACGCCGTCGAGAATGCGCTCGATCAAGGCCGAAGCAAAAGAAACGGAAAGTGGGATCTGACTTGATTTCGACAGGAGGAAGCATCGGATCAGTTCTCCTGCTCGCAACGGAATTGTTTCATTTGCGAAAAGGCCGACGTAGATGGCTTCCGCACAATGAGAGAATGCAACTTTTTTGATCGGCCTGAGAAGCAATCTCCAGCGCAGTGCATGGAACAGGTAAACGCAAACATCGGAGACGAGGGCAAACAACACCCATCGCCAGTGCATGTGCCGGGCTTCGCCCCAGATACGGTCCAGGCCAGCCCCGTTTAGAGCCCACGATAGACAAATTAGTGAAACCAGATTAGTGGCGATAATAATCGCCCACGATCTGAATTTATTATTGCGATCAACCGCCCGAATCGGTTCGACCTGCGTACCCAAGCAACCCCATGATAACCCCGCTAAGTCGGTCCGGCTTGTGCAGGGGAGCGCGGGGCCGGATTGATCGGAGTACTACTGATCCAGAGACTTACGTGTAGAGTCCCATGGCCGTCTTTGCGCGCCGCACTGTGTCTTCCGCCAGCGGGAGAACTCTTGCTTTTCCCTCAGCCAGCACGGAATCGACATAAGAGGCATCTGCGATGACACGCCGATAGCGCTCCTGGATCGGTTCCAGACGGGCAATGAGGATCTCAGCGACCCGTTTCTTGAAATCGCCGTAGCGCATGCCCGCAGCCGTCGCCTTAGTAAACGACGGATCACATGCTTGCGCGATGCTGAGGAGATTTGCAATGCCCGGCCCCATATTCTCCGGGTCCACCGCGGGAAGCGAGTCGGTCGTGGCGCGAGCGATCTTCTTTGCAATCACCTTAGGTTCGTCCAACAGGGCGATCGCGTGGTTCGCATTTGTCACGGACTTACTCATTTTTTGCGTTGGATCATCCAGACCCATGATGCGCGCCCCCACAGTGGGAAGATGAGTAGCGGGCATGACGAACGTTTCCCCGTATAGAGCGTTGAATCGTTGCGCAATGTCGCGGGCCAGCTCCAGGTGTTGCGATTGGTCCTCTCCGACGGGAACGATGCCTGCCTGATACAGCAAGATGTCTGCCGCCATCAGGACCGGGTATTGCAGAAGGCCGTCGCCGATGGTTTCTTGCTTTTCGGCTTTCGCTTTGAATTGGGTCATGCGTTGCAGCCAGCCGAGCGGCGTTACGCACGTGAGAAGCCAAGCTAGCTCCGCGTGGCCGGAAACAGCGGATTGGACGATGACTGAAGATTGTTGCGGATCAATGCCGGCAGCCAGGAACAACGCTGCTGTTTCGCGTATCTTCGAGAGGAGTTCCTTCGGATCTTGATGAACGGTGATGGCGTGCAGGTCAACAATGCAAAAGATGCTTTCGTACAAGCCCTGGATTTCGGCCCAGTTTTTCAGTGCTCCCAGGTAATTCCCGATGTGTAGATTGCCGCTGGGCTGTACGCCCGACAGGACACGTGCTTTCATGCGTTTGGGTGAACCTTAATCGTAAGGGATGAGGAGAGAATTGCAGGATCAAGAAGCCGGCGGGAGTAAAACCGTGCGGATCGAAAAGCTGGTTTACGGCGGAGATGGCCTCGCGCGGGTCGACGGACAGATCGCCCTGGTGCCCTATGTTCTTCGGGGAGATCTGGTCACCATAGAAACGGAGCGAGTCAACTCCGGCTTGTTGCGGGGAAGAAGTCGGGAGTTGATCGAGACCGCGCCCGGAAGAGTCACGCCGAAATGCGAGTACTTCGGCTTGGGAAAGTGCGGCGGCTGTCATTACCAGCACCTCGACTATTCGGTCCAGGTCCTGGAAAAGAAAGCGATTCTAGCCGAAACGCTGCAGCGCCAAGGCGGCTTTACCTACGAAGGCCAGATCGACACATTAACGGGCGAGCCCTGGTATTACCGTAATCGCATTCAATTGCACTTCGAAGGCGGCATCGTTGGGTATCGCCGGGCGGGAACACACGCGATCTACCCGATTGCACACTGCGAAATCTCCTCGCCGTTACTGAACGAGGTAATTCGCCGCCTGCAGGATGCCGTCAAACAACCGGCCTGGCCGCGCTTCTTGCGTTCGCTCGAGGTGTTTACCAATGAGTCAGACATACAGTTGAATGTCACCGAATCAAACCGCCCCGTCTCCAAGCGCTTCTTCGACTGGTGCAAAACCTTCCTCCCGAACGTTGCCGAAGGCCCCATCACTTACGAGGCCGGGGGTATCAAATTTCGTCTCAGCGGAGGTTCTTTCTTTCAGGTAAATCGGTTTATGGTCGAGCCACTGATGAGTGAGGTTCTCGGCTCAGATGAAGGCGAAACTGCAGTCGACCTATACTCGGGAGCCGGCCTCTTCAGTATTCCGCTTGCGAAGCGTTTCAAGAGCGTTATGTCGGTTGAGCGCGGAGGCTCTGCCTTTCGCGATCTCGAGATGAATGCTCGAGAGAATGACGTTACGCTCGAGGCTCATAAGAGTTCTGCGGAAGAGTTCTTGCGCACTTTCCGGACTGCTCCCGATTTGCTAATTGCAGATCCTCCAAGATCCGGGCTTGGCAAAGAGGCTACGAGCGAACTGCTTCGCCTCGGGCCATCGAAGATGGTCATCGTGAGTTGTGACCCCACCACCTTGGCCCGCGACTTACGCGCGTTGTTACCGAATTACGAACTCACGGGCTTGACAATGGTCGACCTGTTTCCGCAGACCTTCCACATCGAGACCATAGCCAAACTTCAGAAGCGCTGAACCCGGACGGCAGCTTGCTTACGCTGCCGCGGCGGCTTCGGCCCGGATGGCCGAGATCTCGAGTTCAATTTTCAAGTCGTCGCCGACGAGAATACCGCCCGTTTCGAGAGCAGCGTTCCAGGTGAGGCCGAACTCGCTACGCTTGATCTTCGTCGTAGCAGACGCGCCAATCCTGACATTTCCGAATGGATCCTTACCTTCGGCGGTTGGACCCTCCACGTTGAGAACCACTTCTTTTGTCACGCCGTGGATCGTAAGATCGCCCTTTACCTTCCACTCACCTTCGCCCGCCGCTTCTACTTTCTTGCTCTTGAAGGTCATGGTCGGGAATTGCTCGGCATCCAGGAAGTCCGCGCTTCGGAGGTGCGCATCACGGTTCTCGTCTAAGGTGTTGATCTTGGACGTGTTGATCACTGCCTCGACGCGAGAATCCGTAGGATTCTGAGGATCGAACTCTATGTGTTCCTTCGACTCCGCTGAAGCCTCCTCGAACGTTCGTGATCATCATATGGCGCACGACAAAGTTGGCACTCGAGTGTGCCGCGTCAATTTTGTAGGTTGTTTTCACCGGGCTTGCTTCCTCCTCAGGATGTGTCAAAGTATATCTTGACATCAAGGTAGATGTGAAGAGGCGCAAGAAGGATTCAAGCGAAGGGGTGCCATCCCGGCAGCAAGAGGAAGCAGCAACCCACGTGTGGCTGGTCCTCTGGAAAGCGGCGAAATCTGTCGAACAGAACGCGACGGCAAGTATCTCCGGCCTGGGGCTTGGGCTGTCCGACTTCGCCGTATTGGAACTGCTCCTGCACAAAGGGCCTCAGCCAATCAACGTCGTTGGTAAGAAGATCCTTCTGACAAGCGGGTCGATAACCACAGCCATCGACCGTCTCGAAGCTAAAAAGCTGGTCACCCGGGTGCCCCACCCGGAAGACCTTCGCGCCCGACTCGTGCAACTCACTGGAAAGGGCCGCAATGTCATCGAATGTGCGTTCGGCCGCCATATTGCTGACATGGAGCAGACGATGGCGGTTCTGGACAGGGCGGAACGGATACAACTGATTGAGCTGCTTAAAAAGCTCGGCCTTTTCGCTTCCGCCCGGCTGCAGCGCAATAAAGACCAGGGTTAAAGCTCGGCCAGGTTTCTGTGAACCATGTGGACAGCGATGGCGCCTTCGCCAACGGCCGAAGCCACCCGCTTTACATTGCCGGACCGGACATCTCCAACAGCGAAAACACTGGGCAGACTGGTTTCGAGCATTTGTGGCGTGCGGTTAAGCGGCCATCGAGGAATGTCGGGCTCGCCCTTGAGCAGTTCCAGATCGCGGCCGGTGAGAATGAATCCTTTGTCGTCCAGAGCGAGGCACCCGCGGAGCCATTCAGTTCGCGGAGAAGCACCCGTCATGACGAAGACATGCTGGATCGGATGTGTTGAGGTCTCGCCTGTCCTCTTGTCGAGCCATTTGACACGTTCGAGACGGCCCTCTCCTTCGAGCGCGACGATCTCCGTCTGAAGATGTAGTTCGATCAGGGGATTCTCGACCAGCCGCTGTATCAGGTAGCGCGACATCGTGCTGCTCAATTCGCCTGAACGCACCAGCAAATGCACTTTGCGAGCAGTCTGTGAAAGAAACACGGCGGCCTGTCCGGCCGAATTGCCACCGCCAACTACGATGACATCTTCGTCTCCGCACAATTGCGATTCGATATAAGTTGCGCCGTAATAGACGCCATCACCCTCGAACCTTTCCAAATCCATCAGGTTGGGTTTGTTGTATTGCGCGCCCGTCGCGATCACGATCGCACGGGTCAGCATTGCGTCTCCTTCATCGAGAATGACCCGATAAGGTTGCTGGTCGCAGTCAAGCTCCACGATGGTACGCGCAATCATCATGTTCGCGCCAAACTTCTGCGCCTGGGTTGTTGCACGCGCCGCCAGTTCCTGACCTGAAACTCCCGTCGGGAATCCCAGATAATTTTCAATTTTCGAGCTGGATCCCGCCTGGCCGCCGGGCGCACTCGTCTCCACCATCACCACGTCCAGGCCTTCCGACGCCGCGTAAACGGCCGCGGCAAGACCGGCAGGCCCAGCACCAACAATCACCAGGTCGCGAATGTGTTTCGCATCGATCGTGCTGTTAAGCCCTAGACACTTTGCGAGACTTTGGACCGACGGATTTCGCAGTACGTTTCCGGCGTTGCAGATGATCACCGGTACTTCCGAAGCTTTGACGCTAAAGCGATCGAGAATTGCTTGCGCGCTCTCATCCGTATCCAGGTCGATATAGGTGTGCGGATGAGCGTTGCGGCTCAAAAACTCACGCAATTGGAATGTTTGAGCGGAATGTCTTGAGCCCATCAGTACAAGATTCCCGTAGCCCTGTTTGATGAGCGCCAGACGGCGAAGGATAAAAGCCCGCAACAGGATTTCACTCAATTCAGCGTCGCGCGCCACGAGAACTCGCATCGAGTCATTGTCGAGTTCCAGGAAATCACCAGGTTGAGTAACTACGCCGCGCACTAGCGACCGTTGCCCGGAGATCAGGGAAATCTCACCTGAGAAGTGGCTGGGCCCATGGGTAACAATGGTCCGCTCTCCGTCCAGACTGGATTGCAAAATCGTCAGTTCGCCGGAGAGCAGCACATAGAAGGGTACGGTTTGTCCGCCGGCCTCAAACAGTACCTCGCCGCTTTGCACCGCGCGTACCCTGCCCAGAGGACGGATGCGATCTATCTGAGCGGGCGTAAGGGTCGGAAAGACCTGAGTATTGGGATCGAGTGCGCTGGGGAGGATGGCCGAAGACATATCCTATTTTGCCTGAATGAATCAGTGTTCAGGACGCTCAAGGAACAGAAGCTCCGGGGCCTACGGTACAAAAAAATACAGCTTGTTGTCATCTCCGCCTCCCGCAATAGCAGTTCCGTCGGCTGAGATCACCATGGGCCAATTCATCTTGGGAGTGGCGCATTCCCATACCTTGCCTGTTTTGGTGTATAGACAGAAGCTGCCCGGCACGTCGTCCGGATAGCCGTCGGCAAGGGTAAAGTAATGGCCAGTCTTGTCGGTGGTTGTGCTGTTTGGGTTGTGTGTCGTCGGGAATGACCACGCAGGCGTTAAAGTATTCGCCCCCACAGTCAAGGCGAAGAGGATCCCAGCCGAATTGTGGTTTGCGGCTGCGATCACAAGTTTTCCGTCGCCTGACATTGATACGAACCGGATGCTCTTGCCTGAACTCGCCGGCAACTGGTACTGGGCGACGTAGCCCCCCGAGACCGAGTTCCTGTCGAAAAGGTAAACCACATTCCCGCCTGCCACAGCGAACCTGCTGCCTGTCTCAGGAATAGCGACAGAGACAAAGTGGGTATGGGCTGGTTCTGTCCAGACACCTGCATTCTTTACGGATCCAGACTTCACTTCACCTACGTAGACATTTCCGTTCTTGCCGCCGGCCGCAAACCAGGTGCCATCGGGAGCAACGGCAACCGAATCGATCGCCTTTGTGATGCCGAATGGGGCGGCAGGAGTTGTCGGGAAAGTGCCGTCCGTTTGCGAGTAAACGTACAGAGAAGATTTCGTCGCGGCTGCGATCACGCCGCCATCCTTCGAGATTGCAACCGAGTTTACGATCGTGTTGAATTTGGGGTCCCGAAAATCGAGCAATACCTGGCCGTTCGCCACGGCGTAAGCACGGAGAAAGCCGAGCGTGGGTCCGCTCCGGCCGTATTTACCTCCCTGGCGAAGCCCTCCGGCTGCGGCGATTTTGCCGTCAGCCGATATCGCCACTGCGTAGACCCCTTCATCGCCTTCAAACTCATCGGCCCAGTGGCGCTGGCCATCTGCGCCGTAGCAATAGACCCCGAATGTACCGTCCGTCCGCATCCGCTGAGTCCCGTCGAATGGATAGTAGTAAGTGCCCGCGACAATTCGACTGCCATCGTCGGAGATTCCGGCGGAGTTGACCATGTAGTCGTCGGTAGAGGTTCCCGAAGCACTGTCCGGGAGCGGCGTAGCCGAAAGTGAACGCGTCCACTCGGGCGTCTTTTTCATGTTTGCTTCTCCGATTAATGAACTAATGGTTTCGATGACAACGGTAATCCGAGCTTTGCCATCAGTCGCTGAAAGCGCGGGTTGGAATGAAGAACGTCGAAGTGCGATTCGACACCTATGTATTGAGCCAGTTGATCTCGCGAAGCAAAAGCTTTCTCAAGCATCTGTAACGCTCGTTCATCCTGCCCGAGACCGAGATACAAGATCGCAAGCGAGGTTGGAGGAAGATAATCCTTGGAACTCTTCAGCCCAGCCAGGATATATTCAGCCTCCCTCCGTCTTCCCGTTTTTGCGAGTGCATAAGCATAATCACAGCGTGTAGCGGCTGTTCTGTCTCCGAGCAGGAGCGCTTTCTCGTACGCGTTAATCGCTTCCGGATACTTACCGCTTCCACCGTATACAATCCCTATCCAGGTCCACAGTGCAGACGGCCGAAGGATCTAGCGCCGCGGCGCGTTTCAGTTCCCGGATGGCATCGCTGTACTTGCGGCAGTTGTAGTAGACTGCTCCCACATTGATCGATGTAGGCACGCCGAGGGGATCAAGATCCCTCGCCTTTGAAGCCTCGGCAATCGCGTCATCAAATTTCCCGACCAGGGAAAGGTAAATGGCGAAACCCGTACGCGCCGAAACCAGATTGGGATTGAGAGCCAGAGCTCTAGCATATTCCTCTTCGGCAACCTGCCAATTCCATTGGTCTCTCCTGATATCGGCTAGTACTGCATGGGCCTGCGGCAGGCGTTCGTCTTTCGCAATAGCACGAAGGGCTGCTGCCTCGGCCAGCGGCATTGCCTGCGGACGGGCTGAGAATCCCGGCACCGCTCAGCAAGCGGTAAGAGTTCGCCAGCTCAGCGTTCGCCAGGGCAAAACCAGGATCGATGGCTAGAGCTTCGCGGTAGTAATCAACCGCTTTTTGCGTACTCTGGGGATTGTAGAGGCGCATTTCATAACGACCGCGCAGGAAGAGTGAATACGCTTCGGGAGCGACTCCCGACGACTCGCTCAGCTTCATCTCGGAACGGGGCTTCGAGGAACCCTGGACCCGACCCGCTACTTCGCGCATGATCTGCTCTTCCACCGTGGTTAGATCATTGCTATTTGGCTGGTATTGATCGGCCCAGAGAACTGCACCATCCTCGCCATTGATCAGTTCGACCTTCACTCGCACTTGTCCGTTTGCCTCATCGAGGCGGCCGAGGAGCAGAGTTCGTACCCCAAGCCTCTGCGCGATACGGCGCGTATCCAGGTGTTCGCCCTTGAACTGAAAACTCGATGCGCGTGCGACGACCTTCAGATCGGGAAGTCGTGCCAAGCCATTGATCAAACCCTCGCTGAGGCCGTCCGACAGGACGTTTGTCTCACCTGAGCCCCCGGCATTCGCAAACGGTAGGACGGCGAGGGATTTGATCTCACCTGCAGTCAACTCGCTATTCGAAGATGTAGGGGTTCGAAAATAGCGCACCGCGAGCGCACACAAGAGGGCAACAAATAAAGCGCCGGTGAATAACCAGTTTTTTCGATAGCCGCCGAGTAGGGACGAAAGCCTGTAACTGACTCCTCGTGGAGGGAGTTTCCGGCGTCGTCTCACCGGCCGATTGGAGGAAGTTTCGCAGTTCTTCCGTGACTTCGACGAGACTATTGCCCCGGCTGTCCGGCTCTTTCCGAAGGCAGACGTCCAGGATGCGTTGTAGTTGCTTCGGGGCCGGTGGAGTAAGCGACTGGAGGCTTGGAGCAGGGTCGTACACGAGCTTGTGCAGGGCCCGGATGGGGGACGGATCCGAAAACGGGACTTGATGGGCGACGGCCTCGAACAGAATGCACCCAAACGAAAATATGTCGGTGCTCGCCGTGACGGACTCCTGGCCCTCGGCCTGCTCAGGTGACATATACCCGAGCGTTCCCTCGATAAATCCGCTCGAAGAGAGCGACGTCATGGTTTGCGTGTCCGCTTCGGCGATCGAGCGCTGTGTTTCTTCACGTCTGCTTGCTCTCACGAGGCGTGCCAATCCAAAGTCCAATACTTTCGCTAACCCGTCGGCGGTCACAATGATGTTTTCGGGCTTCAGGTCGCAATGGACCACAGCTCGCGAGTGAGCGTGTTGCAGTGCATTCGCAATCTGCAACAAGTAGCCGGCCAACTCAGGCAGTGGTGCATTCGAAATCATCTTCTGCCGCAACGTTTGCCCCTCGACAAATTCCATTGCGATGTACCACTCACCTTCGATCTCGCCCGCTTCGTAGACGTGCGCGATGTTGGGGTGGTTCAATGACGCTGCGAGCTTCGCTTCGCGCAGAAGTCCCGTCCGAAAGCGATTACTCGTAATGTTCTTCGAGACAAATTTCAGCGCGACATCCCGCTCCAGATGAAGATCTTTAGCTTTGTAGACCACGCCCATGCCGCCTTCACCGAGCTTGTCGAGAATGCGATAGTGCGAGACCGTTGTGCCAATCATGGCTTGGTTAGGAGGTTGCTGCGATTTCCTATCGTAACGGGACAGCGCGAATGCGGGAAAGTATCGCGTCCCGGCATCCCATACGATGCGGCTGTGTGCCGCGCAGGCGACAGCTACTTCATCGTCCAGCCGCCATCGACCACAAGGCTGGTTCCGGTCACAATTTGGCTGGCCGGAGAAGCCAGATAAACCACCGCTGCCGCAACTTCCTCGACCGTCGCCATGCGGCCCAGGGGGATGCTTCCTTCTACATACTCCCGGAATTGCGGATTAGCGAGAAAAGGAATGGTCAAGGGTGTCGCTACAAACGTGGGTGCCACTGAGTTTACCCGTATTCCAAACTTCGCCAAGTCCAAAGCCATCGATTTCGTCATCCCTTCCATGGCGAATTTCGTTGAGCAATAAACGGTGCGCTCCGGAAGCGCGACGTGACCCGATTGTGACGAGATCATGACAATGGAACCGCGGCGTCCGGTTTCGACCATTCGCGAAGCGGCAGCCTGGGCACAGAAAAAGCTCAGCTTGACGTTGACCTCGAAGACTTCGTCGAACGTTTCTGTGTCGACTTCCAAAAAATGCTGTGGCTTGTTCATCCCGACGTTGTTGACCAGAACGTCCAGCGCGGGCAATGTCCTGAGGCGCTCTTTGAAATCATCAAGGGAGCGTAGATCCATGGCCCAATACTCTGCGCTGCCGCCTTCGAATCGGATCTCGTCCGCCACTCTCTTCAGATCGCTTTCGTTCCGCGCGATCAGGATGACGTGAGCGCCCGACTCGGCAAGAAGCTTTCCACAACCTTCGCCGATCCCTCGGGAGGCACCGGTGACAATCGCCGTTAATCCGTCAAGGCGGAACAGGGAACGCACGTCACTTTTGCTCTTGTTTGAGATTTGCCGCAATAGTCATCAGTTGGCGATCTCGCCAGGCCCTGCGCTCTGCCAGTTCTTCGAAAGGAAGGAGATCGCGCCGTTGCCGTTCAACTTCGTCGATCAATGCGGGAGACCACGGGTCTTTTTGGTCGCGAGACCGCGCCACGGAATGGTAAAGCGGTCCGAGACGGACCGCGTAATCTTTGATGCCGCCGGGTGCATTCAGATCAATGGTCTCAAAAGGGCCCATAAAGGACCAGCGCCAACCCAAGCCGTCACGTACCGTTTTGTCGATATCCTCGCAGGACGCTACACCGCCTTCGACAAGCGCCCAAGCTTCCCGTAACAGCACTCCTTGCAGCCGATTCAATACGAATCCTTCGATTTCCTTGCGAACATGAACGACGCTTTGGCCAAGTGACTCCATCAGGTCACGAACGAATTCGACAGAATCCGTTGTTGTTGCTGGTGATGGCACCAACTCGACGACAGGTACGAGATAAGGAGGATTTACAGGATGGGCGATCAGAACGCGCGAAGCAATTGACAGGTCACCGGTGAATTGGGAGGCCGGTATCCCCGACGTCGAACTACCGATCACGGTCCAGTCTGAGCAAACGCCGTCCAGATCCTTCATCACGTCGCGTTTCACGTCTACCCTCTCGAAGACGGATTCCTGAATGTAGGCCGTGTCTTTCACCGCTTCGGCCAGACTTTCACGAACTCTGATCCTCCCTAGCGGATTTTGCACATCGTCGATCAGTCCGACAGAATGAAGCGCAGTCAGTTGTTCTTCAATCAGTGCTAGTGCGGCCGCCGCGACGCCCGGTTGTGCGTCGAACAGGTTCACCGACAAGCCGCCGCGTGCGAAGACAACAGCCCAGCCACTGCCGACCAGACCCGCACCTACGACAGCCACTGGCTGTCCGCGAGCAACTTCCGAAGGTTTCCGTTTCAACGACGCGCCTTTCAAGTTCATGCCCTGATTACCTGTCGAAGGATTGTATCTATTGCTGACATGTTGGACGCCAACGTGCTTCTTTATGGTTGTTCCATCTAGCTTTTCGTGTTATTTCAGGTCATTACCCTTTAAGGGTGGAAACGGAGTGTACTTTGTGAAAAATGAGCGGTTCTGGCGCCAATTCTTGCCGGCCATCATGGTCTCGTTCCTTGCGGCCCCGTTGTTCAGTCAACAAATGAGTGACTCAGCAGCACGGCAAATCAGTGATATTTTGACCATTAAGCGTTCGCTTAGCGGAACTCAAAGAAAGTTATCTTCTTCCTTGATCATGGGTGCCATGGCGGCCCGCCATCAAACGGCTGGTGCTCTGCCGCAAGGGTTATTTCGCTCCGCCATAAAGACCGACACGCGAGGACAGACCCTCATCGATCTGAAAACAACCTCGATCGCTGCAGCCGAGCAGCAGATTCTGGCGCTCGGCGGAGAGGTGGTCTATAGTTCCGCAACATAACGGCGGAATTCGCGCCAAGCTGCCGATCTTGAATGTTGAAGCCTTGGCTGCAATCCGCCGGACGTGCAGTCGATCCGCCCGGCGGCCCGAGCCCATACGAACGGATTCTTCCGCGCCGGCTCGCCGCGCATCCGCGCTCGCGTGCGCTGCCACAGTTCTCGTTCCTCAACGCCTTGCATCTTGCGCCTTTCATCGGCTGCTGTCACAAGCCAGGGATATGTGGCTCATGGGGCCAATCAAGTGGTCCCGGGTGGTATCGACGGAACCGGAGTAAAGATCGGTGTACTGTCTGATAGCGCGTTGCCGAACCGCGTTGCTGCGTTGATTGCCAGCGGCGATCTCCCGGCCGACGTGACCGTTTTGCCAGGCCAGCAGGGACCTTCCAACGGTGAGAACGAGGGCACGGCAATGATGGAGATCATTCACGATCTTGCGCCCGGAGCCAAGCTGTTTTTTGCCACGGCCTTCATAAGTGAAGACAGCTTCGCTGATAACATCCGCCGCCTTCGATTCGCGTACGGATGTGACATCATCGTCGACGACATAAGCTATTTCGACGAACCTGTGTTCCAGGACGGCACGATCGCGCAAGCAGTAAACGATGTGACGGCAAACGGCGCGCTGTACTTCTCTTCTGCGGCGAACAGCGGCAATCTGACAAATCGAACATCGGGGACCTGGGAAGGCGACTTCAACGACGGTGGTGACGCCGGAACCTTCATCAACGCGATCGAGGGGCGGCCGGTTCGCATCCATAACTTTGCCACTTCAGGCACACCTCGACTCTTTAACTCTTTGACTGGAACCGGCCCGTTCTTTGGGCTGCACTGGTCAGATCCTCTGGGCCACAGCGGCAACGACTACGATTTTTTTGTATTCAATAGTACGGGTACAACGCTCAAAGCCGCTTCGTTCGACATTCAAACGGGATCCCAAGATCCGTTTGAATTCGTCTACGAGGGCGATAACTGTGGAACCGCTACTGCCACTGGTTACTGCCCTGCGGTGGGGGATCGCCTCGTCGTCGTTCTCTATAACGGCACAACTCGCGCCCTGCATATCGACACCGAGCGCGGCACTCTCGCAATTGGAACCAGCGGGGCGACGTTTGGCCATAATGCAGGTCGGAGCACGGTCTCGATGGCCGCCACGGCCTGGAACAGCGCCCACGTGGGCACTAAACCTTTCACAGGTTTTGAGAATCCCGTCGAGGTGTTCAGTTCCGATGGACCTAGAAAGATCTTCTACAATCCGGACGGCTCCGCGATCACGCCAGGGAATTTTCTGTTTTCGAGTAGTGGCGGAGTGACGCTGCAAAAGCCGGATCTGACGGCGCCGACGGGGTATTTACAAAGACGCCCGGATTCTTGCCATTCTTCGGTACCTCCGCAGCAGCTCCTCATGCGGCAGCGATCGCGGCTTTGGTGAAGTCCACAAATCCGTTCCTGACGAACACGCAGATTCGGCAGATCATGACGGATACAGCCCTGGATGCGATGAGTGCCGGCCCCGATCGGGATGCCGGATTTGGCATTACGATGGCGCCCGCGGCCGTGCGGGCGGCGATGTCACCCGCGCCCTAAGCGATAGGCCAACGACGGTCAGCGAGAGGCTGGATGGTCGTTCAGCCTCTCCCTGCGCACTCAACGAGCCAAGTTGCGCTTTCGAGCGGACACATGAAGCCCAAGCCCAGAGCCATCGCCAGAAGCCCGAAAGTAGCCGGTTCGGGAGCGATCACTGAAATCGGTGCTCAGTGAATCCCTCCACAAGCAAGCGGAACGGCTGCCCAATGCCTGCGCCCGTGGCGAATGTCGTTCACGACAAGACCAAAGTTGCTCACCGGCAGGCTTAACACCTGAAAAGCTCGCGGGGTCCGTTCCGAAAAAGTTACCCGAATTGCCCGCATCGCCCAGGTAGTTAACATCCAGTCCGTAATTCGGAGCCGTGTTGCTCGGGCGTGTATGAGTTCAGGTAAGCCGAAGCGAAAGTCTGTGCCGTGCCGCTCACATCGTCGATGGTGATTTGAATGTACGGATACATGATGGAAGGAAGAACGAAATGTCTCGTAGTCGGTACGAAACCGGTAGGATTTACACTCCCGGGAAAGCCTTCGGCGCAGACCAGTCACTCGGTACGCCGTTTCTGCTCAACCTGCCCAGCTGAACGGGATCGGTTGCTTTGAGGCTTGTAATCCCGCTGTCATAAATCGTCGCGGCGAATGAAATGGAGGCGGAGAGAATCGCCGAAACGAGAATCCTTATTCCTGACGAGGCCAGCTTTCTTCGAAGACTCAGAGCTAATCGGTTCAAATTGGCGCAGCAGTGGCATAGTCTATCCAGACTACGCTAAAAAGCCCGCCAATTTCTTCTGAAATATGGCGGGCTTTCTTGACTGACTGCTTTTCCGGCTACTCAATCTCGCGCGGACGTTTCTTGCGGTTCCGTTTCCGTGCCAAAGCTTCTTTGGTACGGCGTTTCTCACCCGGCTTCAAATAAAACGAGTGCCGTTTGATTTCTTTAACGATATCTTCTTGCTGTACTTTGCGCTTGAATCGGCGCAGGGCGCTTTCTAAGGTCTCGCCCTCTTGCAGATGCACTTCTGCCAACTAAAAATTCACCACCTTCCAGGAAACTCCATTTTACATTGTTCGGCCGCATCGGATCCGTTTTGATCCTCCGTCGGCGGCCATAGCCAGGCTTTTCCCCTTGCTACAGTGAGAATTCACCTCAATGGAAATCGTAAAAGTTGTGGGTCGGGAGATCCTGGATTCTCGTGGAAATCCCACGGTAGAAGCTGACATTCACCTGGCGGATGGAACCGTGGGCCGAGCTGCCGTTCCATCCGGCGCCTCTACCGGGGAGCATGAGGCCGTGGAACTGCGGGACGGAGACAAGAAGCGATATCTCGGAAAAGGTACGCGTACTGCAGCCGAGAATGTCACAAAGCAGATCTCACCTGCTCTCGCCGGGCTTGATGCTGCAGACCAGACCTTGATCGACCGTACGATGCTGTCGCTTGACGGCACGCCGAATAAAAGTAAACTCGGTGCAAACGCGATTCTGGCGGTGTCGATGGCTGCCGCCCGGGCGTCCGCGGAATCGGAGATGACCCCGCTCTATCGTTATCTGGGCGGTGTCGCCGCTCGTGTCCTTCCGGTACCGATGATGAACGTAATCAACGGTGGTGCACACGCAGACAGTTCCGTTGATCTTCAGGAATTTATGCTGGCGCCTATCGGCGCGTCCAGCTTTTCGGAGGCTCTGCGGATGGGAGCCGAAACGTTCCACACTCTGAAAGGCGTGCTGAAGAAGCGCGGGTATTCCACCGCCGTCGGGGACGAGGGCGGGTTTGCGCCAAGCCTCAAATCGAATGAGGAAGCCCTGGAAGTGCTGACGGAAGCCATCTCAGGAGCAGGCTACAAACCGGGCGAGCAGATCTCGATTGCGCTTGACCCGGCCTCGAGCGAGTTCTACGACAAAGCGAAAAATCGCTATGTATTCAAGAAATCGGACAAGAGCGAAAAGACCTCTGAGCAGATGGTCGAGTTCTGGGCCAATTGGGTCCGGCAATATCCGATTGTGTCGATCGAAGACGGTATGGCCGAAGACGATTGGGACGGCTGGAAAGCCTTGACCGATGCCTTAGGAAAGAAGATCCAGCTAGTCGGAGACGATCTATTCGTGACCAACTCCGAGCGGCTTCAGCAAGGAATTGATCGCGGGATCGGCAACTCCATCCTGGTAAAGGTGAACCAGATCGGGTCGGTCACAGAGACCCTCGAAGCGATGCGCCTCGCCGCAAGTGCGAATTACACGGCAATGGTTTCGCATCGCTCTGGTGAAACGGAGGACGTATTTATTGCTGACTTGGCGGTGGCGACGAACGCGGGTCAAATTAAGACCGGTTCCGCAAGCCGTACCGACCGGATTGCGAAATACAACCAACTCCTCCGGATTGAAGAAGAACTTGGGACCGGCCGCAGTTTATCTCGGCAAGAAGGCGTTCCGTCAATAGCAGGCCTGATGGCAAAGAAGAAACCGCTCGTTCTCACAATTCTTGACGGTTGGGGATACTCGCCGGCCGTCGAGGGAAACGCCGTTGCGCTCGCCCGGAAGCCCACCTACGATCACCTCCTGGCGAATTTCCCTCATACGCTGATCAACACGTCCGGGCCGTCGGTTGGGCTGCCCGAAGGACAGATGGGCAACAGTGAAGTCGGGCATATGAATATGGGCGCTGGCCGCGTGATTCATATGGATGTAACCCGGATCGACATGATGATCAGTTCGGGCGAATTAAGCTCGAATCCCGTTCTTCAGAATGCAATGAAGAAGGCGGAGGGGCATCGGCTTCATCTCATGGGCCTGTGTAGCGATGGCGGAGTCCACGCCCAGTTGAGCCACCTGTTCGCATCTGCTTGAGATGGCAAAGGACCGTGGTCTGAAGGACGTGTTCATTCATGCTTTCACGGATGGACGGGATACGCCTCCCGAGAGCGGCCTTGGCTATCTAGAACAGCTGGAGCGAAAGTGCTCCGAACTCGGCTGCGGGCGAATCGCATCGGTCTCCGGACGTTACTACGCGATGGATCGCGATAAGCGCTGGGATCGTGTTGAACGCGCTTTCGGCGCCATCGCTCTTGGGAACGGGATAAAGGCAAGATCAGCCGTTGATGGCGATCCGCGCCTCTTACGAAAAAGGTGTTACGGACGAATTTGTCGAGCCGATCACCATCGTCGATGAACGGGAACAGCCCATCGGTTTAGTGCAGGACGACGACAGCATCATCATGTACAACTATCGGGCTGATCGGGCGCGTGAAATCACGATGGCGTTCACGGATCCGGCGCTCGAGAGGCCAGCCCGCTCGCTGGTGCCGAAGAATCTGACGTACACGATGATGACGCAGTACGATCGCAGCTTCGGGTTGCCGTTCGTGCTGCCGCCCGAACACCCGGACAACATACTCGCCGAGGTGATGGAGCGAGCGCAATGGAAGAACCTGCGGGTTGCGGAAACGGAGAAATACGCGCACGTCACTTATTTCTTCAATGGCGGGAATGAGCGTCCCTACGGGGGAGAAGATCGCGAGTTAGTTGCGTCGCCCAAAGTGGCAACCTATGATCTGCTTCCGCAAATGAGCGCTGCCGGCATCACCGGAAAAGGTTGTGGCAGCAATCGAAAGCGCGGATTTCGATGTCATTGTGATGAACTTCGCGAATGCGGACATGGTGGCCCATTCGGGCAAACTGGAGCCGACAATCGCTGCATGCGAAACTGTCGATGCTGGCCTCGGCGAAATCTATTCTGCCCTGAAACGTTCCGGCGGTAGTTGGCTGGTCACTGCCGATCACGGGAATGCCGAGATGATGGTCGATCCGAAAACCGGTGGCCCTCATACGTACCACACGACCAATCCGGTCCCGTTCATCTACATGAGTGATGATCCCGTTACTCTGAAGCCTTCCGGAGCCTTGCAAGGATGTGGCTCCGACTGTGCTCGGCATCCTGGGACTGGAAAAGCCCAGGCACATGACGGGCGAGGACCTTCGGATAACATTAGAACGTTCACCGTTCTTCTCCGGGCGGCCTCGCGGGGGGATCCGTTGTGGCGACTGTTGCGGGGCAGGCGGCGGACTGGCTGCTCGAAGATAGCGAATGATGCCGCGCGAATCGCGTCAGCGCGTGATGCGAGATCAGTTCGATCTTGACGTTGTCCGAGGTTGGATTGATCTGAATTTGGCCCGAACTTTTCTGTTGTTCGGTCAGCGGCATGGCTTGGCCATCGTCGATACGGATAGCGGCCAGGTTGGATCCTCGCGTCTGATCGGGTGGCCAGCGGACAAGGACCGCCGTCGGAAGCTTCTCAACTCGTAACACGATGTTTGCAGGCGGAAGCTGAAGATAAGCCCAATATCCGGCTACGCACCCGAGCAGAGAGGCGAAAACCAACACAAGCGCAAGGCTAATGCCGGCGGACTTACTTGCCGTGTGTTGCTTTCGGTCGTGCCGCAGGTCTGGTTCGCCATTCCTCCTCCGCAATGGAACTCCGTAAATGCTCGGAGCGGCGTCGCCGTATGTCCTCGGCGGTCGCGACGGGTTCGTTCACGGGCGGCGGCGGCAGGGCAGGAGCACTCGGAGGAGACGCCGGAAGCGGAACCTCCTTCGTTTCCGCGCTGGTCGGCCGATCGGTGAGCTTTGCCGGCGTAGAATTTCGTTCCGGTCTGGTGCGGGAATGGTTTGAACCGGCGCGGCCGTACTTGCCCGGCCCGGGAAGAGGCAGGATCACCGCAGCTGCGAGCATCCTTCTTCGCAGTTTGTCCATCCGGTTTCCGAACAGAGAAGACGAACCGCGTAGGCTGGAAGCGTTCGGGCCTGATCAGCAGAGTGACTCTGCCCGGTCCGGGAAAGTAGCGGTCGAAAATCTCGCTTTCCCGCTCAGTCATCTCCGGCGCGCTTCGGGTGTGCGAAACAAACCAGCCAACTCGCTCTAGCCCCTTCAGTTCGGAGATCCGATTGCGCTTCGCCAAAGGCTTCTGCCATTCTGGCGAGATCTTTCTCCGAAAGCAGGAACGAAGGTCCGAAGGCGTGCTCACATTCGATCGGCCGGAAGGCTTCAATCGACACTCCTTTAGCTTCGAAGCGGCCGTAGAGAACGCCTCCAATTTCAATGCCGCCGTGCGGAATGCGACGGTAGGCTTCATTGACCTGGAAATCCAGATCATGGAACAAAGGCAGCGAGTACTTAACGGTATGAGAGGTCTCGGGATCGGTCCAGATCGCGTATTGTCCCTCAACGGAACTCATGCTGCTCTCCACCATCCGGGGAGGACTGTCCGATGCGCTGAACCAGCCGTATCATCCATGAAGTTCTCTCATTCTACGATGGAAAGGATAACCTTAGTCTAGGCTTGGGCGCGTAGCGCAACGGCATAGAACAACCCGGAAACAGAGATACGCGAACACATGAAGACTGCCGTACGAAGGTGTCGAACTCCAATTAGCTCATCCTGACGAACTGGACGTGCATTGGATCGGCCAGGAAGAGCCGTTGCGACAGTTACTCGCTGCCTGGATGGTGATCCACGAGCGCGACATTCCCATGACGCCCAGGCTTCTTGGAAAACCTGGCGTGGGTAAGACCACATTGGCGTATGCGGCGGCAAAGCGGTTGGGTCGCGAAGTGTACATTATGCAGGCTACGGTCGATACCCGGCCGGAGGATCTGATCATCACGCCCGTCATCGAAGGCGCTTCGCGCTTGAAGTATGTTGCCTCTCCTCTGCTTACCGCCATGATTCGAGGCGGCGTTGCCATCCTGGATGAAGGAAACCGGATGAGTGAAAAGAGTTGGGCCAGTCTTGCTTCGCTTCTCGATACCCGCCGGTACGTCGAATCCGTTGTCGCCGGAATCAAGATCAAAGCGCACGCGAATTTCCGGCTTGGTCACAACGATGAACGACGACGCGTCCACGTTCGATCTGCCGGAGTATATTCATTCCCGTCTGCAGCCGCAAATCCTGATCGATTTCCCGGAGCGGGAAGAAGAACTGGCCATCCTGCGGGAGAACCTGCCTTTTGCTCCGGACGAAGTGTTGCAGTACGTCACCGATTTCCTGCAGCAGGCGCACGCTGCGGATGAAAGCTATACCGTCCGGGACGGCTTAAACATCGCGCGCTATCTGCTGAAGCTCGCACACGGAACTGGGAAGTTCTCACCGGGTCCTTTTCCGGCCGGCTGTACTCGCCGTTTTGGGCGAGGAAGCGCAACGGTACAGTTTCCGCCGCTAAGCCGGCGACAGTCGTATGTTCAACGAGCCACTGAGCGCCGGAACCCTCGTCCGAGGGAATCTGACTTATCTTCCCGTCGTGCCGGGGCGCATCGAATTTGCACGCCGGGTGCGTCAGTTCCTGCTCGAAAACCGTCCCGAAGTGGTGGCGGTCGAACTGCCTGGTCCGCTTCGAATCGCTTGTACCGAAAAGCCATTGACCGCATGCCTCAGTGGTCGGTGGCCGTCATTCACTCGGACGATGACGAGGAGTCGGCTCAATACATTCCAATTGAGCCCGGTGATCCTTTCACCGAGGCCTTGCGCACCGCTGCTGAGTTGGGCGCCGAAACGATTTTTCTCGAACCCACGGTTCGCGCCGGATCTGCAAACCCCGGCTAGATATCCGGATACGACGCGTCGATCGAGTACATCGGGTTCGGACGTTTCGTCGACGAGTATCGCGTTTCGAGAAGCGGGCGCGGCGCACGTAAGCGAGGCAGACGCGAACGCGATGGCATGGAAGCTGCAAGGTGCGTTCCGTTCGCCTCCGTCTGTGTTGTGGTGTCTCTCGCTTCGCTCGATCCGTTGCTGGACGCGATGGACGTTCCGCAGGAAGAACCCGCAAAGCCTCGAACACGCCTGTTCGACAATGCTGAGCTGTTCAATCTGCACCCTGATTGTCTGGCCGAGGTGGGTAGTGAGCCGCCGTTCTACCAGGAGATCTATGAGAGAGGCGCGGCAGGAGTTAAGCGAGTTTGTTTCCGACCGCAGGGTCTGGCAATCTGCGCTGTTAGAGATGCCGAGCGGGAATATGAAATCAGCACGGGCGAGAAAATGCGCTCGTGGCAACGTATCTCGCGTGGCCCGCTTCAGCCGGAATCTGGCGGCCCTCGATGGCGACTTGCTTCCGGGCACTTACGACCTGACGCTTGCGGCTCGCTCGATTGTCGACGACAATTACGCTTACGAAGTCTGGCAGACGGCAAATCGCTTCAGCGTTCAACAGACGGAAGACGAGTCGCTCGAAACCGTCAACATCAGCGGGGACGACATGTGGCTTCGAACGCGCAAGTTGCGGATTCGCCGCAGGCTGCCGCGTGTCAAACAAATGCTCCGGCCCGCTGGTTTGAAGACGCCGCAAACGTGAGGAGTACCAAGGCGAGTGGGCTAGCCAAACGGATGGAACCTCCATCTGTTCTTATCCTCCTGAAGACCTGCGTCATCGAGAACTTTGGTCTTCAACTGAAAGGCTTCGCCAATCGGACCATCTCGGAAGAGCGTTCCCACACCGAGCGATTCTCCACCTCCATGCTGGATGGCATCGATCTGCGCGAGACGGTACGGAACTGGCACGAGGGAGCGCTATTTGTTCGGGAGACTGCCAAGCGTTCGGGTGATATCGGTGCGGTTGTCATCATCTTCGACGAAGATCGCGAAGACAAGTACACGTATTTGACGACTTGGTTGGGCGAACATCAGAACGAATCAGACATGGCCTTCTACTCCACGCCTCCCTTTCGACCACATCGTTGGTCCCGGAATCGGCAGAGCGGAGTACGGCGGCTTGCTGATGACGCTTCCGCCGAGGCGGATGTATAACGTCTGGGACGATCCCGATTACGATCTTGCGGAAACGAAAGCCGAGCGTCTGCTTATGGCGGCACTCGACTACTCAATTCACAAGGACGTTCTTTACGTGGCGAAGAAGCCGCCGCGCAGCATGTTCCGTCAACTGGCGGCCCGTTTCAATCGCAGGATCAGATACATTCCAGTCGGCCAACTTTCACCCACGCAGCTCAAGAAGGTCCGGGTGGTTCATGTTCTGGATAGCCACGAGCGGCGCACCACTGCCAAGCAATACATCTGGTAAAAAAGAAACCCCGACCAGCAACATGGCTGATCGGGGTTGATTAAGACGGAACGATGCTTCTACTTATCGCCTTGGATGCTGGCGCCCCACAAGCCTTGAGCACCCCACAGACCCTGCGCGCCCCATAAGCCCTGAGCACCCCAGAGACCCTGCGCACCCCACAAGCCTTGTGCGCCCCAGAGCCCTTGAGCACCCCACAAGACCCTGAGCGCCCCAAAGTCCTTGAGCACCCCACAAACCTTGGGCTCCCCAGAGTCCCTGATTGCTGGTCAGAACCGAATTGCTCCAGACAGATCCCGCACCCCAGAGTCCTTGTGCACCCCAGAGTCCCTGGTTGCCGAAAACGGAGGAAGAATCGAAGCTGACGGTAACCGCTCCAGTGTTGCTGTCATATGAAGCACTCGGCGATACGGCTGTGCCTGTTGACGGGAACGGTGTCGATCCCGGCAAGTGCTGCGCCAAGATCCAGATATCCCGCTCCGACAGTGAAGATGTCGTAGTACGAGGTGAATGTCTGGCCGCTTGTCGCGTCGTAAACGGAACTGCTCTGCGGGAACGTCTTATACGCCGTCTGCATGATCAGAATCTTCACCTGATCTGGAGTCAGATTCGGTCTGGCCTGGATCAAGTCAGCGACTGCGCCGCTTACTGCGGCGGTCGCCATGCTGGTCCCGCTCAGAATGAAATAGTCGCCCGACGGCTGTGCTGCCTGAGCGCTTGTCAGACCGGTCAGGTAGTACGAATTGGAGACGCTGTTCGTCGCCCCGTATATCGTCTCGAGTGTTGCGCCGCTCGCCATCAACGATACGACTTGGTTTCCGGCGGCCAGAATATCCGGTTTCACGATGTGATCGATAACGGCTCGGGCCTTTTGAGCTATAGCTGGCGATCAGGTCATCTGAACGGTCAGGAGTTCCCATCGCTCTCATCGCGCCAACCGTGATGACATAGGGATCATTTCCCGGGGCATTGATCGTTCCGTATCCGGAGGTCCCTGCGGAATTGTCGCGTCCGTCATTACCCGGCTGCCGCAACGACGACAATGCCGGCCTTCCAGGCCGCTTCAACCGCCTGGCAGAGGGGATCATCCTGATAGCTCTCGTAGACGGGGCGTCCGAGCGACAGATTGACGACACGGATGTTGTAGGTATCCTTCAACTCGATTGCTCGGTTCAAGCGCTGCAATGACGTCGCTGTCGGTGCCTTCACCGTTGGCGTCGAGCACGCGGAAGTTGATCAGATTGACTCCCGGCGCGATTCCCTTAAAGGTCCGTGTGCAGTTGGCGCAAGTGGACGCGGAGCCGTTCGCAGCGATGATGCCGGCGACGTGTTGTCCATGGCCGAAAAGATCTTGCCCATACGCTTGGGAATTTGGATCGACAAAGTCTTCGGTATGCACGATTCGCGAACTGGCCAGATCTGCAGCCGGATTCATGCCGCTATCGAGAACCGCAACGCC
Source organism: uncultured Acidobacteriaceae bacterium (assembly GCA_963744795.1). Taxonomy (GTDB): domain Bacteria; phylum Acidobacteriota; class Terriglobia; order Bryobacterales; family Bryobacteraceae; genus Bog-105. Next base: position 479,347 of record CAVUVF010000011.1, read on the forward strand.
AACGCCAGTTCCAACGAATCCTGCGCTCCAGGCCGCGGCCGCATTCATCGCGCCGGCCGTGTTATCCAAACGCGCACGGACCAGGTGATCCAGCGAAATGTGCTCGACATCAGCGTCGGCTGCCAGTTCACGCAAAGACCGCTGCCGTCAGTTCGTAACCACCTGCTTTAATGGCAGCGAAGCCGAGAGCGAAGCACGTCCGCCTCGTCTGAACACTTTCGCCTCAATCGCTGCATCAGGCTGCTTCTTCCACTTGATAATTACTTTCACGCGGCTGTTCGGATTGAGTCCGTCGAATTCCGCTGAAAGTTTGCTATGTGCCGCGTTCGCGGAAACCGCGACCGCCAGGGATCCTAAAAAAATTCCTATTGCCTTGATCATGTAGTCTCTTTCGGGAGGCTTAAAGGTCGGAAAGATAACTGTTGAGCACCGAGCCTGAGCTTCGCCAAAGCCTTATCGTGCGGAATGCGCGTGTTGTGTAGCCTGTCAGGGAAATCTCAAATCAATCATTTCGGGGCTGAAATTTTCCGGGGAAAATGCCGATTTTGTCAGAGAGGAATGCGGCGTCTCCAGCACGCCCTTTACGGCCCCTATTTTGTTGCGTTCGACAGAGTGCGTCTTCCGCCAGCAGTCCAGCAGCGAGAACCAAAATTGGTCTCGCCAGTGGGCGATAGCGGTAGTCTGCCTGTTTGCTTCACTTCTCCTGCCGGTTCGGATTTCCGCAAGCCTCGAGCCTGGCCAAGTCGATCAACGAGTTTACGCACCAGAACTGGCAATCCGGTCAGGGCCTTCCACAGAACTCCGATTACCTCGATAGCGCAAACGAAAGAGGGCTATGTCTGGGCGGGAACGGAAGAAGGATTGGCGCGGTTTGATGGCAGTCCGCTTCACTGTTTTCGATAAGCAGAACTCCGATCTGAGAAGCCAGGTCATTCGTGCCTTGCTGGTCGACCACTGGGGTGATCTTTGGGTTGGCACCCAAGGGGCAGGACTCTTTCGCATGCGAGGCGGCACATTTACGCCATTCGCCGACGGACGGGAAATGCGGCAACGCTCCAACGTGACCGCGCTCTTTGAGGACAGTAAGGGAGCGCTTTGGGTGGGTACGGATGGGGGTGGCCTTCTCCGCCGCAGAGACGGTAAGTTCCGAGCCTTCACAACCGCCGATGGGCTGCCTGACAACGCTGTGTTTTCCATGGCGGAGGACCCGGCGGGAGCAATTTGGATCGGAACACATGGCGGTCTGAGCCGCTTCTCGCAAGGCAAATTTCACAACTTGGGCGTGAAAGACGGATTGGCCAGCGATTTCGTGCGCGCCGTCAAAGTTGATCGGTCAAGGAACCGTTTGGGCTGGAACTACAGGCGGTCTGAGCAGGATAGGACCATCCGGCGATCACGAACTTCACGACCAGAACGGCCTGAGCGGGAATGAAGTCTTTTCTCTGCAGATCGATGCGCGCAGGCACGCTTTGGGTTGGTACCGATGCGGGCGGCCTGAATCGCCTCGTGAACGGCCGGATCACGACCTATCTCGACGAGAACGGACTGCTCGGGAAACCGATCTGGTCGATTCTCGAGGATCGTGAAGGCAACCTTTGGGCCGGTATGGCAGGCCGAGGGCTAAGCATCCTCAAAGAGGCGACTTTCAGCAACATCACCGCGAAAGACGGATTGCCCAGCAATACCGTGCTCCCAGTTTTCGAGGACCGCGACGGCGCACTCTGGGTGGGTACAGACCAGGGCCTGGTAAAGCGCGAAAAAGAGCGAAGCGTTTTCTGCACAAAGGCACAAGGCCTGCCCGACAACTTCATCTTCTCGATCACGCAGGACCCGAACGGGGTACATCTGGGTCGGTACGCGGCACGGCCTGGCCAGGATCGGCGACGGCAAAATACAGAGCTTCACTTTGAAAGACGGCATACCGAGCGATTTCATCCTGGTCACCTACACTGATCGTGAGGGTAGCCTCTGGATCGGCACCAGGGCTGGCCTGAGCCGCTTCGACGGTTCTCGCTTTACGACCTACACCACGAAAAACGGTCTCTCAAACGATTTCGTCCTCTGTATCCAGGAAGACAAACGAGGTGTCCTGTGGATTGGTACCGCCGGGGGAGGCTTAAATAGCTTCATCAACGGCAAATTTCACAGCTATACCACCCATGACGGTCTTTCGAGCGACATCGTTTACGCCATCAGCATCGATGATGACGACTCGCTTTGGCTCGCGACGAACAATGGCGGGGTGAATCTGTTGCGGAACGGCAGGATCATCAACTTCGCTTCCGCGAAAGGCATGTACTCTGAAACCATTTTCAAGGTACTTGACGACAAGCTTGGACATCTTTGGCTGACTTCGAACAAGGGTGTCACGCGCTACAGCAAGAGCCCAGTTGAACGACTTTGTCGCCGGGAAAACCAACGCCCTGACGCCGATTCACTACGACGCCGCAGACGGCATGAGAACTCAGGAGTGCAACGGAGGCTTTCAGCCGGCCGGGTGGCGTACAAAAAGCGGGAAAGTTGCTTGTGCCTACCGCCTCTGGCGTAGCCATCGTGGACCCGAGCAAGGCCGACAACGACGCGATTCCGGCCCAATGCCGTGCTCGAGCGAGTGTCCGTCGACGGGCAGGAGTATCCGGCCGGGAAAGCGCTATCGCTTCCGCCGAGCAAAGGGACGGCTGGAGTTTCAGTTCACCGCCCCCAGTTTCCTGGTTCCTGAAAAGCTGAAGTTTCGCTACATGCTGGAAGGGTTCGACAAGGACTGGGTCGAATCGGGAACCCGGCGCACCGCCTATTACACGAACATCCCGCACGGCGAATACCGGTTCCGCGTTCAGGTCGGACTCGATGACAAGTGGGGTGCTCAAACTGCTACGCCGCCCATCACATTGGCGCCTCATTTCTACGAAACAAAGGTGTTCTTCGTCGGCGTTGCGCTTCGGGGTGGTCAGCCTCTGTGTACTCGCTTACCGGATCCGAATGGAACAGATCGCGATGCGGGAACAGAAGCTCATCGAAATTGTGGATGAGCGAACCTCCGCTCTCCGCGAAAGCGAAGCCAAACTCCGGCAGTCGCGAGATGAACTCGACCTGCGCGTCCAGGAGAGAACCAGAGAGCTGACGTTTGCCAACAAAGCTCTCGGCGAAGAGATCGAGATCCGGCGGCAAGCCGAAGAGCAGCTGATCCTGGCGAAGGAAGCGGCCGAAGCCGGAAGCCGCGCCAAAAGCGAATTCCTGGCGAACATGAGTCACGAAATCCGAACGCCCATCAACGGCATTCTCGGCATGACTGAAGTGACTCTCGACGACCGAACTGGATTCCGAGCAGCGCGAATACCTCGAAATCGTGAAGTATTCGGCAGATTCGCTGCTGTCGATCATTAACGATATCCTCGATTTCTCGAAGATCGAGGCGCGCAAGTTGACGATCGATCAAACCCAGTTCGGGATCAGAAGCTGTGTCCGCGAGCTCGTGCGTTCGCTCCAGATGAGAGCGCGCCAGAAGGGCCTGACCCTGGATTGCGAGATTGCGGATTCCATCCCGGACAATCTCATCGGCGATCCGCTGCAGAATACGCCAGGTGCTGCTCAACCTGCTCGATAATGCTCTGAAGTTTACGAGCACGGGCGGTGTGCTCCTACGGTTAGCGGCTACCGAACCGGCGCCCGGCGAGGTCAATCTGCACTTCACTGTGACGGACACGGGAATCGGCATCGTTCCGGAGAAGCAACGAACGATTTTCGAAGCGTTTTCGCAGGCCGACTCTTCCTCCACCCGACGCTACGGCGGTACCGGGTTGGGACTGACCATCTCTTATCAGCTCGCAGTCATGATGGGCGGTTCGCTTTGGGTGGAAAGCAAACCGAACGAGGGAAGCACGTTCCACTTCACCGCCCGTTTGACCGTCAGATCCGAGCAAGGACAAACGCGGCAGACGTCCTAGCAGGATCTTCAGCAACTTTCGGCCTAGACCCAGACGTATCTTCTGTTCAGTGCGTCTTATTTCCATAGCGTGGGTTCCAGTTTAGCCGAAAGCGGCTGGTAATCTGCGTTTTATTGGCTATACTCAAGTTGAACCCTGCCTCGCTCTGGATTTCTGATGAATAATCGCTTTAAGTGGACGGTACTGGGTAGCTCCAGCTTATCGTATTTCTTCTTCTCCTCGGTGCAAAGAACGGCCGGGCGGTTGCTGCCGACGACGTCTACGGCCACCTGAAGGTCTATACCGAGGTTCTCGAACGTATCAAGATGGAGTACGTCGAAGAGCCTGATATGAAAAGCGTTACGCTCGGGCGCCATCAACGGGCTTCTCGAATCGGTTGATCCCTTTGCGAGCTACCTGAACGCTGACCAATACCGCCAGTTCGTAAAGAGCGAAGATAGTGCGAAAGCCGGCTTGGGCTTGGTTCTTGCGAAACGGTTCGGCTACGTCGCAGTCGTCGACGTGTTGCCGGGTTCACCCGCAGAAAAGGCGAATATCGGAACGGGCGACCTGATCGAGAGCATCAATAATGTCGCGACCCGCGACATGCCGCTTGCGTACGCCGAACAGCTTCTCCGGGGCGACGCGAACACCAAGGTGGATGTCACGGTGCTGCGGCTTCAAGAATCCCGGACCCGCAGAAGTTATCTCTTGTCCGGGCTAATGTTCCGTATCCCGAAGCTCACCTCGAAGCTGATGCCGGACAGCGTCGGTTACCTTCACGTCACGAGCCTCGCCGCCAATCGCCTGGCTCAGGTGAAGAGCAGCCTTGGAAGACCTGAGAAAGCAGGGCGCCAAGTACGTCGTTCTCGACCTTCGCCACTGTTCGACCGGAGAGCAGGAACGCGGCGTGGCGTTGGCCAATCTGTTCCTTGCCAAGCGGCGAAATCACATACTTGCAAGGTCAGAAAATGCCTAAGAAGGATTTTGTCGCCAATGAGCACGACTCGGTCTGGACCGGACCTCTCGTCGTGATCACCAACCGCTCAACCGCGGGCGGTGCCGAGATTGCGGCGGCTGCTTTGATGGACGATAAACGTGCTCAAGTTGTCGGGGAGCGCAGCTTCGGAGATGCCAGCCTGCGAAAAACAATCCAGATGGAAGATGGCGGCGCGGTGATCCTGTCGGTTGCCAAATACTACTCGCCTTCCGGCAAAGCGATCCAGGACACCGGTGTGGTTCCGACCGTTCAATTGACCGAAAATGACAACAGCCCGGAACTCGATCAGGAAGGCAATCCGATTCCGGGAACCGCTCCTAAAACGGCGGACGACAATCTCCTGAAGCAGTCAATCGAGCTGGTGACAGGGAAAACGACCGTTGCTCAGTTGATGAATCAGGTGGACGGGCCCGTGATCAACGGCGGTCATCCGATTCTTCAGAAGAGCCCCGGTAAGTAAGCAGAGTTCTTAGAATCGAACGTTTTTATGCCTCTTTACGAATACGAATGTGAAAATTGCGGTGATTTGTTCGAGGTAATCCAGAAGTTTGCTGATGAGCCGCTTACCGTGCACGAGAAGTGCGGCGGCAAAGTACACCGTCTTCTCTCCGCTCCAGCCCTTCAGTTCAAGGGAAGCGGATGGTATGTGAACGATTACGCGAAGGGCGGTAACTCCGGCGGGGGAGCTCGAAGAAGTCCGATTCACCTTCGGGCAATCTCCAAGTCTTCCGGCGACTCGTCCGCAAGCCCAGCAGTACGCCGGCTTCGACCTCAGCCGAAAAGAGTTCTTAAGCTACGCGGCGCGACCGGGCCAACTCAGTTTTGAGCGAGCCCGGCGTTCAGCGATCCCTGCCGGTATCCTTCGGCATCGATCGTCACGTACAGAAATCCAAGCTTCTTAAAGATCTGCGTGAAGGCGGCTGCGCTCTCGAGCGTGAAGGCTTTCGGCAATTCGTCTTGCGCGATTTCAAGCCGCACCAGGTCGCCATGGAAGCGAACCCGGAACTGGCGAAATCCAAGGCGGCGAACAGCCTCTTCGCCTTGCTCCACGATCGAGATCGTCTCGTGGCGTCACAGCCGTCCCATACGGAATTCGTGAACTCAGGCAAGCCGAGGCGGGTCGGTCCCAACTCGACAGCCCCGCTTGCTTCGATAGCTCCCGGATCTCGGCTTTTGTCAAGCCGGCCTCGACCAGCGGCGCCTTCACGCTGTGGATCTTGGCCGCTTTTTGTCCGGGACGATAATCGCCCAAATCATCTTTGTTTACGCCGTAAATGATGTGCTCGTAACCCTTGCTCGGAGGCATACAGTTCCAGGCAGGAAAATAGCTCGTCTTTACAGTGGAAACAGCGATTTTTGTCGTTCTTGACGTAGTCGGGATTATCGAATTCGTGAGTTTCGATGTATTCGTGCCGAAACCCGCATTCCTTAGCAAAATCCTCGGCAAAACGCTTGTGCGAAGCGGGAATGGAAGCGGAATCCGCGGTAATTGCTACTGCGTCGGAGCCTAGCACCTGATGACTGGCCCAGGCGAGGTAGGCAGAATCCGTGCCTCCGGAATAGGCCACGATCACCCGGCGCAACGACCGCAAAATGGCAAAAAGCGATTCCTGCTTAGCCGCCAACTCCGCCGGGTCATGAACGATGGGTTTGGCCTGCAGACTGACGAGGGTGGCCATCAATTAGAAGTATAGCCAGCTGCGAGCCGCCTGCCCGGCTTTGTCGAATGAGGGCGATGATGGTAGTGTACCTGATGCCGACTTCGCGCCGCCGACCTCTGTTCCCGCAAGCTCGACGCCTTTCATGACCCGAATCTCTGTTCCGAAACCGCGGACGGGACGGGAAGAAGAGTTCCCGTTTACTCTGCCCTACTTGAGAAACGGCCTGGATCTCTCTTTCGACCGCTTCGTGACCTTCTTCGCAGGCGAAAACGGAAGCGGCAAATCGACCTTGCTCGAGGCTATCGCGGAAAAGTGCGGGTTCAATCCGGCCGGTGGCAATCGAAACCACACCTACGAGCATCACCGGACCGAATCGGGCCTCGCTTCCGAACTCGCCTTTCCTGGCGTCGCTCCCAGATCAGGCAGGGGTTCTGCCTTCGCGCCGAAAGCTTCTTCAACTTCGCCACCTACATGGACGAAGTGGGTTCGCCGCGTGGCATCAGCTTCCATCAGCAGTCCCACGGCGAATCATTTCTTGCCGCGTTTGATCGTTATCTCGATACCGACGAAGGCATCTATCTGCTCGACGAACCAGAAGCGGCTTTATCGCCTGCGCGACAATTAGCCTTTCTCCGGATCCTGTACGATCTTTCCGTGCCGCGGCGAGGGCAGTTCATCATCGCCACTCACTCGCCGATTGTTCTGGCCTTTCCGGGTGCTTCGATCCTGTGGTTCGACGAGCGCGGAATCACGCCGGTGGAATACAAAGACACCGAGCACTTCCGCATGACCAAGCGATTCCTGGAGGATCCGGACGGCTACTTTCAAACGCTTGTTTAGCGATGACTAGAGTCGAAGCGCACGGGCACGCTCTCGAATCAAGGAACTCAGCTGTTGCTTTTGCTATTCCCAGAACTCGCGAATGACTTGATGGGCAAATCGGTTGCCAAGGATCCAGGGCAGGCTCTTCGAATTCAATCCCACGAAATGGGCACCCGAGTCGCCGAGGCGCTGCTGGTGATTCGGGAAGGGAGAGCAAATTGAAACGTCATCAATGTCTAATGACGGCAAGGGGCGATTCCACCAATGCCGCCACCTGTAGCCCTTGCTTGTCCAATTCGGATTGCAGTCTACACCGGATTGTGCCAACTAGCTTCCAGCATTGTCTCCATGTCGAAGTCCGGCGGTAATCCTGGTACGTCTGAGTTTAACGAGCGATCGTTGCAAACATGAGCAAATTGCCCGAGAGCAGGCCTGAGATCTGCGGCCAGCAGACAGACATCGCGAGTTGGCGACATGAGCCATTGCCCGACCACCCTAGGGATTTCCCACAGTACGACATCATTATCAAGCGAGAGCTCGTAAAGCGTAGGGCAAATGCGAACCGGCGCGAGCTTCCATGCCACGCCCTCAGCCATCTCGGCGTTTGTGTGACTTCGCAACCAGCGGGGTACCAGTTCATTGCTATTGATCCACTGAACTTCGCCTGGAATTTTCGCCCGTTTGCTCGATTGCCTTGCGGACAGGACGGTATTCACCGGAACGGCATACCGTGCGTTGCCGGCCGAACAACTTCCACATGCCCCAAAGGGATAAATGTAACGCTTTAAAACCATCGAGCCGTGGCGGCGGGACGTCGGCCTCAACCCAGAAACGTTAGCTTCCTCGCGCCAAAGTTATTGAAGTTCGGGAAGACCGTCGTGAGACTGGAATCCGGGATGCCAAACCAGGAAGCCAGTGTTGCTCCGTACTGATCGATCGCCGTTGTCGGAATCCAGCGTCCCCTGGTGTCGGCGTCATCCGGACCTCCGAGCTGGAAAGTTTGGAAACGAGCCGTAGATATCTCCGCCGCGGACCGCTCCTCCCATGACGAGATGATGGCTTCCCCAAGCGTGATCACTGCCGTCGCCCGTCGTGGGTTGGAACGTCCGACTGAAATCCGACTCAGTGAAAGTCGTCACTTCGTTTTGAGTTCCGATCTCGTCCATCGCATTGTTGAAGGCTGCGAGTGCCTGACTCAGTTGCGGATAGAGGGTCCGATGCGTGGCGAGCTGGGCGGTATGTGTATCGAAGCCGCCAAGCGAGCAGAAGAAGATCTGGCGGCGCATGCCCAAGCCGTTCCGTGCTTTGATAATTTGTGCGACTTGCTTCAATTGTGCTCCCAAGCTTGTGTTTGGAAACGCGGTGCTCAGCGAGATGCCACTCAACGCGCTATCTAGAGCCTGGGCATCGTTGAGGCTGTTCGCCATGACCGCATTTGCCGACTGAGCTAATCGCACGCCAGTACTCATCGTGAGCAGGCTCTGAAAGGCCGCGCGGCGAATCTGGTTTGCGCTCGAATCCGAGAAGCCTGTGAGATCGAGCGTTCTGACCAGGCGACAGTGCTACTTGCTGGGTGGTTGCACCGGCTCCCATGACGCTATTTCCGGCTACCGAGAAGAAAGTCGGGAAGTTCGATAGATTCTGCGATGCAACGATATCGGCAGCACGGCCCGCCCAACCTGTAGGGCTGGATCCGGTCGGAACGGACGTCTGCCACTGGTTTTGCTGGTCTGAATGAGAAAACAAATTCAGAGGAACTGGCGTGGATTGGGCGATGTATTGAGCTCGAGTCGTGGGATTCACAAGCGTGCCGACGTTCGCCACTACAGCCAGCTCTTTGTTTCCGAACAACGAGGCAAGCTCGCTCAAACCGGAGTGAAATGCATAGGGTGCATTTTGACTTGCGGAATGAACGTTTGAAGTAAGATCCGCCTGTCCCAACGCCAGGTTGCCTCGAATGCTCGTGTACGCTCGGTAGTTCGCGTCGTCCGTGGGAACGATCATGTTATTGGAATCGTTCCCTCCAAAGAGGAACACGCAAACCAGAGCCCGGTAATCGGCACTCGATTGCGCCAGCGCGGGCAGAAGACCGAACGGTCGCAGAGCAAGCGAACTGACCGATGCTGCTCCGACTTTGATGAATCCTCGACGTGAAAACATGTGGATGCGCCTTTCCTGATCTCGTTGAATTTGCCGCCTTGATTTGCTTCGGCCTAGTGGATGATTTGGTATTCGCTCGATGTCAGCGCTACATACAAGGCCGCTTTTGCTTTGTCGGACGCTGCGGCGAAGGCGCCGATCGCCTGCGTGATCGCTGCTTTCACGCTATCTGGCATTGCATTGTGGAAGAAAACCGTATCGATCAGAGCGATCAACCCGGAAGAGCTAGAGGCTGCCGCAGTGTACGCCAGAAATATTGAACGTCGTTCCTGGATCGAATCGGCCTCCATAAACGGCAGAGTTCACGAGATTAGCGCGGAGGGTCGCCGTTTGTGTCGAGTACAGCTGGAACTCCGGAGCAAGCACCCCGTCTGCAGTTCGAGCTGTTCGGAGAGAAATAGCTGAACACACTCGGCGGCGAAGAATAATGTCTGACCGAGCTGCCCGGCATAGTTAAAGACCGTACTGCTGTCTGCGACTGTCCCGCTTAGTCCTCGCAACAAGTTCAGGACGAACAGGACCGGTTCTCGCATGTGCCCGTACAGTGCAGGCTCGACTGTTCCGGGATCATCACCCGCTCGTGCTTCGGTATCCGACAGAATCGCGTAGATGATGCTCTTCAAGTCACCGCGTACGCCGGATCCATTGTCGACAAAGACTTTGGCAATCCGCTCGATGTACTGAGGGCTTGGATTGCTTGTCGTGAGGTGTTGAATCAACAGCTTTGAAACAAACGGCGGCATGGAAGGCTGCATGAAAATCGCGTGCAAAGCATCACGCAAATCCTTGTCGGCCGTTTGGCCTGCTGGCAAGTCATAGCCTGGGAACAGCGTTTTCGCCGAACTGTCGTGGTTCGTCTGCACCGGGACCATAGGGACCAGATAGTAAGTAGGATTGTGGCCTGTGGTCGTCCCGCTTGCTTTGCCGTAGGTCCAACCAGTCAAAGCCCTGCTTACGTTTGTGACGGTAGTGGGCGAATACGTCGGAATCGGGCGGCTATTTCCGTCAAGTACGAGGGAACCGTCCATGTTCAGTTGCTGTAATCCGATGGTAAAGAGCTGCATGAGCTCCCGGCCATAGTTTTCGTTCGGTGAAGTCCCGCGACTTGCATTCGCTTTGTCGTTGTTTGCCATGTTGAGGTAGTGGCCCATCCCCGGATTGAGCGTTACGTCGTACATGAGCTGCTCATAGTTATCGAAGGCTCGCGTTTGGAAGATATTCATCAGGGGAGGGAACGCAGTAGCATTCGAAATCCCGAGCTCCGAAATGACCCAAATCTCGCTCAGGGCAAAAGCAACACGCTGGCGAAGCTGGTCTGGGCCGTTTAAGGCATGCTGAAAGAACGCTACCTGAACAGGCGCAAGATTGGTATTCGCATTTCCGGCTGCGTTGAGAAGCGGCTGATCGGTGAACGTGGATACCGGTGCTGCCACTTCGTATTTGAACCAATCATCGAAGCCCTTCCTTTCGAGAACGAAAGAACCGGTGGCGGTGGGGCCCCATGTTCCCTGTTCAAGAACTCGATTCGCGGCGCGTGTAGACATCGCAGTTTGCGCCAGTCCGAGGACGGGGAGCGTTGCGATCACGACCAGCTTGAGACGCGTGACGGTTAGAATCGACGACCTGAGCGCATATAGGGTGGCAATCCTCATCATGTCTGGACCTCCTACGGGCCAAAGATTCGAAAGGCGCTAGGATCGCCTCTAAACTTGCCGTACTTTGTCCTAAACGATGAGTACTTAGAAAGGATTACACCGAGCTACAGCAAAGGGTTAACAATTACAGAATTGAATGGCTTGGGGGCAGGTAGTAGTGCACTAGCGATCGCCCAAGCAGGCGCGAGGAAAGGAGGGAAACAAAGCTTCGGGCGGCCGCAAAAGACCGCCCGAGCGAACCTCAACCGCGCTTACTGCAGCGGCAGGTCACCATTTTTAATCGGCGTCGGTCTCGGCCTCCGGAATAACCGATGCAGCAGCCACCTGATCGCCATCTTCCAAGCGGACCAGTCGAACGCCCTGAGTCGAACGCCCGGCCTGGCGGATCAGACCTGATTCAAGCCGGATGATCTTACCGTCCTTCGTGATGATCATCAGGTCCGACTTTTCGCTGACACAGAGAACGGCTACCACTTTGCCGATCTTCGCCGTCGTCTTCATGTTGATCACGCCCTTCCGGCCCCTGCCGGTCAAGCGGTAATCCTCAAGAGCCGTTCGCTTCCCGTAGCCGTTCTCGGAGATCGAGAGGATGAGGCCTTCCTTCTCGACCACTTCAAGGCCGATGAGATAGTCGCCCTCATCGAGATCCATGGCTCGAACACCTCGCGCCTGGCGGCCCATGGCACGGACATCCTGCTCGTTGAACCGGATTGCCATTCCCTCGTGAGATCCAAGGAAGATGTAGTTGTTCCCGGTCGTGATCGTGGCGCCAAGCAGCTCATCGCCGTCGTCCAGACCCGAGCGCGATAATGCCGCGCGACAGAGGATTGTCGAATTCCGTCAAGGCGCACTTCTTGATGACTCCCTGACGCGTCACCATGACGATGTACTTGCCTTCGACAAAGTCCTTCACCGGCAGGAAGGCTTTCACCGTCTCGTCCGGCTGAAGGCTGATCAGGCCCGAGATGTGTTTGCCCTTACCGGTCGTGCCGGCGTCCGGGATTTCGTAGATCTTGAGCCAATACACACGGCCCTTGCTCGTAAAGATCAGAAGGTAAGCGTGGGTCGAGGCAATGACGAGATGCTCGACAACATCTTCCGAGCGCGTGCCCATCCCGATCCGGCCCTTGCCGCCGCGGGTTTGCCGGGCATACGTGTCGACGGACGTGCGCTTCAGATAACCGCCGCGAGAAACGGTAACTGCGACGTCCTCCATCTGGACGAGGTCTTCCAGCCGGATTTCGCCCGAATCCTCGATGATCTGGGTCCGCCGTTCGTCCCCAAACTCCTTCTGAACGTCGCGCAGTTCTTTGACAACTAAGTTCCTGAGCACCTTCTCCGATCCGAGGATTTCGAGATACTCACCGATCATGCGCTGGATTTCGGCCAGATCGTCGAGGATCTTTTGCCGCTCCAAGCCGGTCAGGCGCTGCAACTGGAGTTCAAGGATTGCTTTTGCCTGACGATCGGAGAATTCGAACTGCGCAACCAGTCGTTCGTGTGCTTCCTTTGTGCTTCCGGCCGCGCGGATCAACGTAATCACCGCGTCGAGATTGTCCAGAGCCTTCTGGAATCCGAGCAGGATGTGCTCCCGTTCACGCGCTTTGCGGAGCAGGTAATCGGTCCGCCGGCGAACCACGTCAATGCGATGTTCAATGAACCGCTTGATCACGTCGATCAAGCCGAGCTCGCGCGGCTGGCCGTTAACGATCGCGAGCATGATGACGCCGAAGTTCACCTGCATCTGCGTTTGCTTATACAGGTTGTTCAGAACGATCTCGGATTGTTCGCCGCGCTTCAGTTCGAATACGATGCGCATGCCGTCGCGGTCGCTCTCGTCGCGCGCATCCGAAATACCTTCGAGCTTCTTTTCGGAAACCAGCGCCGCGACGTGCTCCAGCAGCCTGGCCTTGTTGACCTGGAACGGAATCTCGGTAACGATGATTGCTTCCCGGTCCTTCCCGCTCTTCTCGATCGCCGCTTTGGCCCGCAGTTTCAGGCTTCCGCGGCCTCTCAGGTAGTAGTCAAGGATGCCCTGGCGGCCCAGCAGGAAGCCGCCGGTCGGGAAGTCAGGCCCGGGCGCCATCTCGAGAACTTTCGCCATCGGGAGATGGGGGTCCTGAATCAGCGCAACCGTGACGTCGATAATCTCGCGCAGATTATGTGGCGGGATGTTCGTCGCCATGCCCACCGCAATACCCGAGGAGCCGTTGACCAGGAGGTTCGGCACCCGTGTGGGGAGCACCTCCGGCTCGTGCTCGCTGTCGTCGTAATTTGGCCGGAAATCGACGGTGTCTTTGTCGATGTCCTCGAGCAGCGTGCCTGCAATGCGCGCCAGACGGGCCTCTGTGTACCGCATCGCCGCTGGCGGATCGCCGTCGACCGAACCGAAGTTCCCTTGCCCATCGATCAGCGGGTAGCGCATGGAAAATGGCTGTGCCATGCGGACTAACGAGTCGTAAACCGGTGCGTCGCCGTGCGGGTGGTACTTACCCAGAACTTCGCCGACAATCTTGGCGCATTTCCGCGTCGGACGGTTGTAGTGCAGCCCCATTTCATGGAGGCCGAACAGGATGCGGCGATGTACCGGTTTCAGACCATCCCTAACATCCGGAAGGGCTCGGCCCACGATCACGCTCATGGCGTAATCGAGGTAGGAGCGCTTCATCTCGTCTTCGATGTTGATCGGGATAAGGCGCGTGTTGTCGCCCGGCGGGAACAGACTTCCCGGCGGCACTTCTTGATCTGCCAAATGTAACTCCTAGGGCGGGTAAGGGGATGCAAGTTATTGCAAAAGAAAAGGCTTACCTGCGATGTCTTGTAGTCTTTATTTTACCAGTTGCCGGCCGGGAGCGGGGGCGGTAGCACTAGGATAAGTCCGAGAGCCGTAAACCTTTAGCTACACTAGGGTAATACCCAAACCAATGCTTTCGATTGTCATCCCCATTCACAATGAGGAGCCGGCAATACTCCCCCTCTACGACCGCCTTACCGCGGTTCTTGAGGCGATCCATCGGCCCTACGAAATTCTTTTCGTAGACGATGCTTCCACGGACCGGAGTTTTGACCTGCTGGCGAACCTTGTCGAGACAGATCACCATCTGAAGGTTCTACGGCTCCGGCGAAACTTTGGGCAAACGGCGGCGTTGGCGGCGGGTTTCGACGAGGCGCAGGGCGATGTCATCATCTCGCTCGACGGCGATCTTCAGCATGACCCGGAGGACATCCCGCTCCTGCTTGAGAAGATCGACGCCGGCTGGGACATTGCGAGCGGTTGGCGCAAAAATCGTGTTGATAATGCCGTCACGCGCAAGATTCCGTCACGTATCGCGAACTGGCTGATGAAGCGGACGTCCGGTGTGGAACTCCACGACTTCGGCACGACCTTCAAAGCATATCGATCGGAAGTTCTGAAGGACGTAAATCTTTACGGAGAACTCCATCGCTTCATCCCGGCACTTGCCAGCTTTTACGGCGCACGGGTTATCGAAGTGCCGATCAAGAACATCGAGCGTCCTAACGGTGCGTCGCACTACGGCTTGGGCCGGACGTTCCGGGTGTTCTTCGACATCATCACGATCGGCTTTCTCCTGCGCTACCTCACTCGTCCCATGCACTTCTTCGGGAAGTGGGGTCTTGCTGGGATCGGTCTCGGGAGCGTGATTCTCTTCGGCATTCTGCTCAAAAAGATCTGGGGGCACGACATTATCGCGGAGCATGGACCTCTGCTGATAGCGGGTGCGATGCTCTGGTTCGCCGGCCTTATGCTTTTCTCGGTCGGGTTAATCGGCGAAGTGCTGATGCGCACATATTTCGAGAGCCAGGGGCGCCGCATCTACGCGGTTCGCGAGATTCGCTCACGGCGGGAACAGTTGGTTGATGGCAATCGTTAGCGAATTCGACGGCTTTATCTTTGATTACGGCGGTGTTCTGGTCTTCAATCAGACGGAAGAAGATCAGGCGGCCTTGGCAGCTATCGCGAAGATTCCCCGTGAACAGTTCATGGACTTGTACTGGGCGGACAGGGATGAGTACGACAAGGGTTCCGTTTCGGGCTCAGAGTACTGGGAGAGAATTGGTCGGGCCGGCGGCGTCAAATTGAATTCCAAGCAGATTCAGGAACTGATCGATCGGGACTCAGAAAGCTGGATGAAGTACGACGCCGTGATGTGGGACTGGATCGCGGAACTGCGGAGAGCAGGGAAGCGAGTCGGGATGTTGTCGAACATGCCTGCCGATCTCGGCCTGGCCCTACGGTCACAAACCGATCGCCTCTCTGTCTTCGATCAGGTGACGCTTTCCTTCGACGTAGGTGCCGTAAAGCCGGATGCGGTGATTTATGAGCAGTGTCTGGATGGCCTGGGAACAGCGCCGGACCGCACGTTGTTCCTGGATGATCGCATCGCCAACGTGCAGGGCGCCGAAGTGCTTGGCATGCGCGCTATTCAGTTTATCGATCGCGACGACGTGCTGCTCAAAGTTCGAGGCGAGTAAACTCCAGCAGCTTCGACGCTCCTGCAAACGAAAGAGTCGCGTATGCGATCAATTCGACGCTTGCGTGACATCTCAAATTCTCGCCGTCTGCAACTGTGCGGGCTTGTTAGTACTCCCCGTTGGTGCCGGTCAAGGAATTCGCGTGTACTGTCCCGAATTTCCCCCGTATTGCAGGGAACAGCGAACCTAACAAATTCGTTCCGGCACGAGGCGGCACTCTTCGACTCAGCAGTGAGAAACCAGCGACGCCCAATCCGAGCATCAGGGTTCCGGAATTTCCATGAAGCGCGTGTTAGCTTACCCGTCGTCAAAAATTGAATTGACGGAGCCGCGGGTGAGGATCTGAATAGCTTCGGCATATTGATTCCCCTGTCGGCTTGCGGTGAGACTTGCTAAGCAGCCAAGCCGTGTATGCTCGCCTGTACGACATTTCTAACTTTTTCGCCGCTTGCGCACCAGTGACAAACCCAGTAACCCAGCGGATAACAGCAGGTAACTAGTTGGTTCAGGAACTTCGGTAAGAGCTACTGGCGTGACGCCGTCCGCTTCGAAGAAGGACAGGCAAAACAGTGTGTCGATGCTTGCGAACGACTGGGTTCCATCGTCGCTGAAAGTGCGGACCGCTCCATAGGCCGTCACCGTGAACGGAACGCCCAACGTGATTGGAATAGCGCCATCCCCGGGCCCGATGAGCGGGTTAATTCCTCTTCCAGGGTAAATAGCATCGTAGCTGTAGAGGCCTCCGTAGCGGTCGACGGCCGGTTGAAACCAGCCCCGCACAGTACCGGGCCGTAGCGATCCCTCTGTGATGTAGGTATCTGAAAAAGCGAAGGATGCTTCTGCACTGCCGATAGGCGTCGAAGCCGCGGTCGCATCTATGGTGAGGCTGAAGGTGTTTCCTGATTGGGAGTAACTGGATCGAACAAACGCGGTGGCAAATTGGTGATCCAGCGTGTAGATGGCAGAGTCCGGTCTTGAGACGTAATTACTTTGAACAGAACACGCGTTCGAATTGGAGGTGACTGCTGGCTGGCTCGGCAGAGTATTGGGCACGCTGCAAGGCGTATTGATGGTCAAGAGAGGAGCAGCGGACAACGCGGCTGCTAAAAACAGTAGAGCCAGAGGGGAGATGCGCATCGTTTTTTCTAGCGCAGTTCCATAGCCAACGTGACAGAGTTATGACCAAGCTAGTCGGCAGCGTGACGTCGGTCCTAAAAAGGTCTTGGCGTGTACTGCCCCGAATTTCCCATGAACGAACCCAGAATCTGGACCCAACTGTTTCGGCGTGTTGCCGAAGTGCCGAGCTGCTTCTGACCTCGCCTCCGGACCTTGTTGGGCTCGAGTTAGTTCGGGTGAATGCCTACGACGCGATCCTCTGCAGAGCCCGGCACCAGTAGTTCTCGAACAAGCCGGACATCGCTTCGGCAAAGCCTTTGTGTTCGAAGACAACTGATGTCCACGACGGCTTGGTTTGAACGGGATCGGGCAGCGCAATCAAGCCCGAAGTCACATCGAACAAGGCAAGTTTCAAGGGCAAGATTGTCCAGAAACCGAACCTCCACTCCGAAATCCGCAAGGCCGCCTAGCCGTGCGCGCTGCTCCCGGTCGGTCAGAGCGCTGTCGATGAGCAGCCGGCAATGTACTCCACGGCCGGCCGCGTTTTCCAATAAGCGCTCGTCGACGGCATTAACGGCAAATGGAGGCTGAACAAATTCGTCATAACTGGAAACGACCGACTTCAACATTCTGTCGATAGTGAATACCGGTTTGGGTCGGGTCACTGACGAGGCTCAGGAAGTCCAGCGCGCCCTTTCCGCTCTGTCCTTGCTGTGTAGGCCTGCTGCAGATCCTCAATCAGGCTGCTTGCCAAGCCGAGACTGTTCCGTCAACTCGTTCTGCAGCATCCTGCTCCGTCTGGCCAGGAATCCAGGGATGGACATGCGACGGGATCGACTGCCGAGAAGAGCTTCGTCTTCTCCTGGACGACTTGCGCGAAGCCCTTCTCGACGAGGCTGTCGAGAACCTCGTAGATCTTTTGCCGCGGTACGTGGGCCCTGGCTGCGAGCTCCAATGCCTTGAATCGAGGGTGCCCCATCAGCACCAGATACGAGCGTGCTTCATAGGCGTTCAAACCGACTTGCTGAAGCTGACGCCAGTGCAGCGGATAATCGGCCGAATTCAGTTCCCGCTCTTTCACGACCCCGAGAACATATCACACTCGCAGAGGCTGAAGAATGCAATTGCAGTCCGGCGCTCGAAAATACACTGCTAGACTTGTGACTGAAACCTACCGCACCCTTCAATGCCTAATTCCGAGTTGCCGCGGACGCTTGGCGAACTCCGCACCAGCAGCTTCGCTCATCAGTTTCGCCTCGATCGAACTCTGAAAGAAGAACTCCGATCGAATCTGCTGGAGAAATTGGAAAGTGGCGAAACGCCTCTTTCCAGGTCGTGGTCGGCTACGACGATACCGTCATTCCGCAAGTCGTCAATGCCATTCTTTCACGGCACAATTTCATTCTTCTCGGCTTGCGAGGACAGGCAAAGACGCGGTCTGGCTCGCATGCTGACCAGTCTTCTCGATCCCTAGATGCCTTATATAGCCGGATGCGAGATACGCGATCATCCTCTGCGACCGCTGTGTCAGAGATGCCGCGAGAAGATAGCGACGCTCGGAGATGAAACTCCGCTTGCGTGGCTCGATCGCGAGACTCGCTATGTCGAGAAGCTGGCGACGCCGGATGTGACCATCGCCGACATGATCGGCGACATCGATCCGATCAAGGCGGCGCGAACCGGCCAGGACATCGCGAGCGAATTGACGATTCACTATGGCCTGCTGCCGCGCGCAAACCGGGGCTTGTTCGTTGTGAATGAACTGCCCGATCTTGCCGGCAAGGTTCAGGTAGGTCTTTTCAACGTCATGCAGGAAGGGGATATCCAGATCAAGGGCTATCCTGTCCGCCTTCCGCTTGATGTGATGCTGGTCTTTACGGCGAACCCGGAAGACTATACGGCGCGCGGCAAGATCATCACGCCGTTGAAAGATCGAATCGGAAGCGAGATTCGAACGCACTATCCGCTTTCGGTTGCGCAGGGCATCGACATCACGACGCAGGAAGCTTGGACAACGCAGGCGGTCCCCGATTTCGGTCGAAGTCCCGCCGTACATTCGCGAAGTGGTGGAGCAGGTTGCGTTCCTTGCGCGCGAAGACAAGCGCGTCGACAAGCGCTCGGGCGTTTCGCAGCGGTTGCCCATCTCGGTTCTCGAGAACGTTGTCTCGAATGCCGAGCGCCGAGCTCTTCGAGCCGAAGGAGTCGGAAGCGGTCCCGCGGATCCTGGATCTCTATGCCGCTTTGCCCTCCATCACGGGCAAGTTGGAGCTTGAGTATGAAGGCGAACTGAAGGGCGGCGACGCGATCGGCCGTGAGCTGATTCGAAATGCCGTGGGAAAGGTTTTCTCCTCGTACTTCGAAGGCGTCAACTTCCGGCAGATCGTTCAATGGTTTGAACTTGGCGGAGCTTTGAAGTTGGACGAGTCTATGTCATCGGCGGAGCTTCTGCGCCAGTTGTCGCAGATTCAGGATCTTCTCGAATCGACGGGCAAGCTGGGCTTGGGCGTGAGCGAAAGCGATGCGCTGCGAGCTGCTGCTGGAGAGTTCATCCTCGAAGGCCTGTATTCACATC
Organism: uncultured Acidobacteriaceae bacterium; assembly: GCA_963744795.1. GTDB lineage: Bacteria > Acidobacteriota > Terriglobia > Bryobacterales > Bryobacteraceae > Bog-105. Next base: position 498,750 of record CAVUVF010000011.1, read on the forward strand.
GGCGCATCAGCAGGAACGAAGAACTGGAATTCGTGGCAGGCGACCGAAGCTCTCGCGAAGAACGGTTTCGCGAGGAACGGGAAGAGTCCGGTAGACGGGGTTTCGATGCCCGTCGACGGCGGGCGGCAACCCGGGAGGCGGCCGGCGGAATCTGAACTGAAGCGGAGCAGCCATGAGGAAGGTCTCGTATAGCAAGTTCTCTGAAGAAGATCTCGGCATCGAGATGGAAGATCTTCTCCGTGCGCTTTCAGATTACTTCCTGCAGAGTGGGTTTCAGGATCCTTACCTCCAGGCCACTGAGTTCGATCAGCACACTCTCGAAGAGTTGAAGCGGGCTATTGAGCAGGCGCTGGAAAGCGGTGAGCTGTTCGATCCCGACCAATTGGAAGCGATGCAGGAGCGGCTTGCAGCAGATGTCGCCAGGAAGGGCGCGAGCAACTGCTCGACCGCTTGGTCGAGAAACTCGAAGCAGGCGGGACTGATCAACAAGGAAGGGCAGCCGCCAGGATGCTCCCTGCGTACCGGAGGGCAAGACGGTAAGGAAGGTGAAGTCCGATTCGAGGTCACGGACAAAGCAGTTGATTTCCTCGGCTTTAAGACTCTGAAAGATCTGCTCGGCTCTTTGGGTAAGTCGAGCTTCGGCGCTCACGATACGCGCGACTTGCAACCGGGATCGATGCAAGCGGCGGCGCCAAGCGCTACGAATTCGGAGACACTCTGAACCTCGACATCAGCCAAACGCTGTTTTCTGCTCTGCAGCGCGAAGGACTTTCGTTGCCGCTGAACCTCGAGTACTCCGATCTGCACGTTCACCAATCGGAATATCAGAGCTCCTGCGCGACGGTGCTGATGCTGGATTGCAGCCACAGCATGATTCTCTACGGCGAAGATCGGTTCACTCCGGCAAAGCGAGTCGCGCTGGCTCTCGCGCACCTGATCAAGACGCAATATCCGGGCGACAGTCTTCGCTGCGTACTCTTTCACGACTCAGCCGAGGAGATGCGGGTCTCGGACCTTGCCAGGGTGCAAGTCGGACCTTACTACACGAACACCAGAGCTGGCCTGATACTGGCTCAGCGGCTGCTCGCGCAGGAACGCAAGGACATGAAGCAGATCGTCATGATCACTGACGGCAAGCCATCTGCTCTGACGCTTGAGGATGGGCGAATTTATAAGAACGCCTTCGGACTCGATCCGCTTGTGATCAGCCAAACCTTGGAAGAGGTGGGACGGTGCAAGAGGCAGGGAATTCTGATCAACACCTTCATGCTGGCCAGTGATTACGGCTTGATTCAGTTCGTCCAGAAGGTAACCCAGATGTGCTCGGGTAAAGCATACTTCACGACACCGTACACGCTGGGCAACTACTTGCTGATGGACTACATGAACCGGAAGACCCGGACAATTCACTAAATAGAAAAAGAGAGAGCTGAGCGGCTCTCTCCTTTCTGATCTGAACGCGAAAAGTTAGAAGCTGATTCCGAGCAGGATGTCGCCCTGATCCAGATTGGTGCGCAGGCCGCCATTGTTGCTGGCAAAAGCCTGATTAGCCCAGCGCGTGTAACGTGCTTCCGGAGTAAGCTCAAACGGCCCCTTCTTGAACGTGATTCCGAATCCCGCAACGCCGCCGAACGAGTTCCGGTTGTGAAGATCACCCGAATTGTTCGAGATGATGCCCTGGAAGTTGCCAGGGATGAACGCCGTTTGCGTGATGGTTGAGATGTGCCGAAGGGACGCACCGAAATCAATGAACGGACGGAAGTGGCCCATTGCGATGTTGTATTTGAATACACCCGGGATTTCCCACCAATTCAATGAGGTCGGGAGATAAGCAGTTCCGGCAGTGAAGCGGTATCGAGTTGTTGTAAGCCACCTCTCTTGTAGAGAGCGTCGACTTCAAACCGCAGGTGGAGCGGCATGTGAAACTCAGCGCTGGCGCCCAGAATGTAACGGGGAGTATGGCTTGAATAATTCGAGCCTGGTATTCCAGTGAAACTGGTCAAGTTCGTTCCACTCAAGATTGAAGCAGTTCCAGTGTTCGACGTACTGAACATGTCAGTCACCGGTATTCCCACCTTGAGTCCCAAAGTCAACGGCATGTGCTCGGAGCTTTGCCCAAGAGCTAATCCTGCGGTCATAAGACTCAATGCAACTAGATACGATTTTTGGTATTTATTCTCATTTGCTCTTTGCGTAAACCAACCTTATGCATCTGAGATGATCTAATTTACGCGTTGGTTTCCGATAAAGAGCGTAAAAAGAGCCTAGTCAGAACGTATTTAGAATGTTTTACTTAGGTCAGAATTACTGGCAGTAATAACGGCAATTAATCGACAAGCGTAAGTCGTTTTAATTAGGCCAACTGTATAAATTGCGTAAATAACAGGAAGCGTGAACATACTGCTGTCCATCCTGTCGAGGATGCCTCCATGACCCGGCAGAAGATTCCCGCTGTCCTTCAGTCCAGCGCCTCTCTTCATTGAGGATTCGGCAAGATCTCCGACTTGACCCGCAACATTGCCGGCTAGCGACATGGCGCAGACGAACAGTAGCGAAAGGCTCGGCATTGCGGTTACATAGCGTGGTCGACAGTCTCGGAACGAATTCGTACAGGTACACAATTCCGAACAAAGATGACGCAATGGCACGAAGCGATCGCGCCTTCCCAGCTTTTGCCGGGGCTGATTCGTAGGCGCGAGCTTGTGTCTTCCGAACTTGCGGCCCGCGTAATAGGCGGCAGAGTCTCCCACCCAGTTCAGCGCAAGAGCGAAAAACAGGAGATGAGGACTGACGCGGCGTAACTCGACAGCAAAGTGCCAGGGAGCAAATGCATACACGTGCGCCCGTGAAGAGGGCGGCAACTGCCGGCAAAATGCTTCCGCAGATTCGAAAGCCGAAGAGACAACGCAAGCTGCAGCAGCAACAGTAGTACGCAGGCAAGGAATGCCTGCCGGGGAAAGACAACGATGCAGAAGCCCGATGAGAAATCCCACCAGCCCGGGGCGTTCGATGTTATGCGCGACAGCGATGTTCCCGAACTCCCAGTAACACAGGCAACCAAAACCCAGAGCTGCCGCAATAAACACGGATAAAGGCGCGAGCCAGATCAGGTACAGCGCAAGCACAATCAGCGCCAGGGCTGTCAGGAGGCGAACCATAGTGGCTGTGCGGATCCGGAGTCTCGCTACGCGAGCGGTAGAGGGAAAAGCTCTTCGTCGAGCGAGAGCCCCGGACGCTTCTGGGAGGAACAACGCCGGTTCGCGCTAAACCGCCGAACCGCCTTTCGCGATTCTGGTAATCGAAGATAGCCTCAAGCAGATTCGTTCTGGTAAAATCAGGCCATAACGTGTCGGTGACGTACAGCTCCGAATACGCAATCTGCCACAGGAGAAAGTTGCTGACGCGCATTTCTCCGGACGTTCTGATGAGCAGGTCCGGATCTTTCAAGCCCGGCAGTATAGAGATGGGAAGAGATTGCTTCTTCCGTAATCTCCAGCGCATCGAGATTGCCTTCCAGCCTTGCATTCTCGAGGATCGAATTCACCGCATCGATGAGCTCGGTTCTGCCGCCGTAATTAATGGCCAGATTCAAGCGCATGCCGCGATTCGCGGCCGTTCTGCTCATAACGCTCTGAAGTTCAGCCTGGATAGAGTCGGGGAGAGACTCCAGCCTGCCGATTGCGACGAGCTGAATGTCGTTCTCCATCAGCGTCACGAGTTCGCGCCGCAGATACACGACCAGTAAACGCCAGAGACCATCAATTTCGTGGCGCGGACGCTTCCAGTTCTCGACGGAGAAAGCGTACAGTGTGAGGGCTTCGAGCCCGAGTTGAGCACAGGTCTCCACCGTAGTGCGAACTGCACTAACGCCGGCTTTATGTCCGATGATTCTTGGAAGGTTTCGCTGCTTCGCCCAGCGGCCGTTGCCGTCCATGATGATGGCTACATGCGCGGGGAGGCGCTTCGGATCGAGTTGAGTGGCGATTCGCCAGTCGCGCTCACCAGGCTTCAGTGCCTGAAGCAGTTCCTTCATCGTTAGTAAAACCCCATACTACCATTACGAAACGAATCTAAGCAGCCAGTCAACGTGTCCTCTGGCAAGCGTCACGGTCGTCAGGCTCAGGCGTGAAACGAGCGGAATGAGATAGCCTGCGGCGGCAAGAAAACTGCCGAACGGCAGGGCATAGTTCCAGGCTTCTTTGCGTCGATCAGACAAGCTGCCCAATGCCGAAGACGGCGCCTCCCGTCGCACCCAGAGTCAAGGCGGAGAACGCGTTTTCCGGCCCGAGAAATGCACCCATGAGCAATAGCAGCTTGACATCGCCGAAGCCCAAGCCCTCTCGCCCTCTCACCTTTTCGTACAGGAAGCCCAGCAGCCAAATGGGAAGCGAGGCGAACAAGGCCTCCGACGATGGCGTTGGCGAACGATTGGCTCTCCATCCGCGGTCGCTCAGGAAGACATCGCCCAGCATCCCGGGCACATAAACCAGAAAAGCGAACACCAAGACCCAGTAGCTGAGCCCCCAAGCGTGAACTCATCCGGCAGAATCCGTTCCTGCCAATCGGTCCAAAACAAAATAATCATCAAACACTCGTAGACGATCCACTTCGCAGCGCTGAAGCAGAGAATCCATATGCATTGACGACGGCCACAAAAGTGACGGCCGTGATTACCTCAACCAGCAGGTAGGACCATCCGATCGAGTTCCCGACAATGCCGGCACCGGCCGCGAAGGAACAGGAAGCTGAAAACGGGAATGTTGTCGTACCAGGCGATCGCGGTCTCGCAAGATGGACAAAACGATCGCGGCCGTACAACGGACAGATCGCGTGGGACCCGAAAAATACAGACATTCAGGAAGCTGCCGACCACCAGGCCGAACAGGGCCGCTAGCGACAGGATGAAAACCGGCGGAAGGTCAGCCAAGTGCCCTCTCGTAGACGCGAAGAGTATCGGAAACCATTTGTTCAGCGCGTAAAGCGTTCGGCAATTCTTGCCATCGCGCCTTCTCGAAGCCGTAGCGCGAGTTCTCGATTAGCTCAGAGTCTGCGGATCGCGCGCCGCAATCTCCTCGGCATCGTTCTCGACGTAAAGCCCGGACGAGCCATCCGTAAAGAGTTCCGCCAACCCTCCGACCCGACTCGCGATCACCGGCACGCCCATGCTCATGGCGAGCAGAGCGCCTGACCCGAGGCCTTCGGAGCGCGAGAGATACAAGAAAGCGGAAGCGCGTCGGAATGAGGCAGGAAGTCGGTGCTGTACTCAAGTTCGACGCCGGCCAGCGCGGCTGCGTCGGCGCCAGTAAACTTCCCATTTTCCCGGGATCGGCAGATTGCAAGGCAACGATCGGGTAGCTGGGATCCCAGCTCTCGCGAGCTAGGAGTGGGCGCTGACGCCGTCGTAAACCACGTCAATCTTCGCCGCCGGGACACCAGCCTTTCGGAGTTCGCCCGCGACATACTCCGAGACCGCGAGATAGCGAGTAGCGCGGCGGTATTTCCAGCGTGAGGCGACTGTCCGCTTGACCGGGAACGCTACCCGGCGGGAGACAACGAACGTCTTCCTCGACGCAAGGGCCGCGAGGGTATGCGCCTTGGCGTCGTGCGCATGAACGACGGCCGACGCTCGCGACCATTTCCAGATTTCACGCATGCGAGGCGCGTGCCACCCGATGTCCAGCAGCCTGTGCGGCCCTCCACAATGGCGCATTCTCCTGAGCCAGCAAGATCGACTCATGTCCCTTCTCCCGCAGTTCGTTCAGCAGCAACAGCACCTGATACTGCCCGCCTCGCATCTCCCCGCCCGTGTCGATATGGAGAATCTGCACCTACGGTTTTCGGCCTGGGCTCATGTGCCGCGCCTTCGAATACTTCACGAAATTGTAGAAGCCCGCCATATAAGCAATGATCGAGACCTTCTGTTCCGTCCAGAAATCCAAGCCGGAGCACGTAAGTGCGAAAAAACGTCCACAGAGGATCCAATAACAAGCCTGCGCAAAACTCGGCTGCTTCCCTAGAGACGACGATCTCCTGGGCTGCGAGCGTCGTATAGCGATCCATGGATCGCAGGTGTTCCGAAAGCGAATTGCAGGTAAAGTGCAGAAGGTTGGATCGGAGGTGGCCCACATGTCCATCCACCTTCACGGATTCATGTACGAAAGTTCCAACCCACTTAGCTTTTCTTCTGTCGAACAGCCTTACTTTGCGGTCAGGGTGCCACCCGCTGTGGAGAATCCACCGGCCTAGATATTGCGCCAATCTGGGGACCGTGTAGCCGTCAAACTTCGGGTCCCGACTTCTTGATCTGCCAGATTTCGGCTTCGAGGGCCTCGCTTAGGCTCTCGTCGGCATCAAGAGCGAGGATCCAATCGTGGGTCGCAAGCTCCGCCGCGATATTCTTCTGGGCGGCATAGCCATTCCACGAAGCTTCGACGACACGGGCGCCCAGCTTCGTCGCAATCTCGACCGTTCGATCGTTCGACCCGCTATCGAGAACCAGGATTTCATCACAGCAGCGCAGGCTTTCAATCACGCGGGCGATGTTGCGCTCTTCGTTGAACGTGATGATCGTGGCCGAAATTTTCATAGATCCGCGTTAGTCACCCGACTCGAACTGGGATGGGAGAAAACGACAGAACAAACAGAGCAAGTCCAACCAGGGCAAATAAGCCGCCGCCGCGTTCCGAGCGGCTGCGAATCGAAAATCAGCGGGTGCCGGCGAAAGAAAAACATGGCGACAGCCCAAACCCACCAGGGCCAGTAAAAGAGCCCGCCAACGGCAAGGCTCAGAATGACTCCCCACGAGAAGAGCGTGTGGACCGTCTTTACCGAAAAGTGCGTAAACGATGTGCCCGCCATCCAGTTGGCCGACCGGCAGCAGGTTGATGGCGGTCGCAAGCAGCCCGGCCCAAGCCGCCATCGCGATGGGGTGCAAGCAGATATCGGAAGCATGTACGCCAGGGAAACGCACCGATTCGAGTAGATGCAGCAGCCACGGTGTCCCGAAGACGAACGAAGCGCTTGCCTGGCCGCCGGGACAGGTTCGGGAAAAACCCACTCCAGCGATCAGAAACGGCAAAGCAACAGCGAAACCGGCGATCGGGCCCGGAGATCCCAATGTCGAAAAGGCTGCGAGTCCGGTAAATAGGTGATTTCACCCAGATAAATGCTCCGATGGTCCCGAGAAGAGTTGGTGATGGACCGAAGAACGGCAGAGTAGCAGAGACTCCCCAGCGGCGGCAGGTGATGTAGTGCCCTAGTTCATGGGCGAGCAGAATGAGAATGAGCGGGACGGAGTAAGCGCAGCCAACGAGTAACTGGCTATCTCCACCAAACAGGAGCCGATAGCCTGAGACTACAAACTGATCCTTCAATCCGGTGCCCATCCGGAAACTGCGATTGAGCGCGTACCCGAATACCGTGGTGGACAGAAAGGTCAGCCAGAGCAGCGTGATGTGTAACCACAACCGGCGAGGCTCCGGGCTTCTTACCTGGCCCTGATCTTCCAAAATGCGCTCAGACGGGGCTCTGCCGCTACTCGAAACCAAAAGCTGGATCCGGTCCGCGAGTCCCGGCTTAGCCATCAGTTCTACTGCAGCGTCTGCAGCTCTTTTCCCGGTTTGAACCGTACCGCTTTGCCAGGCGGGATGGCCACTTCGGCGCCGGTACGTGGATTTCTGCCGATCCCGGTTTTCCTGCGGCCGCACATTGAAAATGCCAAATCCGCGCAGTTCGATCCGATCTCCATTTTTGAGGGCCTTCTTCATTGTCTCGAACACGGTCTCGACGGCCATTTCGGCCTTCGTCTTCGTGATTCCGGTACGGCCAACCACCTCATTGATGATGTCTAACTTGATCACAAAGCCTCCGCGTGTCGAGCTCAGGCAGGCTACCTGCAGGAGCAAGGTCAATGATAAGAAAGACGTTAGCCCTCTGTCAATGCGTTGACAAACTCACCGGAACGTGCGCCGCTTTTTGCCGAGTTCCTAAGTTTAGGGCGTAGATATTACCGGAAATTCGTGTCCTATGATCCGAAAATCGAAGTCTTCGTCCTTCCAGAACAAATACTTACATTTTGGAGGACAAAGTGCAGGAAGAGTGGTCCGTAATGACGGTTACTTTCATATGAGGGAGCTCCGGATACTCGTAATTGAAGATTCTCCGAGCGACGTCAGACTCATCAGAGAGGCGTTGAAAGACACGCCCGTTCCCGTGCGCCTGTCCGTAGCGCGGGACGGAGTGGAAGGCTTGGAATACCTGCACTCGTCTGAGTACGACGCCGTTGAGCGGCCGGATCTGGTCTTGTTGGACCTGAATTTGCCCAAAAAGAATGGATGCGAGGTTCTGGCGGAAATGAAGTCAGATCCCGCGCTCAAACAAGATCCCGGTTTTGGTGATGACCAGTTCCAAGGCGGACGACGATATCGCAAAGGCTTATTCTTTGAACGCGAACTGCTATATCACCAAACCCGGCAATTTGAACGAGTATATCGACGTCGTTCACGCGATTGAGGGCTTCTGGTTTATGACGGCCACCCTGCCGCATGCCGAGCGGCGGCCTCAAGTGATGACTGCCGCCGCTGGCGTGGCAAATTACTGAGCTAACAAACGGCTGTTTTCAGCTGGATGATTTGACTGCCTTCAGCGCAGCCTCGTAGTTGGGGTGATCGCCAACAGCTTTCACGTACTCCACGTGACGGAGCGTATTGCTTCCGTCAACCACGAAAATTGCCCGGCTCTCGATCCGTACATCGGGGATGAGCGTTCCGTAATTCTCCCCAAACGAGCCCGATCGATGATCGGACAGCATCGTGACCTTGTTGATTCCGAAATTTCCGCACCAGCGCTTTTGGGCAAATGGAAGATCCATGCTGATGGTGTAGATCTTGACTTCGTCCAGTTTCTCGGCTTCTTCCTCGAAACGCTTAGTTTGCGCATCGCAGACTGGCGTATCCAGTGAGGGTACAACACTGAAAATGCGCATTCCGCTACCTGTGCCGGCGAGATCGACGGCCTGAAGCGTGCTGTCTACAACACTGAAATTTGGCGCTTTATCGCCAACCTTTAATTCTGGGCCCGCAAGATTTACTTCTTTTCCCTGCAATATAGTTGTGCGGGTCGTTTCCTTCGTAGCTGCCATCTGGCACAGTTTAGCAAGGAAGAGGTCTACCGAACGTCACTCACGCGAGTCGTTCCGGCAGTTCGCACGTCAGATTTTTGCAGCGGTACAGCGTTGCCGCTCCTTTCCGATCCAGACTGCTCAGAGTCGGAGCGAGATCCGCCAGACCTTTCGACTTCGCTGTCGGTGACGACGATGACTGCGCCGTAGGGTTTGATATTCATTTCGGCTCACCGCGGCGACTTCGTCTACTTTCTGGGTCGTTTGCTGCGCCGTCCTGGCAGCGGATCACGACCTGTTCCGGCGGTGTCAAATATCTCCCGAGAGCAGCCAGGAGCTGCGGCGCCATCGTGGGTTGCGCCTGAAGTTTCGAAGCAAAGTAAAGCAGCGCTCGCTCCGCTCGCTCGGAATAAGGCATCCTGTCCGGTCCAGTGCGCGAGCCTCAAAAGCACGTCGATAGCGACCGAGTTCGCCGAGGGTTCCGCTCCATCGTAATCGTCTTTGATCCGCAGCAAGATGTCCGGCGAGCCTTCCCGCGTGCTGAAGAACCCGCCTTCCGCCGTGTCTTCGAATGGGCTCGAGTCCTTCCGTTGCAAGCCGTATCGCCAAGGCAAGGTACCTGAAATGGCCCGTCGCCTCGAAGACGTCGATAAGTGCGGACGCGAGGAATGCGTAATCATCAGCAAAGGCCGGGAATCGCGGCCTCGCCTTCGCAATAGCGGCGAAGAAGGGCGCCGGACTCTGAGTCGAACATGCTCGGACAGCAGAAATTCGAGCGCTTTCCGATGCCAGCCTCCGTATATTCCGGCTTCCCGAGAACGCCACCCGCTTTGACCAAAGCCGAGATCATCAGCGCATTCCAGGAGGTCAGAACCTTGTTGTCAAGGTGAGGCCTTGGACGTCCTTCGCGCTGAAGGAACAACTTCTCGCGTGAAGCGCCAAAGCGATCCTCGGCAGCAACAACCGAACTCTGATCGTCGTGCGAGGGCGTGAGTTCCTCGAACAAAATGTTGAAGCCAATGAATTCCCCGTGCGGATCGTTCTCCACATTGCCGTCCGCGTCGTACGCCGTAATGGCGGGAGAACTCCTCGGCGTCGGGGCCGAGAACTTCGTCGATCTCGCGCTTTCGCCAGACGTAGAAGGCGCCCTCCCGATGCTCTTTGGGATCCTCGGGATCGGTGCTGTCGGCGTCTTCGCCCGAATAGAATCCGCCTTCGGGCGTCCGTCAGGTCTCGAAGCACATAGCGCAGGACCCGCTCGGCGGTTTGAGCGAACAACTGGTCACGCGTAATCTGAAAAGCTTCCAGGTAAGCAGTGACGAGCTGAGCCTGATCGTAAAGCATCTTCTCGAAATGTGGAACAAACCATCTCTCATCGACCGAGTAGCGATGGAAGCCGCCTCCGAGATGATCATGCATTCCTCCGGCGGCCATGGCTCGCAGCGTTCTCGTGACCATGTCGAGTGCTTCGTCGTTATTCTCTTCGTGGCCGTAGCGCAGCAGGTAGAGCAGAGCGGCCGGGCGCGGGAATTTAGGCGCTCCGCCAAATCCGCCCCAATGCTGATCAAAACTTCTCCGGAAATGCCAATAGGCGGATTCGAATAACTGCTTGTCCAAGGTCTGGGCCGATGTCCTGCCGGCCGCGATGGATCGAAGTTGTTCCGTAATGCTTTGCGCTGGAGCTTTCGATCGCGGCGCGCTCATCGCGCCAGACTCTTGCAAGGTGTTCCAGCAAGTCCCGAAAACCCGGACGGCCATAGCGGCTATCTGGAGGAAAGTAGGTTCCGCCGAAGAACGGCTTTAACTCGGGCGTAAGCCAGACGGACATGGGCCAACCGCCGCTTCCGGTGGTCGCCTGCACAAACAACATGTAAATGCGATCGACATCGGGCCGCTCTTCGCGATCTACCTTCACGGGCACGAAGTCGCGATTGAGAACATCCGCGGTGGTGGCATCCTCAAATGACTCGTGCGCCATGACGTGACACCAGTGGCAAGTCGAGTATCCGATCGAGAGAAAGATCGGCTTGTCTTCCAGGCGGGATTTTTCGAAAGCCGCCGGGCCCCAGGGCAGCCATTGCACGGGATTATGCGCATGCTGTCGTAAGTACGGGCTCTTCTCGTCGATCAGCGCGTTTGTGTACACCTCCTACTATGGCAACCACCAACGCAGGATCCGAACACTACGAGAAGTTGCCGATGATAGGCAACAAAGTCGAGAGGCGGAGGCGTATGATCCATGGCTCGCAGGAATCCCGACACTTGGCCTCGATGATGGGTGGAGTGATTGACGATGTGGAACAAAAGTACCCATACCGGCTGATGCCACTCGTGCCCCTTCAGATCCTTGTAGGTCAAGCATTTCGCTTGCATCGACTACGCTCGCCAGATAGCGTCGCCACTCATCATGCAGAGCGGGCCAGTGCTGCCGAAGGTAGCCGAGAGTCTGCGTGCCCTTTTCGGGACGCGAAGGTGAAGGAACCTTCTTGAACCTGCTCAACCAGATCGTTTCCGACCAGAAGAGATGGGCCAGTGTTTCGAGGACGCTGCTGTCCGCCGTTTTGAAATCGCGAGTTAACTCTTCCGGGGAAAGCTGCTCTGCGGCGTGCAGTAGCCTGTTAGTCGCCCAGACACTGTATTCCCAATGCTGTTGAAGAACGTCAGGTGAGACGAGACACGTTCGATCAGATCTGCGAATACGATGTCGGCGCCAGGATCAGGTTGGTCACGTTTGAGACCGTCGCTTCATAGTTGAACTCAGGCGATGCCGCCAGTTTCTTCCATTCCGCGCTCGAGAAAAAGGCATCCCACTTCGCGTTGAGCTCACCCAGGTCGGGATAGCTAAGCATGTAGGTTAAATTGGGCAGCCGCGGCCCAATCAACGTATCTCCGAAGAAGACCTGCCAGAAGCCCGACTTCCGGAAGATCTCGAACTCTCCGCTGTGGAACATCGTTGATTTTCGTGCGATGCGCTTTAAAGCTTGGGCTCTCGTATGTTCTTAATTGGTAAATGCGTTTGCCGTTTTGTGCGGTAACCGGCGGGACAACGAGCTTAGGCCAACCTTCGAAAGCAGCCATCAACGAACTCTCCAGGCGTTCGTAGGCGGGCTCTTTCGCCGGAGCGGCCAGGAACGCCGCACCTGCCCGCATATAGTCGTCTTCTTGCGCAAGCCGGGACTCCGACATTGGTCAACAGATCGAGCGACGACGAAGGAATCAGAAGATAGAGCGCTGGCGTTTCAGGGCCCAGGGTAAGAGTGAACGCGCCGATCGGCTTCAGCCCTAACTTGTTCAGACCGGGAATGAGAGTCTCGGCCATGAACTTCTCGACGATCTTCGGCTGGGGTCCTGATCGGAGCTGATAACGCCGCAGCTCGTAATACTCCCGTTGGCCTCCTTGCGCTTGCGCTTCCGCCGCCTGCCACCTGCTTGGTTACTCTCAAGCGCAACAGTTGAGGCCGCCAAGGAAGAGTTCAGAAAAGTTCGTCTGTCCACTCGATCGATGAATCTCCGTTCCGCTGCTATTCTAACCGCCCGAGTTTAGGAAGCGGATGGAGAGCCTTCGAGCCGAGCCAAGCCTCGCGGAACGCTTTTATCTCCGGCGTAATTGCCTGACCTGCGTCTTCAAATGTGACAAGCTCGAGCTGCGGATTTTCCACCAGCGTGACGTGCGCCTCGCGTTCTCCGGCACGAGTTCGCACCCGAAGTGTCAGGTTGTCACCCGGCTTGTGTTTGCTCAACAACTCTTCGACGCGTTGTGTCGCCCGCGACGGCGTTGCCATTCACCGAGAGAATACGATCGCCCCGTTCCAGACCGGCCCGGTACAGAGGCGAACCCTTGCAGCGTCTCTGAATTGATCTGTCGCTCCTTCCGCGGAGAAACTGATCTGTTCCTTGCCCCACCACGCCTCGTTTCTGTGAGCCTTGCGGAGCACCAGCCCGGCGGGCGCGACAGCGCGTCGCGTAATCTAGCGGTTCCTTGCCTGTAACATGGCGCTCGAAGAATTCCCGGGCAAAAAGAGCATCTCCCGTTGCCTCAGCCAGGGAGTTCTCCAGGTCAGCCAACGTATACGGCCGCTCGACGTCCGGATGCTCGCGCCAAACGGTGCGCATCCAGTCGTCGAGTGACTTGCCTGGAAAATGCTCGCGAATGGTCAGGTCCAAACCGAACGCCAGCGCCTGACCGTACGTGTAATAGGAAATGAACGTATTGCCAAGTTGCGCTGGTCGATGGAAGTCGCCGCGTCGACGAACGGAGCAAGGCTGCTCATTTCTGCTGGGCTGTGAATCAATCTGCCCGGGAGACGTAAGAACCGCATTCACGGCGCTTCCCATGTTGCGCGTAAACTGGTTCAGTTCTTCAATGCCCGACCGTTCGAGCGCAAGCGGGCCATAGTAGTTGGTGAAGCCCTCGGCAAACCACAGTTCGCCCGACATGTTTGCTCTTTCGTAGTCGAAGGGTTCGAGCGTCTTCGGTCTCATGCGCTTCACATTCCACGAATGGAAGAACTCATGCGCCGCGGCGCCGATCATGCCTTCTCCGCGTCCATGTAGCACGTCACCGATGCCGGTGATCACGGTGGAGTCTCGATGTTCCATGCCGTCGAAAGAGGCATACGGGAGGACATCCAGCAGAAATGTATATGTGCCGTTGTCGTATTTGGGCAGGGCACCAAACACGCCTTCTTCTTCGAGAACGACGGCCTCGCACATGCGCGCGAATTGGGCTGCTTCGGCGGCAGTCTCCGTATGATGGAGCGCCACTCGAAAGGCAGCATCTTCAATTTTCCATTCGGGCTGGTCGTGGACACTCAACTCCGCTGGGCCGTCCATCAGGCGATCCAAGTTTGGGGCTGAACCACGTGCCATCTTGTTGCGGAACCAGTTGCGTCGCAACTTTCCAGTTCTTGCCTTCGGGCAGAGTGAAGCGGACCGTCACTGGGGCGTTCTCAAGCCCGCGAGCCCAAACAAGAGTGGCAGGCATGTTCAGGTGAGCGTGGGTCTCGTCGATTCCGGCATACGTGCCGTCTGTCCGGTCTCCGAAAAGCGTGTAGTGAAATCGTACGCTTCCGTTATGGCCCTCGATCCTCCAGGTAGATGGATCAACCTGGGTTGGTTTTAAGGCGTGCCCATCTTTGTCGCTCACACGCACGGAATAAACGTTCTTGGCAAATTCATGAAGAGCGTAACGGCCCGGCGAAGACCGGCTCATCACGACATCGAGAGGCGCCATGGGTACGTTTTCAAAAATCGCTTCCACTTCAGCTTCGTGGTGCACCGCATTAGGGAAGCTTAATTCGTAGCGGACCGTCGGTTCGGCTAGCAACGGCAACGCTGCAAAAACAAGGAGGTAGCGACTGTGCAATGACGATTCTCTTCCGGTTTGAAGAACGGGGAAAGTATAGCAACGAGTTCGGATGATATTCTGAGTGAGGTTGACCCCAATGCGGGCCGGTAGCTCAGTTGGTAGAGCATCGCACTTTTAATGCGGTGGTCGCGGGTTCGAGCCCCGCCCGGCTCACTTTGCGTGTCAATCTTCCATCGCTCAGAGCCGCTTTGACTGAATGCTCGTTGTTGGCGGCTCAGCGCCATTTGCCTGTAGCGGTGGAGAAGATTCTGCGATCGGGGCGAATCTTGCGCCCCGCGTCGGAATTCTACGACGCTAACTGATCAACTCGGGAACAGTGAAGACGTGCGCGACGGTTTTGCGTAACTCCTCAGCCATGGCATTGAGAGGCTCAATGAGTGGTTGAATGGCCGGAGTTGGTACCGTGCGAAATGCGCGTTCTCCCGAGGGAGTTTCAATCAAGGTTACTAACGCGTCGGCTACTTCTTTGGCTCCTGGCGTTTCGGGCGAAGCATTAGCCCCGTCGAATACCCCCTTCACACGGCCGCTGTAGTCGGTTTCGGGAGAATACCCAGCTACAGCCTGCTGATCTTCCGGAGCCATGATGTGGTCAAAAATCGGCGTTCTATGGATGCCGGGTTCGACCAGTATCGAATCTATGCCAAACGGTTTGAGCTCGAATCGATAACTATCCGCGACAGCTTCGAGGGCAAACTTGCTGGCCGCGTACACGCCCATATAGGGAACGCAGATACGACCGGCGGCCGAACTCACGTGTATCAGCAATCCGCTCTGCTGGCGCCGCATGACCGGCAGAACTGCCCGGTTGACCCGAACGACACCGAACAGATTGACCTCGAATAGCCGTTTCCATTGGGACGTTGTGTATCCCTCGGTTATGCCGATAGCTGCGAAGCCGGCATTGTTGATGACCACATCGATGCGGCCCGAGCGTCTCACAATTTCGTCAATGGCCGACTGAACTGACTCGTCACTCGTCACGTCGAGGTCCTGCACGAAAACTGGTACCTTCTCCCGTTCGGCCAGATCCTCCAAAGCTCGCTTGTGCCCAGCATTCTTTCCGGAACACTCTCTCATCGAGGCAAAGACCGTATAACCTCGTTTCGCGAGAGCCTCTGCCGCTTCGCGTCCGAAACCCGTGCTGCAACCCGTGATTAGAACAACCTTGTCCATTGGCATTTCAAAGACTGTATCTCATTCGGAAGCCACTTGGCTGGGACTCAGGTAGGTAGCTGCGCTATCTTGTATTTTCCGCGTTGCGTTGTATTCCTCGCTTCCCTGTCGAACACGAGAGTTAATCCCACCAAGGATCCGATCAGGAATGATTTCGAGATTGATTGTCTTCTGTACCTTTACGGCGAGCCTTTGTCTGGCCGACTACGCACCTTCCACGCTTGGAGCGCTCAAATGGCGCAGCATCGGCCCTAACCGGGGTGGCCGCTCGCTGACAGGCGCTGGATCTCCGAGCCGGCCGAACGAATATTATTTCGGAGCTGTGGGCGGCGGGCTCTGGAAAACGACGGACGGCGGCACGACGTGGAAGCCGGTCACAGACGGTCAGCTGACCAGTTCCTCTGTGGGTGCAGTGGCCGTCTCGGAGTCGAATCCTGACGTCGTTTACATCGGAACGGGTGAAACGGAACTGCGCGGCAACATCATGCAGGGCGACGGCGTGTACAAGTCTACCGATGCGGGGAAGACCTGGCACAAAGTCGGACTCGCCAATACACAGGCGATCGCCAGGATTCGCATCGATCCCAAGAATCCCGACATCGTCTATGTGGTCGCGCTCGGCCATCCATATGGGCCCAGCGAGGAGCGAGGGATTTTTCGCTCGCGAGACGGCGGAAAAACGTGGAAGAAAGTTCTGTACCGGGACGACCACTCGGGCGCCATTGACCTCGCGTTGGACCCGCATAACCCCAAAGTGATGTTCGCGTCGTTGTGGGACGTCTATCGCACGCCGTGGCTCTTGAACGACGGGGGCCCTGGCAGCGGACTCTTCAAGTCCACCGATGGTGGGGATAACTGGACGGAGATTTCGCGCAACGAAGGACTTCCGAAAGGGATTATCGGCAAGATCTGCATCACTGTCTCGGGCGCGGACTCAAATCGCGTCTGGGCCATGGTGGAGGCAAACGACGGAGGCTTATTCCGTTCCGACAATGCAGGGGCGAGTTGGACGCTCGTGAGCCAGGATCGTCGCGCATTGCAGCGGGCGTTCTATTTCTCCCGCATCCAAGCCGATCCGAAAGAAAAGGACACGATCTACGACATGGACGTGGCCTTCCTGAAATCGACCGACGGCGGCAAAACGTGGAAGCCGATTCGAACTCCGCATAGCGATCATCACGATCTGTGGATCGACCCGAATAATAATCAGCGGATGTTGAGCAGCAATGATGGCGGAGGTACGGTTTCGCTCAACGGAGGCGCCACCTGGACTGGCCTGGAATTTCCGACGGCTCAGCTCTATCACGTCGCCGTCACGAAAGACATTCCGTATCAGGTCTGCGGCGCTCAGCAGGACAATACGACGGTTTGCGTGCAAAGTGCTGCAGGCGGACGGCGATTCGGCGTTGGATCGAACATGTTCGCGCCGCTCTACTCTGTGGGCGGCGGCGAAAGTGGTTACATCGCCCCGGACCCCAACGACCCCAATATCTTTTACGCGGGCAGCCAGGGCGCATTGCTGACACGCTACGACCGTCGTACCGGCGAGATGCGCGACGTCCAGGTGTATCCGCTGTTCTTCTCCGGAATGCCGGCCTCGTCTCTGAAAGAACGGTGGCAGTGGACTTACCCCATTGTTTTCTCGCCACAAGATCCGAAGATCCTGTATACGTCCTCACAACACCTCTGGAAATCAACGAACGAGGGGCAAAGCTGGGAACAGATTAGCCCTGATCTCACGCGTGCCGATCCGAAGACGCTCGGCGATTCCGGCGGGCCCATTACGAAAGACCAAAACGGACCGGAGATCTACGGGACAATCTTCACCATCGCACCTTCGCTTCAGGACGCGAACACGATTTGGACGGGCTCGGACGACGGGCTCGCCTACATCACGCGCGACGGCGGAAAGAATTGGGCTAACATCACTCCAAAAGAACTGCCCGAATTTAGCCGGATCAGCATGATCGACGCGTCTGCGCACGAGCCGGGACGGCGTATCTGGCGGCCAAACGTTACCAACTCGACGATCGCAAGCCGTACATCTTCCGAACACACGACTTCGGAAAGACCTGGACGAAGATTGTCGCCGGGATCCCTGATAACGACTATGTGCACGTCACGCGAGAGGATCCGAAGAGAAAAGGACTGCTCTACGCGGGGACCGAACATGGGATTTACGTTTCGTTCGACGATGGTGATCACTGGCAATCACTGCGTCTGAATCTTCCCGACACGCAAATTGCAGATCTTGTCATTGCGTCCGATGACCTGGTAATTGCGACACACGGACGTTCCTTCTATGTCCTCGATGACATCGCCATACTTCGCCAAATGGAGCCTGACCTCACCGCCTCTACTCTCCACGTCTTTAAACCGAACGCCGCAGTTCGGTCCTATCGGCCGGCAACAATCGACTACTTCTTGGCGAAAGACGCCGATTCAGTGAAGGTGACGATTCTTGACTCCGCCGGACATGAAGTACGGAGCTTTGAGAGTTCGGCAGCCACGGATAAGAAGAAGGGCGGGGAAGAAGAGGAAAGCGAATTTGGTCCGCCTCGCACACCCCCTCCGGGCAGGAAGGCTGGCACAAATCGATTTACCTGGGACTTACGCTATCCGGGCGCCACTGTATTTGAAGGTGAAATCATGTGGGGTGCGCGGGCCGGAACAAGGCCCCATGGCCGTCCCCGGCGATTATCAGGTTCGTGTAACAGCACTCGGCAAAGCAGAAACTCAGCCGCTGGCACTGGAACTTGATCGGCGGTCGCAGCTGACGGTCGCCCAGTTGCAAGAGCAGTTCCGATTTGCGTCGCAGGTGCGGGACGAGGTGAGCCAGGCGGATGAGATGGTAATCGCGATTCGGAAAATCAACGCGGAAGCCAAAGACCGCGCCGCGAAGGTCAAAGACGAGAAGATTGCGGAAGCCGGTGCTTCGCTGCGCGACAGACTGTCTACGATCGAGGAAGACATCTACCAGGTGCGTAATCGTGCCAACGAAGATCCTTTGAACTTCCCGATCAAATTGAACAATCAGATCGCTGCGTTGGCCCGGGCCATCGAAACAGGTGACAATCCGCCTACCCAGCAGGAATACGAGGTGTTCAAGGTTCTTTCGGCGCGGCTGGAGGCGATTGTGACGCGATACCAGCAGGCACTTAAGGACGATCTGAGCCGGTTCAACACGCTTCTGGTGTCGCACGGCAGTGCAGAGATCAAGCCGTCGGCCGTACTAAACACGCCTTCCCAATGAAGCCTGTTTGACAGTGTGGTAGGATCCGGCCAGCGGAGGAAAATAACAATGGGCCATTGCTCCCGACGTCATTTCCTGAAGACCGGGGTTGCCCTCGCGCAGTTTGCCGGCGCGGCAAGCATTCCGATCAAGGGTGCCACACAGACCGCGACCGATTGGGTCACGCTCGGAAACACCGACGTGAAGGTGACACGCCTCGCCTTCGGAACGGGCACGCATAGCGGGCAAGTTCAGCGCGATCTGGGCCAAGAACAGTTCACACGGCTCGTGCGCTATGCGTATGACCGCGGTATTCGGTTCTTTGAAACGGCTGAATCTTACGGCGAGATGCACAAGATGCTGGGAGTGGCGTTGAAGGGCATTCCGCGGGATAGTTACCGCCTGATGTCGAAGGTGACCACCACCCACGAAGGTGTCGATCCGCAGGCTAAAATCGACGAACTTCGCAAGTTGGCAAACACTGATTACTTCGATGTCCTTTTGCTCCACTGGCAGCATGTTTCGTCCTGGCCGACGGACAGCACCCGATGGGAAGACGGCATCGCGGAAGCGCAGTCGAAAAAAGCTGTGCTGGTTCGTGGCGCGTCCGTCCATGGACTGCCTGCATTACGCCGCGTTCCCGAAACCAAGTGGCTCGAAGTAGCCATGATCCGGATGAACCACAAGGGCACCGCAATGGATGCGGAAGACTACAACACGAGCGGCCCCGGGAACGTGAATGAGGTCGTCAGTCGCGTCCAACAGGTACGCCAGAACGGTCTCGGCGTCATCAGCATGAAACTCGTAGGCGAAGGCAGATTTACGAACCGCGAGGATCGGAAGACCGCCATGAAGTACGCTTTCAAAACTGCCGGGGTCAACTCTGTGACTGTCGGTTACAAAAACACTGCGGAGATCGACGAAGCTATAGAGAACCTGAATCTGGCGCTCGCGTAACGAGCACGGATGGTCGTTGTTTTCGACTTAAACGGAACGCTGCTGGACAATCGCACTGTCCAGCCTGCCTTGCGCTCCGTTTTCGGCAGAAAGCTGACGTCGGAAGAGTACTTCACCCGCGTGTTGCAGTACTCGATGGCTCTCACCTTAATCGGAGAGTATCGATCGTTTAGCGATATCGCCCTTTCGGTGCTCAGAATGGAAGCCGACGCTCGCGGTATTGAGCTCAGCGAAGCTGGCAGGACGCGTGTGGCCGCAGCTCTCAAGAGCTTGCCTGCGTTTCGCGAAGTAAAACGCTCACTCGCACAACTGCGGAAAGCGAACTTCCGGTTGGCCGTGTTGACGAATTCGGCTTCCGAAGATGCGCGTGAGCAAGTGAGCCGTTCCGGACTGGCTGGGTACTTCGAGCAGATCCTATCCGTAGCGCAAGTCGGTCGCTTCAAACCTTCCCAGAAACATACCAACACGCAGCCAAGTCACTGGCGGTGCAGTCTCACGACATCCTCATGGTTGCAGCGCACCCTTGGGACCTGATGGGTGCAGCGGCCGCGGGTTGCAAAACAGCTTTCATTCAGAGACCCGGAAAGGCACTATTTCCCGGTACTCTGAAACCGACGTACGTTTGTGCCGACCTTGCCGATCTCGCGATACGGTTGAGGTCCGCTACCGACCAGGGGCGATCGCTCTTAGTTCCTGCTCTCGCGGGCGTAAGCGCTTTCTCGGTGCTGGCGCTGGCTGCGGGCGTCATGCGATCTCGCTCTGGTCAGCAGTAGAAATTTCCTCTTCTATTGGGACAGTGTTGCACGTGCGTTCGCATCCTGCCAATCGGCGGACCAGGAGCTTACTCGGACGGAAGCGGGAAATGGTCTCCGGTATCACTCACCCATTGCCGCAGTCTCTCGAGCAGCTTCTTGCGTTTGTCTCGAAATTCATTGTTCTGTGCCTGATTCGCCTGTTCATACGGGTCTTCGTTCAGGTTGAAGAGCATCCACGTGAAGTTCTCAACGCACACCAATTTCCCATCCGTCCGTGGTCACCAATCCGCGGTATGGGACGTTCGTCGAGTCGAAGTGACCGGGCGAAACGACTTGCTGCAGGTAAGCTGAATCAGGCTCTGGGCCGCTTGGCTTATCGATCCGGTGGTGCGAATAGTCCGTCCCTCGCATCCAGGATGGTTTTTCGGATTCCACACAGACCTAAAGTCGTCGGCGCAATGTCGACATGGTTCGAAAGAACATTACGGCGTCCGGTTTTCCAGCCGCTGTAGACCGCTTGGCCGCCCGAAATGACCATGGGAGTCCGGATGGATTCTTCGTACGGGTTTGTCTTCCGAAACATGCCGTGCGATCCTGCCATTTCTCCGTGATCAGCAAAGAACAGCACGTGCGTGTTGCGAAGCAATCCCGAATTTTCAAGAGCGGCGATAACTCGCCCGTAATTCCAATCGAGATTCTCAATTTGGGCGTAGTATCCAGCCAGCTCACGCCGGGCCCGTGCTTCCAAACGGGAAACGCTCGCGACGTTCTTACGCAATTCGAGCCGTGCCGGTGCAAAGTGCTCCATAAATGCATCCGGGGCAACGTTCGGATCATGCGGTGGCTCGACGCTCAACACTGCGAAGAACGGCTTGCCGTTTCCGTCCTTGTTTCCTTCCGCGCGGTCACTGAGATACCTGAGGAGAAGGTCCGTCAACGCGTCGGTTTCATATCCAGGTAAGCGGTAGTGAAAGGCATCTTTCCCGCTTCCTCCGTGAACCCACGTGTCCCACTGGCTGTTGTTGTTCTCGTAACCGATCCACGTCTTGAAATTGCCCCGACGGTTTGGATCGGTGATAAAGAAGGCGGCTCGGCCTTGCGATTCGTGAAAGCCGCCCAGGTGCCATTTGCCAAAGTACGCAGTATCGTACCCGTTCTCGTTGAACACGTCGGCGACCGTTGGCATGCCGGGCGGAAGAAGTGGATACTCGTGCCCAGGCACGCACTCATGGGGATAGCGGCTCGTCAGGAGCGACCCGCGGAAGGGACAGCACAAGGGAAAACCGGACAGATTCCCGGTGAAATTCACTCCGTTCACTTCCGCACGTGAAAGAGATGGCGTCCGGGCATTGGGATCTCCGTTCATGCTGAGAGCTTGAGCACGCAGTTGATCGGCCACGATCCAGATGACGTTCGGTTTTGGCGACGGAGTTGGTTCCGGCACGTGATGGCCTGCGGCGGGTCCTGTGTACTGCGGTCCGCTAAGAGAATGCGTGTCCTGTTGCAGGGCGAGGATTGATGTTGGGCCAAATCCGGAGATTGCCGCGGTCTGGCGCAAAAAGGCTCTTCGATTCATTGCCGCTAATCAAGTAGATCACTGCCGGCGGGCAGCGCGAGGCGGATCTTATACCATCGTGCTTGAGTCCTTCACGAGGCTTAGATATGAATACTTCGACAGCCGACGGCGATGTAACGATCCGCCGGGCCTCGCCCGAGGACGCGAACGCTTGTGGGCATATCTGCTACGAAGCCTTCGCGGCGATCAACGAACAGCATCGTTTTCCCCCCGATATTCCTTCGGCTCAAATCGGAATCGGCTTTCTCCAGATGATTTTCGCTCATCCGGGCTTCTACAGCGTAGTTGCGGAAAGCAACGGCCAGATTGTTGGGAGCAATTGCCTGGACGAGCGTTCCGCGATAGCGGGAGTCGGACCGATCACGGTTACTCCTGATACGCAGAATCGGTCCGTGGGACGCTTGCTGATGCAAGCGGTCATTGATCGCGCATACGAACGTTCCTTTCCGGGGATACGACTAGTGCAGGCGGCCTTTCATAATCGCTCCCTCTCCCTCTATACGAAACTCGGCTTCGATGCGCGTGAGCCGCTTTCCGTCCTTCAAGGTCCGTCGATCGGAAAGGTGCCCGATGGTTGGACGGCTCGACCGGCGAGGGAAGCGGATCTCGGCCCCGCCGCACAGTTGTGCGAAGCCGTGCACGGCCACCACCGCACAGGCGAATTGCGGGACGCGATTCATCAGCGCACAGCTTCGGTAGTGGAACGAGGAGGACGGATTACCGCTTATTCGAGTGGGCTCGGCTTTTTCGGACACACCGTGGCCGAGTCAAACTCGGACTTGCACGCTTTGATCGGAGCGGCCGAACACTTCAGCGGACCAGGCATGCTGGTTCCGACGCGCAACTCAGCACTGCTTCGCTGGTGTCTGGAGAATGGACTTCGCATTGTCGAACCGATGACGCTGATGACGATGGGTCTGTATAACGAGCCCAAGGGTGCTTACCTCCCGTCCGTTGCCTTCTAGCCGGATATTCGCAGACTCAACGTACAAAGGAAAGCTGTCATGTATAACCGCCATCGGTTTGGAAGCAGCGCGGTAAGGCGATCTAAATGCCTGCGGTCAGCCTTGTCCAATCAAGGCCCAGAACGATGGTAGGGAGCGACTGAAGAGCAATGCGCTGACGTCCGCCGGTCGACAAGCGAGCGAATTCCCGTAAGCGAACTTGGCGAGCTATGTTAAAGTTCTTAACCATTCATGCGGCTACGGAAATGGTAACGACAACCCTGATCGACAGAATCGAAATACTGGAACGGAAAGCCCGCCGATTTCGGGTCCTGTGCTTGTGTCAATTGGCTTTGCTCATTGCTGTTGGTTTCACGGGATTGTACAACAACCACGTCTATGCCAAAAGCACGAACAGGATTCTTCGTGCGCAAGGCTTAGTGATCGAGGACGGAGAGGGCAAACCGAGAATCCTGGTCGGGGCACCGTTCCCCAAGGAGCCAGCGAGATTTCGTCAAGACTCGACAACCACCGCAATCGTTTTCCTGGATGCGCAAGGACACGACCGACTGACGCTGGGCGAGGAACCCGAGCCGCAAGTGGCCGGTAGGGTTGTCACGAGTGCTCACCGGATTGCGCCCGGCTTTGGCGTCGTCATTCACGATGGCGAAGGGAACGAGCGTGGAGCTTATGGATGGCTGGCTAATGGAAGGGCGCTCATCACCTTGGATCGTCCCGGCTTGGACGCTTGGGCTGCGGTCGTCGATGATAAGACAGGATTCGCGGGAATGAGGATCGAATACCCGCCGGACGTAGCCAGAGACAGTAACGGAATCGAAATAGGCACCCGGGGAAGCCAGGCGTTCTTTCGACTTTTGGATACGCGAGAAAGAGAACGCGCTCTCCTCCAATACTCGGAAGGTGGGGCCACAACCTTCAGGACACATGACGCGGACGGTAAAGTGATACGGGACCTTACGTTATCGGAACCAGGCAAGTAGAGCAACTACATAAGCTCGGGTCGGTGTTCAGCTTCCGATCCGCTTCCCGCGTGGCAGGTAACGAGGGGCACCGTAATCGTCAGGACGATTTCCCGATTGATGCCACGTCTTTGGCATTCCGTAAGGGTCTTCGACGGCATCCATCATTTCGTACAGGCGAGCGCGCATGTCATCTGCGTACTCGACTGTATTTCGGGTCGGCGATGGCGTTGTGCATCTCTTCGGGGTCGTCTCGCAGGTCGTACAACTCGTCAATGTCGAAGCCATTGAAGACGTATTTGAACCGTTCGGTAATGGCGATGCGCTGGGTATAAAGAAACTCGCCGCCGTAATAAGCGCACATGATTCCGTCAGGCCATGAGTTGGAACGCGGATCGGCGAACAGAGGCTGCAAGGCGCGTCCATCCTGAAAAGGCAGAGCTTGCGCCGAACCGGCCTGAACATACGTATGTGCCAAGTCGTGCGTTTGTACCAGCCGATCAGTCTTCGAGCCAGGCTGGATATGACCCGGCCAGCGGACGATCAGTGGCACGCGGTAAGTCTCTTCGTACGGAATCCAGCCTTTGATCCACATCCGATGATTCCCGCACATGTCGCCGTGGTCGGTCGTGAACGTGACGAGTGTGTTCCCGGTTTGACCCGTTTCATCGAGGGCATCGAGGATACGGCCGATCTGCGCATCCAATTGTTCGATGTAAGCGTAATAGCAAGCGCGGCCTTGGCGGTAGTCATTTTCAGTGACGTTTCCCCAAATCCCGGATTCGCGGCGATGCATGCCGGGCTTGCCCTCAAACTGATCGTAGAAGCTCTTCGGCACCGGAATCGATTTGGGATCGTAGCGATCGTAGTATTTCTTGAGCGGGAAGTATGGATCGTGCGGCTCGACGAAATGCGTTTCGAGCAGCCACGGTTGGGGCTGCTTCGCAAAACGCCGCAGCATTCGTACGGCAGATTCGGCCACATACCACTCGTGTGTGGATTCGGCCTCGCCTTCTTTGTATCCCCATTTCGCTACCGGTTTGGCTCCCGGCCACGCGAAGTA
The DNA here is from genome assembly GCA_963744795.1 of uncultured Acidobacteriaceae bacterium. Taxonomy (GTDB): domain Bacteria; phylum Acidobacteriota; class Terriglobia; order Bryobacterales; family Bryobacteraceae; genus Bog-105. The sequence continues at coordinate 523,916 of CAVUVF010000011.1, forward strand.
ACGCAGCGGCGTCGATTGCGCTTTGCTTTCGGGCGCTTCCACCCCATCCGGATTCAGTTCGTGCCGGCGCAACACGGCCGGGTCACAACCCGCCACCGCAGACATCTCGTATCCGAAATCGGCAGGGCAGCGAGTCCAGCTTGCATGCCACTTTCCGACATAACCCATCCGGTATCCGACATCTTTCAGCCGGTGCGAATACAACACCACATCGGCATTCATGTCGCGATGCACCGAAGGAGCGGAGTGGATCTGGTTGTATACTCCGTTGTGCCAATGGTACGCGCCCGAGAGCAGCATGGCGCGCGCCGGGCAGCAGACGGCGCTCGGCGTATAACTGCGCTCGAACAGCATCCCGGATTCGATGAGCCGGTTCAGATTCGGAGTGCGGCAGAGAGACCGGTTGCCGATACTGGCCCAGATCTGCTGGTCCGACATGATGTGAAGGATATTCGGCTGCTGCGGCTGGCGTCTCAGCCGCACTGGCGAGGAGGCCCGTCCCGACGGACTGCGCGAGAAAACGACGGCGATTCATTGTTGTAAGCGTCCCGGCGATTCCCGCCGTCCGAATGACGTAGCTTATTGCGGTTTTGACGCCGGTCACTTCGACGTTATCAACCGCACGCGCAGGGTCGCGCGAGACACCGATGACCATAAACTCCAGCGGCTCATTCCCGGTGTTTTGGAACCAGTGCACCTCGTTCAAACGCAGCGGAATCGCGTCGCCTGAGCGGATCGAAACGGTTTCGTCAGCACCTCCGTCCGTTGCGACGCTGAAGCTGCCTTGTCCGGAAACGACGTAGAACACCTCCGCGACTTCCCGATGCATATGCTTACCAACGGAAGCGCCCGGAGGGAGAACCAGATCGTCTACGTAAGCCCAGGGACTGCTGAAGTTCTGGGGCTGAAGCGCACGCCGGTATTGAACGGTGCCGCTGCCGCCATTCATCTTGTCCACGGGACGGAGTAACGAATGGTCGAGCGTCATGGTGACGAAGTAGGGTATCGGATCAATAACGGCTACTTTCTCCATCGTGTCGTTCATGTTGTAAGCGCTGTTTTTGCCACGAATGGAGGACACGCTGATATTCATCCATTGAATCGGCTTGTCCGTCGCGTTGTAGAGCGCGTGAGAGTGGCCCATCGGGCACAGTGCGCCGGCTGGTCCCTTCAACACAGACGTGTGCCCGTCTACGGTAAATTGCGCTTCGCCATCCAGGATGAAATACATCTCGTCGTCGAAGTAGTGCAGATGGTTGCCCGCTCCGCCATGCGGGTTGAGGATGCCGCGATGGAAGAAGTTCAGATTCGTCTCGAGCGAGTGTTCGCTGAGGAGAGCTGTGTAGTTGAGGGTGCCGGCCCCTCCATGAACGGCCTTCGCTACCTTGAATTTGCTCGGGTCCGTGTGGGCGAGTCTCTGTGAGAGCGATTCAAGTCCAAACAGTTGGACGGCCGATAGGAGAAGAAGACATGTTCTTTTCATTGCTTATCTGGTTCCGCAAATAAATTTATCGCGAGCTGAAGTGATTACGCGAGCGAGCCATCCGGGTTGGGCAGCATAATGTCTCGCACACGTCCGGCGAGTTCGTGGCAGGCTTCTACAAACTGGCGGAGCGTTCTTACGGTGGGTGCGTAAGAGTCGAACTCTTCGACCGACAAGCCGTTCTCTTCGTACGCTCGCCTGAAATCGGGGAACTTGCGCAGGAGTTCGGAGACGATTTTTTCGTCGACGGGTTGATCGATTCGCGGCACGACCTCTACATCAGAGGCGTTGAATCGGACCTGCCATTTCCAAGGTGGAGAGATCACCACATCGCCGCCGATCAACTCGCTCCAATGAATGATGGTTCCGGAATGCAGCGGAAAGGAGCCGAGTCCGATAGCCTCGCTCTCGGAAGATCTTGTAAGCCTTCTTGAATACTGCGACGCCGGCCCACTCAAGATAGCCGGGATTCAGCGTGATGTCCCGCTTTTCAGCCACTACCTTGAGCCAATCATCCAAACGCCCGACCATGATGGTGCAGACGGAGCCCATTCGCGATGTGTCTTTGCCTTCCGCTTCTCTTCTCTTCAAGCCACGCTCAATTGCTTCCGCCACTTGGATGCACTGAGGAAGCGTGAACGAGACGGTGGCATTGACGCTTACGCCGCGATAGGTCAATTCCTCGATTGCCTGCACGCCGGCCGAAGTGACAGGCACTTTAACGATCATGTTCGGTCCGAGCGCATCGAACTCGACAGCCTTGGGCCACAATAGCCTTCGTGTTTCGGTACAGCCGTGGATCCGTTTGGATGGAGAGCCTGCCGTTTCGCCCCCGGTGCTCCTCGAATAGCGTTTGCAGAAGCGTGGCGCGTGTCGCCGAGATCTCACGGACAATGGCCCAGCCGATCTCGTCTTCCGTGGCAGTCGGCATCTCCCGAGCGAGGGCCGATATTCGCTCGTTCCAGATCTGCCCTTCTTTTTTCAACGTGTCGAGGACGATGACGGGATTGCAGGTGGCCCCCACGCCGCCATGCTCAATCGAGTATGTCAGCTCCGTGAGCGTGGCAGAGTCGTTCCAGAGACAAGTCCCCGTTGTCTGCGTCATCTTGAAAAGAGGGCTCTTGTAATCGGTCGCGTTCTCGATAGTTGCTAGGGTTGCCATGTTTCTAGTCCTGAACTGATGAGCCTTGTATCCGTACGAGCATCGAAGCCGTTATTCAACGGGATACATCAATACTTTGAGAGCCTTCTTGTCCGTACACAACTCGAAGGCAGTACGCCACTCGGACGATGGGCAGCTTGGTGGAGACAAGATCATTCAGACGAACCCGGCCCTGCTCGTAGATCTTCATCATGCGATCCCAGGTTTTCGCCGTGTAGCAGATGGACCCACGCATCGTGAGCTGCTTATAAAAAATCAGATCGATGGGGAATTGGATCTCACGGCCGCAGATGCCAACTTGCGTGTATTGGCCCTTCGGGCGTAAGTGATTCAAGGCAGCCCCGAACCGAACCCGCATTCCCGGAGCACTCGAAGGCAACATCCACACCTTTGCCTTTCGTGTGTTCGCGAACGAACTCCGCCAAGCTTTGCTTTGATACATCAACGGTCGCAAAAGCGCCGATGTTCTGCGCGGCTTCAAGCCGCCCATCGTCTCCACCCGCTCCTGCCACGATGGTTTTCACGCCCTCCGCGACCAGAAGTTTAAGGCAGAGAAGTCCAATGGGACCAGGTCCGGAGACCAGCGCGACATCGCCAAGGCGAACCTCAGCGATCTCTGTGACGGCCTGAACAGCGGCGGCGAACGGCTCGCTAAGCGCCGCTTCTTCCAACGAGAAGCTGTCCGGGACGCGATAAACCTGATCGGGACGAAGAAGGGTGTATCGCGTAAGTGCGCCATTAACGCCATGGCCCATTCCACGGCGATTGGAGCAGAAGATGAAATACCCGGACAGGCAGTATTCGCACTGCCCGCAAGTGACCGCGGTGGCTCCGAGACCGGCCGCACGCTCTCCCAAGCGAACGGTCGAAACGTTCTTGCCTACTTCGACTACTGTGCCGGCGAATTCGTGGCCAAGAATGACAGGCGGGTAATTGCGAAATGTGTCGTGCCAGACGTGGATATCGGTCCCGCAAACGCCACAATAGCCGATCTCGAGTTTTACCTGATCATCGCCGCATACCGGCTCTTTTACATCAACAATCCCGACGTTACCCTCTCCGGGCGCATATTTAACGACAGCTTTCATTGACACTTTCGACTACTCGGAAGAATGCGAACTGCTGAATGTTTTCCACTCGAAGAAGCGGGCAGATGATCCGCCCTGATTTTGGGACCCAGCGAAAGCTATTCGGCATGAAATCGGTCGCGCTCTCACGTCGGAAAAGAGTCAGATCTACAGCTATCCCAAAGCAAGTTCCCTTACGAACTGCCATAGGGCGAAAGCTGTGAAGTCACTATACTGACTCCGATACTGCATAGCAAGCGTTCTGTATCCAGCGGCTTCCCCTTTTTACGTTGCTCACAATGGCTTCCGCTCGTCCCGTAACGCGTTTACGACAGCGATCGCCAGAAAGTCGCGGTAGACGTTTTCGATCAGGCCTTCGTGTGCCGCCTGGTAGGCCACCCATTCCTGGAAATGTGGAGATTGGGTGTGCTCCCGGAGCGCTTCGTCACTCTGAAACTCTTCGTAGAACATGAACTTGCTCGGATCCTGGGGATCACGATGGAGCAGGTATTGCACACAGCCCGGCTCGCTGCGAGTCGGTGCGACGAAGCTTTTGAAGCTGAGTGGCCGCTTCTTCTTCCCGACCGGCGGCAGCCTGCAGATGGACGTTAAGAATGACGTGATCGTTAGCCATTGAAGTTTCCTAAGCGGGAAAGCGGTTCGAGATGAATCAGGTGGACTGGATCCAGCCCTGTTTGACGTCAGGGTTACCGGCTGAATCCAACCGTTCCATCTGCTCTTCGGAAAGCACGATATCTAGTGCGGCGATATTTTCTTCGAGTTGTTCTTTGCGGCTCCCGGCAACAATCGGCAGGACGGACGGAACACTCTGGCGCATCCAGGCGATGATGACCTGATTGGGGCTGCAACCCGCTTCCGCTAGCTACCTGGCGCAGAATTTCCAGCCGCTCGTTCGCTTCGGGACCTGCGAACTGAACCGGCAATTCGCGATCGTCGCGTGTGTAAGCGCCTCTGAGCAGTACCGAGTAAGCAATGAGCGTCACTTGCCGCTGTTGAGCGAAGTCTTTCATTTCGTCGCCAATCACGAGCTGTGGCCCGAAATCTGCGCCATGGCGAGGCCGGAGATAGGTGTACCTTTGCTCAACCGCCGAGTATCCCGTCCAGCCTTTTTCTCGGCTGATGGCGTTTGCCTCGGCAATCCGCCACACGCGGAGATTGCTCGCACCAATGGCGCGGACCTTTCCTGCGTTGATGAGCTGATGGAAAGCCTCCATCGTTTCGTCGAGCGGTGTGTTCGCGATCGTCCCGATGCGAGTAGTACAGGTCGATTCGATCCGTCTGCAGACGCCGCAGACTCTTGTCGCATTCTCGTTGAATCTCGCCGGCGCTCAGGCCGCCCGCGCACCCCGGGTAATCAAAAGCGAGCTTCGTTCCGATTGCCACCCGGTCCCGGTTATTACGTGATTTGATCCATTCGCCGATAGTCGTTTCGCTCTCGCCGCCTTTGCATCCGGGGAGCCAACTTGCGTAGAAATTAGCGGTATCCAGAAAAGTCCCGCCGTGTTCGGCGAAGTAGTCGAGAAGACCGAAGCACGTGTCGCGGTCGATCTTGGTTCCGAACAGATCGGTGCCAAGGGCAAGGGCGCTTACTTCAACCCCGGATTTGCCTAGCTGTACTGTATTCACTTTCTTCTCTTCCCGGAAGGTTTGACTCGGCTGGATCAGCGCGTGTAGGTAGCTACGACGACGCCGACCAGCATAATCATCGCCCCCAAAATGTTCATGGGCGTAATCCGCTCCACGGGGGAGCCAAGCCAGCCGAAGTGAGAGAGTATCATCCCGCCGAGAACCTGGCCGGCGATCAGGGCGATGAACATGAACCGCGCGCCAACGTTTGGAATCATCCAGGCTATGGCAAAGACCAGACAAGCGCCCATGGCGCCGGCGACAAGAAGGAGGGGGGAGATGTTTTTCAAACCCTCCAGTGCACCTGTGCGCCATCCGCTAAGGCCGATCAGGATCGCCGTAATGGCGCCGATGGTCCAGAAGAGCGCGTTTGCAACTCTCGGATTCTCGAGAGCGCTACCCACGCGGCCATTCATAGCAAGGTGGACAGCAAGAATGATGCCCAGGAAAACCGTAAAGACGTAATATCCAACCTTCAAACCGTGGCTCCTTATCGACGCACAAAATCAACTTGGACTTCGTGCCGAGCAAACTCACCCGGTCCGAGTTCCCGCGTGAACAAATTTCCAAATTTGTCCCGATACGTAATATACTCACTCTGCAGTAAGTGTCAAGGGAGTTTCCACGGTGAAACAAAATGGAAGCGATCTGAAAGTTCAGAGTAGCCGCAAGACTGACAAATACTGGGTTCCGGTCGTCGCGAAAACGATCGATATCCTGGATTGTTTCCGATCGGATCTAGAAGAGCTGACGTTAGAACAGGTTGTTCAGCGTACGAATGTGCCGCACACAACGGCGTATAGGATCCTTCACACACTGGTCTGTCGCGAATATCTCCTGCAATCGCGCCGGAGCTATAAACTGAACCGTTCCCGCAGACGCCTGAAACTAGGCTTTGCGAATCTGAGCAAACACGTTTCGCTCGCGGTAGAAATTGAGAAAAGCTTGCGCCACGCGGCCGCGAACGCGGGGGTCCAACTTCTAGTCTGGGACAACAACCGCTCGGCAGAAACGGCGATCCAGAATGCCCAGGCGATGGTGGACGAGAAGGTAGACGTAGCCGTCGAGTTTCAGCTGTATGAGCAGAGCGCGCCCGTTATCGCGGACAATTTTGCCCGAGCGCACATTCCTCTCATTTCGGTAGTAAACCCACACCACGGAACGTACTACTTCGGCGTGAATAATTACCGTGCCGGCCATTCCGCGGGACGGCACCTGGCCGAGTACGCTGCAGAACGCTGGCATGGGAAACCGGATGCCGTGGTTTTGCTCGAGTCTCCGCACGCCGGCAGAACCGTGCAAAGCCGATTGATTGGAGTCGTGCAGGGGATTGAAGAGCGTCTCGGGCATCTCGGCGAGAAATGCGTGCAGCACCTCGACGGCGGCGGCGAAAAGTGCGGCTCAAAAACGGCGGTCGAAAAATTCCTCCAGCGCTGTACGGCAAAACGGGTCCTGATCGCCGCAATCAACGACGAAAGCGCGACCGGAGCGGTAGAAGCCGTTGGGGAAAGCAAGAATTGCGACGTTGCCATTGTGGGGCATGGCGGAAGCGAAGAAATGATGCGGCTGGTGGCCGATCCCGCATCGCCTTGCATCGGAACCGTCTCGTTTCACTCTGAGCTGTACGGTCCCGATCTTGTGAAATTCGCCATCGCTACGATTCAAGGCGAGTCAGCGACTGCCGCGCGGTATATCAGCCACGAGTTCCTGGGTAAGGCCGCTTTAGCGCGCTGGAACTGGGAAAAAGGATCCGAAAAGGCAGGCGTTGGCCTGCACACGTCGTGAGAATCGAAGATTCTATGCCTCAAGACACAAGAAGAGCATTCCTAGAGCGCCGGGTATACTGTTGCGGCCGGAGCGGGGCTCCTCGCGGCCCCTCAGTTCGGAGCGGGGAACCGCTCGGTTTGCCCATCGGCTTTCAGGGCTACGATGCGAGGTTCCTGCTCACCAAAGATTGGCTCGGCGGATGGAAGCAACTGCGCGATATGGGCTTCCAGGCGGTGGATCTGGTTTCTTTCAAGGGGTACGGGTACGAGAAGTCCGACTTGGGCAAGATGTCCGGGAAAGAAGTCCGCCAAACTCTCGATTCGGTCGGCATGGCAGCGGAGAACTGCCAGTTCTATTACGCCGAGCTTCACGAGAATTTCAAGGAGACGATGGCCTACTCTCAAGACCTCGGATTGAAGTACATCATCTGCGCTCCCGCCTCGGGTCACAGGGCCACTGCCGACGATTGGAAGTGGCAGGCGGACCAGCTCAACGAACTCGGCAAGCGTGTACAATCCGAGGGATTTCAGTTGGGGTATCACAATCATGATCTTGAGTTCATGCCCGTGGGCGGTGCCGTGCCCTACGACGTGCTGATGGCAAACACCGACCCGAAGCTGGTGCGATTTCAGATCGACGTGGGAAACCTGACCTTTGCGGGAGCGGACGCGATTGCGTACCTCCAGAAATATCCAGATCGATACTTCTCGATGCACGCAAAGGACTACCTGCCGGGCAAGACAAGCGTTCCGGTGGGCCAAGGCGTTCTCGATTGGAAGAAGATATTTGCACTCGCCAAGAAGGCTCGCATCGTCAACTATTTCGCTGAAGTGGCTGCCTATGGGGTTGGCACGCTGCATGGGGTTCCCGCCTCCGCCTGGCCCTCTGATTCTCTCGAGCAGCTGCGGGAGAGTTGCAAATTCCTGCGCCAGCTAACGCTCTAGCATGCTCCCAAGCAGTTTGCGTTGTGAGTTTTTCGATCAACTTATGTCAGTTTGGAATGGACGGGATAAATCCCTTGACAGGCTCGAGAGAGCCGATATAGTAACAGTCGTTAACCGGCCGGAGGTCAGTTCGGTCGGGAACTTGCAAGCGCGAGGCGCAGATTTTCTTGGTATGTGTTCGGTCGATCGGACGCGCTTGGGAACGCCAGCCACGCTCGTTGTTTAAGCATCTGCACTGAACTGCGTTAAGCGCACTTGTCACGAATCCGAAGGAGAACGGAATGAACTACAACCACGCACCGAGGTTGCTATGGGGCATCGGTGCGATGACCCTGCTCGTCACAGCTCTACCCGCTGGTGCGCAAGGCTTGCCGGAAGGAAAAGGAAAAGAGCAATTCGAACGTATTTGCCGCAACTGTCATCCGCTGGATGTGGCGACCCGAACGCGGCACGACAAAGATGGATGGACGGGTGTCGTCGAGGACATGGTTTCTCGAGGCGCACAGGGTAAGCAGGACGAGATGAGGCAGGTGGTCGAGTACCTGACGACCAATTTCGGGCCGAATAATCCCATCGGCACGTCGACTTCGCCTGCGCCCGTTACGCCAGCGCCGCCTGTGGCTCCCAAAGTGGACGAATCCGCCTCCAGGCCGGGAGATGCTGTCCACGGTAAAGCAGTCTACGCAGCTAACGGATGCTCCGGATGCCATCAGATTGAGCAAACCGGTTCCCGTGTCGGACCTGACCTGTCCAATATCGGGGAGAACCGCTCTTACGATCAGTTGCAGCAGGCGATTGTTGCACCCGATCAGGAAGTGCTGCCAGAGAATCGATCCGCGCGCGTTGTCCTCAAGGACGGAACGACCGTGACGGGCAGGCTGTTGAACCAGGATGGCTTCAGCGTTCAGTTGATCGATTCCAAAGAGCAGTTGAGGTCGTTCCTCAGGTCCGATCTCCGTGAGTACACGATTCTCACTAAGGGCTTGATGCCCTCGTACCAAGGTAAGTTGTCGGCCAAGGATCTTGCAGACCTGACCAAATATCTGGCATCCCTCAAAGGAGATTCCAGACCATGAACTTGAAGCTGCTGCTCGCGTTGGCTGCGGCAGCGACTTTGTTCGGGCAGGTTACTTCGGACCTTCTGCTGAACAGCGGCAAACATCCGGAGAATTGGGTGACTTACTCCGGCAGTTACTCGAGCCAGCGCTATAGCGCGCTGGATCAGATTACCCGGAACAACGCGAAAGACCTCGAACTCAAGTGGGTATGGCGGCCGAGGTACCTCGACAAGATGGAGGGTACCCCTCTGGTTGTGAACGGGATCCTCTACACGGTACAGGGCAACCAGGCTGTAGCGCTGGATGCGCGGACCGGTCGAGCGTTCTGGAGTTTCGAGCATCAGATCCCGCCAGAGTCGAATGCCTATCTACTGGTGGTCAAGGGGCTGGCGATCTCCGGGAACACTCTCTTTTGGGCCACCTATGATGGCCACCTGATCGCCATCGACGCCAAGAACGGACACGCCATCTGGGACAAGGTCATTGTTGATTGGCATAAAGGACTGCAATTGAACGTTGCTCCCCTGGTCGTAAAGGACAAAGTCATTCTTGGTCCGGCGACAAATGAATACGGCGTTAACTGCTGGGTGGCCGCTTATGACGTCTCCACCGGAAACGAACTCTGGCGGTTCAATACGACCCCAGGCGAGAACGAGCCAGGCCGCGATACGTGGCCGGGAGAATCGTGGAAGCATGGCGGCGGCTCTATCTGGGTCACCGGTTCTTACGATCCGCAAACGAACCTGACCTTCTGGGGAACTGGCAATCCGAATCCTGGCTGGAACGGCGATCCCCGAGCTCCCGGCGATAACTTGTACGGAGATTCGGTGGTTGCTCTGGATGCCGATACGGGCAAGCTGAAGTGGTACTACCAGTTCACTCCGGGCGACGAGTTTGACTGGGATTCGGTACAAGTGCCGGTCCTGGCGGACATCAACTGGAAGGGCCAGCCAAGGCATGTGATGCTCTGGGCCAATCGCAACGGGTTCTTTTATGTGCTGGATCGGGAATCAGGCAAGTTCCTTCTCGGCAAGGCGTTCGTGAAACAAAACTGGAACGTCGGCTTCGATGAGAAGGGCAGGCCGATGAAGGCGCCCGATTTCAAGGCGAGTTTCGAAGGCAAGTACATCGAACCGGGCGTACAGGGCGGCACGAACTGGTATTCGCCTTCGTTCAGCCCGCGAACAGGTTTGTTTTACGTCTCCACTTGGGAAAACTATAACGCGATCTCCCGCAAAGCCGATCCAGGACCTTGGAAAGAGCACAAGAAGTACGCGGGCGCTGCTCCAAGAAGGCCACTCGCCTCGCCGGCAGCAAGAGCAAATCCCGCGGGGAGACCGGTACCGCCGACCTTTCGAACCGAGGCCGAGGGCTACGGAGCTGTTCGTGCGCTTGATCCTCAAACCGGTGACAAGAAGTGGGATTTCAAGATGGTTGACTACACAGAGAGCGGTATCTTGACGACGGGAGCCGACCTTCTCTTCTCGGGTGGTCGCGAAGGCAACTTCTTTGCCTTAGACGCGCGTAACGGAGATTGTCTCTGGAAGACCTCGCTTGGGAGGCACGGTCGCGAGCGGTCCGATGACGTTTCTGGTCAACGGACGGCAGTATGTAGCAGTTGCAGGGGGAGCAGCACTTTATGTCTTTGGTTTGCCGGAATAACCGGGAGTTGACTTTGGCCACATCACGCTGGGCAGTCGGCCGTGCATCTTTGTTTCTGTTGCTGGGGGCGGCTATGATTGCGGCCCCCGTCACCTACGAACGAATACTGCATTCCGACAAGGAGCCGCAGAACTGGTTGACGTACTCTGGCGATTACTCGAGCCGGCGCTATAGCGAGCTAACGCAGATTAGCAAAGAAAACGTAAAGAAGCTGGAACTCAAGTGGGTCTACGCACCCAAAACGACTTTCAAAATCGAGAACACGCCGTTAGTGGTTGACGGCATCATGTATACCGGCACGACGAGTGAAGTAATGGCGGTCGATGCTGTCACGGGTCGAGTGTTCTGGACATTTACGCACACCGTCGACCCGAAGGGCGTGTTCGTGTTGCCCATGAACAAGGGGTTGGCGGTCGCCAACGATACCCTGTACTGGCCAACGCTCGACGGCCATCTCATCTCGATTGATGCGAAAACGGGACGACAGAACTGGGACCGCATTGTCGCGGTGTGGCAAAAGGGGTATCAGTTTAACGTCGCTCCGCTCATCGTGAAAGACAAGATTATCTTCGGACCGGCAACAAACGAGGAAGGTGCGAACTGTTGGGTTGGCGCTTACGACCTCAAAACCGGCAAAGAACTTTGGCGGTTCAATACAACTCCCGAGCCCGGAGAGCCTGGCAACGACACGTGGCCGGGCGAATCGTGGAAGCACGGCGGCGGCTCGATCTGGGTGACGGGTTCGTACGATCCCGAGACGAATCTGACGTTTTGGGGCACCGGGAATCCGAACCCGGGCTGGAACGGAGATCCACGCGCGCCGGGTGACAACTTGTACGGAGACTCCGTCGTGGCGCTCGATGCCGACACAGGCAAGCTGAAGTGGTACTACCAGTTCACGCCCGGCGATGAATTCGACTGGGATGCCGTACAAGTTCCCGTTCTCGCTCAGATCGATTGGCAGGGGCAAAAGCGGAAAGTGATGCTGTGGGCGAATCGAAACGGCTTCTACTACGTGCTCGATCGACAGACCGGGAAATTTCTTCTTGGCAAGGCCTTCGTGAAACAGAACTGGAACGTGGGCTTCGACGAGAAGGGCAGGCCGATGAAGGCGCCTGATTTCAAATCGAGTAGCGAAGGAACTTTCATTCAGCCCAGCGTGCAAGGGGGAACGAACTGGTATTCGCCATCATTCAGTCCGCGGACTCAGCTGTTCTATGTTTCGAGCTGGCAGAATGGTTCGCAGTATTCAGCCAAAGCTCCGGCCGTCTGGAAAGAAGGCGAACGCTACACAGGTGTAGGACGCGTGACCAATGCCCATGCGCCCAGGCCGCAGCGCGGCGGCGGGCTTGCAACGGGCGGATACGGCAATACCGCGAATTTCAAGACGGAAGCCGAAGGCTATGGCGCACTGATCGCTATCATTCCGCAGACAGGCGAGAAGAAGTGGGAATACAAAATGGTGGACTTCACCGAAAGTGGCGTTCTTAGCACGGCCTCCGATTTGGTCTTTGGCGGCGGCAGGGAAGGGAATTTCTTCGCTCTCGACGCGCGCGATGGTACGCCGCTTTGGCATACCAACCTGGGCGGAACCATTGCGAGCGGACCGATGACGTACGCGGTGAATGGAAAGCAGTATATAGCTGTGTGTGGCGGAAGCGCTCTCTACGTCTTCGGCCAGCCTGAGTAGTTGATCGACTCTGTCTTACTACTTGGAAGGGGCGAGCCGCTGAAGCGCGCTCGCCGCTTGCGCCGCAATCGCTGGATCGCTGCCTTTTTGCGCTTCCCGCAGTTGTGCGATTGCCGCGGTCATATCTCCAGTGAACGCGTAGATTTTGGCCAGTTCCATGTGGATACGCGGGGTGTCCGGTTGCAGGTCGAGAACTGCTTGGTACTCGCGAACTGCGGCCGGAAATTCTCGACTCCGCGCTAGCAATCCGGCCCAAAGCTCGTGAGGGCCCGGCTGTTTCGGATCAGCCTCTACGGCCGCTTTCGCCGCCGTTTGGGCTTCGTCGAATCGGTTCGAACGTGCTAAGGCCAGCGCGTAGTTGTATAGATGGGGTCCGTAGCCCGGCCGTAGCTTCGTCGCTTTCTCGAAGCAATAAAGAGCCTCTGGCAAAGCAGATTGGCTGGCTCTCACTCGGCCTAAAAGATCGTACGCTGTGGCATCGTACGGGTCCAGCCGCAGCGCCTCCCGGAGTCCCTCTTCCGCCTTCGGAATCTCTCCACTCGCGAGGAGCATGCCGGCCAAGGTCGTGAAACCGCCTGTGAGGTCGGGATCCAGTGCCACGGCCTTTCTCATCTCCTCGATTGCTTTCGCACCGTTGCCTGAATCGCCGTCGACCAACGCGGCTTGATACCACGCACTTCCACTGGACGGCTCGAGTCGCATCACACGGCTGAGTAAATCCGTGCTGTGCGAGCTTTGCCCCATCGATCTGAGTACGTTCACGAGCGACAGCAGACCGCGAGACGAGTTCGGAGAAAGCTCGATGGCCTGACGGAACGCGTCGCTCGACTTAGCCGGTTCGCCGGAAGCTTGCCAACCCGCACCGAGCACCATGTAGAACTCCGCTTCGCGCGGCTTTTGCGCAGCGATCTCGGAAGCAAGCTCAGGCAATCCCTTCGTCAGATTGTTTTTCAGCGCGACTTGGGCTACTGCCTGGTACAGGCTGCCCTGCTTGACGTCCTTCAAGTCGGACGGATAATACGGAACGACCTCGCCGTGATACTCTTCCGCCTCGGTGGGATGCCGCTCAGGTAATTCGGCAAGCAGATCTCGCGCGGGCGGACGGCGTTGTATCAGGTGGTCGGTCATAACCACGTGCACCACATCTTCTGTTCTTCGCTTGGGCATGTGGCACGAGATGCATTCGGTCGCGGCAGGATGTTTCCCTGCGGCAATCGTTTTCGCGAGCGTGCTCTCGTGACATCCCTTGCAGGCATTTGAATACTGCGCAATGGCTCCCGGACCGTGTGGGATATTGTGTGGATCGTGGCAAGTCAGGCATGTCATTGTGCCTTTGCTCTCGAGGAAGCACTTTGATTTCCGAAATCGATACGCCCCGCCGGCTATTTCGAACTTGTCGTCGTGCCCTGTGCCGGGAGCGTGATCGAAATAGAGATGGAAGTCGGTCAGAGATTGTCCGGGCACGTAGGAGTAGGGTCCACGATCAAAACGGCGGACGATGGAAGGTATGGCAGTGCTGGTCGGCTCCAGATGACATTGCATGCAGACCTCCATCTGCAGCTTCGGAGTGAGACGCTTCGGGTTGACGATGCTGTCACGTACCGCTTGCAGGTTCCCACCGGACGCTTGCACAGCCGCCACGTGTTTCTCTCCTGGCCCGTGGCAACGCTGGCAATCGATTCCCTCTGGAAGATTGCCGGTGAAAACAGGAGGACTCTCAGGTGCGTCATGTCCGGTTGGCGTTGCCGGGTAACTGTTGTGACAAAAGACGCATTCGTAAGAAACCGCGCGTCTGGTATGCGGATGCCGAGAATCGAATCCCGGGTTCATGCCCCAGTACCCACCCTTCTCTGCATACCAGCCGAGCGGAAGTTCGATCAGAATGCCTCGTTCGTTGCGATGAAGATACGATCGGGCGTGATTACCGGAACCGAGGACATAATCGATCTTCAGCTCTTCGACGTTCGTTTCCTTGCCCTCGAATCCGATTTGCCACCGCCGCTGGAAAAGTTCGCCATTCCGCCGGATCATGGCGTAGTGCGTGTCGGAGAGGGCATGGTAAAACTCGCTCCGGTCGAAATTCTCTAACGGCTTAGCCGTTCCTGCCTGAGCGAACGAACGCCCCATACCTGTGAGGCGAAATGTCTGTGCGATCTGGGGATGGCATGTAGCGCAAAGCTTCGGATCCACATACCCGGCCGGGCGCTGCGGCTTCGGCGGCGTTGCACCATTTGCCTGAAGAGTCACGAGAAAAACAGAGGTGATCAAACCCAATCCAGACCGAGTTCCCCGATGAATCCTCACGCTCCTGCTCAATGCCATATTATGATCGCTTCTAAATCACCTTGCGCCCGGCGCACGCCGGACCTATAGTAATTGCCTGAATGAAAGGATAAGCTGCGTTCGTCTGGGAACTACGTTGTTGCCTATGCGTCAATCTCAAAGGGGTAAGCTCGGTCGCCGAGAGCTGATACGGACCTCAGCGCTCCTGACCGCAGGTGCTGCGCTGCCGGTGAACGCGTCCGAACCGCTCGGTTCACCACCCTACACTGTTTCGATTAATGTCGAAATCATGTTCCCGAAGACCATGCCGCGCGCGAAAAGGCTCGAAGTGGTCGCCGCACAGGGCATGAAAGCATTCAGCTTCTGGAGCACGGACGAAAAGGAACAGGACGAGATGCTCGAGGTCATGCATCGCACAGGTCTCAAGTGCGCCAGCATCTCCGGCAATCCAAAATTGGGCCGAACCACCGGACTGACGAAGCTCGGAAGCGAGGGAGCCTTTCTGGACGAGATCGCTACTTACACGAAGATCGCCGCAAAGATGGGCGGCGCAAGTCCAATCATTTTCCCTGGTGCGCTACAGCCGGATACACCTTGGGAAGCGCAGCGGGCAAACATCGTGAAAGGTTTGAAACTGGCGGGTGAGATCGCGAAAGAGCAAGGTGTGGTCCTGACCCTGGAGCCGGAAGATCAGTACGAAGCGCCGAAAGTCGCCATCCACAAAACCTCCGAAGCGTACCCGATCGTTGAAGAAGTCGCTCATCCGAACGTGAAAATCTGTTTCGATATCTACCATCTGCAACTGAGCGAAGGAAACATCACGAATAATCTGAAGACCGGGCTGAGCAAAGGCTGGATCGGCCTTGTGCAGATCGGGGAATCTCCCGGCCGCAAGGAACCCGGCACGGGCGAAACAGACTACGCTCACATCTTCCGCGTTCTTCGTGCCAGCGGTTATACAGGTTATGTCGATACCGAACACGGCACCACCTCAACGCCCGAGTATGCGATCAACCTCGTTCGTCAACTGTCGCTAAACAATTAACAAACCAAATGTCTAAAAGCTATTCGTTCCTCGTAGCAGCGGGGCTCATATTATGCGCCGGAATCGCCGCATTCACCCAGACCGGTAAACACAACGGATTAGAGCCGGTCGCCGCCAACGATCTAAGCGCCTGGCACAAATTAGGTGACGCGACTTGGCGGGTGGAGAACGGCGAGGTCGTCGGTACGCCCTCTTCCGGTGGCGGCTGGCTGGTTCTCAACAAATCGTTCCAGGATGTGGACGTGATTACCTCCTTCCGCTGCTCAAGCGGCTGCGACACGGGCGTGCTTCTGCGAGCCGAAAAGACGCCTGACGGCTGGAAGGGCGTGTATGTGTCGTTGAAAGAGGGCGACGTTGCTACCTACCGCATGACGCTCGATTCGAACGGCAAGGAAATCGGACGTACGAAATTACGACCCGGCGGCGGGCAGATCCGTATTGCGCCGCCTCCTTCTCCGCACCAGGCGGCTGCGAGTCGTCCTGATCCGCTGACTCCGCCCGCTGGCGTGACTCTTCCTATCAGTCGGCCGAAAACAGGGCTGAACTCCGGTGACTGGAACTACGTCGAGATTGTTCTGGATGCCAATATCATCCGGCCTTTCTTAAATGACGGCGGGGTGATTGCAGGCGGAGTAGCGGATGAGGATGCCGGCCGCTTCGGGCCGGTTGCGCTGCGGGTCTCGGGCGGAGAAGTACGGTTCAAAGGCATCACATACCGCGACTTGGACGGCAAGACCTTGCCGGCGGAGCAGACCTCCAGCCATTTCCGGATGCAGCCCATCAATGACTTCTATTACGCGTGGTCTGCCGCCGCTGCCGACTTTAATCGTGACGGAATCCTCGACATCGCCGCGGGTCCTTACTACTACCTCGGTCCTGACTACACAGTGGCGAAGGAGATTTATCTTGCGCAGACAACAAACCCGTCTACTCAATATCCGGAAGACTGCATGGACAACTTCGCATACGATTTCACGGGCGATGGTTGGCCTGACGTCCTCAACGTAGGCGCGATCGGACAACCTGCGCACCTGTATGTCAATCCGAAAGGTGAGCCGCGACGATGGGACAAGTATGACGTTGTGCCGCACGTGCAGAAAGAAGTGGCGCTCGCGGCCGATGTTGATGGCGACGGCAAGCCTGAACTCGTGTACGGCGGCCAAGGCTACTTGCGCTATGCGAAGCCTGATCCGTCGAATCCGACGAAGGACTGGATCGTACACACCATCTCTCCCAAAGGACCATGGGGCGCAGGACATGGGTTGGGGGTTGGCGACATTAACGGCGATGGCCGAGCGGATATCGTCGAGGCGTATGGTTGGTGGGAGCAACCGAAAGGGAAAGGCGACGAACTCTGGACGTATCATCCGGAGGCCTTCGGCACCTGGACTGGACGCGCATCGCCGGGCGGCGCTGAAATGGGTATTTACGATGTGAACGGCGACGGCCTGACTGACGTTGTCACTGCTATGCAGGCACATGGCTACGGCCTTGCCTGGTTCGAACAGAAGAGGGATGGCAGCGGGAAAATCTCCTTCGTCAAACACATGATTTCCGAAGGGCCAGGCGGCAAGAATGCCGGTGACGTTGTTTTCTCGGAACCGCATGGGTCGACATTCGGCGACGTTGACGGCGACGGCGTATTGGATTTCATCGTGGGTAAGCGCTTCTGGTCCCATCGTGACGACTTCACGGACCAGGACCCATATGGTCCTCCTGTGCTCTACGCTTATCGCGTTCACCGCGATTCGAAGCTGGCCGGTGGCGCAGAGTTTATTCCGGAGTTGATCCACAACCGTTCCGGCGCAGGCAATGAGGTGCTCGCTGTTGACCTGAACAAAGACAAGGCAGTCGACATCGTTACGTCCACCGACCGGGGCACTTTCATTTTCTGGGGCCAACCGCATGGCTCCTGGAAGAAGAGTCGGTAGCGGATGCGAACTCAAATCGGACAAGCTGTTTCCGCGGCTTGTCTGTTCATCGCAATACACCCGGGCGCACTCGCGGCCGTCACGCCGACCTTTGTTCCCGATGTGACGTTCAAAGGTTCGACGCTTGCGGGCTGGCATACCCTCGGGCGAGCTTCGTGGCAGGCAAAAAACGGTGAACTCACCGGGACCGGAGACGGCTGGCTGGTGCTTGATCACAGTTATCAGGACGTGGGTTTCTTTGCATCGTTTCTGGCTGAGCCGGGCGCCAAAACTGGCGTTCTGTTACGAGCGGAGAAGACACCCGAAGGAGGACTTAAAGGGTGTCTACGTCGACCTGAACGAAGGGGAACTCGGAACTTACTCAGTCGTTCTTGATTCCACGGGTCACGAGCTGAAACGCGAGAAGCTTCGGCCGGCAGGAGGGCAGATCAGGATTGCGCCAGCGCCGGGTGGACCGCCAATGCAGATGGGCGGTCTTCCGCCGGTGTCGGGGCCGCCCGGCGTTACTCTGCCGATTTCCCGCCCAAGCAGTGCGCTTCGCCCGGGCGAGTGGAACCAAATCGAAATCGTTGTGGATGCGAACATCATCCGTCCTCATCTCAACGATGGTGGCGCGGGAATAACGTCTGGTGCCGCCGAAGAAGATTTGGGACGTTTCGGTCCGGTGGCGCTCTATGTCGGCGGTAAGGGAACGGTTCGCTTCAAAGATGTGGCTTACAAAGATCTGTCCGTCAGATTTGCGAGCGAGGAACACGTTTCTCCGCATTTCAAGATGCTACGCCTGAACGAGTTCTACTATTCATGGTCGGCGGCGGCCGCTGACATCAATCACGACGGTGTCATGGACATTGTGGCCGGCCCCTACTACTATCTAGGTCCGGATTACAAGGTCGCTCATGAGATTTACCTGGCGCAAACTCGCAATCCTTCCACGCAGTACGCGACCACGATGGTGACCTTCGCGCACGATTTTACGGGCGATGGCTGGCCGGATGTGGTCACTATCTCGCCTGGCCAGCCCGCCACGCTGTATGTGAATCCGAAAGGCGAGCCCAGGCGCTGGGATAAGTTCACGGTCGTTCCAAAGCTGTTAAACGAAGTTGCCGTATTGAGGGATATTGACGGTGATGGCGAACCGGAGCTCATCTACGGCGCCGATGGGTACCTGCGTTACGCAAAGCCTGATCGCGCTAATCCGACGGGCAACTGGGTCGTGCACACGGTTACGGAGAAGGGGCCATGGGGTTCCACGGCTTCTCACGGATTGGGAGTGGGCGACATCAATGGCGATGGCCGTCTCGACCTGGTGCAAGCCTTTGGCTGGTGGGAACACCCTGCGCAAGACGATGGGAAACCCTGGACCTATCATCCGGCTGTCCTAGGACGCTGGGGCCGAGTGAATCCAGGCGGCGCAGAAATGGGTATCTACGACGTGAACGGGGACGGTTTGAATGACATCGTGACCGGCCTTGAGGCTCACGGGTTCGGTCTGGCGTGGTTCGAACAGAAGCGTGACGCCGGCGGCAACATCTCGTTTGTAGAGCACATGGTCATGGATGACTTCTCGACGAAAAACGCCGGAGGCGTTACCTTCTCGGAACTCCACGGCTCAACGGCCGCGGACGTAGATGGCGATGGGATCACAGACTACATCGTGGGAAAGCGTTACTGGTCGCACGAAGATAGCTACACTGACCCAGATCCTTACGGCGAGCCCGTTCTGTATTACTACCGAACCGTGCGGAACCCGAAGGCTCCCGGCGGAGCGGAACTCGTACCCGAATTGATTCATAATCGATCCGGCGTGGGTTCAACGATTGCGGCGGTCGATGTGAATGGCGACGGCGCGGTGGACATTCTGACGTCTACTGACCGGGGGACGTTTGTTTTCTTGAACCAGTTCGGGAAGGGGAAACAGGCAAAACGTCAACGGGCTACCAATTAGGAGCCCGCGACATACGGGTCCGCTTACCGTTAGGAGCTGATCTCACTGTCGGCTCGATTAAAATTGTCCTCTATAGTGACGATCGAACCGATTACGATCCAGTCAAATCCAGATGTTCTCGATCAGGCCCGTACTCTCTTTCGCGCCTACGGAGACTTTCTACTGACGAACGGCGGCGCTGCACTGTTCTGCTTTAGCCGCCTGGAGGAGGAGATCGTAAACCTGCCGCAAGCGTACACCGACAGGGGCGGTGAAGTGCTTCTTGCCTGCGACGATGCTCAAGTTGCAGGATGCATCGCGTATCGCTCCATGGCACCCTCGGACCCGGCCTGTTGTGAAATCAAGCGCCTGTTCGTAAGCCCGACGTTCCGGGGACAAGGCATCGGAAAGCTCCTTGTCACCGCAGCTCTCGAACGGGCGCGCCAATTCGGATTTAAGACAGCTTGTCTCGATACCGAACCGACTACGATGGCCGTTGCAAAACAGATGTATCTGGATCTGGGCTTCTGCTTGGATGAAGAACGAAACTCGCAATCAGACAACGCCCTCGTTACCTACCTGAAGAGGCAACTCTAGGTTGCTCATCCACAAATGCCCGGAGTGCACTGTTGAACTGATCGCTGGCTTCGATCGGGGAAATGTGCGCAGCATTCAATTCGACGTAGCGGCTTCTCGGAATCTGCTCCGCCATCCTCCGACACTCTTCCGGTTTTGCTGCGGCATCGTATGTGCCGGTTGCAACGAGTGTCGGCACAGAGATTGCTCCGACGCTTCCAGCAAGGCCCTCCCGAACGACCTTTGCACAAGCGATATAGCCAGCGGGCGACGTCGTCTCAAAAATCGAGCGAATGCGGGCAACGGTGTCGGGTTCTGAGTTCCGAAAAGATTCTGTGAACCATCGTTCCATAGTGGCGGCCGCGATCGCAGACATACCGCCGCGCTCAATCTGCTGAAACCGTTCGTCCCATTGCTCAGGCGAACCCATCCGCGGAGCAGTATCGACAAGGGCAAGCGATAAGAGTCGCCCTGGAGCATTCAAACCGAGCCATTGCCCGATGAGACCTCCGAGAGAGAGTCCGCAGAAATGTGCTCGCTCAATTCCGTGATGATCGAGCAGTTCCAACACGTCTGCGCCAAGATCCCCGAGCTGCAGTTGAGACGTGGGCTGTGGTGAACGGCCGTGACCGCGCAAATCGTAGCGGATGATGCGGTACTGGTTGGCGAACCTGCTTACCTGTCTGTCCCACATGCTTAAATCGCCACCTAAGGCATGAGAGAACACAATGGCAGGACCGTTCTCCGGGCCCGTGACGTCAGTGAACAGGTCTGATGGCATCAGAGCAACCCTAACATTCTACGCGCCGTATTCGGACTGCAACAAAAGAAAAAGGCCAGGAGCATCAACTGCTCCTGGCCTTGTTTTGAAGTTCAAGCGACTTAAAAGATGAAGCGAAGACCGAACCGGAAGTATCTCGGATCGATCAGGCGCCCCAACGGATTCGTGCTCGTGATCTGACTGAAGCCGTTGAGATTTCGTATCGAGCCGTCGCCGTTGAGTTGCAGGTTCGACACGTTGTTGCCAGGGTTGCCGAAGTGCGGAGTATTGGACAAATTCAGCGCCTCTCCTCGGATCTGCAATCTTATGCGTTCAGTGATCGGGAAACTCCGGAAAAGACCCAGATCGAGGTTGGTGTTCCCCGGGCCGCGCAGCGTATTAAATCCTGCGGTTCCGAACCGGGCCGTTGTAACTGCTGCGAAGGCGAGCGGGTCGAAGTAGGCCTGACCTCCGACACCCGTACCTACAAGATTTACGTTCGCCTTCACCTGATCCGCTCGTTGCGTGTTTCCAGGAGCGTTGAGTGAAGCAGCCGATGCTGTAACCGAGAATGGTAAGCCCGAGGTGTGGCTGAACAGGGCGTTTGTGCTCCAGCCGCCAGCGAGAATCGCTCCGATTCCGTGTTGCAGAAACGGTTTGTCCTTGCCGAACGGTAGTTCATAGATGGCCGCGATATGCAGGTTATGGGTAACGTCCATCGGCATAGTCGCGAAGTTCAGCCTTTGATATTGCGGGATCAGGATGGACGGCTGACCTGTTTCGCCGCCGCAGCATAACCCGATTTCGTGAGACCAAGTGTAGGAAAGTTGGGTGGACAGCCCGTTCGTGAATCTACGCTGAAGGCTTGTCTGGAGCGAATTGTAATGCGAGTATGCAGCGGGAAGATTCACGTTCACAGTGCCGGTAATGCCTTTCGAATAGAGAAGCTGGCTTGCTGCGCCGCCACCTACCTGACCGTAGTTCACGTTGTAGGTAGTATTCATGTGAACGTTATGCGAGCCTACGTAGCCGGCCTGCCCAGTCCATCCGCGGCCTAGTTCCCTTTGAATTGTGAAGTTCCAGGACTGTATATAGCCTCTTTGGAAGTCCGTTTGGTTCGCGAAGAGATTGCCGGCTCCTGCGGGTGCGGCAACCCGTCCATTCACTGGAGTCGGTGGAGGAACGAGCGGGATTCCAGTACTTACGCTACCCGGGGCAACGTAGGTGTTGGGGCCGTTGTACACCGAGTTAATGACGTCCGGATAGGACTGTAACCCGGAGCGTCCCATATCGAGTTGAAAGGGCGATAACGCGTAGCCCATGCGAATGACCGTTTTTTCGGTTGGACGGTATGCAATCCCGATACTTGGAGCGAATAGCTTCTTGGAGATGTGAACGCCGCAATCGCTTGGAAGACCGCCGGTTCCGCATTCCTGTACCGTGTTTGTCGCGAAGTCGTATTGGTTGATTCCTCTGCTTTCCTGCTGTGGGAACGGATAGTATTCCCAACGAACGCCATAGTTAACCGTCAGTTTACGGCTGACCTGCCATTGGTCACGGACATAGAGGCTATCCCGCCAAGAGCGGATTGTCAGATACGGCTGGGCATACTGGATCGAACTCTGCATCGTGGTGGGCGCACCTAGCAGAAAGTCGGAGATTGCGTTGTAAGAGTTAGGGGCGGCGCCACCATTCAGAGCGGTGATGCCACCCTGGAAATTGAAGTAGCTTGGCCTGACTTCGATATGGTTCTGGTGCAGGCGCGTGATGTCAACGCCAAACCGGATATTGTGAGACCCGACGATTTTGGTAGCATTCACTACGTATTCAAAGATTGGATCCTTGTATTCAAGAGGCGGATAAGAGTAACCAAACGTCGCCGATTCACCGTTTGCGCTGCCTCCATAATTAGCAATGGAGAACGACGGAATTCCTCCTGCCCAAGGGAGCGAGCCTACGTTTGTGCCGGGGATTCCGAGCACATTGGCCGCATACTTCTGATCCGAAAGAACCGGGAAGAGCAACTGGTGAGCCTGAGTTACCCCGAATGTCGCGTCGATGATGAACGTGGGGCTTGCGACGTACGTAGCCGAAGACGAGATCGCGAGTGTTGCACCATGCTGGGATGTATTCCCCGCTCCAGCGCTCGCGCTTAGTGACGGCCATCCGCTACTGGAACCGCCCAGGATGGGACCGAAAAGGGGTGCTTGGTACGCGTTGTACGGTTGATACCCGTAGCGCCCTGAGATCCTCAATTTCGAAGTGGCTGTGTAATCAACCTTTGTATCGATCTTGTGGAGATTGTACGTGGTGGCCTGGTTCACGAAGTAATTGTTGATGTCTCCGGGCAGGTTGGGAGCCGGGATGAGCGGAATCATCTTTTGAATCACCGGATCGAACCGATTCGTCGGGATAACGTTATTCGGGAACGGGGTTCGCCCCGTGCCGGTCAACGTGTTTCCTGATCGAGGATCGTAGATCGGGATATTGGAATTCTGCATGTTGCCATTCAGCATGCTGGGTGTGGGGACGGAGATCACGGCTGAATTGGCCTGCCTCAGGTAATCGCCTTCGTAGCTGCCGAAGTAGAAGAGCTTGTCCTTGATGATGTGTCCGCCGACTGAGCCACCGGTGTTGTTATCCACCAGGTGAGCGACCTTCTGTCCGGCGGGCGAAAAGAAGTTTCTCGCCGTAAAGAAACTGTCAATGTTGTATAGGAAAGCCGCCCCATGCGTCTCGTTGGTGCCGCTTTTGAGCTGAACGTTCACCGAAGCGCCGGCCGCTTGACCTTGCTCTGCGTCCGGACTATTTGTCACCACGTTTACGTTCTCGATTGCTTCCACGGAAGGGACGAACGTCGTATACTGAACCACCCACGGATTGTTCGCGCTGACGCCTTCGATTCGAACGTTCGAGCCAGCCGTGCCAGACCCGTTCGCAGAGAATTGCATGGACTTCGACGGATTATTCGTCCCGCCCTGTAATTGCCCGCCCGGAGGGTTGATGCCCGGTACGAGGTTCAGCAAACCCTGATAGGAACGGTTCGGCTGAGGCAGTGTCTCGAGCGACTTAGCTCCAATTTCGGAGTGAACGTCGGCCCGGTCGGTCTGCAAAACGGCACTTTCGGCCGTAACCTCTACCCTTTGCGTTTGCGCACCGATTTGCATCTGGGCGTCGACGCGGATCGTGTTGTTCTCTCGAACCTCAACCCTGGAAGCGAGAAAGCCGCTGAACCCGGTCTTCTCTACGCTTACCGCATAGATACCGGACGGCACCGTTGAAATGGTGTAAGCGCCATCGGCATTCGTCTGAACCGTACGACTCTCATTGGTCATCGTGTTCGTAATTTTGACCGTGGCGTCTGGGACGGAGGCTCCGGTAGCATCGGTCACGGTTCCTACCATCGATCCGAATAGCACTTGCGCCCAGGCAGGCCTCTCGATGATCGAGCAGATAGAAACAAGTGCGATCAGAACGGAAAATATATTCGCTGCGAAACGTCGCGAGTTGGACTTTCGCGCCCGCCCGCGAAAAGCGAGACTTCTTAACATGGAATCCCTTTCCTCTTTCAAGACCTAGATCAACCGAGACTATTTGTTCGGACGGAAGCGTCTTACGTCTATCGAATCATATCTCTGTAGTTCCAATTGGAACTAGACTCGACACCGTTTGTGATTGCTAATATAGGCGCTGCTCAAACCCTGTCAAGTCGTTTCTCTAAATGAAGCCTGATCCTTGTACAAGGCTCCCGGCAGACAATTCGGCATCACCGGCACAATCGTACGATTTGGTACAACTCGGAGTCTAGAAATGCCAAAAAAAGGCATTCTTACGGTAGTTATTGTTCAAATAGGAACTTCGGTCCAGATACATGGCTTTGCCGTGCCGCCGAGATGCCCACACAAGCTTACATTTCTTAATTCGCCGCTTGCTGTTGCGATGCGGTCCGTTCACGATTGGGGCGTGGGCGATACGCGTTTCGAACCGTGACTGCTACTTGAGGCCGAGCAGTATTGCGGGGTTGTTCTTCGTCATGCGTTCGATTTCTTTGCCGCGCAAGCCTGCCATTTGCATCGCGGAAAAGAAGGCTACTAATCCCTCTGGGTGCGGTGGGTTTGTGGCTTGGCCGAGGTCGCTTGCAAGGATACAGCGCTCTGCTCCAATTGCTCGGATCGCCTCGCCATAATCCTGAGGTTCGAATTCCTTGTGAACTCCGATGAGTCCGTTGTAAACAAACTCGATGAACGCGCCCATATCTGCCGCTTCGCACATCGATGGTAAAGGCATGTGGGTCGGCGCCATCATGGCATGAGTAACCAGGATCTTGCCAATGCCGAGTTTTCGGGCCTCTCGGATGAGAAGCAGCGCCTCATCTGCCGAACAGTGCCCGGTTGCTAAGACAAGCTGGTGCTTCGCAATCACCGCCAGCACTTCTCTCGCGCCGGGCAAAAGGAAGCCGTCCCGAGAGATGGGAACGCAACGTCGATCCTGGCCGAGATATCGCACATGGCTCTCCGTGTCGAGTGAGCCCATCCACACAAACCGGCCCCATCCGCCGTCTACTGTGGCCATGTGCTCCACTGCGTCTGCGTTCATTCCCCCGCTGGCAAGATTGAGGGTGATCCCGCCGAACGTTTCCAGCGTGGGCACTTGTTTCCGGACCATGTAGGCCAGGGAAGCGGTGGGTTCGAAGTGATTTTTTAGGACAACGCCGCGCATCCCGCGCGCCAGAGCCATCTCGGCGAGATCCATGGCATCGACGTTCCGTCGGATACTGTCGGGGCCGCAGTGGCAATGCACATCGATAACGCCCTCAAGCTGCGGGTTCATGAGCAGGCTTGGAACCGGATTCGAACGGCAAGACCATCGAGCAAGCCGCTACGTGATCTTCAACTCGCGGATCGCGTCGCCTACCGCGGCAAGATTCGCCAGTTTCATCTCGGAATACTTTCGCGAGATGACTAGCCCCTTTCCGCCGCCGCGGAACGCTTCCCTGGTCACGTCCTTGATGACGGGCGGAGTGCACCGGCTGAAGTTCGGGTCCATGTTCGAGATGTCCACATCGATTCCGGGCCAGATCTCGAGCTTTGTTCCTTCCGCGCCCTCTACCGATCGCTTTGTTTCCCGATACACGTAATCGGGGGACAACCCCGTGTACGGCAACTCAGGATAGCCGCGCTCCCGGTAGTTCATGATGCGGTATTCAAACTGCAGCGCTTCATCAATCGGCATATCGCCGTAAATCGTGTTGCGCGTGCTCGTGATGTACGTTTCCATCCGCGTGCCGCCCAGATTGTGGTAGACGGTCATCTTCAGGTAATCGGAATATTTGCTCAGTTCCTTGACGTCGGTCTGGGCCCGGAAGAACGGGCTGAAGCTGTGGGCGTGCCACACGTGCCAGCCGACTTTCATCTCGGGTTTGATCCCTTTTACAAGCTTGTAGATCGCCTCGTACGTTTCATGAACGCTGTCGTTCCACATCGTTTCCCAGGCCAGAATCTCGGGATATTTGAAGAGAACGCGCCAGAGGGTCGTGTAGTATCCATCCGGCGGCCGCTGACCGCCGCGACAAGCTTTCACCCAGGCTTCGAGCATGTGGAAGCCATCGAATGCTCTCTGTACGTTGATGCCCCGCTTGCGCGCCTTCTCCTGGCAGAATGTGCAGAAACAAGTGACCCGCGAAGGGTCGTTGCCGTTGCGGTTATGAACGGATTCCACCATGTTGCCGAAAGCACCATAGCGCTCTGAGCCCCACATGATGCCGTCCAGGTCATAGGAGCGGGTGAAATCCTCCATGAGGCCCATCAGGAAGTTGTGATGATCTGGATTATTGAAGCAAACCGTCCGCGCGTTCCGGCCGTAGAGGTCACGTTCCTGTATCTTCTCGACGTTGGGAACAGAAGGGGACCAAACGTCTTCGCTCCAGGTGTAGACCTTCACTCCGCGCTTCTTCGCGACCGGGATGACGTGCTCCAGAATGTCAAAGTTCTTGCCATGATCCGGCGCTTTGACATCTTTGATCACGGTGTCTTTGTAGTACTGCATATGCGGAGTCGCATAGTTGCCGCCGTGAAAGCTCTCGTCGTACTTCTGTGGGCCGTGATCCGGGAGAGGATGACCCGGCAACTGACGGCTTGCGATGCCGTTCCCGTAGGTGAACGTCGCAAGGAACAGAGTGTTGACGCACGCCTTTTCCTCGAGGATGTCCAATACCTTCTCTGTTCCCTCATCGATAAATGAGATGGAGCCGATCTGGATTCCGATCGGCGTGGTCAGGGCGCTTGTCTTCGCCGGCGCCGAAGCCGATTGCGGACCTGCTCCGCCGGCGGCATTCGCTGCGGCGACCGTGCCTGCGCCCACGGCACCTAGAAAACTCCGACGGTCAAGACCGTTTTCAGCCATGTCTACCCCTCTACTTTTCCGAGCAGTTTCTCTATCGTCCATTGATAACTCCGATTTCGTGATGTGAAGAGTCTGGCGCTCCGGCTTCCGACCCACTTCGAATTTGGGCGGCTTCATCCCCTCCCTTTGTCTTTCCCAATGCGATAACGGCGAGCGACGCCGCGAAGCAACATCCGGAAAGCATCAGGAGTGCCGGGGTCATGCTATGTGTTCTGTCCCGGATCCAGCCGACCAACCAAGGGCAGAAGTAGCCGGACAGATTGCCCAGAGAATTGATCCAGGCAATCCCCGAAGCGGCCGCAGCCGCGGAAAGAAGACTCGTGGGAAGCGCCCAGAAGGTCGAGATGCAGACCATCACGCCCGACGTGGCGATTGTGAGTGCCAGGAGTCGTACTGCCTTGGGTTCGCCGGGAAAAACCGACGCTGCGAATGCAAGCGCTCCGATCATGCCGGCGGCTAACACATAATGCCGATAGCGGCCCGACTGATCACTCAGGCGCCCACAGATGAGCATTGAGATTGCACCGGCCCCCCACGGTAGCGCGGACAGAAGGCCGATCTTAACCGGATCCGATGTGAAACCGTCTTTCAATAATTGGGGAAGCCAGAACCCAACGCCGTAGCTGCCGGCAGTGAAGCCGAAGTAGATGGCTGCCAGGCACCAGATAGCCGGACTCTTGAAAGCGTCGACCATCGACCGTAATCGATTCCCCTCGTTCTTCTCCCTCTCGTCTCGAGCGAGCGAAGTTTGGAGGAGCTCCCGATCGCTGGTAGTCAACCAACGTGCTTTGGCGGGGCCGTCTTCGAGCGCAAAGAATGCGACGGTTCCAGCTATCACGGACGGCAGACCTTCGAGAAGGTAGAGCCATTGCCATCCCCGAAGTCCCCCAAAGCTGGACATCCGCCCGAGAATCCATCCGGAAATCGGACCGCCAATCGCGCCGGACAGGGGAATGGCAGACATGAAGGCCGCCGTCATTCTTGTCCGGTACCGCTGGGGAAACCAGAAGGTCAGGAAGAGAATGACGCCGGGAAAAAAACCGGCCTCAGCTATACCGAGGAGAAGGCGCAGCAGATAAAATTCGGCGGTCGTATGCACCAGCATGTTCGCAGCCGAGATGATGCCCCAAAGCACCATGATGGAACTCAGCCATACCCGCGCGCCGATCCTCTGGAGCATCATGTTCGCGGGTACTTCGAAAAGAAAATATCCGAGAAAAAAGATGCCCGCCCCGATTCCGTAGACAGAGTCGCTCATGCCGAGATCCTGCTGCATCTCGAGCTTGGCGAAGCCTACGTTGATGCGATCCAGGTACGCCAGTATGTAGCAGATGAAAAGGATCGGAATGATACGCCGGGCCGCCTTCCGAAGAACAGCGGACGTTTCTTCCGGAAATCGGCCCCGATTCGATCTCTTTCATCCGCCGCTCTGTCCTAAGTGGCTCATGCTCAGAAGTAGAACTTCAGTGCCAGTTGGAGAATCCGATTCGAATTCAGCGTGGTGGTCACGATACCGGCTGAAGCAGATCCGATCGTCGCATTCGGAGCGGCGAACGTGGGATGGTTCGCGATGTTGAATGCTTCCGCCCTGAACTCGAGTTGACTTTTCTCGACGATTTGAAAGCGCTTCTGCAGCGTCATATCCAGTTGCACCAGGTTGTCCGCCGTCAGTATGTTCCGCCCCGCATTTCCGTACGTATACCGGGTGGGCGTGGCGAACGCATTCACGTTGAACCAACTCTGAACGCTTGGGTCCGACACACTGGGATCGCCGACCAGCGTGGGTCGTTGTCCGCTGACACCCGTGTTGGCCTGGTCGCCCGAGATTGTCGGGTGTAAACGGCAGTCCGGAACGAAGCGTGAGAATGCCTGCAATCTCCCAACCTCCGATGAAGCCATCAACGAAGCCGTTCGCACCGGAAAGGAACCGGCGTTGACGCCCGAACGGAAGCTCGTAAACGGAGCTGAGCGTCAAGTTCTGCGGAGAGTTGAAGTCGCAGACTGCTCGGTTCGCGGCCAGGAAGGAAACCGTGATAGGTCCACTCTGGTTGCTGCCCTGATCGATGCACTTGCTCCAGGTATAGGAGAGCAAACTCTGAAACCCGTCGGAAAAGCGCTTCTCGAGCGTTACCTGCATCGCGTTGTAGTTTGCGTTGCCGTTTGTTTCGCCCATGGAGAACTGACCCCATTGTTTGTAGGGGCGCCGGTTCTGAATCGTGCCGGGTCCGGGATCGGGTACGTTGTCGGGGACCGAAATCAGTTGCTGGTGCGTTGTCTTATTGCCGACGTATGCCGTCGTGAGCGAAAGATTCTTCACGATTTGGGTCTGGAGCGAGAAATTCCACTGCTGCATGTAGGTCTGCTGCAGTTGACCCGGTGCAGAGAAAACATTCGGCGCCACGCAAGTGGCCAGCGCGAGCCCACTCACCGGGCACGGACGGCCGGGATTCGGATTGGCTGCGACCAGAGGCTGACCTTGGAACGGATCGGCCCAATTGAATGTGGGACTCGGAGTGGTGTTGTTGATGGTCTGCGTGATCTCGAAGGGAGGAACTTTGGCCCATTGCAGAGTGAGGTTCGTGTCGAGATATTCATCGAAGAGACCATATGCGCCGCGGACAACCAACCGATCACTGCTTCCCGGGCTCCAGGCAAAGCCGAAGCGGGGAAGCCACTGTCCCGATCCCGTCTTCCGAATGGATAGAGGCAGGCCCAGAGCGTTGGTTCCGATAAGGCGATCGCTGAAGAGCGGCAGCAGCAAAGGTGTTTCCGGTTGGGGCAGGGGATTGACGAGCGCTCCTGAGCTCGTGGTCGGAATAACAACTTTGCCCGATGCGTAATCAAACGCCGACGTTTGTCCGTTGATGCCATTGAAGAAGGGATTGTAAGCCCAGCGAAGCCCGAGATTCAAAGTCAGGTTCTTGGAGACGCGCAAGTCGTCTTGCGCGAAAACAGCCCATTGGTCCGCATAATTTCCGTACAGCTCCAGCGGATAAGCGCGAAATACGGAAGTCGGATAGCCGAGTAGATAATCGGCGAAGGCGTTGCCCGTGTAATTGGTGGAAAATGCGAATTGGCCTTCCTGCGATTGGCCGTTGAAGAAGCCATGCGTCTGGTGATATAGTTGGCCCCCGAACTTTAGGTTGTGCCGTCCGCTCGTGAAGCTGACGGAATCTGCATACTGCCAGGTGCGGATCCGGTTCGCTTTCGGCAAGCTATTGCTGCCCGACCCATTGAAGCCGGTGAATCCTGAGATCGTGATCAATGGAAAACTCGGGCTGATCTGCGTTTGCTCGAATCCCGTTATGCCGGCCTGTTGCAGAAAGTTAGTTCCGGGCAAAACGGCACCAAACAGGAAGTAATCTCTGTAATACGAGAAACGCGCTTCGTTCAACCACTTTGGGCTGATGATTCGAGTCCAGGAGAGCACGGCATTCTGGCCTCGGCTGTGCAACGGTTGAATGCCAAGCGCGGGATACGAGTTCGGATCTTCCTCGAGGTTGTCCGCGATCGAGTAACGGCCGGACAGCCGGTCCGCATTGGTCACTTGGGCATCAATCTTCACGTCGCCTTTGTAGACATCGAGTGCCTGCGGCGCATTGAACACACCTTGACTCTGAGTCGGCATGTACTTCAGGAAGTAACTCGCCTGGGGAGAGATCTTCGACAAGGGGATGATGTTGTTCACGATCGAGCCGCCGGTCGGGTCCGTGAGAGCTTTCATCCCTTGAAAGTTGCCGGCTCGCATGGCGTTCGTCGGCAGGGTGTCGTTGAATACGATTCCCTGGCGCTGAGTCGTTTTCTCGATATCCGCAAAAAAGAAAACCTTATTCCTGACGATCGGTCCACCGATGGTGCCGCCGAACTGATTGCGCTTAAGAACGTTCTTGTTGACTGCGAAAAAGTTCCGCGCGTCGAATGCATCGTTGCGTAGGAACTCAAATACTGTCCCGTGGAACGCGTTCGTTCCGCTCTTGGTGATGGCACTCACGATATTCGGAGTGTGCCCATATTCTGCCGGCATGTTGGCCGTAAACACCTTGAACTCTGCCAGCGCGTCGACGTTCGGCTGAACGTTCGTTCCGCCTTGCTCATATTCCGTGATGTCTGAGCCATCCAGCAGCCAGCCGTTGTAGATGAAGCCCGTACCGTTGATTTGGACGTTCACGGCGGAAGAACGAATCGAACCTCCGCCCGTTCTGGTCCCCTGACCTCCCGGTGTATAGCTGGCGCCCGGAACAAGAGCGACGAGTTGCCAGAACTGGCGGCCGTTGAGGGCAAGGCTTTGAATAGAGCGGTTTTCAACGACTTGGCCGACCGAAGATGTTTCCGTGGCGAGAAGCGGCACATCGGAGGTCACGTTCACTTCCTCCGTGATCGCATCCAACATCCAAAGTGATGTTCAACTGGGCCGTCTGGTTGACCTGAAGAGTGATGGAAGGGTAGACAGCCTTCTTGAACCCCTGCGCAGACGCTTCCAGGCGATAGCTGCTAACTGGGAGATTCGAGATCGTGTATTCGCCAGAACCGCCTGTGGTCGTTTGTCGAATTTGTTGCGTCGCTAAATCGGTAACGGTTAACGAAGCCTGCGGCACCACCGCGCCTTGTGAATCGGTCACCGTTCCTGAAAGCGTTGCGGTGGCTGTTTGACCCCATGCACCCGTTGCGATGAGAACACTCAAACCTACGGCGGCGAGTATCCTTTTTGCTTGTCTTCCCATAGTCCCTCCGAAGCGACAATCGACCGCGACAACACCCTGAGTCGCGGTCTGATTAGAGTTGAGCTGGATCGAGGATATCGAAGGCTCGTTCGCGGACGAAAGGTAAAAACTTGCTTGTTACGGTAGCGTGTTCCGTTCGGTCGAATGCCGTCAGGCTATCGGGCGCGCTCGGTGAAAGCAGCGAAACGAGGATCCTGGCGCAAGCGTTCGTAAATGGGATCGACAGAAAGCCAGATAAGCTCTCCATTCGCTTCGGAGAAAGCCCGGTCCAGATAGTCAAATGCCCGATCAAGATCCCCGGCTGCCGAGTAGAGCAGACAGAAGTCCATGGCCGACACTTTCCCCGGAGTAGAGGCCCGTACTTCCGAGCAGAGTTGGGCGACCGCATTCGCATTTCCCATGGCTGCGTAAGCGTGCGCCATGAGAGCCAGCATTCTTGTCTTAC
This sequence comes from uncultured Acidobacteriaceae bacterium, assembly GCA_963744795.1. Lineage (GTDB taxonomy): Bacteria > Acidobacteriota > Terriglobia > Bryobacterales > Bryobacteraceae > Bog-105. The sequence goes on from CAVUVF010000011.1 coordinate 556,483, forward strand.
GGCCAGCCGCGTCGATCGCTGCCTGAAACCGCGGCGACAGCCTCCGGGTAATCGCCCGTCTGCAGATAGCTAAGTCCCAGAAGTTGATGCGCCCGGTAAAAACCAGGCGTCAATTGCAGCGTCCTTTCGCATTGGAGAATACACTCGCGATAGTTGCGGGAGAAGTATAGTGCCAAGGCCAGGTCGACGTTCGCATTGGGCGACAGCGGGTCTAGCTCAAGGGCACGTCTGAAACTCACAATGGCCAGATCCGCCCGTCCACTTGCGGCAAGGCACCATCCATACCAACGGCGAGCAGGCGCATAATGCGGATTCAATTGGATCGCAGCCCGAAACTCGCGCTCGGCGCTCAACCAATCGCGGCTGTGATGCAGCTGGATAAACGCGAGAGCCGCGTGCGCTTCGGCGAGCGTACTGTCAATCCGGATCGCATCCATAGCCGCACTTCGAGCTTTGAGCCATGACTCCTGCGGGGGGAACACGTCGTAACGAGCCGCCAGGCTGTAACCGTCCGCTAGCCCGGCATAGGCGAGCGCAGACTGAGAGTCGGCACGCAATTGCCTGCTGAAAATATTCGATGCTTCTCCGGATTCCTTGCTCGGTTCGGCAGTCGAGATGACGACGTCCCTTTTGGTAAAGAGCGAAAACCGTGCGGATGTCATTCGACTGGCTTCGCGCAAGCCAGAGCGGCTGTCTGTATGAGCGCTGGGGTGAAGTCCGTGACAATTCTTTGAGCAAGCGACTTCTGGGCCGTCAGCACGGACGAAATCTTCTCTTCATAGTCGCCAGACCAGAGACGTATCCCGGAGGAAACTTGAACGACCTGGATCAGGATGCGGGCCCACTTGCCTTCCCGCCGCAGGCTGCCCTTCGACTATGTAGTCTGCGCCGAGTTCCGCGCCAATGTCTCGAACGTCCGCGCAACGGTCCCGGAACTGGAAGGTCGGAGGTTCGGGCAACAATCTTGAGCCCCGCTCGGGCTGAGAGTTGGAACGCGAGTTCGTCGGTCAGGCCCTCCGCGAAAAGCCTTGATCTGCTGTCTTGATCGACGGCTACCAGAGGCAGAACGGCCGTCGAACCGGCGTTTGCCTGCGGCGAAGACAAAGAAATAATAGGTTCGGCCCGGTCCTGATTCGGTACGAACTCCAGCTTGTAGCCCCGACTCGGCATCGAAATGCGCAAGTCGTCAAGCGTGCCTTCCGTCTCGTAATACTGTGCGAGCTTCGCCCTCAGCCGGCGCGCTTCCACCCTGACGATGGGATCGAGCCGCGGGTCGTATTCGCTCGCCCGATCGAAGACTTCGACCCCAAGCGTGTACTCCTTGGGAACATCTGCAGACAGCGTCTAAACTTCGGGAAACCAGATACCGCAGGAATCGGCTAATTCGGTTTGAGCGCCGGAAGATCTGACTGTTCGCGATCTTCTCGAGATACAGAAGCCGTTCGTCCAGCGCTGGGCGATGCAACCCAAGAGCTTTCTCGGACACCTCAGGTTGGGTCAGGGAAGTCATAGCAGAGCTGTTCCGGCGGCGGAGCCGGTTGAGGCTTCGCTTGATTATCCATCAAACTTCCGGGCTGCTGCTCGGAGCGCAGGAATGAGGCTACAATTTGACCGATCGCAGACGAAGCGCGTTCGCAATCACAGACACTGAACTGAACGTCATGGCGGCGCTCGCAATCATCGGGCTCAGCACGACACCAAAGAACGGATAGAGAATGCCTGCCGCGACGGGAACACCCACGATGTTGTACACGAAAGCGAAAAACAGGTTCTGCCGAATGTTCCGCATCGTGGTACGGCTAAGGCGCAGTGCGCTGACGACGCCCCGAAGGTCCGAACGAAGGAGGGTAATGCCGGCGCTTTCGATCGCGATATCGGTCCCTGATGCCCATGGCAATTCCAACGTTTGCTGCAGCTAAAGCAGGTGCGTCGTTGATGCCATCGCCGGCCATGGCGACAATCTGGCCCTTAGCTCTGAAGCCTTCTGACCAGCTCGCGCTTTGCCCGCCGGCGAGATTTCTGCCTCAACCTCATCGATACCCAGTTGCGAAGCGATGTGCTCGGCGGTCGCACGCCGGTCACCCGTTGCCATGACGATCTTGACGTTCTCGCCGTGGAGCATGCCGACTGCTTCCTTGCTTGACGGTCGGATCGGGTCAGCAAGAGAAAGCGCACCGGCCAGAATTCCGTTCACGGCAACAAACACCAGCGAGTCGCCGTTTCCGTTCTCGTCGGTGATGCTGGCTCAGCTTTGAGAGGTCGACGTTCGAAGATCGCATGAGACCCTGGTTCCCGACCGCAACCGTACGTCCCGACACGATCCCTTTTACGCCGGCGCCGGTGCTTGATTCGAAGTTGTCCGGGTTCGACAATGTCAGGCCTCGCTCTTTCGCAGCGGTAACAACAGCCGTGCTGAGCGGGTGTTCACTTCTTTGCTCCAGGCTCGCGGCAAGCTGAAGCAGCTGGGTCTCATCAAAGCCATTCAGCGCGTGAAGCCGGGTCACCTTTGGCTTGCCTTCGGTCACGGTACCCGTCTTGTCGATTACGACCGTTGCAACCTTATGCAGTGTCTCGAGCGACTCTGCGCTCCTGATCAGAACGCCTTCCGTCGCTCCCCGTCCGGTGCCCACCATGATGGACATCGGCGTCGCCAGGCCAAGCGCGCAAGGACACGCAATGATGAGCACCGCGACGGAATTGACGAACGCATGCCAAAAGCGCGGTTCGGGTCCCCAAATCGCCCAAACGAGGAACGTAACGACGGACACGAGAACGACCGCGGGCACAAAGTAGGCGGCCACCTTATCGGCGAGCCGTTGGATCGGTGCACGAGTTCGCTGCGCCTCGTTTACAAGGCGGACAATCTGGCTCAAAAGAGTGTCGCGGCCGACTCGGTCCGCTCGAAGCACGAACGTCCCCGTGCCGTTGACGGTTCCGCCTGCCACACGCGAATTTTCGACCTTCTCGACGGGAATGGCTTCGCCTGTGAGCATCGACTCGTCAACAGCGCTTCGGCCCTCCACTACAATGCCGTCCACAGGCACCTTCTCTCCGGGCCGAACGCGAAGGCGGTCTCCTACGCTTACGTCTTCAAGTGAAACGTCGCGCTCCGACCCGTTCTCGACGAGCCGTGCGGTCTTCGGGCTCAAGTTCAACAGAGAACGGATGGCGCTGCCTGTTCTAGCCCGGGCTCTCAGTTCCAGCACTTGGCCCAGCAGCACCAACGTTGTAATGACCGCTGCCGGTTCGAAATAAAGGGGAAGGGAACCGTGCTCGGACCGGAAAGCAGCAGGTATTAAGCCGGGTAACAGAAGGGCAAAGAGGCTGAACAGATACGATGCGCCCGTTCCAAGCGCGATGAGCGTGAACATGTTCAGGTATCTCGTGACGATCGATTGCCAGCCACGCTCAAAAAACGGTGCACCGCCCCAAAGAACAACGGGAGTTGCCAGGGCAAACTGCAACCACGCCGGGCCAAGAAGCGTGCGCGAGCCGTTCCATTCCGCCCGGCATCACTTCGATCGCCATGATGACGAACAAGGGCAGAGTGAGTGCCGCCGAGACGAAAAACCGGCGCTGCATATCATTCAGTTCTTCGTTCGATTCCTCGGCTGTTGCCTCCACCGGCTCCAAAGCCATTCCGCACTTGGGACAGGATCCCGGCCCTTTCTGCCGAATCTCGGGATGCATCGGGCAGGTATATTCGGCGCCTGCGGTTTCGGCGCTGCCGACCGATTCCTGTCGGGGCATCGCGGTCGGCTGGCTTATAGCCGTCAATTGAGTTAGTGGCGCCGCTGGCTTGGGCTGCAGATATCGATCGGGATCGGCATCGAACTTCTTTTTGCAGCCTAAGGCGCAGAAGTAATACGTCTTACCTTTAAACTCGCTTTTCCCAGCCGCTCGATCCGGTTGGACCTGCATGCCGCAAACCGGATCTCTTTCAGCGGGGGCGGATTCGTGAAATCTGGACGGGGCGGCAGCATTCATCTCTCCATTGGATGCGACAGGACTGCCGAGAGTAGCGGACCAGGCTACCGGTCGTCCATCTGAACACGGCGGCGCGCAGAGCTGCCTCGATCAGCCCTCCAACTCGACAATTCGAATTCCGGGGCGCAGAACGCCCTGGCGGACGTGAAGCAAGATTAGATTGGGATCTGCGGGGAGCGCAGGCAGAGTTCAAGCGCTCTCTTCAAATGAATCCGAGTCACCTTCTGACGCGGTATATGGTATGCCGAATGTCTCAGCCGCATGAGAAGGTACGACGATACTGTCGCAGAATCCGCGCTGAGCGCTCGAGTTGGATTCTGTATCGGGCGCTAGTTTCACAAATCGCGGTATGCTTCTTTTTCGGGCGCGGCGATATGACTAAATCGATACGGACAAGCGAGCAGGCGCTCGACCTTCACGAGTTGCCGTCGATGTATTTCGATGCGTTTCGCCCGGATCCGCGGTACGGGGACCTGATGCATCGCATCGGTCTCGCGTGACACTCCTTTGATCGCAAAGCTTGGGGCAGGTGAACTGCCCCAAACCGCGGGAGGGAGTTTAGACCTTTTCGGGAACAGTGTAGGGTGCCCGATAGGTACCCTTCAGCATGGCCGCCGCTTCGCGATCGTTTACGACACTTTCCGTCGCTGGATCGAAGTGGATCGTTCGTCCCAAGCGATAGGAAGCATTGGCGAGATGGACCAAGGTCGCAGACAGGTGGCCCTCGAGAATCGGCGCGTGCAGATCTTCGGCCTTTCGGCTGCGAACGCAATCAATGAAGTTCTGGAAGTGCTCGTTTTTGATCGGAGCTTCCTTTGAAGGTCCTGCCTCTTCGTTCGGCCCCAGAAAAGCCTTGTACGAATCGTAGTTCGAGATCGCCAGATACCCTTCTTTGCCGTAATACAGGTTGCCGATCGTGCTTGGCTTCCCGGTATTTCCGGCGGGACCCGAGGCTTTTTTCTTCACGGGCGTCGTATCGTCCAGACCGGCTGCCGGAACGCCGCCGCCGCCGAACCTGTCGGTTCCGATTTCCGCCTCGTGGTTCGTGATCCAGCCGCGAACCTCGAAATTCATCATCTTGGTCTTGCCTTCGGCTGTCCTGAATTCGTAAGCGACCGTTAAGGTATTCGGCGTCTGCTGGTCATCGTCGAACAGGAAGTGGCCGCCGATCGCGGATACCTTCACCGGCAACGTAACACCCAGACCCCAGCGCGCCAAGTCCACTTCATGGATGCCCTGGTTTCCGAGATCGCCATTTCCGGTGTCCCAGATCCAGTGCCAGTTGTAATGGAAGCGGTTCTTCGTGAAAGGCTTCATCGGCGCGGGTCCGGTCCACAGGTCGTAATGAACACCCGGCGGCACGGGTTCGGGGTTCGCGTGCCCTATCGAGGCTCGCCACTTGTAGCAGAGCCCGCGGGCCATGTAGACATCGCCGATGGTGCCGCGTCTTCATCTTGTCCATGGCTTCACGGATCGCCGCGCTCGAGCGGCATTGGCTTCCGTGTTCACAGATGACCTTGTACTTGTTAATCGCCTGGACAAGCTGCCGGCCTTCCCACCAGTTATGCGAGCAGGGTTTTTCGATATAGATGTCTTTACCGGCTTGCGCGGCCCAAATCCCCTGCAAAGAGTGCCAATGGTTCGGAGTGGCGATCGATACCGCGTCGATGTTCTTGTCTTCGAGAACCTTGCGGAAATCGGTGAAGGTTTGCGGCTTCGCCACGCCCAGTTTCTCAGCGCCGGCGATCCGTTTCTGCAGAACGTTCTCATCAACGTCGCAGAATGCGGCCAACTCCACACCCGAGAGGGCGTTGTATCCCGTGACGTGATTCCAACCGCGGCCATTGAGCCCCACCACGGCGACTCGCACGCGGTCATTGGCGCCCAGAATTCTTTTCGCGGAAGTTGTCGTTGCCAAAGCCGCTGCACTCGTTTTTAAAAAGGTGCGACGTCCTGGTCTCTCTACTTTGTCTTGCATACTGAACCTTTCTACGGAGTGGCTCGCCGAGCGAGCATCAGGCTAAGCAGAACCTCTAAGCGGGTTCTGCGACTTCTAAACATTCTTGAGCACATTGAAGAGTCCGTCCATCGATTCCACGCTCGATGTATAGATGTCGCGCTGTGCATTTTTGTAATGGGTCTCGAGGGATAGCGTCCCTGAATATTTGATTTTCTTAAGGGCGTTAAACTGCCCGGCAAAGTCGATTTTGCCGGCGCCGATAGGCTTCCAGCCATGACCCTCGGCATCTTTTAAGTGGATATGGCCAATCCGGCTGTAGTCAAGTTGGTCCCAGGCCTTCGGGAACGGCTCTTCGCCTGCTTCGTAACAGTTCCCCGGATCCCAGACATGCATCAACCGCCGGTCCGAGACGGCTTTGAACAACTGGGCGGATTCGGCGCCCGTCGCGGTGTTACAGGAGAACTCGTTCTCGACCAACAGGACGACATCCTGCTGCTTGGCGACGGCCAGAGCCTTGCCCAGCTCATCGACGATGCGATTGAAGATCGAATTAGGATCCGGCACGCGCGCAAACGTGAAAATCCGCAGCCGGTTAGTGCCCAGCGTGTGCGCCGCGTTCGCGGCCCGCTTCAGATCCTCCAGTTGCCTCTCGTATTCGCCCTGAGGGGGATGAAGATCGGCGGAGTTCTTTCCGAGCGGCTTTGTTCCGGGCAATGGAATCTTGTAAACAGCAGTATCTAAAACAGATAGCTTGATGTGAGCGTCATCGAGCTGTTTCTTAATGTCCGCCAGTTGATCCGGCGTTGCATCCCGGTAGACGTAACTGCTTTTGCCGTTGAGGTTGATGTTGCGAATCTCAGCCCATTGAAGCTGATACTTGGGGAAAAAGGTGGCCAACGCCTTTTGAAGATCCAGGCTGACCTCGTCCGTTATGACACCAAGCTTCCAGGGGTAATCAAACTGGGCGCTGCGCGCGTCCGCAGCGATTGCCGCCCCCAACCCGGCTAAGGCACTAATCCGGGCAAAATCTCGTCTGCTGACCGCACTGGCCATTTCTAAACAGCACCTCGGGTCTTGAACATGAAGAACCCCCCTGCTGTTCTATTACACCAGATTGCCCGGACGCTAGCGACTAATGATACTGCGGGTTTGCTGCCCGGAACAGGACGGCGCTCCAGTGTCTAAGCCGGGTCCCGGCGACCCTGTTGACCCACGGCGCCACTGCGCTCGAGTCTCCCGCCCGTCACTAGATGCACAAGCTTGAATATGACGAAAAGACCGGCGGCCGAGCATGCCGCTAAAAGGATTCTCCAGACCATCATTTCTCTATCGGCAGAGTTCCGGAAGTCTTGAGCCGCCTAGAATAGAGGATCTCGGAGGGTGGAGGATGTCGGTTGTGGGCCGGGTTGAGAGCTTGTGGCGCTACCCCGTCAAAAGCATGCGGGGCGAGGCATTGGACGAAGCGTTTGTCGGTCGCGGCGGAGTGCTCGGCGACCGCGTTTATGCGATTCATAACGCATTAGGACGCCAGGACTTCCCATACTTCACTGCCCGGGAGCAAGGAAACCTATTGCTCTGCCGTCCTACGCATGGCGACGGTGCCCCGACTGACCTGGAGATCGAAGCGCCCGACGGCGAGAAGTTCGCGATCACGGATCCGCGGCTGCTCGAATTCCTAAGCGCGGGTCTGCCCGACCGCTTCGAACTGAGTCTACTCCGATCCGAGAGTGCCCTCTCGGATTGCAGTCCCATCTCTCTGATCTCAACTCAAACTGTGCACCAGTTGACGGCAGAACTCGGCCGCACGGTTGATAAACGGCGCTTTCGGGCCAACATATACGTCGACCTCGGAGCGGCACGGGGATTCGTCGAGGATCAGTTCGTGGGGCATCACCGTGAAGATCGGGCACGACGTAGTTATCGCCGCACTTGAACGTGACGTTCGCTGCAAGATGATCACGCTCGATCCGGATACGTCCGCGCCTGATCCTGACTTGATGAAGCTGATCGCTCGGTCCCATGAAGACCCAAGTGGGAATCTATGCCAACGTCCTTGTTGAGGGTAGGATCCGCCCGGGCGATCCGGTCGAAATAGTCGATTAGGACGCTTTGGTCATTTCGGGGAAGAACGTCAGTCCCATGCGCTCGCCAGTCGCGATCATATGACCGAAATCCGGGGGAGCAGGATGGGCCTCAAGTGCCAAGTTTTCCGCCGGCTTGCCTACCCCGCGGAAAAACTCTTCGAATCCGCCGGGGGTGATGTAAACGAGCCAGCGTGCGGTAGGAGAAAGAATTTTGAACGTGTGGGGCATGCCACGGGGTAAAAAGCCTGATTCGCCGGGTTTGAGCGTAAGCTCTTCCTGCCCTCGGAACACTTTCAGCGATCCTTCGATCAGATAGAACATTTCATCCTCGTTCCGATGGCTGTGGAAAGGAGGTTCTTGTCCGGGAGCACCGACCATTTCGATCAGGGCCGAGTTTCCCTCTGTATCGGCCGAATCGGCGTGAACCGTCATCAGGCTGCCCAAGAACCAGATTGACTTTTCAAGTAGGGATGAACCCGGACTCTTCGCTTGATCCTGCTGAAACTCTTCTAAAGAAACTAACTTGCCTGACATGTCGATTTTGATCTCTCACCGGTTAACGCGGCGAAATACTCAAAATCGGCTCAGATGATTCAGCTGGCGAATCCGAAACGTACGGCCCTATGCGGCAGCGTAAGCGGCAACTTGGAACGTCGCGCCGTCGCGATTTTCGAAGGGTTCCGGATGCTCGAGCGCGGCCTGCATTGCGTAAATGAACATGCGCTCGTTGTGGAGCTTAACCGCGCAGGATTGGCATAACCGCGCGTGGAGATCAAACAACTGGGTATCGCTGGGGGAGAGTCGGCCGAAATGCCGTTCTTCGATCAATTCTTCATTGAAATGGCTGCTTAGTTGCTTGTAGTTCATGGGCAAGTTTGTTATCCGGTTTAGGACTTTTTAGATAGCAACATAACGGCCATTCCGCGTTCATTTTTGCGGAGCTGTAAGTTGCTGATAATAAAAGCACACACAAACAGTATATCCCCTGGAATTATGAACGGAATATGAAGATTTGTTAGTACTGGGCCGGTAATGGGCGTAATCTTTTCCCTAGGAATTATCTGATTCAGACCAGTTAACGCCGCTTCGTGACGACTCTCATCACAGTGGTCCCGTCGACTACTGTAGGTTGATGGACCTCGATCCTGCATCGCCTACCCGAACGTATTCAGCTCATTGGAAGTTCGATCCGGTTAAATCCGTTAGATCCGGAGCGCCACGGCGAAGCTCTATGGAAGGGTCTCTCGGGCGAGGAGAACGATGCCCTATGGCTCTATCTTCCAGAAGGACCGTTTCGCGAACGTTCTACCTTCGATGCTTATCTCGCTCGCAAGGCGAAATCGAACGAAGCTTTCTGCTATGCAATCGTCGAGAAGCAGTCGGGGGGCGCGCTGGGACTAGCCTCGCTGATGCGCATCGATCGGCCGAACCGCGTGATTGAGGTGGGCGGCATTCACTACTCGCGTGCTCTTCAGCGAACCACCGGAGCAACGGAAGCAATGTATCTGCTCGCTCGATACGTGTTCGAAGACCTGCGTTATCGCCGTTATGAGTGGAAATGCAACGCCCTGAACGAGCCCTCGAGACGCGCCGCCCAGCGGCTCGGGTTCACTTTCGAAGGGGTCTTCCGGCAGCACATGATCGTGAAAGGGAACAACCGTGACACCGCCTGGTACTCGATGCTCGACTCCGAGTGGCCGGATCGAAAGAAGAAATTCGAGGCGTGGCTTCGTCCCGAAAACTTCCGGGAAAATGGCACGCAGCGGAAACGGCTGGAAGATGAACAGAAGATGAACGGCGCGGCCGATAGGGAGCGCAGACCACCGCACAAAGGAGTATATTCGGTCGGGAGGCACCGCAATAAGCCGGACGGTGGGTTTGTGCATGCTTGTCGGAATCGCGCGTGGCTTGCCTTTGGGTAGCGGCCGGCGCGATACTCGGCCCAAGTTATAACCTAGGGCAGTCGAACTTCGTTGCCATGACGGCTCCCGCATCACTCCTTGGGCGCAGAATGCCAGTCGGAGTTCTCTTTTTATCCTGCTCAATGGCGGCGTCTCTGCGGCTGTGGGTTGCGTCTTCGAGCTAATACGCAGACCGCGCCTGTTTCGCTAGCCTGTACCACGATCTCAAGTCTTCGCAGCACGAGACGACGTACTGTCGCGTTCACGGATAGCTAGAATCGAACCGTGTTCCGCAAGCCCTTCAAGTCAGAGGAGCCGCAGTGCTCATTCTGTGGCCGGGACGAGCACTCGGCCGGACGCTTAATCTCGTCACCGGCAAATGATCAGCTCGTTCCTCCACCAGAACACTTCGTCTACATCTGCGCCGATTGTGTCGCGGTTTGCAGCGACCTCCTGAACGACCGAAGGGACAACACGTGCTTAGAGTGATACAACCGCACTCTCAAGCGATTCCGGCAACAATGAAAATTCGACGAAATAGAAACGGCACGCCGCCAGTCTCGGACTTTGGATAGAGAGGAGACAGTCGAGATCTGAACTCCTCCAAAAACTCGCGTCGCTGGTCCGTATCTTGTATGCACTCGAGATACGGGCGCAGGCCTGTGCTCTTATACCATTCCACGATGTCGTCGACCGCCGACATGACCTGCAGGTAGTCAGTTGCCCAGAGATCAAGCCACTTGGCAGAGCCGACGAGGGTCGAGTAGTAAAACTCCAAGCTGTGCGAGCGCCATTCTTTCCCTCGCCCATCGGGAAACCAAGGCCGCCAACGTTCGTTAGCAGCCATGTCTCGCATTATCTGATTCGGAGCGGCATCGTAGGCTGGCATCTGGCACGCAAGAACACCTCCAGGTGCAAGCTTCCGCAGTAAGCGCGGGAAGATGCGGACGTGGTCCCCCACCCATTGGAGCGCGGCAGAGGAGAAGATGAGGTCTACCTCATGTTCAGCGCCGCTGGTCTGATTGATCCATTCTTCGATGTCGGCAACTACCCAGGTTCGATCCGGTTGAGTGGTCCGAGCCGATTCGATCATTTCCGCCGAATTGTCTAAGCCCACGATCGATGCGGTAGGCCACCGTTCTGCGCAGACGGCAGTGCTGTTTCCGGGTCCGCAGCCGAGGTCGATGATTCGCTCCGGCGAGATGGAAATCCGTTGCACGAGATCGCGCGAGGGTCGTGTTCTCAGATCGAGGTAAGTTTCGTAGGCCGCGGGATTCCAAGTTGCCATCGCCGGGATTCAGCTTAGCGCTGCGCTTCTCAATTTGTCGGTTACCTGAATCTCTGGCGCGCCCGGAGACGTCGAACTCTTTCGTAGGCGCTTATCCGACGAGCTTTCAGCGTCATCGTACCGGCTGCGCAGCCTCGCCCCTTGTCGGCAGCATTACGCGGTTTTCGGGACTAAAAGTACAATTTACCTATTAGAGTGAATCAAACCTCTTCGAGAACGCGCGTAACGAATGAGGCTGAATTCCCGGGAGGAACGCCGCAGGTAAAGACCAACAAGCCTCCATCGTCCATCCGTGAAGGACTCATCGCAGGCTTTGGGCTTTGCTTGCTACTGGCCTTAAGCTATCTGCCCGTGGCGGCGTTTGGGTTAAGCACAAATCCGCTTTATTTTGACTCCGGTCTAACGACCCAAAGCACGAAAGGTCCGATTCCGGGAACTCCCCTGATTGATCCAAATGTAGGTCATACAACCCAGGCGTTAGGGCGATTGTCGGCTGAGGAGTGGCTGCGCGGTCATGTGCCTTGGTGGAATCCATACACGGGAGTTGGCCTTCCTCTTGCAGCCGAGATGCAATCGGAGTCATTCTTCCTTCCTTTCGTGTTGTTGTTGCACTTCGAGAATGGAATTATTTATCTTCATCTCGTCTTGCAGATCCTTGCCGGGCCTTGGCACTCTCGCGCTGCTACGCCAGCTTGGGCTCGGGTTCGTCGCGGCGTTCGCAGGCGGCGTAATTTACGCATTCAATGGTACGTTCGCCTGGTTCGGGCACGGTGGAATTATGCCGCTGCCGTTCCTTCCCTATTTATTGCTGGGAATTGAGAAGTCGTTCCAGACCGCAACTGAGGAGAAGCGCGGCGGTTGGGCTTTGATTGCACTCGCCATTGCATATTCGATTTACTCGGGTTTTCCGGAGACCGCCTACGTCAACGGACTCCTCGCTTTATCGTGGGCCGTTGTAAGGTGTTTCGCGATTCTCCCACGTTACCGGTGGGCATTTGCATCGAAAGTCATGGCAGGTGGCGTGGCCGGAATCCTCCTCAGCGGCCCTTTGTTGATTCCGTTCTTTGAGTATCTTCAACATTCGGCCGTGTCACACAACAACTTCAGCCAGGCTGCCTTGCCGAAGTCGAGTTTGCTCCAACTCTTTCTGCCATACGTCTACGGCCCGATCGATGCGTTTATCGGAGCCGACCCAAGCAACGAACTGCTGGTGGATTGGGGGAATATCGGCGGGTACTTTGGCGTAACGCTAGTGTTTTTGGCGTTGCTCGGCTTGCGAAAAGATGGACGCCAGAGGGGCCTGCGGATCTTGTTGATGATTTGGGCTGTACTGTTGGTGGCTCGAAGCATCAATTTCCTTCGCGAACAAATGCTCTTATTCCGTCTCATTCCCGGCATGAACTTTGTCGCGGTGTTCCGATACGGTTCGGCGGCATCTGAGATGGCCTTCGCAATTCTTGCAGCGTTTGCCATCAATGATTGGTGGCGCGGAGAGAGTCTCACAAAAGCTCGAGTGCTGGCGGCTGCGGCAGCAACAACCTTTTTCGTTTTGATTAGCTTTGTGTTTGCCAAGCCCCTAATCGGTCGATTGCTCTTGATGGGAAAAGCGTACTCGCCTTGGCTCGTAGGGTCGGTGCTTTGTGCTGGCCTTCTACTAATTTGTGCGATGATACTCTGCTCCGGCACTCCGAATCCCAAACGGGCGGTTCTCTTACTTGCTGTGGTGGCTGCGGAATGCATGGGTATGTATGCGCTCCCGCTCTTATCCGGTTTGAGAGGCGCCTCGATTGATTCATCACCCTTGGCGTTCTTACGCTCCCATCTGGGGCGGCAACGCGCGTATGCCTTAGGGGCGATGCATCCGAACTATGCCTCCTACTATGAGCTTCCGTTTATCAATCATCTGTCTCTTCCCGTTTCTGATGATTGGGTCAAGTACATCCGAGCAAAGCTAGATCCCGACATCGATCCAGTGACATTCTCGGGCGATTATCCTGGGCCGCTTACGGCGAGGGGAACAGCATTGCGGACGAACCAAGCAGCGTTTGAAGAAGCTGGAGTTCGATACATCATCGCACCGCATCAGAGTGACCCGTTCGCAAACCGCATTGGGATACCGCATCAGCCGGATGGAAACCGCGCGATATTCCTCGGAGAGAACCGCAAGATATCAGGGACCCTGCCAAAGCCACAAAGTGCGATCGGAGCTGTTGAAAGAGTGGCTGTACTGGTAGGTTTGGACGGGGGGCAGGCGACCGGCGCGCTTCACTTGCAGCTTTGCAGTGAGGCTGCTTGTTCAGTGGGACGTCGGGAGTTGGCTGGCGGCAGCGACAATTCGCCTCTGACCGTCACTCTAGATCATCCACTGGCGATCAGGGCAGACTCTCCACTTTCTTATACACTGACCCAGACGGAGGCGCAGCACCCCGTCGCAATTTGGGTTTGGCCGGCAAAGGGAAGCGGAGCAATCGCGACCCTAGAGGATGGACAACGGATGGAGGGAATGCCGGATGTCTCCTTAACAATGAGCACTGGCGCGCAGCAATCGAAACCGATATTCGAAAGCACGTCAGCGGATATTTTCGAGCTTCCAAAGGCTGCACCGTATTTTCAAGTTGCAAATGGTGGCTGTAAGGTCGTCATTGAATCCCGGAGTTCGGTCAAGACGTCGTGCCAGACGCCAGACACCCTGATACGGAGGGAACTCTTTTATCCAGGGTGGCGCGCCACTGTGAATGGGAGGATCACCGAGCTGCGTGCGGTATCAATTTTCCAGGCTCTGGATCTTCCGGCTGGTCAATCACTTGTGGAATTTCAGTATCGACCTACGCATTTGACCTCCGCTTCTGCGGCGGGCCTTTTGGGGCTTGTCATGTTGCTGGCCGGGACCGCGCGGCGACTGGCGTGAGGTTCCCCCGGTCAATTGCGTAAGGCCAGAGCCTTTATCTGGTGCGCCCGGAGAGGCTCGAACTCCCGACCTAATGATTCGAAGTCATTCGCTCTATCCAACTGAGCTACGGGCGCGCACGTGATCTGACGACCCTATTATACGAGTGGGACAATCAAGGTAGTGGCTGATGCAACTCAGTTCACTACCATGACCGATGACAGGCCTCATCGAAACCGAAGTCAAAATCGCCGTAAGACAGCCCGACGCAATCCGTGATCTGCTGCGCGCCCGTGGTTTTCACGAGACTGTTTCCCGGCGCTTCGAAGCAAACACGCTGTACGATACGCCGGAGGCCCGGTTACGCCAACAATCGATGCTGCTGCGGATCCGGGAAGTGGGCGACGATTGCATCATCACCTGGAAAGGACCGGGTGCCCAAGGCCCTCACAAGAGCCGGCCCGAAGTGGAGACGTCGGCCGGATCCGCGGAGAAACTCGGACGCATTCTGAACGAGATCGGGTTTCAACCTACGTTCCGCTATGAAAAGTTCCGCACCGAATACAAAACAGCGCCGGATGCTCCTGGTGTCGTCACCCTGGATGAAACCCCGATCGGTACCTTTCTCGAACTGGAAGGGCCCGGTGACTGGATTGACCTTACCGCAAATCTACTCGGCTTTACGCCTGGAGATTATATTCTTGAGAGCTATGGCAGACTCTATATAGTTGACTGCCAACGCCGAGGTATACAGCCCGGCCACATGGTTTTTCCCATTTGAAAGGTGAAACGGTAGCCCGAGCCTGCTGCGTCGCAGTTCTCTCGTAAGCGAATTTAAAAGATGGCTCAAACACTGACTGCTGACGCGGCTTTGATTGATCGAGCGACGAACGACCTGAACCGTGTGCGGGACGAGATCGGTAAGGTAATCGTCGGCCAAACTGAAGTAATCGACGGGGTTCTGATCTGCCTCATTGCAGGCGGCCATGTTCTGCTCGAAGGAGTTCCGGGACTCGGAAAAACGACGCTGCTCCGCACGCTTTCGCGCGTGCTGGAGTTGCGCTATTCGCGTATCCAGTTCACTCCTGACCTTATGCCCGGCGACATCGTCGGCAGCATGGTCATGGAGAGCGATGATCACGGGCATAAGAATCTTCGATTCCAGCCCGGTCCCATCTTTGCCAATCTGGTTCTAGCCGACGAAATCAACCGCGCGACTCCAAAGACGCAGTCCGCCTTGCTCGAGGCTATGCAGGAGCGCACCGTGACGAGCGGGACGTCTACCTACAGCCTCGATCTGCCGTTCCTCGTCATGGCGACGCAAAACCCGATCGAAATGGAAGGTACGTACCCGCTTCCGGAGGCTCAACTTGACCGCTTCCTTATGAAGGTGCTGGTTTCGTTCCCATCGCGAACGGATTTGAGCAAGATCGTCGATTTCACCACGAAGCGCGACGAAGTTGAGGTGCGCCAGGTGCTCGACAAAACGGGCATCGCTGACTTGAAGGCGATCTGCAAACAGGTAGTTGTCGCGCCGCACGTCCAGGAGTTGGCCATCGACCTTGTCATGGCGACGCAGCCCGGAACGAGCGATGCTCCGGAAATTACGAATCGCTACGTTCGGTACGGAAGTTCGCCGCGCGGTGCGCAAGCGCTGGTCGAGTGCGGGCGAGTTATGGCCGTCATGCGCCATCGCATGCACTTAAGCGCGGACGATCTGGTTTCCGTAGCGCCGGCGGTTCTGCGTCATCGCATGATCCTGAATTTCGACGCGCACGCCGACGGCGAGAATACTGAAACCATCATGTCGAAGCTCCTGGAGCGCGTTCTCCCCAGAGCATAAGTTCATACCGCGCGGCTTCCAGATTCATGCCAGAACCGCTTGTTGATCGTCATTTCTTGGAACGGCTGGAACGGCTGACCCTTGCCTGGCAGAAGTCGTTTCCTGGTCTCGTTGGCGGCCATAACCTTTCCCATCTCGCCGGCCCCGGCCAGGAGTTCCTGGACCACCGTGGATTCCACCAGGGTGACGATCTGCGTTCCGTCAACTGGCGCGCCTTCATGCGCTTCGAAAAGCTGTTCATGAAGATGTTCCAACTGGAGCCTCGCGTCCCCGTTCGGCTTCTTCTCGATACAAGCGAATCCATGACGGCCGGCACCAGGCCAGGAGAACCGACCAAGTTCGACTACGTGCGGAAATTGTCGGCTGCTCTCGTGTACGTCGGTTTGGTGCGGCTCGACAGCATTCTGCTGCAGCCCTTCTCCTCGAAGCTTCTCGATCCTCTGCTGTGTAGCGGCGGCCGCCATCGATTTCAACCGGCTGAGAATTTTCTGCGAGGCTTGAAAGCAGGGGGGGCCACGGACTTTTTCAAGGTGTCCCGGCAGTATCTGAACACGTATCCGCAACGCGGGTTGCTTATCGTGCTTTCTGACTTTCTGGACGATGCCGATTGCCTGCGGCCTCTGCAGTATCTGGCTGACTTCGGGCACGAATTGCTGCTGGTGCAGGTCTGGGGAGACGAGGACCGCGCCCCGTCAGATACCGGCGACGTGGAGTTGGTCGATGCGGAGTCCGGATCTCAACTCAAGATTTCCCTCGACGCCTTTGCGCGGGAGCAATACACTGCAGCGTTTGACGCTTACTCTGAGCAGCTAAAGCATCTGGCCCTGCGGAATGGCGGACGCTACGCCGGCCTCTCAACAAGCACCGGAATCGAGGAAGCGATGTTCGGTCGACTCATGACGGTCGGAGGAAAAACCTAACTTCAGATGTTCTTTCTTAATCTGAGCGCCGCCGAATTTCTGACCCTGCTCGGCACCTTGGGTGGCCTCGTTACCGCGCTGTACCTGTTTGACCGCACTAAGCATAAGCGGGTTGTGTCGACGCTCCGATTCTGGACCTCGGCGGGGGCGGCGGAAGACCAGCCGCGGCGCAAGAGGGTGAATCAGCCGTGGTCGCTCGTCCTGCAGTTACTCAGCCTGCTCTGCCTTCTGCTCGCAATCGCTCAGCTCAACTGGGGCAGTCGTGAATTCCGTTCTCGTGACCACGTTCTCCTCCTGGACACGTCGGCGTGGGCGGGCGCACAGGAACCGAGCGGAAAGATGATCGATCGCGAGAGGGAATCAGCGCAGGCCTACATCGCTGGATTGCGTCCCGGTGACCGCGTGCTACTCGTAGCCGCCGACTCGCTCTCAACCCCGATAACGGCATTTACCTCCGATCATGCAAAACTGCGTTCGGGGTTGGCCAGCTTGAAGGAGAGCTTTTCTGCTCTCAATATGGCTGGTGCTCTGGCGTTTGCCAAGCAGGCGCAGGACTCGTCGGGCGGTCGGCCGGGCGAGATTGTCTACATTGGGCCCGCACGGGTAGATCTCGGGACGGCAGCCGCGGTGCTGCCGTCGAATCTGCGACTGGTAAAGGTTCCGTCCGACCTCCAGAACTGCGGCATCCGAAGCATTGCGGTGCACCGGAACGAAGAGGACTCAAACTCCTGGCAGGCAACCATTACGCTGAGGAACGATGGAGCGGCGGCCCGTACTCTGCAGTTGCGAACCCAATTTTCCGGCACTAAGTTCGCGCCGCGGAACTATCTCGTAAAACCCGGCACTGAGATGGAGGCGCGATATGACTTCGTCACGAATACATCCGGCCTTTTGCGCGCAGAAATCTATCCGCATGATGCCCTGTCGATAGACGACACCGCCGCTTTGCAGCTTCCGAGCAATGGAGCGCTGAAGATCGCTGCCTATACGCGCCGCAAGGATCTCCTGGGTCCTCTGCTCGCCGCCGATCACCGCCTCACAGTGCAGTACCTGGATCCGGCTCAATACGGGAGAGAGCCGGATGTAGACGCTGTCATTCTCGATGGGTTCGCTCCGAAAACGGTCCCCTCGCATCCCAGCCTGTGGATCAACCCGCCACAGCAAACTGCTCCGTTACCCGTCAAAGCAAAGGTCAATCAGGCCACCATCACACAATGGAAATCCGGATTCGACGTTGGGGTCCGGGCTGCATACGATAGAAGAGCGGCTTCCGGTCGCCGAGGTTTTCCAGCCGGCTCCGGGTGACGTTCCATTCGCAAGCATCGCGGCAGGGCCGACGATTGTGCTCAGACCGCGCTCTCAGAAGACTGCAAAGTTCGCCGTCGTCGGCTTTGATCCTCTCCAGCCGGAATTACGGTTTACCCTCACCACGCCACTCGTCTTTGCCAACCTGCTGAGCTGGCTTTCTCCGGAATCGTTTCGAATGCTGGACTTCACGGCGAAGCGAGTGGGCGCCGCCTCCGTACCACTTAATGAAGGAGAATCGCGCGACGGGCTTCAGGTGACGAACGCCAAGGGCCTGGCAATTCCATTCACGCTTGCGGAGAATACCGTACAGCTGTTCACGCGGGAGCCGGACGTAATCCGGATCGTTTCGGAAGATCGCGAAAGGGTTCTGAGTCTGACCTTGCCTGATGTGGCCCGCGATACCTGGGCTCCCGTCAAAGTCGCCACCGGTCTGCCTGCTTCCGCTACGTATCTACCGACCTCAACGGATCTTTGGAAATTCCTGGCATGCCTCGGCGGACTTGGCCTGCTCGCCGAGTGGTACTTATTTGGAGGAGGGAGGCGGCCTTCCATCACGAAGAGCCGGTCTCCCCGCGTTGGTTTGTCAACCGCACCCGGCGAGGGGAACATCGAGAGAAAAGAGGAGTTGGTCTCACGATGATGTTCGCTCATCCCCTCCTCGTCCCCTTGATCTTGGTTCCTCTGATTTGGGCTGTTCTGTCCTGGCCTCGCTCGCGGTCTCGGCTCGGGCTGGTCTTGAAAGCTTCCGGGTTTGCCGCCATCTTGCTTGCCCTAAGCGAGCCCGCCATCAATCTGCCGAAGAGCCGGACCGCAACGGCGGTTCTGGTCGATACATCCGGGAGTATCAGCGATGCCGACCTTGCCCGTGCCTCTTCTCTGGTCCAGGACATGTATCGTGCGAAGAGCGGAAACTGGATTAAGATCCTACCGTTCGACAGCCGAACGCACCCATCGCCGGAGCGCGCCTCTCTCGCGAATATTCGATTCGAGCGTACACATGATGGCTCGGCGGGAGCCACTGATCTCGAGAACGCGCTGTTCAGCAGCATGTCAGCCATGCCGGCCGACTACATTCCCCGTCTCGCATTGATCAGCGACGGCAACGAGAACCAGGGCAGCAGTGCTCGCGCGATTGCGCAATTGCAGCAACTTCATGTGCCGGTGGACACGTTCCCGTTGTCGGGACATCCGCAAAGCGGGATCAGACTGCAGTCTTTGTCCATGCCGGATACGGCTTACGCCGGAGAACAGATACCTATCGATCTGACTGTCAGTTCGCCGTCGCAAGCGCAAGGCTCCGTGGAACTCTCGGCCGAAGGCAAACCTCTTGGCACGAGCACAGTGGCTTTGAACCCTGGCGCGAATATCGTGCGAGTTCACGCGCGCGTGAACTCGACTGGCGTCACGAGCGTTTCCGGGCGGCTGATCGCCGAGGGCCTTGGCGAACTTTCATTCGAAGGTGCCGTCAAGCTGAAGCGGGCAAAGGTTCTCTACCTTTCACAAGACCCTACCGGAACTGATGCCAACCTTCTGACTGCGTTCGGAAAGGCCGAATACGAGCTCTCTCGCGACGCCTCTCAACTCGATAAGGACCTTTCAAATGTTCAGTTGGTCATTCTGAACAATCTCGACCTCGGGAGCTTCTCTGAGTCTCAGAAATCAAAGCTCGAGAGCTACGTACGCGGAGGTGGCGGTCTGCTGCTGATCGGCGGTGAACGCCAGGTCTATAAGGAAGACAAGCAGATGGATGCGCTCGACCGAGTGCTGCCGGCCAAGCTTGCTCCTCCCCGGTCTCCCGAAGGAACCTGCGTTGCTCTGATCATCGACAAGTCTTCCTCTATGGAAGGACGCAAGATCGAACTCGCCCGCCTTTCGGCGGTTGGCGTTGTCGATCATCTTCGACCGGTCGACTACATCGGAGTTTTGATTTTCGACAACTCCTTCCAATGGGCGGTGCCGGTTCGGAAGGCCGAAGACAAATCGCTGATCCGCCGACTCATCTCCGGGATCACACCCGACGGGGGAACCCAGATCGCGCCGGCATTGACCGAAGCGTACAAACGGGTTCTGCCTTCGAGGGCGACTTTCAAGCACATTGTGTTGCTGACGGACGGTATCTCGGAGGAAGGCGACAGTATCGACCTTGCGAAGGAGGCCTACGCACACCAGATCACGATCTCGACAGTCGGTCTCGGGCAGGATGTCAATCGAGCCTACCTGGAGCGCGTGGCGAACACCTCAGGTGGGCGAAGCTACTTCCTCAACGACCCCCAGGGCCTGGAACAGATTCTGCTCAAAGACGTGAAAGACTACAGTGGTTCCACGACCATCGAGAAGCCACTGACACCGCTCGTGATGCACGAGGCCGAGATTCTGAAAGGTGTCGGTATGGAGTCCGCGCCCGCGTTAAAGGGTTATGCTCGGTTTTCTGCTAAGCCTTCCTCCGACGTGATTCTCAATGTGGACCCGGAGAAAAAGGATCCGCTTTACGTGCGCTGGCAGTACGGTTTGGGCCGTGCGGCTGTCTTCACGTCGGACGCGAAAAGCCGCTGGGCGGAATCATGGGTCTCGTGGCCTGGGTTTGACAAGTTCTGGATCAATGTCACTCGCGACTTACTGGAGCACACCGACACCAGCGAGACGAGCGCGCGATACAACAGTGCCGATACGAGTGTCGAAGTGAGCTATCGCATACCGGCCGGAAGTCCGGAGCCCACGTCGGTTCCCGAGATCTTCATCATGGGCCCTAACGGGTTTCAGAAGAACATCCCGGTCACGAAGTCGGCTCCTCGCGTCTACTCCGGAGTGTTGCGCACTGGTAAACTGCGCGGAGTTTACCGGATCAGGCCGGTTGGGGAAAACGCTGCGTTTCCGGAGATCGGCTTGTATCGTCCGGAAGAGGAGTTCCAGGAGCGTGGCTCGAACGAGCAATTGCTGCGGCAGATCTCCAGCTTTACGGGCGGGCGCTTCAATCCGAAAGCCTCATCCGTCTTTGATTCGGGCGGCCGGTCAATCTACGAGCCGGTTCAATTCTGGCCTGCTTTGCTTGGTTTGGCAGTTGCCCTGAGCATTGGAGAACTCGTCTCCCGTAAGTGGACTGGCTTGACGTCCCGCTTCCGTCGCGCGTGAAGGCGGATCCATGCAGATAACGCGAACGCGATATCTTCCGCGTCCCGCGCTATGAGTCCCAAGAATGATGTGCATCTGCTGGGGAGGTAACGATTGTGTCAGTCTTTCTTGATACAACCTCAACTCGAAAGGATCATCCTCATGCGGATATCTTTACGCTCTTGGCTCCTGCTCCTCTGGGGCGCTGTGGCGCAGTCGTGCTCTCGATTGGCCTTCGCCCTCAATACTCCAGCGATGGCTGGACTTGCTCGGCACAGACTTTGCCTACTTCCTTGAGCGCCCGCTTTTCACGCTGGGAAGCATTGCGGTCTCAGCTTCATTTCTGATCAAGTCTTTGTCTATCTCCTCATCCTCACCATAGCGTCCAGGACCACTGGGCGAACGCTGAGAACTCGCATTCTCACCCATACCGGGTTGCACGAACAGCATCGATATACCATCCCCGATTCCTTGCCATCGCAGTATTCGTCGTGGGACTGATGGTTGGTGTCGCTGACCGCCCCTGCTCCTGAACTCATCTTTCAGGAACTCGGAGACAACTCACCCGTCCTTGTACTTCGCATACGGTCTGCGAGCGAACTCGGTAATCCGCAGAAGTTAAAAAGCGATCTCTACTTCTCTTCGCCACCTTTCGCGAGCAGAACATCGAAATGCCCTTTCTGCAACGCGATCTGCATCTCAAGACGATTGATCCTTCAATTTTGGAGGGTCCTCTCGCGCGGTGGCCCGCAACATCGACCAAAGCGTAGATCAATTTGTACATGCTACGGCGGGCAAGCCGACCTACCGTCCGGTTTGCGGCAAAATGCCAGAGGATATCCAGGTGAGCCGCATCAAACGGCAGCATCTGTTCTGTTCAGTGCGAGGTCACCAGCTTCAAACCCACGATGCCCGTAACGATCAAGAACACGCAAACCAGGCGAACGAAGGAGCCTGGTTCTCCGAAGAGCAGCATGCCTACGATCACGGTTCCCACAGTGCCGATGCCCGTCCACACTGCATAGGCCGTACCCAAAGGCAAAGTCCGTACAGCGAGTCCCAGCAGCGCCATGCTGAAGACCATAGCTGAAACCGTCGCTATACTCGGCCAGAGTCGCGTAAATCCTTCGGTATATTTGAGGCCCACAGCCCAGCCGACTTCCAGTAGTCCGGCGATAACAAGAAAGACCCAAGCCATGATCTGCTTCCTTTCCCATTCTCATCGTGAAGTCCCCGACCATGATTCAAGCGGGGTCATTCTCGCTACAGATCCCATATTGGCGGGCGTCTTTCAACAGATCAAGACGTGATCACTCCTATCTTATTCACTCGCGGAATAGAAACGCATAGCCACTGCTTCAAGCCGTGCTAGAGTTCTTCGGCGGCCAACTGGACCAGGACTTCGCACTGCGATTGCCGCGGAATGACAAACGGAAAATTTCGATGGAGAGTAGCCGGCGCAAACAAAGCCGGCTGACGTCTGCTTTGTCTATTATCCGGCTTTTGATAGGATCAGAGCCATCGCAACCAAATTATCTATTGGTCTGAAGATCACATGGGCAGTTTTCCGGTTATCTGGATCATCGGCGCGTTCACGTCTAAACAAAACGTACGGAGTCAATCATGGGCATCTCGTTTCGGTATGGTTGCAATCGCGATGGTCGAGTATTGGTCCCTGTTTTGGATAGCCAGATACTTTGGTGTTGTCTACCGGCGGTTCTTACCCGGCTCAGCGATTTACCTGTGGGTCGGCCTGTTCATGACGATCGCGGGAGTGATCTTTGCAATCTGGGCGAGGATCACACTCGGCCGGAACTGGAGCGGAACCGTAACGGTCAAGCAGAATCACGAGCTGATTCGCACGGGACCGTACGCATTGACACGTCATCCCATTTACACGGGCATCGCGTTTGCAGTATTCGGAACGACGATTTTTGACGGTAAAATCCGTAGCCTCATCTTTGTTGTCGCGATGTTGACGGTTCTTATTCAAAAGATGAAGATCGAAGAACAGTTCATGACCGACGAGTTCGGTTCCACATATGCCAGCTATCAAAAAGGGACAAAGGCGTTAGTGCCGTTTATCTGGTAGGCGTTAGAAGACTGCCGACTGGTCCACCACGTTTGCCGGATGATCAAAGCGAGCGCTCGATTTAGCCGCGAATATTCAAGCATGCGCTACTGCGCGATCATTCCCGCATGAATTCCTTCGCCCAGTACGAACTCGCTTCCTGTTGCTGCCACTAACGCCGTCTTTCGGGAGAGCCTGCACAACTCACGAATCCGATATGTTGCCTCAATACCGGTACAGTGGGCACCAGGAAGTTTTAACACCAATCATTGAGCTACTGGCCGTCCACGCCAGACCCAAATAAAAGTAAAGGCCGCCGATGACAGCGTGGATTGGGGCCTCTCGCACTTTCGAGCGAGCATAGTCGAGTATGTTGATGACTCCTGCGTGCCCGCAGCCCGTGATAACAACCAAACCGCGGTCAGTGTCGATGACTAGCGACATGTCCTCCGGTATCGTATCTTCCACAGAAGATCCGTTGGGCAGAACGAGCTTTGCTACTGGTCCAATGCCAAAGTTCTTTTCGGGATATTTCCGCGCCACGGGGCCGGTCTGCGCCCGACGGTAAACTGGTGCCGATATAAGACATGCAAGTTCACACTTTCAGAGGTCCGGGCCGCGTCTTTGGTTTTACGGAAGACGCGACGGGAGCCAATCTGCCTTCGCAGTTCGCTCCGTGGAGCGCTTTTAAATCGATAGAATTGACCGGGAACGGAGAACCGACGCCGGGTGTCGACGCGGCTGAATGTTTAGCCGATATCGAAAGATACGGGTTCCACATCACTGATGCCCATGTACGCATAACGGAGAAGGTAATCGATTCCAGCAAAGCACCTTAGAGTTCAACTTTCGATGAATGCAATCCGGACGGAAAGGGCCGTCCACCTGACCTGAGTCCAATATCCAAGCCCTGCGCGCACAATGGGTGGTCGGATCCTTCGCATGTCGCATCACGTTGAAGGCAATCATCCGAGAAGCACGCGCTGCTTTTGAACGTCGTGACATCGAGGGCTATCTGGTCTCACGCACAAGCAAGTTTAGCTTCAATGCGGTAGAACGACGGGGCATTTGCGTGCGTGCCGAAACGTGAACCGAAATAGCTCCCGGTCCGTATTCAATTCATGCGATACCTGATCGTGGTTTTATGCCTGATACGGTTGACGACACCGTCCTCGGTGTCGGCTCAGATCGCAAAGGCGCAGGAGTCGTTAGTCCGGGAACTGAGCTTGCATGCAACACCTTTGCATCCGTCCGGTGAAGCACTCTTGCTCAGGGAGGCCCGGGAACATCATTACTTCCTTCTGGGCGAACTTCATGGCGAAGTCGAAATTCCGAAACTTCTTGCTGATTTATGGCCGAGCCTGTGGCGGCAGGGCTATCGTCACGTTGCAGCAGAGGTAAGCCCGTGGGCTGCTACGCACCTCCAGCAATCCGCTGCAGAAGATCGAACTCCCGTGCCAGGTCTTTGGACTCGTGAGCAGGCCGCCACCGTAGAGCGTTTTGCGCCGGGTAAGTCCGTTCTCTGGGGTTGCGACATCGAAGAAGAACAACCGGATCGCCTGATCAGGCAAGTCGCGAACCTCAACCCTGAGGATGCTCGCCTCCGACGTATGGTGGTTCTCACTGCGGAAGGATACACCCGCAAGCAAGCTCCCGAGTTGTTGCAAATAGCTGCGTCGGAGAAGCCGGCTCACGACGTTGTCCTTGGCGGTGAATCACTCTGGACAAGTACGCTTGACACTCTGCGGGTCGAGGCGTTGCGCGCTGATCCTCGTACCAGGTATGCAGCATCTGACGCACGAGAGCAGGTGATGAAGAAACTCCTGATCCTTCATTCGAAGCAGGATCCAGAAGGCAAGCTCCTGCTTCGTTTCGGTCGAAACCATCTCCATCGAGGCTACGATGCACGGGGCATCTCGACACTCGGCAATTTTGTTTCGGAGTGGGCGCTTGCGCAAGGCAAATCGGCCTTCAATATTGGAGTTTTCGCGGCCGGAGGAAAGGAGCACCTGGCTGGGCAGACTTTCAGCGCAGATGAGCGTCAGGATGAAGCTACCTTCGCTCTCCTGGGTGATCTAGCGGGCGGGAATGCCACCATCTTTGATCTCCGCACACTACGCCCCCTGCTCCACTCGATCCCTCCTGAAAAACGGACACCGCTGGAGGTGAACCTTACTTACTGGGCAGACAGTTACGATTTTCTTCTTTGTTACCCGAGCGTTACTCCACTTCTGGACTCTGCTGCGGAACCCCGTTTTGGATCGATTCGACAACAATCTCGGTGACCGGCCATTGCTTGTATCGCCGGAACGTGCGAACTCCACTGATCCTCCAGAGACGGAGCAGACAGAGAACGTCAGCGTGTCACCGATGCCCGCGCCAGCATCTCCGCAGTAGCTTGCGTCATCGAATCGTAATAACCGTTGAACCGCCGGGGTTCGTCGGCGTGATCGTACGGTTTCAGGTTGTTCGCCCAGCGAAATCCAATCGGCTGATACCATAGCTCGGCGTCAATCTCGAACGGGCCGTTCTCTTTGTCCACAGCCACGGAATAACGGATGCGGTGGCCGCCTCCAGTGAATCCCGCGTCGTTCGCGGGCCGGACCAACTACGGCGATGTCGTTATCGGTTATCTGCTTCTCGAAACCCGGCCGGCAAAATGCGGTTGTCTTTCAGGTACCGCACTCCGGTCAGTAGCCCTGTTGTCACCTTTCCATTCGCATCGCCGAGAATGTCTTCGTAGATTTGCACTTCGTCGCTGCTGGTGATTTTCGAATAATGCGGCTCGTATTTCGTCGGGATCCGCATCGTTATCGTTCCCCACAATGGAGCCGTCGGGCCGCAGCGCGCCCGATTCGAACACCACCACGCCGTTGCGGTCCTTCACCGAAAAGTGCAACCAGGCTCGTCGTGACGGATATGCCGTGGGCAGCTTATGACCGCCGAGATTCTCAACGAAAACTTGCGCCTCCAGACGTCCGGAAGCAACCTGCACATCCGATATGGAAACCCGGGCGGCTTGCTGTTTCAGGTACTGGGCGGTGTAATCTGCTGCCGAGGATAGCTCCTGCGGCAATGCTTCTACCTGAAGTTCGTCACGATAGCGGTTCAGCATGCGCTGCATGAAGAAGTTCGCCGCTACGAACACGTGCTGCTTCATACCATCGCGCGGAACACCAAAAACTCTGGTGATCGGCGCCGGTTCGTCCACGCGCGGCATGTGGCAGTCCTGACAGGTCTGCGTTGTTTTGAAGTCGCTGTTCAACCACTCCTTGTAGGGCATCTGCTCCGGCAGTGCGCCGATCTGGTTTCCCATCCGCGCCGAATGCGGTGGTAATCAGCGTGTGGCAAGTCGCGCACAACTCCGATTTGCGGATGTGGTCGCTGTTTTCGGTTGGCTGGAAAAGGCCGGTCGAGGTTCGCATGATCCTCTGCTGTCCGCGCTCGACATCGAACGGGCCATACTCGGGCCGGTTATGCGGATCTTCGGCCGCCTGAATAACAAATCCTCCGTTGAAGCTTTCACGCGAACCCAGTCTCTGATTGCTGATCTGGTGACAAACGGAACAGTCGACGCCGTCAGCCGCGTCTTTACCCTGTTTGTTGTCCTGAGAGAACGGAAGATGAGCGAATACCTCGCCGGGTTTGCCCTGCAGCTTCGCTTCATAACGCGTCACGGGCATGTGACAAATCGAGCACTCATCCTGGATATGTGCCGTAGCAGTTGGATGGTCGATAGTTTCGCGGCGAACGCTCGCCTGCCAGTAGGGGTCGCGCGAGGAGTTCGCCATGATGCTTGCACGCCAGTTGAAGCCGATCGAAACGTCTTTGCCAGACGGCGTCTTCAATTCGTTATGACACGCAATGCATCGGTCTGAGGTCTCGAAGCGGATTTGCGGTTTGTCCTTCGCCCGGAGAAGGACTGCAAAAGACAGAGCTAACAGGGCGATTCCGAATGTCCGCATCTACCAGCCCGCCGTTAGCTTGCCATCCTGCCAGTCCCACAGGAGATAAAACAATAACTGTGGATTGCGCCCGGCCGTGTTTGTGGCTGGAATGCTCACGCCCGCATTGAACCTGACGTGCTGCCGCTTACTCAGCGTCACCTGGAACTCGGGCACAACGTCCCAATCGGTTGTGGCTCCTCTCATCAGATCGCGGTTCGCCACGAACTCTACCATGGGCGACCAAAGCCGTCCCAAACCGCCGTTCTGAGCGAACCCCTTACCGATCGCCGTCCTGGCGAAAACGCTTTGGGGAGCCTTGTCAGTATTGGTCGGCAAGTCGGCTCCGGCCTGAGCCTGCACGAAGAAGTAGTGGGGAAACAGTTGGCCGAATGCCGCAAATGTTTCGAACGTCGTGACACCGGAACCCAGGCCATGCACGCGGTTCCCGGCCGGCAGTATGACACTGCCCTGCACACTGAAGATGGACCCGTAGCTCTGGCTTGGGTTTGGGCTGTCGTTCTGGCTCTGGCTCAGCTTAGCCAGCAACACCCGCTTCAGGCCCAGAGTCACATCGCCGAACCCGCCGTACCACAAGCCCCGCTGAGGCCGCGTGAACTCGACCGGAACATCGACCTCAATCTGGTTCCTCTCGCCAAACCGCTGCTCATGAATAATGTGATAACTCGTGCCGGGCTCGCCTTTCACGTTGACGCTGCCCGTGATCACTACTTCATTTTCGGGAAAAGCCTTTTCCGTCATCAGCGCGAGCGGCAGATTCAATTCACCGCGCGGCCAGCCGTGAGTCCTTGCAAAATCCCCGCAGATATTTGATAACAGCCTTGACTTGATCGGAGGTAAGCGACTCCGAAAACGATGGCATGATTTGCGAGAAGCCGCGAGAGGGTCCGCCGTAGCGAATCATCGAGTGCCACGCCAAGTTATCTTCTGGCGTGGTTTGATTGCATTGCGTGAAATCCGGAAACGTATTGGGCTTCTGAAATCCTATGGTCGACTGCGGCGCTCCCTTGCCGTCGTAGCCGTGGCAACCGGCGCAACCCGCCTCATAGATCTCTTTACCCGTGTGAAGGTTTGCCGCGCCGCTTGACTGTGCGTGCGCCGGAACCGGAGCGCCGACGGGGAAACCACAATCCGAAGAACGCAATTATCGATAGATATCCGAAGGAACGTTGACCGGAACAGCAGATCACGGCTTGGGCCAATGGCGTTTCAACGCTGAGCAGAAGCGTTCCCTAGCTCTTTGATTCTGTTGTGAGCTTCCTGCACTTGCTGGTATTGAGCCTCCAGCAGAGAACTCAACGTTGCCGGAAGTTGATGCGACAGGGCATCGCGATACCTGCTGACGGAGAAATCCTCTCCTCCCTCGGTCTCTTCCAGGATCTGGTGCTCGCTATGCCCGGTTAGCAAACCCTTCAGTGCTATCCACCCATGATGAAGGGTTCCGAGCACGCCCGACGAATCTTGCGGTTTGAGGCCGGCCTCCGCGACCGCTGCACCCCGAAAGCCCTCCTCTGCGTCTTTACACACCGCGATCACTTTGTTGATAGCCGACGAGTAATCACTTGCATCTTCAGGCATATTGATTCCCAGCTTTGAGACTTACCGATGACCGTTGCCGTTACCGAGTTGTGCAGCCAGTTTTATAAACGCACGATAAATATCTTCTGTTCTGAACCTCAGCGAGCGTTCACGTTTGCTGACGTTGTGTGACCCGGACCGTCTTTACTTGATGCTTACGCATATACCTTTCCGTGATTGCGTCGACCGAGAACCAGACGCATCCCCGACCAGCGCTGACGTTCCAGCGACACACGGATTTCAGAATCCGGGAAGCCGAAACGGTCCCCATCTCTGCCGATACGGGTTCAGCATTCCTCAAGTGATCCGTCAGATTAGATCTCCTGAAGCGCTCAATTCGTTGCCAACGGTTGCTGCAGTGTTGCCTTCACTTTCTCCGGAAGCTTATCCGCGTTCGCGAGGAGCAAGCTAACTTGCCACATTTCCGTATCGCTGAGAGCTTTCGTGTAGGCCGGCATGCCGGTCAGTCGAATCCCGTTGGCTACTTTCCAGTAAGTGATACCCGGTGCGTCATCGGTGACACCATGGCCTTTGAACAGTTCCGGCGGAGGAGGATACATCCCTTTCGAAGTAGGAGTTCGGGACTGGCCCGGCAACCCGTGGCAGATTGCGCAGTTTTCGCGATACACGTGTGCTCCGGCCTCGTAGTTGGTATCGCTTGGCTGTATGGGTGGATTCTTAGGCGCTTCTTTGATCGATCCGTTGCTTCAACGCCATATGCGCCAACTGCTTCTCAAACGGCATCGGAGAAGATGCCGTCGCGACAGGGGCATAACCAAATCGGAAGTAGCACCACCCAAACACCGGCAGAATGATCAATCCCAAGACGAAAGCTAGAGCGGCTCGTAGGTACATGGAGATTCCATATTAGGTAGATGAAACGGATAAGATCAAGGCAGTGCTGGTTGCAACGTGCGGAATTTATCGGGCGTTTATCCTGGCGTTCTGTAAAATCGCTGAAAGCCTGGTAGGTTGGAATGTCTGTAAGGGTACGACTCACCATTATTTTCACTGCCCTATTCGGCGCAATCGTTATCGCGCTGGCTATGTCGCTTTATTTCCTTGAAAAGAGCGAGGCGTATAAGCAACTGGATGCTGCGGTGGAGACTGCGGCTAGCGCGACGTCCATGTCGGCTGAACATGAGTTGAACGAAAATCCGACGCAAATGGCAGGTGAGCGCGATCTTCAATCTGTTCTGAATGAGACCCAAAGTCCCGCATTGAAGGACACACAGATTCTGGTATGCGAGAGGGATCGCTGTGCGGCCTACAAACCAGCTCTCGAGCGGGAATTCGATTTGAGGAGGCTACCCAGGGCTCCGCTTAAGAGCGGTTCGACTGTGGCGGGTCTTCGAATTGCGACGCATACATTGAGGCTGCCGAGGTTCAACACCAGCTACGAAATCTATGCTGCGAAACCGGTTGGGCCCGTATTCGTCCAGCTTCATCGGATTCGTTTCGCACTGCTCGTGTTCGTGCCCGTCGGCCTGGTGTTTGCCGGCCTGGGCGGGTACTCTCTCGCGAAGAAATCGCTACGCCCTTTACAGGAACTCGCGAGGGTGATCGATGAGGTCACTTCTTCAGATCTAAGTAGACGCGTAAAGCTGCAGTCCCGCAGCGGCGACGAGGTGCTCGTACTCGGCTCACGATTCAACGCGCTGCTAGATCGGCTGCAGGCAGCCTTCAGCGTGCAGCGACGCTTCATGGCAGACGCTTCACACCAAATTCGAACACCGGTAACGATTGCGCTTGCCAGTGCTCAAGTTACGAATCACGATCCGAATGCGACGTTGGTTGATTGTAGAGAGGCTTTGCAAATCGTCGAGAACCAGATGCTACAGCTCCGAAGAATCGTCGAGGACATGTTCTTTCTCTCGCAGTCGGACGCCGTACCAATGAAGATCGATCGAAAAGTGATGTACATCGACGATGCGGTCTCGGAGGCGGTGCGTGCCGCTAAACCCCTTGCACGCGGGAAGCATCAAGGGCTGACGGTCATGAGTTTGCCGGAAGCCAGGTGTTTAGGCGATGAGAGTCTGATCGCGCAGGCATTGCTGGTCCTGCTTGACAATGCTGTGAAGTTTACGCCTGATGGCGGAACAATCGAAGTGAAGCTCTTCCGACGTAACGGCGATTGGATCTGTTCGGTAACCGATAACGGGATAGGGATCTCGGAAGCAGCACGGCCGCGAATCTTCGAGCGTTTCTTCAAAGAGAATGGACAAGGCAAGGAGGCAGCTGGCGGCGCAGGCCTGGGATTAGCGATCGCTAAATCGATTGTTGAGAGCCATACTGGCACACTAACCCTACTCGAATCGAGGCCGGGGCTGACTACGTTCGAGATTGCAATTGCGGCTCTCGGAGACGACGAGGGCATTGAGGATGCTCAAGCAAACTCCTTGGCAGTGAGGATATAACCCTCGCCTCGCCGGCCGTGAATGAGCGGTTTCTGGCCGTCGACGTCAACTTTCTTTCGAAGTCGCTTGATGTACTCTTCGATCAGATTTGAGAACGGATCATAAGGTTCATTCCAAACCCGTTCCGAGATCGTATCGCGATTGAGTAGCGTGTCTGCATCTCTCGTGAGGCATTCCAGAAGGGCATATTCGGTTGCAGTGAGGCGAATGAGTTCGCCTCCTCGCCTCGCGGTCCTTGATCGCGTGTCGATTTCGAGTGTGTCCACGCTCAATACAGGATGGTCAAGTAAAGGTCTCCTTCGGAGTAAGGCTCGTACCCGCGCCAGCAACTCGCCCGTGTCGAATGGTTTGACGAGGTAATCGTCGGCACCCAGATCGAGTCCTTTCACTCGCTCCTCGTACGCCCCGCTTGCGGTCAGCAGCAAAATCGGAAGCTGCAGACCAGCCTGGCGAAGCTCGCGGCAGACTGTCCAACCATCCTTGAGAGGCAACCGTATATCGAGAATGACTAAATCGAACAGACAGGATAAAGCTTTTTCCAAGCCAGCTTTTCCATCGAACGCCAACTCTACCGTATGAGACTCCTGCCGAAGAGCCTTGGCAATCATGAGTGCTGCTTCTTCCTCGTCTTCGATCAAAAGCAAGCGCATGACATAAATCCGATGACCATGGTACGACTTCCCGCAGATTCGTGATGTCCCGGCACGCGCCGCTAGGGCCTGCGGCTTTGTGGCGAGCAGGCAGGAAACGATCTCTGTATTCGGCAGCGGTGACGAATCAAATCGCGTCCAGCGACCGCCGAAATCATCACCGCCGTTGCTGAGCGCCTTACTGACGAGACACGCGGCGCCACAGTAAACATGCGGCATGAGGTCGGACTCGGACGATCGGCACTCCCTGCTACTTAGCGACAATTTAGGACTTCCGATCAGGCGGATGCCAGTTTCGAAGTGGTATTTTCCTCTTGTGGACGAAGCGCAGCGGCTACGAGAAGTTGTTCTGGCTTCGCTCGATGAAGAGCAGGACGCGAACAGTCTCGCCCGCCACGCTTATCGAAGCCGGACCCAGTTTTATCGATTGTTTCGGGCGATGGTCGAGGAGACGCCGGTCGCTATGCGGCGGCGGCTCCTCCTGGAACGAGCGGCTTGGCAGCTGTCACGCACCCGGCTCTCGGTAACAGACATCAGTCTGAACGCGGGTTACGGATCACTCGAAGCGTTCACAAGGGCGTTCAGAAAGGCGTTCGGCGTCTCTCCAAGCCTTTATCGGCGGATGGGGGCGACGTACACTCAGCTGCACACCGGTAACGGAATTCATCACCATTTCGGTAAGGATGACACGAAAGGAGTTGGTCGATCTATGGATCTCTTTGATATCTTCTCGGGCCAGGAGTCCTGGCACACGCGACGTCTGCTCAATTTGGCAAGGACGCTGGATGACGAACAGTTGGATCGGCCTTTGGAAAAGCAGGTAAAAGTCTTCCCATGGGCTGACGAGGATCAGAGTCTTCGCCAGGTGTTGGACCGGATGGTGCTAACAAAGGAAGTCTGGGCTGCAGCGCTTACTGGCAGCAGCATGCCCCTGATGAATGATGCCCCTCCAGAGCATCGAACTCCTTCGACCATGCTCGCGCGTATCGAAAAAGCCGATGCAGCGTTCCACGATGTATTGACGGATGTACGCAATCGAAGCGCTTGGGAGGACACGTTTGTCGATGCATTGTGCGAGCCCCCGGAGACCTTCACCTTCGGCGGCATGTTCGCACATGTGATCACTTTCAATTTCTACCGTCGGATGCTCGCTATCGATGCAATGCAACGCCTCGGGGTAAAGATGGACGGATTTGGCTGTCCGGAAGAATACATTACGAGCCTGGTGAATGCGTGACACGCGCAGCACCACGGACGACTCGCATCCTTCCAGCGAATCTGAGCGTGTGACGCTAAACCGGAGCTCGTAATATTGCCCGCTCGCCGTAACCGTGATTCACGTCCAAATATGCCAGGGCTGGGAATCATTGTGGGCGAGGTATGGATCGATCACGGAGGATGTCTGTTCCCCTCTGCCAATGTGCGAGGTTCGTTCGCCGAAGTTAGCGCCTGCCGCGAGGCTCATATTGAAAGCACTGCTCAATCGGCACTCCAAGCACCATTGCCACTTTGAACGCAGTCTCGAGAGAAGGCGAGTATTTATCCTGCTCTATGGCGATGACCGTTTGCCGTGTGACGCCGATCTTGTCCGCGAGTTCTTGCTGCGTCATTTCTCGAAGTGCCCGGAGATCTCGAATCTGATTGCGTATGGCTGGCACTATACTGCCTTCCGGTAAGTGAGAATTTGAGTCGCGGTTTTAGTGATATCGGCAAGGATCAACATCCCAAAAAAGACGCTCAAGAAGTGGAGCCCTAGCATTCGATTGTCGAATCGGAAGTGGCCGAGCGTCGCATGAAACCACAGCATGCCGAGCCCAAGCACCATCAATGAAGCGAGTGTCAGGTAGCCGGCACGATATCCTCGCAGCTCGATCAAACGGTCGCGCTCATCTGTTACACGGTTTCGCGTGACTGCGGCGATCACGGATTGCAAGATTATCTGAAGCAGGATGATCGAAACAATCATGCCGGCGACCTTGTTCACTGAGTTCTGCTGATGCAGAAAGAAGTAAGGACCGTACACGACGAGCTCCGCCGCAAGCGAGGCGTAGAGACTCTTCTCCCGATAAGAAAGGCTTGTCAGCACAATAAACCGCTCCAGTGTCAAAAATATTTAACATCAATAACGTATCGCGTTGACCGATACATGTCAAACATTGTTTACATCTGTTGCGAGTAGCGGGGCGACGTTGAGTACCGTCATTCGCAGACATCCAGCGAGTCCGCGGCGACGTTTGCCTGACCTAGGCGATTCGCTCGGCTGTCAGTGCGTGTATTCAGCGTGAACCCATCGAATTCAACAGTGAAATCAGCACTTGCAGGAATCACGCCGCAGCAGGCGGTCCGAACCAAGTGGTCAGCGCGTCTGCGAGTCCCCTCTGCGTCAGGTCTCCCACCCAGGCCACGTGTCCGTCCGGCCGAATCAACACTGCGGCAGGAGCAGTGACTACTCCGAGCGCTGGAAGCTCCCACGTACCAACGTACTTGGCATCGATCAGCTGAACGCGATCCGCCCATGGAGTGATGTCGAAGCCGCCGGACTCACTGAGGTTGAGGAGCACCGGCCGGGCATCGTGCAGCAGGGTGAAGACTCGCAGCGGGCCGTTGGCGGTGACCAGGTCGAGATCAGGCATGCGGCGTCCGAGCAGAGGGTGTCCCTTGCCGAGATCGTAATGAACGTCCAGGCCCGACATCTCCGCCGCCATTCGTCTGCGAGGCTCGTCCATGCTGAGGAGCTCTGAGACGTAGTTGCCCAGCGCCTTCGTGCGGTCGTCCGGACGGCGAAGCGCGATTTGCGCCATGGTGTTGCGCAGCACGCGGGCGCCGATCGGGTGACGCTCAGCGCCGTAGGTATCGAGGAGGCTCTCTGGTGACGTCCCGTTGACCACCTGGGCCAGCTTCCATCCCAGATTGACCGCATCCTGCACACCGACGTTGAGACCCTGACCACCCACCGGGGGATGAACGTGTGCGGCGTCGCCGGCAAGCAGGACCCGTCCGTCGCGGTAGGTCGCGGCCTGGCGAGTCATGTCGGTGAACCTGGAGATCCAGGTGGGACTGTGGATCCCGTAATCCGTCCCGTAGACGGCGGTCAGCGCCTCGCTGACATCGCGTAGTGTCGGTTCGCTGGCGGGTTCCACCCGCTCTTCGGTCAGCACGACCCGCACCCGCCTTCCATCCTCCAACTTTCCGATCGCATGTGTGCCAAGGGCGTCGTGGCGGAAACCCAACGGCGGCTCTTTGGACGTCTCCGCCTCGGCTATCAACCAGCTCGTCGTCGGATCCCACCCGGGGAACTCGATGCCCGCTGCTTTACGGATCGCACTTCGTCCTCCGTCGCAGCCCACGAGATATTCCGCCCGCAGCGAATTGCCGTCGGACAGTTCGACCTCGACGCCGGTGTCGTCCTGCACGAAGCCCGTCACTTCACGTTCGCGATGAATCGGCACCGCCAGTTCGCCGACCCATTCAGCCAGCACGCGCTCGATGTGCTTCTGCCACAGCCCGAGCAAATAGTTGTGCCGTGTGGGGAAGTCGCTTATGTCCAGCGGACCATGAAAGTGCACGATCTTATGCACCTTCCCCTGCGAGAGGAACCGGTCGGCGATTCCACGCTGATCGAGCACTTCGATCGTCCGTGAGTGCAGACCGCCCGCGCGCGAGCCGACAAGGTCCTGGCTGCCGCGCCGCTCTACGAACGGCGACGTCGACCCCCGCCAGCGCCAGTTCGCCCGCCAGCATCAGCCCAGTCGGACCTCCTCCGGCGATCACCACAGCAACGTCGGTCATTGCCACACTCCGGTCGACATCACGCCGGTAGCGACCGGCCTACAACATTCCTCGGTTCCCGGCTGCACTGCGAGTTCCACAATCGGTTTCATGTCCCCGCGCCACCCGTACATCGACAACAACACACGCATCCGCCGACTCCTCGTTCCGTAGATTTTGGCTTCGGCCGACAATTATGCGGCACCTTCCGGGTCTTGCCGCAAGTCCCCCAGGGCGCGATACACTGAAATTGGCAGGGGCGAAGTACTCGCGTTCTCGCTTGTCCGCTGTGAATGGATACGCCCTTTTGCGAATCAGCGCCGCCCTTTTCGCACGGGCAATCTGGACAGAACCACGCATTCGGTTTGATTCGGACGCTTTTCGGGTTGCCAACTATCCGCGTCATATAGCTCGGGGCGGTGGCGTGCGGCACCTATGCCGACGAAAAGCCAGCGACGGTTTTGGTTCCTGAGCATCTTGCGACAATCCCTGCCAAGCCGTGTTGTGGCATTCAAAGCGAATTGGGAAAATGCAAAATATGCGGAGACGCTGACTTCGGCATCGCCATACCTGGGCGCTCAGTGAGCGACAGGCTCGATTGAAACTTGAACTCCAATCGCGGAGATTAGCTCAACAAGATTGCGAACCAGAAAGCCCGCACTAGCCTAACTTTTCGATGATCGAATGCCACTCGACCTGATCCGAGATTCGCTTACTCAGGGGCACCTGCCAAGGCCTCAGCCAGACTGTCTCCGAAGGAGGATTGCCATCGGTACTGCAAAAAAGCATTTTCACCGTGGCGACTTTCGGGAACGAGAATTTAGATTTGCGGATCGGTAATGGTGCATGCGACGGTAAAGGCCACCATTTTGATCGGACTGACATCTGTAGTTGATGCTTGAAGATACCGAAGAGTTCCGTCGAAGCGGTTCTGCCCTGTTCAAATGCTCCTAGGTCGTTGGTATCGTTGGGCTTGCGGCTGGAAGAATCCGGATATACGACGCTCACCCGCACCGCGTTACTTAAAACTGTGCCACTTGCAGGAATCTCGTAGGCATTCTGCTGGTTCCAGTCGGCGCAGCATTAACGCGTGGTGGACGCTTATCGGGGACTCGGCTGAGATTCTTGCTCGTCTTGGTCAATGACCCTTCTGAACTTAATCTCGCGCTTGCATGCATTGCTGCTTAACATGTCTCTCGCGTCTTGTTTTAATAGAGACAACGCTTATGGAACCGATGTTTTTGAAAGAGGTCGAGGCCCATAAGGGCGGCGATAATTACAGCAAGGCGATCGAAGCACTAAAGCGCGCCGGTTCGGACTACCCACAGATCTTGCACATGTTCTCGTACAAGATCGAAGCGACCGTTCACTTGGAACGGTTTACCCAGGCGGTGCTGCGCGAAGCCTCTCCGTTGAGCCCCGGATTTCGGGAGTTGATTGCCGCTTACACGTCGACCCTCAACCAGTGCCCATTTTGAACGAAATCACACGCCGCGGTCGCGGCGGAACTGCTCGGTAGTGAGGAGCTTGTAAGCGGCGTTTTGGCCGACCTTGAAAGCTCAGCACTGTCCGAGAATGAAAAAGCGTTGATGAGATTTGTCCGTAAGGTCAACGACGACTCGATTTCCATCGGTCCGCCCGATATCGAGGCATTGCATCAGGCGGGCTACGCCGACGAAGCGATTTACTACGCCATCACGGTTTGTGCGCTCTTTAATTTCTACAATCGGTGGATCGACGCGAGCGGAGTGCATCCGATGTCTGAAGAGGCGCATCGTGCAGCCGCCAAGCGATCGGCTGTATCTGGGTATTCACGTAGTTCTCAACCGCCTCCGAAGTGAGTGGTTTCGAAGAACTCTTCCGATACGGTTCGAGAGCGTTCCTTCCAGACCTTCATAAATCTCGTGAGCGCGCGATAGTTCTGCGGTTCCAATCGCGCCTGAAAAGCCAAACCAAAAACCGGATATTTCACTTGCTGTTCAGTCCGGACATCTTGACGTGCTACGAACAGCCGTTATGCTGATGAGAGCGTTACGACAAGCCACGGAGGTCCGTATGAGTACGCCGGAGCATTCGGTCAGGAAGCCCTTGGTATTTCGACCCTCTGAAGGACGCAAGTATGAGATGGGCCGGATGCGGGCCATATTCCGCGCTGACGGCGAGGAGACGGATTCTCGCTACTCTATCTCCGAGTGGTGGCTTGAACCGCGAACCCACGGTCCGGGGCCTCATTCTCACGCGGAAGATCACATCTTCTACGTACTGGCGGGTACAGTCAGCCTTTTTCTGGACGGTGAGTGGACCGACGCAACGCGCGGCTCCTATGCCTTGATACCGGGTGGTACCGTACATGACTTTGAGAATCGAGACTCAGAAGAATGTGGCTTCATCAGCATAAATACGCCCGGTGGCTTTGAGCAGAGGGTACCCGAGATCGTGAAGTGGTTTGCAGCTCACCCTCCAGTTGAGCTTGCCGGGGTCCTAACGTCGAGAGGTTGCCGTGTCCAAGTTGACCCGCAGATCATTGCTTAGCCAAAGTGCAGGTATCGCTACCGCGCTCGCAGTCGGTCCATGCGAAGAACTTTTCGCCTTCGATCGAAGTGTGCAGCCCAAGTCCACCGGAGGATCTCCCGGTCGTGTTGCGCAGATCGTCTCGCTCGATACCGTGACCCTGGGTGACGGCCCATTCCGCGATGCCATGGACCGCAACGGAGCGTACCTTCTCTCGCTCGAACCCGATCGCTTTCTCCATTACTTCCGGAAATCGGCCGGGTTGGCGCCCAAAGCGGATCCGTACGGCGGATGGGAGGAAAAGGTCGGCCGTATGCTGGGCCATTACCTCTCCGCCTGCTCCATGTATGTAAGAGCGGAGAGCGATCCTGCCTTTCTCAAACGGCAAAACTATATCGTCGAGGATCTCGCCGAGTGCCAGCGCGCAAACGGCGACGGTTACGTGGGCGGTGTCGCGGACGCAAAACGCATCTTTAGTGAAATCCGGCGGGGCAACATCTATCGGGACAAAGTGGGTCTGAACGGCGTGCATGCGCCCTGGTACATGCTCCACAAGATGTGCGCGGGTCTGCGCGACGCCTACACCTATGGCGGAAATCAACAAGCGCTTCAGGTACTGGTCGGGTTCAGCAATTGGGCCGACAACCTCACGGGCCCGCTCAGCCATGCCGACATGCAGAAGATGCTCGAAGAAGAACACGGAGGCATGAACGAGATCTTTGCCGATGTGTTCGCCATCACATCCGACAAGAAATTTCTCACGCTGTCGCGCCGCTTCAATCATGTGGCTGTTCTGGAGCCCCTTACCAGCGGTGTCGACGACCTGGATGGTCTTCATGCGAACACGCAGATCCCGACTGTCCTGGGCCTCTATCGTCAATATGAAGTGGCCGGTGATTCAACTGCTCGCCGCGGTGGCGAGTTTTTCTGGCAAACGGTCACTCATAACCGCTCTTACGTCATTGGAGGCAATAGCGACCGCGAGCGCTTTTTTCCCAAGGGCGCTATGGCCCAAAACTTATCGGTCGCTACGGCTGAGACTTGCAACAGCTACAACATGGTGAAGCTCACCGATCGCTTATTTGCCGGTGAACCGCGCGAAGAACTGGCTGCTTACGACGAACGTGTGTTGTGGAATCACATTCTCGCTTCACAGGACAAAACCACGCCTGGCTTGGCGTACTATCTCTCCCTGAAGCCCGGCCACTTCAAAACCTTCAGTAAGCCTCACGATTCCTTCTGGTGCTGCGTGGGCACCGGCATGGAAAACCACGCGAAATACGGCGAGAGTATCTATTTCCGGTCCGCGGATGAACTCTGGATCAACCAGTTCATAGCCTCTGAGCTGCACTGGCCCGAGAAAAAGATGCGGATCAAGCAGGTGACAACATTCCCTCACGAGCAGGTGAGCCGCTGGGAGGTTGTTTGCGAGCGACCCGTCAAAGCGACTTTCTACGTGCGTCATCCGAAGTGGGCCGGACGTGGATTTGCTTTGACCGTGAATGGAAAATCAGCCGGCGCGAGTGATCCGGGCAGCTATCTCAAGGTCAAGCGTGTTTGGCGCAACGGTGACACTCTCGCGGCAAGTTTACCGATGACTCTATGGGTCGAGCCAATGCGGGATGATCCGTCGCTCAACGCTCTCCTGTTTGGTCCCCTTGTACTGGCGGGTTTGCTCGGACGCGGCGAGATGCCGGCCGAAGCTCCTTATGCGGGCAACAGCCAACTGCAGTTCAGGTCCGTCCCGGATCCCGGAGTGCCAGCGTTGGCGTCACTAGCGCCTCGCGATCTCAGCGCGACCGTGCGGCAGACCGGGCCGCTGGAATTCAATGTCAAGAGTTCTGGTCCTGTCGAGTCGATCACCTTCGTGCCGCTTGCTTGGGTTACGCGGGATCGATACTCTGTTTATTGGAAAACCGCATAGGCCACGAATTCAACTTTCGAGTTCTCCTTGACGCGATACGCGATGGCCTACTGCTGATCGACGCCGGTGGGTCTTGCGTCGATGCAAATCGGAGTTTCTGTCGGATATTGAAAACTTCACGCGACCGGCTGATCGGCCTTCCTTCAACGATCTTCTCCCTCCCAACTTGGCCGCCGGATCGGCCGAGGTACTCGCAAGCGTGACCAGCGGAGAAGGTCTTCCTCGGAAAGCTACGGGTGCTTGCCTCAGATGGCACCATGGTCACTGTCGAATGGCTGTGGTCGAGCGAGTATTCACCTGGCCTCTACCTTTGTGCTTGTGCCGAAAGCAAAGAGGGAGGGGAAGCCATTCGGGACGGCGAGGTGCGCTACCGTGCCATCGCCGAGTCACTGCCGCAGCTTGTTTGGACGGCCCTTCCGAACGGAGAATGTGATTACCTCAGCAGCCAATGGGTCGCATACACGGGCATTGCCGAAGCGGAGCAACTCGGTTATCGATGGCTCGACCTGGTGATGCATCCGGATGACCGCGAGAATACAAGGAGCGCCTGGATCACGGCCGTCTCGGGTTTGGCCCCTTATGATCTGGAATACAGGTTGCGGTGCCATGACGGAACGTATCGTTGGTTCAAGACTCGCGGAACACCCGTTCGCGGCTCGACCGGCGAAATCGTGAAGTGGTTCGGAAGCTGCACGGACATTGACGACCAGAAGAAGGCTGCGGAAGAACGGCAGGCGCTACTCGTCCGGGAACGAACCGCCAGGTCAACAGCAGAGCTCATTAATCAGGTCGGCGTATTGATCAACTCCGAACTCGATGGACAAAAGCTCGCGCAACGCGTAACGGATTTGGCCACTGAACTACTGGGTGCTGAATTCGGCTCATTCTTTCACAACGTTGTGAGCGGGGACGGCGAAAGCTACCTGCTGTACACCCTGTCCGGTGCTCCGCGAGAGGCCTTTTCTAAATTCCCAATGCCGCGCAATA
The DNA here is from genome assembly GCA_963744795.1 of uncultured Acidobacteriaceae bacterium. Lineage (GTDB taxonomy): Bacteria > Acidobacteriota > Terriglobia > Bryobacterales > Bryobacteraceae > Bog-105. Next base: position 597,640 of record CAVUVF010000011.1, read on the forward strand.
CGGATGTCTTCGGCCCGACTTTTCGCGGCGAGGGGATCATCCGCTCCGATGACATCACGAAAGATAGCCGGTACGGCAGAAATTCGCCATACCGGGGAATGCCGGAAGGGCATCTGCCTGTCCGGAGCTATCTCGCGGCTTCGGTGATTTCTCGTTTCGGCGACGTCATCGGCGGTCTGTTTTTCGGTCACTCGGAAGTAGGTGTATTTGGTGAAGAGCAGGAGGAACTGATCAAGGGTTTGGCAGCTCACGCCGCCATTGCGTTAGATAATGCGACGCTGTTCAGTCAGTTGGCGCAGGAGAAGAATCGGGCCGAGGACGCCCTAACCGCGCTCCAGCGGGCAAACGAAGAACTCCGGCGCGCCAATGCCGATTTGGAGCAGTTTGCATATTCGGCATCTCACGACCTGCAGGAACCCCTCCGGATGGTGTCAATCTACAGCGAGCTTCTGAAGAGGAAGTTTAGCGACAAGCTTGGTCCTGAAGGCGATGAGTTCATCCGGTACACGGTCGAGGGTTCCATCCGGATGGAACATCTGGTCAGAGATCTGCTCGCGTATACGGCGGCTTCAGCAAAAACCGGTAGCCCTGCACCTCCGGCCCGAGTTCGAGATGCGGTGGATTACGCAATAGCGAGCTTACGAGCGGCGATCACAGAGACCGGTGCAACTATCACTTCTTCCGAGCTGCCCATCTTGACAGGAGTTCACAAGGTTCATCTCGAGCAGGTCTTCCAGAACTTGATGAGCAATGCGCTCAAATACCGCAGCGGCAAACCGCCGGTGATTCACATTTCGGCGGAGTTGTCTGGAAATGAGTGGCTTTTTGCTGTTTCAGATAACGGCATCGGCATCGATCCTCTATATAAAGATCTGATCTTTGGAATCTTCAAGCGGCTCCATACATCGAGAGAATATTCAGGTACTGGCATTGGGCTTGCAATCTGCCAGAAAATCGTAGAGGGTGCTGGTGGTCGCATCTGGGTCGAATCCGAATTAGGAAAGGGCGCGACATTCTTCTTTACCGTCCCGGAGAGCACGGCCCTGGAATCTACGGCCCAGGTAATGTGATTTCTTCGTGAGCAGGGCATGAAACAGAAATCCTGGCTGGCATGGTGGTACTTGGCGATCGCAATCGGCTTCGGCTTACTGGCTCTCGATCATGCCATCACTCGTGACAAACCAATCGGTATCGCCGTTCGAGTGATCATCGCAATCGGATTCGGCTTACTTTCTTACCTGGAGTTCGCTGGCAGGAAGAGATGATACGGGCATGAGGAAGTCACGCAGAGCGTTTCTCCAGAACACTTCATCGTTGATTCTTAGTTCGTCCGCTGCCTCAGCCCTGGACGCGCAAAGCACAACTGATTTGCCGCCGGGCGCGCCGCCTGCGTTCAACACCGGTCCAGCGAGTGGTCCCCCCGTCAGTGAAACCACCTTCGCGAATGCGGAGAAGTTGGTCCAGGTGAGTTTGACTCACTCCCAGCGCGCGGCGGCAGCGGCGAGTTGGCGGACTTCGATGGCTCCGCTTTACGAACGCAGAACCGGGCCGAGAAAAGTGACGCTCGAGGCTGGCCTCGCTCCCTGGTCGAACTGGAATCCACTGTCGGTCGGAGGTCCAGCCGGTCCCTCAAGAGATCAATTCGTTCGGTCAACCGCAGATCCGGGTTCCCTCCCTAAGAAGGATGAAGACATTGCCTTCGCGCCGGTGGCGCATTTGTCGCGATGGATCGAACACCGCCAGCTTACGTCTGAGCGGCTCACCCGCATTTATCTGGCAAGACTTGAGCGTTTTGATCCGAAGTTGCGTTGCGTGATCACTCTCATGAGCTGAAAGGGCGCTTCGGAAGGCTCAGGAAGCCGATCGGGAGATAGCGGCTGGGCATTACCGTGGGCCCTTACATGGAATTCCGTGGGGCGCGAAGGATCTCCTGGACACTGCCGGTGTGCCGACTACATACGGTGCGGAGCCATTTCGAACCCGGATACCGAATGAGGATGCGACTGTCGTCGAGCGCTTGGACAAAGCAGGCGCGATATTGATCGCGAAGCTGAGTCTTGGTGCCTTGGCCTTGAACGACATCTGGTTCGGCGGGCAAACAATGAATCCGTGGCTTCTCGAGGAAGGAGCTTCCGGGTCAAGCGCCGGTCCCGGAGCAGCTACCGCTGCTGGTCTGGTCGCATTTTCAATTGGGAGTGAGACGGGCGGCAGCATTGTAAGCCCCAGCATGCGCTGCGGAGTCGTCGGACTTCGCCCCACTTTCGGTCGTGTTCCTCGCACGGGTGCGATGACGCTCTGCTGGTCTCTCGATAAGCTCGGACCCATGACCCGCAGTGTAGAAGACTCGCTGCTGGTGCTCCAGGCGATCTCGGGACCCGACAACCGAGATCTTTCGAGCGTTCCGAGTAAGCTGGCCTTCGACGCAAATCGTTCCGTCAAGGGTCTCCGACTGGGATATTTCGCGAAGTGGATGGGCGAGAGTCCGGCCACGGAAGTTGATCGTGCCGCGCTCGAATCCGCGCGCAAGTTGGGCATGGTTCCGGTACCGGTCTCTCTGCCCGACTGGCCCTACGATTCGCTCAACACGATCCTGTTCTCAGAAGCAGCGGCTGCCTTCGAAGAACTGACGCTGACTGGAGCCGCCGATCAGTTGAAAGTGCAAACACCGGACGCATGGCCCAACATCTTCCGCCAGGCGCGCTTCCTTTCGGCGGTCGATTTCGTGCAGGCCGATCGGTTTCGACGCAAGGTGGCGAGCGAAATGGCTCGCGATACTGAGTGAGGTAGATCTTCTGCTGGTCCCATCACTACGTGACGAGATCCTCGTGATCACGAACTTCACGGGCCACCCGTCACTCACGCTGCGGGCCGGTTTCGTTCATGTCTCAGAGGCGCGAAGCGACTGGGCGCCCGATCCATCAAGGCCACTTCCCAAGTTCTCGCCGCCCCGGCGCGTACCTCACGGAGTGACTCTGATCGGCAGACTCTTCGACGAGGGCACAATAGGCAGCGCCGGGCTGGCGCTTGAACGCGAGTTGGGTGTACAAGCCGAGCGTCCTCCAGGCTTCTAGCGTTCCTCCAACCTCTCAGAACTACGAATTGCGCGGGAGAGGAGATCTAACTCACTTGAAATTCTCGACTACCATCACGTTCGAACCCGTTCGAGAGGTCGTGGCGACGAGTATGCTGCTTCGGTCCGGCGAAACGCTCAAACCGAACCCCATGCTGCCGAGCGGCGTTATCTCTTCATCTTTCTTATTAGCGAAGCTGTAGAGCCGTATCGAAGCCTGCCCGCCCGTATCGGGAACCGGTATGTAGTAGATTCCATCTTTCGTCACGGTATAGGCTCTCGAGCGGATAGACTCAATTGGAACGCGTCGCTCCTCCGTTCCGCTCGCAGGAAGTTCCCATAAACTGTTCGAAAGCGACAGATTCTCGGGGATCTTTGTGTAGTAAAGCGAATTACCGTCTGGAGCTTCATACGCGACGTAGCCACCGTGACGTGTTACCTGATGCCCTTTGCCTCCCGTGCTCGGCGCCTTCCACACTTCGAACCTGCCTGTCCGATTGCTTGCGTAGTAAATCCATTTTCCGTCGCGAGACCAATTGGCAATCACTTCATCTCCCTGGTCGGATGTCAATTGCCTCACGTGACCGCCATCCGACGCCATCACAAAAATGTGCCATCCAGACTTCAGATGTCGATCAAAGGAGATCGATTGGCCGTCCGGAGACCAACGAGGAGAGCCCGAGAACTCCGGGGCGTTGGTCAACTGCACAGGATTCTTCCCGTCTGAATCGCACACCCACACATTCATCGAACCGGAGCGGTTCGATTGGAATGCCACGCGCTTGCCGTCCGGCGAGTATTGCGGACTCCGTTCGTCGCGGGTTGACGAAGCGAAGGTTTGGGTCGGCTTCCCGGGCTGAATCCGCAAAAGGTCAAAATCGCTCAAATTCTGTACATACGCCATCCGGTTTCCTCGCATTGCGATTACTGGGGCGAATGCCTGCTCGCCTGTATAGGGCAAGGGTTCAGGATGCGCTCCAGGCTGAATCGGCACTCGCATCAAGTGAGGGTTATACGTCTTGTCGATGTAGGAGGGATAAACGGCCGCCTTCCCGTTGGCGCTCCACGCCGCCCCCAATATCACGGCCTTAAAGTCCACGAGCAGTGCGGGTCCACCGACCGGCCGATTCCCAGGCGAGATCTTGAGCAGGTACAATCCGCACGTGTAGCGGTAGCGGCATCTTGTAAAGAGAAGACTCCCGCCATCGGGAGAGAACGCTGGATCTTGATCCTCGCTATTCGCATCCGGCGGTGTCGTCAAACGTGTTTTTTCCCCATCCTCGGTCGAGATGAGATACAACGACTCCACATCGTTCCAGGAGTTGCGCTCAGCGACGACCAGGGAACGGTTGTCAGCCGACCACGTAATTCTGCCCGCAAAGTGCCCATCGCGTATTCTTCGCTCCATGCCACCAGCCGGGGAAGTCGTATAAATCGTGCTTCTTTCGCCTTCATTTCGGATGAAGGCGATCGTGCGGCCGTCGGGCGACCAACTAACGGTCGAGTCGGCCTTCGCTCCGGAGGTTATTGGAACGGACCTTCCAGAGCCGATTGTCCTTATGTATATGTGGGCGATGTTATCGCTCGCAGGGTCAGCCCACGTGTACGCGATTTGGTTGCCGTCCGGCGAGAACGTCGGAGAGTCTTCGGTGCCTTCAGCGGCGGTCAGCGGCAACGGAAGCATTGGCGGGATGCTTCTCTTAAAGTTCGCTAAGAGCCACCAGCTTGCCAGGCCCAGAATCAATAGAGCCCCGAGTGCGACCGGAACAACTCTGATTCCAGGCTGCTTCGGTGGCGTCGGCGGCTCTGGCGGCAACTGCTGCGGCACCGGCGACTGCGCTTCGATCGGCGCGATGAACCGATAGCCCCGCCTGGGCAAAGTTTCAATGAAACGCGGTCGGTCGGCGTTGTCCCCCAGCGCTTCTCGGAGCTTCCGGACTGCGCTGCTGATCGCGTTATCGAAATCGACAAAAGTATCCGCGGGCCAGAGTTTGCCCCGAATCGCCTCGCGCTCAACGACCTTACCCGGTTCTTCGAGGAGAAGAAGCAGGATCTGGAACGGCTGTTCCTGGATTTTAATCCGTGTTCCGTGTTTTCTCAGTTCACCCGAGCGCTCATCGAGCTCAAAGGAGCTGAATCGAAATGTTCGGTCAGGCATGGCAGCGACCAGAAGGTCTACATGATATGCGACGCTACGGCGTTTGGGAAGGCAGAGGCGTGTTTCGAACGCGGGAATCGTTCGTTCCGGGTAAGACAGATCGTCTGCGGTAAATCCCCTTCTTACAGTCGGTTAGCCCGACAACTCCGTTTCACTCACAGATAAGGAGCGCGCCATGGAAATGCGTCTGCGCCTGACCGAGGCTAAGCCTTGTGAAACGCTCATTCAGCTTCCTCCTCGGACTCGTGAGCTTGTGCGCTGCCGAAACGCCAGGCCAACCAGTGCGGATTTACGATCTCGCCAAGGTGCCGGCAGCTACGCTGGAACACGCTCTGGTCGTGGCCGGGCGAGCACTCAGAGATGCCGGGGTCCAGATCATCTGGGAGCAGGGTTCGAGTGAGGCGCCGGAAGCGCACATCACAGACTATACGCCGGCAAGTTCACCCGGACGAAGATTACTCGAAGCGCGCGACTACCTGGTAGTAGCGCTTCAGGCGGGCCCTCCGGATAGAGTTCGTCCAGGACTGACAGGCTACGCTTTGCCCTACGCGCGCCAAGGGGCGCATGCAGTAGTTTTCTACGATCGTATTGAGAAGTTATACTCTAGACTCCGCTGTTGGGCCCGATGTCGGCATGTTACTAGGCGCCGCCATAGCGCACGAACTCGGCCATGTGTTGATGCATTCTGACATCCATTCGCCGGCTGGGCTCATGAAGTCCCATTGGGGACGGAAGGAGTTTCTCCTTTTGTCCTGTGACCGTCTTCAATTCACGCCTGAGAACAAACAGTTACTGGCCAGTTGTTCTCGTCACGAGTCGGCCCGCTAAGCTGGCGAGTTCGACCGTAAGGCTCTAGTGAGAACGCCATAGCCCGTTGCATTCTCGAAAGGTTGCCCCATGGCAAGATACAAAGATGCTCAAGGTGGCCTCCAGCGTATTGCTTCTCGCCGTGTCTCTCGCCGCAGCGAACCTTCTTCCGCCCGAAGAAGATCAGAAACTAGCCCGTGAAATCTACAAAGAGATGGTAGAAAGCAAATCCGGCTTCTCTACCGGCGACACGACGACGATTGCGAAATCCGTTGCTGCCCGGCTGAAGGCAGCGGGCTTTCCTGAGTCCGATATCTATGTCGGCGGGGCAACCCCCACCAAATACAACGTGGTGGTCCGGTATCACGGAACGGGTGCCCGCAAACCCATCCTCCTGCTCGCTCACACGGACGTGGTCGAAGCCAAGCGCGAGGACTGGACTATGGATCCGTTCCAGTTCATCGAGAAAGACGGATACTTCTACGGGCGCGGCACTTCGGACGACAAAGCGCAAGCCGCAGTCTGGGTAGCGAATCTGATCCGCTACAAACGTGAGGGTTTTCGGCCTGACCGCGATCTGATTCTCGCCTTGACTGCGGACGAAGAAGGCGGAGGTCCATATAACGGAGTCGATTGGCTTCTGAAGAACAAACGGCCGTTGATCGACGCTGCGTTCTGCCTGAATGAAGGCGGCCGGGGAGAAATGGAGAACGGCAAACGAATCGCCAACGATATGGGCTTGGCCGAAAAAACTTATGCCGATTTCCGTTTAGAGGTTCGGAACAAGGGTGGACACAGTTCACGCCCGGTGCCCGACAACGCCATCTACCATCTCGCCGGAGCGCTTTATCGCCTTTCCAGCTTTTCCTTCCCCATGCAGTTGAACGATGTGACGCGCGCTTACTTTGGCCAGATGGCCAAGATCGAAAAGGGCCCCATGGCGGCCGATTTGGCCGCTGTTGCACAGGGCTCCCAGGAAGCAATGAAGAGAGTCGCTGCAGCCAATCCGGGATTGAACTCCACACTGCGGACCACTTGCGTGGCGACGCAACTTGAAGGCGGACATGCGCCGAACGCATTGCCGCAACTGGCTGCCGCGAATGTGAACTGCCGCATTTTCCCCGATGACACTGTGGAATACGTGCTCGCCACGCTGAAGAAAGTGGTTGCCGATGACCAGGTGATCGTCACGATAAAGGAGAACGAAGGGAAGGCGCCGCCGTCGCCCATGAGTCCGGAAATTATGAAAGCATTCAGCCAGATCTCCGATACCATGTGGCCGGGCGTCATCACGTTGCCCAGCATGGCGACCGGTGCGTCCGATGGCCGATATCTCCGGGAATCTGGCATTCCAACTTACGGCATTCAGGGCTTCTTCATCGATCGCAATGACGTCCGCGCGCACGGCCGCGATGAGCGCATGGGCGTCCAATCTTTCTATGAGGGGCAGACTTTCCTTTACGAACTCGTCAAGAAGCTGTCGAGCGGCTCCTAAGCCATCCGCCGGTCAAAGCTCGAGCCGGAGTTGTTCGAGCGCTACTCTCACTAACTGACTTCTGGTTCTTACGCCGGTTTTCAAAAAGACTTGCTGCAGGGAAGCCTTTACGGCCGTTTCCGATATGGCGAGATTGGATGCGATTTCCTTATTGGAAAGTCCTTCCAGTACTCCGCGGATGACTTGCTTGTCGCGATCGGTGAGCCGGATCGAGTTTTCTTTGACATCGACCGCGGAAGCGACAAGCGACTGCAGGTAGCCTTGATCGATCAGCACTTTGCCCGCGGCTACCTCGCGGATGTTTCGATGAAGCGCTTCGGGCGGATCCTTTTTTAAAAAGATGCCCGAAACGCCGAGCTTTATAAGCTCGACAGCATCTTCGTTCGGAAGACCCGCAGTGACGATAAGAATTCGCGCGTCGAAACCCTGTTGGCGCAGTTGCCGTACCAACGTCAACGCCGTCTCGGTGCCAAGATCGTAATCCAGAATCAGCACATCCACCTTCAGATTTCGAAGCTGATCGAGCGATGACAGAACCGAGTTTGCGCTTCCTACTACGCTGAGTTCAGGATCGTTCTCGAGCAGCCGGAGCAATCCCTCTCGAAACAGGGCGTGATCGTCGACTACGAACAATGAGATGGGCTGCATCCGACTCACTCCGGCTCCGGCTGATGGAGCAAGACCAGGTCAAACCGGCAGCCGCTTTCGACAGGCACGAAATTTAGCTGGCCGCCGAAGCTCTTTGCCAGTGCGCGCGAGATGAAAAGTCCGAGACCTGAGCCGTTTGCCTCCGACCGAAACGGTTGAAAAAGATGTTCAGGCGCTTCCAACCCAGGGCCGTTGTCGATCACGCTGATGGTGCAAACGCCGCCCCCGGTATGACTCGCAAACGCAAGGGTTGGGTGATCGAGAGCGGCAGTCGCTCGTAGCGAGTTCTGGCAGAGATTCAACAAGATTTGCAACAGTCCATGCGGGTCCGCATGGACGCGCGGTGATGGAACTTCCAATCGCCACTCAACGGCTCCGTTCCTATCGTTCCAGTCGGGCTCGATGACAATTCTCAATTGCTCGAACACTCTATTAAGCTCGATCCATCCGGTTTCCGGCTGCTTTTTCTTGTCGAGATCGAAAGAAGCAATGCTGGCCAACCCGTTTACCAGGACGGTCAGAGCCGTGAAGTCCGCATCGCTCGCAAGCATGTCCTTCTTGCTCAGGTTGAGCGTCATAACCCGAATGGCAGAGCACATATTGCGGATCTCATGAGAAACAGCTCCAGCGAGGAGGCGGCTCGAATCGAGCATATATTGAAAGCTTTCGCGTTCACGTTCGCGCACCTCTTCTGAGCTGTCCACAAGAATACCCGCCAGACACCGGTCCGTGCCTTCACCGTAAGTGGAAAACCAGGCGGCGATCGGGAACGTCTCTCCGTTCGCTCGCCTCGCCCAACTCGAAGCCGCCGTACGAATCGGCATGTTAGGCGCGATTCGCAGTGCCCCGGCTAATACCGGCACCGATTCGGCGATGCTCTTTCCGACCAGTTCACCTGGATACCCATAGCCCAGCATTTCGTGCGCGGCGCGATTCGCCCCAAGCACTTCTGCCCGGTTATTGAGTGTCAGGATCGCGGCGGGGCTCGATTCAACAAGAATCTTCAATTGATCCTCCGCTCGCTGTCGCATTTCTTTCTCGAGCCGGATTTGAGCATACGCGGCCAGTGCTGTGCGGCGATTTCGAGTCGATTCGACGACGAACAACCCAATGCCGCTATAGGCAAGCGTTGCCATGGCGAATCGCAACCAGAATTCGTGTGTAGCTAACTCCGAAATGAACTGGCCGCGCACAAACGCGCACACGAGGGCCAAAGCGACCACGGCTGTTCGATTGAGTACCGTCGCGGCGACAATGATAGGGAAAACATAGAAGATCCCAAGCGAAAATTCCAGTTCCGAGATCCATTCGAACGAGACCACCAACGCGAGAAGAAGTGCTGCGAAGCCCAGAACCATTCCTCGGTCTCTCGGTCTTCGTGCGAGAACGTTGTCCAGGTTCCCTTCTGTCAAGCTGTCTGGAGTTGTCGGACGAAAACGCACTAGCATTGGATTCTTCCCGGCGGCATCCGGTTTTGACAATCGCAACGGCCTATCGAAAGATAGGTGTTCGTGTATCTCGCGGTTCATCCAACGATGCCGGATCGCATCGCAAGATGGCCCGGAGATATCTGGTCGCCAACGCAAATCGCCTCTAAGCTGAGGTCATGATTGTTCGTGATCATTTGCCACTTCGGCGCGTATGGGCCGATGTCTCGAAGCGCCTCTGCCTCTTGTTCGTCTTCGATCTCACGGTAAGCCTCCTCTATACACAAGCCAATATCAAAGTTCTGGCGCTTCCTCATCTGCCTCTCGCGATCATGGGCGGCGCTCTGAGTATATTTCTCGCATTCCGCAACAACTCCGCCTACGACCGTTGGTGGGAAGCGCGAACACTTTGGGGCGGGCTGGTCAACAATGCTCGCACGTTCGCGCGTCAAGCCCTTACGCTCATATCGCCTGACAATAAAGAGGGTCCGGAAGACCGGGCGCCGCAAGAGCTGGTCGAACTGCAGATTGCCTACATTCACTCTCTGCGCTGCCACCTTCGTAAGCAGAATCCCTATCCGGAACTCGACCGGCAGCTCGATCCATCTCTCGTTCGATGGCTCCGAACGCAGAATAACGTTCCGGCTGCGCTGCTGCTCGAGCTAGGAAGGAAAACCCAAAGGCTATTTGAAGCGGGTCGACTCGACCCCATGCGCTTCACTGCGTTGGATCGAACACTCGGCGAGCTCTGCAATCTGCAAGGCGCGTGCGAGCGGATCAAAGGAACGCCGCTACCCCGCCAATATGAGTACTTTCCACGTCTGCTGGTCGGAGCCTATTGTGTACTTCTGCCTTTTGGTTTCGTTGCCGGCATGGAAATGCTAACGCCGCTCGCGTCCACCCTGATCAGCTTCATCTTTATCTGTCTCGAATCGATCGGCCGCGACATCGAGGCGCCGTTCGACAACACCGTCCACGACACCCCGATGAGCAGTCTCGCGCAAATGATCGAAATCAATCTGAGGCAAAGCCTCGACCAGAAGACCCGGATCACCGAACTGACACCCATCGATGGGTTTGTTTACTAACCGATTGAACAGGAGCTAAATCAATATGCAATCCACACGTCCCTTTGAAATTCTTTTCTTGACGGATTTTTCGAATGCGTCATATCGAACCATTCCGGCCATAGCTCAATTGGCGGATGAACTCGATATTCGACTCACACTTCTGCACGCCTGTGGCGACGCGAAAACGAGCGTTGCCGAAGGCGAATCGAAGCTGCGGAGCTTCTTCCCGGAAGCGACTTACTACCAGGGCACCCAGCGCGTCGTGCTTGCGACAGACGTATTGGATGCTGTGAAGCAAGTGAGGCGGGAGCAGCCAGTGGACCTGGTCGTCGCGCCCTCGTCCGATCCGTTGGGCCTGCCACACCTTTGGCATCACTCTTTGCGCGCCGAATTGCTCGCTCATGAGTGTGGGCCTCTATGGACGGTGGGGCAATCCATCCATTCGACCGTATTGAACCGCCGTACACGCAACGTGGGCTGTTGGATCGATCTCGATAATTCCGATAAGCGGCACATCAGCCTCGCCTTCACCTACGCCTCCAGCCTTGGTGCGAAGTTGCACCTGCTCAGCGCGATGCCGAACGTCGACGAAGGAACGCTGGTTTCCTCGCTCTACTCCGATTCACCTCTTTACCCGGAGGGCGTAGCGAACGGTATTCAAGATCTCGTTGGATGGGTGCCGGTCAAACCTGGCATTCATGTGAAACCCGGAAATTCCGGCCGAGTCGTGCCCCAACTCGCTCGCGACTTGAACCTCGACATCCTGTTCGTGAGCAAGCGAAATGCTGTACGAAGCGGTTGGTTGAATTTATCTCTTGGGTCAGTGGTGGACCGGTGTCCCTGTCCGGTCATTTGTAGCGATGGAGTTGCACGTCATTGGCAGCTGAGGAGGGGACGTGCCTTCGACCTGCATGCAGGCTCCGTCAAGGCTGCGTGACGTGGCTGTACCTATCGCAAAAGAAAAGGCCCACTCTTTCGAGTGGGCCTTTTCCATCGATGAAGATTAGGTGCGAGCGGATCAGTCACCCATCGCGCCGACTTCTTCCTTCTTTTCCGGTGTAGACGCCGGCTTGGTCGAAGCCGAGTTCAAAAGCCCATCGAGAGGTACGAAGCCCTCGAGCTTCTTCTCGCCGAGAACGTGTTCACGATACAGGCGAGCCATCTTCTCGTCTTCCAGCTTTTTGCGAAGAGCCTCATCACGCGCCCGCAACTTCTCTTCGCGAGCAGTCTTGGCGATGCCCTTGTCGTCGAGATCATGTTGCCGATCTGCTTTCACGTGCTCGTCTACAAGAACCAGGTTATGTTCTTTGCTCGTCAGCGGTACAGCCTTGTTGCCGGCGAAGATCTCGTGGCGGCCCTTATCTTCGTACCACTTGGTGAGCGTAGCCGTCATATGCATCTTCTCGATGATGTTGCGCCAGCCCACGCCAGTGTTATAAGCGCAGAAGGAAATCTCGCCTTCCTGGGTCGCGTAAGGAATAATGCACTGTTCGGTGCGGCGGAAGTCGTAATTGAACAGATCCTGGAACCACATGCCGGCGATGAAGAGGAAGTTCCAGCGATCGCCCCGGCGTTTCTGGATGTCCTGCATGGTCCGGTCGCCCGTGACTTTTCCGTATCCACCGGTTTGCGCCGTCTTCGACATACCGAAGCACTTATCGAATTTAGCGATCAAGTCGCTCAATTTGAAGTGCGTCGGAGCCTTGAACGGATTGTAGTTGCGCAGCAGAGCAAGGCTTACGCCCAGGACGGACAGCGTGCGTCCTCGCGCCGCATCGTTGATCCGGGCAATGTCCTTTAGCCAACTGGTCGGCGTGCAGAAATGCGGTGACCGGAACGTGCTCCTTGGTTTCCTTGTCGCACATGACAGCCATACCGATGCCGCAGTTCGGGTGGCATCCGCAGCTAAGCTGACCCCAATCCGCAGCCGGTCCGTGAACCAGATCCGCGAAATCGGAGAACGTGCTCATAAAGCTGATCGGGAACCAGTCGCGAACCGGTTCGCCGATGCCCGTCTGGTTCTTAACGTCGTGAGCCAGGTGAGACAGCGTATAGCGCTGCGCTTGACGCCGCTCCTCCGTAACTGCTTCGTCGCGGCCCGTGAACGACACAGGCTGGAACGACAGGAACGGAATCTTCTTCGGATTGTCGAGAGCGAACTGAACGACGCGTCCGACCTGCTCGTTGTTGACGCCGTTGATGATTGTGATAACCGGAACGATATCGACGCCGTTGCTCCAGAGGTTTTCGATGGCGCGCAGCTTGACGTCAAACAGATTGCCCACCGCGCGATGCGAATTGGCAGCGTTTCCGATTCCGTCGAACTGCAGGTACGCATAGCGGAGGCCCGCTTCGGCAGCCTCTTTACAGAAATCCGGGCGCTTCGCGAATTCGATACCGTTGGTGGCTGCCTGCACGCTGTTGTAACCGACTTTGCGGGCATAGCGAACAGCGTCGAGGAAGTATGGCGATAGCGTCGGCTCACCGCCCGAGAACTGCACGGACATCTGGCGGCGCGGCTTGATGGAAATCGCGTTGTCGAGGAGCTGCTGAATATCTTCCCAGCTCAACTCGTGCACGAACCCGACCTGGTTGGCGTCCATGAAGCACGGATCGCACATCATGTTGCAGCGGTTGGTCAGGTCGATTGTGAGGACAGAGCCGCGGCCGTGCGTGATGGTGCTGGTGCCGTGGTTATGGAGCGTTTCGTCGCTGTGCGCACGAATGTCGCGGCCCGGGAAAACGTCCTCTAAATGTTTCGAGAACGCCGGATCGATCGACATCAGGTCTTCGAACTGCCCGTGAATGGAGCATTCCTTGACCATCAGGATCTTACCGTCGCGTTCAATGATCTTCGCCTTGATTTCGCCGACAGGCTGGTTGAGAAGGATTTTGTAATCCACTTCGCCGTCTACGATCTTCTGACGGATCTCGGGGATGCAGCGAGGGCAGAGCGAATCCGTCTCGCGAGGCCAGCCGAGTGGCGGTTTTGTCTTCTCGTAACTCTTCAGCAGCGGCTTCTCGGACCACTTTGGCGTGAACGACGGGTTCTGGCTGATCTGATTAAGTCCATCGAAGATCTTCCAGGCAGCGTTTGCGCCAACGGTTACAGCCTTTTCGAAATACTTGATAGGTTTGTGCATTGCTTCCGAACTAGAGAGAACATCTCCTCCCAAAAAATTGGCTGCGTCAGCCAGATAAGTCTGAGTATAGAGATCGTTTATACCGCCCGAAACAGACTCGTATCGAACAGCACCGATTCGGGGTTGTATGGTGTTTATTGCGGCTGAAAAGCACCTAGTAAAAGCCCCGAAACGCTTCGGGATCAGCAACTTAAGCCACAAAACTTGCTCGATTGCTCCCGGTGATACAAAGCGCGGGAAAATCACGCGTTTACCTTCGGGAAGGGTAAAACACGATGAGAAGACTGTTAGCGGACAACGGCGGGCGTGCTGGCGCTGCTCGCTCAACAACGCCCGGGCGTGGCCGAAACACCGAAGGCGGGCTCCGAATCTTCGCCGGTTCGCATCAAAGCCTCCGCGCTCGGAACCGATGACTGGTTGCCCGGAAGGTTCGTCCATGCTCAAGGATGCACGATGGTGAAACTCGACCGGCCATCTCCAAATCGCTATACCAGTCTCTTATTGGTCGGAATCTCCCATCTGCAGGTCTACAAAGCCGGGCAGTGGGCCGATGTCGCCATCGCGCCCATACTTAAATCAGAGCCGGCTCCTTGCAGGGCAGCTGGATCCGATTAATTCGCTAGCCGTGGATGTACCGCATCATCTCTTTCGCGTATCGATCGCCTTCGATGGCGCCAAGCGGGACTGCTTGATCCAGCTCTTTCAATTCTTCGGGTGTAAGTTGAACTTCCACGGCAGCAGCGTTTTGCTCCAGATACTTGCGGCGCTTCGTTCCAGGGATCGGGATAATATCGTCTCCCTGACCGAGCACCCAAGCCAAGGCGAGTTGCGACGGCGTTATGTTTTTCCGTGCCGCGATTGCTTCCACGCGGTGAACATACTCGACGTTCCGAGCTTAGCGCCTCATCGTTGAATCGCGGGCTCGTCCGGCGCCAGTCATCGGCCGCCAAATCCTCTCGCTTTTGAATCGAACCCGTAAGCAGACCGCGCCCCAGCGGACTGTAGGCCACAAACGCGATCCCAAGCTCGCGAGTTAAGAGCAGCAACTCTGTTTCGGGATCGCGGCTGAACAGAGAATACTCGGTCTGGAGCGCCGAGATTGGATGGACCGCATGCGCCCGCCGGATCGTTTCCGGTTTTGCTTCCGACAACCCGATGTGGCGTACCTTGCCGGCAGACACTAGTTCGGCAAGAGCGCCTACGGTTTCCTCGATTGGCGTATCTGGATCGACGCGGTGCTGGTAGTAGAGATCGATATGATCCGTTCCCAGTCGCCGGAGCGAAGCTTCACAGGCTGACTTCACATACTCTGGCTTGCCGCTTACGCCGCGCGAATTCGGATCCGATCCGCGCACAATGCCGAACTTGGTGGCAAGTACAACCCGGTCCCGTTTGCCTTTCAAAAACTTGCCCAGCAGCTCTTCGTTCTTATAGGGCCCATACACGTCTGCCGTATCGAGGAAGTTGATGCCGAGCTCGAGTGCACGGTCCAAAGTCGCCAACGATTCCGCTTCGTCCGTTTCTCCATAGAACTCCGACATTCCCATGCAGCCGAGCCCAATCTCAGACACCGCCGGCCCATTACGCCCTAATCTTCGTTGCTTCATTCCTCTCCGAACTTAGCAACCCGCAGAACTGGTTTCGAGGGGCGGGGGGATCAGACGAGCGAAAGTTCCCAGGTCTGACCGACCAGATCGATACCGAAACTATGGTGTGGTTCTTCGTGCGTCAAGGCGTAACCCTCCGCTTCGTAGAGATGCCGCGCCGCATGGAGGACATCGTTCGTCCAGAGCGTGATGCTTCTTGTAACCGGCGCTTCGTGCAAACTCTGTACATTCGTGTACCAGCCTGCGTCCGATTCCGCACCCGCGCGCCTCCTTTGTGACAAGCAGCAGGCGAAGCTTAGCTACCTCCTTCGGCATCTCGGGATGTTTCACCAGCATGACCGAGCCGAGGCGCTCGCCCTCACGTTCGCGCAACCCAGCACCGTTCCCGCGCGGCGTCATACTTCTCGATGAAATCCGCCGCAATCCGGGCCACGAAGGCCTCGAACGAACCATCCCAGCCGTACTCTTCTGAGTAAATACGACCGTGCTCGCTCACAATCCAGCCCATGTCACCCGGTTTATGCAGGCGGAGTTGATAATCTGCCGCAGTCGTGCCGTACTTCGCTCCGAGTAGGGCTTCAATGCTCGCCATCGCTTTTGTCAATTCGTTTTGTTGTGCGACGGAAAGGTCCTGCAAGAGTGAAGCAATTTCGTCGTTCGTACCGGTTTCCAGTTTGGAAACAGCTTTGCGCCCGAGAGTTGCCAGCGAAAGAGAGCTTTGCCGCCGATCCACTTCCGAGGTTTGCCGGACGACCAGTCTCCGCTCGACAAAAGATTGAAGTATCCGGCTCAGATACCCGGGATCGAGCGCAAGGTCGTAAGCAATTTCTTTGGCGCTGGGCTTTGCGCGATGAGCGACTTCGTAAAGTACACGTGCCTCGACAAGCGAGTAAGGAGTCTTCGCCAGACCTCGATTGAGAGTCCCAATCGTTTTGGTATAGAAGCGGTTGAAGTGCCGAACAGCTTCAACGTTTCGCGCTGTCATAGCGTAGGGCCTATTCTGTCCTAAATAGTTGACTCTGTCAACTATTGTGATTCTATTCCTTGGGTCTGCTTACCGTGACCTCGCGAGACGAGAAGGGTGTCATGGCGCGAGTAGAGGCGGTCCAGCGGCTGACCACGAAGGGCGGCTTAGCACCGGCTGCGGCATGCGATGCGAGCACGGTGGCTGATGAAGTATCCGTTCGATACGAGGCTGAGTATTACTTCTATGGCCCGCCGCGGCCAGGAATTCTGCACTACAAGTCGGCAGATTAACGCGCTCACTCTTGGGCAACTGAACCAGTCAGTGAAGACTTAGGTGCGCAGGTACGTTCTGCCTTTCCAGGTAGCGGGCGTTCCCGCCAGTGATCGCGCAAATGCGTACCATTGAAGAGCAAGGAACACGACAATAGCCCACGGATGCAGTAGCGCAGTTGTTAGCGGCTGTCGAAAACGAATGGCCGCCGCGATCCTGGGTGCAAGTGAGAGAGCGGCGGCTAGAAGCGCTACGAAGAAGACTAGCTCTGCGGGACGGCTAAAGAGAAGGGCAACGAGCAAAACGAATGGCAGTACGTGTCCCGCCAACAGCAGAGATGTAAAGACGCCAATTCGGGACGACGCAGCCACGCCTTCGGTCGCGTTCTTCAATAATCCGTCGAATACTTCGGTCCTGTTTTGGTACATCCGGCATTGCGCAACGGAGGTTGCATCGCACAAATCGGTTCGAAAACCGGCTCTTCGAAATGCACGTGGGAGCGAGATGCCGTCGTGCCGCGACTCGCGGATCGCCGCATGTCCTCCCGCGGCCCAGTAAGCTGAGCGGCAGGCTGCAAACAATTGTCCACATCCCGCGCCAAGCGAAGGATCGATACGTCGGCGCATCAGGTCCACGGGAAGAAAGCCCAGCAGAAGAAAATGCATTAACGGCAGCAACAACTGCTCATAAAACGAGTGCACTTCCTGATGCGGAAACCCGCTCACAAGCCCTGCGTTGCTGTTCTTGAGGAATGCCGCCATCCGCGACAATCCCGTCGGATGCACTCGGACGTCCGCGTCCAGAAACACCAGGATCTCGTGGGAGGCGAAGTGGGCGAGCGTGTAACAGGCGAACTGCTTTCCACACCAGCCGGCGGGCAACTCCGGTGCAGACTCAACACGCAGTCGGGCGTCATGAGCCATTTCGCTGAGGATCTGGCCCGTTCCGTCCTCCGAATGATCGTTGAGAACGATCAGTTCTAGCGCCACATCGCGGCTCGATAGAACCGCTTCTACTGCCGCCCGAATCGAGCGTTCCTCATTGCGTGCGGGGATGAGTACCGATACGGCAGCCGCACGTGGCAATCCATCCGGCTCAGGCGGAGGCCGATAAAGCTGAAGGTTTCTAAAGAACAGAACCGCGTTGAACAGGGCGACGGAAGCGGCAACGGACGCAAGAATCAGGAGCGTCATCGCGAGGGTAGTCCATGCTCAGCTCGAAAACGCTTACCTCGTGCATACGATTTCACGGCTCTCCAGATATCGTAAACGCCGCCAACACCCGCCGCTCCGGACAACAACTCTTCGAATTGGCTCTCCTGCCCGGTCTTGACCCGGTCCGCCAGGTAATCCTGGGTATCTTCGACGGAGCGGGCAAAGATGCTGGTCCACTCGACCGCCGTCTTTGCGCCACCGTCGTCAACCAGGATCGGGTCGCCAAAACATGCGAAGGCCTCCGGCGTTCGTTCTCGCCAGAACGAATATTCGAGCGCAAGCGGAAGCATGACGAACCCGGACGAGGACCGAGCTAGATGTCCAACACCGGTCTGAAACTTGGTCGGCCGCACGCGCACGTCTTCGAATTGGCCTTGCGCGGTCACCCAAAGGGCACAGCCCGGAGTCGCCAGCGCTGCGCGCCCGATCTGCAGAAACCGGAACGCACCGTCTCGTGTCTGCGGATCGATAGGGAAGAACCCGAGCTTCTCGAAGAATTTGTACTTGCTGATGCCGGCGGCCGCGATCGGTCCATAATGCAACCGGTTTGCGAAGAGACGCTGGCTTAAGTAGATGGCTACGATCGGATCCCACCACGACGGGTGGTTCAGGCAGATCAGAAGAGGAACATCGCCGAACTGGTCGAGCGGCGAGCGCTCGAGTAAGTGCAGACGGTGAAAGTGCCGGCTCAGATAGTGGCGGCAGTAGCGCGCAAACAGACGCAATTGCCAAGCCCTTACTGGAGGCAGAGGGAGACCCGGTCGTGTTGGCCGTGTTACATGCGTGCTGCCTGATGTCTCCGCTGTATCATGCCATTGCGGCGTGGGCCAACTCTCGTGCTACTACTCGGTCCGCATCCAGTTTGTCGGCGGCGATCCAACCCGACATGAGGACCATAGGCATTCCGGGGCCTGGGTGCGCAGCGCCGCCGGCGAGATACAAACCTTCCACATCCGGACTGTGATTCGCCGGCTTGAATCCGCCTTGGAAGCGCCCATGGCTCGCAATGCCATAGATGGCGCCATTCAAAACTCCGTAGCGCTCGTGAATGTCCTGCGGCGTAAGGTACCGCTCCGTTCTGATGTGAGATTCCAGGTTTTTCAAGCCCGCCGTACGAGCCAGCTTATCGAAGATGACTTGGCGGTATTTCGGATACATGGCGCGCCAGTCATGGCCGGCTCGGAGATAAGGCGTGTGAACAAGAATGTAGAGCGCCTCTCCGCCCGGCGGAGCTACTCGGGCTTCGGTACGCGCAGGGGCACAAACGTAGGCCGTGGGATCGGGAGCAAGCCGCCCTTCGTCGTAAATCGCGTGGAACTCCTCATGCGGATCGCGGGAGAAAACGAAGTTGTGGTGGTCAAGCTGCTCATACCGCTTGTCGAGGCCCAGGTAAATGACAACGCCCGAGCAAGCGGGTTCATAAGAACGCCTTCGGTCGAAGCGCCTGGCCGGTCTCGCCGCCAATCAGTTCCCGATGCGTGCGCACTGCGTCGGAGTTCGCGACAATGGCTCCGAGCCGGACGAACTCGCCGCTCTCCGTAACGAGGCCGCGGACTCTGCCCTCCTCGACAACGATTCGCTCCACGGGGCACTTCGTATGAATCTCGACTCCCAACTCAATAGCCAGTTTGGCTAGCGCATTGGGGATGGCCCGGGTGCCCCCGATCGGGTACCAGACGCCTTCCTCAGCTTGCATATGAGCGATGGCGCAAAGAATAGCGGGCGTCTTCTCGGGCGAAGACCCAACGTACTGCACCATGTGATCGAGCATTTGCGCCACACGCTTGTCTTTGATCTCTTTCCTGATCGTGCCCGCTACGGTATGACCCAACCGCATGCGGCTGACGTCCTTCAGCAACGACAGATTCAGGGCAGATCCCGTCTCGAACGTGTCTTTCATCGACCCAACTGAGCGCCAGAAGAAAAACCGGTTCGAGATCCGGTGCAACTCCTCCGACAATGTCGCAAAACTCTCGTAGCCCGAACTTGCTCCCGGAGAGAAACGATCGAGCTGTGCTTTCATCCGCGACTGATCGCCATACAAGTCAAGAACGCTGCCGTCTTCAAAGAACGATCTCCACTGCGGTTCGAGCGGGACGAGAGTGAGATATCGGGACAGGTCCCGGCCGGCTTCGGAAAAGATCTTGCGCAGAACGGAAGGACAGATCAGGATCGTGGGCCCCATATCGAACCGGTAACCCTCGCTGTTGAGAACGGCGGCTTTCCCGCCTACCCACTCGTTCTTCTCGAAAATAGAAACTTTGTATCCGCGCGCAGCCAGAACGCATGCCGCACTGAGGCCGCCCAGACCTGATCCGATAACACCAACCGTCGAACTCATGTTCCCGCCTTCTCCTGTGTCTCTCTTCTGCACTGTTCGCAAATGTTCTCTTTTAAGCGACCGCCGCTGCGGCTGCAGCCGGAGTAAGAGACTCCTTCCATGGAGCGTGAATACCAAGATCCTCAAGCAGCAATCGCGTGCTGATTCGTGCCGATTCGAAAATCACGGGCAGCCCGCTGCCCGGATGCGTGCTGCCTCCCACCAGGTACACCGAGTCGAGTTCATCGAACCGGTTACGAGGGCGAAGGTGAAGCATCTGGGACCAGTTGTGCGCCAGACCAAACACCGAACCGCGCGCGACTTCAAAACCTGTGTCCCAGTCGTCAGGCGTTAATACCCGTTCGTATTCGATGCGGGATTCTAGGCCGCGCAGTCCGATGGATTCCAGCTTCTTCAATACGACTTGGCGGAAGCGTGGTCCTTCCTTTTCCCAATCAACGGATGGGTGCTGATGAGTCACAGGAACAAGAACGTAGATGGTACTTTTACCGTCAGGCGCAAGGCTACGGTCCGTCACGCAAGCATTCTGTACATAGATCGACGGATCTTCCGACAGAACATGTCGCTCTGCGATGTCCTGCATGTTCCTCTGGTAGTCCTTCGCAATGTAAATCGTATGATGCGCAAACTCCGGATAAGTGCCCCGGATTCCCAGATACATCATGTAAGCCGAACAGGACATACGCTTCTTCGACAGCTTCGAATCCGTCCACTTACGCCTGAGTTCGTTGGGGACCATGCGCGTCATAGCCCGCGCAAAATCCGCATTGATCACAACGGCGTCGGCTTTGTACTCCCTGCTCGGTGTTCGAGCGCCCGTCGCCTTCCGCCCCTGAAACGTGAGCTGCTCCACCGGCTCATTCAGGTGAATGTCGACGCCCAGTTGCCTCGCAATCCGGGCGAGTGCGGTCGTCACTGACCCGCATCCTCCGACCGGATGGTACACGCCGTATTCGTACTCGAGAAACGCCAGAATAGTGAATAACCCGGGACATTCGAACGGCGACATGCCCAGATACTTCGATTGGAAGGAGAACGCGAGACGAACTCGCTCGTCCGAAAAATAGCGGCGCAGCTCGGCGTCGAGCGACCGCCACGGCTTCAACGTAGGAAGAAGCTGCAGCAGGCCCGGTCGGATCGTGCTTCTCCAACTGTCGAATGAAGCCTCGAGGAACGGCTTGAACTTGCTGAGCTTGTGACGGTTGTCCCGCAAAAAACGCCGCATGTTTGGCGCATCGGCGGGGCAGACCCGGGCAATCTCCCGTTCCATCCGTTCCGTGTCCGGCGTCGAAAGCATGTCGCCGCCGCCCCCGAACACCAGCCTGTATTGGGGATCCAGTTTGACCAGGTCCAGTTCGCGCCACAGGTTAAACCCAACGCTTTCGAGAATGCTCTCGAGAACCTGCGGATAGTGAAAGAACGTTGGTCCGTAATCGAAGCGGAAGCCATTTGCCTGAAAACACGAGGTCCGCCCTCCAACATGGGCTGCGCGTTCGAGTACCGTCACTCGCACACCCGCCTTCGCCAAAAGAATCGCGGCCGTTAGGCCGCCGGGTCCCGCACCTATGATCACAGCGTGACGAGCCAAGCAAGATCTCCTTTGCGGGGCCTAAAAGCTTAAGCCTCGCTTAATCCCATAGATTGCAGTTGAACGAAGGGCGATGTATTTTGCCTGAATACTAGGATCTACGCTGCCGGGACGAAGTGCGGACGTAAGGGTTCAGCTGTGAGAGACGAGCGAGTGGGATTGTTGGCAGGCCTTGGAACAGTAATAAAAGGTCGAACCTGACACGTCCCGGCGGAAGGGCGTGCTCTCCGGAACAAAAGTGCCGCAGACAGGGTCTCGATGAAGTGTTCCGCTCCCTCGAGCGCGTCCGTCTGCCTTAAAGCTATCTGAGGTCGAAGTTTGAGGCTTGCTGCCGAACGTGGTACTGGCGAGAGATCGAACGATGGAGGTGATGATAGCCCGAGCTAGCAGAAGTACGGTGATGGTGATGATGGCTTCGAGCGCAACGCGGATCATGGTGGGAACTCAGGGCAGACCGCATAACCGCCGGTCCGCCCTGAGCAAAAATAATTCTTTTACTTACTTCTTCTTCTTGGCGCCTGGAACAGTCACCTTCGTTTGCACCTGCTCGCCCATGGCCGACAGCATCGCTGTGGCTTCCTGGGCGTGCGGGCCGTTCGGTTGCAGTTCCATGTACTTCTGCAGTGCGGGCCCAGTATCGGGAGGATAGGTCTGCTTGCCCGTCTTCGGGTCTACCGATCCCTTCATCATCAGGGTGCTGCCGAGCTGATACCATGCTTCAGCGTAAGTCGGATCCGCATCGGCGGCCTTCTTGAAGAATTCAGACGCCTTATCAGCCGAACCGGAGTTCACCAGATTGGCGCCCATATTGAAATACGCCTTTGCCGCCATCTGAGGATTCAACTGCGCTGCCTTCGTGAGAGCTTCGGTTGCCTCAGGAATCTTCTTCTGCGCGCCGTAGATGTTGCCCATCTGGTTGTAAACGGCAGCATCATCCGGCTTGAGGGCTAGTGCTTTCTTATAAGCCTCAATCGCCTGATCGTACGATTTGTTCTTCTCGTCGCCCGTTTGCGAGCTGGCAAGTCCCGAATACGCCTCGCCTAAGCTGTCCCAAACGGCCACCTGGTTTGCGTCCATTTCACCGGCTTTAGTGAAGTTGTCGATTGCCGTCTGGTACATCGGCGCGCGCTTCGTTTTGTCCGGTTCGGCCTGAGCTTGCTTTATCGCGTCCTGGCCCGCGTTGAAGGCGTCGTTCAGGGCTTTGTTCTTCTTCATCGCCTCGGAACGCTGCTTGAGCGCGGCTTCGTACTGGGCCTTCTGCTCTTTGCTCATGCCCTTGGCCTGTTCTTCAGTTACCTGGCCCGAGGTGTTGGCCTGGGCAGTGGCCGCCTGTTGCTGGGCTACTTTGGCCAGGTCGAAGTCCACGGTCGTGGAGTCGCCGTATTTCGACTTCACTCCGCCCATCTTGTCCATCACCTTGCCATCGACTTCACAGGAGACGTCGTATGTGCCGAAAGGCAACCCGGTGTAAAGCCAGTGGCCTTTCTTGTCCGACTTGACCTGGTAATGTCCTTTTATATCTGTTCGGTCCAGTTTGATGACGGCGCCCTTGAGAGGCTGACCGCTCGGGTCCTTCACATTCCCCTCAAGCGTTGTCGTTTGGGCCCAAGCTGAGCAAGCAAACAGGGCAACGAGACCAGCGAAAGAAAGCTGCTGTCGCAACCGGGCGATCATAATGATATCTTCTCCTACTTCCAAGGATTTCGATCTCAGGATACTACGAGTTAGCGTCGAAAACGGCGGGCGCACTGCCGACGGACAACCGCTTCACGCGATCGCTACGTGCGTTATCCAGGTCGCTTTTGGTGTCCGGCAACTCGAAGGCTTCTCCGTGCATCCAATCCGTAAAGCGTTTCAAGTTTACTACAATCGAACGAATTAGGGGAGATTGCAGTGTTTAGGTCGGGTGTAGTTAGCGGTTATTCTTCTGTTGATCGGCGGCAATGTATTCGCGCAACGATCTCAGCAAAGCGGAAGATTTGTATCGCCATACCGCTTACGAAGAGTCCCTCAAGCTTCTAGACAAGAAAAGTTCGGATGCCGCTACTAACTTTCTCGTAGGTCGCAACTACTTCATGCTCGGCGACTTCAAGAAAGCAACCGAGTACTTAGGAAAGGCTACGACGATCAGCCCGGAGAACAGCGAATACATGGATTGGCTGGGCCGCGCCTACGGGCGCCGGGCCGAGATGTCCAGCATCCTGAGTGCTCCCGGTTTTGCCACTTAAGGCTCGTGACGCATTCGCGGAGTCAGTCCGGCTGGATCCCAAAAACAGTGAGGCGTTGAGCGACCTTTTTGATTACTACCTGAACGCCCCCGGATTCATGGGCGGCGGCTACGACAAGGCCAAAGACGTTGCGGACAAGATCGCAGCCATTGATCCCCCCGAGGGTTACCACGTCAAGCGCCCAACTCGCGCAGCATCGCAAAGAGTACGGCGATGCGGAAGAAGCGCTGCGAAAAGCGGTGGCCGTGGCGCCGCACGAAGTGGGTCACATGATCACGCTTGCCAAGTTTCTTGCGAATCAAGGCAGAACGCGTGAAAGCGATGCTGTTTTCGCTGCTGCCGAGAAGGCCCACCCTGCTGCACCCGGAGTCTGGTTCGCTCGGGCGGACACTCTGATCAAGAGCAAACGTAACCTGGACGAGGCAAAGAACCTGCTCGAAAAGTACGTTCAGGCTACCATCACGGTGGACGATCCTCCCAAAGAGGAGGCTGCTCGCCTTCTGAAGCAAGTCAGCCCAATAACTCCGCAGCTCCGTCCGGCATACATGAGCACTTCGTCGCCGCTCCGGCCCGCATGAACATCTCCGAAGCGATCTCTTTCAGCCTCCAGGCCCTTCGCGCTAATCGCTTCCGAACTTTCCTTACCGCTCTCGGACTGATCATCGGAAATGCGTCGGTCATCCTGGTCGTCACCATCTCGCTCGCCTCTCGGGACCTGATTCTCGACCAGATTCGCGGGATCGGCTCTAACCTCGTCTACGCCAGCTACGAATCCGGCGGCCAGAACACCGCCAAGGTCGAAGGCGATTTCGTCAAAATTGCGGACGTCCAGGCTCTCCGCGACACTCTGGGCGACCGCATCGTCGCGGCTACCGCAGTCATGCCCATGAACAGCGAAATCGTGGTGAACGGAAAGATCAGATCCGTCGCCATCGATGGTGTCGATCAGAGCTACGCAACCGTCAGAAACCTGGTCATCCTGAATGGCCGCAGCTTCGACGAGAGCGACGTCACTCTTCGGGCCCGCGTCGCCATGATCACCGATAAGCTCGCCATCCGGCTCTTCGGCAGTAAAGACGCCGCGCTCGGACAGACGCTCAAAATCAGCCAGCTCCAGTTCACCGTAATCGGCGTGTTTCGCGAGAAGACGAGCACCTTCGGGCAAGGCGAAATCACGGACGAGACCATCCTGATTCCGATCACCGTCATGCGGTACTTCATGCAGTTCGAGAGAGTCGAGCCTGTTTACCTGCAGGTCAGAAATGCTCAGGACGTGCCGGCCGTGACCGAACAGGTCATCGATCATCCTGCACCAGCGCCATCGCGCCGGAGCAAGCTACAACGTCCAGAACCTGAAGGCGATCCTTGACACCGCTGACACCATCGCATCGGTCCTTACCATCGTGCTGGTGATTGTCTCTGCCATCGCGCTGGTCATCTCCGGTATCGGCATCATGAACATCATGCTGGTAACGGTGACGGAGCGAACGCGCGAGATCGGGTTGCGCATGGCCGTGGGCGCATCGCGGCGCGAAGTGCTGCTCCAGTTCCTGATCGAATCGGTCATGATCAGCCTCGTCGGCGGAACCATCGGAATCGTGCTCGGTCTGGCTCTCCCGCTCAGCGTCCGGCTATTCACAAACCAGGTAAATGTGCCGATCTCACCGATTTCTGTGATTGTCGCTTTCGGCGTTTCATTCGCCGTGGGCGTCGGATTCGGACTTCTGCCGGCGCGCCGCGCCTCTCAACTCAACCCCACCGAAGCTCTTCGTTACGAATAAGGACCGCGGGCACGCGCGAGCGAAGATTCACCACGCCGATGGCGGATCGCTCGCAGGAAAACTGTCTTCGACCGTGACATCATGCGCCTGGTCCACATGCCCCTTCCTGATGTCGGAAAAGCCGTTCGATCTGGCCCAGAATGCCAGCCCCAGGATGGGGAGGGCGACGCCAATAAGGAAGTAGGCGAACTTCAATCCACGTTCTTGTGCTTCAGTCATTTCTACCTTCCCCTTGGACGCAATTCTAGAACAAGTGCTTCAAAACGTTGATGGAGAATTCTCCCTGAATTCCGGTCCGGATCCAAGCTATCTTCTGCCGGATTCGTCCGAACGAACTGTTGCAGTTTCATGAATGCCTGAGCAATAGAGGTTTCAGCCGGCACGCATCAGGCTGGCGCCCAACCGTAAAGGCGCGGCAAATCCAAGTTCACGCAGCCCGCCGCTTCCTACGTGGAAGCTAAGCATCTTTCCGAATAGTTGCGGATCTTTCGCCAGTCCCTTCAGAACTCTGCTGCGCAGACCGTGATGGTTGCTAAGAGTGGACAGCACCTGCGCCATGAACGCGGGCCGGCGCATGATCCCCGGATGCTTTCGGCTGTAGATTCTAAGATCCCCCGCTTGCATTGCATCAGCAGCTACCCTTGCCTGCTCGAGCGCGATCGAGATTCCTTCGCCTGTTATGGCATCAACCGATCCGGATGCATCACCGACTAGTGCGATGTGCTCGGTCGACACACGCCTAAGCCGGCGCGAGGCAGTTAACGATCCCCGTACGCTGCCGGTGGCGGCAGATTCAGGTAGCCGGTTGTTCAAAGACGGAAAGAACGAAAGCAGCGAACGATAATCCGTCCCTTTCGTGTTTGTGATCACTGCCACCGAGATCTCCTCCGCTCCGACCGGCGTGATGTAACATTGGCCGGCTTCGGACCAAAGCACTTGCACGTACTCCGGCGGCGTACAAATCGCAAAATGCTGCCGGAAAGCGATTCGTTCCCGGTTCCAGAGATATCGGTCCAAGCCGGCCCAGCTTCGGACTTGAGAATGAAGCCCGTCGGCCCCGGCAATCCAGCGAGCTTGAAGGGTAAACTTCCGGCACCTGACCCCATGGCCGTCGATCGCTCTGACCGGCGTATTCCAAAGAAGGTCGACGCCGATTTCTTCCGCACGCTCAGCGAGAAGGCGCTGCAAGCGTTGTTCTCTTCACGCCCCAGCCTTCGCCGGACGGAAAGGCTTCGGCTACCCGGTTGCGATCGTCGCTGAACTCAATGCCGCGGAACGGTCCTCGCTCGTGTGCGCCAATGTTGACGCCGATTTCGCGCAACCGCTTGATTGCGTCGGGCAGCAGTCCCTCGCCGCACGCCTTATCGATGGGCGGTTGCCGTCCGTCGATAACGACTGTACGGAAGCCGCGCCGTCCAGCCTCGATCGCGGTCGCCAGCCCGGCAGGCCCTCCGCCGATCACCGCCACGTCGTATTGGGCTGGCATTCCCGTTAGTACCGCCGATCCCGATCCCTCACCACTTAAGCAGAACCAGTTCCGAACAGAAGCCTGGTCCCATGGCCGCAAGAATACTGTAACTCGAAGGAGGAGGCCGCCTGTTGCGAAGAAAATCTTCCAGGACGAATAACACCGATGCCGACGACAAGTTGCCGATACGGCGCAGGCAATTCCAGGATGCATCGAGCGCATTCTTCGGCAGATTTAACGCGTCCGCCGTTGCGTCGAGGATGGCCGGCCCACCCGTATGCATGATCCAACTTGTGATGTCGCTCCGTTGTAAACCGTGAAAAGCGAGAAAAGCGTCCACGTCCGGCCCTAGATACTGGCGCACGATATCGGGTACTTTGGGCGAGAGCACAATTTCAAAGCCGTTTTCCGTGATCTCCCAACCCATTGCATCTTCGGTTTCTGGATAGAAGTTTGACCGTGTTGCCACAATGCGTGGTCCCGTTGCGCGCACGTGTTCGCCCGCGACCACCACGGCCGCAGCACCATCCCCGAACAGCGCCGTCGCAATCAGATTCGGCATGGACAGGTTGTCCGCCTGAACCGTGAGGGAACAGAGTTCTACTGAGAGCAGGACGGCCGCCTGATCTGGGTAAGCACGCACGTAGTCTGCGGCACGAGCAATACCCGCCGCGCCCGCAACACAACCAAGCCCGAAGATAGGCACGCGCTTCACGCTTCGAGGCAGATCGAGCATGTTGAGGATTCGCGCATCGATAGACGGATTCGCAATTCCGGTGATCGAGACGAAGAACAGCGCCCCCAGTTGTTCGTTTTTTATCTCTGCCGCCTCGAGCGATTCCTTGAGCGCGCGGCAGCCAAGCTCTCTGGCATTTGCGATCCAGGCATCGTTCTTCTCCCGAAAACTGGCAAGAGCCGGATACGACTCCACCGGAAGAGAAAGGTAACGTTGGTCAACCCCCACTCGCCGGAAAAGCCGGTCAAGTACGGGAGGGTTGTCGAGATGTTTGTCCCAAGCTATATGTGCTGCCTGAAGTAATGTTTCCTGTTCGTAGCGGCGAGAAGGGAGAGCCGTCGCGAGACTTGCGATTTGCATTGTAACGAGTTGATCAAAACTGACCGGGTTTCGAGTGATACAGGATCGCTAAACCTTTACCGTTACTGCAGTTCCGACTCTCACCCGACTAGCCTGTCGCAGTTGACGATACCACAGGGAAATCGATCGGAGCCGGATGGGATTTCGGTCGGGAGCACTGTCTCACCGCCGTCCAATTCGTTCTGGTACATCGTTCCGGTCAGCCCGCAATGAATATCTCCTCTTCGCTTTAATGGCATCCTCTTATATGTGGATAGGAGGGCGAAGAACCCGGTTCAGATAGACGCTGAATCCCAGGCAATCATTGATGCCTTGCGGGTTCAGGTCCGGAACCTGGAGGAACAATTAGCCGCCGCTGAGGCCCGTGTCGGCTCACGTGTCGAGACGACAAAAGGCGAAATCGTCGCGACCGTCTTTGATCGGTCGGACATCACCGCGGATACCCGGGCCGGAACAGAACTGCCGGACCGCGAAGAGTACATGCAAAGGCCCGAGGGCGCACATGGCATTGGCACTTGGGATTGGGATCTGGTCACAAACGAGCTGAACTGGTCGCCGGAGCTTTACCGACTCCTTGGTGTCCCGCCCGATACTCGGCCATCCCTCGGAGTTTGGGAACGATTGGTATACCCGGAGGACCGGGACCGCGCCTATGAACATGCAAGGAACGTGATCAGGAGCGGAACAGTACTCGACACTGAATTCCGCATCATGAATCCCAACGGAAAAACGCGCTGGATCTCTGTCCTGGGTCGCGTGTTCCGGAACGAAGCGGGTGAGGCCGTCCGGATCTTCGGGCTGAACGTAGATCTCACGGCCCGCAGGCAGGGCGAGCAGCGAGCCGCCTTTCTGTTGAGACTTGAGGATGTAACTCGTCCGCTAACCGATCCCGGAGAAATCACCCAGGCTGCCGCCAGATCACTTGGTGAACACCTGAATGTGAACCGCTGCGCGTATGCCGATGTGGAGGACGATGAGGACACCTTTAATCTCACTGGTGACTTCAACCTGGACGTACCCAGCATCGTGGGCCGCTATACGTTCACTCAATTCGGAGCGGAATGTCTACGGCTGATGCGCTCGGGGCAGCCCTACATCGTCGAAGACTCGGAATCCGATCCGCGCACCGAACAGGTGCGCGATTCCTACCGGCAAACTCAAATTCGATCTGTCATCTGTGTTCCTCTGCTCAAGGGCGGACGTTTCGCGGCCGCGATGGCAGTTCATGCCATTACTCCTCGCAGGTGGCGCGACGATGAAGTCGAGTTGCTGCAGGTCGTGGCAAGCCGCTGTTGGGAATCCATCGAGCGTGCGCGCGCCGAGATGGAGCTGCGAAGCCAGTGGCATACCTTCGATACCCTCATCTCGAACGTTCCCGACCTCATGTGCACGTTCGATGTTGACGGGCGTCTCACTTACGCCAACTCCGCTTTGCTTCACGTATGGCAGAAAACTCTGCCTGAGATCATCGGCAAGAATACCTTCGACCTCTCGTATCCCCCCGAGCTGGCGAACCGCCTTCAGAGTGAAGTGGGAGAAGTGGTTACAGACCGCGCGATCCGTTCGCAATCACACTCCCTATACTTCGGCCGACAGGCGCGACTAGAACATACGAGTACATCCTTTCGCCGGTCTTCTCATGGAGAGGGTTGGTGGAGGCTGTTACATGTACGTCTCGCGACGTCACCGATCGTGAACAAATCGAACGAGCACTCGCTGACAGCCAGGAACGCTTACAACAGATCTTTCAGCAGGCGCCTGTCGCCATCATCGTGTTCCGCGGCAGAAACCTGCTCATCGAACTTGCGAACCCTTCTTATGAGGCCATGGTCCAACGAGAAAATCTCGTAGGTCAGCCTCTTGCCTCTGCCATTCCAGGGTTGGCTGCTCATGTCTGGGATGCCTTCTATCACGTTCTCGATACAGGCGAGCCGTTTGTCGCGAACGAATGGCTTATTTCTTTCGACCAGGATGGAGATGGCCGGCCGGAAGATCACTGGTTCAACGTCGTGTATCATCCGCTGCGCGAAAGCAATGATGCCATCAGCGGGGTCGTTGCCATCTGCAGCGAAGTGACGGCGCAGGTGATCGCGCGCAAGGAACTGGAAAAAGCAAATCGCGAACTGGAAGAGTTCGCTTACGTCGCGAGTCACGACCTCCAGGAACCGTTGCGCATGGTCGGCATCTACACGCAGATGCTCCTGCTCCGTCACCTCCCCGATAACCCGCAGGCGAAAGAGTTCGGCGCATTCATTCAACAAGGTGTACAACGTTTGGAGCAGTTGATCCAGGACCTGCTGTCATACTCACGCACAATTCACACCGATGGTGCAGAACTCGGCACGGTGGATCTGAACGAATCGTTTGCGCAAGCCTGCAGCACGATGGAGACCCGGATGCTGGAATCCGGTGGGCAAGTGACGCAATCGACCCTGCCGGTAGTTCGCGGCGATGTCACGCAGTGGGCTTTGGTATTCCAGAACTTGCTCTCGAATTCCCTGAAGTATCG
The DNA here is from genome assembly GCA_963744795.1 of uncultured Acidobacteriaceae bacterium. GTDB lineage: Bacteria > Acidobacteriota > Terriglobia > Bryobacterales > Bryobacteraceae > Bog-105. Next base: position 628,527 of record CAVUVF010000011.1, read on the forward strand.
ACGCGCCGATGTTGCACCCGTGATTCAAGTCTCTTCCGAAAAGCAAGGCGACCACTGGGTCATGGCGGTGCGCGATAACGGAATCGGTTTCGAGCAGCAATATGCGGACCGCATCTTCATGCTCTTCAAGCGGCTCCACAGGAACGAATATCCGGGCACAGGCCTCGGGCTTGCCATTTGTCAGCGGATCGTGGAGCGTTATGGCGGCCGTATCTGGGCTGAGGGTGACCAGGACAAAGGCGCAGCGTTCTTCATCTCGATGCCCGAAGCTTAGTCAGTTCGACCCCTATAATGCTCGGATGACAAAGAGCTGGAAGACCAGGCTGATCCACAGCGATGTTCGCATTCCCAAGGGATTCGAGTCCTTGAATGTTCCGGTTTGCCGGGCTTCCACCACAGTGTTCCCGAACGCGGCTGCCGCCAATAACCATTGGGACCCGTACGATGCCGGCTACACCTATGGCCTGTACGGCACGCCAACCACGCTGGAGTTGGCCGCGCGGATCTGCGAGTTGGAAGGCGGATATCGAACTCTGATCACTCCCGGTGGCCAGGCGGCCATCTCGCTCATCAACTTCGCCTTCCTGAAGTCGGGTGACCACGTGCTGATTCCACAGAGCATCTACGGTCCGAATCGTAAGTTCGCGAGTAACGTACTTCGCCGGTTCGGAGTAGAGGTGAGTTTCTACGATCCACTGATTGGAAGCGGGATCGAGTCGTTGCTTAGGGAGAACACGCGGCTTGTCTGGTGCGAAAGTCCTGGTTCCGTCACCATGGAGGTGCAAGACGTCCCCGCCATTGCGGAGGCGGCGCATGCTCGCGGCGCATTGGTTGTGCTCGATAACACCTGGTCCGCAGGCGTCTTATTTGATGCTTTCGCGCATGGCGTTGACATCACCATGCAGGCACTCACCAAGTATGTCGGCGGCCATAGCGATCTCCTGCTCGGGTCGGTGACGGCGAAGGAGCGGTCCGCTTGGCAGAAGATCGGTTCCCATGGACAGATGCTCGGCTACGGTGTATCACCGGACGATTGCAGTCTCGCGTTGCGGGGACTGAAGACCCTGGCCATCCGGTTGAAGGAAATCGAGGCATCTGCCTTGACGCTTGCGCGCTGGCTCGAAAGCCGGCCCGAGATCGAGCGGGTTCTCCATCCGGCGCTCGAATCGTGCCCCGGCCACGAGTGCTGGCAACGTGATTTCAACGGATCGAGCGGCCTGTTTTCCATCGTGTTTCGTCGCCAATTCACGAAAGAACAGGTGCTGCAGTTCGTGGATTCGTTGGAATTATTCAAGATCGGTTATAGCTGGGCCGGCGTCACCAGTCTTGCTGTTGCGTATGACTTCAAGGGCTGGCAAGGTCGTCCCGATTACGGGCACTGCATCGTGCGACTCAACATTGGCCTCGAAGACCGAGCCGATCTTATTGCCGATCTGGATAACTCGTTCCGCAAACTTCGATAAATTCGGCCTCTGTGCGGGACAACCCGAACGGCGCTTTCGTGGATTGGAACAACGCGCAGTGACCTGCGAAGGTCAGTGAATGAACTCACTCGCGAGGCAGGTGCGGCGACCAGGGATCTCGCTGACCTGAAGGTCGCCGTACCCTATTCCCTTATCACCGGTCGTCCCGTTCCTCCTTGGCTACTCCGGAAATCGTTCCCGTAAATCCACCCGTTGAAGAAAAAAAGACCGGGCCGGAGGAGTTCGCCAATAACGGGTGCAGAGTTTCGTCCATGCTAAGGGTGCCCTTTGCATTCTTGAAACGGCCCGTTCCACTCGTTATTTCAAAAGTCCTGGTACAGTGAGCCTCAAACTCCGCCAAATTGATGCAATCGGCTCCCTCCGTCAGCTTGAGAACCAGTGAGCTTCCGTCTCCGAAGCTTAAGACAGCCGAGCCGACCGAAAGCGTACCGTAGATGAAGTTCGGGCCTGAGCAAGTGCTGGATTGCTGCGGAGTACCTCCGTTAGCTTCTACCTCCCGGAAGGTGAATGTGCCTAGATTACCGTTCCCGGCGAAATTGTCTTCACCGGTCATTCTGCCGGGAATCTGTAAATCGACTGAACTGCCTCCAGCGGTTCCCGAAAACGTCATGTTGACAGGCCTCTCATGTGCGAAAAGGCCTGCTACGCCGAGATTGAGCATCAGTGCCGCGCTCGCTATGTATTTCATGGTTCTCTCCTGTTCTTTGGAGGAAATCAATCTCCTCCCGCTGCTACAGGCGGAAGCGGAGCGCCAAACCGGCCACTTCTCTGATATATTTCTTCTACCCATTGGGAGAACGGGCGATTCATCGAGGCACGTTCAGCAGAAATCACCGGTTTACTGAAAGCCTGGGGCAGCGGTGATAAAGCAGCGCTCGGCCGGTTGGCTGAGCACGTGTATCCCGAATTACGCCTGATGGCCCGCCGGTACATGAAGAACGAGGGCCAGGCCAATACCCTCCAGACCACTGCCGTTGTCCATGAGGTCTATCTCCGCCTCGTCGACGTCGCTAACGTCGAATGGAAAGCGCGCGCGCAGTTTTTCGGCATGGCGGCGCAGATGATGCGGCGCATTCTGGTGGACGCGGCTCGCGCTCGTAGTTCAGATAAGCGCGGCGGCATTGCGCCCAGAGTGAACCTCGAGGAGACGGCCGTGCTTTCGCCGGGCCCGGACCGCTCCATCCTGGCGGTCGACGAGGCCTTGACAGCGTTCTCGCATGTCGCTCCGCGCCAGGCGAAGGTGGTCGAGTTGCGTTACTTCGGCGGCTTGACCGAAGAAGAGATCGTCGCGGCTCTTGAAATCTCCGTCCGCACCGTCCGGCGCGATTGGGATCTCGCCAAGGCTTGGCTACTTCGAGAGTTGAGCTCTCCCATCGCGGATTCATCGACGCCGCAGACATCATGACCCCGGAGCGTTTCCGGCAAATCGAAGAGCTGTATCACGCGGCTCGTGAAGGCACCGCCGAAGAGCGCGCGGCACTGCTTCTCGAGACGGATCCCGAATTGCGCCGCGAAGTAGAGTCACTTCTTTCGCAACAGACCCGTGGCGAATTTCTGGATCGGTCTGCCATCGAGAACGCCCCGGAACTGCTTGCGGAACTCAGCGCTTCCTCTCTGGAGGTCGGCGCTCGCCTCGGGCCGTACCGGATCGAAAGCAAGATCGGGGAAGGCGGAATGGGCGAAGTGTTTCGGGCGGTAGACACGCGCTTGGGCCGCTCTGTCGCGATCAAGACGATGCCGGAGCGGTTTAGCGCTCATTTCGAGCGCGAGGCCCGCGCCATCTCGTCACTGAACCACCCCAACATCTGCACCCTCTACGACGTTGGTCCCAACTACCTCGTGATGGAGTTGGTGGAAGGTGAGACCCTTGCGGCCCGATTGAAGCGAGGACCTCTTCCGATCGAAACAGTGCGACAGTACGGCGCTCAGATTCTAGCCGCACTGGCGGAGGCGCACAGCAAGGGCGTCGTTCACCGGGACCTCAAACCAGGCAACATCATGATCGGCAAATCCGGGGTCAAGGTTCTGGACTTCGGAATTGCAAAGTCGGGCGCGGACCAAACAGTCACGGACAGCGGCAAGGTCATGGGCACGCCCGCCTACATGGCGCCGGAGCAGAGGGAAGGTCAAACCGGCCGATGCCCGTTCAGATATTTACTCCTTCGGCTGCGTGCTTTACGAAATGTCGACCGGCGTACGCGCCACGTCTCAGCGGAAGCGCATCCCTTCGCGCACAACTGGAGAGAATCGTAAGCCGTTGTCTCGAAGAGGACCCGGAACGCAGGTGGCAATCCGCTGCCGAGTTGGAGCGGGAACTGGCAAGCGTAACCGCGACCGGAGCCCGCAGCGAACCGCATACTAGCCGCCGGCCGCTATTCTGCTGAGCCTGTCCGCTGGAGCGTATTTCTACTTTCACCGTGCGCCGAGACTCACCGAGAAGGACACGATCGTCCTGGCCGACTTCGAAAACAAGACTGGCGATCCGGTGTTTGACGACACGCTGCGTCAGGGACTGCCCTGGAACTCCAACAATCGCCGTTTCTCAGCCTGATTTCGGAAACGGAAGATCCAGCAGAAGCTCTGGCTCTGATGGGCCAGCCCAAAGATGCTCGGCTAACCCTGAAATCGCACAGCAAGTCTGCGAGCGAACGGCGAGTGCCGCGATTCTGGAAGGCTCCATCGCAAGCCTTGGGAACCAATACGTGTTGGGCTTGCGCGCAAGGAACTGTAATACCGGAAACCATGCTGGATCAGGAGCAGGTCCAGGCGGCCAGGCGAGAAGACGTCCTCAACTCTCTCAGTCAGATCGCCCGCAAGTTCAGAACCAGGGTCGGCGAATCGCTGGCCACCGTGGAAAAACACTCGACGCCGCTCGCCGAGGCCACCACATCTTCACTCGAAGCGTTGAAGGCTTACAGCACCGGAATGAAGGCGGTCGTACCCTCCGGGAATGAAGCGGCCATTCCCTTTTTCCAGCGGGCCGTCGAAATCGATCCCACATTCGCGATGGCGTACGCGAATTTGGGGCTCTCATACAGCGCGATTGGAGAATCCGTGCTGTCGGCCGAGAGCACTACGAAAGCCTGGCAACTGCGGGATCGTGTCAGCGATCGGGAGAAGTTTTTTATTGACTTTACCTACGACCGGCAGGTGACGGGAAATCTGGAAAAGGCGTACCAAACACTCGAGCTGTGGTCTCAGACGTATCCTCGCATGCGAGTCACTAAGTCCGCAGAGTTTATTAGGCGGCCTTTCCACCCATGGAACCGGCCGATTTGAAAGAGCGATCAAGGCATCGCAAGAATTAATCGCGGCCGATCCCGACTTTGTCATGGCGTACGACGGTCTTGCGTCGAGCTATTTTCTCACCGACCGCTTCCCCGAAGCGGAGAGCACGCTTCAGCGTGCCTCCGAGCGCAAGCTGGAAAATCCCAATTCTCTGGTCCTCCGATACAACATCGCAGTGCTAAAGCGGCGACCGGGAGCAGATGGACCGGGCAGTAGGTCTGGCCAAAGGAAAGCGCAGGGCGGAACACTTGATGGCCCACGCAGGAGGCTCTTGCCCTGGCTCGTTCCGGCCGGTTACAGGCCGCCCGGCGGTCATCGAGCCGGGCCGTGGATCTGGCCCTGCAAGAAAGGGAACGCGAGCAGGCCGCGAGTTACCGGGCCGCACGAGCGGTGTGGGAAGCCGCTTGCGGGAATGCTGCCGAAGGAAAAAGGAACGCCGTGGCGGCGCTCGAGCTTTCAAAGGGCCGGGACGTCCAATATGCCGCTGGCCTTGCGCTGGCTCTTTCAGGAGACTATTCCCGATCAGAGGCGCTCGCCGGCGATTTGGATAGGCGTTTCCCGGAAGATACATTTGTGAAATTTACCTATGCGCCGGTTCTTCGCGCGTTAGCCGCACTTGGGCGGGGCAAGCCTGCGGACGCCGTGGAGCGACTGCAAATCGCTCTTCGCTACGAGCTGGCGTCGAATGGCCTCAACTTCAATTTCTATCTTGGGCGGTTTGCACTCGGCCTATGTGCGCGGCGAGGCTCTAACCGCCGCGCACCGGTATGCGGAAGCCGCGTCCGAGTTTCAGAAGATTCTCGATCATCGCGGTATCGTGGGCTCCGACCCTATCGGCGCATTGGCTCACTTGCAACTCGGCCGTGCCTACGCCTCATCGGGCGATAACGGCAGAGCGAAAATTGCGTACCGCGAGTTCCTCACGCTCTGGAAGGACGCCGACCGCAACATTCCGATTCTTAAGCAAGCGGAGGCGGAATACGCCAAGCGTACAGCGGAACGGCTTGGCCGCAGCCCGTGACTGAGCCGCGACCGTGAGTTGTCGCTGGCCGCCCCAAGGCAACCTGGGGGAATCATTTGGCCCGGACTCGATAATGGTACCGGTAAGCCTCCTTGAAGCCAAGACTCGCGTATAGCTTGCGAGCTACTGCGTTGCGTTCCGCCACTTGCAGGTAAGCCTGGCCTGCACCGAGACGAAATCCCCATTCGCATAACGCATTCACAATCGACCGGCCATAGCCACGCCCTCTATGAGATTGGGTCACTACGATGTCGAATAGCCCAATCGCCTGACGTTCGTAAACAGCGAAACCAAAACCCACAGCCTCATTGCTCTCGAATAGCGTTGCGAAGCCCGCCTGCATCGAAATTGATGAAATCATCGCGTCGTGTGTGCGGCGATCGTGTTCGTCGACCGACTTTGCCAAAGCACTGCGGTCCAACCATGCGTTCGTGACGACTTCGTCAATGCGCACAGCCTGCTCCTTAGCAGTGTCCCGAAGCGAGGTAACCATTACGAAGCTCGGATCAGTCGTGAGGTATCCGTGTCTTTCTAATTCGGCGTCTGCGTCCGCGGCTGCGAGCCGCGTGACGCGGAAAATAGCCGGCAAGTTCTTCCGCGCGTAGACGCGCTCTGCTTCTGCAATGGCGTTTGTGAATGAGGCATTCGGGATCGCGGCGTTAACTGAGTTGGCTCTCTTCGTATAACCGGCAGAGATACGAAATATGCAGTTGCCTACAAACACTGTTTGCAGGGCAGGCCACGCGTTGAAGGCCCTCTGCTCAATCGCGTGAAGCTCTGGTAGCTCGATCATCTCTGTAGCCGTCCGTTTGCACCTCGCTCACGCTTTGGAGAAGAGCGACACACCTAGAATCCGGTGTTTCAAACAAAGCGGAAGCGGACTACGCCAAGCACTGGTCACTCTGTCCGGACTGATTGAGTAACCTCACTGAATCCTCTGGCGAACTCCATAGACCGTGGTGTCGGGATGATAGTTGCGCCAATCGAACCAGTAATCCTTGATTGTGTAAACCTTGTCGAGACAAGTGCCCTTCAGCTTGCCATCGACGGCACAGCCCTGGAAATCCCACCGGCTGCCTGTTGCGCATCCATGAAGAGACCGGCGCCTTCGGCTATGCGATAAAATTGCGGGTCGCGCGGTCCGTTGGGCAGCTGCCGCCGAAAAGTGCGAACGGAACGGCCGTCCGGCCCAACCACCAGAACGACTGGCTCTGAACCGACAGAGTCCTGTATGAGCTTTTGCGCCAGAACCGCTGGATAGGGAAATGCCCGGCTGGCGCCGAAACCGGAGATACCCAACATCAGATCGCGAGGTTTGATTCCCGCCTGCGCGAAGCTGAGAACCACCGGCACTCGGGCCATGTGTACGTCCCAATCTGCCGACGCATAGCCACCGACCAGCTCAGGCACATCCTGCAGAACCGTACCGTCCGGCTCCTCTGATTTCCATACCTTGTAACTGAGCTCTTCGGCAGGCACCAGAATCAGCCTGCGGCCGGCGAGCGGGCCGGATACTGCCATGCCCGTGATCTGCTGCCAGTACGTGCCCGTCTGCTCATCCCGCATGAGGAAGTTCTGGTTGTTAATGCCGGCCAGATGAAACACCAGGGGCATCCCGTCAACCGTTCTTTGAAACACCAGACCGGTGTGACAAAGCGTTCAATACGTAGCAACGATGGGCAAGCCACCCAGCACATCGTTCACGATGTGGTGATACGAGATCACGCGGATAGGATACGCGCGGGCCGTGCGAGCCTGCTTTATCGCGATGACCTGCTCGCCATCAGCGAGTCGCGTGCCGGAGACATCCTTAAAGGTCGGGCGGCGCACTGGATGGAACATAAGCTCGTACACGTTCACGAAAGATAGTGCACTGGCAATTACGGTTGCCGCGGCGAGGAGAACCACAGCGGCGCGCGCAAGCAGCCGGCTGACGCGCGTCCACGCGAGGACGGCAACAAGGACAGCCACGAGTGCGAGTAGGATGACGACCGCGGGCCTCAGACGCATAATCTGCAAAGCGATGGAAAGTTCGGTGGAACCCTGATGCCGGAATGGGCGAATGACATAAATCGGATACGCCAGCAGCAGGCAGGATGCGATGAGGCAAGTCAACAGCCAAACGAACGGATTGCGCCAAAGGCTCTTCATGGAAAGTCGTTCTGAAGATCGTAGCAAAAAAGATCGCGCGAACGTTGGCGGCCAATCAACAGGGGCGCTGGATGCGATAACCGGGATGTACACCAGGCGTGAGACCTTGTGCCTCCGCAATCTTCCTGAGAAGTGCTGTCAGCTGCTGCCGCTCTTCTCTGTCGAGACTTTGCAATAAATCTTCTTGGTGTTCGCGGGCTACCCCTCCTATGTCGTCTAGGGTTTCTGTCCCTTTTGATGACAAGAACAAAGAGTATTGACGGCGATCGTCAGCATTCGGCCGGCGCTCGACAAGCCCGCGCTGCTCCAGACCATCGATTAGCGCAACTACCCGGCTCGGGTGTGAGCCAAGCTTCCCGGCGAGTTCCTGTTGGCTCACCCCGGGCGAACTGCGGAGAATGTGCAGGATTCCAGCATCGGGAGGCGCCAGCTTCAAAGGTGCGAGGCGCTCCGCAAAGCGTCCGGCGGCATGCGCTCCGATCTGGGCCAACAGAAATGCTGCGCCGGCTCCGCTCCGGTCTCTAGATGAGTTCATGGCTGGCAAAGAAATAAGTATTGCATACTGTAATCGTTTATGAGATAAACGATTACATGACAGAATCAATGCGCGCTGAGCCGTCTGTTCACCATGGGCCTAACCTCTTGCTGTTGGTGCTTGTTTACTGTGCTCTGTTGGTGGCCGGTCTCATCGTTCCGTCTGTGTTACGCCACGGGGCCGGGTTCATCAACCCGTATGAGCCGGTAGAGCGCGTCCGCGACTTCCTAGCGGCCGCGCCGGCAGCCGTCCGAGTTTCGGCATTCTTCATCTTTGGTTCTGCAATCCCGCTTGGTCTTTACACGGCAACCGTCGTGAGCAGGCTCGGATTCCTCGGCGTCCGCGCAACTGGAACTTACATCGCGCTCTTTGGTGGATTCATGGCATCGGGCGCATTGGCGGTTTGCGGCGTATTCACTTGGGTGCTTTCCTTGCCTTCCGTTCTTACGTCACTTGCGTTGGTTCAGGCGCTGAACTTTGTCGATTTCCTCTTTGGCGGCATGGTGTTTGCAGTCGGGTCGGGCCTCTTGTTTGCTGGCATCTCAGTAACCGGCGGCCTCTCCAAGCTGCTGTCTGCAAGTGTGGCTGTCATCGGCTTGGTGCTTGCCGTTGCTGGTGAGCTATCGAGTCTGAGCCTTCTCGCGTATCCGGCCACCTTTCTACTGCCGATAACCAGGTTCGGAGGATTGTTGTGGCTGATCGCGATCGCCGCGACTCTACCGAGGACCCGCAGGAAGGAGGAGGAAGTGCATGCCTGATCTTGAACAATCGGCGAAGGACGAATCCCGTCCGGCGGGAAATTCGAAGCGCCGGAACTTTCTGGGCGATCTCTGGAGAGACCTGCTATAAGCCGCGTGCACGCGCGGGATGTGGAGCAGTTTCCCGAGTGAGCGCCACCCGACCTCCTGAAGCGGACTGTAATTGACCCACGCGAGAGAACATCGCGGGCTTCTTAATAGATGGGCTGCGAACCTAGCTCTGTGGCAAGCCACGTACACCTAAAACTTGCAATGTGTGTCTGCATCACGACGGTGCCGAGCTTGGCTCAGTGCCGGTTCCCGGAGGGAGGTACAGGCCGGATCTTGATCTACACCTTCGATCCGACGGTCACAGCGGCAGGCACGGGTCTGCGCGTGAGCTTAAAATTTCGAAGCGGTCAAGCACTGGAAGAACTTGAAGTGCCAACCGAATGGGCCGGCGAGACACTCCACAGCGTGCGCAATCTCCGCGCCCTCTCCGTGGAAACCATCATCTCGGATACGACGGCGGCTGGAAGCAAGACCGTTCGCCATCCCCCGGGTCAGGAAGTGGTGCTCACGTATGACCTGGTCAAGGATTGGACCGGACCATTTCGTCACCCGGCAGAATTTCACGGCACCCTAACGCCCGAGTATTTGGAACTCACCGGCGACAACGCCTTGGTTCAGCCAAAATTCTCCGGTGACGAAATAGTGACCGTTCACTTCGACTGGACGAAGCTTCCGGCCGCGTGGGTTCTGGCAACAAGTTTCGGGGTTAGTTCACGTTCGGACGAGCGTTGCCAGTCTTATTCGGGCAAATGGAGCTCGGTCCAACATGCAATCTTTGCAGCGGGCGTGTTCCGAATACATCACTTTCGGATTGCCGGCCAACCGGCCGTATTGGCCATCCGAGATCAATGGACGTTTTCCGACGGAGAGGCAATCACGCAAATCCAGAGAGCGGTCGGCGCTGTACGTGATTTCTGGCATGACCACGATTTCCCTTATTTCCTGGTCACGTTAAAACAATTCGACAATGATTCTGGTAGCGGTGACGGTTCTGCGTTTACGAACGCCTTCTGGATGTACCTATCGCGAAAGGACTCGATCCTCAATCAGATACCGGTTCTGATTCACGAGACTTTCCACGCATGGGACCCCCGGCGCATGGGACCTCCTTCGTCCCCGGAGGACTGGAAGGCCATCGAATGGTTTCGTGAGGGCTTCGTTACCTATTACGCTTACATGCTTGCTTGGCGAGCGGGCTTGATCCAGTTCCCGGACTATCTTGAAAACCTGAATCGCGATATTCGAACGTTCCCGGGCTCGGGCAGTGTTTACGTTCGTGGCCGCGTAATCGCCCTATGGCTGAACTCGCAAATCCGCAAGGATTCCGGCGGCAAAAGGTCCTTGGACACAGTCATGTTCGACCTGGTGAATGAATCCGCCAAGCCATTGACGCAAAGCAGAATCTTTGAAACCGCTGACCGCTATCTTTCACCGGCTTCGCGAACCGAATTTGCGCGCGCGATCCGACCGGATTCGTCCATCTCCCTTGCTGAGGATGCTCTTGGCCCTTGTGCACACGGATCCATTGATCAGGTGCCGACGTTCGATCTGGGCTTTGATCTGGAGTCCTCAACGGCGGTGGGCAGCATCACTGGCGTCGAACCAAACGGCCCAGCTTTCCAGGCTGGCCTCCGCGATGGCCAGCAGCTACGGGGAAGACTCTCGGTGTACAACAATCAACCAGACAAAGCTGCGATCGTAACTGTACAGACCGCTGAGGGCCGGAAAGCCGTCGAGTATTATCCGCGTGGCAAGCCGGTCGCAGTGATGCAATATCACCTTGACCGGGTCGCCTACGCGGCAGATCCTGGAAGCTGCCAACCGAAGTGAGTTAGCCGCGACTGTGTACATTCATCCCAAACTGAATGTCCGGATGAGTGCTCCGCATTTCAGGTCAATGGAGGTGCCAGCCTCTACGAAACCTGGTCCGCGGGGGCGTGTCGCCGTCTTCTTCCCCCGAGCAGATAAATGGCCGCCCGCAGTTCAAGAAGCGGGTCCGCGGATGGTTCGATTCCATCCACACGTGGAATGGGATCGAAAATGATTTGCTTTTGCTCTGCCGGATTGTTCTCGACAGCCGTTGTCAATTCCAGGACGCCCAGTTCGAACAACTCACGATCCTCCGGCCAGTGAACAGTGGCATCGTCGGTTTGATCACTGGCTTTCGCCAATTGCACCAGGATCTTAAACCGGATCGGCGCACGCCCGACACGCTGCAGAATTTCCTCGAAGTGATAGTTGGGCGAAAGACCAGCAACCTGCGCGTCGGAGAGATAATCATTCCCCTCCTCGGGTACGATGCGATAGCGTCCGAATTGCTTTTGCCCGGACTCGTTCGTGAAAGCGAAAGCGGTCACACCGAAGTAAGTCTCTCTTCCAAAGCTGGACGGGAATGGCTTCGGAGTCTGGACGTAAGCCAATGCGGCGGGATGCGATCCCAGGAACTGTTCTACCGGTTTCGGGGAAGGGACATCAGGGCCGCTCCCGGCAATGGCCCGCAAAAGCTGCAAAAACTCATTGCCATCATGTGTCGGAAATCCATCTGTCGAGTGGCTCACGATATCCGTATGCACATGCTCGGCGAGCTGAAACCGAATGGCCAAGCCTCGAGGATTAGCATCAGGAGCGTTGTCCGGAATCGCAGGCAAGCCGGTAGAGTTCGAGAACCGGATAACCACTGGTGTGGTCGCTCTTGTCACGTGAGGAGCCTTGGTCAGTCCTTCCGCTCCCTTGGCCCGCGTAAATGTGCCGGCCAGCATAACGCCTTTGGCGTGTGCGACCCGGAACCCGGGGTGTAATCCGAAAATAGTGTCGAACTGTTGAAGCAAGTCGTTGGCAAGCGATACGATGCGTTCGTCCTGCGGTAGAGGCATTACGTTCTCCTTAAATTTACTTTTGTCACTTCTCACTCAGCCACTGGGCATTGCGGACCCTGCACGGAGGTGGAAGCACTTCATCTCGGACATCTGTTGCGTGAAACGGAGTTGCGCGGAAGTTCCGGCGCTCGTGGCCGGTTGCACGCGCGGCATTGTCTGCCCGCGACTCGCCGATTCTTGTGAAGCCTTAGGATTGTACCGTTTTTCGCAATCGGAGTGTTCTGGAGGAAATGAACTATGCCCTTTGGCAGGCAGAGATCAACACTCGAGATCCGCATCGGAACAAAAGGGGAGCCGAATCCGTTTCAAAGGAAATGATGTCCCTCCCAAAGCAGACCCTGTCCTGTGCCGTCCTGCTCAGCTGTGGCCTCGGAATGCTGAGCGCCGACTCTCTCAGCCAGCGTGACCGTGAACACCTGATTGCCCACCTTCAAATGACTGGTTCGTGGCTGCCGGACGAGGTCTCGCGGCTGTCCGACGCCCAGTTGAACTTCCGAAGTACTCCCGGGACTTGGACAGTAGCGGAGGTCGTGCAGCACCTGGTGATTTCAGAACCGAACTACTGGAAGTTGTTTCGCGACGGTATGGACCACCCTCCACGCTCGCTAGAGAAGAAGGCTTCTGACGCCGATGTCCTTTGGTACGGCATCGACCGGACCAGACACGACAAAACGCCGGCGCGGCAAGATCCGCAAGGTCAGACTGTGAAGATCGTCGATGCGCTATCGAGCTTCGGCCAGTTCCATTCGAAGATGCTGGATTATGCCAGTAAAACGAGCGACGATTTGCGTGCTCATACCGTACCGGAGTGGGGCGTTGACGCTTACCAGTGCCTGCTCGAAATCTCCACCCACGAGCAGCGTCACATTCTACAGATCCGCGAAATCAAAGCGAGTCCCGGTTTTCCCAAGTCGACAAATCCTTCCAGGTACTAACGGGCCGTCCATCCGCCATCAATCACAATCGTGTGTCCGGTGATGAGCGATGCTGCCGGCGAAGCCAGAAACACGACCGCACCTGCCACCTCGACAGGCTCGCCAATCCGATGCAAAGCTGCGATCCGTTCTACAACTTCGTCACGAAAACCAGGATCTCTGAGAGCAGGCGCTGTCCCGTCGGTGTGAATGAATGTAGGGGCAACTGCGTTTACGTTGATGTTGTACTTACCCCATTCCACCGCCAGGCACTTCGTGAGGTGGACGATACCAGCCTTCGTCATGCAATACACAGACTCTGTCGGCAGCGCAGCAAACCCGGCTTGCGAACTCATGTTGATAATCCGCCCATACTTCTGCTCAATCATGATTCGTCCCACGGTTTGACTGGTGAAAAAGGTGCCTTTCAGATTCACCTGCAGCGTCCGGTCGAAATCTTGTTCGGCGACATTCTCGGCAAGATTGGTCGGAGCTATTCCCGCATTGTTCACCAGAATGTCAATCCGGCCAAAGCGGCTGACCGCTTCGTCCACCGCGCTCCGAACTTGATCGATATGTGCGACGTCCATTTGGAGCGGAAGCGCACGCCGTCCCAAATCGCGAATTTCGTTGCTTAAGCCGCGATCGTTTTCGCGTACGCGCAATCCCAAAGCAACGTCCGCGCCGGCATTCGCGAGAGCTAAAGCAATCGATCGACCTAACCCGCGAGCCGATGCCGTGACTAGCGCAATCTGGCCACTCAGATCGAACTTCGGAAATCTGTCCACGCTGCAATTTAAGCACCGGGACACCGACCGGCTAGCTAGACTTACGCCTTGACCAGTCCGGCCGGAGTAGTTTCACCTTCGTCCGCTTTGGGCCCGAGCACCTCACGCATGACGTTGGCTAGATCGCGGAGTGCCTGCGCGCCGTTCCCGTAGTAGGTCGAGCCGTGCATGGTGGCAAGCGTTCGCGGCTCGCGCTCGGCCAAGGAGGCGAGGACGCGGCCGGTGTGGTGCGTGTACGGCACATAGTTTGCGAACGGGCCGGCTTCCGATTCGACCAGCGCGCCTTGGCAGCGTTCGATGATGCTGTTCGAAGTGGTCGGTTCCTGTTCACCCCATTGATGAAAGAGGTCCGAGCAGAAGAGCGTGCGGTCTTTCTCTTCCCAAAGCACGCCGGCATCCCATCCGTGCGGCACGTGCGGCGTCGGCAAAAAACGGAAGCGGTAGCGTCCCGTTTCGAGCAGATCGTCGCGCGTTAATACACGGGCGGGCCGGATAGAGAAATCATTGACGCTCACCATGGCGCCGACGAGGCCGCAAACCGGTTGCGCGGCCGGTGCCTGTTCCAACCACTGGTTCAGCGCCCCGCACTCATCGGATTCGAAATGGCTGAAGCCGATGTGCTTGAGCTTCGAAACGTCCATCAGACGCGAGACCTGTTCGCGCAGCAACGGAAACATTCCTCGGAGTCCGGCATGGAACAGGAGTGGTTCTTCA
>CAVUVF010000012.1:0-59248 GCA_963744795.1 uncultured Acidobacteriaceae bacterium
CGTACAGCCATAGCCGACCAGGTGGAAATTGAGCGCCTCAAGATATTTGGTGAGTCCGGCATCGTTCAGGTAATCGGAAACGACCTTCGAACCCGGCGCGAGCGAGGTTTTCACCCAGGGCTTCGCCGTAAGCCCCTTCTCGACCGCCTTTTTGGCGAGCAGTCCGGCCGCAACCATAACGGAAGGATTCGAGGTATTGGTGCAACTCGTGATCGCGGCAATGACGACCGCTCCGTCCTCAATCTTCTCGTGATGGCTGTTGACGCTGACGTCTGCGGATTTCTGCGCTTCGGTGAGGCTGTTCAGGAAGTTCGAGCGCACATCGTGAAGCTCAATTCGATCCTGCGGGCGGCGCGGGCCTGCCAGCGACGGCACTACCTTTGAAAGATCCAGCGAAAGCGTATCCGTATAGACCGGATCCGGAGAATCGGGCGTCAGGAACAAACCCTGTTCCTTTGCATACGCTTCGACTAGCGCCACCTGCTCCGAAGGACGATTCGTAAGCCGCAGGTACTCGAGAGTCTGTTCGTCAATCGGGAAGAAGCCGATCGTCGCTCCATACTCCGGAGCCATATTGCTGATGGTGGCGCGATCTGCCAAAGGCAACGCGGCGACACCGGGGCCGTAGAACTCGACGAATTTACCGACCACGCCCTTCTTCCGGAGCATCTGGGTGACAGTGAGCACCAAATCAGTAGCGGTCGCGCCGGGAGGCAGCTTTCCGCTGAGCTTGAATCCGACCACCTGGGGCAGCAACATCGAGATCGGCTGACCCAACATGCAGGCCTCTGCCTCGATACCGCCCACACCCCAACCCACGACGCCCAGGCCGTTGATCATGGTCGTATGCGAATCGGTCCCCATCAGGGTGTCCGGATAGGCCTGCAGCACGCCCTTTGACGAATCGCTGAAGACCACACTGGCCAGGTATTCCAGGTTCACCTGGTGAACGATGCCGGTATCGGGCGGCACTACGCGGAAATTGCTGAAGGCTTTCTGTCCCCAGCGAAGAAACGCGTAACGCTCCTGATTTCGCGAGAACTCAAGCAGCGCATTTTGCATGAATGCGCCGGCGGAGCCGTATTCGTCCACCTGAACCGAATGGTCAATCACCAGATCTGCCGGTATCAGCGGATTCGCCAGTTCAGGATTGGCGCCGAGCCGCTTTAAAGCGTCCCGCATCGCGGCAAGATCGACAACGCAAGGAACGCCGGTGAAATCCTGGAGCAGCGTTCGCGCGGGACGGAACTGTATCTCCTGCGCGGAGGTTTTCGGATCCCACTTGGCCACGTATTCGATGTCGCTGGCTTTCACCGTGCGATCATCCTCGAATCGGAGCAGATTCTCGAGCAGAACCTTGATGGAATAGGGAGCTCGCGAGATCTTGATCCCACTTTTACCCTCAAGAGCGTTCAACCGGTAGATCTGGTAATCGCGGTCGTTGACGCGCAGCGTTCCTTCAGCTCCGAAACTGTTCTTACTGGCCATTACATTCTTTAGTGTAGGATGCCAGCCGCCTTACATATACAGGGGCTGCTCAATCCCGAGCACATCCAAGCGTTCTGAGCAATTGTTTACGTACGTACTGAGTAAGCCAGAGCAGAAAAGCGCGCCGTTCTGGATCCTCCTCCGTGATGACCGGCTGATCGTGATAGAACGTGTTGAACGACTGCGCCAGCTGGAAAGCATACTTCGCGACGTGCGCCGGTTCGCCGGAAACAATTGCTCGCGCTACGGTGCTGTCGGCTTTGGAAGCGAGAAGCAGCAACTGCCATAAGCTCTCGGTTTCGAGGTAACGCTGCAGGACGTTCTTTCGAGAGCGTACTTCGGAAGTCGGGAAGCGATTCCCCTCTGTCGACGAACTTGCGGAGAATGTTCGCCGCCCGCAACGCGGCGTATTGGACATATGGTCCGGTTTCACCTTCAAAGCTGAGAGCCTCGTGGAAATCGAAGGCAATCACGGAATTCCGCGTGAACTTCAGCATGAAATATCGCAGCGCACCCACCGCGATTTGTTCCGCCACTGTGCGCTGTTCATCCGGATTCGCCTCCGGATGGCGGTCCACCACTTCCGCGAGCGCAGTTTCGATGAGCTTGTCGATGAGGTCGTCGGCTTTACTCCCAGTCCTTTGCGGCCGGAGACTTCAACATAAGGCTCGTGCCCGATCCTCGTCCGATAGCGCGATTCCCATTTCCAGGCATGTTCGAGGCGTGAGTGCAACCATCTCGTACGAGAAATGGACCGAGGCATCGGCTTCCTTGTTGTATTCAAGCGCGCGCAAGCCCGGCAACGACCACATCCTGGAGGTATGACTGCCGGGAATCGATCACGTTGTAAACCCGCGGTGCCGTGGCCGAAGTTGACGCCGGATGTCGGAACCGGGCCGATCCGTTGTTACCCAGACCTGGTGGCCGTTGGGGTAGGTCGACCACGGCCGGTAAAAGAAGTCCTTCCCCAGCAGGCCGAACTTCCAAAGCTGGTACGCGATGTCCTTTCCCACGTAAGTGACAGTGCCATTCGAGCGCACGATCACTTTGCTGTCGTCTTCGGACTCGTCCCCTTCTTCTCGGTGCTTTCTCTGACATTCTTGAATGCGGAAGCGGGCATAACCCAGCAATTCTTGTTCTTGCCTTGCGTCTCGAAGTAGATCGCCTTGCGAGCCTTCAGCAAGCTCGAACGCGGTGGCCCAGAACTGGAGGTGGAGAATCTCGCTTTCACGAGGCAGCACGTCGTACTGAATGCCCAGGCGGCTCATCGTCTTGAGATGCGCAACCACGATCGTGTCTGCTACCAGGTGGCCTATATCGGAGAGTTCACCCGAGCCTGCCTCAATGGCGTGCAATGTCTGCGCACGCCATTCAAGAGCCTCCGGATGTTCTTTGTAGTAGGCCGAAGTGCGTGCGTACAGATCCCAGCACAGATAATCGAACCGGACCGTCGGATCAGCAACCAGCCGTTGCACTTCGCCCAGGGTCTTGCGTTCGAGAAAGTGGAACCCGACAACTACATCTGCCACTTGGACGCCGGTGTTGTCGATGTAGTTCTGCACCTCCACCCAGCGCTTCTGGTCCCGCAACATGCGAACGAACGTGTCGCCTAGCACTGCATTCCGGAGGTGCCCGATATGGGCAGCTTTGTTGGGATTGATGTTGGTGTGCTCGACGATGATCTTGTCGCGCTTCGCGGTTTCGCCGCGCTCGGCCAGGTCCTCGAGCGCCGCCAATCCGAATGCGCCCCGGTCGAGCCGAACGTTGATATAGCCGTTTCCGGCAATCTCGACGGAGGCAACGCCCGGGATATCGGACAGACCTTCCGCGATCTCCCCGGCGATTTGCCGAGGCGGCTTCCGCAGTTGGCGTGCAAGCTGAAACGCAATGGGAATGGCGAGTTCACCAAACGAGTTCTGTTTCGGCTGCTCAAGCGAAACTTTCGCCGTCACGCCGTACTTTGCCGCCAGGCTTCGTTCGACTTGCTCGATCAACCGTTCTTCGATGTTTTGGAACACTAAGTTTCAGTATGCAGGAGGTATTTTCCTCATTCGCGGCTCCGGGCTTTGCAACGCGTCTCAATCGTTACAATGAGGTGTGCCGAAAGTGACTTTCATGCCGGAAAATAAGACCGTAGAATTCGAATCCGGCAAAATGCCTTACAGTGATCACGGAAAGCGAGACTCTCTCCTCGACGTAGCCTTGAACTTCGACATCCATCTCGAACATGCTTGCGGCGGAAGCTGCGCTTGTACGACATGCCACGTGATTGTTCTGGAAGGTGAAAAGAATTTGAGCGAAGCGGAAGACGACGAGCTCGATCGCCTCGACATGGCCCCTGGTCTTACATTGCGATCGCGACTGGGCTGCCAGGCAATCATAAAGGGCGATGTGAAGGTGGAAATACCCGCCTGGAATAAGAACTTCGTCAGTGAGGGCGGAAAGTCGATGCTGTAAGTCGCTCGCTAAGGCACGAGCGAACTCTATTCGTATCGCAAGGCCTCGACCGGATCGAGCCTGCGCGGCCTTACTAGCCGGCCAGATTCCGAAGAACAGGCCCGTACCGGCTGAGACAATCAATCCCGAGTACAGCTGCCCATAACGGCACGCTGGCCGGTAGCGACGGGAAGATAAGCCGGCTCAGCAGCGCGACCATCCAGCCGAAGCTGATGCCGGCGAGGCCTCCCAGCCCGGTCAGAGCAACGGCTTCGAGCAGGAATTGCAGCACGATGTCCGATTTCTTGGCTCCGATCGCCTTGCGAACTCCGATTTCTTTCGTTCGCTCCGTCACAGATACGAGCATGATGTTCATCACGCCGATTCCGCCAACGAGCAGACCGATCGAGCTCAAGACCACCATGACGATCGCCACCATCGAGGTAATCTGGCGGAAGTCCGCCACCATCTGATCGGCCGTCGACATCGCGAAATTGTCGGGTTTCGAGAACGGAACGCGGCGGTCGATCCTCAGAATCACCCGCGCTTCGTCCATAGCCTTCGTCAATTGCCCTTCTTTGGCGTTGACGACGATCGTCATGTCTTTCGTCTGCGGATAATTCTTCTGGAACGTGAAGAACGGCAAGAGCACGCGGAGATCGTCCTGGCCGAAGAAGGAAGCCGCCGGGCGATTCATCGTGCCGATCACTTCGAACTCATGCCCGTCCACGTCGATCACTTTGCCCACGGCTTCGACGTTCGGGAACAGGCTGTTCGCGATATCGGCGCCGATCACGGCCACCGGAGCACGACGCCGATTTTCCTCATTCGTGAAGAAGCGTCCGCTGCGCATATCGACTTGACCCTGCTCGGCGTATTCTTCCTCCACGCCCATGAGGTTGATGCCGGAACGATCATTTGCTTTGTACTTGACCGTCATGATCTGGTTGTTCCGGATCACCAGCATGGGCGAAACTCGATCGCACGCCTGGCACTTCTCGCGGATGTCGACTACGTTTTCATAGATGAAGTCTTTTCGAGTGCGTTCTTCCCCGGTCAGCGAGTTAGCGGTTCGCTACCCAGCGGAAGCTTGTTGATCATGATCGAGTTCGGGCCGAAGCTCTTCAGTACGGAAGTGATGGTCGAGTCGAAGCCGGTCAGGATGGAGCCGACACCGATGATGGTGCCCGTTCCCATCACGACGCCCAAAACGGTCAGGAACGCGCGCGTCTTGTGCGCACGGATGGTTTGAAGAGCGAGAGAGCTGGCGTTGAAGAGGGCCCGGGTATTCAAGACTTATTCCGTTCTCAGGGCTTCGATGGGATCGAGCTTCGAGGCTTGCCTGGGCTGGATAGATGCCGAAGAACAGCCCCACGACGGCCGATAACCCGACACCGATCGCGACAGACGCGAGCGGCAGAGCCATCGGTATGGAAGCGGCGTTCCGTACGATCACGGCCACGGCCCACGCGATGAGCACACCGATCAGACCGCCTGCTGCGGATAGTGTTGCCGACTCGACCAGGAACTGGTTGAGAATGTCCGCCCTCCGCGCGCCCAGAGACTTTCGAATCCCGATCTCATGAGTTCTCTCCGTCACCGCGGCGAGCATGATGTTCATGATCACGATCCCGCCGACCACCATGAACACGGAGACGATGCCGACCGCGGTGGCCGCAATGGCGGCCGTTAACCGTTGCCACAGACTAACGAAAGAATCCGACGAAATGATCCCGAAGTTGTCTTCCTGATCTGGGACGCAGATGCCGGAAGGCGCGCAAGCAGCATGGTGACTTCATCCTGCGCCTGCAACAGGTGACCCTGGTCGATCGCCTTCGCAAGCAACATCATTCCGCGCTGGCGTCCCGAACATCTTGAAGTACGTATCGATCGGGATCATGACGAAGTTGTCTTGTGATTGCCCGAACACGCTTCCGAGCTGTTTCGCCACCCCGACCACTTCGAACGGCACACCGTTGATCTGGATCGAATTTCCCAACCGGATCCCGGTTAGAGAAAAACTTGTCCTTTATCTCCGATCCGATGAACGCGACCGAAGCATGGCGGGCCACCTGATTCTCCGTGATCCCGGTGCCGGCATCGATCTGGACGTTGTTAAGTGCAGGCACGTTGGCCGTGATTCCCTGGAGATTCACTCCCTCCAGGTTCTGCCCCTGAAATCCAACCCGTACCGTGTTGTTCGCGATGATGCCGATCGCGCGCAGCATGGTCGCATTGTCCTTAACGAACTCATATTCTTCGCGCCGGATGACCGGGTTGCGCTTCGACATGAGGAGCAGCTTCTTGAAATCGGCTTGTCCCAGCCAGACCATGCGCGCTACCCGGAACCCGTCGGAGCCCATGTTCGAAACTTTCTCGGCGATGTACAGATTCATCCCGTGAATCAGCGCCGTTACCGAAATCAACGTGGTGGTGGCCAAGATGATCCCGAGCAGAGTCAAGAAGCTTCTGAGCTTGTTCTTCCCCAGCGATTCCAGCGCAATACGGCCGGCTTCGAAGAAGGAAGCACTCCGTTGAGCTACAGTTTTCGCCACAATAAGTTATCCAGCCGCGACAAGGTCAGGATGAGTTCCCTCCCCGGTCCGTTCGTGAAGAACATTATCAACCCACTGCAACACAAAGCGCTCTACCCAGAACCTTGGCTTCGTCTTGGCCAGAAATCCAAGGTGACCGCCATGCTCCGTTGCGGCGAGAGTGATTGCCGGATTCTCCTTCAGCGAGGGATGCTCAAAAATCTCGAACGGGACTAGAGGGTCGTCCTTCGACGTCACGATCAACGTGGGAACCCGGATGTGCCGGAGAAACTGCTGAGAAGACTGCGTACGATAGTAATTCTCCGCTGTTCCGAATCCGAACAGAGGAGCTGTATACCGGTCATCGAATTCCCAGATAGTACGAACGGCGTGAAGTCCTTCCGTGGTGTAGCTCTGGGGAGAAGTTAAGCTTTTGCGCATAATGCGCTTCTTGAGCCTATCAAGGAATCGCCGAGCGTAGAGGATATTCGCCCGCTTGCCGATCGCTTTCACCAACGGGCCAGATCGATAGGAGGCGAAACCGCACAGACGCCGGCGAGCAGATGCGTGCGTCCCAGTTCACCCGCCAGTTTCAGGACCACGTTGCCTCCGAGCGAAAAACCAATGAGAAAAATTGGCTGTTTGTACTTGTTCCGCAGGTTCTCCGCCACGAGAATCGTGTCGCCCGTGAGCCCGGAATGGTACATCGTTTCCGAGAGCGCCTCCGTGCCGCCGCAGGTCCGAAGGTTCAGCCTGTGAACGCCGAAGCCCGATTCGAGCGCCGCTTGCGAAAAGCTTCGCATGTATCCCGAATCAGCCGAACCTTCTAGCCCGTGAAGCAGGATGAGTTGCGCCTTCGCTTCGGCTTGGGGTTGATGCTCAAGCGCTACAACTGAAACTCTGTCCGTGATGCGATAGGTTCGGCGGACGGGCGGAAACCGGCTCTCGTCCAAGCGCCGCTTCCAGAAATTACCGGCGATCGTCAGGAAATGTGGGTTTCGGAAAAGCGGAAGAAAATCCGGGACCAAATCCGATTGTATAGAAATTGCGTGCGTCGGGCGCTCAGAAGCGCCCGAGCGCGAAGAGACAGCGCGAGCTTTACAGACTCTCGCTCTTGCGGCTTAAGTCTTCCGAAAGAATGATCGCCTCGGCGAGTTCCCTCATGGGCCGGCGCAAACGTCGGCTTTCATTGCGAAGCCTCAGATACGCTTCTTCTTCGGTCAGGCTGTGGCGATGCTGTAAGATGCCCTTCGCCCGCTCCACGATCTTGCGCGTTTCGAGCTGACGGCGCATCTCTGCCGTTTCTTCCTGGAGCCGTGCATTCTCTTCCTCCAGAACCGACTTCGATATGGCGCCGCCCATCTGTTCTCCGATGAACGTCAGCAACGAGATCTCGTTGGCAGTGTGGAAGTGCGGCTCGCGGTGATGGACGTTGATGACGCCGATGACTTCTCCGCGGCTCAGCAGAGGCACCGAAAGGAATGCCTCATATGTGTCTTCAACGAGAGCTTGGAACTTCTTAAAACGCCTGTCCGAACCGGCATTCTCCGGCAATGCGACCACGGAATGATGTTCAACGACCCATCCAGTGATACCTTCGCCCACTTTCAAGCGGATGTTGCCCAAGTCCACCTGATGAGGAACCTGCGAAGCGCGAAGGACGATTTCGCTCGTCTCGCGTTCGATCAGATACACAAGGCAAGCATCACACTCCGTCACCTGAACCGTGAGACCTACAATTTCTCCGAGCATTTCGTCCAGCGAAAGCTCAGAGCTGACGATGTTGCTGATTCGGTGTAGGATCGGAACCTGTGAGGTCGGAGGATCAAAAACCATTGCTGTCGCCATAATAAACTCTAGAACGCAAGTAAGCGAGCATTCAAATCAAAAGATTTGATGCTATTCATTGGAAAGCAATCCGGACTACTCTTTTTATCCCATCCGCTCCCAACCGGCAATCGATATATCTGGTACCCGCGCCGCCTGACGCACGATGCCCTTTTGTGTGGTTTGCGTCCCAACTCAGCGCTAAGTTCTGGTTGACGCCTCCCCCGCCCTGCCAAGGAAGCGACCCATCACCGTATACTTTTACCGTTAAGCGTGCGGCTCTCCGCGGTCCCGGCGTGCGGGCCAACGTGCGCTAGCGGCAGAACTGAGCCGCTCCTTACATAAACAGGGATCTTGTCGGTCGTGCCCGGCACGGAGAATGATGTGCCTCCCGGAACAGGCTTTCCGGTCCAGAAGTCGCACCACGCGCCAGCAGGAAGGGTGATCTTTCTTTCTGATTCGCCAGCGAACAAGGGAGCCACCAGCATACGGTCGCCGATCATATATTCGTCGTCGACTTCCGCGAGCGTTGTGTCTTCCGGATGGTCCAGGATCAAAGCACGGAACGGCGGCATTCCGTTCCGCTCGTAGGACTCGAAGGCGGAAAGGAGATAAGGCACGAGCTGCATGCGCCAGCCGATGATTTCACGGCAACGCGCTTCGAGTGCCTCCCAGTCGTTCTCTAACTGATCGGCATTGTTCTTTACCCGATCAATCTGTTTCCAGGGTGGATTCTTGATGTACCACGCGTTGACCATCGCAAGCGGCGAAAACACGACGCTTTGGAGACGGCGGATCAGGTCCTCAGCTGTTTTTGGCATCCCTCACCTCCGGACACCAAAGCAAACCCGAAAATCCGGAATTCACGAGAGCGCGGATGAAATCGCGGTGCTCATAAAGATCGCTGTAGAGAACGAATGGGTAAGGACTGGCGAGTGCTCCGCTCGAGCGAACCAGGTTGTATGTGGGGCGGCCGCGTTTTTTGAACTCCTGCCACACGGCGTTCTGATACCGCAGCCCGAAAACCGCGTGCATCTGCTCCCCATCTACGCCTGACGGAAAGCGCGAGAAATCGGGGAACGACCAGCCGCCCGTGTAATCGGAGCTGTCGCATTCATCCAGCTTGAAACCCGAGATCCCGATGTCGACCAGCGTGCGACCGTGGTAATTACCGAAGATCTCCCGCGGCTTGCTCTCCGGCGAAATCAGGCACAAGGCCTCCCCAAACACCGTAATCACCGGAGTGTGGAAGCAGAGCTTCAAAAAGGGGTGAAGAAGGATGGGTAAAAGCGTGCTCCCACAGGTTGACCTGGAATCCCTGGTCCGAGAGATCTTTCACAAAATCCTTCGGCTGCCGGGAAGCGAGCCGAATCCCAGGCAAAGCTGCATGAGTACGCATGCGTTTGCCAGCCCGGCTCGAGGCCAATCACATCGCAGGGGATCTTCCGGTCCCGAAACTCGCTGGCAAGTTTCCGAAGGCTGTCGCTGTCGTCGTGTTGTTCCGCCCGATACCAAAACCCAAGGCCCCATTCTGGAGGCACTAGTCCGCCGCCGGCGAACAGGTTATAACGCTGAACGGCCTCTCTCATGGAAGGACCGGCAAAGAGGTAGACATCGACTCCCTTTAGCCTTCGGAACCTCGATCGTGATCTCACCCGGATCCTGCAGGGCTCAGCGGCGGGTCGTTTCCGGAGTGTTTACCGCGCCGGAAGCGGCCTGTATTGCGTGGGTAGGTTTGCGCCGCGCATCGCCGCAGTAGAAATCCACGTGACGAGCACTATCGACCAGCAGACCGTAGCCGCGCGAAGTCACATAAAACGGGACCGGCGCATGCGAATCGCCCGTGTCGAGCTTCGGATCGGCATTCACGCGTATCGTTTTCTTCTTGCCGCGTTGCGCGAACGAAAGCAGTTGCAGTCCAAAGCCGTAGATCAGTTCTCCAGGAGGCAGGGGCAGCCGCAGTACGCAGCCGCGGTCCGTGACCGAACCGGTGATGGACGGCACCAGAGGCTTAGAGACTCGCGGGAGCATCTCCAGTTTGTCTTCCGCAGGAGGAACTAACCGGGACCTGACCGGCGTATAAGCCTCAGGTGTGCCGACCGTCGCTTTCCAGATTCCAGGCAGTACATTCGTCCAGGCAATGTCCTTGCCATGGCCGGCGTTGTCCGGTTGCCCTTTTACATCTGTGCTGGCGCCTGCCGCCAGCGCGAGCGCCAGCTTTCGACTTAATTGGCGTCGATTGATCATGAACTCGTTTTCAGACTACCTGAATGAGGTTCACGCCAGCACCGTCCGGGAAACCTGAG
Organism: uncultured Acidobacteriaceae bacterium; assembly: GCA_963744795.1. Classification (GTDB taxonomy): domain Bacteria; phylum Acidobacteriota; class Terriglobia; order Bryobacterales; family Bryobacteraceae; genus Bog-105. The sequence goes on from CAVUVF010000012.1 coordinate 10,592, forward strand.
CAAAAAAAAGGAGGCACGCTGACGCGGGCCTCCTTCACTGATAAAGCTAAGCTTCGAGATTACTAGCGCTCTGAGGTGCCGGTGGATCCTGTTGATCCGCCGCTTGAACCCGAGCCGCTCTTTCCTTTTTTACCTTTCTTGCTGGAGCTTCCGCTGCTGCCCGAACTTCCACTGCCGGAAGATCCACTTCCTGAAGAACCACTGCCCATGGTTCCGCTGCCTGATGATCCACTGCCCGACCCGGACTGACCGCTTCCGGATCCAGATTGGCCACTGCCGGTGCTTCCGGATTGGCCGCTGCCGCCGCTCCCGGATTGGCCCGTCTGGCCTGTTGATTGGCTACCGGACGAACCGGATTGACCCGAGCCGCTTCCGCCTCCCGAACCCGATTGGGCCAAAGGAAATCCGACAGCAATCAAGGGAACTGAGACTGCGCTTAGAAGAAGCGAGTAGAATACTTTCTTCATGCTTTAAACGTTGCTCCTCTGTTACGCGTACTGCGCGTATATGTGGACGAGATAGCGAAGCGTCAATTACCTAGCGCTACTACTGTAATGTTCCGTTCGTTGGCGTTCCAAGAACAAAGGCCGCAGAGACCGCGATGGGGCACTGTGAACATCGCCGGCGTTGAGAGTGCGGCAATGTTCCTCGCATCCGGGATCATTCGTGTCGATGATCAACGACCATTCATTGCTTCCCGGCGACTCAGGCAATGTAAATTCCTGGTCTTCGTGATGATCGTTGATCACGATAAGGAGCGTCGCTTCATGACCACGCTGCCGGATGCCTGTCGTCTGGGCGCGTCCGTCCAGGAGCATCCCGAAGCACCGTAGGTCGTCATGTCCACTGATCCTGCGTGATCTCTGTTCCGGAGGGATGGATCCACGTTACATCCTTTACCCCCAACTCCTCGACATACTCGCCCGTCAGGAACCGATTCCTTCGCAGGATCGGATATTTGTGTCTCAGGTGAGTGAGCCGCTGGACGAAGTGAATGAGCGCTTTCCCTTCTCCTCGAGCTTCCAGTTGAGCCAGCTTACTTCGTTGTCCTGGCAATAAGCGTTGTTATTTCCGCCTTGAGTGCGCCCGAATTCGTCTCCGGCAAGCATCATCGGGGTACCTTGTGCAAAGAGCAGCGTCGCGAGCATGTTCCTGATCTGGCGTTCGCGCAGTGCTGTTGATCTCGGGATCATCCGTCGGTCCCTCGAAGCCGCAGTTCCAGGAACGATTGTCGGAACTGCCGTCGTTGTTGTCCTCGCCGTTTGCCTCGTTGTGTTTTTCGTTGTAAGTGACGAGGTCGTTCAGAGTGAATCCGTCGTGCGCAGTGATGAAGTTGACGCAAGCCCACGGTCTTCGCCCTTGATGATTGAACGTCTGGCCCGAGGCACACAACCGTTCGGCTAAGGCGGCGACAGAGGCTGAACCCTTCCAGAAATCGCGAACGGTGTCCCTGAACTTGTCGTTCCACTCCGCCCATCCCGGCGGGAAGGCTCCGACCTGATATCCGCCAGGGCCGCAGTCCCAGGGTTCGGCGATCAGTTTCACTGTCCCGAGTACCGGGTCCTGGCTGCACGCCTTCAGGAATCCGCTCTGATTGTCGAATCCGTTTGGTTCCCGCGCCAGGATCGTTCCCAGGTCGAAACGGAAACCATCAACATGCGTTTGCTCCACCCAGTAGCGCAAGCTGTCGGTAACCATTTGAATGACTCTGGCGTGGCTCAAGTTCAGAGTATTCCCGGTGCCCGTATCGTTGATGTAATACCGCGGCTGATCGGGAAGCAAGCGATAGTAACTCGCGTTATCGATCCCTTTGAAGGAGAGCGTAGGGCCGCGTTCATTGCCTTCCGCGGTGTGGTTATAAACCACATCCAGGATCACTTCCAGCCCGGCTTCGTGAAGCTTGGCTACCATCTCTTTGAACTCGCGCAGGCTGTCGTGCTTGGCAGCGGCATACCTCGGGTCCGGCGCGAAAAACCCGATGGTGTTGTAGCCCCAGTAGTTAGTGAGCCCCTTCTCGAGCAACAGACTGTCGTTGATGAATGTGTGGATGGGCAGGAGTTCGACGGAAGTCACGCCGAGCGACTTGATGTAGCCGGTGACTGCTTCCGTACCCATGCCCGCATAGGTACCGCGGCATTCAGGCGGTACTTCCGGGTGCAACTTGGTGTATCCGCGAACATGCGCTTCATAGATGATCGTGTCGTCCCAGGGAATCGGATTTCTTCCCGGGTTTCCCTTCCAATCAAAGAGAGGATCGACAACAGTGCACTTGGGCATGTAAGGAGCACTGTCGCGTTCATCGAAGGTAAGATCATCTCCCGACTCCATGATGTATCCGAAAACGGCCGGATTCCACGTTAGCTGCCCGGTGTGGGCGCAGGCGTAGGGATCGAGCAGCAGCTTATTGGGATTGAAGCGGTGCCCCGCGTCGGGCTCGTACGGCCCATGTACCCGGTAACCGTAGATTGTTCCCGGCGTTACCCCCGGTAAATATCCGTGCCATATCTGATTTGTATATTCCGGCAATTCGATACGCTCGACTTCGCGCTCGTCCGGATCGAACAGACACACCTCTACTTTGGTCGCGTGGGCGGAAAACAGGGCAAAATTTGTCCCCTGCCCATCCCACGAAGCGCCCCGAGGAAACGGATTTCCCTCTCTTACTTGTATTTTCTTGGAAGATGACATTCTTCGAACGCGTTTATTTCTTTCGGTTTACGAGAACAGCAACGACTCAGCCCGCTTTCAAAACACGGGGACACACGTTTGCAGTTCTTCGCTCTTGGCTATAGATACTTGAATCGGGAAGAATGAAGCAGAAGTTGTGACCGAACCCTTCCCGGATGGTTGCAGCCGCACCCGACCTCAGTCGGGGTTTTACGCTCAGATGCTCATCGGTTTTAATTCGGCGCCGGGTGGAGAGTCGCCTCCGTGGCCTGCTGGACGTCTCTGACGGACACTTCTGGAGCGATCTCCTCGAGCACCAATCCTGCTGGTGTGATGCGAATCACAGCCATTTCGGTCACGATTGTTTGCACGACGCCCAAGCCCGTGATCGGAAGGCGGCAACGACGGAGGATTTTGGGCTCTCCTGATTTTGTCGTGTGTTCCATCGCAACGATCACACGGCGGGCCCCGGCGACCAGGTCCATGGCTCCTCCCATGCCCTTGACAAGCTTGCCCGGTACCATCCAGTTGGCGAGATTGCCCGCTTCGTCCACTTCCATTGCGCCCAAAACGCTCAGGTCAATATGTCCGCCGCGGATCATGGCGAACGAATCAGCACTGGAGAAATACGAGGTTCCGGGGAGTTCGGTTACCGTTTCCTTCCCAGCGTTGATTAGGTCGGGGTCCTCCGTGCCTTCGACCGGATACGGCCCCACACCTAACATGCCGTTTTCGGATTGCAGAATAACCTCTACTCCGGGTGGAAGACAGTTGGCGACCAGAGTCGGAAGCCCGATACCCAGATTCACATAGAATCCGTTTTGAAGATCCTGAGCTACGCGGCGAACAATCCGATCCCGCTTCAATGAATCCCGATCACCGCTCATGATGTCTGTTTCCGAGTGACGCGGCGTTCGATCCGTCGCTCATATTTCTCACCCCGTACGATCGCCTTCACGTAGATGCCGGGCGTAGCAACCTGCTCGGCCGGTATTTCCCCCGTCGAGACGAGATGCTCTACTTCAGCAATGGTGACGGTAGCGGCGGTTGCCATGACCGGATTGAAATTGCGCGCCGTCTTGCGATACACCAGATTTCCGGATTCGTCGCCCTTCCAGGCCCTTACCAGCGCAAAATCTGCTTTCAACGCGCGCTCCATGAGGTATTGCCTGCCCTCGAACTCCCGAACTTCTTTGCCTTCCGCTACGACCGTCCCCACTCCTGTCGGTGTATAGAAGGCAGGAATACCGGCGCCACCTGCACGTATACGTTCTGCAAGCGTACCCTGAGGAATCAGAGTCACCTTCAATTTGTCTGCAACAACAAGCGATTCGAGAAGCTTGTTCTCGCCAACATAGCTGCCGATGTGGGATTCGATCATACCTGCTTCGAGCATCAGACCCATGCCGAAACCATCTACGCCCATGTTGTTGCTGATTGTATGAAGCCCCCGGACTCGCTTTCTCACCAGGGCGGCGATGAGGTTCTCTGGAATTCCGCACAGCCCAAAGCCGCCTAGCATGACGGTTGCGCCATCGAAGATCGGTTCGACGGCCTGGTCTGAGGTTCTGCGTACTTTATTCACACGTAGCTTGCGCCGGAGACACGGAGCGCCTTCCCAGCATATCCGCAACACGCCTCGCTACGGCCGCGAGCTTGGCCTCGTCGACGCCCGTCACATATCCTCTGGCGTGCAAGGCCGAAACCACCTTGCCTGTAGAGACGTTCCCTGGAGATCCCGGCGCGAATGGACACCCGCCCAAGCCCGCAACGCTGCGTGTCGATGACCCGAATTCCGAAATCGAGAGCCATTTCGATATTTTCGAGTGCTCTTCCCGCCGTATCGTGAAAATGCACGGCAAACCGGTCAGGCTGTTGCGATCCAACAACGGCCCGAAGCAGCTCACGCGTGCTCTCCGGCGTACCTGCGCCAATGGTGTCCCCGAGCGACAATTCGAAGCAGCCCATTTCAAAAAGGCGATCGGCGACGGACGCGACGGCTGCAGGCGGAACATGTCCCTCGTAAGGACAGCCGAGAACGCACGAGATATAGCCTCTTACCCGGACTCCCTGGCGCAGGGCCTCCGTCCGCTACTTCGCGGTATCGGATCAGGCTTTCCGCGATGGAGCAGTTTATGTTCTTGTGCGAGAACGTTTCGGAAGCGGCCGCGAAGATCGCAATCTCGTCGACGCCCGCCAGCAGGGCGGCTTCCAGCCCTTTCCTGTTTGCCACAAGAGCTGAATACGTAACACCCGTCTGTCTTCGGATGCGACGGAAGACCTCAGCGGAGTCCGCCATCTGAGGCACCTGTTTCGTTGAAACGAAGCTACCAACTTCGATCCGCCTCAATCCGGCATCGGCAAGCGCCTCTACCAGTTCAACTCTGAGATCAGTCGGGAGGATCTTCGGTTCATTTTGCAGGCCGTCTCGAGGTCCGACCTCTACAACGGCGACTGTCGAGCCACTCGTCAGGGAGGCACTATTCCCGAGCCCGACGCTCATGCCGCTAGCCTACTCTTCGGCGCCGACGGATGTTTTTATGTTTGGGCTTTGCGCGCCGGGTTTTGTCCAAGATAGGACGAGAAGGAGGAGGAGTGCCGATGCGCTCCCGCGCGACCGCTTTGACGGACTTTGTCTTGCTGTACGTCCGGCGTCGTTTTGGCATCGGAACACTCAGGATGAGGATTCGGTCACACGGTCATCCGGCGCCCGTGTCTCGACGGACGGATCGATTTCGCCCGCCGTGAGAACGTTGTAAGCGATCTTCGATCGGGACGGGAGAAAGTGCCAGAACTGCTCGGCCGTGTTTTCTTCTTCCGTCGCGAATCGGCTGGCTAATTCTGCGGTTTGTTCGTCCCTGGCGGCGCCGGCTGCCGAATGCAACGCTACGTACATGGCACGCGCGCTCTTGCTCAACGAAAAGCCCGTCATGAGATTCTGGGCGATTCGCTCCTCTGCGATGTGACCCAGCTGAGCTGCTTTTGGTGCCATGGCCAGCATATCGGCTAAGAAGTTACTACCCCGATGCTCCGCGCTGTCCAGCGCCGCAAGCCGGTTTTCAAGAGCCTCAGCATGTACGGCAGCCCTGTTCGCGGAGCTTTCAAAAAAACCTTGCACCTCCGCGTCATCCCCGTCTTTGGAACAGCTTCGGAACTGGGTTCGAATGCTTCTCTCGGCGGAGATAGAGTCGTTGAGATATCGGACGATCACTTCCAGAGAGGTCGGCAAGTTTTCCTCAGGTGCCTCGATCCGTCTTTAAGCCGCAATCCGCTGCGAACCATCGGGCCACAGGCCCATTTCGATGAACTCAGCTTCAAACCGTGCTTGTTCACGAGGATCTTTCGAAGGTCTCAGCTTGCGACAACATTCCCGGAGCGCTTCTTCGAGCGGCATCGCAACAGCTTCGTCGCCAAGGACGATCTGTACAAGTTCACGAGCTGCTTTCCGTCCCGCCTCCGGTGATTTAGCAAACATTAGCGACTCGTAGCGGTCGTGAATCAGCTGCTTATGTCTGTTCATATATAATTCTCCAAACTATTGGATGCGCGGAAGGCCATTTTGGTTCGTCCGCACTATCGTAATAGCTGCCACGGGGATAAGCAACTTTTCGGGCCGTCGCCCGGCGGCTACAGTTCTAGACGTCCGTGATACATCATTTCAGCTAAACGAAACTTCTTGACTACGGTCAAGGAGCCGAAACGAGTTGAGAACACTACATCTTTGTCGGCCGTGGTTATGGCCGATGAGCGCGGAAAATACAAGTGCACAGCTCCTGTCTTGGCATCCACCTTTGCGTCTTCTGCAGCGATGACGGGCTTTCCGGATACTTTGAGGCTCGAATGTCCCATCAGGCCTTCGAGGGGCTGGTCCTTTCCGGCCGATACCAGACCAAGCACTGTAATGATGTAATCTTTCGAGCTCTCTTCTGGAGTACTTTCATGCGAAAGCAGAAGGGCTTGCCGTACTGGAGCGGCGCTATCCCATCGGACAAGTACCGGAAGCGTAGGGACTTGGCCTCTTCCGGTGTTTTTTGCGACTCCCCCGTCCCACCGGCCATCCGTGGCCGCCGCTTTAGAACCGCCGGGCAGTCCCGCCTGCTGAGCCCCGGGAAGAGCGTAGACGGAAACAGGTTCGTCGTCTCTCGTTTCCGGGAACTCGGCATTCGCTGTTTGACTCCACGGCGAGGTCGAAAGTACCTGCTCCAGTTCGGCGGGTGTCCACTTACTCGGGTCTGGATTCTTTCCCTTCCAGGGAGGTCCAGCCGCCGCCGTTCCGAGCGCCAGCAGAGCACAGATTGCAAGTTGAATCTTCATTCGGCTAAAGGCCCAGCTCTCGTTTAGACGCCGCAAACTGCTCGGCGGCGAATTCTATTTCGTCTCGGGTGTGTGCCGCCGAAATCTGAACGCGAATGCGTGCTTTGCCCTGTGGGACGACCGGATAGGAAAAGCCAATCACGTAGACACCCTTCTTAAGAAGCGAATCCGCCATCCGCGTCGCCACCGACGCATCCCCCAGCATGACGGGAACGATAGGATGTTCCCCGGGCAGGATCTCAAACCCTGAATCCGTCATGAGCTCGGCGGAACAGCTTTGTATTGCTGAACAAGCGCTCACGCAATTCCGCCAGATCGCCGATCAGATCCAGGACCGTGAGCGACGCTGCAACGATAGGCGGAGCCAAACTGTTCGAAAACAGATACGGCCGGGATCTTTGGCGTAGAAGCTCAACGATTTCTTTCCGCGCGCTCGTGTATCCGCCACTCGCGCCGCCGAGTGCCTTCCCGAGTGTTCCTGTGATGATGTCGACCCGGCCCATCACGCCGAGATGCTCGTGTGTGCCCCGTCCGGAAGCTCCCATAAACCCGACTGCATGGGAGTCATCCACCATCACCAAGCGCGTCGTGCCGCTCGGCCAAGTCGCAGATGGCGGGCAGCTTCGCAAGGTAACCATCCATCGAAAACACGCCGTCCGTCGCAATCAGGCGGGTTCGCGCGCCGGCTGCTTCCTTGAGCTTTGCCTCAAGATCGGCCATGTCGCCGTGTTTGTAGCGATATCGCGACGCTTTCGAGAGCCGGATACCGTCGATGATGCTCGCGTGATTGAGCTCATCGGAGATGACGGCGTCCTCCGAATCGAGCAAGGTCTCGAACAATCCGCCATTGGCATCGAAGCACGACGAGTAGAGGATGGTATCTTCCATCCCCAGAAATGCGCTGAGTCGGGTCTCCAGACGCTTGTGAATGGCTTGGGTTCCGCAGATGAATCTCACACTCGCCAAGCCATAGCCCCACTCGTTCAAGGCTGCGGTTGCCGCCCGGATTACCTGTTTGTTATCAGCAAGTCCCAGATAGTTATTCGCGCAAAAGTTGAGGACTCGACTTCCGCCCGCGACAGCGATCTCGGCCTGCTGCGGACTATCGATGGTCCGCTCGCGTTTGAACAGTCCTCCCCGCTCGATCTCGTTGAGCCTGCTTGTAAATACTTCTTGCGCCGTTCCGTACATTGCTTGATCCCTCAACAATCTTTTACATTCACCGCCAGACCAGCGAGCGCAGTCTCCTTATAACGCGACTGCATGTCCAGACCGGTCTGGTACATAGTCCGAATCACCTGGTCGAGTGACACTTTATGGCCTTCGCTGCTCTTGCATGGCCATTCGGCATGCGTTAATCGCCTTCACGGCGCCGATGGCGTTTCGTTCGATGCAAGGTATCTGCACCAAGCCGCCGATCGGGTCGCAGGTCATCCCGAGGTGATGCTCCATGCCAATTTCGGCCGCATGTTCAATCTCTACGTTCGAAGCTCCCAACGCCGCGGCAAGCCCGGCCGCTGCCATGGAGCAGGCAACGCCTACTTCGCCTTGGCAGCCGACTTCAGCGCCCGAGATGGAAGCATTCTCCTTGTAAAGAATGCCGATCGCGCCAGAAGTGAGCAGAAAACGCTCCAGCCCGTCTTCTGAGGCCTGTGGAATAGCCGAAAGATAGTAGCGCGCGACCGCCGGCAGCAATCCCGACGCGCCATTGGTCGGAGCCGTAACAACTCTGCCGCCCGCTGCATTCTCCTCGTTAACCGCCATGGCGAACACGTTAACGAGGTCCATGGATTGAAATGGATCGAGCGCCGATCTGTGCCGGATCTTCTGCCATAGTGTTGGCGCTCTTCGCCTCACTCGCAGTCCACCCGGCAGAATCCCTTCGCTACGGAGACCCCGGTCGATTGAATCGTTCATCACGGTCCAGATGCGCCGGATGCGTTCCCGGACTCCCGACTCGCTTCGCAGGGCTGCTTCGTTTGCCATTATCAGCTGCGCAATGGACAGCCCATTTGCTTCGCAGACAGCGAGCAACTCCTCTCCGTTCGAGAACGGATAGGGCACCGGAAGGGGCGTGGCCGTCGCGAGGCCTTCGCCCTCCAAAACGATGAATCCGCCGCCCACGGAGTAATAGACCTGGCGGAGAAGACAGCTTCCATCAGCGTCGAACGCCTGGAACCTCATTCCGTTCGGGTGGCCGGGCAAGATCTGATCGTTGTGAAAGAGCAGATCGGCGGGTTCATGGAAAGCGATCGCTTTTTTTCCCGCGAGCTTGAGCGATCGTCCGCCGCGAATATCATCGAGCAAGCGGCTCGATCGACGGACGTTTCGATTTCCTCCGGGAGTTCACCGGCCAAGCCCAGCAGGACCGCACGGTCGGTTCCATGCCCAACTCCGGTTAACGCCAGCGATCCGTAAAGCTCCGCCACTACCCGCGCGACGGAACCGAGCACGTTCTGCGCTTCGAGTTCTCGAACGAATCTGCCTGCTGCGCGCATCGGCCCCACGGTGTGCGAGCTGGAGGGTCCGATCCCGATTTTGAAAATGTCGAAGATGCTGGTTTTCATCGCGCCAATCGACTTGAGGGCGATCGCTTTAGCCCTGGGTCAGCCCACTGCAGGATCACCTTACCGGAGTTGCCTGACTTCATGACCGCGAAACCTTGCTCGAATTCCTGGTAGGAGAAACGATGGGTGATCACGGGCGTGATATCCAGCCCGCTCTCGAGCATCACCGTCATCTTGTACCAGGTTTCGTACATCTCACGCCCGTAGATGCCTTTGATCGGTGAGCATGTTGAAAATCACCTGACGCCAGTCGATACTCATTTCGCCGGGCGGGATTCCCAGCATCGCAATCTTTGCGCCATGGCTCATGTTTCCTAACATCTCCCGGAACGCCTTCGGGCTACCCGACATTTCGAGTCCGACATCGAAGCCCTCGTGCATGCCGAGTTGCTGCTGCACGGACTCGAGCGATGTTTCCGCTGCATTTGCCGCGACCGTCGCACCCAGTTTGCGGGCCAGCTCCAGCCGATAGGGGTTCAAATCCGTCACAGCCACGAAGCGGGCACCAGCATGTCTCGCAACCGGAATGGCCATCAGGCCAATGGGCCCGGCTCCTGTGATGATGACGTCTTCGCCGAGAAGCGGGAACGACAGCGCAGTATGCACCGCGTTTCCAAAAGGGTCGAAGATGGCGGCGATCTCGCGGTTGATCTTTGCATCGTGACGCCAGATATTCGTCATAGGGAGACAGATGTACTCCGCGAACGCGCCAGGTCTGTTCACTCCGACACCTTGCGTATGAGCACAGAGATGGCGACGCCCGGCGAGGCAGTTCCGGCATCGTCCGCAGACCACGTGCCCTTCTCCGCTCACGACTTCTCCCGGATGGAAATCGCTGACGTTTGAACCCACCTGCGACGATCTCGCCAACGAACTCGTGTCCGATCACCATAGGCACCGGGATGGTCTGCTGGGCCCACTCGTCCCATTGGTAGATGTGAAGGTCGGTCCCACAGATGCCGGTGTGCGTAACACGTATCAGAACGTCATTGATGCCGTAATCCGGCTCGGGCACATCGAGCAATTCGAGACCTGGCGCGTTTCGTGATTTGACCAGGGCTTTCAAGTTTCGAGCCGCTCTCTTCCAGTCGTTTGCATGAACAAGGTTGTCACTTTACTTTAAGGTACGTGTCGGGATTTCCGGCACGTTTCAGTTTTCCGTATTTCGCTCGACCAAAGACTTGAGCCGCCCCAGGGCTTCATCCCACTGCCGGGAGACGATCTGAAGATAGTCCCGAGCTTCTTGAATTGACTTTGGGCGAAGTTCAAAAAGGCTCTCGCGACCTGCCCTTACGCCATGCACCACACCAGCCCTCTCCAGCACTCGCAGGTGCTTGGTTATGGCCTGACGCGATAACGGCGAATCGGAAGCAAGCTGCGTGATGGAGACTTGATAGCCTTTGCAGAGCTTTGTCAGGAGAGCAAGCCGCGTTTCGTCTCCCAGAGCCGCGAAAACGGAAGCCTGCTTTTTCCACGCATAAGCCTTACTGCTACGAGGCAGTCCTTGCGACATAAGCCTCTATATTCTTCATCTGCTGTGCCCAACCGCCGTCATTCATCCGGAATGCTTCCAAACGGCGAGGATCGTTGATCTTATCGAAGCCGGATTCTGTGACGACCAGTAGCGTTCCGGCGGCGGTCTCTTCCAATCGGAACTCGACCAGCGTGGGTGGCTCCTGCGAGTAGTCAATCTTCGGGTCGACCGCGTAGGGATGCCAGGTAAACGAGAAGAGTCGTTCGGGTTCCATCTGTTGAACAACCGCTTCCCACTTCAGATGTTCGTAGCCAGGGTACGTGACGTGGCCGCTGAGAGACTTGGCCGGGTACGAACGGGCCGTCCAGTTTTACACGAAACCACTCTCCGAACTCGACGTGATCCGTGAGGGCACGCCAAACGCGGGAAACCGGGGCGTTAATCTCAACCCGCTTCTCGATTCGGTCACTCATATCCCGCAACCTCCAGGTTGCATGTTATCGCGAACCTCATCAGACATGCAACCAAATGGTTGCTATTATCAGACAGCGTTCTGATGTTCGCTCCACGACTGATCATTACCTGTCTCGCTTTTGCGGTTTCTTCGACGATTCCTGCACTCGGTGCGGTAACCGCCATAACAAACGTGACCATCATCGATCCGCGCACTGGGACGGTGAAGGTTCACCAGAACGTGGTTGTGGACGGAACACGTATCCGAGTCGGTTCTCCCTGCCGGTCAGGTTCCGCAAGCGGGCTTTCGAATCGTCGATGGCAGCGGCAAGTTTCTCATTCCCGGGCTTTGGGACGCTCACGTCCATCTCACAAAATTAGGCAAGTTGTCCCTGCCACTCTTCATTGCGAACGGTGTGACGGGAGTCCGGGATATGGGCAGCGACTTCCGGGACGTTCAGAATTGGCGTTCTTTCATTGCGAGTGGAACGCTCGTAGGTCCTCAAATTAAGAGTTCAGGCGAGATTCTGGAATCCAAATCGAACATCGAGCGTATGAAGCGGGAAGGAACCGTAGAACCGGTAGACCGAATCCGTATCGGAGTGGCAAATGCGGCGGAAGCGCGCGCAGCCGTCCTTCGCCTAAAACACGAAGGCGTAGACCACATCAAGATGAGAACAACGCCTGATCTTGAGACTTTCCGCGCCGTGGCCGAGCAGGCGAAGCAGTCGGGCCTACCTTTTGCGGCTCATCCGGTCGAACCGCCCGACGAGCTGTTTCGCGGCGGGTTTACGCAGCGTTGAGCACTTCCTGGCCTTTCCTCCCATCGACACACCAGTCCAACAGCGTGAGCAACTCTTTCGCAGGATGAGCGAGTCCGGGCTGTTCATGTCGGACACTAGCGCAGATCTCGAAGCGCTGGTGTCGTTGTCCTATGAAGAGGTGAAGCGAAGGGTTGACGACACCTCCGGTAAAATCGACGGCCGTCGTAAGTATGTTTGCGGCTACCTGGTTGCGGATTGGCGAGAGCAGGCAGAAGAACTGAAGGATCCAGAGACAAAGAAGGCTTATGCGTCCCTGCGGCAACAGCTACCGGTCATGTACAGAAACGATCGTGAAATGGCTGCGGCAGGTGTGCAGTTTCTGACAGGTACGGACGCAGCGGTAGTCCTGACGTACCCGGGTTTTAGTCTTCACGACGAGCTGCGCAAGTTAGTGGAGGATGTCGGCTTCTCGCCGATGGCTGTTCTTGGCATGGCCACATTTAACATGGCCGCGTTCTACCGGAAGGAAGCAGAGTTTGGCAGCATCGAGCCAGGAAAAGCCGCGGATCTCGTCCTGCTGAGTGCTGATCCTACAAAAGACATTCGCAATACAACGAAGATTGCCGGCGTGATGGCGGCAGGGCGTTGGTTTGACCGGCCAGCTCTGGATGCCCTATTGCGGGAAGTCGCACAAAAGGCCGGTTCCAGCTGTGACGGTTCATCGGTCAAGGAAGTGCGAAGACAGTGAGGATATCGGCATCATCGCTGTCCTTTCCCACCGAACGAAGATGGCCCGCACTCCCGGTCGCGATCGCGACGTATTGCTTTCCATCCCGTCCCAGATACGTGATCGGCGTTGCTTCTCCGGGCGCATCCAGCTTAGCGGTCCAGAGTTCCTTCCCCGTTCGCGCATCGAGCGCATGGAAGTGCGAATCGTTTGTTGCAGCGATAAAGACCAGCTTGCCGGCCGTCGCGATTGGCCCCCCGATGTTAGGCGCACCCGTGTTTTTGATACCGCGACGTTCCAGCTCTTCATAGCTGCCCAACGGCACGCGCCAGGCAATCTCTCCAGTGTCGGCGTTTACTGCGCTCAACTCGCCCCAAGGCGGTTGATTGCAGGGATAGTGATCTTCGTCAACGAAACGGGCATATCCACCTTCGTTCCGATAAGGCATGCTCGTCGGGTGTCTGCGCCAACTCGCGTCTCCGGCGTTTTGATCATGCGGCCGATCGAGCCGAAACTGCTCGTATTGACAAAGATGCAGATGGAGCACCGGATCGAAGGCGATGCCGCCCCAGTTCCCTCCTCCCATGGTCGACGGAAAAACGGTTGATCCGCCCGCGAGAAACGGTGTGTAAGGGCCCTTGTTCGGGTATTTGCGCAGCAGCTCAACGCAAAATTCATGACTTTGCGGAGAAAGGGTGCTGAGTTCGGCTTCCGACACGCCGTTGCGCGCCAGCGGGGGTGGCTTTAAAGGAAATGGTTGAGTGGGCCAACTCTTTTCTCCCGGAACATCACTCGGCGGAACCGGACGCTCTTCAGCGCCGAAACACTGGTTGACCAGTTCGCCGGTCAAGAACGAACAGCAAACCCATCTTAGTGGTTTCTGCGACCGCCGGGATCGCCTTGCCGTTTCGCATAACAGTCACCAAGGTGGGTGGCGCGGCCACATCGTAATCGAAGAGATCATGGTGGACAAGCTGGTAGAACCAGCGCATTTTGCCCGTTGCGGCATCAACCGCCACAACCGAGTTCGAGTACAGGTTCTCTCCCGGGCGGTCCGCTCCGTAGAAGCTATCGGCCGGATTGCCCACCGGCAGAAAAAGCAATCCGGTTTCGCGATCGAACGTGCCTGATCCCCACAGGCTCGGGCCTGCCCTCCCGTTCCATCCGTTCGGTCCCCAAGTCTTTTTGCCGGACGGATCCGAGCGTTGCAGTGGATCGAAGCGCCAAACGAGTTTCCCGGTTTTGACGTCGAAGGCACGAGCATCTCCCGGAGGGCCTTCGCTCGGACCTTCCGGCACTTCCGGACCCACAATGACCAGGTCGCGGAAGATAACAGGGGGTGAGGTAATAGCGTAACGGGCATGGGGATATCGATCGAAGGTACCCAGGAGCAAAATCCACGACTCCGTTATCACCAAAGCCGACTGCCGGCTGGCCCGTCTTTGCGTCGAGAGCGATGAGTTGCGCTTTGTCCGTCCCGAACACGAATTCGCGGTCCAGCCGTGCTGTTTCCAGGCCAATACGAAACGCCGCGTCCGACGCTGCCCTTTCCCTGCTGCGCGTCGAAGCTCCAGAGTTGGCGGCCGGTTTCAGGCTCCAGTGCCACGATGTGCTGACTCGGCGTCATGACGTACATGATGTTGCCGGCCACAACCGGAGTCACCTCGAACGGGTGCCCACGTTCGCCCGTGTCGAACTTCCAAGCCACCTCGAGTTTTCGGACGTTTTCCGGAGTAATCTGCGCGAGCGGCGAGTACCGGGTCGCACCCGGATCGTGCCCGGACATTTGCCAGTCCGTCTCGCCGGGAATCTGCTGTTTCAAGGCTGAGGTACTGATCTTCGAAGGAACGCGACGCTAGAGACTGAAGTTGCTCGCTGCATTTTTCTGCTCCTTAGAGCCGAAGTGTCGAAGACAGGTAGTCAACGACCAGCGATACGTCTTCAGGCGTGCCCACGGCGCCACGGCTGACCATATTTGCGACGACGTTCTGCCATTCATCGCGAGATCGTCGCGTCGATACGACGACGCTCAGACCGTGGCAGGGCGCACACATACGCTGCACGACTGCCTTACCGTTCCATCCGGCAGGTTCGGCGGACTCTGCCCAGCGCAAAGGAGGACCGAGACCTGAAATGTGGCCGCGCTGGCAAAAGCGCACGCGCTTACCGCAAGCCACGGCCACTCACCAGGTAAACCGCGAAAGTGCCGAGCCAATGCGTTCCTTCATAGTGCTCGTTTGTAATGCTGCTCAATCCAGCCTCCTGCGAGTTTGCTCGGCTAGCGCCGAGAGTTGCGCTTGCCGAGCATCGTTCGCGGGCAATTTTGACACAATTCCCCGCAGCATCCAAGCTCGACTGAGATTCAATCCGATCAGATGCCCGAGCTTGCCGTCGGAAGGATCTGAGACGTAAGTGGGTGTTAAATCAACGTGTAGGAAGAAATTAATTGAACCATGACGCGAATTCCGGGGGCATAATCCGCGGCAAATCCGCTTCCGCCAGGCAGGTGAAAAGGAAATCTCGCCGGACGGCTCATAGCTCAGGGGCAGCCCTGTCACGAAGTAGAAAGCCTTGCCGCGACCGATAGCTGCGCGAAGTTTGTTTTCGATGATGCGCGCATAATCGAGCATCAATCCGAGGACAACGCCGTGTTGTTATGTTCGCCGGTCGCGGATAGGATGCTCGAGCTTAGGCAGCCACTCGGAAAGTCTGCGGACGACAGCGGCTTCGAGCGGACTAAGGGCCGCCGACCACTGGCGCGCTTCGGGTGTTCCCCACTCCTTCAGCTCCGCCACAAGCCGCAGCAACCAAGCGAGGCCTATGGTCTCTCGAATGAGTAGCGATCTTTGCCGGTGACGTATCCACTTCGCCGGCGATCTTCGGGCGAGTAAAGCTTATGGTTGAGGTTGCGCATCGTATCCGCAACAAAACGCGCGCCTCGGAAACAGGCGAGCAGCGTACCAGCAGCCAATGGCCATGTACGGCGGAGTGCCAGTCGTAGCAGCCATAAAAGACCGGCGTCAATTCGCGAGGTGGTCGGACGTCAGCATCTGAATTGAGCGAATGAGCAATCTTGTTTGGGTATTCTTTGTGAACACAGCGAGTGTCAGAGCAGCAAATCTCGCCGCCTGCGATTTCATCGAATCTTGGTATTTGGATCAGGCACATAGAGTTATCGCTGTCTCGAGGCTGAGGTTTATTCTAGACGTGCTTCCATGTTGTATTCTGAAGGGCTTGAAAAAACTCGCCCTCCTTTACCTCGCTACGCGCTTCGCCTTCGCCCAGAGCCCGGCCGATAAAGGGGAGGAACACGAATTCATCATTCACAATTTTCAAACCGAGAGTGGCGTTACGCTTCCGCAAGCCCGAATTATGTACGGGACTTATGGGAAGCTGAACGCGGCGCGCGACAACGCTGTGCTGCTTCCCTCCCACTACATGGCCAAATTCCGTGGTTATGAGTGGCTGATCGGGCCGGGCAAGTGCCTGGATACTTCGCAACTGTTTCTCGTTGCCACCGAGCTGTTCGGGAACGGGCGATCGTCGTCGCCCAGCAACACGCCGGAGCCGCTGCATGGACCGCGATTTCCCTCCATCGACAATTCGAGACAACGTGCAGGCCGTTCATAAGCTGCTGACGGACGAACTGCACATTACTCACCTCGAGGCGGTCGTCGGATTCTCCATGGGAGCGCAGCAGGCTTTCCAATGGGCGGTCAGCTATCCCGATTTCGAGGACCGCGTGGTGGCGACCTCCGGGACCGCGAAAACGTATGGCCATGGCATTGTGCGCCTGGAAGGACAGATTGCCGCATTGACCGCGGACGAGGCGTTTCAGGGCGGCGACTACAAAACACCTCCGCAGAAAGGGTTGTCGGCCTTCGGAATGGTTTGGGCCGCTTGGCTCTACTCGCAGGAATGGTGGCGAAAAGAACTTTGGCGCACCAACTCGCCGCCGGGAACCACGTTCGAGAGCGTCATGGAACGGTTCCGAACGCGATTTATTCCGGGTGCTGACGCTAACGATTTGATCTGCCAGATGCGGACGTGGGAGCATCACGACGTGGGAGCTACACCGGGGTTCGGCGGGCGACGTGGAGAAGGCGCTGCGGTCGATCAAAGTGCCGTTCCTTTACATGCCTTCGGAAACAGACCTGTATTTTCCGCTCGAAGATGCTCAATACGAAGCTCCCTTCATTCCGCATGGTTATCTCGTGCCGATCCCTCGTTATGGGGACATCCTGCGGGCGCTGCAGCCAGCCCGGAAGACGGCCGATTCCTGAACGAGAAGATCGGCCGGTTCCTGGCCGAAGGACATCCTTAGCGCTTCACCGGGACAATCACGTACGGCTGCTCTGATCTCGAGATCCGGATACATACGGCCTCCGCCGTTGTTCCCGATCGCTTCGATGAAGTACATCAGGTCCCATTTCTTGTCGATGAACGACGCCGGGATGCTGGCCGTTATAGTTGCCGAAGCAGAGTCGAGCGACATCTCCGCCGTCTGATAATCCTCCGTCTGTGTCATGTGACGATACCGGAGACGAACCGATTTCATGCCGGACTGCGCTTCGACCCTCGCCGAGACGTGAAATCGTGCCCGGCTTCCGCTGTACCGCCCGAAGCGATCCTGGCGGTTGGCGGTGCCGGGATGCCGGCGAGAGGGGAATGATATGATGCGCCGGGTTTGGCCGCTGCGCTCTCCCGCTCTTTCTTGAGCTGCTCAAAGTCCTGCACGAGAAGCCCGTACTCTTCTTTCCAGTGCCGGCTGAACCCGACCGCGTGAACGCCGAACGCGAGATCGTCACTATACACATCACCAGCCGCATCCACCATGCTCTTCCACGATTCAAGCGCATGCTTCTCCGAAGCAATCGCATCGTCAAAGGCGCTGAATATCTCCCCATTGCTTGTACAAGTTGTAGCTGACCCCGGCAAGAAGCCGAGCGGAATGGTAACGCGCCAACCCGGCCAGGATCGTCAGATCAACAATCGTGGACCGGAATTCGTTGCCCGCGCGATCAGCCGATGGCCTTTTGTGCTTCAGCCACGTGGCGTTCGATTTGCATCGGCGGTTTGGGCAAACCACCGGCTTGTTTCCTCAGGACGCCGCATCGGGGTATCAGTTCCTGCCACGATACTCTTCGCTTCGTCTCGCACATTCATGAACTGCTGAATGTCGCTCCCGTCTTCATTTGCATACTGGGGAAGACTGCCCTGGCGATTCATTTCAGCCCAGCCGCGTGTGGTCGGGAAGTTTCTGTAGAGATAACTCGCGGCAACAATACGAGGAAGCACGTTGCTGGCAAGATGGAGCGCTTCCATCACGTGAGGACCGGCGCCGGTGCCGAAACTGCTGGTTGAAGTCGTTCTTTCCAGAGGGATGGATCCGTCTGCGGATTGTAGGTCAACCGTCCCCAGACTTGATAAAAATGCCAATAGCGCTCGAATTCGTAGTCGTAATACCGATACTGCGGATTGAGAATTGTCGAGTGGCTTCTCGTCCTGGGGCTCGCCCAGCATCTTCGTAGCAAGCATTTCGTTCACTTCGAAGCTTTCAGTTCCGTAGATCTTTATGCTCGCTGCGAACCGCCTGACGTACTCGGGATCTCCCCAGAGCAGAAGGCGCGTTGTACCTCCGCTCCAAAGCTGCCAATGGACACGGTAAGTCTGGGGATAGCGAAGCAGGTCGGCGTAGCCGTGACGCCGGTCCTTCTGGTTCTGTACGTTGATGTGGGTGGGATGGAACGGCATTCCCATCTGCTCCATCCAGTACTTCGTCGAAATCTCCGAGTTCAAGCCCAGGTTGACGGCGTCGTTGATTACCGCATCCGGAAGATCCTTGGCTCGGAGGTCAAGGCGCAGATTCGGATGATCACGCTTCATCGCAGAGAATACGTCGTGCCAGAAAGGTACGATCTCTTCCCGTTTCAGACCCGATTCGTCGTGCATTCGGAACTGAATCGCATCCAGTTCGGGAAAGACTTGAAGGAACTGGCGTAGGGATGCTTTGGTATACGCCGGCAAATTGTCGGCTGTCACGCCCCAAACCAGTCCCGGCACTCGTTTGCCCGCATCGGCGGAGGCTCCCGGTATGCCTCCGCCTTGCACACCTCCCCGATAGATGTGGTCCCAAATGCCCGCTGTCACCTCGATGCCCCTTGCGTGAGCGATGGCAAGCATCTTCTTGAATGCAGCCGTGTTCCTCGCCTGTTGCTCGGGCGTAATCCCGACAAATTCGACGTTCGGAAATCCGGGAGTCTTGAAGAAGTACGGATAAGGAGGCGCCATGAACCCGCCGTTCTCATACCCGAAGATCACCACGAAACTATTGATGCGGCTTTTCGCCAGCAGATCGAAGTAGCGAGTCCAATAGCGTTCGTCATACAGGCGTTGCTCGAAATAGGCGCGCTGCATCGTATACGTCGATATACCTCGAATCTTCAGATAAGGTGTTTCGGACGTTTCCTGAACATACTCGAACGGATCCAAACCAGTACTTCGTGAGACGCTTTCGGCCACTTCCAGAGCTGCATACATAAGCCCGGTGGAATCTCTGCCGGCGAGAACTAACGCGGGCTTCCCACTCGTCCTGCCTCGAAATACCACGAACGACTCGGCGCTTTGAGGCACCTCAACCGCTTTTCCCTTCCGCCCCGTCTGACCTGCAACGGACCGGCTTTGGCTGGCGAAGATGAGGTAATCGGCTCCGTCGGGATCAGTAGCAGATTCTAAGTTCTTATCGCGAATGGCTGCTCGCAGAACTTCAATACCGTGGTGGGCCGGTGAGTTCGGAGCGGCATCGGAGATGATTGCGACCTTCTGCTTTGCCGTAGCGGAGAGCGCAATCAGGAACATGAGGGCGAAACAGTGAAGTCGAATTTGCGCCATGGATCGTACTGGAGGTTGCTAGTCAGTATGGCACCAGGTTAAACCGATCCCACACGCGTGGAATCCAATGCTATTGTTTCTGCTCGATTCGTGTCCAACCCTGATGAGAAGGCTCCTGCTGCTCGTAGTTTCAGCGATGCTCATTCTCACAGCCTTAGCTTTCAGGTACACACGCATGCCGTCAAAGGATCACGCGCTAGAACTGCCGCCGCTCACCAAAAAAGAAATAGCGACTCGCGATCAGCTTCGGGCCGATGTGACGATGCTTGCGGCAACGATAGGAGGAAGAGATACAAACAAATATGGCGCGCTCGGACGGGCAGCAGATTACATCGCAGGAGAATTACGATCGGCGGCGTACGCACCTGAGCGCCAGTCCTTTTCTGCTGATGGCAAAGAGTTCCAAAACATCGAAGCCGAGTTGGGCGGAACCGGTGATGCCGCTCGTGTAATCGTTGTCGGGGCTCACTACGATACCGCCGGAGGGCTTCCCGGAGCCAATGACAATGCGAGCGGTGTAGCTGCCTGTCTTCGACTGGCGCGTATCTTTTCCGGGCACCGACTGAAGAGCACGGTACGCTGGGTGTTTTTCACGAACGAAGAGCCGCCTTATTTTCAGAGCGCTGCCATGGGCAGCATGGTGTATGCAAAGCGGTGTCGTGAACGCAAAGAGCAAGTCGTCGCCATGCTCTCGCTCGAAACAATCGGTTACTACTCCGAGGAGCCTGGGAGTCAAACTTACCCGATCGGTTTCCATCCCGGGTATCCGGATCGAGGCAACTTCCTTGGGTTCGTGGCGAATTTCAGGTCGGCCCCGCTCCTTCGTTCCGCACTTAAAAGCTTTCGATCCTCAACTTCCCTGCCTGCGGTGGGAGCCGCTGCGCCAGCTTCGATACCTGGTATTGGCTGGTCCGATCACTGGTCGTTCTGGCAATTCGGCTACAAGGCGATAATGCTCACTGATACTGCGCCCTACCGCTATCCGTACTATCACTCGGCCGAAGATACTCCGGAAAAGCTCGATTACGAGCGGTTGGCTCGTGCGGTCACAGGGATCGAAGCGATCGTCCGAAACCTTGCGTCTGATTGATTAATGGGTTTGCCGCTGAGACCACGCGACAGCCGCGTTTCAGGGCGAGGCTTGTTCCTGATCGGCGCCGTCCTTATCGCATCAGCCACCCTTCCCGCCATGCTGCAAAGATTTGTCGATCAATTCGTATACTTCCCGATGCGATACCCGGACGGCGACTGGGACGCGCAGCGCAGAACGGGTGCAGAGGACGTCTGGCTCAACTCGAAAGATCGCGTGCAATTGAACGCATGGTTCTTGCCGCAAAGGGACGCAAAGTTCGTTACTTTGTTCTCTGCATGGAAATGCTGGCAACGTAACCCATCGCGTCGATCACGCGGAAGCTGTAAGGCAAGCTGGATCCAGCATCATGATCCTCGATTACCGAGGATATGGCAAGAGCAAAGGGCGTCCTACCGAAGCTGGTTTATATCAGGATGCAGAGGCAGCTTACGACGAATTAAGCAAACGCGGATACGCGCCTAGTCAGATCATCCTTCATGGGGAATCGCTGGGAACCGCTGTTGCAGCTGAGCTGGCTTCCCGCCGGAAGTGTGCGGCTCTTATTCTTGAATCGCCGCTTGCGTCGTTGAGCCACATGGCTGGGCAGGTGATTCCCTTCCTTGGTCCGCTCGTGGCCCACGGATTCAATACGGAGAGGAGAATCGCTGACATTCACGTCCCCTTATTTATTATTCACGGCGATGCCGACGAAGTTGTCCCTTTCTCGCAAGGGCAGGCTGTTTTTCAACGTGCCAAGGAACCCAAGACGTTCTGGCGTGTGCCCGGCGCTCACCACAATGATCTTCTCTACGTTGCAGCTGGGGATTACGTAAAGCGTTTACGTGAATTCTATTCCTCGTTGCGCCTAAATCCGCAATTGTGAACAGGGGTGTTGCCTTGGCTGAGGATATCTTGAATATTTTTCGTTCGCTCTTTCGCTTTGACAGATAGCTGGCCTCGACGTCTCTCTGCAAATCTCATGGGCCAGCTCCAAAAAGGAGCGATATGTTGTCAAAGAAGAATGAGTCTTTACGATGGTCGTGGCCTCACTTGAGTTTTGTGATGTCACTTCTGGCAATCTCCCCGGCGAACGGGGCGGTCAATCCTTCACTCTCCGTCAATCAGACACATAGTCTGGTTCTGAAGTCGGATGGAACCCTATGCGGCATCGGGAGGAACGAGTACGGCGAGCTGGGTGACGGAACATCCGTCGACCACCTGAGTCCCGCTTCAGTCGCCTCTGTTCTGGGTCCGATCCTTTCCAGTGCCTCCGGTTGGTATCACGGGCTTGCCGTCAAGCCGGATGGAACAGTTTGGAGTTGGGGCTATAACGGGGATGGCGAACTGGGCGACAACACAAACGTCAGCAAACCTACCCCGAACCAGATTAGTAACTTGACTGGGTTTACTGCAGTTGCGGCCGGCCAAAGGCATAGCTTGGCTTTGAAGAACGACGGTACCGTCTGGGCCTGGGGCGATAACAGCAGCGGACAACTTGGCGATGGCACCCGAACACAACGACTGGTTCCCGTCCAGGTGATCAATATATCGGGTGTCATAGCCCTTTCTGCTGGCCGCTCGAACAGCTTTGCTCTAAAGAACGACGGTACAGTCTGGAGTTGGGGCGACAACAGTTACGGTTCGCTCGGCGACGGAACGATTGTCGACAAGCCAAGTCCGGTCCAAGTAGGCAATCTGGCTGGGGTCGTAAAGATCGCTTCCGGCTACATACATTCGTTGGCGCTGAAGAGTGACGGGACCGTTTGGGCCTGGGGCTACAACGGTCAGGGAGAGTTGGGCGACGGCGGAACTACTTATCAACCCAGCGTGGTTCGCTCAGGCAACTTGACCGGAATTTCCGCTATCGCTGCCGGCGACAACCATAGTCTGGCGGTCGGGTCGGACGGCTCCGTTTGGGCTTGGGGCTATAACGCCGATGGTCAACTCGGAGACTCCACACAGGTGCGGAAACTGACTCCTTCGCGCCTAACGACCATTTCAGGAGTTGCGGCAGTAGGCGCTGGAAGCGCGCACAGCATAGCCATAAAGAACGATGGCTCTGTGCTGAGCTGGGGCGACAATTCATACGGGCAACTGGGCAACACTTCGAAGACCGACAGCATCATCCCGGTCTCCACTTCGGCGTGCGCCGCGAATCCTACGATCCCTGGGCCCGCACGTAGTTCTATGGCCGGTCGGATCGCTGCCGCTCAGAATTTCAGCTTTGGCATTTCCAGTGCCGATACTTTGTTGTCATGGGGTGAAAATGCAAACGGACAGTTGGGTGATGGAACGAAGATCAACCACGCCGCTGCGGTCACTGCCGCTGGTCTTTCCGATGCGGCGTCGATTGCTGCCGGCTTTTACCATGGATTACTCGCAAGGAACAATGGATCCGTGGCTTCTTGGGGTTACAACGGATACGGCGAATTGGGTGACGGCACATCAGTAGATCGCATCACGCCGATTACGGTTCCCAACCTGAGCAACGTCATCGCCGTTGCTGCCGGGCGGTACCATAGCGCCTCCCTACGGAGCGACGGTACGGTTTGGACTTGGGGCTATAACGGGTATGGTCAGTTGGGGGACGGCACACGAACCACTCGCAACACGTCCAGTCCGCGTCTTGAATCTGGACGCCGTGGTCAGCATTGCGGCGGGTGACAATCGAACCTACGCGCTTAGAAATGACGGAACAGTATGGGCCTGGGGCGACAACTCCTATGGTGAATTGGGGGACTCGACTACTTCGGATAGCTTGCTGCCGGTCCGCGTTGCAAACTTGACCGGCGTTGTGGCGATTGCAGGCAGCTACTCCCACTGCCTCGCTCTTAAAAACGACGGTACCGTGTGGGCTTGGGGTTACGGGGCTAACGGCCAGTTGGGAGAAGGCGCAACAAGCTTGGCGTAACAACGCTGTCCGCGCAAGCGGCCTTTCTAATGTGGTTGCCATTGCTGGAGGCGACTCGCACAGCCTGGCCGTTGAAAGTGATGGAAGCGTGTGGAGCTGGGGTTACAACGCCACCGGCCAACTGGGCAATGGCTCATCGGTACAAAGTCTTGTACCTGTCCGCGTTTCGGGATTAAACAACGCAATTGCGGTTGCCGCGGGATCCTCTCACAGCCTTGCCCTTCTGAAGGACGGATCAATGGCTGCCTGGGGCTCGAATGCTAAAGGGCAATTTGGTGCGGGAACTGCCAGCGACAGTACTGTCCCCGTGCACGGACCTGCGGGAACTCCCTTCGGGCCGATCTATAACGTGACACTCAACTCTGGCACACCTGGCGCCGGCAGCTTGATCTCTAGTTACCCTTCGCCCGATGGCAATTACACGGCGGGCCGACGGGTTTGCTTCGGGGCCACCCCACAGGTTGGCTATTATTTCAACGGCTTCAGTGGATCCACTCTCGACAGCTCTGGATGCTTAACGGTGAACGCGAGCGGCGTCGTCACGGCCAATTACACGACTCTGGCTCAACTGCGCTTTATCCCGACGACGCCCTGCCGCATCGCTGATACGCGGGGGGCAAATGGCACGTTCGGCGGTCCGATTCTTCCTGCTCAAACAACCCGCGACTTTCCCATACCTCAGGGCAACTGCAACATTCCTTCGAACGCCGCAGCATATTCTTTGAACGTTACTGTTGTTCCGGAAGAACCGCTCATCTATCTTACGGCTTGGCCCGCGGGGACACCGCAGCCCAACGCCTCCGTCTTGAATTCTTTCGACGGTCGAATCAAGGCGAACGCCGCAATCATTCCTGCCGGCAGCGACGGCGCAATCAGCATCTACGTTCAGAACAGAAGCCACGTCATTCTGGATATTAACGGGTACTTTGTTTCATCCAGCGATGCGAACGCACTTGCCTTTTACCCGCTGCCGCCCTGCCGGATCTCAGATACACGCTCGACGGCCGGTCCACTGGGCGGCCCCGCATTGTCCGGTGGACAGGCGCGGACCATTCCGATACTCATGAGCGACTGCGGAATACCAGCCCGGGCCAGGGCCTATTCCCTGAACATGACATCGATTCCTGATTCCACCCTCGGTTATTTGAGCGTGTGGCCAGCCGGAGAAAGTCAGCCGTTTGTTTCAACGCTCAATTCGGGAACGGGTGCGGTCACCGCCAATGCAGCTATCGTACCCGCCGGCGCAGCCGGTGATATCAGCGTTTTTGCCACGGACGCGAGCGATCTGATCATCGACGTCAATGGCTATTTCGCGACCCCTGGCGACGGAGGACTTTCGCTCTACAACCTGCCGCCCTGCCGGTTATTGGACACTCGGTCAAATGCCGGCTCGCAGCCCTTCACGGGTGTGCTGTCTACGAACGCCACAATTGCATCGTGTAGTGCTCCCTCCGGGGCACAAGCTTTGGTGCTGAATTCGACGGTCGTGCCCAGCGGTCAAATGCCTTACCTTACCCTCTGGCCATTTGGGCAAAACCAACCCACGGTCTCCACGCTGAATGCGTACGACGGTGTCGTCACATCCAATCTCGCAATCGTTCCGGATACGAGCGGTGCCGTTTCCGCATACGCAGACGGACTAACCCACCTGATCTTGGACATCTCCGGCTATTTCGCGCCGTAGAAGTCCGGCAGCCGAAACGAGGGCACCAGGGTCGCAACTCTCGTTGCGCACCTTGGTCCCTCGCATCCTTCAACTTTCCAATGCCCGAGTCACGTCTGCCGAGCGACGACGCTCCAATAACTTGATAAACCCCGGATCATCTCGAAGCCTTTCGAAAAATGGGAAAACATGGAGCCATGCAGTATAGGGCTCCCGTTTCTCTATCATCTCTTCGAGAGCCTCCGTCGTAGCTGACCGATCTCCAAGCGCAGCAGTGATTACTGCCTTTCCTAGTGACGTGTTATGCCCGGGCCCAAATGCCCCTGGTTCGGCAAGGAGCGCCTCGGCCTCCGCCACTCGACCCAACCGCGCAAGCACCACGCCCAACATGCCTGAGGTGTAGGGATTCGGCCCCGAAACACGACGTGCCAATTCCGCTGTGTCCAGCGCCTGCTCCGTTCTTCCCGTTTCCAGATAGGCGCCCGCCAGAAATGGGTAGGGTCTGAAATTGTGTTCGTCAAGCTCGATAGCACGGCGAGCCCAGTGCTCGGTTCGGTTCCAAATACGCGCGTTATAGCAGTAACTACAGGCCAGGTAAGCAGTAGCCGCCGAACAGCTATCGTTTTCGGCGTGTCGTTCCATTGCGGCTGCTGCTTCACGTGGGTCTTCCGCAGCTGCCAACACAGCCTCCGTCCAATAATGCGTCGAGTCGCTGGCGGGGTCGATAGTACGGGCGGCCGATAGAGCTTTGGCGGCAGCGGTGTTATCCCAAAAAAACGCGAACAGGACCCCGCCTTTCGACGCTAATGCTGGTGCTAGATGTGGTGCAAGTTTCAACGCTCGATTCACGCTATTGGCTGCCGCCGTCATCTCGGTTTTGGCAACTCCCAGGCCTGACACCGCCGAGTAAATGTGTGTATCGGCTTTTAAGGCGAGTGCTGCCGGATAGTCGGGTTGTATCTCGAGTGCGCGAGCCAGGTATGCGAAAGACTCTCGGACACCCGCGGCGGTACCGAGTCGATTTGCCATACGTGCCCTTTGATACAGATTGCGTACCGCCGGAGTTTCGGCCTGTCGCGCCTCTATCTGTCCGACTGTCACTTCGGAAAAGACGGTTCCCAACCGTCGGCTGATCTGGGAACAGAGGTCCTGAACGCCTTCCGCAATGTTATTCAAATCGATGGCAACCCGGAGCCAAGCGTCGAAGACAGCGGTTACTCCGTCAACCCAACTTACTGTGAGCTGAAGAGAATCGGCCCCTAGTCGGCGCAAGCTTCCATCAAGAATGACGTCTGCGCCCGAAAGGCGATAATACTCGCGCATGTCACCTGTGAGCGCGCTCAGGTAACGAGCCGTTGTCCAGGGAACGAGCGGAACACCTCCGCCTGACGAGAGGCCCACCATCAAGTCTTCGAACAGCGACTCCGCCCAGAAGTCCACATCGTGGAAATTCACTGGATGCAATGGCAACAGGAGCACTCTTGGTACCCGGGCCTGCGGCAAGGGGGCGCGCCACTGCTCGCGTTGCAGGAAAAGCGGCACATAGCTGCCCCGTGCTAGTTCGATCCGCACTTCTGCCGAACGTCCTTCACCCGCGTAGTACGTCATCAGCTTGTCACGGAGCCGAGCCATGGTCTTACGCACGAGTGAATCCTGCAGCGGATCGAAACCTGAGGATCGTCGGAAAACCTCGAGCGCAATATTGATTTCTGAAAGCTTCGAAAGCTGCCCCCGGACGGAATGCTGCACCAGGAACTCCAGTAAACGGCGGAGAATATCCGACTTAGCGAACGTATTGCTGGTGAGAATTGAAGCTAGAGCCCGCTCGATCTCAACTGATGTTGGCCCTGTCACAAGTTGTTCTTTATCCTTTTGGTTCGGCCACCGTTTAATTTATCCAAATGCTGAGCAGTGTGACGCTTTGGAGTACATTTCTGCCCTTTTGGCGCTTACCCATGCATGAAGCGACAATCGCCAATCACCTTGAGAGTGGATGACAGAATTACGGACTCGCGCCTGCAACGGATTCAGAGGGTCCGGTATGAAATCTACAGCGAAGAGCTACAGCTGTCGGTCGCAGGTTTAGATCACGAACGGAGACTACTCGTCGACGTCATGGACCGGCCGGCGATTCACATAACGGCTTACTCCGGCGAGACGCTCGTAGGTGCGGTCCGCCTGAACGTCAACGCGGTTCCAGATGGCCTCGCCGGGCCGTTGAAGGTGACAACCCTGCCTCGTTCCTACATCTATTGCGCGCGCCTTCATGTGATTCCGCTGTGGCGCGGCAGTGGCGTCATGCAACAACTGGCGCGTGAGTGCTTTCGGCAGTTTGCCGTACGAGGGACGACCGTCGCTATCTGTCACTGTCACCAGCCGCTCGTCCGTCTCTATCAGCGCATGGGATTCCATCCTTACGGCCAGCCATTCCTCCTGCCGGGCTTGGAACAACTCGGCTTTCAGACACCAATGTGTTGTGAAGCAAACGTTTGGCAGGTCCCGCGAGCGGCGTAATGTGACATCACAATTTTGGTACTTGCGCTGCTTAGAGGCAAGATAAATACTCTCTTGTGGCTATACCATGAGTAGGAAGGAGAACCCTTCCAGTCACGAAATCACTCAGCTGCTGATGAGGGCCCGAGATGGCGCTACCGACTCGGCCGATCTGCTCATGGCAGCTGTCTACGATGACTTGCGGTTACTCGCCAGGGGTGTGATGGCCAATGAGGGCCGCCAGCACACGCTCCAGCCGACCGCCGTCGTCAATGAAGCGTTCCTGCGCTTGTTCCGACCTGGTAACAATAGCGCAGATTGGCAGTCCGTAGAGGTCAAATGGCAGAATCGGGCGCACTTTCTGGCTGTAGCCGCTCGCCAGATGCGTTTGGTCCTGATCGATTACGCTCGTCAGAGAAAAGCGGCGAAACGCGGCCGGGGCCTTCGCGTATCTCTGGAAGACGCGGGGCCTTTGGCGGCGGCCGATGGGCATGATTTTGAGCAATTGAATGAATTGCTGGACCTGCTTGCAACCAAGGACCCGGCTGCAGCCCGAACCGTCGAACTGAAGTTCTTCGGTGGCCTCACTGATCGGGAAGCGGCGCTGGTTTTGGGTGTGAGTGCTTCGAAACTCCGCCGTGACTGGGAATTTGCGCGCCTGTGGCTGCGAGCCCGCCTGCACGGAGTCCAAGAAATTTAGGAAGGTTGTTACGTTACTTCGCATTTGTTTTAGAGGAGTCAAAGTTATGTTGAAAGCAGCAATGAAACAAGGGGGCTGGCATCGCGTTGCCGTCGCCTTGGCATGTCTTGGAACGCTGGCGTCGGCGCAGACCAAAGCTCCGGCTAGCCAGTCCGCACCAACGAAAGCCCCGGCGAAGGCGGCAAGCGCCAGCGCTTCAGCCGTCGATAACGTCATCCAATTGGTTAAGGACGGGATGTCGGAAACTCTCATCATCAAGACATTGAAGAAGCAGAACCATCCGATCGATTTGACCTCTGCCGATTTGGTGAAGTTGCAGCGCGCCGGTGTTTCCGAAAACATCATCAACGTTATGGAGGATCCGTCCAGCACTCCGTCGGCAAATGCGACGGCTGCGGCGCAAGGCGCTTCTGGGGCGGCGCCGTCTCCCGCGATAACTGCTGCCGCCGCAAACTCGTTGGTTGCTGCAGCCAAGTCAGCACCTGCGCCCGCAGCCGCTGCGGCGCCAACGATGACGCCGACCGCCGGTGCCGACGAATGCGAGCAAGAAACGTGTCGCCGTCAACGACTTCGACTACGCCGCCGTTATGACTTCGGTTCAGGCTGTGTTTGGCACGAACCAAAATATCGGCAAAGGGATTCGCGCCATGCTCACCAATAAGCTCGCGCAACAGGGCAAAGTGGTGCTTGTCGAACGGAACAACATCGAGAAACTTAAGGCTGAGCAGGATCTGAGCGCGAGCAATCGCGCTAAGCAAGGGACAGGAGCTCGCATCGGCCGTATTCAAGGAGCTGACGCCCTTTTGTTAGGCGACATCACCATCTTCGGACGAGACGACAAGAAGAAAGGTGTTGGAGTCGGCGGTTTGGGCGGCGGCTGGCTCGGCGGCGCCGCTGGGGCCATCGCTTCATCCCGAAAAGAGGACAAGGCCGTGGTAGCGGTCGCCTATCGTCTCGTCGACGCCGAGACTTCTGAGGTAATCGCAACGGGTGAAGCGAGGGGCGAGTCATCTCGGAAGAGTAATGGCTTTGCTGCGATGGCCGCCGGCTGGAACCGCGGTGCTTATGGTGCAGGAGCGGGCAGCTTCGATATGACTAGTTCGAATTTTGCCGAAACCATCATTGGCGAAGCTACCCAGGACTGTGTGAACAAGCTGGCAGACGTCATGAATACGCAGGCGGGTGCGATGAAGAAGGCTGCTCATGAGGTCGAAGCGTCGGTGGCCGACGTAGCGGGAAATGTCCTCACGATTACTGCCGGCGGTAACGATGGGGTGCTGGCCGGGGATGTGTTCGAGATTCTCAAGGTAGTTCGGGAAGTGAAAGACCCGAGCACGAATGAAGTTCTGGACCGCATCACGGAAAAAGTCGGTGAAATGACGGTTGTCAGTGTTCGTGACAAGATTGCTACCGGCAACTACGCGGGCCAAACAGCGGCTATCGCTTACCTCGCGCGTAAAAAAATGTAGGATCGAGCGAGGGAAAGGTGATTGCCCTGCCCTCGCTAAGCTCCGCAACTCGGGGCAAACGTAAACCATGCTTCTCAGAGGGCTCATAATGCAGCGATACCGTTTGTTGATGTTGTTTCTCCTCTCGGTCGGAGTGCCGGCCCAGACTCCCGATTCCGCAGTGGACAGTCGGGCATTGCGCGATGCAAAGCATCGTTACATGCTCGTTGCCACAAAAGCTGCCGGCTTGTTCCATTCTTTTGACTCGGTGGAACAAAGCCTTGCTGCCGATGGAGCGACGATCCATCCCACAACTGGTACTCTGCGTCTGCGGATTGAAGGGACACTCCGCGAAGCCGAGTCTGCCCTGGCCGACCGCGATGTCAAACTCGGCTACGCTCGAAACCAAGTTGGCGGAGGAACTCGTTTCTCGCCTGGCGAAGCGGGTGGGAGGAGAGTGATGAGGAGCGCCTGGGTTTCGACGCTGACGATCGTTTTTGCTGGTCTGTTGCTAGCTCAGCAGGTTCCCTATTGGCGATCGAACCTGTCCGGATTGCCTCAGCGGCCGTCCGCGAACACCACGACCGCCGACATCCTGCGATTCGAACGCGATATGCGCCTGGCAGCTCCATATCTGTCGCGCCAGCAGCCGGCTGACTACGAAGCAAACCGGGCCCTCGTCCGTCGCATGGCCGCCTACCTTGCTGGCTTGCAATTGTTGGCGGCTGATCCCCACATGCGCGCGGCCGTACGAAATGCCGAGGCTACCTTCAACTCTTTCGCCCTGCTACCTTGGCTATCCGGGTATGGTCCTGGGTCTCATCTTCTGATCCGGCTGGCGGTTCCCCCGCCCCTCAGTCTTCCGCTCCGCCAGTTCGAGCTCAACCGCCATTTGGCTTGTCTGCTCCGTCCTCTACCGGCCTTAGTCCAAACGACAAGGCTCTTGCCGAGAGCCTTGCGGAGCGGTATGAAACAGATGCGGCAAGAGCTGCAGGACTGTGGCAAAACGCCGAAGTGCTCCGGCGGAGTTTGGCGGGTCAAGGTATGAGTCTGAACGCAAACGCAGCCACAGCGATTCTACGTATGACAAGCTTCTTGAACAGCGCAAATGACAGTCTGCGCCAACGTGAGTGGGAAGATGCTGGCGTCGATCTGCAAAGGGTAGAAGCCGAAACTGAAAAGGTCTCGAAGATCCTAGGTAGGTAGACCATGACCACTCGAACTTCGACATTCTGCGATCAATGCGGCACCCCGGTTTCGGGT
Source organism: uncultured Acidobacteriaceae bacterium (assembly GCA_963744795.1). Classification (GTDB taxonomy): domain Bacteria; phylum Acidobacteriota; class Terriglobia; order Bryobacterales; family Bryobacteraceae; genus Bog-105. The sequence continues at coordinate 41,999 of CAVUVF010000012.1, forward strand.
GAGGGACGGTTCTGCCAGGAGTGCGGAGCTCCAATTAGTTCCGCTCCGATTCCGCCTAACGGGCTTACGAACTATACGCAACTCAAGGAGCTTTTTGAGAAAGCCTCCAAGATGGATCCGGATGGCCGGGACGAATGGCTGCGTCAGGCCTGCGCGGGAGACAAAAAGCTGCTTGCTGATCTGCAGCGAATGCTCTCGTCCCAAACCGCGGATTTTCTCCGCTCTTCTTCCGATTCCGCCGCACGCGAACCCGGGACTCCACCCATCGCAACGCTGGGGCCCTATCGTCTCCTTCGCGAGATTGGCCGCGGAGGCATGGGCGTTGTCTATCTCGCTGTTCGCGACGACGGAGCCTTCCGCAAGAATGTCGCGCTTAAACTCCTGCGTAGCGAGCAGGTCAGTCCCGAATTTATCTCTCGTTTTAAGCAAGAGCGGCAAGTGTTGGCCGCCCTCGACCATCCCAACATTGCTCGCATTCTTGATGGTGGCAATACTCCCGATGGTTTGCCTTACTACGTAATGGAGTTTATTGAAGGGCTGCCTGTCGACAAGTTTTGCGATCAGCAGCGTTTGTCCCTCATTGAACGCGTCAAGCTCTTTCAGCAGGTCTGCAAGGCAGTCGATTATCTTCACAGCAATTCGATCATGCATCGGGATTTGAAGCCCAGCAACATCTTGGTGTCAGCCGATGGTGTCGTCAAGCTTCTGGATTTTGGGATCGCGAAGGTGGTGGGAGCGGGCTCGTGGTCAAATCCCGACCTCACCAACGTCGAAGCCCGCCCAATGACTCCAACCTATGCGAGTCCGGAGCAAATTGCTGGAGTTACCCTACAGAAGACCTCCGACCTCTACTCGCTCGGAGCGATTCTGTATGGGTTATTAACAGGCCGCCCAGCTTATCAGGATCTGGAAGAGAAATTGGCCAAGCTGGAGTCTCGCGCACTACCTCCGAAGCCGAGCACAAACATTCGCGAAGACCTCCGCTCGAACGAGACTACCGCTCAATTCCGCAGGGCGATGATGGGAGAACTCGACAGCATTGTCCTCATGGCTATGCAGATCGATCCCAAGCAGCGCTACCAGTCGGCCTCTTCGATGATCGAGGATCTGCAGCACTTCCTGGATGGCTCTCCGGTGACGGCTTACCATGGCGGAGTCGGAAAGCGGTCCGTCAAGCTATTGCGGAAGCGGATCGGTGCCTTGATTATCGCCGCCGCTCTCGTTGCCCTTGCGGGCGCTGCACTCTGGCAGTGGCGGCAGGTCAACGTGGGCCGACAAGAGGCCTCGGCGCGGGACACTCACTTGAGAGCTTTGCTGGATCGTCTTGAAGGCCGTCTGAACAGTCATCTCGCCGGCGCGCAAGGCGAAGGAGCGATTGAAGATGTCCGGCAGCTCAAGACAGCCTTTGCCTCGCAATTCAATAAAACCGTCGCACCGGGGCCTTCAGGCGAGCGGACACGATTGTTGGCCCGCGGGGTTCAATACTTGGATCATCTGCGTGCTGCAGCCCCAGCGAACTCAACGTTAAACGTAGAAGTCGGCGGAGCTTATCAGCAACTCGGTCATTTACAGGAGCGGCTCACTGTTGCAGTCGATACGAAACGAGAAGCTCTGCTCACCTATCGGAAGGCCGCAAATACCCTCCTGAATGTGGCCGGTACGTCGTCAGTCGTGCTCGATCAACTCCGGGCTCTCAACGGTCGCATCACTGCCCTCGGCGGAACCGCCGTCGAGGCACCGCCCGCTGTCGTTCCGTCACCTGCGAGGACAGAAGTAATGGCGATAAGGGCCCCGAGTCATCGCTCGAGTGCTCCTGCGCTTGCGGCCCCGCCTGCTCCCAGCGACGAAACTCCGTCTGCCCCTCCTGTGTCTGCCGAACTGCGCGAATCCCTGGCCACCGCAGAATCAAAAGTCCAGGTCACCGAACAGACGATTGCACCTTTACAACAAAGGCTCGAAAGCGAAGGGCAGACCTTAAATGCCGACACCCTTACCAGGCTCACGAACATGCGATCCAGTTTGGAGCGTGGTAAACGGAAAATTGCTGAAGGCGACGAGGCCGGTGCAAAACAGGACATTGCAATCACCAACGGCTTGGCTGAAAAGCTACTCCGCTCAGTAGGACGTTAGCCTCCGGTCCCCCGAACGTACTAGGCCGGCCGTGCTCGGAATCGCGAGCAGTTTGTTCTGTCGGCCTCAGATCTCACCATCCATCTGCCAAACTCTCCAGAGATAACGCGCAAAAGCGTTACCTATAGCTGCGATGGGTCGGGCAACGCCATTGGCATGTCGGGAGGAAGCTGGATCCGGATCTCAACGGCACGAGCGATGCGTTGGCACCTGCAACCAGCTTCATTGCCAAGTACCAGGGCAGCTCTACATTCGCAGCGAGTTCATCAGCCCCGATTCAGATCAGCTGCTCTGCTCAGTAGACTCTGATTCCAATCAAACTCGACGGCCCTCACGTCAGTGATGACCCTATTTTCTGGCATAATTCACCCAGCTACTACGAAACCGAGAGGTCGCCAAGAAGGCAAAGAATGGTGCACGATGGAGGCACGATAAAGTTTGCAGCATTGTTTGCAAGAAGGCCGCAGGCTCTACTCGCGTTTCAGAATTAGATTTAGGTTTCCGTATCGGACGATGGCCGAAAGGCGCTCTCTGCTCTTCCAGCGAGATTCATGGTAGAAGACGAAATACTGCTCGGATGCTCTGCGCGCATCCTAATCTCCTGGATGTATAAGATGGTGAACCTGCGATGAGGCCATCCATTTCGTTTGCGAAAAGTGCCATAGTCTGCTGTGCGCTACTAGCCTGCAGTACTGCATTGGCCCTTAACAATTGCGAGCAACTCGCCCGGTTCGGCACTCCTCAGGTCGAGATTACTGCGACAGCACTGGTCCAATCCGGCATCTTTAAACCTCCAAGCGGCAAAGCCTTGGACGGCTTACCTCCGTTCTGTCGAGTTGCCGCAGTCCTGCACCCGTCTCCCGATTCAGCGATACGCATCGAACTCTGGATGCCCGAAGCAAACTGGAACGGGCGGCTGGAAGGTACGGGAAACGGAGGCTTCGCCGGAAACATGGCTTACGGGGCACTTGCCGAAGGGATCAAGCGCGGATATGCCGTGGTCAACACCGACATGGGTATGGCCACTCCGCCCGGTGAAGATGCGACCGTCTTCATTGACCGTCCCGAACGCTGGAAAGACTGGGGCTACCGATCCACTCACGAAATGACGGTGCAGGCCAAACGCCTCGTCAATGGTTTCTACAACCGCCCCGCTACACACAACTACTTCGTTGGTTGTTCAACCGGCGGCGAGCAGGCATGGATGGAAGCACAGCGTTATCCGGATGATTACGACGGTATTGTCGGCGGTGCACCGGCCAACAACAGAACCGGCGTGCACGAAAGCATTCTATGGAATTTTGTGACGACCGAACGAACACCTCAAGATCGACTTCCACCGGCTAAGCTTCGCCCTTTAGCAAAAGCCGTAATGGCCGCTTGCGATCGGCTCGACGGAGTAAGGGACGGCATCATCACTGATCCTTCAAAATGCTCCTTCGATCCTGCCTCGGTTGAATGTTCCGGCTCGGAGAACAACAATTGTCTTACCCCTCAGCAGGTCGCTGTGGTCAGCCGCCTATATGCGGGGCCGGTTAACCCACGAACCGGTAAACAGATTTATCCCGGTTTGCCAAAAGGGAGCGAGCTCGGTTGGGATCATTTAGGTCCTGGTGCAAATGGCCAGCCGCCATACGCGCCTATCTTTACGTGGGTCTTCGGCCGCAACTGGGATTGGCGTAGCTTCGAATTTGATAGGAGTGTGACCGCCGTCGACAGGAAGCTTGCGTCCGACGTAAATGCAACCGGTTTAAACCTCGACGCCTTTCACGATCATGGCCACAAGCTGCTCATCTATCACGGTTGGTCTGACTGGCTCGTGGTACCACTTGAATCGGTCAGCTATCACAATGCTTTGACGTCTCACTCTTCGAATAAGGATCTCAACGATTTCTGTCGGCTTTTCATGGTGCCGGGGATGAACCATTGCAGCGGCGGAGTTGGGCCTGACCATTTCGATGCTCTGACCGCCGTAGTCGACTGGGTAGAAAAGGGCCGGACACCGGAAAAGATGATCGCTTCTCAATTCCAGGATCATAAGGCTTCCGGTCCTCCGCTGAGAACACGGCCGCTATGTCCCTATCCAAAGGTCGCCCAATACTCGGGACAGGGCAGCACTGATGATGAATCCAGCTTTAGTTGTGTCTCACCGGACAGATGAGTCAAACCAGGCTAGCTGGAAAGATAGCGATCGTGACCGGAGCCGCTTCCGGCATTGGACAGGCTATTGCCAAATCGTTTGCAGCCGAAGGCGCACGCGTAGCCATCGCTGATCTCAATCAGCCGGATGCCGAAGCGACCGCCGTTGAAATCGGCCGGCTTACGGGAACTCCGGCAATCGCCGTACGGACAGACGTCACCGACGAACAGTCCGTCGAGGCGACCGTGGAGCACGTCATTCGCGAGTTCGGCGGGCTCGACATCCTTGTCAGCAACGCTGGTATCCAGTGGATTTCACCAATCGAGCAACTGCAGCTGGCCGACTGGAAACGGATTTTAGCCGTGCATCTCGACGGTGCTTTCCTCACGTCGCGAGCTTGCTTGCGTCATATGTACGCCTCGGGTCGGGGCGGCTCCATCATTTACATGGGATCCGTTCATTCCAAAGTTGCCTCCGTCTTGAAGGCTCCGTACGTCACGGCCAAGCACGGAATTCTTGGATTGTGCCGCGCGGTCGCCAAAGAGGGGGCGTCTCATGGTGTGAGGGCGAACGTGCTTTGTCCCGGATTCGTTCGTACGCCTCTCGTGGACCGGCAAATTCCAGAACAAGCCGAGTTGCTGGGTTTCTCGGAAGAGGATGTGATCCAGAAGATGATGCTGAAGGAAACCGTTGACGGTCATTTCACGACGATGGCAGAAGTGGCGGAAGCTGCCATTTATGTCGCGAGCCAGGAAACGCTCGCTTTGACGGGCCAATCGCTGACTATCAGTCATGGATGGACGATGGACTGACTCTGATCCCGGGATACTTAATGGCAAAGCGTAACTGCCGACTGCTCTATGTCGTATTATCATTGGCTATTCCGACGCCGAAAAGATTGGTAACGATCGTGAAAAGAATACGGTTTGGTTGTGTATTAGGCAGCTTACTGATAGCCGGGTCTCTTTCGGCTGCATCGGTCTATGACTTTCGTTTAACAACGATCGATAGCGGAAGGCTTAATCTCCGTGATCTCAAGGGCAAGGTCTTGATGATCGTTAATGTTGCAAGCCGCTGCGGATACACTCCCCAATACGCCGGGCTTCAGAAGCTTTATCTGGCGCACAAGGATCAGGGCTTTGTGATGATTGGCATCCCCTCTGATGACTTCGGGCAAGGCGAGCCCGGATCTGATCCGGAAATCAAGCAGTTTTGCAGGCGGAGGTACGACGTGACCTTCCCGATGATGTCCAAGGTATTCGTCCGCGCTAACCCGCGTCTGCCGCTTTACGAATACCTGACCGATGAGAACGAGAACCCTCGAACGGGCGGCGACGTTCAGTGGAACTTTACGAAGTTTCTCATCAGCCGAAATGGCGCAGTTCTGGCGCGTTTCGAGCCTACTGTAGCGCCCGAAGATCCGTCGTTGGTAAAAGCCGTCGAGGACGCTCTACGCTAGCAGGAGTCACACCGGGGCAGCGCTTCTCCAGAACCGTACGAGCGAACTGCGTGACCGATCGACGGTTTCTCTACCGTTCTTGTCTGAGAATCATAATGGCAGTCACACCATTGCGGAGCCACGCGGGTTTTCTAGTCCGCAGGCGGGACATCGCATATAGATAAATGATAGAAGAGCTGCTGGCCGAAGGCGTCGGGTGATTCGAAGTCTGTCAGGCGGTAGTAAGACGGTCAGTTCTCCAGAACCAGAACTTCATACTCCTTCAAATTTGGAATAACGGTCTGAAGCGCTCCAGATGTATTGCGGCTTAGCTTCACCGCCTGGTGGTCCCACAAGGTGTAGCCCTGGACGCATGAATATCTAAGCTCAGCGTTATCCGTACATTTGAAATTGGAATGATGTGGCGGATCGGCCGGGTCATCTCCCCGGTGAAGTTCACTAAGTGAACCAGTGTTCGGTGATGATCGTTCTGCGTGCGAACGACAAGTTCTACCGAACCCGGTGCGTTTTCTAGAAGAACGGGAGCGATAGCCATCTGTCGGGCGGCGCTTGAAAGAAGCTCGATCAGCTCAGGCGTGTGAAATTTAGCGATGGTGTTGCCGATATCACCACTAAAGTAAACGACAGTTCCTCTTCCTAAGCGGTTCACGACCGCCGCTGCATCGTTCGAGAGCTTTGGAACGCCATCATAGGGACCGGCCAATGGCTGCGTATATTGCAGAACGACATCGCCGGGCTTCGTCGCGATCGGGACATAATAGTTCGGAGATGGAATGAACTCCCGGTCCAGACCTTTCAGCAGCATGTCTGAACGCACGGGCCGCATGAAGTCCCAGCGACGTGGTCCGGCGACTTTGGGTCTGGCACTGGCGCCGAACACCTTCGAGAGCGCAAAATCTTTGCGTAGAATGCCTGTCTCATCGTACCGGGAAGTCTCGAAGTCAGCGACCAGCTTGCCGCCCGCTCTGACGTAACTCTCAAGGCGCGAGGAGATCCCGTCGCTCATGCAGGCCACGTTCGGCAGGAAAATCGCGTCGTAGCGACTAAGCGTCCCGGACGCCAGCGCGACATCATCAAGAACATCAAAAGGTATGTGCGCGCGAAGCAGCGATTCCGTAATGCCAGAAAACTCTCCGTCCACGTTTCCCATATCGGTTCGCGAAGTGGTGGGACTGTAATCGATCAGCTGAGCGGCAGAGGCGGCGTAAAAGTTCGCAGTAACGTCCGACCAAACTACCGCAACGCGAGCGGCCGACTGAGTCTTCACATAGTACTCGGCATTGTCAGCCAGGAAGCGATTCATGACCGCGAGACTTTTCATCTCCGGTTGTTCAAACTCGAAAGGCGTAATCCCCATCCATACGCTGGCTCCGTTGGCAATGGTGTCGGCGTAAAGAAGCTGCAGTTCCGGATCGGGAAGCAGCGAGAACGTCCATGGCTTGTGGCTGGCGGCGGAAAAGATTACGCGAGGTTTGCCTTCCGCCTGCGTTTCAAGAAGGCGTGCCGTCAACCCCGGTTTCCACAAAGGAACGCGCGTAAGGTCGCCGCCAAGAAACCCGCCTTCGCTCCCTAGCAGGTCTTGTTCTTTGACGAGGACTCGATTTAAACGTGCTGTGGCCCAATTGGCACCGCGTACACCGCCGTTCATGTAAAGTGCGCAATCAGGGTTCTTAGCCTTGAGAATCGTACGCGTGTCTCTTAGAAACTCGGCGAGGCTGTCCGCCTGAAATGCCAGTAACTGCTCAAAAGGCTTGCCGCTGCGCACGTCCTTCGGGGGCATCTCCGTGCCATAGCGTTGACGGAATTTTGCGCGGCAGTACTTGCAATAGCAAGTATCGGGGCGATAAATCGGTCCGTCGTAGAAGATGCCATCGATCGGGTATGCGGCGAGATCTCTGAGTACCTGAAAGACCCAATCCCGCCAGGGTGTGTTCACGCAGAAGCTCGCACCCGTATCGTAAACGCCCTCGAGAGGTTGTCCGTTCTGGCGTATCTCACGCCAGTCGGGATGCTCTAGCGCGAAGCGCATCGTGTAGTAGTGAACGTTGAAATAGATGAAGGTTCGAATGCCGTGCTTTTTGGCCTCGGTCAGGTAAGGGCCCAGATAATCGACATGAGGTGCTGCCGCTAGCTTCGACTTGAAGAAGAATCCGCGATCATCGAGGCCGGCCGGCATCGCCATAACTTCGAGATGTTCCGCGTTAAAGCCGAGCTCAGCCTTTTCTCGGGCGAGCCGCATCGGATCACGATAGTCGATGCGGCTCATGCTCGTAGTGAGATCGATGATGCGAAGAGGCTCTTTTCCCACCAGGCTCCTTCACCGTTCATAGCGGCAGCAAGGCCGATTGCGCCGATCAGCAGCCTAAGTGGACGGGGCATTCTTTCAAAAGTCAAAACAGAAACTTGATTCCAAACTGCACTTGGCGCGGGTCACCGGCGCTGGTGATTCGCCCGACTGTAGACGGAATGGAAATGTTCGTCGCGGATTCCCCAGGTTTGTATGATTGGGGAGATTAAAAAACTCTCCTCGAAGCTGCACCCTCACTCGCTCCAGGATTGAGAAGGTTTTAAGAGCACTCGCATCAAACACCATATCGCCAGGTCCAAATAGACTGTTTCGCGCGGAATTGCCATAGGTGAATGGGGCTGGTAAGGAATACACGGAAGGATCGAACCAGCGATTGATGCTGCGGTCCGATCTCGAGAGTGCACCCGAGCCGTTTGCATTGGGCCGAATGGCACGCCAGCCGGTCTGCGTGGTCGTGATACCCAGGCTGAAAGGAGTACCGGTTCGCAGATAAGTTATACCGGCAATTTGCCATCCGCCTATAACGGCATTCACAAAACCATTGGCACTACTCACAAACGGCTTGCCCCGGCCAAATGGCAATTCATACGAATAAGCGGCGCTGAAAACATGGCGACGCACGCCATCCGTATTCCCGCGATCCGCGCGGGTGTTGTAAGGGTCTTGAGGTCCGCCCACGGTGGGAGTGTCATCGATTGAACTCGTCCAGGCGTACTCAAGTTGGAACGTCAATCCAGCGGAGTAGCGTTTCGTCGCCTCTAGTTGCAGCTCGTGCATGATGGAACTGCCGCCGCTGGCCAACATCAAGATGTCGGCCCAGGGTTGATAAGGACGATTCGGTTGGAGCGTGCCGGGAATCTGCTGCTGGGACAGGTTGATCGGGAAGTTGTACCAGGGCAGATGCGCGCTACGATTGCCGACATACGATGCGCGAACGCCAAGGTTCCGAGCGAGTTCGTGTTCTACCGTGAAGTTCCACTGATAGGATTCTGCGTTCTTCAGGTTGTTTTGAACCGCGGTAATGCTGGGGTTCGGCGAGAGACTCCCAGTCCCCGGAAAAGGATTGGCTAGCGTCAGCGAGGGCGTTCGTCCGGCCGCAGACTCGAAGCTCTCGGCGAGGAGAAAGGGGGATTACTGAAGCCTAATTGCCGGAAACCAATGAAGACCGGCAGAAAGCTAGTGTAAACTCCGAACCCTGACCTTATGACGGTTTTGCCATTACCAAACGGGCGATACGCAAGTCCAATACGAGGTTGCCAGTTGTTGGTATCGGTTTGAATCAGCGTATCCGACAAGCCGATCTTCCCCGCGAACGTGATCGGATACGCGTTGACCAACGCCTGCTGGGTTCCAGCCGGGAATTGGCTGCCGGCCAGATATAACTTCCCCGATTTGGTGTCGAATTGTGCCATCCTGCCGTCGCGCTCTGACCAGGGAATTTGAACCATGTAGCGAATACCTGCGCTCAGTGTCAACTTCGGCGAGATCTGTATATCGTCCTGAAGGTAAGCGCTGTAGCGCGTTGAGGAAAAGACCTCGGCGGGACTACCCGACGACCTGTAAGTGGCGTTTGCAGTGCCGAGCAGGAAGTCGGCGAACCCATTGGCGGGAGCTGCCGTCGCCGTCGCGCTCGTGTAGCGTCCCGTGAAATCAAAGCGGCCGAGCCCGGCGTTGTTCACCAAGCCCGATCCCAAACCCGCGACCGTCGGGGTCGACGACACACGATAGATGGCGATATCCAGGCCTGTCTTGATCGTGTGCTTTCCATGGACAATCGAAAGGCTATCGATGTACTGCGGTGTCGTCTCGGGAGGGACCTGGGCACCTCCGTAATCACCGATCGGAGTGTAGGACGTGATGTTGATATTCGGGAACCCTCCGTAATCGACGGGGTAGAGTCCCGGAAATAAGGACCGCGGATCAAAGTCCTTATTCATGCCCTGGCGGCCGGAGGCGTGCGACAAAAAGCCAAATCGAGCCTCGTTCACTATAGTCGGCGAGAAAGTATGGGTGTAGGTCGCATTCGCGCTCTTGGTTGTGTAGCCGCCGTATTGCCACGACCCGTAACCTAGCGGGTAGTTCTGCGCGACAAAGTACGGGTCTCCCTTGGAATCGTTCAGATTCACGAAGAAGCTGTCCTTGTCGGATAACTTGTAATCAACTCTGGCGCCGAATCGATACACGTCATACTTATTTGGGATGGAAGCAATGTAATTCTGCAAAGTCCCTCCAGACAGGCCCGTTACATTGGGCTGAGGATATTCGCAGCAAGTGCCTGGGCGCGAGGATCGATCCGATTGCTCGGGATTTGATTATTCGGAAATGGTGATCCATTCAAAGGATCGATGATTGTAGCCAGCCCGGCGAAGTTTCCGCTCCGCATGGCGCTGGTAGGGACGGAGAGACCGGAAGTCGTGATTGAACTTCGTTCCAGTAAGTCTTCGAAGCTGCCGAAGAAGAACAACTTGTTTTTGACGATGGACCTCCAATCGTCCCACCCAGTTCATTTCGGTTGAATGGCGCCTTCGGCTGTGATGTCTGGAAGAAATTTTGCGCGGCGTATTCTCGATTGCGGTTGAACCACAATGCGGATCCGTGAATTTGATTTGTGCCGCTCTTGGTAACGACCGTCACGGAAACTCCACTTTCGAATTCGGCCTTCATGCTGTTGGAATCGATCTTGAACTCACCAATTGCATCCACAGACGGCTGCGTCGACAAACCATGTCTGTAAGAATAAGCACCGCCGCCATTCCCCGAATCGTTATAACCCACCCCATCGACGTTGAACGAAATGCCGCCCCAGTACGGGCTGCCTGCTACGCGCGGATTGTTGGAGTTATCGGTAGTGACACCGGCCGAGATGCGGATCAGCCGATCTACCGTTCTGCCATTCAATGGAACGGTGGTGATTGCTCCCGATTGCAAGACGTTACCAACAGTGGCGTTCTCAGAGTTCACGACGGCGCTGAAGCGGTAATTTCAATTGTCTGGTTTACAGAGCCGGGGGAGAGAATGACGTTTACGCGGACCGACCGATTCGCCAGCAACACAACTCCTTTGATGAGGTTCGGTCTGAAGCCGCTTAGCTCAGCCTTAACTGAATAGGTCCCGGGGGGAAGGTTTGTTACTGTGTACTCGCTAACACCGCCGGCAGCCTTATACTCCAGATTTGTGTTTTCATCGACCACCGTGATCGACGCTCCGGTAACTGCCGCACCCGAGGAGTCAGTGATCGTTCCAAGTATGGTGCCTGTTATGTTTTGCGAGAACGAACAACAGGTGGATAACATTCCTAGGAACAAGAAAACCAAAGAACGTCCGCGCAAGAGTTGAAAGCGCTTTCCCGATGACCATAATCCCCCTCCTTGGGTAAGAAGATCGTATCCCAAGCTGCGGGAAAACGCTAAATGTTTCCGTTCACGGGCGCGCAACGCTCTGGAATCGATCTTCGGCCTAGTTGCCGTCGATCAAACCATACGATCCCAAGAACCTCTCTATAACTCGTTGAACGTGGATCGTGTCGGAGTCCGTCCAGCGGAAACGGCCGTGATGGCCTCCCGGGATAGTCACAAGCTCATTCGGCACATGCGCCTTCGTCAGTGAATCCCGCAGCTTCAAGGCATCCTGGTAGGGAACCATCTCGTCGGCGTCCCCATGGATCGTAAGAACCGGGGGCGCCCCCGGCCGCAATAGCTGAGCGGTGATAAGCGCCGCGCCATTTCTATTGGGCTGTCAACACCTTTAAACCAGTTCAACAGGAAAGGAATGTTCGACTGAAAGCCAGCGACGAGACCCGTCGGGCCGTAGTAATTCACAATGGCCTTTACCGGTCCGGGTTGAGGACCGGAACACTCATCATCCAATCCGTCTGATGGTTTTAGCAGGCCGGTCATGAGTACCAGGTGACCTCCGGACGAACCGCCCGTCAGAGCGATCTTTGCAGGGTCGAAGCCATACTTTGCGGCATTCTGGAAGACCCAGTAGAGAGCGCAGCGACAATCTTTGACAGCCGCGGGAGCAGGTGCGACGCCCGCCAGCCGATACTGCACACTGACAACTCTCATTCCCAGCTGAAGGTATGGCAGAAACCAGAGTACGTACTGCTCCTTCGAACCGCTCGACCAGCCGCCGCCATGGATGTAGACCATGGTCGGACCTGGCCGCCGGTCATAACGGGTATAAACATCGACTTTGGCCTGAAAGTCTCCCGCCTTCTTGTACACGATCTCCCGCATGCTCTCGTAACGCTGACCAACAAGGGAGGCCCAATCTCGCGCAGACTGCTCTTGCGCGTCACGGTTGGAGTTCGACCATGCCGAGCCGAGTCCGTGATCGAAATCAATGAAAGTGCCATCTGGCCAAAGTGCCTGGCGAAGTTCTTCGCGAGAAATGATTTCTCCTCGCCGTTCAAGGAGCGTGACGAGAAGGATAAATGGCTGCTCCTGAAGCTCGACCCTGATGCCTCTTTTACGCGGCTCACCTGCTCGCAGGTCAACCTCGAAGACCCTAAAGCGAATGGCGCGCACGGGGCGAAGCACCACTATGCCCGAATTTACCTCATCCAATCAACAGGACTCGCGAGGCGCTGGGAGACTCAGCCACGAATCGGAACGCCTGCTGTGGTGGGCTAGTTGGAGGGGGCCCGCCCTTATTTTGGCTGTGGTCCTCTTCCTGACACTTGCGGGTATCCGAGTATTTCAAAGCGCAAGGAACTCATCATCGGGAATTCGATCCTTGGCCCGTGCTTGGCTGGTAAATCTCTCCGGAAATGCTTCCGAGCAATACTTTTCTACGGCATGACGACGAGTTAATTACTTAACTCGGGCAAATCGGCCAATAGCGCGTAACTTCGCGTACATCTCCATGACTTAGGAGGGCGTTCGGAAGCCTCTGCCCGAAATCGCACGCGAGTGAACGTAAGCGCAGTCGTCGAAGGCACTGCCTTGCGTTCGGGCAGCGAGATTGGGATCAAGGCCCAGTTAATCGGGGCATCTTCCGACAGGCATTTATGGGCGCAGAGCTATGAGGGAAAGTTGCGGGATGGAATCGCTCTCCAGAGCAAAGTGGCTCGTGAGATTGCCACGCAAACAAGAATACAGAAGAGCTATTGGACTAAACCCGAGTTATGCCACTGCCCATCAATGGTATGCGTGGCATTTGATCGTTTTGGGTCGAAACAGCGAAGCGATCACAGAGATGAAAAAGGCCAAGAGTCTGGATCCGCTTTCCCTGGTTATCGGTGCAGATATGGCCGATGTGCTTCTCGTAGCGCGTCGATACGACGAGTCCATACAACAGAGCCGAAAAACAATAGAGATGGACTCCCGTTTCGGGATCGCGTATTACCAGCTTGGTGCAGGTATTCGCTCAGAAACATATGCACAATGAAGCGGTCGCAGAGTTTCAAAAGCGATCACTTTTTTCGGGCGGAAACAATACGTTCACATCGGAGCCATCCGGGAACGGCTTTCCAAATGCTCTGAGATCGTAGTGGTTTATGTAGGGCTGAACAACAAGGATGAGGCGTTCGCCTCCTTGAAGAAGGCCTATCAAGAGAGATTCAATCCGTCGGTCATTCGGCGGCCATGCTTCGATCCACTCCGCGCTGATCCCGGTTCAAAGATCTACTGCGTGCATTGGTCTTCAGTAAAGATAATGATCGGACGATGTCAAAGCGATCGCAAGAAAGTCAGTAGCCCTGCTTCTCTGTGGGCTCAACCCATTGAAGCGCGAAGTCACAGCTCGAGCTTCACCTCCGTGTGGTTGAATCGTTTCCTCAAGAGAAAGGATGCGGGTCATGCATGAACCGCGACTTGGTCTGCGAGCCCGTAGTGGAGCCGTTCGCAACTTATTCGCTGTATCTTGCGGACCAGCCCGGACGATACCGTCTCCAGTTCCCACGTCATGCAACAGGAAATCACCGAAAGGATGGAAGATTTTGCTACCTAGCAGGATTCTGATCAATCCTGCGCGGTCACTCGCTAACCCAAACAGCAATAGGACGTCCGAAAGCCGAAATTCACCTCAGGTGCTCTGCCCCGCAAATCGACGACCAATTTCCGATTGTCCGCTTCTCTCCAGCGGATTCATAGAGCGCATTCGCGGCGCGTCAGCCCGCCGTTTCCGGAGCAACCGACTACCGCGATCACCCGATCCGGTCCGCTGGTGCGTCGACCAGGATCATGCAATACTGCTGAACCAACCTTCCTGAATGCCGGACGACTTCGTCTCGGGTTGTTAGCGTGCGAACTTGCTGCTGCGTCGGGAGACAAATAGTGCGACACACCGGTTTCCCTTGCAATGTCTTTGATAGAGACAAGCCGGTCTGGTCTAAGCCTTCTCATGGACCGAACTTACGCTATGTTAGATCTTCCATCGCTCGCTATCCTCTCGACGAAGGTCCTCTGCTTCAGGGCTGGATTGCGGTTATTTCCGGGGCCGGCACATTGACCTTGTGGGGTTCCCGTGGATTGAATTTCTTCGCGAGTTCGGGAGTAGATTGCAATTCCGAAGCGGGGCGATCCGTACTCTTATTCCCCTCTCCTCCGAACACATAACTAGGACCGAACATGTTGCTGGTGAAGATCACCAGCTTTTTGTCGGGTGAAAAGCGAACGTTTGGCTCCAAATGGTAATCGTGCTGAGCCATGTTCACCAGGTGCTGGAACGGAACACGCCGGGTTGCCAGAAGCTCGCTCGTTCAGCGCTCCGTCTATCTTGGGCACCTGCGGATGAAACAGCTCGATCCATTCGCCATCTTTCGCTTTGGCGACCTGGCCGGGGTCGCCGCCGTCGCCCGTGAACAGTCGTATTTCCCGGTGTGAGATTGAAGTGAATCGACCACTCGTCGCGTTGCATGTGGAGGCCGTGCGCCGGCGCGTCTCCAGGTTGTAGCCGGCCAGGAAAAAGTCTTCGCCCTTGGGCGGCTGCCAGTCGTACCAGATCGTCTTTCCATCAGGCCCCAGAATTCGTGCCCGGCGATTTCCATGGCCATGGTGCGCTCGTGGATAAGGGGTTGTGGGTGCCGTCGGTGTGAATCATCCAGATACGATCGACCTTCTGCCAAGGGCCTTCGTGGCAGTACATCAACAGTGCAGGATCGACGGGCGAGAACAGCACGTACTAATCCAATCAGTGGAAGGAAGCAGTTCAGTGATTTTTCCGGTTTCGAGATTGATGGAATAGAGCACAACAGGAATTCGCGCAGCTAACCGGCGCTCCATGTTCGCCGCCTTGTCTTCCGCCTGTACCAGATTGCCGGCCTGCGGGGCCGGACGGCCTTTCGATGTCTGCGGCTGCGGGCGATTGCGCGGGAATCTCCCGCCTGCGTCCTTCCTCGGTTTCGTTGTAGCTCCCGACCCAAGCGTCTCATCAGCATTGACGGTCGCCAAGGTGGCACGTGGAGGCAGCGTGACCAGTTGCTTCACAGCACCCGTGTACATGTCTGCTTTGTAGATCGTGCTTAATCTTGTGGTCGGATCGATTTTCGAAGAAAACACTGAGTTTGTTTTTCTGCCGACCACAATGGGGTTAATGCCTCGACGAACAAACCCGGGCGTCGAAGGATCGGGGTCCGGAGTCCGCGGGGGGTTTGGAACCAACAAGCGACTCTTCCTTGTTTCGATTTCGAGAACGTGAATTCCATCGGCGGGGTCGTAGGCCATCAGTTGCCGTCCGGCGCATACGCATTCACATTGAAATAGAAACCGGACGAACCCGGTTCCCTAGTGAGGCGGATCACACGATGCCCCGTGTCTTTGTCCACCCAAGCCGTTGGTGGCTCCTGAGCAGAACTTGTCATAGAAGGGGCGACCGTTGCTACGGCTATGCCCAGCAGCATACGAAACCGGTGAACCATGTTTGATATTCCTTATTCCTGAGGTTTGACAACGAAGGCGGCATAGATTCAGCTGCCGTTTTTCGCCTGGGGCAACCGGTCCGCGAATGCCTGTTGTATCCCGAATATTGAATTTATGCATCCACTCAGCGAGCAGGAGTCTTTCTATGCGCATTGACCAGGCAATGTTTCCGCGCTGCCGTTGCAATCATCTTACTTTTCGGCCTTCCAAGGCTGGAGGCCCAGATCGGTGGAACTGGTTCCATTCAGGGAACCATCAGCGATCCGTCCGGAGCAGCCGTGCCGGCAGCTACGGTAACGGCAACAAACATTGCGACAAACGCGAAAACGGTTCAACAGACGACGGAATCCGGCTTTTATTCTATTGCGGCGCTTGCAGCGGGACAATACACCCTCAACGTAACCGCGACCGGATTTCAATCCGTGACGCAGGAGAAAGTTTTGGTCGACGCGCTTGCTGTGATTACAGTGAACCTGTCACTTCAGGTGGGATCTGTCGGCGAGACAATCACGGTTAGTTCTGCCCCGCTGCCCCTCAATACGGCGGACGCCACACTGGGGAGCAATATGCGGAACGAGTTGTACACGGCGCTGCCGCTGGCGATGAGTTGGCAGTCCTCTAGACCCGACGGCCTTCGTAGCTCTCGTTCCGGGGGTTCAAGGGCTTGGCACTCAGGCGGCCGGAACATCCTTTGCGTCTTTCAACGGAGGCCAGCCGTATTTAAACGAGGTCTATATAGAAGGATTTCCCACCACGACTGCGGCCGTGCAAGGCGAAACCAGGTATCTTTCGTCTGGCGTTTCCGTCGAAGCCATTGAACAATTCCAGGGTTCTGACCAATAACCCACCGGCT
Source organism: uncultured Acidobacteriaceae bacterium (assembly GCA_963744795.1). Classification (GTDB taxonomy): domain Bacteria; phylum Acidobacteriota; class Terriglobia; order Bryobacterales; family Bryobacteraceae; genus Bog-105. The sequence goes on from CAVUVF010000012.1 coordinate 58,751, forward strand.
TCTTATCAGGGCCAAGGCGTAGATAATTTCGTCCTGAAATCCGGAACGAACGATTTCCACGGATCGGCGTTCGAATTCTTCCGGAACACGGTTTTAGATGCGCGCGGCTTTTTCCCGCCCACCACGCCCATTGAGAAGCAAAACGAGTTCGGAGCGTATGCCAGCGGGCCTATCAAGAAGAATAAGATTTTCTTCTTTGGATCGTATGACGGTTACTACTACCGGCAGTCAACAACACCGACTTTTCACAATCGATCCCGTCCGGCGCGGCTCAAGGGGGAAACTTCAGCGCCTACCCGCAGCTCGTTTCATAACTACTTACTACATCTGCAACGCCTCCGGAGCGAACTGCACGCGCGCACCCTTTGCCGGCAACATCATCCCGTCATCCCTGATCTCGCCGGTCTCGCGGTCGTTGCAGTCCTATCTGCCTACGACCAGCAACGCCGGCAATTCCTCGAACAACTTCCTAACGAGCCAGCCCATTGGACTACACAA